>NZ_MSQB01000005.1:0-200924 GCF_002149965.1 Novosphingobium panipatense | reverse complement strand
GGCACCGGCCCACGCCCCCACCCGACCTCCCATCTAGGATACACTGAATGGGAGGTCGGGTGGGGGCGTGGGCCGGTGCCGCAAGCCTTCGACGGATGTCGAAGGCGTACCAAACAAAGACTCGGGCCGGTGCCGCCAAAATTCGCTTTCAGCGAATTTTTAAACAATCACAACGAGCGAATGTACCGCAATGGGTTCACCGCCTCGCCCTGTCGCCGCAGCTCCACCATGACACGGGGGTCGCCGGGACCGGTCGTGCCGATCGGCGCGCCCGCCACGATCTGGCGCCCGACGTCGGCATCCAGCCGGGAAAGCCCGGTCACGAGCGAGGTCCAGCCGCCCGGATGCTCGATGATGACGATCCGCCCATAGCCGCGATAGGGGCCGGCAAAGGCCACGCGCCCGGCGGCAGGGGCAACGACTTGCGCATTGGCCCGCGTCGCCAGGGTCAACCCGCGCGACGGCGCCTGCCCCGGCAGCATCTCGCCGAAACCGGTCAGCAGCCGTCCAGTGACGGGCAGCATGTAGCTGGCAAGGCCTTCGGGCACCGGCACGAACTGCGATGCCGCGATCACCCGTGTCTCTTCGGGCCGGGGCGGACGCATGGTCGGGCCCGGCAGGGCTGCCAGTTGCGCGCGCAGTTCGCCCTGTTCGCCCATGCTCTCGACCAGATCGCCCAGATCACGGGCCTTCTCCGCCAGCGCCAGCGCCCGTTCGCCCTCGCGCGCGGCAATGCCGCTGGCGGCGCGGCCCGCCAGACGCTGGCGCGATTCGAGAATCGCAAGATCCCGGCGCCGCGCGCGCATCTCGCCTTCCATCTGCACCAGTTCATGACCGGCCGCGCGGGCCTGTTGCTCCAGCGCGCGGCCCCGCTCGATCTCGGCGCGCAAGGCCCGCGTGCGGCGCTCCACTTCCGGCAGCATCGTGTCCATCAGGGCACGCAAGTAGACGGCATCGCGCACCGACCCCGGACGCAGCACCGCCAGCAGCGGCGGACGGCGCGAAAGCCGCTGGAGCGAACCGGTCAGCCGCGCGAGCGGCGCCTGCTTTTCCGCAAGCCGCTCGCGCAAGTCCACGCGTTGCAGCGCGATCAGCCGGACTTGCGCGCGCTGGGCGGCGATGGCCGCTTCGGTTTCCTGGATGCGCGCGGCCACGGCGGCGGTTTCCCGCGCGGTCCGTTCGGCCTGCTCGCTGACCTGGCGCGCCTTCTGCTCCAGCTTTTCGGCACGGCGGCGCGCAGCATCGCTTTCGCGCCGGGCCACCAGCATCTCGCGCTGCACCGAAGTGGCATCGGCCGCCGGATCGAGCACCGCCAGCGCGCCGGTTTGGGTCAAAGCCTGCCCGCCGAGCACAGCCATGCCGACCGCAAACGCGGCCGTGGCGGTAATCAGGAGGTTTCGGGACGCGAGTTTCACGCCGGGATGACTAGGCCAGCGCGAGTCCCGCGAAAAGAGGAAAGCACGCCGCTTTCGGGAGATAATCCTCGCGGCAACCGCATGCCTCTGTCCCGCGAAAGATGAGAACGCCGGACTACCGTCATCCTGAACTTGGTTCAGGATCCATTTCTGACCATCGACGGCAGTTAGATCGGCAAGATGGATCCTGAACCAAGTTCAGGATGGCGAATTGAGAGAAGGACGATTCCCCTCACCCCGACCGATGATAGGGATGGCCCGACAGAATCGCCGTCGCCCGCCAGAGCTGTTCGGCCAGCATGGCGCGGGCCATGAGATGGGGCCAGGTCATCTTGCCGAAGCAGAGCAAGTGGTCGGCGCGGGCGCGGGCCTCGTCGCCATGGCCGTCGGCAGCGCCGATCAGGAAGCGGCACTCGCGCACGCCCTCGTCGCGCCAGCGGCCGAGCAGGGCCGCGAATTCCTCGGAACTCATGGCCTTGCCGCGCTCGTCCAGCAGGACCTCGCGGCACGGGGTATGCTGCGGCGGGGGCACTTTTCCGCCCACGTCCGGCAGCTCGCTATGCCGGAACGGCCAGGTCAGGCGCTTGGCATAGCGATCGAGCAGTTCGCCTTCCGGCGAACGCGCAATCTTGCCGCGGGCGATGATGTGAAGAAGCATGATCGCTGGAACTCGGGACCGGAGATCGGGAAAAGCCTCGGGGACCCCGAAGACGCAACTTTATCGCCACGCCTCAGGAATGCCTGTCGGGCCCGGCCAGGGGCCGGGCATCGGCTTTATCCGCCTTCTCCGATCGACCTTGGGTGCGGCTCAGGCCGCGCCGGAAGGTCCGTCGAAGCCCCACATCCTCTCCAGGTTGTAGAAGCTGCGCACTTCGGGACGGAAGAGATGAACGACAACGCCGCCCGCATCGACCAGAACCCAGTCGGCAGCCGGAAGGCCTTCGACGCGCGAGTTGCCGAAGCCGCCATGTTTGAGGCGTTCGCCAAGCTTCTGCGCCATGGCCGCCACCTGACGGGTCGAACGGCCCGAGGCGATCACCATGAATTCGGCAATGCTCGACTTGCCGGCAAGATCGATGGTCACGATGTCCTGCGCCTGGTCGTCGTCCAGGGACTGCAGGACGAGGGCCAATTGCGGGTCGTCCGACTCGACCTTGGGGGGCGTTGCGCCGGTGGAAGCCGGCTGTATCTGTGCCTGTGGCATCTTAAGTAGGGTCTGCTCCTTTCAGCGACCGACCCGGCCGGGCATGGAATGCCCCGCCGCGCGCGATCTGATCATTGGATTTCCGGGTACACGAAGAGAGGCATGCGAACGAGAGGCTGGAAGCCTGCTCACGCTGCATCTCCGGGTATCGGGCGGTGGGTGACGTCGTCTCTCAGCGAACCGGGGTCTCTCAGCGATCCGGCATTCCCGGATTCCACGTTACCCGAGCCAGCCTGCGGAAGCCTGTTCATCAGCTTCCGGGCCCACTCGGGATCGGCCTGGCGTATCGCCGTGGCCGACCGCGTATCGGGGTCGAATCGCAATGTCACCAGCGCGGGTGCGCTCCACCTTCCCGGACCACGAAGACTGGAGTGGGGCCTCCGGGACCTCCCCAACCAGGCCATCGCGGGGCTCGCGAGGGCAGCGCCATCATACCCCGGACGCGCGATAACCGCAATCGGCATGAGTCGGGCGATGGTCCGCCAGTCTTTCCACTGATGGAACTGGGCCAGATTGTCGGCGCCCATGAGCCAGACGAAGCGGCATTTGGGATAGCGCCGGACCAGCTTTTTCAGCGTGTCGACCGTGTAGCGCGTACCCAGTTCGCGCTCGACCGCGGTGACCCGGATCGGCGCACGGCGCGCCTGCCTGCGCGCCGAAAGCACCCGCGCGGCCAGCGGCGCCATGCCCGCCTTCGACTTCAGCGGATTGCCCGGCGAGACCAGCCACCACACCTCGTCCAGCCCCAGCGCCCCGGCCGCGAACAGGCTGATGCGCCGGTGCCCGCCGTGGGCCGGGTTGAAGCTGCCGCCGAGCAGGCCGACGACCGGGCCTTTGCGGTCAGGCATGGAAAGGACTCACGCGGCGGCGCGCAAGGATCAGGGCCGTTCCTGCCCGGTGCCGCGCACCAGCCACTTGTAGGTCGTCAGCCCTTCCAGCGCGACCGGTCCGCGGGCGTGGAGGCGGCCGGTGGCGATGCCGATCTCTGCGCCCAGCCCGAATTCGCCGCCGTCGGCAAACTGGCTGGAGGCATTGACCATGACGATGGCGCTGTCGACTTCCGAGAGGAACCGCTCGGCAGCAGCGGGATCGGCGGCGACGATCGCATCGGTATGGTGGGAGGAATGCGCCGCGATGTGGTCCATCGCCGCGTCCAGCCCGTCCACCACCGCCACCGACAGCACCGCGTCGAGATATTCGGTGTCCCAGTCCTCGTCGGCGGCGGGAAGCACCCGCGAATCGAGCGCTTGGGCGCGGGCATCCCCGCGCAGTTCGCAGCCCGCATCGGCCAGCGCCCGCACCACTTCGGCCGAGGCCGGGAACTGGGTATCGAGCAACAGGGTCTCCATCGACCCGCAGATGCCGGTGCGCCGCAGCTTGGCGTTGAGCGCGATGCCGCGCGCCATGTCCGCCTCTGCCGAGGCATGGATGTAGGTGTGGCAGATGCCGTCGAGATGCGCGAGTACCGGCACGCGGGCATCGGCCTGGACGCGGGCTACCAGGCTCTTGCCGCCGCGCGGCACGATCATGTCGATCAGGCCCGCCGCCGTCAGCATGGCGCCGACCACCGCGCGGTCCTGCGTGGGCACGAGCTGGACCGCCGCAGCGGGCACGCCCGCCTGTTCGAGGCCCGAAACCATTGCCGCCAGTATCGCGCGATTCGAATGAAGCGCCTCGCTGCCGCCGCGCAGCAGCACGGCATTGCCCGAACGCAGGCACAGGGCAGCGGCATCGGCGGTGACGTTGGGGCGGCTTTCGTAGATGATGCCGATCAGGCCGATCGGAATGCGCACGCGCGAGAGCCTGAGCCCGTTGGGCCGCTCGCTCTCGGAAATAACGTCTCCGACCGGATCGGGCAGCTGCGCCACTTGCTCCACCGCATCGGCGATCCCGGCCAGACGCGCGGGATCGAGGCGCAGGCGATCGAGCATGGCCCCGGTCAGGCCCTTGGCCTCACCCGCCGCGATATCCTGCGCGTTGGCTTCCAGAATCGCCGGCTGTGCCGCGCGCAGCGCTGCCGCCGCCGCGCGCAGGGCATTGGCCTTCTGCGCGTCCGTCAATCGTGCCAGCACGCGCTGGGCAGCCCGGCCATCGGCGGCCAGACGCGCAACCAGAGCCATGGAGAGAGCTTCTGGCACTTCCTGCGCCTGATGTTCGGCGACCTGATGTTCGGCGGATATCGTGCTCTGAAGGGTCATATGCAGCGGACTAGCACCGATGAACCGCAGTGTCACCGATCGACCGCCCGCTCTCGCGTGCTGGCAAAAAGCACTTGAAAAATCGCACTTTTTTGACGAATCACCCAAAACGGTAGATGAACGGCCCGGCGTGTAATCGCCACGGGTTCCTCGTTTCGTCGCACGGAATCCTCGTTTCAGCCGGATTCTGCAAGGACTCACGGCCAGTCGATTCGCCTTGCCGCCCCGCCCCTGCTAGCCCGCCAGCCCGAGTGCAAGCCCCAATTCGGGCCGAAAAATAAGTCGCCAACGAAATTTACGCCCGGAGAAACTTACGCGGGCCAGAGAAACTTACGCGGGGTCGTTTTGAAACTCACATCTGCCGGGGCGCTGTCGAAGCGCCTGAAGGCGGCATTCCCGGATCGCGAGCTGATCGTTCGGTCGCAGGGGCAGGTCCGCTTCATTCGCATCTCTTCGGGCATGCAGAAGGCCGCCGCAGGCGTGGCCCTCTCGCTGGCCGGCGTATGGTGCGTATCGATGGGCGCCCTGGCCTTCTCGCAGTTCTCGGCCAGCAGCGAACACGCTGCCCTCGCCGCGCGGGAGGCACAAGTCGCCACCGCCGCCGGCAAGGTACAGAAGTTCCGCAACGACCTGGACGGCACCGTGGCCGACCTTTCCCGCCGCCAGCAGTTCATCGAGAAGATGATCGACGCCCATATCGGCGAGCTTCCCGAAGAAGACGCCGGAGCGCCCGACGCCGAAGGCGGCAAGCCCGCAGCCTCCAAGATCAGCGCCTCCACCATCGACGGGAACCTGCCCGAAGCCGGAAAGCTGGCCCGGATCGAAGCCGGACAGGTCGCGCTGGTCGATCGCCTGACGCGCTATGCCGATCGCCGCGCCGCGCTGGCTTCCGACACGATCCGCAACCTCGGCCTCAACCCTGCTCCGATGATGGCCCGCGCCCGCTCCAAGGTTGCCGAAGGCGGCCCGCTGGAAGCCCTCGCCACCGGCGCCGACGGTTCGCTCGATCCGCGCTTCAAGCGCCTCGGCCTCAGCCTTGCCCGCATGGACGCGCTGGAAAACGGCCTCGCCTCGATCCCGCAGGTCCAGCCCGCCCACGTCGCCTATGTTTCCTCGAGCTACGGCTACCGCTCCGACCCCTTCACCGGAGGCGCTGCGTTCCATGCCGGTCTCGACTTCCCCGGCCCCATGGGCTCGCCGATCTACGCCGCCGCCAAGGGCAAGGTCTCCTTCGTGGGCCAGCGCCAGGGCTACGGCAACTGCATCGAGATCAGCCACGGCAATGGCCTGATGACCCGCTACGGCCACCTTTCCGCGTTCGGCGTCCGCGTCGGGCAGGCGGTGGACGGCGGAACCCGCATCGCCGCGATGGGCAGCACCGGCCGCTCCACCGGCCCCCACCTTCACTTCGAAGTCCGGGTCAACAATCGCCCGATGAATCCGCGCCCCTTCCTGGAGGCCGCCCGCAACGCTCAGCAAGAAGCCCGATAGAACCATGGTCAAGAACTTCTCCAGCCACCGTACCGGCCCGACTTCGGGCTTCTCGATGCTCGGCAACGACATCACGATCGCGGGCAACATCGAAGCCTCGGCCGATCTTCACATCGACGGCCGCGTGATCGGCGACATCACCTGCAAGGCCCTGGTCCAGGGCGAGGAAAGCGAGATCGCCGGCGGTGTTTCCGCCGAATCGGTCCGCATCGCCGGAATCGTGCGCGGCACGATCACCGCCCGCGAAGTGGTGATCCTCAAGAGCGCGCAGATCATCGGCGATGTCGCCTACGACGCGCTCACCATCGAGCAGGGCGCGCGCCTCGAAGGCCGCCTCAGCCCCAACGGCGGCCAGATGCCCCCCGCCCTCGCCCGCCTGCCCCACGCAGGTTCGAGCAGCGAGGCGGAAGTCGTCATCGCCGCCGAGTGATCCGCCGCCATAAGGCGCACAACGAAAAGGCCCGCGACAGTCACCTGTCGCGGGCCTTTTCGTATTCAGGTCGGTGAGGAGGAGGCGATCGCTCGCCCCCGATCACTCTTCCCCGGCAGCTTCGGCAGCACGCTTGGCTTCGAGCCATGCGGCGACTTCGGCTTCCTGCGCGGCTTCGCTGGCGGCGCGCGAGGCGGCCTCACGCTCTGCGCGCAGTTCGTCGATCAGGGCCTGGCGATCGTCGACCAGGCGCTCGTCGGTCTGGCCCTCGCCCTCGATACCGGCCTTCTTGGCGGCCTTGAAGACGATGAAGTCCAGTTCGCGCTGCGAGCAGAGACCCAGGGTAACCGGATCCTTCGGCGTGATATTGGCGATGTTCCAGTGCGAACGGTCGCGGATCGCGGCGATGGTGTTGCGGGTGGTGCCGATCAGCTTGCCGATCTGCGCGTCCGAGACCTCGGGGTGGTTGCGCAGGATCCAGGCGATGCCGTCCGGCTTGTCCTGACGCTTGGAGACCGGGGTGTAGCGCGGGCCCTTGGTGCGGTTCGAAGTGACCGGCACCTTGTGCATGCGCAGCTTGTATTCGGGGTTGGCCTGCCCCTTCTCGATCTCTTCCATCGTCAGCTCGCCCGAACGAACGGGGTCGCGCCCGGTGTACTTGCTGGATGCCAGATCGTCGGCCATCGCCTGCACTTCGAGCATGTGCAGGCCGCAGAATTCGGCGATCTGCTCGAAGGTCAACGCGGTGCTGTCGACCAGCCACGAGGCGGTCGCGTGCGGCATCAGCGGAGTGGGCTGGCTCATGTCTCTATCTCCGGCGGAAACAATAAGGGCCGCCCCTTCGCGGAGCGGCCGTACAGAGCCGATTTAGGCAATCTTTGTGCATTCGGCAAGCAAAACCCTTGCTTTCGGCAACTCGATTCTGCCCTTTGCCGCCACGATTCGACTGGAAACGCCGTCAGATCTCCAGCACGATCTTGCCGACATGGTCGCCCGCCTCCATCCGCGCATGGGCGGCGGCGGCGTCCTTCAGCGGGAAGCGGGCATCCATCACCGGACGCAGCACGCCTTCCTCGACCAGCGGCCAGGCATTGGCGCGGATCTCCTGCGCCAGCAGCGCCTTGAACGAATCCGACCGGGGACGCAGGGTCGATCCGGTCAGCGTGTAGCGCCGCGCCATGACCACGGCCATGTTGATCTCCGCCCTGGCGCCGCCCTGGACGGCGATGGTGACATGGCGGCCATCGGGTGCAAGGCACTTGAGATTGCGCGTGACGTAGTCGCCCGCGATCATGTCGAGCACGAGATCCACGCCCCTGCCCTCGGTGATCCGCGCCACTTCCGCCACGAAGTCGGCCGCCTTGTAGTCGATCGCATGGTCCGCGCCGATTTCCAGCGCCCGCGCGCACTTTTCCGGCGAGCCGCAAGTGACGATCACCGTAAGGCCGAACTGGCGGCAGAGCATCGTCGCCATCGTGCCGATGCCGCTGGTGCCGCCGTGGATGAGGATCGTCTCCCCCTCCCGCGCCCAGCCGCGTTCGAAGACATTGTGCCAGACGGTGAACAGGGTTTCCGGCAGGGCCGCCGCCTCGTCCATGGCCAGCGATTCGGGCACCGGCAGGCAGGCGCCGACTTTGGCCAGGCAATATTCCGCATAACCGCCGCCCGCCACCAGGGCACAGACCTTGCGGCCCACATCCAGCTCCGTCACCCCTTCTCCCAGGGCCACGACCTGCCCGGAGATCTCCAGCCCCGGCAGCGGCGAGGCGCCGGGCGGCGGCGGGTATTTCCCTTGCCGCTGCACCACATCGGGCCGATTCACGCCCGCGAAGGCTACCTTGACGAGGACCTCGCCCGGTCCCGGCACAGGCACCGGCACGGTCACGGGCTGTAGAACCTCGGGACCGCCGGGCGCTTCGAAGCCGATCGCGGTCATGGTCTTGGGTGAGTTAGCTAACATACCTATCCTGTTGCCACAGTCCCACTTTGAAGTGGAACATATTTTCTGGCCATTGACAGGTCTAAAGTACAGTCCGATGCTGCGGTGCAATGGACGAGGACGATCGACCGCGGCGGCGGTCGCCCGAAGGAGACTTCGGAGCCGCCAGCCTTCTCGCCAGCGAAAGCCTGGATCGCTTTTCGCTGGACGAACTCGATGCACGCATCGTTCTTCTCGAATCGGAAATCGAACGGATCAGGGCACATCGCCAGAAAGCCTCTGCGCACATGCGCGCGGCGGAGGCGCTGTTCAAAACCCCATTCAGGCCGGATCAAGCATGATCGGCGCCACACTGGATCCGATCCTTTCACGTCACCCTCGCAACCCTTCGGAGTGTCCCTATATATGAAATGAAACCCAGCCCTCCCAACACTCATCCGCCCATACTCTGGCCCCATACTCTGACGAGGCCGGGTTCGGGCAAGGAGAGTCCCCCTCCCAAATGAAAGTTTTCTAGATGCCAAGTTTCGCGCAAAGCCTGGAAAAGACACTGCACTCGGCCCTGTCGCACGCTTCCGAGCGCAGCCACGAGTATGCCACGCTGGAGCACCTGCTGCTCGCCCTGATCGACGATCCGGATGCGGCACAGGTCATGCAGGCATGCGGCGTGGAGCTTGGCGACCTCGGTGACGTGGTCCGTCAGTATCTCGACCAGGAATACCAGTCGCTCAAGACCGAGGAAAAGGGCGATCCCGCCCCCACCGCAGGCTTCCAGCGCGTGATCCAGCGCGCCATTCTCCACGTCCAGTCCTCGGGCAAGGACACCGTCACCGGCGCCAACGTGCTGGTCGCGCTGTTTTCCGAGCGGGATTCCTACGCCGTATACTTCCTGCAGCAGCAGGACATGAGCCGCCTCGACGCCGTCAGCTATATCAGCCACGGCATCGGCAAGGGCGGCAAGCGCGTGGAAGACCGCAATCCCAAGGGCAGCGAGGAACATGCCCCCACGCCCGAGGAAAAGGCCGAGGCCAAGAACGCGGGCAAGAAGGATTCCGCGCTCGACCAGTTCACCGTCAACCTCAACGAGAAGGCGCTGAACGGCAAGGTCGATCCGCTGATCGGCCGCGGCCCCGAAGTGGACCGCACGATCCAGATCCTGTGCCGCCGTTCGAAGAACAATCCGCTCTACGTGGGCGATCCCGGCGTGGGCAAGACCGCCATAGCCGAAGGCCTGGCGCGCAAGATCGTCGAGGGCGAAGTGCCCGAAGTGCTGGCCGAAGCGGTCATCTATTCGCTCGACATGGGCAGCCTGCTGGCGGGCACCCGCTATCGCGGCGACTTCGAGGAACGGTTGAAGCAGGTCGTCTCCGAACTGGAGAAGATGCCCCACGCGATCCTCTTCATCGACGAGATCCACACGGTGATCGGCGCCGGCGCCACCAGCGGCGGCGCGATGGATGCCTCGAACCTGCTCAAGCCCGCGCTGTCGGGCGGCACGATCCGCTGCATCGGCTCCACCACCTACAAGGAGTTCCGCAACCACTTCGAAAAGGACCGCGCCCTGCTGCGCCGGTTCCAGAAGATCGACGTGAACGAACCCACGGTGGAAGACACGATCAAGATCCTGCGCGGCCTGCGCTCGGCCTTCGAGGAACACCACAAGGTCAAGTACACGCCGGACGCGATCAAGACCGCCGTCGAGCTTTCGGCCCGCTACATCAACGACCGCAAGCTGCCCGACAAGGCGATCGACGTGATCGACGAAGTGGGCGCGATGCAGATGCTGGTGCCCCCCAGCCGCCGCAAGAAGACGATCACCGCCCGCGAGATCGAGGCCGTGATCGCCACCATGGCGCGCATCCCGCCCAAGTCGGTCAGCTCCGACGACAAGAAGGCGTTGGAGAATCTCGAACGCGACCTGAAGCGGGTGGTGTTCGGGCAGGACAAGGCGATCGGCGTCCTGTCCACCGCGATGAAGCTCAGCCGCGCGGGCCTGCGCGACCCGGACAAGCCGATCGGCTCGTTCCTGTTCTCCGGCCCCACCGGCGTCGGCAAGACCGAAGTGGCCCGCCAGCTCGCCTCGATCATGGGCATCGAGCTGAAGCGCTTCGACATGTCGGAATATATGGAGCGCCATTCGGTCAGCCGCCTGATCGGTGCGCCTCCGGGCTATGTCGGCTTCGACCAGGGCGGGTTGCTGACCGATGCGATCGACCAGAATCCGCACTGCGTGCTGCTGCTCGATGAAATCGAGAAGGCCCACCCGGACCTGTTCAACATCCTGCTCCAGGTGATGGACAACGGCCGCCTGACCGACCACCACGGCAAGACCGTGGACTTCCGCAACGTGGTCCTGATCATGACCACCAATGCGGGCGCGTCCGACATGGCCCGCCAGGGCATCGGCTTCGGCGACACCTCCAAGGCAGATGCCGGGGACGAGGCGGTGAAGCAGATGTTCACGCCGGAATTCCGCAACCGTCTCGATGCCATCGTACCCTTCGCCTACCTCGCCAAGGACACGATCAGCCGGGTGGTGGACAAGTTCATCCTTCAGCTGGAACTCCAGCTGGCCGATCAGAACGTCCACATCCAGTTCGACTCCGACGCGCGCACCTGGCTGGGCGATCGCGGCTACGACAAGCTCTACGGCGCGCGCCCGATGGGCCGCGTGATCCAGGAGAAGGTCAAGCAGCCGCTGGCGGAAGAACTGCTGTTCGGCAAGCTGGCCCACGGCGGCGAAGTCCATGTCTCGGTGAAGGAAGACGGGCTGAACTTCGAACTGACCCCCGCCGCCCCCAAGGTGGTGGGCAAGAAGAAGGCCCCGGCCAAGAAGTCCTCGAAAAAGCCCGGCCCGCAGCCGGAAGCCAACGCGGACGATTGAGGTCATCTCTCCCGCCTCAGGGGGCTTCGACAGGCTCAGCCTGAGCGGGAGGAGATGGCATATTTTGATCCGCTCAGGCTGAGCTTGTCGAAGCCCAGGCGTGACGTAAAAAATGGGGTGGGAACCACGCGGTTCCCGCCCCATTTTTCATCCATGGCCCGCGATTTCTCCTGGATCAGACCCGAACCCTGGGGAATCCATGTCGTCCCCGCCGATTGCTGGATCGACCCCAGCCGCCCCGTGGACCGGGCGCTGGTGACTCATGGCCATGCCGACCATGCCCGCGGCGGGCACGGCGAAACCGTGGCCACCCCGGAAACGCTCGCCATCATGAAGCTGCGCTATGCCACCGACGAAGGCGCGGTGCCGGTCGCCTACCGCGAGACTCTGCGCCTGCGCGGCGGCGTATCCGCCACGTTCGTGCCCGCCGGGCACGTCCTCGGCTCCGCGCAGATCCTGCTGGAGCACGCGGGCGAGCGGATCGTGGTTACCGGCGATTTCAAACGCCGCGCCGATCCCACCTGCCCGCCTTTCGAAGTGACGCCCTGCGACGTGCTGATCACCGAGGCCACGTTCGGCCTTCCGGTATTCCGCCACCCCCCGGTCGAGCACGAGATGGCCAAGCTGCTCGCCGCCCTCGCCGCCAATCCCGACCGCTGCGTGCTGGTCGGCGCCTATGCGCTCGGCAAGGCCCAGCGCCTGATCGCGGAGCTGCGCCGCGCCGGCCATCATGACGCGATCTACCTCCACGGCGCGATGGAGCGCATGTGCCGGCTCTACGAGGAGCTCGGCGTCGATCTGGGCGAACTGCGTCTGGTCAGCGACGTCGCCAAAGCGGATCTCGCGGCAAGCGTGGTGATCGCGCCGCCCTCAGCTCTCAACGACCGCTGGAGCCGCCGCCTGCCGGACCCGGTCACCGCGATGGCCTCTGGCTGGATGCGCGTGCGCCAGCGCGCCCGGCAGCGCATGATCGAACTGCCGCTGGTGATTTCCGACCATGCCGACTGGGACGAACTGACTCAGACCGTGATCGACGTAAATCCGGCGGAAACCTGGATCACCCACGGCCGCGAGGAAGCGATGCTGCGCTGGTGCCAGCTGAATCAGCGCAAGGCCCGAGCGCTGGCTCTGGTGGGCTATGAAGACGAGGACGATTGAGGTGCGCAAAGAGCCGCCACCCTCATCCCTTGTCGCCCCCGCGAAGGCGGGGGTCCCGCTTTCTTACCGCCTCGCCGCCAGAAAAGCGGGGTCCCCGCCTTCGCGGGGACGACGGAGTTTTGTGTTCGATCCATTGAGCGAAGCCTGATGGAACGCTTCGCCGCCCTCCTCGACGCGCTGGTCTACACCCGCAGCCGCAATGCCAAGCTCCGGCTCCTGGCCGATTACTTGCGCGAGACGCCCGACCCCGATCGCGGATGGGCGCTGGCCGCGCTGACCGACGGCCTCGACTTCCCGGCCGTGAAGAGTTCGACGATCCGCAACCTGATGAGCGAGCGGATCGACCCCGTTCTCTGGACCCTGAGCCGCGACTATGTGGGCGATTCCGCGGAGACCGCCAGCCTGCTCTGGCCGAATCCCGAGACGCCTTCCGATGGGGCACCCTCCGTCAGCGAGGCGGTAGACGCCCTCGCCCGCATGACTCGCGCCAACGTCATGACCGAGCTGCCCCAGCTGCTCGACCGGCTCGATGCCGAGGGACGCTATGCCCTGCTCAAGCTGGCGACCGGCGCGATGCGAATCGGCATTTCCGCCCGTCTCGCCAAGACCGCTTTCGCGCAGGCTTTCGGCGTTTCGGTGGAAGACGTGGAAGAGCACTGGCATGGCCAGCAGCCGCCCTATCTCGCCCTGTTCGACTGGGCGGCGCGCGGCGCGGCGGCGCCGAGTTCCGAAGACCTGCCGCTGTTCCGCCCCTTCATGCTCGCCCATCCGCTGGAGGATGCGCAGCTCGACCTTGCCGACTATGCCGCCGAGTGGAAGTGGGACGGCATCCGCGTGCAGGTGGTCCGCGTCGCCGAGAACACGCGGGTCTATTCCCGATCCGGCGACGATATTTCCGGCACATTCCCCGAGATCGCTGCCGCGCTTCACGTGGATGCGGTGCTGGACGGCGAACTGCTGGTACGGGGCATCCACCAGGGCGGCGAGGAGGGCGGCGCCGCCAGCTTCAACGCGCTTCAACAGAGGCTCGGCCGCAAGCTGGTGTCGAAGAAGATGCTGGCGGAATATCCGGCTTTCGTGCGGCTCTACGATGCCCTGATCATCGAGGGGGAGGACTTGCGCCCCCTCCCCTGGCACGCGCGACGGGCCCGCCTTGAAGCGCTTTCGACCCGTCTCGATCCCGAGCATTTCGACCTGAGCACCGTAATCCCCGCCGCCGATTTCGCCGAACTGATCAGGATCCGCGAAGGCGCGCGGGACAATGCCATCGAGGGCCTGATGCTCAAGCGCCGGGACAGCGCTTATGTCGCAGGCCGCAAGACCGGGCTCTGGTACAAGTGGAAACGCGATCCGCTGCTGATCGACTGCGTGCTGATGTACGCCCAGCGCGGCAGCGGCAAGAGATCCTCGTTCTATTCCGACTTCACTTTCGGCTGCTGGGACGGTGATCCTGATGCTGGCCCTGATTCTGGCGCCGAGCTGCTCCCGGTCGGAAAAGCCTATTTCGGGTTCACCGACGAAGAACTCAAATGGCTGGACCGCCACGTCCGCAGCCATACCGTCAACCGCTTCGGCCCGGTGCGCGAGACGGACAAGTCGCTGGTGCTGGAAGTCGCTTTCGATTCGGTCCATCTCAGCAAGCGCCACAAGTCCGGCCTTGCCATGCGCTTTCCCCGCATCCACCGCATCCGCATGGACAAGCCAGCCCATGAGGCGGATCGGATCGAAACCCTGAAGGCGATGGTCCGGGATTGACCGGCATCAAGTTCCACGTGGAACAGAACCGCTAGAAGACAGGCTCCCTTCCTGCGTGTGAAAGACCTGCCCGTGCCCAGAACGCCCGACGCCCCCACCACCCCGCACGACATGATCGGCGGTGCGCCCGTGTTCGAAGCGATCGCGAATCGTTTCTACGATCTCATGGAGCAGGATCCGGCTTATGCCGCGCTGCGGGCGATGCATGCCGAGGATCTGGCGCCGATGCGCCGGTCCCTCCCCCGCTTCCTCGCCGGTTGGGCCGGAGGACCGCGCGACTGGTTCGAGGCCAATCCCGGCAAATGCATGATGAGCCTGCACCGGGATTTTCCCATCGATCGCACCACGGCCGATCAATGGGCCCAAGCGATGACCCGCGCCATTGCCGATATCGCGCCAAAACCGGCGAACGTGGCACAGGCGATGACCGATGTGCTGACCCGCATGGCCCGGAACATGGCGCGTTGACTCTATAAGGCGGCAGAGAACCACGCCCGCTCATCCTGAACTTGTCGAGGGATGGATGATGAAGGGGCAGTCCAGTGCCCCTCCACCATGCTACGCATGGTCCCCCTCCCCGGCACGGGGAGGAAGTTCCACGTGGAACAGCTTTTCGCGGGACGTGGCGCCGCGCAGCAGTTCGACGCGGGACGGGGCCATATCCAGCGCCGCCGCGATCAGGGCGCGCACGGCCTCGTTGGCCTTGCCGTCCTCCGGCTTGGCCCTGACCTTCACCAGGAGGCGACCTTCGACGATCTCCAGCGTTTCCACTTTGGCCCCGGGGGTAACGCGCACCGCAAGGCGACCCTCCCCATCGAGCAAAGCGCGAACGGCCTCGGCAGTCGGTAACGCAACCTTGGCCCTGGCCATCAGTCCTTCAGTCCCAGCGCCTCGGCATGGCGGCGGCCGCGTTCGACATAGGCCTGGACGCCCGCCTGGTTCGCCGCGATCGCCGCATCATCAAGATCGCGCGCATACTTCGCCGGGCGGCCCATCCACAGCTGCCGCGCCCCGATCCGCTTGCCGGTAAGCTGCGCGCCGGCCGCCAGCATGCCGTCCGATTCGATATGACTGCCATCCATGACGATCGCGCCAAGCCCTACGAAAGCGCGGTCCTCCAGCGTGCAGCCATGGACCATGGCCATGTGCCCGATCAGCACGTCCTCTCCGATCAGGGTGGGGTAGCCTTCCGGCCGCGAAGGCTTGGGGCTGTCGCAGTGAATCACCGAGCCGTCCTGCACATTGGTCCGCGCGCCGATGACGATGCGGTTCACGTCGGCGCGGATCACGCAATTGTACCAGATGCTGACGTCCGGCCCGATCTCTACGTCACCGATGATGCGGCAGCCGGGCGCGATGAAGGCGCTCGGATGAACGCGCGGTGCCTTGCCGCCGAAAGCGAGCACGGTCACGTCGCTGCGATTCGTCATGTCCTCTGCGCACTCCATTCCGCATGGGTGATCGAATAGACGATGGTGTGGCGCAGCGGCGGTTCGAAGCGCAAATCGTCGTAGTCGAGTTCCTCACGGCGACGCATGCCGAGGCGGCACATCAGGCCCCAGCTCGGCGCGTTTTCGATCACGGTGATGGCGAAGATCTCCTTCGCGCCGAACCGATCGAATCCGGCATCGAGGGAAGCCGTGGCGGCCTCCTTCGCATAGCCCTTGCCGTGGGAATCGCTGCGCAGGCGCCAGCCGATCTCGAATTCACCGGGGAACGAGGCCCCCGGCGCATCGATCTTCTTGAGCCCGCAGAAGCCCAGCATCTCGCCGGAGAAATCGCCGCCGTCGGCCTTGCGCTCGACGATCCAGAACGTGTGGCCATGGCTCTCGTGGAGGGCCAGCATGCGGCCTTCCGAAGCCGCCAGCCGCTCCGCGTCCATCACGCCGCCCAGCCAGCGCATGACCTCCGGCGTATTGGTGACTTCGGCAAAGCGGGCCATGTCCCCGGCACGCCAGTTGCGCAGCACCAGCCGCTCGGTCTCCAGCCTGAAGTCCGTCACGGCGTCACTTTCGAAGCAGGCGCGCGGCGTGGACGGCGTGATAGGTCAGCACCCCGGAACAGCCCGCGCGCTTGAAGGCCAGCAGCGTTTCCAGCACCATCGCATCGCGGTCCGCCGCGCCGGCTGCCACCGCCGCCTCGATCATCGCGTATTCGCCGGAGACCTGATAGGCGAAGACCGGAACCTCGAAGGTCTCCTTCACCCGGCGCACGATGTCGAGATAGGGCAGCCCCGGCTTCACCATCACGCTGTCCGCGCCTTCGGCCAGGTCCATCTCGACCTCGCGCAGCGCTTCCTCCGTATTGGCGGGGTCCATCTGGTAGGTCTTCTTGTCGCCCTTCAGCAGCCCGCGCGTGTTCACCGCATCGCGGAACGGGCCGTAGAAGGCCGAGGCATACTTGGCAGCATAGCTCATGATCTGGACGTTGACGAAGCCCTCGTCCTCCAGCGCATCGCGGATCGCGCCGATGCGGCCATCCATCATGTCGGAAGGCGCGATGATGTCGGCCCCGGCGCGCGCCTGATTCAGGGACTGGCCGACCAGCACCGCGATCGTCTCGTCATTGAGGACATAGCCGTCCGTCCCCAGCAGCCCGTCCTGGCCGTGGTTGGTATAGGGATCGAGCGCCACGTCGGTCAGCAGGCCGATCCGGTCGCCAAGCTCCGCACGGATGGCGCGCAGGGCGCGGCACATCAGGTTGTCGGGATTGAGCGCCTCGGCCCCGTCGTCGCTGCGGCGCTCGGGCTGGGTATCCGGGAACAGGGCAAGGCAGGGAATGCCGAGATCGGCAGCTTCCCGGGCGCGCTCCACCAGCAGGTCCACCGACCAGCGCGAGACGCCGGGCAGCGAGGCGATCGGCTGCTCGACGCCCTCGCCCTCGGTCACGAAGACCGGCCAGATCAGGTCTGCCGGGGTCAGCACCGTCTCGCGGTACATGGCACGGCTCCAGGCCGTGGAGCGCGCGCGGCGCAGGCGGGTGTGGGGATAGGATCCGGTCATGGCCGCCTGATTGCCGGAAAAGTCCGGCCGGTTCAATGTGACGGACTGTCCAAGGGGATGCGGGCCAAGGGCATGCGGGCGATTCCCCGATTGCCCTCACAAGCCCTCTTACCCGCGCCCCTCTTGACCACGCGCCGCCCCCTCACCCCGCTCAGGCTGAGCCTGTCGAAGCCCCAGGCGGCGTGGCGCGGTACCTTGATCCTTCGACAAGCTCAGGATGAGCGCCCTTCGACAAGCTCAGGATGAGCGGAGCTTTGGCGGAAAGCAGCAGGGCATCACTTTCGGCGAAAGGCCCGCGCCTATTCCCCCGCCCCCGGCGCCAGCTTGTCGATTTCCCGCAGCGCATCCGCCTGCGTTTCGGCGGGCGCGGCAATGGCGGCCAGGGCCTCGCCGGGCTGGATGCCCAGCATCGCGCCCAACTTCGCGCGGAAGGCATCCTTTTCCTTGCCGTCGATCTGCGGACGCGAGACGAAGCGCAGGCCTGCCGGGTTGATCGTGCGGCCGCCGCGATAGGCTTCGAAATGGAGGTGCGGCCCGGTCGAGAGTCCGGTCGAGCCGACATAGCCGATCACCTGCCCGGCCTTGACCCGCGCGCCGCGCTTCACCGCGATCCGGCTCATGTGGCCGTAGCCGGTATCGAGCCCGCCGCCGTGGCCGAGGCGCACATAGTTGCCGTGGCCGCCGTGCCGCCCCGCGAAATTCACCACGCCGTCCGCCACCGCATAGATCGGCGAGCCGTAGCGCGCACCGTAATCGATCCCCGCATGCATCCGCACGAAGCCGAGGATCGGATGGCGGCGCTTGCCGTAAGGCGAGGTCATATGCCCCGCCACCGGCGCCCCACCCGGCGCGCCCCGTGCCTGGGTGAGCGCGGAGGACGCGATCATCTGGCCGTCCTTGCCCCAGCGCAGCAGTTGCACGCGCGGCTTGCCGCCATGTTCGAGCCCCGCATAGAGCAGGCTGCCCACCTCGCGCTCGCCCTTGGCCGAACGCTTGTAGGCCACGACGATGTCGAACTGGTCCTGCGCGGCGATATCGCTTTCCAGGCTGAGATACTTATCGATGGCGCGCAGGTAGTCCTGAATCGCGCCGACCGGCGCCCCGGCATTGCGCGCCGAACGATAGAGACTGGAACCCACCGTGCCGCGAATGCGCAGCGGCGTCTCGTCCACCCGGATCGGATGGCGGATCAGCGCGAGTCCGCCGCCGGGGCGGCGCTCGACCGAAAGATCGAGGTCGAAACGGGCGCGAAAATCCATCGAATCGAGCGCGCGCGGCGCATGGGCCGCAGGACGGCGGCCCATGGTGATGTCGAAGCGCGTCCCCGAGGCGAGATCGTCCACCGGCACGGCCTGGCCGATCAGCCCGGTGATTTGAGAGACGTCCCCCGCGCCCACCCCGACACGCTCCAGCATGCGGGCGAAACTGTCCCCCTGCCCCAGGGTCGAGACCAGCTGGATCGAGGGCCGCTCCGGCACATTGGCAAGCGGACGCACCAGCGGACTGGCCCCCATGTGGCGCCCGCTGTCGGCGCCGAGCGCCAGCGGCGAGATGGTCTGGCTGCGGAATTCGTCGCGGCTGCGATCGGCCAGCGGCGTCGCCGCCTCCACAGCGGAAAAGTCGGGCCACAACGCCAAGGCGGCGGCGCCCAGCCCCAGCATCGTCGCGAGGCCCCGGAACCAGCGGCGGCTGCCGATGTCGCAGGCCAGGTCGGGCGCGATCTCCACCTCGTGGCACCAGCGCTCGATGGCGTGCTTCCAGCGGGAGAGCCGCGGCTTATCGGCAGGTCCTGAAGACTCGTTCGTCGCGGAATCCTGCAGCATCTGGTCGTGCGAAAGCGCCGCGACATGCGCGGTTGCTTCCCCAGAGTGCTCCAGCCCCTTGAACAAGATGCCCGTTTCCCACCGCAAGAATATGCCGCCATCAATGGCGAGAAGGACTCCTCCGATCCCGCAGGGAGCCCGATGTCCGAGGGCGCTTCTGCCCCTTCAAGGTTAATCTCCCGCTAATTCCGTGGATTTTCACCCTCCTTTCGACGAGCCGAGACTTGCGGGGGGCTGGAGGCGGTGCCACATTCGCCCTCATAATGGTTCACGACCGGCATGCCTCGTCGCGAAAGGACGCCCCCAGCGGGGTGAAGGCGGTGCTCGGTCCCACGAATACCGGCAAGACTCACCTCGCCATAGAGCGCCTTTGCGCCCATTCCAGCGGGGCCATCGGCTTCCCGCTCCGCCTGCTCGCGCGTGAGGTCTACGACCGCGTCTGCAAGATCAAGGGCGAGAAGAACGTCGCCCTGATCACCGGCGAGGAGCGCATCGAACCCAAGGACGCGCGCTACCTGCTCTGCACCGTGGAAGCGATGCCGGTAACGGAGCGCAGCCTCGCCTTCGTCGCCATCGACGAGGCCCAGCTCGGCGCCGACCGCGAGCGCGGCCATGTCTTCACCGACCGCCTGCTGCACGCGCGCGGGCGCGAGGAGACGATGATCCTCGGCTCCTCCACGCTGGAACCCATGGTGAAGGCGCTGGTGCCGGACGTGGAAGTGGTGACGCGCCCGCGCTTCTCCACCCTCACCCATGCCGGATCGAAGAAGCTTTCCCGCATCCCGCCCCGCAGCGCCATCGTCGCCTTCTCGGCCGAGCAGGTCTACGCCATCGCCGAGATGCTGCGGCGCTTCCGGGGCGGCGCCGCCGTGGTCATGGGGGCGCTGAGCCCGCAGACGCGCAATGCCCAGGTCGCGCTCTACCAGTCGGGCGAAGTGGATTACCTCGTCGCCACCGACGCCATCGGCATGGGCCTCAACCTCGATGTCGAACATGTCGCCTTCGCCGGACTCTCCAAGTTCGACGGCCAGCGCCACCGCCGCCTTACGACTTCCGAGATGGCCCAGATCGCCGGGCGCGCCGGGCGTCACCAGAAGGACGGCACCTTCGGCACCCTCACCGGCTCCGGCGGACACGATTCCGAATTCGAACCGGACGAAGTCTACTCGATCGAGGAACACCGCTTCCCGCCGCTGACGAAACTGTTCTGGCGCGACCCGGAGCCGCGCTTCGACAGCGTGGCCATGCTGATTTCGGACCTCGAAACCCCGCCCGGCCGCGATGGATTGGTGCTCGCGCCCGAGGCGATCGACCTTGCCGTGCTCAAGCGTCTCTCCGAAGACGGCACGGTGATGGACAGCCTGCACGGCCAGGCCATGGTGCGCCGCTTCTGGGAAGTCTGCCGCCTGCCCGATTTCCGCCAGCAGGGGGTGGAGACTCATTCGCGCTTCGTCGCCCGGCTCTGGCAGGACCTGAGGCACGGCGAACTCGGCGCCGACTTCATCGCCCAGCAGATCGCCAGGCTGGACCTGACCGGCGGCGACATCGATACCCTCCAGGGCCGCATCGCCGCCATCCGGTCCTGGGCCTATATCGCCCAGCGCCCGGACTGGGTGCTCGCCCGCGAGGAAATGGCTGCCCGCGCCCGTGCCGTGGAGGCTCGCCTTTCCGATGCCCTCCATGGCAAACTCACCGAACGATTCATCAACCGCAGGACCGCCGTGCTCATGAAAAAACTCGGCCCCGACGCCGGACTGCTCTCGGTCCGCCTCGAAGAGACGGAAGTGCTGGTCGAAGGCGAGCACATCGGCTCGCTCCACGGCTTCGCCTTCCAGGTCGATCCCGCCGCCCGGCTTTCCGACCGCAAGCTGCTGCTGGCCGCCGCCGAGCGTCACTTGCCCGCGCTGCTCCAGTCCCGCGCCGAAGCGCTGACCGCCGCGATTCACGAAGGCGTCGCCCCACTCGCGCTGGAAGGTGGCCGCCTAACCTGGGAGGGCGAGAAGATCGCCGCGCTATCGGCGGGACGCTCGCTGCTCGCCCCCGTGCTGGTGCCGGACCGCGTGCTCGATGCGATTCCCGCACCTGCCCGCAAGGCGCTGGTGGCGGCACTCGAAGCCTGGCTAGTCACCGCGCTCGAACCGCTCGCCCCCCTGCTCAAACTCGACGAGGCAAGCCGGGCCGAGGATGCCGGGCCGGACCTGCGCGCCCTGCTCATCACCCTGGTCGATCGCGGCGGCATGACCGCGCGCGACGGTTCCGGTGTGGACCGGCTCGACAAGAATCGCCGCACGATGCTGGCCAAGCTGGGCGTGCGCGTCGGCGCGCTCGACCTGTTCGTCCCGGCCATGCTGCGCCCCGGCCCGATCGCGCTCTGGCGCCAGCTTGCGAAGATCGCCGGAAAGGACGTGCCCGGCGGCGAGCCGGATCCGGCGATGCCCCCCACCATGGATGCCGCGAAACGCCACAAGGCCCCCGGCTATCGCAATCTCGGCAAGCAGCTGATCCGCCTCGACATGGCGGAAAAGCTGCTGCGCGAGGCGCACGAGGCGCGCTCCGCCGCCAGCGGCAATAGGGGCCCCTCGCGCTCCTTCTCGCTCGATCCGGCCCGCGCCGTGTCCATGGGCCTGACCACGGCCTCTTATGCCCGGCTGCTGCGTTTCGGCGGATTCCAGGCGTTGATGCCCCGGCCTCTGCCGGAAGGCGCCCACGGCGCGCCTGCGCCGGTACGCTGGCGCTGGCGCCCGCCGCAGCGCCAGCAGGAGCGCGAGGTCCAGACCGCCCGGCCCGATCCCAGGCGCAGCGACAGCGCTTTTGCGGCGCTGGGCGAACTGCTCGGCAGATAGAAAGAGAGGCAGGCATGAGGATCGACAAGCTTCTCTGGTTCCTGCGTCTCGTCAAAACGCGTCCCCTTGCCCAGACATTGGCCGAAGAGGGCCATATGCGGCTCAACGGACGCCGCGTGGAACGGGCCCATCAGAAGGTCGTGACCGGCGATGTGCTGACCCTGCCCACAGCTGGAGGCGTGCGGGTGATAGAAATCCTTTCCCTTCCAGAGCGCCGCGGGCCTGCCCCCGAGGCACAGGCCTGCTACAGAGTGCTTGACGCGGGGGCAGATGTTCCCATAGCAGCGGCCAACCGAAACGAGGCCTTCTAAGAGGAATACGCAGCCATGACTTATGTCGTCACCGACAATTGCATCCGGTGCAAGTACATGGATTGCGTCGAGGTCTGTCCGGTGGACTGCTTTTACGAGGGCGAGAACATGCTCGTCATCAATCCCAGCGAATGCATCGATTGCGGCGTCTGCGAGCCGGAATGCCCGGCCGAGGCGATTCTGCCCGATACCGAGAGCGGCCTTGAGCAGTGGCTGGAACTGAACGCCAAATATTCGGCGGAATGGCCCAACCTCACCACCAAGAAAGACGCCCCGGACGACGCCGACGCCATGCGCGGCGAGGAAAACAAGCTCGAAAAATATTTCTCGCCCGAACCCGGCGAAGGCGACTGATCGCCGCGGGGAGGCGCCCGTCCGCGAGGGCAGGTTTCCCCAAGGACTGAGGGACTTGGCGGGCCGGATTGACCCGCATCGGCACATTTCGGGGCGGGCTGCGGTTAAACGCATGCTCGCCTCTGGTAATTTTGTCACATCGATGCTATATAATCCAGCAACTGCCCGGGCCTTCTGCCCGTCTGGCAGGCATTTGCATTGCGAGGCAGGGTTCGAAAGCAAACGGCTGGGAGAGGTATCTGACCGGGCGGCGAAGGCGCTTTTGCGTTTTCAAGTCGCACCCACCCGGGTTTCTCTCACCGTAAGTATGGCAACGGATCTTGCAGGTGAAAGGACGATACATGGCAACCAGGGCCGATGCCTTCGATGTTGGAGATTACGTCGTTTATCCCAAGCACGGCGTAGGCCGTGTGATCGAGCTCCAGAAGCAGGAAATTGCCGGGATGCAGCTCGACCTTTATGTGCTGCGTTTCGAGAAAGAACGCATGACTCTCCGCGTTCCCGTGAACAAGGTCGAATCGATCGGCATGCGCAAGCTGTCGTCGGACAAGACCCTGCGCGAAGCGCTCGATACGCTCAAGGGCAAGCCCAAGGTGAAGCGCACCATGTGGTCGCGCCGTGCCCAGGAGTACGAAGCGAAGATCAATTCGGGCGACCTCGTATCGATCGCCGAAGTGACTCGCGACCTGTTCCGCGCCGACGATCAGCCGGAGCAGAGCTATTCCGAGCGTCAGATCTTCGAAGCGGCCTCGTCGCGCCTGGCCCGCGAACTCGCGGCCATGGAAAAGACCGACGAACCGGCAGCCCTCAAGAAGATCCTCGCGATCCTCAACGAGTACGCACCGAAGTATTACGAGAGCGCTGAAGCAGTCTGACCAGACGCAGCGTTAACTCGCAGGCAAAGGGGCCGCTTCCACACCGGAAGCGGCCCCTTTCGCTTTGTGGGATATTTGGACGGATCGACATTCAGCCCATGCGGGCCTGCGATATTAATTGTGGCGACAGTCGCTTCGTGACAGGTTCCGCGCGATGAACCTGCGCTCCCTGCCCTTCTTCGCCCCGGCTCTCGCTCTCGCCAGTGCCCTGCTGCTTTCCGGCTGCCTCAGCACCGCCGGCAAGATCGTGACCGCGCCGGTGCGCATAGCCGGTTCGGCAGTGGATGCCGTCACCACCAGCCAGTCGGAAGCCGATGAAAAGCGCGGCCGCCAGATGCGCGAGCAGGAAGAGAAGCTCGGCAAGATGCAGCGGCAATACCAGAAGCACTTGCGCCAATGCGACCGGGGCGACCGCCAGGCCTGCAACAAGGCGCGCGACGATTATGCGGACATGCAATACCTGATGCCCGGCGCCGTACCGCAGCGGCGCTGAGGATTCTCCAAGACCTTTGAGAAACCCGTCGTCCCGGACCTGATCCGAGACCGGTGCCTGTCTTTAGGCGCGCGCTTTCGGCGAGGCGCCCCGCCGTGAGCTAGGCCGTTCACGGCCAGCGGTCCCGGATCAAGTCCGGGACGACGCCCAAGCCTCAGGCCGCCGCGCGCTTCAGCCTGTCATTGATGGCAGCGCCCACCCCCTCGCCCGGAATCGGCGCCACCGCGATCTTCGGCTGACTCGCCGCCGCGCCTTCGTGGAGCAGCGCGTAGAGCCGCGACGCCGCCTCCACGAGATCCCCCGAGGCGGAAAGGCTGGCGTCTCCCGCAATCGGGCCGAAACCGATATGGAATTCGTCCGCCTCGGCAGAGGCGGCCTCGAGCCGCACCGGCTTGCCCGGCGCGTAATGGCTGGCGAGCTGCCCCGGTGCCTCGATCGCCTGTGATGTCACCGCGTCGCAATCCGTGCCGAGAACGGCGCGGATCTCCTCCTGCGGGATCGGGCCGGGCCGCAGGATCTGCCAACGGCCATCCTCACGCAAGGCGACGATCGTCGATTCCAGACCGGCCTCGCAAGGACCGCCATCGATCACCGCATCGAGATTGCCGCCCAGAGAGGCCACGACATGCTCGGCCCGGGTCGGACTTACGCCGCCGCTACGGTTGGCCGAAGGCCCCGCCAGCGCCAGCCCGGATGCCGCGATCACGGCCCGCATGAGCGGATGGGCCGGACAGCGCAGCGCCACCGTAGGCAGCCCCGCCGTCACCGCCGGAGCCACCGCCGCGCCTGCGCGCAAGGGCAGTACCAGGGTCAGCGCACCGGGCCAGAACACCTCGGCCAGCGCCAGTGCCCGCGCGTCCAGCACCGCCAGCGCCTGCGCCGCGGCGAGATCCGCGACATGGACGATCAGCGGATTGAAGCTGGGCCGCCCCTTGGCGCGGTAGATCGCCGCCACTGATTCATCCCGGTCGGCACGCGCCATCAGGCCGTAGACGGTTTCCGTCGGAACCGCGACCAGCCTGCCCTCCCCCAGCAGCGCGGCGGCGCGCGCCACGCCGCTATCGTCGGGTGCCAGAAGTTCGGGTCCAAGGTTGCGCTCCATACTCCGCCGCTATAGCCGCAGGACCGCAAAGCCAAGAAAAACCGCGCAGAGGATGATTCAAGCCATGAGCTATACGCCGCCCAGCACCGACCAGATCCTGGCCCTGCGCATCAATGCCGGGACCGAGGAGCTGGCCCGGCATCCCCGTTTTGCCGCCGCCAGCGATGACGTCGTGCAGGCCGTGGTCGAAGGCGCCGGTGCTTTCGCGGCAGGCGAATGGGCGCCGCTGAACCGCAAGGGCGACATCGAGGGTGCCCGGATCGAGCACGGCAAGGTCCTGTTGCCGCAGGGCTTCGAGCAGGCCTACCGCGATTTCGTGGCGGCCGGATGGAACTCCATCGCCGCGCCCGAGGAATTCGGCGGCCAGGGCCTGCCGCAAGCGCTGGCCGTAGCCGCGCTGGAATGCCTGGGCAGCGCCAACATGGGCTTCTCGCTCCTGCCGATGCTGACGGTGGGCGCGATCGAGGCACTGATCCATCACGGCAGCGCGGCGCAACAGGCGCGGTATCTTCACCGCGTGGTCAGCGGCGAATGGTCGGGCACGATGAACCTTACCGAGCCGCAGGCCGGATCCGACCTGGGCGCGCTGCGCACCGCTGCCGTGCCGATTACCGAAGGCCCGCACGCCGGAAAGTACCGGATCGCGGGCCAGAAGATCTTCATCACCTGGGGCGAGCACGAACTGGCCGAGAACATCATCCACCTGGTGCTGGCCCGGGTGCCCGGCGCGCCGGCAGGATCGCGGGGCATCTCGCTGTTCATCGTCCCGAAGTTCCACGTGGAACATGACGGTTCGCTCGGCGCCCGCAACGATCTCAAGGCGGTCAGCATCGAGCACAAGCTCGGCATCCATGCCTCGCCCACTTGCGTCATGAGCTTCGGCGACAACGGCGAATGCATCGGCGAACTGATCGGCGCGGAGAACGAAGGCCTGCGCTGCATGTTCACGATGATGAACAATGCCCGCATCAATGTCGGCGCCCAAGGCGTCCAGATCGCCGAACGCGCCATGCAGCAGGCCATGGCCTATGCCATTGACCGCGTGCAGTCCGCCCGCGCCGGAGCCGCCGACAAGAACCCCGTCGCCATAGCCGAGCATCCCGACGTGCGCCGCATGCTGCTGCGGATGCGCGCTTTGACCGAGGGTGGCCGCGCCCTTCTCTACTACGCCTGCGGCCAGCTCGATCGCGGCAACCTGGGAGACGAGGCCGCCCGCATGCGCGCCGAGCTGCTGGTGCCGCTGGTCAAGGCATGGTGCAGCGACATGGGCGTGGAAGTCACGAGTCTGGGTGTTCAGATCCATGGCGGCATGGGCTTCATCGAGGAAACCGGCGCCGCGCAGCACTACCGCGATGCCCGCATTGCCCCGATCTACGAAGGCACCAACGGCATCCAGGCCGCCGACCTCATGACCCGCAAGCTCGGCATGGCGCGCGGCGCTGCGCTCTTCGCGCTGATGGACGACATAGAGGCCTATGCCGCCGATCGCGGCGTCCTGGCGCTTCAGGAGCTTGCCGAGTCCTGCCGCCAGACGGCCCAGCACCTGATCGAAACCGGCACGCTCGACGACCGTCTCGGCGCCAGCGTGCCGTTCCTGGCCGCCTGCGCCGTCGCGGTCGCTGGCTGGCAGTTGCACCGGCAAGCCGATGCCCTGTCCGGCGCTTCCGACCTGTCCGAGTCCTTTACGAAGCGGAAAAAGGTAGTCGCGCGGTACTTTATCGAGCATCTGGTGCCCGAAGCCATGGGCCATCTCGCCCAGGCCCAGAAGGGTGCGAGCCTTCTCTACGAACTGACGAGCGAAGAACTGACAGCATGACCGACCGGATCGAAGTCCTCAGCCGCATTGCCGACGCCCTCGAACGCCTTGCCCCCCTGCCCGCGCCGCAGGTCGACTGGCTGGCCCATCCCGCCTACGTCTGGACCGGGCAGGAAGGGCGCGGCGTGCCCGAGCTGCTGGCCCCGCCCCTCGATCTGCTGCGCGGCATCGATTCCCAGAAGGAACGCGTGGTCGGCAATGTCGAGCGCCTCGCCGCCGGCTATGCCGCGCATGACATGCTGCTCTGGGGATCGCGCGGCATGGGCAAGTCCGCCGTGATGCGCGCCGCGATCCGGGCCGCCCAGTCCGCCCATCCGGGCCGCATCGCACTTGTGCAAGTGGCGCAGGAAGCCCTCCACGGCGTGACCACTCTGTTCGCCCTGCTCGGCAAGGTGGACCGCCAGTTCCTCGTCTTCATCGACGATCTGGGCTTCGAGGAAAACGACGGCGCCGGGCCGCGCCTGTTGCGCTCCTGGCTGGAAGGCGGCGTAGAGGCACGCCCGGGCAACGTGCGCCTTGCCGTCACCGCCAATCGCCGCGCCATCGTCTCGCGGTCGATGGCGGAACAGGACGATCCCATCAATCCCCGCGACGTCGTGGACGACCGGCTCGCCCTGGCCGACCGTTTCGGCCTCTCGATCGGCTTCCACAACTGCGACCAGCCTGCCTACCTCTCGATCATCGAGGGCTATACCCGGCAGTTCGGGCTGGAATTCGACGAGCACGATGCGCTGGAATGGTCGCGCCGCCGCGGTGCGCGTTCAGGCCGCGTGGCCTGGCAATATGTCACCGAAGTGGCTGGTCGCGCCGGGAAAGTCATCTGAAACCATAAAAAAGGGGACCCGAGAGGTCCCCTTTTTCGTTCACTGGCCGGTCGGCAGCAGCTTGTCCGGGCCCTTGGTGAACCCGGCCTCGAGATTGCCGGTCGCGCCCGGAATGGTCGGATCCTTGATCTCTTCCAGGGGCTTCATGTGCTCGGTAACGACCGGCTTGATCTCCGCCGAAGGTGCCGCGCCCGGCGCCTGCACGCGCCACACGACCCCGGCCGTATCGTCGCTGACGAGAAGGCTGCCGGTCTTGTCCCAGGCCAGCCAGGTCGGACGGCCATGGGTATGCGAGGCATCCTTGAGGAAGCCGGAGAGCACGGGAATAGGCTTCACGTCCTGCGGATTGCCGTTGGCATCGAAGGGCACGAAGACCACGTCGTAGCCCACGGCCGGACGGCGATTCCACGAACCGTGGCGGGCCACGAAAGCGCCGTTGGCGAACTTGCTGCCCATGCGGTTGCCGCCGCCCGCGAAGACCATGCCGAGCACGCTGGCATGGGCACCCATCGCATATTCGGGCTTGCGGGTATATTCGAGCATGTAGGTCTGCATCGGCCACTGGACGCGCTCGTCGAACGTCGTCTTCCAGTAGACCCAGGGCCAACCGTATTGCGCGCCCACCGGCACGTTGGTCAGGTAGTCCGGCACCAGATCCGGGCCGAGCATGTCACGCTCCTGTACGGTGGCCCACATCTCTCCGGTGGAGGGGTTCCAGCCAAGCCCGTTGGGATTGCGCATGCCCGCGGCGAACTGGCGGCGGCGGGCCGTGTCCATGTCCACTTCCCAGATCGCGGCGCGGCCGGTCTCTGCTTCCATGCCGTCGTCGGCGATATTGCTGGCCGAACCCACGGTGACGTAGAGGTGCTTGCCGTCCTGGCTGAGCAGGAGGTTGCGCATCCAGTGATTGCCGCCTGCGGGCAGGTCTATCATTGTGCGCAGCGCCTTGCCTTCCAGCTTGGTCGCGCCGGGCTGGAAAGCGAATTCCAGGACCTTGTCGTGGTTGGCGATGTAGAGCTTGCCGTTCTGGTAGGCCATGCCCGAAGGCGAATGCATGTCGGCAGTGCGGAAATCGAAGCGCTGTTCGGCCTTGCCGTCACCGTCGCCGTCGCGCAGCAGCACGATCTTGTCGGGCGAGGCCTGTCCGGCGCCGACGCGGTTGAACATCCAGCCCATGACCATGCCCGTGATTCCCTTGGGCTTGTTGCCCGGCGGCGCATTGGTTTCCGCCACCAGCACGTCGCCGTTGGGCAGGGTCAGCATGGTGCGCGGATGGTCCAGGCCTTCCGCGAAGCGGGCCACGGCCAGCCCCTGCCCTGCCTTCGGCGCCTCACCCGCGCCCCAACCCACGGTTTCGACCAGCTTGACGCTGGGAATCCACTGCGGGTCCGGCTCGACCAGCTTGGGGTCCTTGCCCACCGTATCGTCGAACGGCAGGTCGGAAGTGTTGGAGTACTGGGCCCAGGCGACGACGCCGCCGCCAACGAGAACGACCGCACCGAGTGCCAGGGCGGATTTGATGAGAATGGAGCGCATGAGCCTGAAATAGGCCGGAGGCGCCTATGCGGCAACAAGGACTTGGAGTATCGGGACCTCCATGTACGACTTTGCTCCCCAGGGCGACCAGCCCAAGCCCGAACTCTACGCAGACCTGGCCGAGGCCGCCCGGGCGCTCGTCAGCGGCGAACCCGACGGCGTGGCGAACATGGCCAATGTCGCGGCGCTGATCTGGCAGTTCCTGCCCGACCTCAACTGGGCCGGATTCTACCGCAACGTCGAGGACGAGCTGGTGCTAGGCCCGTTCGTGGGCAAGCCCGCCTGCATACGCATTCCCTTCGGCCGCGGCGTCTGCGGCACGGCGGCGGAAAGCGGCCAGACCCAGATCGTGCCGGACGTCCACGCCTTCCCCGGCCATATCGCCTGCGATGCCGACAGCCGCTCGGAACTGGTGGTTCCAGTCATGCAGGACGGCAAGGTAGTGGCCGTGATCGACCTCGACAGCCCCATTGCGGAGCGGTTCGATGCCGAGGATGCCGCCGGTATCGAGGCCCTCGCCGCGATCGTCGCGCCCTCGATCTGATCCTCATGCAGCCTCGGGCTGTCTCGCGCCGGGACTGACGGCGCGGACGCCTGAGGCTTGGCCTTTCGCCGGTTATAGTGCTAACATCGTGTTAACATACACGACTAATGCCCATGATCTGGTGAGAAGGCCCTGCGAATGCGTTCGACTCTCTGCACCGCGAGTCTCGCCCTGATCCTGTTTGGCGGCGCCAGCGCCGTCTCGGCGGCCGAAGGCGATGCCGGCGCGGACTATGTGCAGGACGCTTCCCCAGTGTCTCCCGCGCCTGCTACCGCCTCATCGATTCGCTATGAGTTCGATCCCGTCCAGCGCGATGCATGGCTCGCGGACTGCCACGGCAAAGTCGCCGCAAGCCGCCCCCGCTCGGGCACCGCACGCGAAGGCCAGGGCAACCACGGCGAGTGTGAAGCCTATCTCGCGGACTACCTCGCGCGCTATCGGCAGGGTCAGGTCATCGTGCCCGTCTACGGACAGGCCGCGCCGGGTTATGCCTATGTCTATCCCGCCCAGTCGCAACGCATGGTGTCGATTCCGGTCGTCCAGGCCATCGACAGCACGGGCGAACCGATCGCCTATGCCGAGGATGCGCAAGTCCGCCCTGCCCGCCGCTCGATCCCCCGGCGCGCGCCCGCAGAAGCCGCAAACGTCCGATAAAAACGGCGCCCGAACCGAAGTTCGAGCGCCGCAGAAAATCCGTAAATCCCGAGCGCTTCAGATCGCGCCGCCGGTCAGCCGCTGGCAGATCAGGTCGAGCTGGTCGAGCGTGGCGTAACGGATCGTCACCGTGCCCGATTTGGGATCGACATCGGCATTGATCTTTACCGGCAGGCCCAGGAATTCCTCAAGGTGGCTCTGCACCGCCACGATATCGGCATCCTCGTGCGTATTGCGGGCGGTGCGGGCGCGGCGCGGCGCAACATCGCCCCTTGCCTTCTTGCGAACCAGCTTCTCGACCTCGCGCACCGACATCTGCTTGTTGATGGCAGCGTCGGCGATCTCCTCGGCATCATCGCAGCCGATCAGGGCGCGGGCATGGCCCATCGAAAGGCTGCCCTTCTCCACCATCGAAATCACGCCGTCCGGCAGCGCCAGCAGACGCTGGAAATTGGCGACGTGGCTGCGGCTCTTGTCGACCATGCGGGCGATCTCGGCCTGAGTCATGCCTTCGAATTCCGCCAGGCGGTTATAGGCCCGCGCTTCCTCGATGGGGTTGAGATCCTCGCGCTGAAGGTTCTCGATCAGCGCCAGGGCCATGACCTCGCGCTCGGTGAGTTCGCGCACGAGCGCGGGAATCTCGTGAAGCTGTGCCTTCTGGGCCGCGCGCCAGCGGCGTTCACCGGCAACCAGCTGATAGCGTCCGCCGTCTACCGGGCGCACGATGATCGGCTGAATCACCCCGCGATGAGCGATCGAGGCGGCCAGTTCCTCCAGCGCTTCCTCATCGAAGATCCGGCGCGGCTGATCCGGGTGCGGCGTGATGTCCGCGATGGCCAGAACGGCAAGGCCCCCGGCGCGCGGCAGAGCGGCGCGCCCCTCGGTGCTTCCCGGAACGCCCAGCGGTTCTTCCCGGCGAGTCTCACCCAGCAGGGCACCGAGGCCGCGGCCGAGGCCCTTGGGTTTCTGCTTGGGCGCTGCGGCGGCATTATTGGGTACGCTGATGCGGACGATCGATTCGTCGTTCATGCCGCTTTCCTCTTCTCGGGCAGTCGGGTGATAAGTTCGCGCGCCAGGGCCATGTAGGCCCGGCTGCCCGCGCAGGCATGATCATAGATCAGGGCGGGCACGCCATGGCTGGGCGCTTCGGAAAGGCGCACATTGCGCGGAATGGTTGTTTCGAAGACGAGCTGGCCCAGTACCGAGCGCACGTCTTCGGAGACCTGGTCGGTCAGGCGATTGCGGCGATCGAACATGGTGAGCGCAATGCCGATGATCCCGAGATCGGGATTGAAGCGCTGCTGCACCCGCTCGACCGTCTGGAGCAGCTGACTCAGCCCTTCCAACGCGAAGAATTCGCATTGCAGCGGCACCAGCAGGGTATCCGCCGCAGCCAGGGCATTGAGTGTCAGTAGGCCCAGCGAGGGCGGGCAGTCGATCAGGCAGACATCGTAGCCGAGATCGCCGCCTAGCGCGGTACGCAGGCGATTGGCGCGATCGTCGGCATTGACCAGTTCCACTTCCGCGCCGGAAAGGTCGACGGTTGCCGCCAGCAAATCGAGATTGGGAATGCGGGTCGGCATGACGCAATCGGCGATACGCGCCCGGTCCACCAGCACGTCATAAGACGTACGGTCGCGCTCGGATGCGGCGATGCCGATTCCCGTCGAGGCATTGCCCTGGGGGTCTATATCAATGAGCAGGGTGTTCCAGCCGGTCGCAGCCAGGGCCGTCGCGACGTTGATCGCGGTCGTGGTCTTCCCGACTCCGCCCTTCTGGTTGGCGATGGCGATACGGATCACTTGGTCTTACCCTTCCTGTCGGCCAGCTTGCCGACAATGATGCCTGCCTGCGGGTCCGTCAGGGACTGTTCCACGTGGAACATGTGCCGCCACTTGCGAAGGTCTTCCAGTTCTTGCTTTGCAGACCGCCCCTTCGGCAACAGCCAAACCGTGTCGCTTGTGGAAAAGCGGGCGGAAATCGTCAGAAGTTTTTCAAGCGGCGCAAAAGCGCGCGCGGAAATCACACTGACCGGGAACGTCTCGACCAGTTCGAGACGCTTTCCGGCGATACGGGCATTATCCAACCCCATCGCCATCCGCGTCCGGTCGAGCCACTCGATACGGCGGTTGCGCGATTCCACCATGACCACTTCGCACTCGGGCCGAAGCGCGGCGATGACGAGGCCCGGAAAGCCCGCCCCGGTGCCGAGGTCGAGCCAGGGGGTCGATGTTTCACGTGAAACATAGGGCAGGAGCTGCGCGCTATCGACGATATGGCGCAGCCACACCTGCTCGAGACTCGCCGCAGACACCAGGTTCTGCTGGAGGTTCTCTTCCACCAGCATGGCGATCAGCGTCTCGAGCCGGACCCAGGCATCCTCGTCGCATTCGGGCAGCTTGCGCAGCCATTCGCGCGCTTCGTCTTCAGTCGTGATCACGCCGCCTCCCTGCGGGCATGGACCAGCAGCGCCGCCAGCGCTGCCGGGGTGATTCCCGGAATCCGTCCCGCTGCGGCAAGATTGGCCGGACGCGCCTTGCTGAGGCGCTCCACCATCTCGCGCGAGAGACCGGGAATCTCGGCATAAGGAAAGTCTTCCGGCAGCGGCAGGGCCTCGCTTGCGCGAAGGTCCTTCAGCTCGCGCTCCTGTCGTTCGAGGTAGGGCGCATAAGCCGCGTCCTCCACCATCTCTTCGACGAGCGCATCGTCTTCGAGCAGCGCGGGATCGATCCAGGGAGAGAGGCCGCCGAGATCGACACCGCCGAACCGGAGCCATTCACGCAGCGGCAAGCGCCCGACATCGGCGCGCACCGGCAGGCCCGCCTGAGCGAGTTCATGACCCGACAGCGAGGCATCGAAAGCCGCGTCGATCTTCGCGCGCTCGGCAAGGCGGCGTTCGAACCATGCGCAGCGCGCGGGCCCGGCCGCCCCGATCGCGATAGCCAGCGGCGTCAGGCGTGTGGAGGCATTGTTGGCGCGCAGGCGCAGGCGATACTCGGCACGGGCCGTGAGCATGCGGTAGGGTTCGCTCACGCCGTGCAGGGTGAGGTCGTCGATCATCACCGCCATGTAGCTGTTCGCGCGATCCAGCGCCGGTGCCTCGCGGCCGAGCACGGCAGCAGCGGCATGCATGCCCGCGACCAGGCCCTGCGCCGCCGCTTCCTCATATCCGGTCGTGCCATTGATCTGCCCTGCGCAATAGAGCCCGGGCATGTCCCGCAGCTCCAGAGTCGCGCGCAAGGCGCGGGGATCGATATGATCGTATTCGACCGCATAGCCGGGAACGATCATCTCGACCCGCTCCAGCCCTTCCATCGTGCGCAGCATCGCCAGCTGCACATCGGCGGGAAGCGAGGTGCTGACGCCGTTCGGATAGACCAGCGGGTTGTCGAGCCCCTCCGGCTCGAGAAAGATCTGATGGCCGTCGCGATCGGCAAAGCGGTGGATCTTGTCCTCGATCGAAGGGCAATAGCGCGGCCCGGATGCACCGATGGCGCCCGTGAACAGCGGCGAGCGATGGAGGTTTTCGCGGATCACGTCATGAGTGCGCGGATTGGTGCGGGTAATCGCGCAGAAGACTTGCGGAACCTGACGGCGGCGCCCCTTCCCGCCTGCGACCTCCGGCCCCGAAAGCCCGGACCCCGAAAGCGCGGACATCGTCCAGTCCTCGCCATCGGAAGGCTGCTCGTCGAGCCGTGCCCAGTCGATGGTACGGCCATCGAGGCGTGGCGGCGTACCCGTCTTGAGCCGCGCCATCGGCAGCGCCGCATCGCGCAGCTGGCTTGCCAGGCGCTGCGCGGAATCCTCGCCGATGCGGCCGCCCGTCATCCGCTCTTCGCCGCGGAACAGGGTGCCGCCCAGGAAAGTGCCGGTGCAGAGAACCACGGCGCGAGAGGTCAGCCGCGTGCCGTCGCCCAGATCGATGCCGACCACCCTGCCCTGCTCGATCACCAATGCAGCCGCTTCGCCGCCCACCAGAGTGAGATCGCCCTGCTGCTGGAGCAGGCGATGAATTGCCGCCTTGAAGAGCTTGCGGTCGGCCTGGACGCGCGGCCCCTGCACGGCGCTGCCCTTGGAGCGGTTGAGCATTCGGTAGTGGATCGCCGCGGCATCGGCCGCACGGGCGATCAGCCCGTCGAAGGCATCGACCTCACGAACGAGATGGCCCTTCCCCAGACCGCCGATCGCCGGATTGCAGCTCATGGCGCCCACGGCATCCAGATCGAAACTGACGAGGGCAACGCGCGCGCCCATGCGCGCGGCGACCGCCGCCGCCTCGCAGCCGGCATGGCCGCCGCCGATAACGATCACGTCGAAGGATTGCATGGGCAACGCGCTTACCCGAAGCTGCGAGTCACGTCAAAGCAGGCTCACATGTTTCACGTGGAACATCGCTTATTTGCCGATGCAGAACCGCCCGAACAGCGCATCGAGCATATCCTCGGTGGTGGCGCGCCCGATCAGGGCATCAAACGCGACCCGCGCCAAGCGCAGCGCTTCGGCCACCAGCAAGGGATCCCGCTCGCGCGTCGCCGCGCCGATCGCGTGTTCGGCTTCGGCCACCAGAGCATATTGGCGGCGATTCAACGCAGCGTCTCCGGGGCGCGGCATGGCCGAGGATGCCGTGGCGATAAGGTCATCGCGCAAGGCGTCCAACCCCTCCCCGGTCACGGCGGAGACACGGTGCCGGGGGCGCTGCTTATGTTCCACGTGAAACACGTCAGCCTGCGCCGAAATCTCCCAGGCGCCTTCCGGCCCCTCTCCTTCCGGGCCGAGCCAGAGCACCAAGTCCGCCTTTCCGACTTCCGCCAGAGCGCGCAAGATACCGATGGCCTCTATCTCGTCGCCGGTCTCATCACGAAGGCCGGCGGTATCGCCGAAGAGGAACGGCATGCCGCCGATCGATACCGGCCGCGTCAGCACATCCCGCGTCGTACCGGCCTGCGGCGAGGTGATAGCCGCCTCATCCTCGACAAGCGCATTGAACAAGGTGCTCTTGCCCGCATTGGGCGGGCCGGCGAGAATCACGCGATAGCCCTCGCGCAGGGTTTCCGCCCTCGGCCGCTCCAGCCACAGGCGAAGCTCGCTGCCAAGGTCGTTCAGGCGGGTGATGAAGTCAGCGGGCAGATCGGAGACATCGTCCTCATCCCCGAAGTCGAGCACGGCCTCCACGGCTGCCGAAGCCGACAGCACCCGGTCGCGCCACTGCTCCACTTGCCGCGAGAAGGCCCCGCCCGCCATGGCCAGCGCGCTCTTTCGCTGCAGCTCGGTTTCGGCGGAGAGAAGATCGGCCAGCCCTTCCGCCTCGGCCAGATCGATACGGCCGTTCGCGAAGGCCCGCCGGGTGAATTCGCCCGGCACCGCGCGGCGCAGGCTCGCTACGCCGAGCAGGGCCGCCTCGATCGCCGCGACGACCGCCCTGCCCCCGTGAAGATGAAGCTCGGCAAGGTCCTCCCCGGTGGCAGTGTTTGCTCCGGGGAACCACAATACCAGGGCCTGATCCAGAATCGCGCCGTCCGCATCGCGCAAGGGGCGGTAGCTGGCCCGGCGCGGCTGCGGCAGGGTCCCTCCGAGCGCCGTGAGCGCGGTAGCGGCCGCAGGACCGCTGATGCGGACGACGGCAATGGCAGCCGGAGGAGAACCGCTGGAGAGCGCGAAGATCGTATCGGACATGCCCGGCCGCTACCCCAGAGCGGCCTTCAGGTGAACCCCTGCAAGCTGAAGCTCACTCGCCCTTCTTGGGCTTTCCGGCGCCGCTCATCGCCCCGCTCATCGCCATCGCCGCGCCGCTTTCGAGGAACTGCTGGAAAAGCTTGAGTCCGAACTGGCCCATCGGCGCGACCTGCTTGCTCAGTTCCTGAAGCTGGTCGAAACTACCCACGCCCTGCATCGCGTTGGCGAGTGCATCGACATAGACTTCGTTTGCCTTGGTAACGTCGGGCAGACCGAGGAATCGCCGCGCCTCTTCGGGCGAGCATTCAACGTCGACACTGACCTTCATGGCGGCCTCCCGGTTTGGATTTCTGTAGCTTGGGTGGCACATGGCGGTAGCAAAGTCCATCGCTCGTACCTACCCTTGCTCAACGCCTGACAGGGCCGGAAGGCTCCAGGTCCACCCCGCAGGAGACTTCCATGACCAACACCGAAATCCCGACGCTCGACGGCGACGGCATGATTCCCGCCTATGTCGCCCGCCCCGAAGGCACGCCGCGCGGCGCGATCATCGTCCAGCAGGAAATCTTCGGGGTCGATGCCGGGATTCGCCGCAAGGCGGATAGCTGGGCCGCCAAGGGCTATCTCGCGGTCGCGCCCGATACCTTCTGGCGCCAGAAGCCGGGCATCGAACTCAGCCCTTATGTCGAGGAAGAGATGCAGCAGGCGCTGAATCACATGATGGCGCACGATTTCGACATCGGCATTCGCGATATCGAGGCGGTGATTTACTGGATCCGCCGCGAGGAAGGCGTGCCGAAGATCGGTCTCGTCGGCTTCTGCATGGGCGGCAAGATCGCCTACATGGTGGCCGCGCGCACCGATATCGATGCCTCGGTGGGCTACTACGGCGTGATGATCGACCAGATGCTGAACGAGAAGCACGCGATCGCCCGCCCGCTCATGCTGCATATCCCCACCGCCGATCACTTCGTGGATGCCGCCGCGCAGAAGGCCATTCATGACGGCCTCGACGATCACCCGCGCGTGACCTTGTGGGACTACGAGGGCCTCGACCATGGCTTCGCCGCCGAGATCGGCGCACGCCGCGACGAGGCAGGCGCCGAACTGGCCGACAAGCGCACCGCCGAATTCTTCGCCGAAGCCATCGGCTGAATCATCGAGAGCCGCCCGCCCGCGCCACCTTCGGCACGGGCGGGCGGCTTCGTATTTGCACGTAGCGTATTCAGGGATATTCAGATCATGACCACCGGATACAGGATGATCGCAAGGACCCATGGCGGCCCGGACGTGATCGAGCGCGAGGACTTCGAGGTCCCCTCCCCCGGCCCCGGCGCGCTTCTGATCGAAACCGAAGCGGTCGGACTCAACTTCATCGACACCTATTATCGCAAGGGACTCTACGCCGATCCCCTGCCGATCAGGCTCGGCTCCGAGAGCGTCGGGCGAGTGATCGCGCTGGGCGAAGGCACGCAAGGTTTCGCGATAGGCGAGCGGGTGGGCACGACTCACGCAGGCGGCGCCTATGCCAGCCACCGGCTGATCGACGCGACCAAGGCCATGCGCATCCCCGAAACGATTCCACCGCAGATCGCCGCCGCCGTCATGCTCAAGGGCCTGACCGCCTGCTATCTGGCCGAGGATACCTACCCGGCCGAGAAGGGCCATGTCGCGCTGGTACACTCGGCGGCAGGCGGGGTCGGCTCGCTGCTGGTGCCCTGGCTCCTCGACCGCGGCGTTACCGTCATCGCCCACTCCGGCAGCGCCGAGAAAGCCGCGCAAGTGCCTGCCGAGCACTCGCTCTGCTGCGCCTTCGAGGACCTGCCTGAGGCCGTGCGCGAGATCACCCGGGGCGAGATGTGCCACGTCGTCTACGACGGTGTCGGCGCCGCCTCCTGGTCGGCCTCGATCGCCTCGCTGCGCAGGCGCGGATTCATGGTGACTTACGGCAATGCCTCCGGCCCCGTGCCGCCGGTGCCGCCGCTGGACCTGATGAAGGCCGGATCGATCTACCTCACCCGCCCGACCCTGGCAGACTATATCGCGACGCCCGACCAACTGGCGATCAGCGCGGGCAAGCTGTTCGACCGGATCGCCCGCGGCATCCTCACCCCGCACATCGGACAGACCTTCCCGCTGGAGCAGGCTGCCGAGGCGCACCGGGCACTGGAGTCTCGCGCGACCACCGGGTCGACCGTGCTGATTCCCTGAGAACCTAGGGACGGCAGACGTTCTCCCCCGTCGTCATTGCGAGCGCAGCGAAGCAATCCAGGGCGCTCTGCGCGACTCTGGATTGCTTCGCTGCGCTCGCAATGACGAAAGAAGTCACCAAAAGAAAAAGGGCCCGGAAACCCGAGCCCTCTTCCGTCAGATCAGAGTGACGATCCCCAACTGCGGATCGATCCAGCCTTCGTAGATCATCTTCACCGCCACATAGAGGATCACCGCAAGGCCGATCCAGGCTATCCAGCGATAGCGTTCGATGTAGCGGGCGATGAAGTTCGCCGCCACGCCCATCAGGGCCACCGCGAAGATCAGGCCGACGATCAGGATGCCGGGATGATCGCGCGCCGCGCCGGCCACGCCGAGCACGTTGTCGATCGACATCGAGATGTCCGCCACCGCCACCGAGATCGCCGCTCCGGCGAAGCTCTTGGCGGGTTTGACGCCCGAATGCTCGTCGCCCTCGATCTCCGGCGATCCGGGTGAGTGTTCGCCGCCCCGGATCTCGCGGTACATCTTCCAGGCGACCCACAGCAGCAGCAGACCACCGGCGAAGATCAGGCCGACGATACCCAGCAGCCAGGTCACCATCAGCGCGAAGCCGATGCGCAGCACCAGCGCCGCGATCACGCCGATGGCGATGACCTTCTTGCGCTGGTCTGCGGGCAGTCCGGCGGCCAGGGCACCGACGACGATGGCGTTGTCGCCTGCCAGCACCACGTCGATCATCAGCACCTGCAAGAACGCCGACATTGCTGCCGGCGTCCCAAGGTTCGAAAAATCGTTGACGATGTGCTGCCAGATCTCGGCAGGTCCACCCAGCGAGGATGTCACCGCCAGAATCTGAAGAATGCTCAAGCCCCCGTTCTCCCCTTACTGGTTCATGCCTTACTGGTTCATGGTCGAGAAGAAGTCCTCGTTGGTCTTCGAGTCCTTCATCTTGTCGAGCAGGAACTCCATCGCGTCGACGGTGCCCATCTGCATGAGGATGCGGCGCAGGACCCACATCTTGGTGAGCTGGTCCTTCGGGACGAGCAGCTCTTCCTTGCGGGTGCCGGACTTGCCGACGTCCAGCGCCGGGAAGATGCGCTTGTCCGCCACCTTGCGGTCGAGGACGATTTCGGAGTTACCGGTGCCCTTGAACTCTTCGAAGATGACTTCGTCCATGCGGCTGCCGGTGTCGATCAGGGCCGTGGCGATGATGGAGAGCGAACCGCCCTCCTCGATGTTGCGCGCGGCGCCGAAGAAGCGCTTGGGGCGCTGCAGGGCGTTGGCGTCCACACCGCCGGTCAGCACCTTGCCCGAACTGGGCACCACGGTGTTGTAGGCACGGCCCAGACGCGTGATCGAGTCCAGCAGGATCACCACGTCGCGCTTGTGCTCGACCAGGCGCTTGGCCTTCTCGATCACCATTTCGGCGACCTGGACGTGGCGCTGCGCGGGTTCGTCGAAGGTGGAGGAGATGACCTCGCCCTTCACGCTGCGCTGCATGTCGGTGACTTCCTCGGGACGCTCGTCGACGAGCAGGACGAGGAGGAACACCTCGGGATGGTTGTCGGTGATGGCCTTGGCCATGTTCTGCAGCAGCACGGTCTTACCCGTGCGCGGCGGCGCCACGATCAGCGCGCGCTGGCCCTTGCCCTGCGGGCTGACGAGGTCGATCACGCGGGCCGACTTGTCCTTGACCGTCGGGTCCAGGGTATCGAGGCGCAGGCGCTCGTTCGGGTAGAGGGGCGTCAGGTTGTCGAAATTGACGCGGTGGCGGACGGCGTCGGGATCGTCGAAATTGACGCTCTGCAGCTTGGTGATGGCGAAGTAGCGCTCACCATCACGCGGGGCGCGGATTTCGCCTTCCACGGTATCGCCCGTGCGCAGGCCCCATTTGCGGACCTGGTTCGGCGAGACGTAGATGTCGTCGGGACCGGCGAGGTAGTTCGCCTCGGGGCTGCGCAGGAAGCCGAAGCCGTCGGGCAGCACTTCGATGGTGCCCTGGCCGATGATTTCCTCACCGTCTTCCGCCACTTCCTTGAGGATGGCGAACATCAGGTCCTGCCGGCGCAGCGTGGAGGCGCCTTCTACGCCCAGTTCCTCTGCCATTTCGACCAGCTCGGCCGATGATTTCTTCTTGAGTTCTTTAAGATGCATTTGTCTGGATTCCGAATGGAAATTGTGTGTCGGCCGGCGGGATCGAAGGGCTTGGGGAAAGCGGATCCGGGCAGGAGAATGGGCTCGCCGCCCTATGCCGGAACAAGGCTCAAATAGGCCTGTCCCGGCGCCTGGTCAACGAGTCAATCCGCCAAGCGGCGCCTAAGCGAGGCGAATGGAAACGTGAGGGGGAAGAGTTCCGCGTCGTCCCGGACCTGATCCGGGACCGCTGGCAATCCTTGAGACGCTCCCCATCGGGCAGGGCGCGGCTTGGATAGCGGTCCCGGATCAAGTCCGGGACGACGGATTCACTTCGGATTCGCTTCGAACTTGCTGCGGATTCACAGCCGCCTCAGAACGGCTTCACCACCACCAGAATGACGATCACCACGGCCGCGAGGCCCGGAATCTCGTTGAGCAGGCGCAGCTTCTTGCCGGTCAGCACACGTTCGCCGCGCGCCAGCTTCTTGGCATAGCCTACCAGCCAGCCATGATAGCCCGAGAGTCCCAGCACGAAGAGCAGCTTGGCGTGAAGCCAGCCTTCGCTCCAGGCGCCCATCGCCGTGGCGGTGGCGATGCCCAGGACCCAGGTGAGGATCAGCGAGGGCGTCAGGATGATCTTGCGCAGCTTCGCCTCGCGGTCGATCCAGCGCGCTTCCTCCGCCGAACCGGCTTCCGCTTCCTGGTGATAGACGAAATAGCGCGGGAGCATGAACAGCCCGGCCATCCAGAAGATCACGAAGATGACATGTCCGGCCTTGAGCCAGAGATAGAGCACGGAAAGCAGTTCCTGCATGGGTCCCACGGGTTTCGATGGTTCAGGAGGCGCCCTCCTGCACCCTTGCCCGGCGCGGGGCAAGACGATTCCTCCATGAATCTCAGGGCTGAATCGCGGGCCTGAAGCTCAGTGATGAATCCGGCGGGGTGGTAGTTTGGTATCGGCGGCCTCGTGCAAGCCGCCTGTGCCCCTCCACCACCCTTTGGGTGGTCCCCCTCCCCGTACCGTCCCCATGCCGGAGAGGATTAGCGGGACCAGTTCCGCACTACGTGGAGCAGGCGCTCGACGTTTTCGATCGGGGTGAACTGGCCGATTCCGTGGCCAAGGTTGAACACATGCGGACGGTCGGCAAAGGCACCGAGCACGCGCTGGGCCTGAATCTCCAGCTCTTCGCCGCCCGACAGCAGCAGCAGGGGGTCGAGATTCCCCTGTACCGGGAGTCCCTGCGGCAATTCGCGCGCGGCCCAGATGGGGTCGATGGTCTCGTCGATTCCGACCGCGTCCACTCCGGTCTCGCGGGCATAGGCCGGGAGTTTTTCGCCCGCACCCTTGGGGAAGCCGATGATCGGAGTCTCGGGATGGCGCGCCTTCACCGCCGATACGATGGCGGCGTTGGGCGCGATCACCCATTGCTCGAACTGCGCGGGAGAGAGCGAGCCCGCCCAGGAATCGAACAACTGCACGGCCTCGGCTCCGGCCTGAATCTGGCCACTGAGATATTCGACAGTCACCCCCACGATAGCCTGGATGATCGCCGCGAACGCCGAAGGGTCGCGATAGGCCATGGCGCGAGTCTCATGCTGGTCCCGGCTCCCCTCGCCTGCGCACATGTAAGTGGCGACAGTCCAGGGACTTCCGGCGAAACCGAGCATTGTCTTATCGGAATCCAGTCCAGCCCGAACCTTGCGCACGGTTTCGTAGATTGGAGCCAGCCGTTCGGGAACCGCGCGTAGATTCTCCAGCGCTGAATCGACGAGGCGCGGACTCAGCTTCGGGCCTTCACCCGCCAGGAATTCGAGATTCTGACCCATCGCATAAGGCACGATCAGGATGTCGGAAAACAGGATCGCGCCGTCGAATCCGAACCGGCGGATCGGTTGCAGCGTGATCTCCGCAGCCGCGTCGGTGTCATAGACCAGCGCGAGGAATCCGCCCTTTTCGGCGCGCAGGGCGCGATATTCGGGAAGGTATCTTCCGGCCTGGCGCATCAGCCAGACTGGACGCTTGCTAGTGTTCGTTCCGAGCAGGTTTTCGAGAAGGAGGCCAGGCATCGAGATTCAGGTCCGATCAAAAAAATAAAAGATTCTTAGAAGGATGATGGAGTCTGTTGGTCCTGTGGATATCGGGGACTTTTGAATCTTGCCCGATTCAATCCACGACGAACAGGTTCAAATTCGCGGAGCGACTCTCCGAGGAGTCTGAGTCAAAGACTCTTTATCCCGGTTACCCACAGGGTGTGGGCGGGAATTGAATCATGTTTACGACTCTCCCGACGAAATCGGTTCAATGTGGAGCAATTCCGGTAAGCGAGTTGTCACCAGCACTGTCCCGTGGTTTATGCCGCCACATATCCACAGCCTGCCGGGATGTCTCGGGGGTTCGTTCAAGAAAAACACCGGAAAAAAGCCCCGAATGGCGCGATTTCATCTCCACCTGCTCTCGGACTCCACCGGCGAAACGCTGGAAATGATCGCCAAGGCCGCCCTCGCCCAGTTCGACGATTCCGACGTGCTGCGGCATTTCTGGCCGATGGTGCGCTCGCAGCAGCACCTCGACCGGATCATGGGCGAAATCGCCGCCAATCCCGGACTCGTGTTCTTCACCCTGGTGAACGAGGAAACGCGCGGGCGCCTGGAAGAACGCTGCCAGCAGCTCGGCCTGCCCGCGATAGCCGTGCTCGACGGCGTCACCGATGCGCTTGAAGCCCTGCTCGGGCAGGAGGCCAAGGGACGTCCGGGCCGTCAGCACCGCCTGGACGATGCCTATTTCGCCCGCGTCGATGCGATTCAGTTCACCATCGCCCATGACGACGGCATTGCCTGGGAAGACTGGGAGGAAGCGGACATCGTGCTGGCGGGAGTCTCGCGCACCAGCAAGACGCCGACGTCGATCTATCTCGCCAATCGCGGCTACAAGGTGGCGAATATCCCGATCGTGGTGGAGAGTCCGCCGCCGCCGCTGCTCTACGGCCTGAAGCGACCGCTGGTCGTCGGCCTCACCACCGCGCCGGAGCGTCTGATCCAGATCCGTCGCAACCGCCTGCTCTCGCTCAGCCAGTCGCCCGACACCGACTATGTGAAAAGCGACAGGGTGGAGAACGAGCTGAAATATGCCCGCCGCATGTTCGCGGACAATTCCTGGCCGGTGATCGACGTGACGCGCCGCTCGATCGAGGAGACGGCGGCGGCGATCATCAATCTCTTCAACGAGCGCAAGGCCGAAGGGACCCAGGGTCCGGTCGGCCCCAAGCCTATCTGAGTCTCGCCATGATCGTCCTCGCCTCGCAAAGCGCCTCGCGGCGCGCCATGCTCGAAGCTGCCGCGATTCCGTTTCGGGCCCGGCCTGCCCATGTCGACGAACGCGCCATCGAGGCCGGTCTGTCCGGTCGTTCTCCGGCCGAGATCGCGCTGGAACTGGCGCGCGCCAAGGCACTGGCGGTCTCCGCCGAGGAGCCGGGCGAACTCGTGCTCGGCAGCGATTCCCTGGTCGAATGCGGCGGCCGCCGGTTCGACAAGCCGGCAGACCGGGACTCCGCCGCCGAACATCTGCGTTTCTTCTCCGGCAAGGTCATGCATCTCCACAGCGCCGCCGCCCTCGTGCGGGACGGCGAGGTGCTCTGGGCCGAGGATGCCGTGGCGGCGCTCCATGTCATCGATCTTTCGGAGGCCTTCATCGCCGAATATCTCGATGCCGAATGGCCGGAAGTGGCGGGCTGCGTCGGCGTGTTCCGCATCGAGGCGCGCGGCGTGCAGCTTTTCGAGCGGATCGAGGGCGACTATTTCACCATTCTCGGCATGCCGCTGCTGAAAGTGCAGGCGGCGCTGCGCCGTCTGGGAGAGATTGCGCCATGAGGGATTCGCGGGAGAATCAGACTTACGCCGAAGTCATCGGCGATCCCATCGCGCAGTCCAAGTCCCCGGTGATTCATGGATTCTGGCTGGAAAAGCTGGACATCGCGGGCCGCTACGATCGGCACCGGGTGCCGCTGGACGGTCTTGCCGACTATCTCGCCGCGCGCCGCGCCGATCCCAACTGGCGCGGCTGCAACGTGACGATGCCGCACAAGCTGGCGATCATCCCGCTGCTCGACCGCCTCGATCCGCTCGCCGCGAAGATCGGCGCGGTCAACACCGTGGTGCGCGAAGCCGACGGATCGCTCACCGGGTACAATACCGATGCGCCGGGCTTTCTCGAACCCCTGCAGCCGCTGCTCGAACAGACTCACTTGTTCCGCATGGCGCGGGTGCTCGGCACCGGCGGCGCTTCGCGGGCGATCGTCGCGGCGCTGGCGGAGCGGGGATTCGTCCTCGTCCTGGCCGGGCGCGATCCGGCCAAGGCCCAGGCCATGCTCGACGAACTGACCGCGCAGGACGATCATCACGCCATCGATCTGGCCCATTTCGCAGAGCCGACCGACTTCGCTTTCGACGATCGCGCGCAGTGCCTGGACCTGATCGTCAACGCCAGCCCGCTCGGCATGACCGGCCAGCCCGCCCTCGCCTTCGACTTCACCCATGCCCCGCCCGGCAGCGTGGTCTACGACATCGTCACCAGCCCGCTCGACACGCCTTTCCTGAAGGATGCGCGCGCGGCGGGGCTCCAGACCCTGGACGGCCTGTCGATGCTGATCGGCCAGGCCGATGTCGCCTTCGAACGCTTCTTCGGCATGAAACCGCCGCGCGGCTTCGACCCCGAACTGCGCGAACGCCTGCTGGCATGAGCCGGATTCTCGGCCTCACCGGCTCGATCGGCATGGGCAAGTCGACCGTTGCGGCGATGTTTCGCGACCGCGGCGTCCCGGTCTTCGATGCCGATGCCGCGGTCCATGTGCTTCAGGGACCGGGCGGTGCGCTCGTCCCGGCGATAGAGGCGGCATTTCCCGGCACGACCGGGCCGGAAGGCGTCGTGCGCGGCAAGCTTGGCGCGGCGGTTTTCGGAAATCCCGAGGCGCTGGCCCGACTCGAGGGAATCGTCCACCCGGCCGTGGCGCAGGCGCGGATGCTGTTCCTGTCGGAGCACGATTCGGCGCCGCTGATCGTCTTCGACATCCCCCTGCTCTATGAAAAGGGCGGCGACCGGGGGCTGGACGGCGTGGCAGTGGTTTCCGCCCCGGCCGAGGCGCAGCGCGCCCGCGTGCTGGCACGGCCGGGCATGACTCCCGAAAAATTCGAACAGATTCTGGGCTTGCAGGTCCCCGACGCGGAAAAGCGCGCGCGGGCCGATTTCGTGATCGATACCGGTACGTCGCTGGCGGAAACCCGCGAGCAGGTGGACCGCATCGTGGATGCGCTGACCGTATCAGAATAATCGCCTCAGGGCCTTGCGAAGTGGGTCCGGCAGGCAGATATGGAGAGGGATGAGAGAGATCATCTTCGACACCGAAACCACAGGTTTCGACCCCAGGGACGGGGACCGGATGGTGGAGATCGGCTGCATCGAAATGGTCAACCGGGTGCTGACCGGCAAGACCTATCACGCCTATTTCAACCCCGAGCGCACGATGCCCGCCGAAGCCGAGGCGGTTCACGGCCTGTCCGATGCTTTCCTGGCCGACAAGCCGCTCTTCGCAAGCTGCGCCGAGGAATTCGTGGCCTTCATCGGCGATGCGCCGATGATCGCGCACAATGCCAAGTTCGACTTCCGCTTCATCAATTTCGAGCTGGAACGCTGCAACCTTGCCCCTGTCGATCTCGGCCGCATGGTCGATACGATGGAGCTGGCCAAAGTGCGCCATCCCGGCGCCAAGCTGACTCTCGACGCGCTCTGCTCGCGCTACGGAATTGATCGAAGTCATCGTACCAAGCACGGCGCCTTGCTAGACGCCGAGCTGCTCGCGCAGGTCTACGTGGAGCTGAGGGGCGGTCGTCAGATCGGCCTGGAGCTGCTCGCGGATACCGCCGAGGTCACGGCGGAAACGCGGATCCTTGTTCGCAAGGACCGGCCTTTCCGTCAGCCGCGTCCCCACGCGGCAACCGAGGAGGAACTTCTCATTCATGCGGAGTTTCTCAAGTCGGTCGAAGCCCCGCTCTGGGGCGCCTGAATCACAGCAGAGGAGTAATCGCCCATGGACATCCGCGTTTCCGGCCATCAGGTCGACACCGGTGAAGCTCTCCAGACCCACGCCAGCGAGCGTTTGACGGCGATCGTAGACAAGTACTTCAGCCGCGCGCTGTCGTCCCAGGTCACCTTCGGCCGCGCCCCTGCCGCCGCCTTCCGCTGCGACATCGTGGTCCATGTGATGCAGAATCTCGTGCTCAAGGGCACCGGCATGGCGCAGGACGCGCATATCGCCTGCGACCAGGCCGCCGAAAAGATCGACAAGCAGCTTCGCCGTTACAAGCGCCGGATCAAGGATCGGCACGAACAGACGGCCCATGCCGTCGCAGTGGAAGAAGCCGCCTACACGATCTTCGAAGAGCCTGCGAATGAACAGGAAGAAGAATTCGACGCCGATGCTCCGGTGGTGATCGCCGAAACGCGTGTCGACGTTCCCGAAGCTACCGTTTCGGACGCCGTCATGATGCTGGACCTGCGCAACACCACGGCTCTTCTTTTCAAAAACGCTGGTACGGGACGCCATAATATGGTTTACCGCCGCGGCGACGGATCGATTGGCTGGGTCGAACCGCACTGACGCCTGAACCTGACGCCGATCGGGCGTCGATACTTCTTTTCGAAGAAGAACACATAACCCCCGGTTTTCCGGGGGTTATAAACGTTTAACCCCAGGCAATCCCGTTTGGGCCAGAACCAGAAACGCAGATGAGCAGTCTTTTTACCCTGTTGCCTGACGCCGTCGTGACCAGCAGCGCAGACAGCAAGCACGTGATTCTCGGCCGACTCGCCGACCTGTTCGCCGAGGTTTACCACCTCGATCGCGAAGAGGTTCTCGCGCGTATCATCGAGCGCGAGGAAATGGGCAGCACCGGCTTCGGCCGCCGCATCGCCATTCCCCATGCCCGCATGGCAGCCCTCGGCCGCCCGGTGGCGGTCGTCTTGCGACTGGACAGCCCGGTCGATTTCGATTCCGCCGACGGCGTGCCGATCGATCTCGTCTTCGGCCTGCTCTCGCCCGAGAATGCCGGGGCCACGCATCTTCACGCGCTGGCCGCGATCTCGCGCATGATGCGCGATGAACGCATGCATGCCGCCCTGATCGACGCGCCGGGGCCGGAAGCGCTCTACAGCCTGCTCAGCAATGTCATCGAGCGCGATGCCGCCTGATAACGCGGGTTCGATTGCGGACGCCGGGCCTTCCGGCGCCGGACTGCACTGGCGGGCGCTGGAAGGACTCTATGCCTCGGCGCCGATCAACGGGATGTTCCGTTCGCGTCTGGAAATTCCGGGCGAAGGCCTGTCCCGGATCACCTTCGATGTGGAGCCGGACTGTTTCCACGCCGCAGGCGCCGCGCACGGCACGATCTACTTCAAGATGCTCGACGATGCGGCATTCTATGCAGCTAACACGCTTGTCACCGATCGCTTCCTGCTGACCACCTCGTTCAACCTGCTGCTGAGCAAACCGATCAAGGGCGGCACCATCGTGGCGGAAGGACGCTGGGTCAGCGGCCGCCGCCGCGTGCTGGTGGCCGAATCCCGCCTCGTGGACGAGGATGGCGACGAAGTAGGGCGCGGCACCGGCACGTTCATGCGCTCTCGCATCGCCCTTTCCGGCCTGCCGGGCTACTCGGGTGCGGGTGGCGGTACGAGCGGTAGGGCCTGAGGCTGTGGAAGCCCGGATTCCCGCACATATCGAGGTTTCCGGCCTTATTCGTGCGGTCGAAGCCGAAGGCGGATTCGGCACTGTCCTGAGCAAGGGCGAGCGCGACGCCGGGACGATCATGCTCGTTCTGCTCGAAAATGGAGGCAATGCGCGGATCTATGAGCGCATGCCCCAGATCGACGGCACACGTCTTTGGCAATGCACTAAAAAGCATGAAACGAGCGAGAATCCCGCCGAGTCGCTGGACTTGAGGCTCGCTTTCTCGGCCTATCTGGAGCGACGCGGCGAACAGGATCGCGACTTGTGGATCGTCGAACTGGACGTCGCGAAGCCCGAACGTTTCATCGGGCTTGGTGTATAACCGGGTTGACTTGCACGGCGCGCAAGTTAATGGCCTCTCCACAGACGCGGAAGCGGCTCGGGTAGCATTTCGGCCAACCCGGCTAGCACGCAGACGGGGAATCGTCGGCAGGATCGTTTGGAAAGTGAACGCCTCTAAAAGGCATTCCGTTCCCGCCTGCGCCAGATTGGTTCACCGCCTTTGATCATGATTTGATGCGAAGCAAAGTTCAGTGGGCAAGCGCGATCGCGCTGGCCGCTACGGTTTTGACAACCTTATTCGGCGCACAGGGTTCGGGCGCCGCGGCCTTGGCACCGGTTCTGGTGCAGGCCAAATCGAACCTCGAGCCGATCTTCGTATCGCAGCCGGTCGTCCAGTCCCTCCCCTCTGAAGATGGGGCAGATGCGACGGACGCAAGCGAGGCTGACAACGAAGCGGTCGATCAGGACACCCAGGTCGATGCCGACACCCTGGCGCAGCTCGTTGCGCAGCAGGCGATGCCCGGCAGCCTCAGCAGCGAAATGCGCTGCCTGGCCAGCGCGATATATTTCGAAGCGCGCGGCGAGACTCTCGAAGGCCAGCTGGCCGTCGGCCGCGTGATCATCAACCGCGCCGAATCCGGCCGCTTCCCCGCCAGCTATTGCGGCGTGGTCTACCAGCCTTCGCAGTTCTCGTTCATCCAGGGCAAGAAGATGCCCAAAGTGCGCGAGCATTCGAGCGGCTGGCGCGAAGCCGTGGCCGTGGCCAAGATCGCCGTCGAGAAGTCCTGGAAGAGCCCGGTCAAGGGCGCGCTGTTCTTCCACGCCGCCCGCGTCGCGCCGAACTGGCGCCTGACCCGCCTGGCCCGCGTGGACAACCACATCTTCTATCGCTGAGACTTAGGGCTCAGGCGACAGACGAAAAAGAGGAGCGAAACCGCGGTTTCGCTCCTCTTTTTGTGTTCGTAATACCGAGAGACTCAGTCCCGCAGTTGCACCCAGACCGCCGTGTGATCGCTGGCCTTCTCACGCCCGCGATAGGCCTTGTCGACGCCGCAGGAGACGAGGCGGTCGGCAAGCTCGGGAGAGAGCAGCGCGTGATCGATGCGGAAGCCGTGATCGCGCTGCCAGGCGCCTGCCTGATAGTCCCAGAAGGTCCAGATCCCGCCGCGCGGATTATGGGTGGCGATCGCGTCGGTCCAGCCATCGCCCAGCAGGCGGAAGTAAGCATCGCGCGATTCCGGCTGCATCAGGGCGTCCGCGGCCATGGCGGGCGGCGACCAGACGTCCCGGTCGGTGGGGATCACGTTGTAGTCGCCGGTGACGATGGCAGGCACTTCCTCGGCCTTGATCTCGTCCATGCGGCGGCGCAGGCGCTCCATCCAGCGCAGCTTGTAGTCGAACTTCGGGCCGGGCACCGGATTGCCGTTGGGCAGATAGATGCAGACCACGCGCAGGCCGAAGACGTCCGCTTCCAGATAGCGCGAATGTTCGTCCTCGGGCTCGCCCGCCAGTCCGCGCTGGACTTCCACCGGCATTTCGCCGTCGGCCAGGATGGCGACGCCGTTGAAGCCTTTCTGGCCGTGCCAGATGCCCTTGTAGCCGATCTTCTCGAACTCGGCGATCGGGAAGCCTTCGTCCTGGCTCTTGATCTCCTGCAGGCAGGCGACCGCCGGACGGGTTTCTTCCAGCCATTCGAGCAGACGGGGCAGGCGCGCCTTTACGCCGTTGATGTTGAACGTGGCGATCTTCTTCATACGGAGAAGCTCGAACCGCATCCGCATCCGGCCGCAGCCTGGGGATTCTCGACCCGGAATGCCGCGCCGCCGAGCGATTCCACGTAGTCGACCACACAGCCGCTCACGAGGTCGAGGCTGACCGAGTCGACCACCAGGCGCACGCCGTCGGTTTCCGCCACGGTGTCGTCGGCTTCGGGGGCTTCGGCCAGGCCGAACTTGTACTGGAAGCCCGAACAGCCGCCACCTTCCACCGAGAGGCGAAGGATCGCCGGCTTTCCTTGCTTTTCCGCGATCGCGGCAACGCGCGAGGCGGCCGAGGGGCTGAGGGTTACGGTTTGCTGGTCCATGCCCGCGATGTAGGCCTCCCCGCCCCTTGCGGCAAGGGATGCCGGGGGGCGGGGAGTCTGTTTGAAAATCCGCCGTGGGCGGATTTTGGCGGCACCGGCCCCATTGGACTCAGGCGCCCCCACCCTACCACCCAACGATAGTACCCTAGCGGGAGGTAGGGTGGGGGCGTGGGCCGGTGCCGCTAAAATGCCCTTCAGGCATTTTTCAAAAAACGCCTTCTAGGCCGTCTGGATGTAGTCGCGCATGGCGGCGGCTTCGGATTCCACCTTTTCGAGGCGATATTTCACGATATCGCCGATCGACACGAAGGCGACCATGCGGCCATCCGTCACGACCGGAAGGTGGCGAATGCGGCGCCGGGTCATCAGGGCGAGCGCCGCCAGCGCCGTGGCCGAAGGTTCGACCGTCACGGGCGGCGCGGTCATCACTTCGCTGACCTGCATGCCCAGCACGTCCGGCCCGAATTCGCGCAGCCGGTAGATCACGTCGCGTTCCGAGAATATGCCGACGAGCCGGTCGCCCTCGAAGATCGGCAGCGCGCCGATCCGGCGATCGGACAGAAGCGATGCGGCCTCACTGACGGTGCAGTCCGCCTGGCAGGTGATAACGGCCTCCCGGCCGGCGATAATCCGCTCGATCGTCATCTTGCAGTCTCCCGTATCGGGTCCTCGACCCGCTCCTCGCCTTAGGGTCAGGACCCATTACTCACGCCTGCGAGGCACCGGAATGGCGAACAGCTCGGGCCGAAGGGGCTGCCGGGCGGGCTGGTTGCCCGTCCAAAGCCGCTTCGGTTCGAGATGGAAGCCATTCCGGTGTCCCGAAGGGATTTGATCAAAATGGCCCAGCGCAGCGTCAGGAAGTCTTGAAATATGGACATATTCCTGCGCCTTCCTTCCTCGCGATGAACCATTTTGATTCAAACCTCGCAGGCGTGAGTAATGGGTCCTGACCCTATATCCGGCCCTCTTTCGGGGCTGATCCGAAGAAGGGTATCATAGCCAGGCGCGCTGTTCCACGAGTCCCTTGCGGGCAGGCGCGCGAAGGCGCAAATGGGCGCGATGATACCCCGCTCGCCTCTGGACGATCCCGCGAAAGCCGCCCACGCCTGGGCGCGCTATCGCCGTATCATGCGCTACATGATGACGGTCACCGTGGCGCTGGTGATTGCCTCGGTGATCCTGCTCTACCGGTCCAACGGCATGGTTTCGGTCCATTTCTACATCGCGGCGGCGGCGGGCATCGGGTTCACGATGCTGCTGGCCTCGGCCCTGATGGGACTGGCCTTCCTCTCCAGCGGCACCGGCCACGACGAGTCCGTCGTGGACCCCCTTGACGACGAGCAGAAATTCTAGGGATCCGTTGAAAATCCGCTGAAAACGGATTTTGGCGGCACCGGCCCACACCCCCACCCGACCTCCCAACGATGGTACCCTATGGGAGGTCGGGCGGGGGCGTGGGCCGGTGCCGCAAGCTCGTCACGGATGTGACGAGCGCACTCAACAATGACTCAAGTCAGGGCAGGTCTCAGGCGGAATTCCTCGACCGGCTGGCCGCCGATCAGGTGCTCCTGGATGATCCTTTCCAGCACGTCCTCGGTGCAGGAATGATACCAGACCCCGTCGGGCCAGACGACCGCGACCGGGCCTGCAAAGCAGATGCGCAGGCAATCGGCCTTGCTGCGGGCGATCCCGCCCTTCCCCTCTTCTGCACGGAGCGGTCCGTCGAGGCCGAGCTGCTTGAGGCGCTTCTTGAGATACTTCCAGGATGCCGCGCCTTGCTCCGGCGCGCAGCATTCGCCTTTCTGGGGCTCGGCGCAGATGAAGATGTGGCGCCTGACGCTCTCGCCGCCCGCCTTGGCAAGAGCCACGGAGGCCCGCGCGATGTCCTCGGCGGAGGCGGTCATGCGCTGGCGCTTTCGGGCAGCATCCATTTTCCGGCGCTTTCGACATAGGCCTGGGTGAGCGGCGCCGGACCTTCCGGGCCGACCATGACGATCACGGTGCGGGCGAAGACGACCGGCCTGCCCTCCTGCGTGACGAGCTGGACGATCTGCTGGCTGGTCCGGCCGAGGCGCTCCACGGCGCCGTGGATCGTCACTGCCTCGGGATAGTGAGTCTCTCCGAGGTAATCGATCGCGATGCTCGCCACCATCGTCGAGAGGCCCGCGAGATGCTCGGGGCCGCCTGCCTCACGGAGAAACCGCAGGCGGGCGTCTTCGAGGATCCCGGCCATGGCGACGTTGTTGATGTGCATGTTGATGTCGAGATCGCCGAAACGCGGCTCGATCCGACAGGAAAACGGGTAGCGTGCGGGGTCTAGCAGTGCGGGATCGGGTCTTGCCATGCGCAGGGAGGTAGGGTGCCGGGCGGCGATGGTCCAGAGTTGAGTCTTGCTTAGTACGCTCGTCACATCCGTGACGAGCTTGCGGCACCAGCCCCATTTGGACTCAGGCGCCCCCACCCGACCTCCCATTCAGTGTATCCTAGATGGGAGGTCGGGTGGGGGCGCCTGAAAGACTTAGGGGCTGGTGCCGCTAAAATCCGCCTTCAGCGGATTTTCAAACGGACTCCCTCAGCCTTTCTTGCCGACGATCCTGGCGATTTCGGCCGCAACGAGGCGTTCGACCATCGGCGGCAGGTTCTTGTCCAGCCATTCCGCCAGCGCCGGACGCAGCAGTTCGCGGGTCAGGCCTTCGAGCGAGGTCTCCCCGGAACGGACGATCTGCGGCGCTGCGCTGGGTTCGGACAGCATGGCGAGTGCCGCCAGCGATTCCCGCATCGAATTGCGGGTCACGTCCTGAAGCAGCGCCGGTTCGTCCTGCCCGGCATCGTCGGGCGCAAGCTCTGCCGTTTCGGAGAGGTCGAGCACGTCGTCATCCTCGTCCTCCAGCATGACCGCGCGCAGTTCCTCCACGCCGCGGCGGTGACGCTCTGCCTTTTCGGCACGCGAATCCGTACGGGTGTCGCGGGCGATCACCTGCTTGATCGACTGGAGAATCTCCTCGACCGAGGGTTCACCGCTCTGACGCATGCCTTTTGCCCCTGCTCGCGGGTCCGGCCAGAGGGGCTGGACTCGACGAAAATTGCGCTCCGAATCGGAACGGCTGATTACTGCTGCGGAATGTTCCCGTCCTGCACCGGCGTGTCAACGGTACGGGTGGAATGGGCAACGGGCTCGGGATCGTTGCCCCAGTCCATGAACTTGCCCTTCACGCGGTCGTAGTTGACCTCGGGATCGTAGAGGATGCCGCCGTCGAGGTTGAGATCGCGGGCTTCGGCCTTGCCCATCGCCGCCAGCAGGGTGAAGCCCGCGACATAGGCGTTGCGCCGTGCCGTCACCAGGGTAACCTGGGCGTTGAGCAGTTCCTGTTCGGCATTGAGAATGTCGAGGATCGTGCGGTTGCCGACCGAATTTTCCGCCCTCACGCCTTCGAGGCTGAGCGTCGCCGCTTCCACCGCCACTTGCGAAGAGCGGATGAGGTCGTTCGAGGCGTTCCACGAGGTATAGGCCGAGCGCACTTGCGCGATCACGTCGCGCTCGGTGGCGATTTCCTGCTCCAGCGTGGCCGAGGCGGTGGCCTGGGCCTGACGGCGCTGCGCGGCGGGAAGGCCGCCCTGGAAGATCGGGATCGACAGCTGCGCACCGGCCTGCACGGATGAATCGCTCTGTGAAACGTTTGCGGCTACCACGCCACGCGCCAGCGTGTTGAAGTAATTGTTGTAGCTGCCCTGGCCGAACAGGCGCAGCGTGGGCAGGCGCCCTGCCCCGGCCACGTCGATGTCCTTGTCCGCGGCCTTGGTGCGCTGGCGCGCGCCGATCAGGTCGGGGTTGGAATCGAGAGCGATCGCGGCGGCGTCGTTGGCCGTTGCGGGCAGGTTGGGCAGTGGCGGCGGAGCTTCCAGGGTTTCGGGCGCCCGGCCTACGAAGCGGATATAGGTTTCCCGTGCGGCGGCGAGGTTCGCTTCGGCGGTGCGCAAGTCGCTCTGGGCGACGGCCAGGCGCGATTGCGACTGGGCGACGTCGGTACGGGTGAGATCACCGATCTGGAAACGATCGCTGGTGGCCTGGAGGTTGGTCTCCAGCACGCTGACGTTCTTGCGGTTGAGGCCGACGATCGCCTCGGTGCGGATCACGTCCATATAGGCGGCGACGACTTGCGAGAAAACCGAGGCTTCCGTCGCGCGCAAGTCCGCCTGTCCGGCATCGACGCGGATCTTCGCGGCCTTGATGCGGTTCTTCACCGCACCGCCCGAATAGATCGGCACGCCCAGCTGCCCATCGGCAGTGAATGTCTTCGAGGGTGCAGTCAGCGAGTTTTCGCTCTGCTTCACGTTCCTGACGAAGGTTTCCGTCGTGGTGACGCTGGGCAGGCCCGCTGCCCGTGCGATCGGCACGCCCTCGTCGGTGGCGCGCTGCTGGGCGCGCGCCGATTCCAGCGTGGGGTTGGTCTGATAGGCGGCAACGAGCGCATCGCGCAGGGTATCGGCCAGCGCCGGAGCGCTCGTTGCCAGTGTCAGACATCCCCCCGCGAGCAGCCCGGCACGCAACGCGAACCGGGCCATGCTCAGAAGCTCCAGTTTTTGGGAGCTGCGAATTCGGGCAGAACCGGAATCCCCATTTCACTGACCGGCAGCAGCGAAACCGCACCGGCAGCCTTCACGCCGGAGGCCAGGCGGGTCACGCCGCGCTCGACCAGACCGGTGACCACGCGGCCGCCATCGGCGACTTGCGCGGCAAGGGCGGCGGGAAGCTGTTCGACGGCGCCGTCGACCACGAGAAGCGAATAGCCGCCCTCACCCGTCAGATCGGCAGCCTGGGCCGGATCGACGACGGTGAGCGCACCGGCCAGCGGACGCAGCAGCGCGGCAAGATAGCCGTTTTCCTCACCCACCAGCAGGACCTTGTCCTCGGCCGTGGGCGCGGCTTCGGCCAGGGCCTTGCCGTGGAACAGCGGCGCGGCCAGGAAACGGCCGTTTTCGAGCGGAATCGCACGGTCGATATAGGCGGCTTCGCGCATGGCGGCGGGCACGAAGTCTTCACGGGCGACGGCGGCCATGGCGCGCAGCACCCAGGGCTCGTTGACGCCGCTGGTGCGCAGCTGGCTGACGATCATCGCGTGACGTGCTTCGGTGGCGGACCGATCCTCGGTCAGGGTCATTGCGGCCTATTCCTCATGCTGTCGCGGGAAAGGACGGCGAGACGCCTGTACCCCCGCAAAATACGGACTTTATGGGGGGCCTTCTAGGCGAAGCGGCGTTTCAGGCCAAGCGGTTTGAAAGTCCTTGGTCGATCAATCGTGACGCTTTGACGATACCGTTCCCGAACTTGCAACCGGCGGCGCGTGGAACACAAGAATCGCCGCGTGAAATGCGCTTTTGCGCAAATGCCAAAGCGCGTCTAAGGAGCGCCACAAATCAGGCGATCCGAAAAACCGGGAGCACAATTCCATGACGCAGATGGTGACGATCCGCGAAGACGACCTCATCGAGAGTGTCGCCGACGCCCTCCAGTATATCAGCTACTTCCACCCGATGGACTATATCCGCGCGCTGGGCGATGCCTACGAGGCGGAGCAGGGCCCGGCGGCCAAGGACGCCATCGCGCAGATCCTGACCAACAGCCGCATGTGCGCGGAAGGGCATCGCCCGATCTGCCAGGACACCGGCATCGTCAACGTCTTCATCGAATGGGGCCAGAACTGCCGGCTCGAATCCGAGAAGTCGCTGCAGGAAGTGGTCGATGAAGGCGTGCGCCGCGCCTACAACAATGCCGAGAACAAGCTGCGCGCCTCGGTGCTGGCAGACCCCGCCTTCACCCGCCGCAACACCAAGGACAACACGCCCTCGGTGCTCTCGGTCAGCATGGTTCCGGGATCGAAGGTTTCGGTGGACGTCGCGGCCAAGGGCGGCGGCTCGGAGAACAAGTCCAAGTTCAAGATGATGAATCCCAGCGATTCCATCGTCGACTGGGTGATCGAGATGCTGCCGCAGATGGGCGCCGGCTGGTGCCCGCCGGGCATGCTGGGCATCGGCATCGGCGGGACCGCCGAGCACTGCGTCAAGCTGGCCAAGCAGAGCCTGATGGAGCCGATCGACATGGCGCAGCTCAAGCAGCGCGGCCCGCAGAACGATATCGAGGCGCTCCGCATCGAGATCTTCGACAAGGTGAATGCGCTCGGCATCGGCGCGCAGGGCCTCGGCGGCCTGGCCACCATCCTCGACGTCAAGATCATGGACTGGCCGTGCCATGCTGCGGGCAAGCCCGTCGCCATGATCCCGAACTGCGCCGCCACCCGCCACGCGCACTTCACGCTGGACGGTTCCGGCCCGAGCTTCCTGGAAACCCCGAACCTCGACGAGTGGCCGCAGGTGGAGTGGGCTCCTGATGCAGGCGCGATCCGCGTCGATCTCGACACCCTCACCCCGGAAATCGTCCAGAGCTGGAAGCAGGGCGATCGCCTCCTGCTGAACGGCAAGATGCTGACCGGCCGCGATGCCGCGCACAAGCGCATTGCCGACATGCTCGCCAAGGGCGAGGAACTGCCGGTCGATTTCAAGGGCCGCGTGATCTATTACGTCGGCCCGGTCGATCCGGTGCGCGAGGAAGTCGTCGGCCCTGCCGGTCCGACCACCGCGACCCGCATGGACAAGTTCTCGGACACCATGCTCGATCTCGGCCTGCTCGCCAGCATCGGCAAGTCGGAGCGCGGCCCCGCCGCCACCGAGTCCATCGCCAAGCACAAGTCGGCCTATCTGATGGCCGTCGGCGGCGCCGCCTACCTCGTCGCCCGCGCGATCAAGGAAGCCAAGGTCGTCGGCTTCGCGGACCTCGGCATGGAGGCGATCTACGAGTTCACCGTCAAGGACATGCCGGTGACCGTGGCGGTCGATTCCGAAGGCAAGAACGTCCACCAGCTCGCGCCGCTGGTGTGGAAGGAAAAGATCGCCAAGGAGCACCTGCTTCCGGCGTGATTCTGGCGGCGTGACTCTGGCGGCGTGAATCAACACCGATCTGGCGGTCTTGTCCGCCGGATCGGTCCATCCCGGCGGGTCGGTTCGACGAAAGTCGATTCCGGCCCGATCAGGGAACTGGCGCGACAGGGTTTTTTCGCGCTATCCCCCAAGGATGACGACATCCGAGATGAACGGCGACAGGATGGACGAACCTGTGGCCATCGGCACCCATCAGCCGCGCGTGCCTGCGCGGCTCGTCCTGCTTTCCCTCGCCGCGCTCTGGGCCTGCTATTTCATCGTCGCGACACTGCGCGGCGTGGCCGTCGGCTTCGACATGAGCTGGGCGCTCGTCTCGCGCCGCCTGACCATCTGCATTCTCTCCATGTTGCTGATGGCTGCCGTCTGGCCGCTGCTGCAATTGCTGGATCGCCGTTCGGCAGGTGCCCGTTTCGTGGTCGTGCTGGTCGGCGCCCTGCCCCTTTCGGTTGCGCTGACCCTGATCAATCAGGCGATCTTTGCCGACATCGATAGCGCCAAGGACGGACATTACGAGGAACAGGCCGAGAAGCCCTCCGGCAACAACGTGCGGATCAGCCGCGACGATGCAGGCAATATCCTCGTGGACCTGCCCAAGGGCGTATCGCCTCCGAAAAGCGATTCCGCTCCTGATTCCGGCGCGTCACCGACCGGCGCCGCAACGGAAGATGGGGATGGCCCGGAATCGGCGATCACCATCGATGCCGAGAAGATGCTCGGCGACAGCTACGATTACTGGGCAAACATAGCCGACACCGCTTTCGGCCGCTACTTCCTGGTCCTGGCCTGGGCGGCGCTCTATTTCGCGCTGGTGAAGGCGGAGGAAGCCCGCGCGGCCGAGTGGCGCGAGGGCGAGTATCGCCGCGCCGCGCAGGCCGCCGAGCTGCGTTCGCTGCGCTATCAGGTCAATCCGCACTTCCTGTTCAACACGCTCAATTCGCTCTCCGCGCTGGTCATGATCGGCAAGCAGGACGATGCGGAGAAGATGATCCAGAACCTTTCGACGTTCTACCGCCGAACACTTTCCGGCGATCCCACCAGCGATCTTGCCCTTGTCGATGAGATCGAACTTCAGAAACTCTATTTCGCCATCGAAGCCGTGCGCTTTCCGAATCGATTGTTAACGACGATTGATGTTGACGATTCCGTACTTGGTGCAATGGTGCCGGGCATGATCCTGCAACCGCTTGTCGAGAATTCGGTGAAGTATGCCGTTGCCGCCACCCAGCGGCCGGTGACGATCGCCCTTTCCGCGCGGCGCGACGGCGACATGCTGGAATTGAGCGTTACGGACGATGGACCGGGATGCCCGGAAAACAGCGGTGGCTTCGGGATCGGCCTCGGCAATGTGCGGGACCGGCTGCGGGCCCGCTACGGCGCGGCGGCCTCGCTAGAGTTCGGCAAGCGGCCCGAAGGCGGCTTCGCCACGGTCCTGAGAATGCCCCTGGAGTCCGGTCTTGTCTGAAATAGCTGCAGAATCCAATGGACCGTCGAACAGCACGTCCAACGGCACGGGACCGCTGCGCGCGCTGATCGTCGATGACGAACCCCTGGCGGTCGAGCGCATGCAGGTGATCTGCTCGCGGATCGAAGGGGTTTCCGTGATCGGCACCGCCAGCGACGGCCAGGCCGCGCTGCGCCTGATCGATGCCCTCACCCCCGATCTCGTCCTGCTCGACCTGACGATGCCGGAAACCGACGGGCTCACCGTCGCCCGCCGTCTCTCGGGCAAGCCCGATGCGCCTGCGGTGATCTTCGTTACCGCGCATGACGAATTCGCGGTAGAGGCCTTCGACCTCGACGCGATCGACTATGTGCTCAAGCCCGTCGCGCCCGACCGGCTGGAGCGCGCGGTGGGCCGGGTGATGTCGCGCCGAGGGGATCAGCGCGCGGCGCCGACCAGCGAATGGCTGGAGGAATTCTGGGTGCCGCACCGCTCCGAACTGGTGCGCGTACCGGCCGCCGACGTCGAACGCATCGATGCCGAACGCGACTATGTGCGCCTGCATGTGCGCGGGCAGAGCTATCTGCTGCTCCAGACCATCACCAGCCTTGAAGAACGCCTCGATCCCGAGCGCTTCATCCGCATCCACCGCAGCTGCATCCTGCGCCGCGATCATGTGACCGGGCTGCGGCACGAAGGCCTCGGCGTCTGGTCGGTGGAGACCGCCAGCGGCGATGCCTTGCGGATCGGCCGTACCTATCTGCCGACCGTAAAGAAAATGGCGGGCCGCTAGGGCCCGCCAGTCTTGTATCCGGGTTTATTTTTTAGGGACTTCGTGAGCGGCTTGGCGGCAGACACTTACTGCCCGACCGCGAGCTGCTGGCCGCCGGCCTTGTCGACGGCACCGGCAACCTGGTTGCGGACGTCTTCGCGGGCCTTGGTGTAGCATTCGGTGGCGTCGGCGCTGCGCAGGCGCGAGCCGGTGGTCGAAGTGTTCATGCCGCAGGCGGTGCGGGCGGCGGTGTCGATGCGGCGGTCCAGCTTCTTCTGACCTTCCGGCGTCGAGAGGTTCAGGTCGGAATAGCGCACTTCGACTTCCTTGGCGAAAGCGGGGGCGGGGGTGGTTGCGGCGGCAGCGGCGCCCAGGGCAAGTCCGACGGCGGCAGCGGCGATCAGGTTGGTCTTGAACATTTTCTCTTCCTCCTCAGGGTGAGCCGTGGGCAGAGAGAGTGTCGCGTCCGGCTCGGTGAATCCTGTTTGGCCCCGAATCGCGTGCGCTTCATGCGGGGCTCGACCGCCACCCGTCCAAGGTCGACCAAAGGCGGGCGCGGGGGACGAACGACATCGGGCATCGACGAACGACGTCTGGCGAATACAGGGATTCTCAAGAAAGAAGGGCGAATCGGGATTGTCCGAATCATGGCCTGTTCGAAAGCTGGCCTTTGATCGCGCTTTCCATTACGAATTGTATGTACTTATGGGACTTGTCGTTGTCTTCTTCCTTGGCATCTTCAACTTCGCCGCGCACAAGGCGGTGCTCGAAAGCGGCCATTCGATGCTTTCGCAGGTGCCGTGGTACTTCCAGCCCCTGGGCGGACGGCTCAGCCTGATCGTGGAATTCGCGATGCTGCTGGGGGCGATGATTGCGGTGGCGGGCGGATCGGCCGGATGGGCCTGGGTCTACGTGCTCTATTCGGCGCTCAACGGCCTTTCGGCATGGCTGATCTTCAGTGGAAAGGTTTAAGAGTCTGTTTGAAAATCCGCCGCAGGCGGATTTTGCGGCACCGGCCCACGCCCCCACCCGACCTCCCATCTAGGATACACTGAATGGGAGGTCGGGTGGGGGCGCCTGAGTTACTTTGGGGCCGGTGCCGCATCAAAAATGCCTATGGGCATTTTTCAAACGAACTCCGATCGGGAACCGGACGGAGGCACGCCGGTTTCTGGCGGCATGACCCAAACCGATTCCTCTCGCCCTGCCCTTTCGCCAACGGTCTGGCTGGTGCGCAACGCGGCCAGCGGCAGCAACGACGAGGCTTCGGTCGCCGAAGTGGAAGCGGCGCTGGTGCAGGCGGGCTTTCCGGTCGGGCGTACCTTGCGGTTTCCCGATGAGGAAGCGCCGACCCCGGCCGTGCTCGATGCCGGCCAGGTCGATCTGCTCATCGTGTTCGGCGGCGACGGCACGACCCATTCCGTGGTGGCGGCCGCCGGTGGCTGGAGCGGCCCGGTGCTGGTGCTGCCGGGCGGCACGATGAACATGCTGCCCAAGCGGCTCCACGGCGACGTTCCGGCGACGGAAATCGTCGCGCGTCTGGCCGCAGGATCGCTGGAAACCGTGCGTCCGACGGTGATTTCCAGTCGCCACGGGGTGGGCCTGACCGGCGTGCTCGCCGGGCCCGGCACCGTGTGGAACGAAGTGCGCGAGGCCATGCGCGCGGTGAACATCGTGGAGTTAGTGAATACCACGGCCCAGGCGATCTCCTGGTCCGCCAACGGCCCCAAGGTGGTCTGTGCGGAGGCCGACTGCGGCCGGGAAGAAGGCTATTCGGCGATTACCGTGACGCCGGGTGACGATGGGCTGGAGGCCAATGGCTATTACGCGGAATCGCTGGCGGACTATGCGGGACAGGGCATCGCCCTGCTCAACCGCGACTTCCGCGATGGTCCGCACGATTCGCTGGGAATCCACCGCGAGATCAGACTGGTCTGCCCCGATGGCGAGCCGATGGGCCTGCTGATCGACGGCGAACCGTTCGACGGCGCCGCTGAAGAGGCGTTTTACCTCGCGACTTGCGAAGTCGATCTGGTAACGACGCGCAATGCTTCGTGAAAATACCCCTTCGCCGAACGGTCCGATCCGCCTTTTCCACCTGAGCGACATCCATTTCGGACTGGAGGACCAGCGCGCCATCGACTGGGCGAAAGCCTGTATCGCGCGGGAAAGGCCGCATGCCGTCGCCATTACCGGCGACCTGACGATGCGCGCGCGTCATCCCGAATTCGATGCGGCCACGGCGTGGATCAAGGGGCTGGACGTGCCGGTGACGGTGGAAGTGGGGAATCACGACATTCCCTATTTCAACCTCTACGAACGGTTTTTCGCGCCCTACAAGCGCTTCCACGCGATCGAGAATCTGGTGGAGGCCGAGCTGCACCTGCCCGGCGTGGCGATCGTCCCGCTCAAGACCACCACCCGCGCGCAGTGGCAGCGCTTCCCCTGGTCCAACGGCTGGGTGACGGAGAAGGCGCTGGCCGAGACTCTCGCCGCGATCGATGCCCTGCCGCCCGGAACCCGGGTGCTGGTGGCGGCGCACCATCCGCTGATCGAGCGGCGCGCGAAGGACAACAAGCTGCTGACGATCAACGGCACGCGCACGATGGAAGTGCTGGCCGGGCGCAAGGTGATGGCGGTGCTGTCGGGCCATATTCACGACGCTTTCGACCTGACGGCGGAAACCCCCGCCGGGCCGCTGCGCATGATCGGTGCCGGAACCCTGTCGAAGCGGATCCGCTCGACGCCGCCCAGCTTCAACGAGATCACCATCGAAGGAAACGAGATCCGGGTGGTCGCCCGCAATCTGGAACACGTGCCGACCCCGGCCATGCAGATCGACCAGGTCCCCGAAAACGCCCTGCCCCCGCGCGAGCCGGACGAACCCGTCGCGCCGGTGGGCGCCGTTCCGCCGGTCGATCCGCCGGTGCATTGAGCGCGGGAAGAACGCAGGGAAGGCAAACTCCAGAACGGAAAAAGGCCCGCACCGTCTGCCGGTGCGGGCCTTTTTCGTATCCGGCCTTACGTGGAGGCCGTCGTCCAGTTTAGTTGTAGTCGTGGCTGACGTTGCCGATGCCGTTGATCACCTGCCGGAGATTCGCCGGCTTGCGGACGAGGGTGACGTTGCCGATGCCGTTGATCTGCACATCGACATCGCCGCTGGCGCCGATGGTCATATTGCCCGCGCCGTCGACGCGGATCGTGGCGTCCTGGACCTGGAGCTTGCCGAAGTCGAGGTCGCCCGCGCCTTCGGTGCTGACCGCCAGCTTGCGGACCTTGCCCGAGGCATCGAGGCTGAGCGCGCCGTTGCCGTTCACGGTCAGGCTGTCCTGATCGAGGCCGGTCAGGGTGACGTCGCCGGGGGCGTCGAAGTCGAGGCCTTCGATCTCGGGGGCGGTGATCCGCACCTTCAGGCCCTTGCGGCCGTGCCAGCTGCCCTTCATGGCAAGGCGGCCATTTTCCCAGGTCAGGCGATCGACCAGCTTCTGCGGGCCGCTGACGACCATTTCCGCCTTGTCGCCCTTGGTGAAGACCAGCTGCACCGGCACGTCCATGGCCAGGCGCGCACCGGGCTGGATCGTGAAATTGCGGGTGGTCTGGGGGCTGTCGGCGCCATCGTCGTCACTGCCGATGGTCCAGTCGAAATCGCCGTTGTTGACGTCCTGGCGGAACTTGTCCCCACCAATGACCCAGGCTGCGCTGAAGGCGACGATCGTCAGGATCACGCCGCTGGCGAATACGATGAGCAGTTTCCTGAACATCACTCGGTTCCTTTCTCTCGTACGGTTCAGTCTTGCGAATGCATGGCGGGTTCGAGCACGCGGTAGTGCAGGCGGCCGAACCACATGATGGCGTTGATGATCCAGATGCTGACCAGCGTCAGCAGGGCGGCGATCGCCACGGCGGCGCTCATCGTGCCCAGCCCGCCGAGGATGGCGACCAGGATACCGCCCGGGAAGCCGCTGAACGGCCCGGCGATGAGGATGAAGCCGCCCGCCAGGAAGGCGACCAGCGTGGCCACATAGAGGCCGAACATCACCCCCAGCACCGGCAGCACGATCGGCAGCAGGATCAGGATGTCGATGGTGGCCAGGCCCATGAAGGCCAGGATGGCGCTCCAGGCCGAGGATGGGGTGCGGCCGCTTTCCCAGTTGCGGAAGCCCGCCTCGAAACGCAGTTCGCGGGCGAGGCGGCCGGGATCGCCAAGGGCGGCGGCCACTTCCTGTTCGCTGCGCCCTTCGGCGCTACCTGCTTCGAAGTGTTCCTCGTAGTCGGCGACGATCTCGGCGACGACGTCCTGCGGCATGCCCTTGAGGCCGGCCTTCAGGCGACGGATGAACTCGTTACGCGTCATGGCTCGGCTCCTCTTGCACGGGTGCGGAAGCGGGGGTGTTGCCGGGGTTCGGGGCGGCATCGTCCAGCAACCCGTCGACCGCAGCGGTGAAACCGCGCCATTCCTGGACCTGTTCGGCAAGGCGGCTGCGGCCGGTATCGGTGATGCGGTAGTACTTGCGCGGCGGCCCCGAGGGCGATTCCTCAAGGTAGGTCGCGACGAGGCCGTCGGACTGCATGCGGCGCATGAGCGGGTAGATCGTGCCTTCGCCCATGTCGACCGCGGCGGCCATGCGGCTGGCGATCTCGTAGGCGTAGCTGTCCCCCCGCGACAGCAGGGCGAGCACGCAAAGGCCGAGCACGCCCTTCTTCAGCTGTACTTCGATTTCGGACATCGAATCGTCTCCTGCGGATGAGGAGTGTATATAGCCAGCTACTGTGTAACGCAAGATACCTTGTTAAAATTGATACATGGCAATGGAAGATACCTTGCAATGACGAGGTATCTGGCGCTGCTCTGGGCTTTGGAGTTGGGTATGCCAGGCGGAACCGGCGCAACAAAAAAGGGCCGCGGTTTCCCGCGACCCCTTTTCGTAAAGCCGAAGCTCTCGGTAAGCGAATTAACGCTTCGAGAACTGGAAGCTGCGGCGTGCCTTGGCGCGGCCGTACTTCTTACGCTCGACGACGCGCGGGTCGCGGGTAAGGAAGCCGGCAGCCTTGACGGCGGCGCGCAGGGTGGGCTCGTACTTCGAGAGAGCCTGGGCGATACCGTGCTTCACGGCACCGGCCTGGCCCGAGAGACCGCCGCCCTTGACGGTGGCGATCACGTCGTAGGCGCCGTCGCGGCCAGCAACCTGGAAGGGCTGGTTGATGACGAGACGCAGGGTCGGACGTGCGAAGTAGACTTCCTGGTCACGGCCGTTGATGATGACCTTGCCGGTGCCCGGCTTCACCCACACGCGGGCCACGGCGTCCTTGCGGCGGCCGGTGGCGTAAGCGCGGCCGTAGGCATCGAGCTGCTGCTCGCGCAGCGGCGCGTTCGACACGACGGGCTTGAAGGTTTCTTCCGCGGTTTCAACGGCGGCGACTTCGCCCAGGTCCTTCAGGTCGGACAGGCTCTGTACGGTTTCGGTATCGGACATTACGCGCCAACCTTGTTCTTGCGGTTCATGGAAGCGACGTCGAGTGCTTCGGGCTGGGTGCCACCGTGCGGGTGCTCGGTGCCTGCATAGAGGTGCAGGGCGCGCATCTGGTCGCGGCCGAGCGGGCCACGGGGAATCATGCGCTCGACAGCCTTTTCAAGCACGCGCTCGGGGAAACGACCGCCGAGGACCTTGTCCGCAGTCACTTCCTTGATGCCGCCGGCGTAGCCGGTGTGCTTGTAGTAGGTCTTGTCGCCAAGCTTCTTGCCGGTGAACTTCACCTTCTCGGCGTTGATCACGACGACGTGGTCGCCGCAATCGACGTGCGGGGTGAAGCTCGGCTTGTGCTTGCCGCGCAGGAGGTCGGCGATGACGACCGCGAGACGGCCAACCACCAGACCTTCGGCATCGATCAGATGCCACTTCTTTTCCACCTCGGCCGGCTTGATCGACCGGGTGACCTTCGTAAGCGCCTTCATGGCTGGTCTATCCCTAATGTTCAGGTCGCGGGAACCGAATCGATCGCTTTCACGAATCTCCGGCACCGCGGGAAGGCGGCCAAATCGTCGAAACCGGCCTTCAAGTCAAGCAGACTGCGGCTTTCCAGAGAGGTAAAATAATACCTTCAAGCGTTAGCGGAGCCGATACCTGGCAGCCCAATACCGGCCAACCAGGCCACGGTCCCCGGCGCTGCCGTATCGCAGTGCCAGCCCAGCACGGCGGGTTCCTCGTAAGGATGAAGCTGTGCAAGCCGCGTCACGGCGCGGTCGAGCAGGGCCGCGTTGGTCTTCACCAGCAGGCCGAACTCGCGGGCAGTGTCCTTTTCGCCGTTCCAGACGAAGACAGACGTCATGCCGGGCAGCAGGTTGCCGCAGGCGGCGAGGCCTTCGTCCAGCAGGGCATTCACGGCGGCGAGGGCGCTGTCCTCGTCCGGGAAGGGGCACCAGATGAGCGCGGGGGTTTCGGCGGTCCCGCTCACATCCCGAGACCGACCTGATCGCGGCGGCCGAGGCAGTGGGCGCCCCCGACCGTCGCGGCCACGAGCAGCGCGCCGCAAAGCTGGTGCGCCACGGCCAGCCAGAGCGCCACGCCCGACCAGACGGTGAAGATGCCCAGCAGGACCTGCGTTCCGAATGCCGAATGCAGGGCGATCGAGGCGAGGCGGGCGTGCCGTCCCTTGAGGCGGCGGCCCATGACCACCAGCACGACGACGACGGCCCATGCCCACCAGCGGTGGACGAAGTGCGTCAGGAAGGGATCGTTGACCAGGGCATGGAGCGCGCCGCCGGCCCATTCCACGCCCTCGGGGAAGAAGCTGCCCTGCATCAGCGGCCAGGCGTCCATGCTGAACCAGCCCATGCCCGCGACGTAGCCGGCGCGCAGGCCGGCCACCATGGCGCCCATGAAGAGCTGGAAGAACAGCATGGCCAGCACCACGCCGCTGAAGCGGGTCACGCGCGCCGGAGCCTGCCCGCGCCTGAGCTCGCGAAGATCGAGAGCGGTCCAGACCAGGCCGCCCAGCGTGGTCAGCGCCACCAGCAGGTGCGCGGCAAGGCGGAAGTGGTTCACCCGGTCGGCAGCTTCGGGCGTGAGGCCGGAGGAGACCATCCACCAGCCCACCACGCCCTGAAGTCCGCCCAGTGCGAGCAGCGCGATCAGCCGCGGCTTGTAGCCCAGCGGGATCGTGCGCTTGTACCAGAACCACGCCAGCGGCAGCGCGAAAGCCAGCCCGATCACGCGGGCCAGCAGGCGGTGGACCCATTCCCAGAAGTAGATGAACTTGTACTGGGCCAGCGTCATGCCGGCCGGGCCGTTGACGTCTATGTACTGCGGGATCTGCCGGTAGCGGGCGAATTCGGCCTGCCACTGCGCATCGGTAAGCGGGGGAATCGCGCCGGTGAGCGGCTTCCACTGGGTGATCGACAAGCCGGATTCGGTCAGGCGGGTAATGCCGCCGACCGCGACGATGAGGACGACCAGCGCGGCCACGAACAGCAGCCAGCGAACCATGGGGGCGATATCGTCGGATGTTCCGAGGATGGGGCGACCGTCTGAAACTCTCATGGCGCAAATCCCTGCGATCTTGCGACGAAATGCGCAAGAGGGAGGGCGACCGAATGTTTTGCGACAAGGTCGGGGCTTGATGTATGTTACAACGTCACATACATGGGCAGTCATGCGTACCGCCATCATCGCGATTCGAAACCGGCTCGACCGGGCAGGCATCGTCCTCAGCGGTCTCTGCGCGGTCCATTGCGTGCTCGGCGTCTTTTTCGTGGGATTCCTGGGCCTGGGCGGCGAAGTCCTGCTGGCCCCGGAAGTGCATCGCATCGGTCTGGTGCTGGCCCTCGTCGTCGGCGTGATCTCGCTCGGCTTCGGCGTCATGCGCCACGGCCGGGTTGCGCCGCTGGTGATCGGCGGCCTCGGCCTTGCCCTGATGGCGGCGGCGGTCGCGGTCGGTCATGGCCTTGCGGAATCGATCCTGACGATCTTCGGCGTCGCGCTGGTGGCCCTGGCCCACATCAGGAACCTGCACGGCGCGCATTGAAGGTGCTTTAGGTGCTTTCCAAATCGATTCTCCGCGCTATCTGCGGCCCATGGCTGCTGAACTCTCCCTCATCGTGAACGGCGAACCGCGCCGCGTGGCGCCCGGCTCGTCGATTGCCGATCTCGTTGCCGGGATCGGGCTCGATCCGAAGAAGGTCGCCGTCGAGCATAACGGCGAAATCGCCCCGCGCTCGACCCTGGCCGATGTTGCCCTGTCCGATGGCGATGTGCTGGAGATCGTCCACTTCGTGGGCGGCGGCTGAACGCGCCGGCACCTTTCCCCGGCACCTTCCCTCTGCGCCCGCTTTCCTGAAATACCCGTTCCCCGAAAGGATGCGAACCTTGACCGATACCGCTGCTGATACCTGGACCGTCGCTGGCCGCACCTTCCGCTCGCGCCTGATCGTGGGCACCGGCAAGTACAAGGATTTCGAGCAGAACGCGGCTGCGGTCGAGGCTTCGGGCGCGGAGATCGTCACTGTCGCGGTGCGCCGGGTCAATGTCTCGGACCCCAAGGCGCCGATGCTGACGGACTACATCGATCCTCAGAAGATCACCTACCTGCCCAACACCGCAGGCTGCTTCACGGCCGATGACGCGATCCGCACGCTGCGCCTGGCGCGTGAGGCGGGCGGCTGGGATCTCGTGAAGCTGGAAGTGCTGGGTGAGGCGCGCACGCTCTATCCCGACATGCGCGAAACGCTGAAAGCCACGGAAATCCTCGCGAAGGAAGGCTTCCTGCCGATGGTCTACTGCGTGGACGACCCGATCGCGGCCCGGCAGCTCGAGGAAGCGGGCGCCGTGGCGGTCATGCCGCTCGGCGCGCCGATCGGCTCGGGCCTGGGCATCCAGAACAAGGTGACAGTGCGGCTGATCGTGGAAGGGGCGAAAGTCCCGGTTCTGGTCGATGCCGGCGTCGGCACGGCCTCGGAAGCCGCCGTGGCGATGGAACTCGGCTGCGACGGCGTGCTGATGAACACGGCCATCGCCGAAGCGCGCGATCCGATCCGCATGGCCCGCGCGATGAAGCTGGCGGTGGAGGCCGGGCGCGACGCCTACCTCGCCGGACGTATGGCCCAGCGCCGTTATGCCGATCCGTCCAGCCCGCTCGCCGGACTGATCTGAAAATTCGGCTATACCAATTTTCCGGGACAAATTTTCCGCGACCATCCTTCCCATTGCTGAAAGAGGGCCGATTTCCTAGGAAAAATACGGAAATCGGCATCTTTCAATCTGTCCCGAATTGAAATCCTTCGCGAATCTTGCCGGAAATATGGGGGGCAGCCCTTTTTCCAGTTAAGCCTGTAGCAACCGATGTGGCAGAAAGTGGTTTTAGTGACAGGGAGGATAGTCCTTCCGTGTCACGAGGATCAGGACCATGACTCACACGGGAAAGGCCACCGTCACCATCAGCGAACTGCGGGAGTTCGCCAGCTTCACGCCTTGCGAGCAGCGCTATATCCGCCGCAGCCTGGACGTGGGACTGGGCCGGCAGGACGCGGTCGGCCTCTGGGCGCGTGACGGCGGCGAGGCAGCCTCCATCCGAAGCCAGTATGAAGCCTATGCCGAATTCCCGGCCTTGCGGGACATGCGGCCCGACGAGTTCGGCTTCGACGATATCAGCGCCTTCATGGGCAAGCTGCTCCATCTCGCCGCTTTCGACTTGGCGCAGGACCGCATCGAATCGTTCTCGGCCTTCCGTTTCCTCTACGAACGCCTGCTGGGCGGCTGGGCGCGGCCCTGGCTGCCGGGCGCCTTCTGCGGCGCGGCGGCGCTTCCCCAGATCAAGCCGGAACGCCGCAAGATCCTGCTGCACTCGATCAGCGAAGCGGCGGCGACGGCATCGGGCTGGTCGGAGCGCGAACCTTCGTTCTATCCCGAATGGATCGAGAAGGAGATCGCCTGACGCGATATCGTGATGGGGCCGGCGGGAGCGAAAGAGTTCTTTCGCTCCCGGACGCACTTCAGTTCTCGCTGCCCCACTGCAAAGTCTGCGGATCGCCCAGGGTGACGAGCCGCCGCAGCGAGGCGCGCGCGAGGCGTTCAGTCTCCACCTTGCGGCGCGCGGCGGCAAGCTGGCGCAGCGGGGCAGGGCGCAGGATCTCTGCGTCGTAGCCGTCCGCCACGATCACGCCGCACTGTTCGGGCAGGAACAGTTCCGTCTCCAGCGGCGCGCGGTCCAGCGAAGGCGGCAGGCCCCAGTAGAAGCGGTCGCAATAGTCGAGATAGTCGGTCCACTTGCCGTCGCCGAGCAGATCCGCGCGCGAAACCTTGATCTCCACGATGATGACATGGCCCTTGGCGTCGATGCCCATGAGGTCCGCCCGCCGCCCGCAGCGCAGCGGCATTTCCGGCAGGCACCATATGTCGTTCCGGGCAAAGAGCCGCCCGATCCCGCGCGCGACATCGCCCGAGGCAAAGGACGTGAGAGGCGGTGCCAGGGGCGTCGAGAGAGGGGAATCAGCTTCGGCCATCGCTGCATCATAAGAACATAGAGAGAACTTTCAACCCGCCTGCTACGAGAGGCCGACGCCGGGAAAGGCATCCCGGAAAAGTTTTCCCAAGCCCATGATGACGATGGATCGATTTGGCGCTGGAAACGCCGCGCCTGCTCTGCTAGTCGCCCCAGCACTGCACCCGTAGCTCAGCTGGATAGAGCGCTGCCCTCCGAAGGCTGCTGTCAACGGGTGATGGGCGGTAAGAGATGAAAAAAAGGAGTTGATTTACAACGGCTTGCAGGAGGCATCGGTAGAGCTTCCAACTCACAGGTTTTCCGCGTAAGCACCGCGTAAGCAACAGGCACCCATAGCTCAGCTGGATAGAGCGCTACCCTCCGAAGGTAGAGGCCTCAGGTTCGAATCCTGATGGGTGCGCCATCTCCCAAGGCGAGATGGCCTTCGACGACCATTACATCACCTGCATAGGCGCAGGGCAGCTCGCTGGAGCGCCTATCGCGTAACGACGTTCGCAGCGGAGCGTTCGTAACCTGAGCCTTCAAGCTGCGTGGGGCCTGATCCCTTAGCCGATCCGGACTTAGCGTGGCAGGCATCAACCCACCTTGCGTTCGTGATGTCCGCCAAACGCGCTGGACTGATCTTGATCGCAGCATCGATGTCACCAGCCGCCGGCAGAACCAACGGGTGCGCCTGCAGGGAGACATCACAGTAGATGTCGAGCGGCGACGGCAGGCCGAACGGACACACGCCGCCAACCGGGTGGCCGGTCAGCGCCTCCACCTCCTCGCGGGGCAGCATTCTCGTCCGACCACCAAAAGCATTCTTCGCCTTTCCGTTGTCTAGGCGAGCGTCTCCCGCGGCGACGAGCAGGAACGCTCGGCCGCCGGCTTCAAGCGTGAGCGTCTTCGCGATCTGTGATGGCGAAACGCCATGCACGCGGGCAGCTTCCTCGACAGTAGCCGTATTCGCCCGTGTTCGGATGACCTCGATATCCGGCGCCGCTTGACGCAAAAACTCCCGAACGCCCTCGACGCTCACTAGAGGCCGCCCGCCACGCGCAATACCGTAGCGTTCACATAGGAAGCCTCGTCGGACAACAACCAGAGAACCGCAGCCGCGATCTCGCTAGCCTCGCCCGGGCGGCCGACCGGTATCCGGGCTGCGACGCGTGCGGGTCGATCGGGCTCCCCCGCCGCTGCATGGATTTCCGTTAGCACCGTCCCTGGCGAGACAGCGTTGATACGGATTCCCTTCGGAGCGAGCTCCTTGCCGAGGCCGACCGTAAATGCCTCCACACCCGCTTTAGTCGCCGCGTAGTGCACATACTCGCCTGGTGCGCCAAGGGTCGCGGCGATCGAAGAGATATTGACCATTCGCCCCGGGGTTCCGCGGGCCAGCCAGCGTCTTGCCGCCTCTTGGGCAAGCCACATCGTCCCTAGAAGATTGACGTCCAACGTGCGCTTCAGCGTGTCCGACGTCGCATCGACGAAAGCGCCTAGAGGTCCGGTGACACCGGCATTGTTGACTACCATCGTGACTTGGCCGAGCTGCTTCTCGGCCTCGTCCATAAATCTGCTTGCCGCTCCGGGATCGGCAACGTCACAGCGTACGGCGATGACACGGTGCTCGTGCTTCAGGCCGGAGACAAGCCTGTTGGCCGCCTCATCGTCGGCTTGGTACGAGAAAGCCACTGCGATGCCGCGCATGGCCGCACCTCGCACGATCTCGGCACCGATGCCGCGCCCTCCACCTGTTACGATCAACGCATGCTGGGTCATGGGATGCCTCAGATGATCACTTCTTCGGGTTCGGTGCGCAGCGTCGCCACGGTTCGCAGCGCCTTCTCGAGATCGTCCCGGCTCGTTGTGGCCATGATGGAGAGCCTGATCCCGCCTCCGCTCTCGCCACCGACATAGGATGCGTCAGGCGGCGTGAGGCGGACGCCATGATCGCTCGACAAGCGCGCGAGCTTCGCAGCCTGGATCGCAGGCATGGGGAGCCACAGGTGCGGTGCGCCGCCGGGCATGGGGACGGAATCGAGCGCCAAGACGCGCTGCGCGAGTTGGAGGCGCGCTTTGGCCTCCGTGCGCAGGATCGAAGCTACGGTCGTGTCCGCACCAACTTCGATGAGCGCGCATCCCATCTCCATTCCATGGGGAGAGGCCCCCCATACGACGGCGCCGACAGCTTTAGCTATGCTTGCTCGCCGCTGCTCAGGCGGCGCGATCACTCCCACGCGGAGCAGCGGCGTCAGGCACTTCGACAGGCTGTTCAGATAGTATGTGCGCGAAGGCGCAAGTTCCTTGAACGTCGGCCCGCCTTTCGCCGCGTAAACCGAATAGATGTCGTCTTCGACGATCCACGCATCATGCTTTTCGGCTACGGCCAGAACAGCTCTGCGGCGGCTTTCGTCCATCTCGAAACCGAGAGGATTGTGGCAGACCGGAGTTAGATAGATGATCTTGGCGCCGCTGGTCGCGAGCGTGCGGTCCAGGTCATCAGGATCGATGCCGTTGTCATCATGCAGGACCGGCAGCATCTCCATGTCGAGCGCGCGCGCCGCCGCCAGGGCGCCGGGATAGGTAGCGCCTTCGGTCGCGATCAGGCGTGACGTATGCCGCAGGTCCTGAAACGCCAGAAAGATGCCGTGCTGGACGCCGACGGTGGCGATCAGCTCATCTTCATCGAGCTTCAGGCGAGTTCGGGTGAGCCATCCAGCGAAGGTTCGCCGCTGCTCCGCCGTTCCGCGCTGCGCCGCGTAGCCCCCATGAGGAAGGGCAAGAGACCGGCGCATCGCCCGCTCTGCCGCTTCACGGAACTTCTCCTCGGGAATGACCGGCGGCGGTCCGTTGACTGCAAGGTCGATGACGCCGTTGCTGACCGGTGCGATGCGTACATCATTTACGAAGGTGCCGCGGCCGACTTCGCCCCGCAGGATGCCGCGCCCGCTGAGAAGATCGAGCGCCTTCGTAACCGTTCCGATCGCGACTCCAGCCTGTTGCGCCAATTCTCGATGCGTAGGCAAGCGGTCGCCAGGCTGGTAGCGCCGAGCGCCAATAAGTTGCTCGACGGCGATCGCAAGCCGCTCGTGCAGAGCTCCTGGCACATCCGGAAGCTGGATTTTCGGGGTCTGAGCGCTAGCCACAAAATCTCGCAATACAATTTTCGGAATTGTACTACATCGCAGCTTGGGGAAGCAAGGCATAGCCCCAATCGGCAAGGCAGGTCCTGCGGGACCCGTTGGAGGGAGCATCCTTACGCTAGGCACCGACCTTCTCCCGAAGCCGACGGGCGTCGAAGACAGATGCGACTGCTGCCATATCGGCGCCGGACTCTCCCGCGCTGACGATCTCGTCGAACAAATCGAAGCAGGCATGGAGTAAAGGCGATGTCGCTCCGACCTGCGAGATGGCGTCGTCGATGAGCTTAATGTTCTTCAGCACGTCCGCAGTTGTGGCCTGCGGTGTCCAATCACGGCTCGCGAGTTTTCCAGCTTTGACGCGGGAAACGCTGCTGGCCATCGGCGTCGCGTCGAGCACGTCGCGGAATGCGGCTGGATCTAGGCCAGCCGCATCTGCAAAGTGAAATGCCTCGGCCAGACCCGATACCATGACGATCATGAAGTGGTTGACCGCCAGCTTCATCGTCAGACCGCCGGGTATAGCCCCGCAATCGAACGTCTCACGACAGATTGGCTGTAAGATCCCTCGCGCTTCGGCGACGTCGGCAGGGCTTCCTGCGACCATCGCCACAAGCTGCTTGTCTTGCGCCTGCTGCTTCGAGCCGGAGACCGGCGCTTCGACGTATCGCCCACCTGCGCGCTCGATTGCTTGCGCGAGCCGGGCTGAGTAGGCTGGCGAAGCCGTCCCGGTGCTGATGACGAGCTTTCCACCGACCATTTTGGCGAAGGCGGATGAGTACGGCTGCAGCACAGCGTCGATAGCGTCGGGCGTAGCAAGCATCATGATCACGGTTTCGCAGGCAGCAAAGACCTCGGCGGGTGTTGCCGCTGCGGTCGCGCCGGCAGCAACAAGCTCGCTGACCTTCCCGGGCGATCTGTTCCAAACCAACATGGGTATGTCGGCCGCCAAGAGATTGAGGGCCATGGGCGTCCCCATGAGCCCCACGCCGAGGAAGCCGAGAGGTTTCATGGCCAGAGTGGTGCGTGAGCTAGAGGCGCGGCGAGGCTGGCGTGTGGCCAACGACGAAACGTCGGAAGCGCCTCGGCGCTTTCGCGGAAGGCGTTGAGTTTGTCGAACGACCCTCTTTCCCAAATGTCGGGAATGCGGTTCTGCATGAACGTGCAAACCACCGAGAGTGTAATGCCCGCCATGTTCAGGCGGTCGGCTTCAAGCCACAGCGGCGCATCTTCGACCAGCGACTCTAGTTGCTCGCACGCAGCGTTCACCTGCCCCGTGACGCGATCGATCCAATCGGCGAACTGCTTCTCGGCGGGTCGCAGCTCGCGCTCATAGACGAGCTGCACGGTCTTATCGCAAGTCGTCTGGGCCATCCCAAGAACGCTCGCCGCTGCGCGCAGGTCGGCATCGGATTCGGGCCAGAGGCTGCGGCTGCGGTCGGCGCGGTCGAAATACTCGATGATCACATGAGAGTCGGTGAGCATCGTCTGGTCGTCGAGGAAGAGCGTCGGCGCGCGCACCACCGGGTTGAGCGCCTTGAACTCCGCCAGATGCGAGAAGACGGAGATGGGGACGTGTTCAAACTCCAGCCCCATTTCTGTCAGGCTGATCGCGACCCGTCGGGTATAGGGCGACGTAAGCATGCCGATCAGCTTCATGGCGTAGTGCTCCCCGAGAGGCCGGCTCGCACGTCCTGGGCGGCGGCTACGATTGTCTGATGGGCCAAACGTGCCAGCGAACCGGCCAAGCTGATGCGGCCGACGCCAACACTGGCCACGTCCCCTGCAGACATCTTTGGGTCCGCGGGGTAGACGATCACGCTGACGGGCTTCGACACCGCGTTGCAGACGGCTCTAATCGCCTCCAGATCAGGGAGGCCCGGTGCAAACAGAACGTCAGCACCAGCGGCCTCAAAGGCCTTCAGCCGGGAAACAGTGTCGTCGAGATCCGGCCGTCCATGAAGAAAGTTCTCAGCACGGGCCGTGACTACGAGGTCGCCGGCCGCGCGCGCCGCATCGACGGCGGCTTTCACCCGAGCCGTTGCATGGTCGAGCTCGTAAATAGGCTGTTCGGGCCGGCCGGATGCGTCCTCGACCGAAGCGCCAGCGAGTCCCGCCCGAATCGCAGAGACCATGAGCGAGGCGCAGTCATCCGCGCTGTCGCCGAAGCAGTTCTCGAAATCCGCAGAAACGGGGATGTCGACGGCGGCAGCTATTGCGGTCGCGGCGAGGACGGAAGCCAATCGGCCTACTTCTCCGTCGCGCACGCCATGATCGAGCGCCAGCCCGCCGCTGGTCGTCGCGATCGCTTCGAACCCGGCGTTAGCCATGGCGATGGCGGTGCCGGCAGACCAGATGTTTGGCATCACTACGGGCGAGCCGGGTTGGTGTAGGGCTCTGAATGCTCGGACTTTGTCGGCTTGAGTACGCATGATCCCCCTCAGTATGGTTCGCCGTTCTTGTGCATGAAGCGCCAGCCACTGCGATCGCGAACAGCGGTGATGTCGTCCGCAGGGTAGCTAACCTCGTCCCCTTCGCTTCGGTCACCGACTTCCAGGAATGTCGCCTCACGCGGTGAGCGGTTCTCGAGATGATGGCTCGTTCCCGCCGCCGGGAAGCCGACGCACATCCCTGCCGTCATGACGTGGAGGTCAGCGCCGCTCACCAAGGTGAGTTCACCGCTGACCACATAGACAAACTCGTCCTGCTTGCTGTGGATATGCTGGAGCGCGGAAACCGCGCCTGGCGACAGCGTCGTGAGATTCACGCCGAAGTTGGACAGGCCGAACGCATCGCCCAGCGGGCGTTTCGTCCGACCACTCATGCGCTGAGCGAATGGTGCCGGATAGTTGGAAGGCTTAGTCCGCGGCGGCATTTCACTAGCCGCGGCAGGAGCCCGCAGTCGGCTCGCGCCTGCGGTCTCAACGCCGGGCCGCTCGCTGGGCGCGTCGACTCGCGCGTCAGGAACTTTCTGATCCATCACACCCTCGATCGCCTCTCGGCCGTCGCTCTCGAGACAGCTCTGCTGGCAGAGCAAAGCTTGCATAATTGCTCACTCTGTTCAATCATAATTGTATCGATTGCTCACGATTCGGCATGTGCCGCGAGCTTCAGGGGGTGATGATGACACCGGGGTTGGACGATGACCTTGTGAGCCGCGTCACCGAGAGCTTCGGGCGACAGGCGTTCATGCAGCATATCGGAGCGTCGCTCGAGGAGGTCGCCGCTGGCCGCGTCGTGTTGCGGTTACCTTTCGATGCCCGTCTGACTCAGCAGAACGGGCTGTTCCACGGCGGCGTCATAGCGACGATCGCAGACGTGGCTGGTGGCTATGCCGGCTACAGCCTGTTCGAGGCAGGCACCGACGTGCTCACCGTGGAATTCAAGCTCAACTTGCTTGCACCGGCGAGAGGAGCGTTTCTGACGGCGCATGGCCAGGTGCTCAAGAGCGGCCGCACGCTGACGATCTGCGCGCTTAAAGTGTTCGACCACCACGAAGCCGGCGAGCGGCTCTGCGCCGCAGGCCAGCAAACTTTGATCAAGTTGAAGTAGGTCGATGCGATCTGCTGCCAGCTCGTGCTCACAAACCAAATTGAGGCACTAAGGTAATGCCAGAGATCACCAGCCTCGGCGCGTTCGCGATTGTTGCGGTGGGATTATCCCTCAGCCCTGGTCCGAACATGGCCTATCTCATTTCGCGCACGATCGTTCAGGGGCGCACCGCCGGTCTCGTTTCGCTAGCTGGCGTGCTTGCCGGCTTTGTCTTCTACATGCTCTGCGCGGCATTCGGGATTACGGCGCTGCTGTTAGCTGTCCCGTTCGCATACGACGCCATCAGGGTGGCGGGGGCCGCTTACCTGCTGTGGCTAGCTTGGCAGGCGGTCCGGCCTGGGGGCCGCTCGCTGTTTGAGGTTCATGACCTCCCGCATGACAGCCAATCGCGCCTCTTTTGGATGGGCCTCCTGACTAATCTCCTCAATCCGAAAATCGCTGTGATGTACCTTTCTCTGCTTCCCCAATTCGTCGCGCCGGATCACGGCGCGATACTGGGCCAGACGCTGGTTCTCGGATCGGTGCAAATCTTGATCAGCATGATGATCAATGGCCTCGTCATATTGTTTGCGGGAAGCGTTGCCCGTCAACTGCGCGCTCGTCCGAAGTGGGTTGCTGCGCAGCGCTGGGCCATGGGCGCGGTTCTCGCGTCACTCTCCCTGCGGATGATCTTCGACAGCAGAGCGAAGATCGGCTGACGCGATCGGCCCGCGAAGTCATTCCCTAACAAGACAGCGAGAGGTGCAGTTTGTCCGTCTACTTCATTGCTCAATTGAGCTTCACTGAGGTGGAAGCGTACCGGCGTTATATGGACGCCTTTCCGTCAGTTTTCGCTCGCCACGGTGGCCGGGTGCTCGTCGCGGACGAGGCACCGATCCTGCTCGAGGGCGCACTCAAGCCTGATAAAGTGGTCGTCCTGGAATTCTCCGGTGAGGCAGAGGCTTCTCGCCTTCTGAACGATCCGGACTATCAACGCATCAGCCTCGATCGCAAGGCGGGCGCGGACGCTGTCGTCGTGATGGTCCGTGGATCGGCTCGCAATCTCGTCGCGCCGGCGCGAGTGGAACGCAGCTCGTGAGGGCGCGCGGTTGCGAGTCGCTCAGCGGGATCTGTCGGCATGGATAGGCCGACTCTGCTGTCATTACTGGCGTTTTCGCTCGTCATGTCGATAACGCCCGGACCGAACAACCTCCTACTCTCCACTTCGGCGCTCGCACATGGCTTTCGCAAGACGTTGCCGGCGATGGCCGGCACCCTGCTCGGCGTCGGCTTGGTATTTCTGGCTGCAGGCGCGGGCATCGGAGTTCTCCTGCTCAGCATACCGGGCCTCCACACCGGCCTGAAGGTCGTCGGTGCTGGTTACCTACTCTATCTTGCGTGGCAGCTCTGGGTCGTTCGTCCAGGGAAGCAAGGTGACGGCCGCGCGAGCGTCGGGTTCTGGCACGGAGCGATATTCCAGTTCGCGAATCCCAAGGCATGGATGATGACGATCTCGGCAGTGGGGATCTATGTGGCCCCCGCGAGCGACTACGTTGGCCGCTTGCTGATGGTCACGTCTATATTCTTGGTGGTCTCCACTCCGTCGATAACGCTTTGGACTGGGTTTGGAGCAGGGATGCGGGCGCTTATCCACGACCCCGGCCAAGCGCTCATCTTTAACCGGGGAATGGCGCTTCTCACGGCCGTGTCAGCCATTCTCATCTTGGTTTGGACCTGAAGCACAAGTGAACTTTGGCCGGGCGGCAGCCTGATCCGAAAGGCCTAGGGCTTCAGGATCAGAAATCCGCCTGCGCCCACCATCATGCTGCCTGCAACGATCTTCGCCGGTTTGACAGCGCCCGAGGCGCTGAGGGATGGGTTACCGGCGATCGATCGAGCGACGACGGCGTAGATCGACTTCACACCAGCCACGGCGACCACGGTGATCAAAGTTATTGTGATGAGATCTATGGGCGTCAACGCAGTCACGTCGACCACGCTCGGGAAGAGTGGCGCGTAGAACAAGATGGCCTTGATATCGCCTAGTGTGAGTATCGCTCCAGCCAGGAAGCTGAATTTGGACCCGCCCCATTCGTACGGAAGCGTGGCGTTCGAGGCGTTGCCCGAGCTGCGGATCAACGAAAGGCCACACCAGATAAGATATCCGGCTGCCAGATAACGGAGCGCTCCAAATACCAGGCCGCCGGCCTGTGAGACCGCAGTAAGCCCACCGATCGCCAAGGCCACGAACACCAAATCTCCGGCAGCTATGCCGAAGGCCGTCGCGACGCCGCTACGTACGCCGAGCGAGGCAGACCTGAGCACGACCAAAGCAACGCTGGAGCTCGGGATGGCCGCAAGGCCAACCATCACTGCAAAAAGCGTAAGTCCCGACCAAATCGTCACGCCCATATCTCCGGTTCCGTCGGTGCCGACGCTTTGCGGACCCCTGCCGCAGGGCTCGGCCGATTGTAACGATACATCTGAAAGGGAATCTGATACAATTCTGGTCCGCCGTTCAAGACACCCGTGCCGCGAGTCTCCGCATGCTTCGTCCCTTCCTTCCATCGCGCGACTACAGCCTGTCGCAGCGCTTCTACAAAGATCTCGGCTTTTCGGTCGAAGGCGGAGCCGGGAACGTCGCCGTAATGACAGACGGGGCGTGCAGCTTCCTCTTGCAGGACTTCTACGTGAAGGACCTCGCCGAGAACCTGATGGTACAGCTCGTTGTGTCGGACTTGGACGCGTGGTGGCGGGAGCGTGACCCGGCATCTGTCGCGGTGAAATTTGGTTCTCGGCAGCCTGTTGCGCCCGCGATGCAGCCATGGGGCCGCAAGGTGGGATTTATCCATGACCCGTGCGGCGTGCTGTGGCACGTGACGGAAGCCTAGGCCAAGCTGCGCGTCGCCATTGGGGCTAAGCGCTGAGCTGCAATCGGACCTTCGGCAGGACGGTCGCTCCCTCGCGGCGATAGAAGCGGATTGCCGCCTCGTTCCATGACGGCGTCTGCCACTCGACCCAAAGAGCGTCCGAGTTGGCGGCGATCGACCTTACGGCAGCCATGAGGCGTGCGCCGATACCGAGCGAGCGGTCTTGTGCACGCACAAAGAGGCAGTCGAGATGTAGCCACCGCTTGCCGTGCCACATCGAATAAACCTCGGTCAGGCTCGCATAGCCGACGAGCTCCTGATCCATGCGGGCTACGATGATACTCGCGGGCGGATGACGGTTGGCCAGCACATCGGCCACCTGATGCAGCGAGACAGTCGCCGAGGCCTCCTCGAACGCTGCATGATCGTGGATGAGCCGATGAAGCGCCAAACAGTCCTCGGGCTGGGCAGCGCTCACGGTAACGCTCAAGGCTCGTTGCCGGTCGCGAGTTCGAATCCTTCGTCGATCCAGCCGGTGACGCCGCCAGCCATGATTTTCACCGGTCGACCGAGATCGGCCAAGCGAAGGGCCCCCCGGGCCGCTCCGTTGCAATGCGGTCCTGCGCAGTAGGTGACGAACAGCGTGTCCGGGGACCATGACGCAAGCTTTGATGCGATGATCTTGCCGTGGGGAAGGTTGATCGCGCCAGGTACATGGCCCTTGGCAAAAAGTGCTGGGCTGCGGACATCGAGAAGTACGAAGTCCGCGCCTTGCGCCAGAGACTCGTGGACGTCCCAGCAGTCGGTCTCGAACGAGAACTCAGCAGCAAAATGGTCACGGGCCACGTTAGATGCGGCGGCTGGCACCGCCGTTACTGCACTGCTCATCTAGGTTTCTCCTTTCTTTGAGGTGGGAAACGCCGCGCCTCTGTGGCGCTTGTTCGTCCGTGGCTTAGCGATAGCCGGTTCGTTGGGACCGCAGACCGAGCGCACTGGCGGTCGCGATTGCGCCGCCGAGACCGAGCACGGCAAAAGCCCACCCCCAATTCGTCGGGGCAGATCCGGCAACGTTGGTGTGATCGAGTATCCACCCGAACACGATTGGCGACACCGCGCCGGCGCCGAAACCGAGTATCGAGCGAAGGGCTAGAAGCCTTCCAAGTTGATTGGGCGGCACCGCATCTGCCATCGCGGTTGAGAGCACACCGGAATCGCCAAGCGCGGCGAAGCCGTAGAGGAACACGAGCCCCACAATCACCGCCGACGGCAGAGCCGCTGTCCAGCCAATAATCAGGGATAAGGCGGTGCCAAGAGCAGCAACGGCGACGAGTACAAACTTGCGACCCCAGCGGTCGCTGGCCCACCCGCCGACCAAGGTTGAGCCGGCCCCCGACAGGTGCAGCGCCGCAGCAATAATGATGCCGAGCAGCAGCGATGGGATTGCGGAGCCGGCTAGCGCAAATGCGAGAAAGGCGGGCATCCAAGCCCACATTCCGAGCAGTTCCCAACAATGTCCCGTGTATCCGGTGGTCAGAAGAATGGAGTTGCGAGACAAGAAGCGCCCGGAATTGTCGATACCCCCAACACTCGCGGTTTCCACGGGCAGCGGCGGCTTCGTGGCCGCCACGCTCGCCGCGAATGCTGAAAGCAGCGGAATGACGGACAGAAGCTTCCAAACGGCGACATAGCCGAATGTAGGAATGAGCCCCGCACAAACTGCGATTGCGAAGAAATAGCCCACTGATGAGCCCGCCAGCAGTAGGCCGATCGCGCTGCCACGGTGGGACGCCGGCGTCGCTTTAGCGATGAGCATGATGGAGGGCGTGTATGACCCGCCCAGCGCGGCAGCAAGCAGGCCGAACATGATGATCGCACTGTCGTGGGAGCGCACGATCAGCGAACATCCTATCAACGCCAGCGCCGAAAGGCAGTTGGCCGCCACGAAGATTCGCTCGGGTCCAAAGCGATCGGATGCCCAGGAGCACAGCAGTAGCGACAGGGCATAGCAGAGATTGAAGCTTGCCTGGATGCTGCCCGCCTCCGTTCCCGACATGCCCCACTCGCCCAGCAGGAAAGGCAAGCTGCCCGCGTAGGTCATGTTGGCGACGCCGGCGCCAAAGCGGCTGAAGGCCAAGAGGTTCGTGTACCGCGTTCGCATCACTGCTCCCTCCCGACGGTGACGGTGTAGGAGCCCACAAGCTTCAGCAGGTAGGTAGGCGCTAGCCACTCGAGACCGTGAGTGACGCCAAGCGTCCAAACCAGAGCGATCGTGCAGGCACACCACGACAGGGCGATGCTTGCCGCGAATGCCGACCTGATCCTCGGCATGAGTATGACCCCGGCAAGCGCGCTGGCGTAAAGCGCGACCATCGGAAGCCATTCCTGCGTCGGGATGGTCAACGCGATCAAGAACGGATGAATGTGAAAGGCAGTGAAGGCGATCGGCCTAAGCGGCTGTTCGGGTACGCGGATCTTCTTCAGCGATGGCGGCAGGGGCATCGAAGCGACGCCTCCAGCGAGGTCGAAGGCCACGAAGATGATTACCGCCCATTGCCATCCCGCCCACCCAGCCCCGGCGTGCAGCCCGCACCCCACCGCGAGCCCTATGCCGACCAGCGCCGCCAAGATCGTGACGTGACGCTCGGCGCGTGTTGATGCCCGGGGGAGCCCGGCTGTTGAGCGTGTCGTCGGCGACATGGCGCACCCGTGAACAATGCTGTGGACTAATGGTGTTCAATAGATACAATCATGACGAAAGGCTAGGTTAATCTGAGGGCGCATGGTGACGGACACGATCGCTGGAGATGCATTGGACCCCGCCGGCAAAGCGTCCGCCGTGACCGAGCCGACGCCTCTGGTGCTCAAGTGCGCTGACGGCGTCGAAATCCACGGCGACCTTTGGTCGTGCCCAGGCGCTCAAGCAGTGGTCATCGTGAACCCGGCCACAGGCGTGCTTGCTAGGTACTACCATCGGTACGCGGCGTATCTTGCGACGTGCGGCTTTGATGTTGTGACCTACGACTACCGGGGCATAGGTCGCTCACGCCCAAAACGCCTGAGAAAGGCGGCATTCCGATGGAGTGACTGGGGAACACTGGATTTTGCGGCCGCACTCGATTTCGCGTGTGCATTGGCCGCGGGTCGACCGGTGATGGTGGTCGGACATAGCATCGGCGGCTTCTTGCCCGGCCTGGCGGCGGGGTTCGAGCGTTGCGCCGCAATGCTCACTGTCGGGGCGCAGTTTGCCTACTGGCGTGACTATGCACCGCGCCAGCGGCTTGGCTTTGTCCTGAAGTGGCATGCCGTCATGCCGCTGCTCGCGGCTCTGCTCGGATATTTTCCCGGTCGAGCGCTAGGCTGGCTAGAAGATCTGCCGGCGGGCGTGGCGTTTGAATGGGCTTTCCGCCGCGCGGAGGTCGACCGTAGCTTCCCCGCAGCACAGAGGCAGATGATCCTCGATCGGCTCGCGGCGTTTACCGGACCGCTCTTAGCAGTGACAGCGGCGGATGATCCGTACGGCTCCGTTCAGGCGGTGAACCGCAGCCTTGGATATTACAAAGGTGCGCGAACGACATTGACCGTCATAGCACCTGCCGACCTTGGAGTTTCCGAGATCGGACATTTTGATCTCTTTCACGCCAAGCATCAGCAGAGCTTTTGGGCGCAAACCGCAGCGTGGCTGGCGAATCCAGGGCGCGCCGCATTATGGAAAGCCCAACCTGTTCCGAGTCTATCGGCCTGATCCCGTCGACATGCCGGATCTCGCCCTCGACTTGAGATACCTGCGATACGCCCACTTGGCGGCGGAATACGGATCTTTTCGGCGGGCTGCACAGGCTGTCGGCGTGAACCAGTCGACTTTGACCCGTCGCGTACAACTCCTGGAGCGACGGCTCGGCATCGTTCTCTTCGATCGGCGCAGGACGGGCGTCGCTCTGACACCGGTGGGAAGCCATTTTCTTCAGGAGGCTCGCGTCGGGGCGGAGCAACTCCACCGGGCCGTCAAGGAACTAGCTTTGCTCCGCCGTGGCCACGATGGACAATTGCGGATCGGCCTAATGGGCACGCTTGCTCAAGGGCCGCTTCCCGAGCTTCTCGCCAGCTTTCGGGCGAGCTACCCCGGCATTAGAATCCGCGTCGAGGAAGCCGCCCTGGACGATAACGTTGCGGGTATATCGCGCGGACAGCTCGACATCGCCTTCGTGATCGGTGAGCCGCAAATCGAAGGCTGTAACGCGGTTCGGATTTGGGACGAGCCTCTGCTCGTTGCCGCGCCAGCGGAGCATCCTATTGGAAAAAACGCTGCTGTTCGCTGGCGTGACTTGGCGGACGAGACGTTCTTGGTCAGCTCCGATGCCTTCGGATTGAAGGTGGCGGAGGTGATCGGTGCCCAGCTTCGGAGATTCGGACGTAAACCGCGCATTTCGTTGCAGCGCGTCGGGCGGGACAACCTCATGTATCTCGTCGAAGAGGGGTTTGGCCTGACGCTAGCGGCCAAGTCGATGCTCGGCGCGACCTACCCAGGCCTGCAGCTCGTCTCCATTCAGACAGCGGATCGTTTCTGCTGGAGTGCTATCTGGTCTGACGACAGTACCAACCCGGCTTTGAAAAATCTGACCAAACGCTTGCGCCGCCACGCTTCAGCTTAACCGCCAGCCTGGCGGCGAAATTTGGCAAATCCACGGTCTGTGGAGATGAAACGCTCGAGCATGGGGACGATCAGGCGAACCGGGTCGACAGCCGGCTGACCCGCCTCTTGCGCCAGCGCCTGAGCATAAGTGGAGAGATCGCGGTGGAGCTGCGCGGGCAGTTCAACCGTCACCTTAATAGGCTTATCGTCAGTAATTGCGCTAAGCTTCAGGCTCGCCATTCTCATCCTCCGTAGGGCTCGAGTACGATGTCGCGAGTGACGATGACGCGGACGGGAAATCCCGGTCTGATCGTCAGTGTCGGGGCGATGTTGAGTTGGCGGCGGACAATGTCCTGCCCGGCTTGATTGAACGTGTCCTGACCGCCATTGCGAATGGCCCGCAAGAGCCGGTCTTCATCGTTCACAGCGAGTTCTGCGCCGACGCTTAGTAGCGTCGAGAGTCCGGCCGCCTTGGCGAGATCCCACCAGTGATAATCGACGCCGTCCTGCAAACCAGCGAAGCCCTCGGCATCGGCGCCGGGCTGACGCTCAAGCACGATCGAGCGTCCATTTGGGAGGATCAGCCGGTTCCAAACGAGCAGCACGCGACTTTGACCGAACTGCACATTGTTGTCGTACTGGCCGATGACACGGGTGCCCTGCGGAACGAGAAGGATGCGGCCGGTCGGGCTGTCGTAGATGTTCTCCGTGACTTGAGCTGTGATTTGGCCCGGAAGGTCGGAGCGGATGCCGGTAATCAGTGCGGCGGAGATCACCGCACCGGCCTGCAGGATGTTCGGTGAGACCGGCGCTGCAACTCTATCCGGCGCTACGGTCCTGCGATCTGCCGCCGCGTTGAGAAAAGCGTTTTGGCGATCCTGCGCTGAAGGTGTCGACGGCGATGGCGCGAGACCGAGGCTGGCAAGGTCCGGTGCTGGTGGCGGCGCGAGGGCTGGAGCTGTCGCGGCCGTACCGGCGCGGGTCTCCGTACCGGAGAACAGCCGGCTGGTCCGTGCGGTCTCGATTTCTTGAAGACGCCGTTGTTCCTCTGGACTGATACCAGGGATGGGCGTGGCGACATTCGGCGCCGGTACAGGCTGTCCACGATCCTGAGCGCCGACGATCGGCCGGCCGAGGTCGCCTGGCAGAGGCGGACCAAGGCGCGGCACGCCGCTGTAATCACGCGGCAAGCCCGCCAGACCGTCTGCCGTGGAGCGGTTATCCGTCGAATACAGCTCTTCCTTCGGCCGACCTCCATCGCGGGTCTGAAGGGCGTAGATCAGGGCGCCCCCAAGCCCGACACTGGCGACCAAACCCACGCCTGCGAGAACTTTGCGCGACAGTCGAGTGACGCGCGGCGGTTCTGCGCGCAGTCGCATCGGCGCGGCGCTGGCCGGCTCGCCGGTCAGCGGCTGCGCGTCCTCGTCCGGCACTTCCTCCTTCCGGGGCGGGTTCTCGCTCACGAGGTTGGCCTCCCGTCGGTGCGGGTGATGCGAACGCGCCGCTGGCGGTCGCCCGCGCCGAAGCGCAGCTCGGCGGCGGCGAAGAGACGGTCGACGATCATGTGGTGCCCACGCACGCGGTAGTTCACCAGCTCGGAGGTATTGCCCTCGGGACCGACGACGAAGAGCGGCGGCATCTCGCCTTGGCCGATGCCACGCGGGAACTCGATGAAGACCTGGCGGCCGTCATCGAAGGCGCGAAGCGGTCGCCACGGCGCGCGGTCGCCCTCGATCGCGTAGCGGAAGTTGACGTTGGCGAGGTCGACCCCGCTTGCCACCGGCTGGGCGGCTTGGGCCTCGGCGTTGTGCCGGCGCAGCGCGATGAGCTGGTCCTGCGGATACTGCCAGGAGACGGAGGCCATGTAGGTCCGCTCCGTCGAGCGAAGCTCCATGTGATAGGTGCGCAAGTTGGTGTTGATGACGAGGTTCGTCATCAGGTCGGCCCGCGTGGGCTTCACCAAGATATGGATTTGCCGCGTCGGTCCCGATCCGCTTTCGGTGTCGCCGATGATCCAGCGCACCGTATCGCCGGCGGCGACGGGACCGGCGCCGACCAGCTGCTCGCCCGGCTGCAACGCGATGTCAGTGATCTGACCGACGGCCGTATAGACCTGATAGAGCGCCCCTTGCGTGAACGGGTAGACCTGCATCGAATTGATGAAGCCGTCGCGCACCGGCTGGATGCGGGCTGCGGCATTGGCCTGGTTCACCCGCGCGGTCGGATCTGTCGGCTCGGGCGCGCGCCGCGAAGGCTCCACGCGTTGCAACTGGCCGGGCAGCGGCAGCGGGCGCGGCAGCTCGACCACGGTGACCGGCGCTGGCGGATCGACGGTCTGCACGGCGGGAGCCGCGTTGTCGTAGGAAATCTCGGGGGGCGGATTGGTGGTGGCGCAGCCCGCAAGCGCGGTCGTCGCGAGCAGGACCATCGGAATCGCCGCCCTCCGTAGAGCCGGAATTTCGGATGTGTGCGAAGCCGGGTTGCCGGCTTTACGGAAAGGCGACTTCATTGCCCAAGCTCCCGTGACCAGTTGATGGCGTTGACGTAGATGCCGAGCGGGTTCGCCCTCAGCCGATCGGCATTGCGAGGCACCTGCACGACGATCGTCAGGATCGCGGTCCAGCGTGTTGTTTCGGCGAGCTGGCCGTTCTCGTAGCGCCGCTCGACCCAGGCGACGCGGAAACTGTCCGGAGAGGCCCGGATGACGCTGGAGACGTCGACGGCGACCTGCTGACGGCCGACCCGCGTGAACGGGTCGTTCGACCGGGCGTAGTCGTTGAGCGCCATTGCGCCGCGATCGGTCGTGAAATCGTAGGCGCGTAGCCAGTTCTGGCGAACGATGATCGCATCGGCCGGGATGCTGCGGACCTGTTCGATGAAGCGCGCCAGGTGGAAGGCGATCTGTGGGTCGGTCGGCCGATAGTCTGCTTCAGCGGGCGCGACCGCCTGCGCCTGTCCGAGGCGATCGACCTGCACAACCCATGGCACGATGGTGCCGCGTGCCGACTGCACGACAAGCGCAGTGGCGAAGCCGGCCGAGAGGATCAGGGAGCCGAACGCCATGAGGCGCCAGTTCTTGGCTTGGACGCGCGAGGCGCCGATGCGATCGTCCCAGACCTGAGCCGCACGCTGGTAGGGCGTCTCCGGTTCGGGGGCCTTGCCGTAATGGGTGGAGGGTCGTTTGAACATCAGCGGTCGCCTTCGGAAAGATTGACGGAAGAGCCGCCGCCATGGGCGTCGCCGGAGCGGACGGCGTGAGCCGTGGCCTGCACGGCGTGGGTTGTGCGTTGGGAGCGCCGCATGCGCTGCGCCCAGGCCGGTGGGCCGCCAGCGGCCGCCTGAGCCGCGCCATCGCCGGCGGCATCACCCCCGATCGAGCCCATGGTCGATGTTCCGCCAGTGGCTTCGAAAGCCGCCTTGCCGCCGGCATTGAAGCTGGACTTCATGCTGTCGGCTGCACGGGAGGCGGCACGGCGCAGGGGAGAAACGGCGGCACTGCCGCCTGCACGAGCGACGCCGCCGAGACCGGATGCGACACCGGCTGCACCGGACCGTCCGGCTGCGCCGAGACTGTAGGCTGTCGATGCGCCGCCTGCGATCGTGGCGCCGCCGCGGGCAGCTGCTGCTGCGCCTCCCGCCAAGGCTGCGCCACCGGAAGCGGCTGCGCCAACGGCGCCAGCGCCGAGCGCGACCATGCCGCCAGCGGCGAGACCTGTTCCGACCGCCGCGCCTGCGCTGAGCTGTGGGCCGCCCGACACGAGGCCGGTGGCAATGCCCGGCCCGAAGATGCCGAGGCCGAGTAGCGAGAGAGCGGCGAGAACGATGGCCATCGCCTCGTCGATCGAGGGGTTCTGGCCGCCGAATCCGGATGTGAACTCGGAAAAGAGCGTCGAGCCGATGCCGATGATGACGGCGAGCACCAGCACCTTAATGCCGGACGAAATGACGTTGCCGAGCACGCGCTCGGCCATAAAGGCCGACTTGCCGAACAGGCCGAACGGGATCAGCACGAAGCCGGCGAGCGTCGTCAGCTTGAACTCGATAAGTGTGACGAAGAGCTGGATGGCGAGGATGAAAAAGGCCAGCAGCACCAGCGCCCAGGCGAGGAACATGCAGGCGATCTGGATGAAGTTCTCAAAGAACGACCAGTAGCCCATCAGGCTGGAGATGGAATCGAGCAACGGTCGGCCGGCATCGAGACCAGTCTGCGCGACCTTGCCTGGACGCATGAGGTCGGCGGTCGAGAAGCTGGTTCCGCTCGCCTTGAGGCCGAGGCCGGCAAAGCTCTCGAAAATGATGCGGGCCAGGTTGTTCCAGTTGCCGATGATGTAGGCGAAGACGCCGACGAACAGCGTCTTCTTGACCAGCCGAGCCATGATGTCGTCTTCGGCGCCCCAGCTCCAGAAGAGCGCCGCGAGCGTCACATCGATGACGATCAGCGTGGTGGCGATAAAAGCTACTTCGCCGCTGAGCAGTCCGAACCCGCTGTCGATGTAGCGAGTGAAGACTTCGAGGAAATGGTCGATGACGCCGGTATTGCCCATCGTGTTACCGCGCTTCTTTGTCGGTCGGCGTGGGCGCGATGCCGGGTTGCGCTTGCGGCGTGAGGCCCTCCGGCCGTGTCGGAGATGATTGAGGCAGCCTTTCCAGAGGTCGGGCCCCTGGCGCCAGGAAACGTCTCCGGTTCTCGGCCCAGGCGAGACGGCATTCCGGATCGCGAGGACCTTCTTCGCCGAGGGCCTGGCATCGTATCAGCGCATCGCGCAACGGATCGGCCGGCGCTTCGACTGTACGGCCCGACGGCCACCGCTCGGGCGTCGCTTCCTTCCGGGTCATCTCGATCGCGGTTGCGGTGATCGCGACCGCGACGAAGACCACGGCGCCGATGCGAGCAAGCAGCTTGCCGTCCATGGCCACGCTCAGTTTCCGCCGTTCGGGAACATGCGGGCATTGCCCGGCTGATAGCCGCTGCCGGGCGTGAGGAAGCGACGGCGCTGCTCTCGCCCCTGCTCGGCAGCGGCGGCACGTTCGGCCTCGGAGAGGCTCTGAGCCCGTCCGTTGGCGGCGACCACGGCGGTGAGGTCGGCAAGCTGCTGGGCTTGAAGCGCGAGGAGCTGATTGCCGGCCTGCGTTGCCTGCAGAGCGCCGGTGGCGCCTTGGCTCTGGCCAACCAACGCCGACATCTCCGCGCGGTTGGTGTCGATGTTGCCGACGACGCCGGCCTGGACGCGCATTGCGTCCTGCAACCCACCGACTGTGTTCTGCCAGCGCTCCCGGGCTTGCGCGACGAGCGCCTGATCGGAGGCGGACATGGACGCGTTGCCGTAGGTGGAGGTGAACGCTTGGTCGATGCGCTGGACGTCGTAGGCGATGCCCTGCGCTTGCCGGAGGAGCTGCTGGGTCCGTTGGACAGACTGCTGGAGCTGCTGGAGCGACGAGTATGGGAGACTCGCGAGGTTGCGGGCCTGATTGATCAGCATCGTCGCTTCGTTCTGAAGCTGCGTGATCTGCTGGTTGACCTGCTGGAGCGTCCGGGCGGCGGTCAGCACATTCTGCGCGTAGTTGGTCGGATCGTAGACGATACCGCCGAACTGCGCCGCCGCCGGCGTGCTGATGAAAGGCGAGATGGTGATCGGCGCCGCAATGATGGTCGCGGCAAATCGCAGGGCGCGCGAGCGCGTACTGATCGAGCGTGTCATGGCAATACCTCCTGTTCTGCTTGCGGATTGACGTTCGTGAGATCGGGGATGAGGTCTGCGGCCCAGGCGAGACCGTTCACCGCCAGCCATTCGGCGAGAAAGCCGGAGGCGCCACTGCGCGCGTGGACGTCGGCAATGAGAGCCTGCTTCTGCTTGGAAGAGGCGGCGCAGAGCGCGAGCGCGACATCGGAGAGTCCCAGCTCGAACAGCCGATTTCCGCGGCGCGACTGACAGTAATAGTCCCGCTTCGGCATCGCCCGCGCCAGAATCTCGATCTGGCGATCATTGAGGCCGAAGCGGCGGTAGATGGCGGTGATCTGCGGCTCGATAGCCCGCTCGTTCGGCAGGAGGATGCGTGTCTGGCAGCTCTCGATGATCGCAGGCGCGATCGCTGACCCGTCGATGTCGGAAAGCGACTGGGTGGCGAAGATGACGCTCGCATTCTTCTTGCGTAGCGTCTTCAGCCACTCGCGGAGCTGACCGGCAAAACCTTCGTCGTCGAGGGCGAGCCAGCCTTCATCGACGATCAGGAGTGTCGGCCGGCCGTCCAAGCGGTCCTCGATGCGATGAAAAAGATAGGCGAGCACGGCGGCGGCGGCGCCAGTGCCGATCAGCCCTTCGGTCTCGAAGGCCTGGACATGCGCCTCTCCGAGATGTTCAGACTCGGCGTCCAAGAGCCGGCCATAGGGGCCGCCGACGCAATAGGGTCGCAGCGCCTGCTTCAGGTCGTTGGACTGGAGCAGCACGGATAGGCCGGTCAGCGTGCGCTCCGCGACTGGTGCCGACGCCAGCGACGATAGCGCCGACCAGAGGTGTTCCTTGACCTCGGGCGTGACCGGCACGCTCTCGCGGGAGAGGATTGCGATCAGCCAGTCGGAGGCCCAGGCGCGCTCGGCGACATCGTCGATGCGGGCCAGCGGCTGAAGCGAAACGCTATCATCAGCGCCGTCGGTCAGCCCACCGCCCAAATCATGCCAGTCGCCTCGCATCGCGAGGGCCGCCGCCCGGATCGATCCGCCGAAGTCGAAGGCGAAGACCTGGGATTGCGGATAGCGCCGGAACTGAAGCGCCATGAGTGCGAGAAGCACGGATTTGCCGGCACCGGTCGGCCCGACGATCAGCGTATGGCCGACGTCGCCGACATGTATGGAAAGCCGGAACGGCGTCGAGCCCTCCGTTCTGCCGTAAAGCAGTGGGGGTGCATCGAAGTGCTCGTCCCGTTCCGGTCCCGCCCACACTGCCGACAGCGGGATCATGTGGGAGAGATTCAAGGTGCTGATGGGTGGCTGGCGGACATTGGCGTAGACGTGGCCGGGCAGAGAGCCCAGCCAGGCGTCCACGGCATTGATGGTCTCGGCCATCGCCGTGAAGTCGCGGCCCTGAATGACCTTCTCGACCAGCCGGAGCTTCTCGGCGGCAATGCGCGGATCGTCGTCCCAGACCGTGATCGTGGCGGTCACATAGGCCTGGCCGGCATAGTCGGCGCCCAGCTCCTGCAACGCCATGTCGGCGTCGGCCGCCTTGTTGGCCGCGTCGGTGTCAACGAGCGCCGACGCCTCGTTGGTCATGATCTCCTTGAGGATGGCGGCGATGGACTTGCGCTTGGCGAACCATTGCCGCCGGATCTTCGTCAGCAGCTTGGTGGCGTCGGTCTTGTCGAGCAAGATGGCCCGCGTCGACCAGCGATAGGGAAAGGCGAGTCGGTTCAGCTCGTCGAGGATGCCGGGCGTCGTCGCCGTCGGGAAGCCGACGATGGTGAGGATGCGAACATGGGCGTCCCCAAGCCGGGGCTCCAGGCCGCCGGTGAGCGGCTGGTCGGCGAGCAGCGCATCCAGGTACATCGGCGTCTCGGGCACGCGGACACGATGGCGCTTCGTCGATGCCGTCGAATGCAGATAGGTCAGCGTTTCGCCATCAGTGAGCCAGGCGCATTCGGGCATGAAGGCGTCGATCAGGTTCAAGACACGATCGGTCCGATCGATGAAGCCGCGCAGGATCTCATGCGCATCGACACCGGCGTGATCGCGGCCTTCGTAGAGCCAGGTCTCGGCACGGGCGGCATCCTCGGCCGGCGGCAGATAGAGGAAGGTGAGGAAGTAGCTGGACTCGAAATGCGCGCCGGCTTCCTCGAAGTCGGCCTTGCGTTCGGCATCGACCAGCGCTGAGGCGCTATCGGCGAACGTGCTGGCGGGATAGGTCGCGGCGCCATGGCGCTGCGCCTCCACGAAGATGGCCCAGCCGGAGCCGAGGCGACGGAACGCGTTGTTGAGGCGGCCCGCGACAGCGACCAGCTCAGCCGGCACGGCGCTGTCGAGGTCGGGGCCGCGGAAGCGCGCGGTGCGCTGCAGGCTGCCATCCTTGTTGAGGACCACGCCCTCGCCCGCAAGCGCGGCCCAAGGCAGGAAATCGGCAAGGCGGATGTTGCGGTTGCGATATTCGGCAAGGTTCATCATCGCGCCGCTCCTCAGACCGACAGGTGACCGGGGATGCGCAGATGCTTGCGCACGACGTCGACGAACTGCGGATCGCGCTTGGCGGCCCAGACGGCGGCAAAGTGCCCGAGAGCCCAGAGGCCCAGGCCGACTAGCCAGAGGCGCAGGCCGAGCCCGAGCGCGGCGGCCAGCGTGCCGTTGAGGATGGCCAGCGAACGCGGCGCGCCGCCGAGCAGGATGTGCTCGGTCAGCGCCCGGTGGACCGGGACTGAGAAGCCCGGCAGTTCGCCGCCATGATCCGCGCCGTCGGCCATCAGACGAGCGCCCCGCCGCCGAACGAGAAGAACGACAGGAAGAAGCTCGACGCGGCGAAGGCGATAGATAGACCGAACACGATCTGGATCAGCTTGCGCGCCCCCCCGGACGTGTCGCCAAAGGCGAGCGTCAGGCCGGTGATAATGATGATCATCACCGCGATGATCTTGGCTACGGGGCCCTCGATGGATTCGAGGATGGACTGGAGGGGCGCCTCCCACGGCATCGACGAGCCCGACGCATGGGCCGCCGGCGCCAGCGCGAGTGTGAGGAAGCTGACGGACACCGCCGTAGCGATATGGCGGCGGATGCGCAGGGCATGCTTGATCATGACGGGTCTCCTGTGAGGGGCTGGCTTGCGGGGGTGACGCGGTAGTCGCCGTCGGAGCCGAGGCCCTCGACGCGGGCGAGTTCAGCCAAACGGCGCGACGCCCCCCGGCCCGAAAGCACGGCGACTAGATCGATCGTCTCGGCGATCAGCGCGCGTGGAACGGTGACGACTGCTTCCTGGATGAGCTGCTCCATGCGGCGCAGCGCGCCGATCGCGGTGCCGGCGTGAATGGTGCCGACGCCGCCTGGGTGGCCAGTGCCCCAGGCCTTCAGCAGGTCGAGCGCCTCGGCTCCGCGAACTTCGCCGATCGGAATGCGATCGGGGCGCAGACGTAGAGAGGAACGGACAAGGTCGGAAAGGGAGGCGACGCCGTCCTTCGTCCGCATGGCGACGAGGTTGGGTGCTGCGCACTGCAGCTCGCGCGTGTCCTCGATCAGGACGACGCGATCGGAGGTCTTGGAGACTTCGGCTAGAAGTGCGTTGGCGAGCGTGGTCTTGCCGGTCGAGGTGCCGCCCGCGACCAGAATATTTCGACGATCAGCGACGGCCTGACGCAGTGTCTCGGCCTGATCGGCCGCCATGACGCCGGTCCAGACGTAATCGTCGAGCGTGAATACCGCGACAGCAGGCTTGCGGATCGCAAAGGCCGGGGCAGACACGACGGGCGGCAACAGTCCCTCGAACCGCTCCCCCGTCTCGGGCAACTCGGCGGAGACGCGGGGCGCGCCCGGGTGAACCTCGGCGCCGACATGATGGGCGACCAGACGAACGATGCGCTCGCCGTCGGCAGGCGACAGCCGTTCACCCGTGTCTGAGAGGCCCTCCGAAAGCCGGTCGACCCAGAGCCGCCCATCGGGGTTGAGCATCACCTCGACGATCGTGGGGTCTTCCAGAAACGTGGCGATCGCGGACCCGAGAGCCGTGCGAAGCATGCGCGCACCGCGAAGGATCGCCTCCGATTTCTGGTGATTTGGCGCCACGTCGTCCCCGTTCTCTGGCGGGTCCGCGAAGCGCGGCCCTGGATCGGGGATGAGTAGAAGAGGCAGAAATCATGGCCTGACAACAACGATCATGTGGCCGTCGTACTGTGGCGTACAAAGACAGGGAAACGGCGGGACACCCGAATACTTGCGATGCTTGCGATCAACAATTATTCCGCGTCGCGCGCGAGGTGCCCAGGGGTTGGCGCGCCGTACAGCGTGATCCATGGTGAGTCGCCTACGCACGGCGTCGCTTGCCTGCTACGAACGGATGAGTGCGCGACATCGCAAGAGCGACAGGATCAAGGCTTTGAAAGCTCTCGTCATCGGCGGTACGCGCTTCATCGGCGCACATGTAGTCCGGCATCTGCATGACGCTGGAGCAGAGGTTTCAGTGTTTCACCGCGGCCAAACCAGCAATCTGGTACTTCCGGGGGTCGACCACATTCTCGACCCGGGCGCGAGATATCCCATCACCAAGTTCCCCCCGACTGTCCTCCGGGACTGGGATCTTGTGGTCCACATGGTGGCGATGGGAGAAACGGACGCCAGAGCTGCCGTAGAGGCCTTTGCGGGTCGCACTAACCGCCTGGCGTTGATCTCAAGCTTAGATGTTTATCGCGCTTATGGTCGATGGACACGCAAGGAGCTTGGCCCGCTGGACCCCGTCCCGTTGACTGAAGATGCGCCTCTTCGTTCGGAACTCTTTCCTTACCGCGGAATGGAGGAGCAGCTCGGCGACTACGCGCGTGACTACGAGAAGATTCTTGCCGAGGAAGTTCTTCGGAATAGTCCGTTGCCGGGATGGACGATCTTGCGACTACCAAAGGTTTATGGTCCCGAGGACAATGGCGACCTTGGTACGATCTATGGTTTCGCCGGGGCTCCGCATTGGCGGTGGACCCATGGGTATGTCCGGAACGTCGCCCATGCGATTGTTACTGCGGCGACCCATGCCAACGGTCGCAACGAGATTTTCAATGTTGGTGAGGAAGTGACGCCGACCATGAGCGAACGGCTGTCCATCCTTCCGCCGATGCCTAGGCCAGTCCCCGAGCCGCCGCCGTTCGATTTCCGCCAATCGTTAGTGCTTGAGTCAGCGAAGCTTCGGCGACTGGTCGGCTACATGGAAGTCGTTGACGAGCGGGCGGCGATGATTGAGTGCGCATCACGCGCTCTGGTTTGAAGCTGCCCAATTCGGCAACCCGTCATTGGGCGACGAACGCTCAGGCGGTTTAATCTGGCCCGATGTCTTCCGAAATCTCCTGCCTAAGCTTCGGTCCCTGCGCGAGTCTTCGGCCGAGCGCGGTAACGAAGGCTTCGTAGCGCTCGGCCGCCTTGGCGCGCGCCGCAATCTGTGCCGGCTCTGGGAGCGGCGGATTGGACGTCAGCCAGAAGCGGATGAACACGGCGAGCGTCTCGACCGATATGCCAAGGTCGCGCTCCATGCGCGCCATACGCCGGTCGAGCTGATCGAGCCGCTTCGTGGTCGCCGCTTCCTGTCGTTCGGCCGCGTCCGGCGAGAGGAACGATGCGATGCCGGCCTCGGCTACGAGCGACAGCGAGAGATCGCGTCGGGCTGCATGCGCCGCCAGTGCTTTCATCACGTCCGGATCGAGATAGACGGACAGGCGCTGCTTCTTCGGCGGCTTGCTCACTGGCACCTCCTACAACTCGATGCCATCGCCCGGATCGAGCGAAGCCTGTCGGGCAACCTGGCGCATGGTCTGGGTCATGCGGCTGAGCCGAGCAGCGTCCTCCTCGACGTCATCGCGGGGATCGATCTCGAATTCGTTTTCGGTGACCGGCTTTCGCTCCACAGTCTTGGTGCGGCTCAGTTCGGGCTGATGTCGGCGTTCGGAATCCGTCGGATCATCGTCGGCCACGTCGTCCGCGACGATGGCGGTGTTCAGCACGGGGCGTTCCGGTATGGCGAGTGCGCTCCAGTCGTCGACCCTGGCGCTCGTCGGTTTGGTGAGTGTGGGCGGCGTGAGGATGCGCTCCTGAAATCTCCGATCCTCGTAGTAGCGGGCCTTCTTAGCGCGGATCGGTGGGATGCCGGCGACCATGACGATCTCGTCGGACGGCGGAAGCTGCATGATCTCGCCCGGCGTGAGCAGTTGCCGGGCAGTCTCCGAGCGCGACACCATCATGTGGCCGAGCCAGGGCGAAAGGCGGTGGCCGGCATAGTTCTTCATGGCCTTCATCTCGGTGGCGGTGCCGAGCGCGTCCGAAACGCGTTTTGCGGTCCGCTCGTCATTGGTCGCGAAGCTCACCCGGACATGGCAGTTGTCGAGGATCGAGTTGTTCGGGCCGTAGGCCTTCTCAATCTGGTTCAGCGACTGGGCGATGAGGAAAGCCTTCAGCCCGTAGCCCGCCATGAAGGCGAGCGCGCTCTCGAAGAAGTCCAGGCGCCCGAGGGCCGGAAACTCGTCGAGCATGAGCAGTAGGCGGTGTCGGTTGCCCTTTGCCTGCAAGTCCTCGGTCAACCGTCGCCCGACTTGGTTGAGGATCAGGCGGATCAGCGGCTTGGTGCGGTTGATGTCAGACGGCGGCACAACGAGGTAGAGCGTGGTCGGGTGCTTGCCGCCGACCATGTCGGCGATGCGCCAGTCGCAGCGGCGGGTGACCTCGGCCACGATGGGATCGCGATACAGACCGAGGAATGACATCGCGGTCGACAGCACGCCGGACCGCTCGTTGTCAGATTTGTTGAGCAGCTCGCGCGCCGCGCTGGCGATGACGGGATGCGGGCCGGCCTCGCCGAGATGGGCGGTCTTCATCATCGCAGCGAGGGTCGACTCGATCGGGCGCTTGGGATCGGATAGGAAGGCGGCGACGCCTGCCAATGTCTTGTCGGCCTCGGCATAGAGGACATGTAGGATCGCGCCGACCAGCAGCGCGTGCGACGTCTTTTCCCAGTGGTTCCGCTTCTCGAGCGAGCCTTCCGGGTCGACCAGAATGTCCGCGATGTTCTGCACGTCGCGCACTTCCCACTCGCCGCGTCTCACCTCGAGCAACGGATTGTAGGCGGCCGACTTCGCGTTTGTCGGATCGAACAGCAGCACGCGGCCATGCCGAGCGCGATAGCCGGCGGTGAGCGTCCAGTTCTCGCCCTTGATGTCATGGACGATCGCCGAGCCCGGCCAGGTCAACAGCGATGGCACGACCAGGCCCACGCCCTTGCCGGAACGCGTTGGCGCGAAGCACAGCACATGCTCGGGGCCATCATGCCGAAGATAGTCGCGCTCGTGTTTGCCGAGCACGACGCCATCCGGACCGAGCAGGCCCGCGGCCTTCACTTCGTCAGGGCGCGCCCAGCGGGCCGAGCCATAGGTCTCGACGTTCTTCGCTTCGCGTGCCCGCCACACCGACATGCCGATCGCGACGGCGATAGAGATGAAGCCGCCCGACGCGGCGATGTAGGCGCCTTCGACGAAGATCGGTGGCGCATAGGCGTCGTAGAAGTACCACCACCAGAAGAAGGCGGGCGGATAGTAGATCGGCCAGCCCGCCAGTTCGAACCAGGGCAGTCCGAGCTGAGGCTGGAAGCCGAGACGATAGGCCGTCCATTGTGTCGCGCCCCAGGTCGTCATCAACACGATCAGGAAGACGGTGAGGATCTGACCCCAGAGGATTTTCGTCGCCGACATGGCGGGGCACTCCTTTCTTGGTTGGACTACATGCCCAGGCCGCGATTGCGGCCGAAGCTCCAGTCGACGCCGCCGCCGCCGCGCGAGACGCCGGAGACATGCTGGCCGAGCTGACGTTCGAGAGAGGGCGACCAGGGCACGAGCTGGAAGCCGAGGCCGTCGTCGATCATGGCGAAGCGGCCGGAGGCGAGCGCGAAGCGCTGCCGATAGGTGCCTGTCACATACTCGCCCGTTCCGGCCTTGGTGAATGGCCGGCCGGTCTCGGCCGCGAGCTTCTCGCCGAGCGCTTCGACCTCGCGCTGGCGCAAGGTTTCGATCAGCCCCTCCGAGAAGCTGACGCCGCGCGTCTGCCGCTCGGCAAGCCCCTGGGCGATCAGATGGTCGGCGCGCCGGTCCATCGCCTGACGCACCTCCGCGCCGAAGCCGCCGCCACCGAGCGCTACCGGCTCGCGGGCGATCGCCTGCCGGTCGAGCCAGGTGGCCCCGGTCGCATGGACCTGCCGCTCGATATCGAGATCCGAGCGAACGGCGAGCGCGACACGCCGGCGGCCCTGCGCGTTGTCGAACTTGCGCAGCTCGACGATCGAACCCGGTGCGCTGTCCCCGGCGGCGTCGAGATCGGCCAGCTTGATGTGGTGGGTGCGCCCGTCGGTGCCGTCGACCACGGCATAGGCCGTGCCCTTCAGCTCGTCATCGAGGCCGCGGTCGACCAGCCGGCCGATGACCGGATCGTCAATGCTCTCGGCGGCGAGCACATAGCTCGCGGCGCCGCGCTCGATGCCGCGTTCGGTCAGGCCGCGGTGGATGCGCTTGATAATGTCGCCGCGCTCGCCCAGCGCGCGCAGCGTCTTCTCGGCATTCTCCGATACGACCCACTGGCCGGGACCGAGCTGATCGGCGAGGCCGAGTGTTTCCAGCTTGCGCAGCCGACCGACCTTCAGCGCGTGGAATTCGTCGGGCTGCCGATCGGGATGTGGGGCGAGGTCGGCGACGCCCGTACGATAGCTGTCGCGGGCGATCTGGCGATCGAGATCGGTCCAGCGTTCCGCCTCGACCTGACGCCCCAGGTTGCGCCGGATCTCCTGCTCGGTGCGCGGTCCCAACTCCTGGGTGACGAGATCCTGCGCGCGGGCGCGCATGCCCTCCTTGATGTAGTCGCGGGAGATGACGAGGTCCTGGCCGTCATCAGTGCGCCCACGCAGGATGATGTGGACATGCGGATTGTCGGTGTTCCAGTGATCGACGCCGACCCAGTCGAGCTTGGTGCCGAGGTCTTTCTCCATCTGGCCCATCAGCTCGCGCGTGAAGGTCTTGAGGTCGCTCATCTCGGTCGCGTCCTCGGGCGAGACGATGAACCGGAAGTGATGTCGATCGTCCTGGGTGCGCCCGGCGAAGGCCTTCGGATCGGCGTCCTCGGTTTCGGGATCGAACAGGCGCGCCTTCTCCCCATCCCGGGTGACGCCCTCGCGGCGGAGATAGCTGAGGTGCGCTGCGAGCGGCGCGGCCCGCGCGCTATGACGGACGACGCGTGTCTTGATGACCGTGTTCCGCGATCGGCTCGTGAGCAGCCGATTGGCCTGCACCGTCGCGCGCTGCCCGCGTCCGAACCGCGAGCGATTGCCCTTGCTGATCTGGCCGGAGCGCGAGACGCGTCCACCGGCCCGCTGCGCGGCGGCGAGCGCCTGGGCGATGAAGGGCCGCGCCTGCTGCGCCCGGGTCGAACGGATGCGGCCAGGCCGGATACGGAAATCGTCCTCGCCGCTCATGGCCAAGGCCCCGCACATCGCGCGAACGCGCGGAAAGCCTTGGCAAAATGGCGGATGCGCAGGCTGCGCCGATCAGGCGCACCTCGCGCGAATGCGCTATAAGTCCTTGAAAACACACGACCGCACCGAGCCGCACATCGCCGGCTTTTATCTCGCCATCGTGCGGTTGTGCTGACTGCTCCCCCTTTCCGGACCGCCCTTCGTCCGCCAGAACACGCCACAGTGCGAGCCGATGCGAACGCGGTCATCGCGGGCCACCGGGGACATTGCGCGCGACGAAAAGGCTATCGGTGCGCGAAGCCATCGGGCCGTGATCGCGCTCCGGGGCGGACGCCGTCGTGGCATCCGGTGCGCTCTCAGACTGCACCGACGCGGCAGGTCCGCTGCCAGCAGACTGCACGACGAAGAGCGGCGCCCGCGTCCAAGCCAGCGGATCGGCTGCCGCCACAACGACGGGGCCGGTGAGGTCACCACCGCCGACAACGGGGGCAAGCGCGGCGACATAGGCGCGCGTTTCAGCCGGCAATGGGCGGCCGGCGAGATACTCTTCGTAGCGGCCCGGACCGGCGTTGTAGGCCGCCAAGAAGCCGGGCGAACCGTAGCGGTCGTGCATCTCACGCAGATACGCAGCGCCTGCCAGAATGTTGTCGCGTGGGTCGTAGGGATTGCCGCCGAGCCGATGGCGCACGCGCAGTTCGGCCCAGGTGGCGGGCATGACCTGCATCAGGCCCATTGCTCCGGCGGATGAGATGGCGCGCACATCGCCTGCGCTTTCCACGCGCATGACGGCGCGTATCCATGCTTCCGGAACGCCGAACCTTTGCGCTGCCTCGGCGATGAAAGCGCCGTAGGGATCGTTGCGCGACGGCCGATCAGCCGGCGCCTCCTGTGCACTGGCCGGGCTTGCCCCCGGTGCGGCGAGGATCAGGCCGGAAAGGAGAAGGAGGGCTGCACGTCGGAGGGCGATCCTCCCTCCGACGGCACGCTGGCAGCGCGGGGCGGGCATCGTTCAGTCCCGCTCGCCGCGCTTCGGCGGGCGATTCCAATGCAGACCCCAGGCGGACTTGTCGTCAGCCGACTGGAACAGATTGGCGCGGATCGGATGGTCGAAGGTCGGATCGTCGAGTTGCAGCGAGACGTAGTCGCCGGCCTTCTCGCCGGTGCGCTTCCAGCCCGCGCCGATCTCCGCGCCGGTCTCGTTGCTCATGGTGTCGAGCACATGGACACGGTAGTCCGGCGCGTTCTCGGCATCGGACGGCTCGGCCGCGACGATGATGATGTCCTGATGCAAGGACAGCGTCGTCAGGTGGCCGATGAAGCCATCATTCTCGCGCGTGAATTGACCGATCACGGGCATGGGTCGTCTCCTTCAGATTGCGGTGGACAGGGTCATGGGCGCGCCGTCACCGCGTCGGCGCACGCCAGACGAAGCGGCCATTGCCGTCCTCGTCGGTGTAGAGAGGGGTGGCCCGGCCGATCACGGCGGTGGCGGGAAGCGGGCCGAAATAGCGTCCGTCCAGGCTGTCTCGGACCTGCCAATTCATCAGGAACAGCTCGCCGTTCGCGACCAATCGGCAGCCCTGCCAGATCGGGAGCGGACGGCCGCGACGATCGCGAGCGAGGGCGTCGCCCATCGGCGCGCCGTCGACGGTGATGGCGAGCCCGGTGCGACAGACCCGCTGTCCCGGGAGCGCGGCGACGCGCTTCAAGAGCGGCACGCCGCGCGGCAGGTAGCCGCCATCCGACAGGAAGGTGGCGAGTGGTTCAGGAGCATCCACCGCGACCAGATCGGTCACGGCGACCGGCCCGGGTTCGCCGATCGTGTAGAAGCCGACCGGCGTACTGGCGGACGCGTTCCAGATCAGGCGCGGCGCGAACGAAGCGATCGAAGCGACGCCAAGAAGCGACACGGCCATTGTCGTGACGATCGCATAGGAGAGCCGGGTCATGCGCCGATCTCCCGGCGCAGGAGAAAGGCGCGATGTTGCCGAAGACCATAAGCGCGCGGCGTTTCGCCCACGGTCATCCGATTGTGGACGTGACGCCAATGGTCGGGCGAAACCTCGATCGGATCGATGCCTCGCGCCTCGATGGCGTCGATAAGCTGGAGCACGCGCTCAACCTTCGGCCAGCCATCGACGTGCAGCAGAACCTCTGCGCCGGGCGTGACCGTCGGAACGGTCTGGCACGCTGCGCCGCGTTCAACCGTGCGCAGGATGTCGAGCCGCGAGAGAACGGTGCCATGCTCGTTCGCTGCCCAGCGCACGAGCGCGAAGACGCTGCCGGGAGGGAAGAAGAGGATGCGACGGCGGCGGTCGAGGATCTGCTCGCGCCGCTCGCGGCCGAAGCGAACCCAGTGCTCCGTCTGCTTCTCGATCCAGACGAGTTCGACCTGGGTGAACGCTTCGGGCGGCAGCACGGCGGCAGCACGGCCGACGTGTTCTGGCGCGGCGACAAGCCCGGTCATTGTGCTTCTCCTGACGGGGGCGGGAATTCGCGCTCGAACAGCGCGCGCAGCATGTCGGCGACGGTCTGGCCTCGCCGAAAGGCGGCAATCTTGATGCGGCCGCGCATGTCGGCGGTGACGTCTATCGTCAGGCGGGCCGCGAAGTCCTCGGCGGCCTGACCGCGGGCGGCGTGGCGATCGGGCGCCTTGATCCAGTCTTCGGGATCGGCGGGACGCGCCGCGAAGCTGCGTTTCGGGGACCGCCCGCTCATACGCCGATCCTCGCAACTTCCGCAGCCAGCGCCGCGATCTCGCGCGCGCCAGGGCAATCCTCGTCCTGCTCGGCGGCGAGCCGGCCGGTCTGCACGACATCGGCGAAGACGATGCGCTGGCCGATCGTGGTCGAGAGCAAGGGCGGGTCGTGATCCGCCAGCGTCTCAGCCGTCTCACGCGCCAGGACCGTGCGAGCTGCGCAACGGTTCAGCACGAAGCGGGCGGTGAGGTGCGGGCGATAGATGCGCGCCTCGCCGAGCAGCGAGAGCATCTCTGCGGAGGCCCAGCCATCGAGCGGTGACGGCTGCACCGGGATGAGCACGAGATCGGCGGCCAGCAGCGCCGAGCGCATCAGCCCGGCGACGCGCGGCGGGCCGTCGATGACGACATGGTCGGCGTCGCGCGCCAGCGCCGGTGCTTCACGGTGGAGCGTGTCGCGGGCGAGGCCCACGACACCGAACAGCCGGTCCAGCCCCTCCCGGCTGCGCTGCTGCGACCAGTCGAGCGCCGAGCCTTGCGGATCGGCGTCGATCAGCGTGACGCGCCGTCCACGGCGTGCCCATTCACCGGCGAGATGCAACGCCAGTGTCGTCTTGCCGACGCCGCCCTTCTGGTTGAGCAGCGCGACGATCATGACGGTCTCCCGGCGATCGGGGACTCGTCCACAGCGGCCGAAAATGGCGGTCGCGTTAGAAAGATTCCGTAGGAATCTAGGTTAGATAAGTTACGGGGCTCGCAAGCTGCTGATTCAGCGCGAGGAATCGACGATTCCGGTCCCCGATAGCACGAGAGTCCGGTCCTCGATGGCACGATAGTGCCGGTCCCTGATAGCACGAGACGATTCACAGCTTATCCCCAGGGTGAGCTTTGGTCCGGCGACGACGGCGCGGGATGCCGAGGGCATCCGGATCGGTCGGCACGAAGGACAGGATTTCGGGGGCGCCGACGCACTGTTCGATGGTGAGCCGGTAGCCGGGAAGTGGCTGGCGTTTGACGATGTCGCGCAGGTCGTAAGCGAAGTGCTTGAGCGGCGAGAGGCTGCCGGACTTTGCGTGGAGATGCGGGAAGTCGAAGCTCCAGCCGAACTCCTGCTTGCCGCCGTGCTTGCGCACCAGGCGATAGAGCCAGCGTTCGAGCCCGCCGGTCAGGCGAAAATAGTTGCGGTCGATCGTCAGTACGAGCGCATCATCGAGGACGGCCGCGTAGAACCAGTCAGGTAGGATCAGTTCGAGACCGAGCGGCCGGCCCCGATGATCGGCGCGCTCCTTCCATTCGTTAATCCATGAGAACCGGTGCATCCGCCGCTCGGTCGGCTGCCGGATCGAGGTCGCGACCGTGGTCGACTGAAGCCGGTCGAGCGCGGCCTTCAGACGGTCGTAGTCGCGCAGCGACACGCCGCGGCCGATGAAGTTGAGAATTTCATAGGGGGTGGTCGCCATGAGGCGCGACGGCTGCAAGCCGACGTCCCGGGCCTCGACGATCTGTGAGGCAGCCCAGATGAGAACATCTGCGTCCCAGATGGTCGCCATGCCGTGCTCGGGCACGGCTTCGACGCGGATCTTGACCGATCCCGCCTTGAAGTCGATCGGCGCCAGACGCTTCGACTTGGCTAGGGAGAAAAACGGATAGGCCATCAGGTCTTGAGCGTCGCGTGGGGCGAGATCGCCGGGCAGCGCCCGGAACAGATCGAGCTGCGCGCGTTCCCCCCGTCGGTGTCCGGGTAACATCGACCTTCAGCTCAGCGGACGCCGCGCGCGCCAGCGCCGGCGTCAGGGGAAGCGGCGCGCTTCGCGGGAGCGACGATGCCGCCCCGAGGGTCCGACGTTGACGTGACCGTGCCCCGGTCGGCCCAAGTCTGGAGGTCATCCAACCCATAGACCACCCGGCCGCCAAGCTTGCGGTAGGTTGGCCCCGTTCCGTAGGTGCGGTGCTTTTCGAGCGTACGCTCAGAAAGGCCGAGAAAGCGGGCAGCCTCCTGGGTCCGCAGGTAGCGTGGCGGTATTTGGGCGGCTGTGTCGGCCATGATCGAACCTCCGTGATCTCGCGGCGGCCGCTTCGAACAAGCGGCGGATTGCGAGCACGGTGGCGCGAGGTGGGCGGGCCGGACGATGTCGAAGTAAGCAGGCTAATTTCGACACCTCTGCGGTGTCAGCGCGCCCGACGCGGGTGCCGAAGTAACGAGCGGTAGCCGCCGCGGACGAGCTGCAAGCCGTCCCGGGCGAGCCGTATCGTGGTCTCTCGAATGGCGCTGCCGACCCAAGATGCCGCGTCCAGATCGTGGTGGGGAAACATTCCCTCACCCACCGTCCGATAGGTAGAACCTGCGGCGCGACCATCGATAACCCGCAGCATGTCTCGGGCGCGCTTGCGGCGCTGGGCGGTGAGACGCCCATCCGCAGGAACGGTCCTCCCGGCTAGCGCTGCCCAGAACCGCGAGAGCGCGCAGACGCGATCGTCCGTCAGAGCGTCGAGTAAAACCAGCGCACCGACTGATCCTCCGGCTGCTAGCCCAGAAAGATCAGCGTCGAACCGCTCTCCGCGTATGCAGAGCCGCACGAAGGTACGGTCTGGCTCGCTGACGACATATCTTGCAAGTCGGTCGGAAGTGATCGCGTCGGTGGGGTCGTCAGCAGGACGGACGCAGAGAACTATGACCGCCGGGTCGACGTGAGGCGTCCAGAAGACTGGCTGATCCAACGCCGAGAGATTTGGATCTGCGGCGAAATCGTAAACCCCACTTGGAAGCGAAACTCTGAGCTTCCTGTTCAGATGCTTCGCCATCAGACAGCAAGTCTTGGAAGCTCGATCTGTAATCGATGTTTCGGCGCAAAAATTCCCAGGCCAGTTCACTGGGGCCTAACGTATCGATGTATTCGTAAGCGGCTTCGGACCGCCAGCTATCGTCTTTGGACATCCTCCGCCGCCTCCGCGCAATTTCGTTCAACGCGAGTTATGCGGCTATGACGATTCCAAGTTGTGAGAGGGCTGGGAACAACGAAGGACGGGGAACGTGATGCGGAAGGCGCATCACCTCAATGCGTTCGGTCGGCCAACAGTCCGGCGAAGCCGCTCTGTGTCATCCACCGTGCGCGCGCCAAGTGAGAACCATGCACGCGAGCCGCGCGCTCGGGCTCGTCGTTAGCGGAAATCCCGAAAAGCGTCTCGACAACCTCCGTCCAAGCGGCGCCTTGCGCATCAGCATCGAGAAGTCGCAGATACAGCTTCACGTTCGCCTGATCGTAGGCGGTCAACGCCACACCACTCGGCGGCTCGTCGAGATACTCGCTGGTCGTCAATACGTCCCCCGGCGGGCGCATGTATCCGAATTGGAACTGATTGTTAACGATGTTCGAGCTCCGACCGCTGCGCAAGATCGATGCGCGACCGGCCGTGTCGCTGGTACGCGGATCGGAGCGTCAGGGTTGCCCTTTACGATCAACAAGCATCACTCCCACGCCGTGGTCGGAGTTGAGAAGTACGATCCCTGCATGTTCGAAAGCGCGTCTCACCTCGTCTCGCGTACTCTCGTACACCTGCAAGCCGCTTTCCGACTCGAGGCGCTTGAGCGCGGTCAGAGAGACCCGAGCCTTGTCAGCGAGCGTCTCCTGTGTCCAACCCAGCAACGCGCGTGCGGCCCGCGATTGTCGGGCGGTGATCATGCATGATCACCTCCCACTCGGACCTACGCACACGCCAGAACTACGACTATAATAGTCGTTCTTGGCCTTCGCTTCCAGCACCTTGCGTCTGCGGGAAGCCGGTTTGGCGTCATTGGAGCCGCTGACTGATTCGGTCGCCTCAGACGCCGAAGGCCCCGGCCTTTTCGGCCGGGGCCTTGCGCGTAGCTTCAGTCGCCGCGCCGCCCGTTGGGGCGGGACCAGATCAGCGAGAAGGTGTCGCCGTCCTCGTCGTCGAAGAGGTTGGCGTAGATCGGAGCGTTGAAGCTCGGATCGTCGAGCTTGAGGCCCAGATAGTCGCGGCCCTCGTTGGAACGCTTGGACCAGGCGGCCCCAATCTCGGCGCGGCCGACCAGAACCCGGTGGCTTGGGGCGTTCTCGCCGGTAGCGCGGGTGTCGGGGACGATGCGCACGCCCTTGGCCTGGACGCTGAGGGTGACGATTTCGCCGGTGAACTCGTTCGAGCCGGTCTTCTTGAAGGTGCCGATGGTCGCCATTGTAAATCTCCGTTTTCCGTATCCGAGCCCGCACCATTGCGGCCTCGATGGCGATCGGTTGACCGGAGGCGGTCGACGGCGCACCCCGTAGGGGCCTGACAGCAAAGGAGGGCTTTCTTGTCTCGCGAGGAATGGCGGCGCAGCCGGCAGGGGAAGAAAGTTTGACGCCGCTGTTGCGTCATAGGCGATCGAGGCGAAGCCGGCCTTCGGTCAGATCAGGCCATTGAAGAGGCCGTTTGGAGCGGTCGAGTCACGGTCAGAAATCGGGGAAGATGGCGGCCGTCCCGCATCGACAAAACGGCATCGATTGAGGCTACACCGGCCTTCGCTCCCGCTCCCGGCCCGCGTGTCGCATCCTCGTTGTCGCCCCGACCGGAAAGATCGTCCCGCTCGGTCGCCGTCGGTCGGCCCCTGGTCCCGTTGGGACGGCCGCCCGCACTCCAATGATAGCCGCCTGAAGCCGGGTCTAGCATCGATCCTCGCGCTACTCCCCATCTGCAACCGCGTCGGACAACGCGGACGTGTCGAGCAGACGCTGTTCCGGTCCGCCAATAGGTGTCGAGCGCAATCAGGCCTGCGCAAGGCCCTGGCCGGACGAGGCTGGAGCCGCTGCCATCCCCGCGACCCGCATCAGGGCGGTGATGCCGACCGCAATGGCGCCGATGACGGAGAAGCTGATCTGCCAAGCTTCGGACGGCATGAGATGCTTGACGATGCCGTGTGTGGCGTGGAACCCGGCGAGTGCGGCTGGGGCGACGAAAGCGATCGCGACGATCAGCTTCAGCCAGACGGGCCGCCCGAATATCATCACGAGCTGGCCGACCGCTAGAGTGACGGCCGCGGCGACCAAGCCGATAAGAATTGCGCCCGGCACGCCCGCGCCAGTCCCGTGGGCCCAAGCGCCCACGGTCACGCCGACGAAGGCCGGCAGAGCGAACACGGCCAGGGTGAATAGCAGCCAGCACAGCGCGCCGATGGCGGCCAGCGAGGCGAGGATTGCGAGAATGATCATGGTGGTGGCCTCCGTAAGATAAGTCTGACGGTCGCGCCTCCACCACCACCACGGCGCGCTCGAACTATAGCCGAAAATCGGCTTTGGCGGCAGCGGAAAACGCGAGTGCCTTGCGCACGGCGACGCCGGTTCGCCCCGGTTAAGGGGCGAAGGGATCGATCTCGTGAACGATCGCTGCCGTGTCGCCGTCATATTCGCTCGCGGGCGTCACCGAGAGGGTGCCGTCGCCGGCCTGGAAGATGACGATCGCCGCCATCAGTGTCGTGGCGAGGCTGAAAGCGAAGGCGTGGGCGTCATTGAGGGACATGTTGCGGCTCCTGCTGGAGCGGGGGACCATCCCCCGCCGACAGGCGCCCGAAGTGTCCGGCCGTGGACTGCAATCACCGCATAGGCGCAGCCGAAGCGGCGGCATGCTCGCATAGCCGACCCTTCACGGGTTGATGGCGCGAAGTCCGCGGATGGACCAAGGATCAGCGCTGATAGGCGGAGGTGGTTTCGCGTCGGGAGAGCATCCCATAGTCTTGATGCTCGCATTGCTTAGTTCGCCCCGGGGTCTTCTGAGGGTGATATTTGCGCTATGCTCGAAGTGACGGGCGTGGAGTCGCGAAGGACTGATGATGGCCGAGTTCACAGGCAGAGATCTGCACCTCGTGAAGAAAGCTCTGACGATCGCGGTGCTGGCGATCGAGCGGCAACCGGGACCTTTTCAGTCGGCCTCCGATCAGGCGGACATGAAGGGTCTGCTAGACGTGCTGATCGAGAACGATACCGAACTTGCCTTTTACGCGCGTTCCGCTCGGATCGCCGTTACCGGCGAGCCGGACTGAGCGCGAGGCGCGGAATGGCGGCGACGGTTCCCTTCGAGAAGCTACACAAGGACGGCAGCCTGTGGGTCGTGGGCCAGACGATGGATGGGCAACCTACCGGATATTGGGAGTGGTTTCGCCGCGATGGCTCGAAGCTGCGGTCCGGCTACTTCGATCGAGGCCAACAAGTCGGTGAATGGACGACGTACGATAGCTCCGGGTGCGTCTACAAGGTCACCAAGATGAAACGCTAAGTCGAACCGCGTGCGTGGCGGCGCTTACGCGCCGCCGTGCTTCCACACCGGAATGCCGAGCTTCTTGGCCTTGTCGGCGAGGTTGTCGTTGATGCCGGTCCCCGGGAAATGCAGCACGCCCTTCGGCATGATCTCCAGCATCTGATCGTTGCGTTTGAACGGCGCAGAGCGCCCGTGCTTTGTCCAGTCGGGTGCAAAGCCAATCTGAGGAACGTCGCGGTTCTTGGCCCACAGCGAGGCGATCTTTTCGGCGCCCTTGGGCGACTTGCCGTGCACCAGCACCATGTCGGGGTGCTTCGTATGAACCTGGTCCAGCTTGGCCCAGATCAGCCGATGATCGTCATAGTCGAGCCCGCCGGTGACAACGATCTTGGGACCGGGTGGCAGAAGCACTTCCTGGTCGGCGCGCTTCTTCGCCATCAGGAAGTCGCGGCTGTCGATCATCGCCGAAGTCAGATTGCGATGGTTGACCTTCGATCCGCTGCGCGGGAGCCATGGCTTGCCGACATGGCGTTCGTAGTGCTCGGCGGCCTGGTCGCGCATCAGTTCGAAGGCGTTCTGCCGCTCGATGAGCGTCATGCCTTCGGCGATCAGGCGCTCCAGCTCGACCGACTTCACCTCGCTGCCGTCCTGTTCGCGCTGCGCTCGCTTCTGGGCCTGCTCATTGTCGTCCAGTTCCCGGCCGATCCGATCGGTCGCGCGGTGGAACACGTTGACGGTCGACCAGAGGAGATCGTCGAGGTCGGGTTCGAGGCGAGTGTCCTCCAGGGTGCCGATCAGGGCGTCGAAGATGTCGGCGACAGCCCCTGCGACTTGGTTGCCGTCAGGCAGAAGCCGCTGGTCGGGCTCGTCGGTGAAGGGGCGGTAACCGTGGAGCTGGAGCTCGTTGAGGACATGGTCGGTTGGTGAGGATTCGTGGTGCGGTTCGTAGTCGTCGTGATCGCGCATGGGATGCTCCGTCGGTTGGACCGCGACCGTCGCGGCCTTCATGGCGACGAAGCCCACGGGCCGGACGGCCGGGCACCCGGAGCGCAAGCGTAGGGCTCGATGGCTAAGGCCGGCTATTTTGCCTCGCGATGGAAAGCGGCCTTCAGGCCGCGCCGGAAAATAGTCGGCCGCCGCCATTGCCCGGTTGGCCGGCTTGTGGGCCGATCGCCCTCTCGAAGGCCGAGGCGTGGTCCTCTCTGACGGATTGGTGCATCCGCCGAGCACGTCGGCGATCCGTACGGTCGTTCGCCTGCCGGCTATGCCGCCAACGCCATGAAGCGCGCGACGTCCTGCGGCGCGACCTGCAACCGGGCTTCCATGCGAAGTGCCTCCAGGCCGAGGGTGCGTAGATCCTCGTTGAAATCGCCCAGCTCCGGCGAAATGACGATTGCCTCGATCCCGGCCGCGTTGGCCCGTTCGACGAGGGTATCTCGTGCGCCGTCACCGGCCGGATCGTTGTCGCGGACGATGTAAAGCCGCCGCAGCGTTTCGGGGAACAGGATGGCGGCAAGATGTGCTGCGGAGAGCGCAGCCAGCATCGGCAGGTCGGGCAAGACCTGCCGAAGCGACAGGACGGTCTCGATACCTTCGCCGGCCGCCATTACCTCGCCGCCGATGCCGAAGCGCACCGCGTTGCCGAGCAGATCGCCCATTGCCCGCCTCGGCGTATCGATCGGCGCCTTGTCGCGGCGGCGGGGATCGAGCCAGGTGCGATGCGCCCCGGTTATCTTGCCGTCGAGGTCGGTGACGGCCGCAATCATCGCCGGCCAGGTCTCGGTCTGCGAATGTTCGTCAGGCCGATAGTAGCAGCGCGGGTGAAAATGCAGGTTTCCGGTTCCGCGTATATCCGTAATGCCGCGTTCCCGCAGATACGCCTGTACGAGCGTGCCGCGGATAGGCTGCGACATCCGAACCAGCCGTCGCGCCGCCTCGGGGGAGCCATGCGGTGCTGGGCTCTGACGCTGATGCTCGCGGGCTTCCGGCTCGGGCGGCGGCATCGAGAGGAAGGTCCGGGCCTCACCGGCGACGTCCTTGAAGTCGATGAGGCCGCAGCTCTCCCTGATGACGTCGAGGAGGTCACCATGCTCGCCAGTCGCCGCGTCGGTCCATTTGCCGGCTGGACCTTTCGGCGTGTCCTTCAGCCGGACGTACATCGAGCGGCCGGGCGTGTTGCGCGCGTCGCCCACGAGCCAGTAGTTGCCTTCGCGGCGGCCGCTCGAGAGATAGTGCCGGCATACCGCCTCGGCCTGCCGGCCGAGACGATGTGCAAGATCGGAGGCGTCCAGACGTGTCATCACGCGGCCTCCCGCTCGGAGATGCGCGCGACCGGGAAGGTGTCGAGCAGCTTGGCGAGGATGACTGGCCCGGTGCCGTCGACCGGGACGAAGAAGCGCAGCTTCCAGGAGATGATCTCGCTGAACAGGCCATAGGCCCGTAGCCGGTCTCGCATAGCCTCGGTGAAGCCGGTCAGTTCCAGTCGTTGGGCGTTCATCACGCGGGCCCGCCTAAGCTGGAGGCCATCGGCGAGATCGAGGATCGCCGTGCCATCCATCAGGGCGCTGAAGGCCTGCTCCGGGGTCAGCGATGCGGTGCCCGTGGTGACGGCGTTCGCCGCCCACGCGGGTGACACGCGCCGGCCGATGATGCGCTCGCCGGCATCGGTCTGAAGCCGGTAGACGCGGGTCGATTCGTTCGGCAGCCGCTTCCAAATCGGCAGCAGCAGGCCGGAGACAATATGGATCGTGCTGTCGGAGAACTCCGGCACGTCGTTCAGCTCCGCCCACCAAGCTGCGGCGAAGAGGGCGCGATCGACTTCCTCCCAATGGCTCTCCCCCATCATGCGCAGCGGCGCGTGGTGCTGCTCCATGGGCCTGATCAGGCAGACACGGCGCTCGATTTCGCCATCATCGAGCATCATTGACGGTGCGGGAACTTGCACGGCGGCGCGTCCCGAGCGGCCGTTGACCAGCAGCTGTGTCCGTGGATCGGCGAGGTGATCGAGCGCATCGGCCAAGCTCGTCGGACGATTGCGCTCACGGCGGGTGATGGTGAGGAGCCGCGTTTCCGCGCCGCTGTTCGGATGGGTGTGGATCACTTGGGCGTCGGTGACGATGAAGCTCTCGGCCTGGAGCGTCTCAAGCCCGATGTCGTAGACACCGCTGCGGATCGCGCCCTCAACCTTGGCGGTCAGGAGCTGCTCGAACGCCGTGAACAGCACGCCCTGCAGGTCGATGGTCAGGGCCAGCAGGCGGTTGAGGAAGGTGGTGATCGGCGGCAGCTCGTCCTTGATGCCGTTGTCGTCCGTGAGCTTGAGCCCGGTGGCGGACTGGAAGCGGTGCAGCGAACAGCCCTCGACCTTGCCGCGAACGAGCAGCAGATAGAGCTGACGCAATGCGTCGCGGGCATAGGGGCTTTCGAGATTGTCCTCAGGCCGGAACAGGCCTTGGCCTCCGGTCTGGCGCTGCCCGCGCGTAATGGCGCCCAGCGTGTCGAGCCGGCGCGCGATCGCCGAGAGGAAGCGTTTCTCGGCCTTCACGTCGGTGGCGATCGGCCGGAAGAGCGGCGGCTGCGCCTGGTTGGTGCGGTTGGTACGACCGAGTCCCTGGATCGCCGCGTCAGCTTTCCACCCAGGCTCCAGCAGATAATGGATGCGCAGGCGTTGATTCTTCGCGCCAAGGTCCGCGTGATAGCTCCGCCCCGTTCCGCCGGCATCCGAGAAGACGAGGATGCGCTTCTGGTCATCCATGAAGGCGGCCGCCTCGGCGAGATTGGCTGATCCTGCCCGTTTCTCGACTGCAAGGCGCTCACCCTTGCGCACCACGCGGCGCGACCGACCGGTGATCTCGGCGACCAGATCGGTGCCGAAGCGCTGGACGATCTGGTCGAGCGCGCCGGGCACAGGGTCAAGCGAGGCGAGCCGCTCGATCAGTTCGTCGCGGCGGGCGACGGCTTCCCGGCTCTCCACGGGCTGGCCGTCCCGGAAGACTGGCCGCGACGACAGATTGCCCTCGCTGTCGGAGAACGGCTCGTAGAGCTGCACGGGGAAGGAATGGGCGAGATAGTCGAGGACATATTCGCGCGGAGTGATGTCGACGCGCACGTCGTTCCATTCCTCCGTGGGGATATCGGCCAGTCGGCGTTCCATCAATGCCTCGCCAGTCGAGACGATCTGGATCACCGCCGAGTGGCCGTTAGCGAGGTCCTGCTCGATCGACCGGATCAGCGTCGGCGTCTTCATGCTGGTCAGGAGATGACCGAAGAAGCGCTGCTTGGCGCTCTCGAAGGCGCTCCGCGCGGCTGACTTCGCCTGCCGGTTCAGCGTCCCCGTCGAGCCGGTGATGTTGGCGGCCTGCATCGCCGCATCGAGATGATTGTGGATGATGGCGAAGGCGCCGGCATAGGCATCGTAGATGCGGGTTTGCTCAGGCGTGAGCTGGTGCTCGACCAGCTCATATTCGACGCCATCATAGGAGAGCGACCGGGCCGTGTAGAGGCCGAGCGCGCGCAGGTCGCGGGCGAGCACTTCCATGGCCGCGACGCCGCCATTCTCCACGGCCTCGACGAACTCGGCACGATTGGCGAAGGGGAAGTCCTCGCCGCCCCACAGGCCGAGCCGCTGGGCATAGGCAAGATTGTGGACGGTCGTCGCGCCGGTCGCCGAGACGTAGACCACCCGGGCGTTCGGGAGCGCGTGCTGGAGCCGGAGCCCCGCACGGCCTTGCTGCGACGGCGCAACGTCGCCCCGCTCTCCCTTCCCGCCTCCGGCATTCTGCATCGCGTGGCTCTCGTCGAAGATGATCACTCCATCGAAATCGGAGCCCAACCATTCGACGATCTGCTTGACCCGCGAAAGCTTCTCGCCGCGGTCGTCGGACCGTAGCGTAGCGTAGGTGGTGAATAGGACGCCTTCGTTCAGGCGGATGGGCGTGCCCTGCGGAAAACGCGACAGCGGCGTGACCAGCAGGCGCTCCATCCCGAGCGCCGACCAGTCGCGTTGCGCGTCTTCCAGCAGCTTGTCCGACTTCGAGATCCACACCGCCTTGCGACGGCCCTGGAGCCAGTTGTCGAGAATGATGCCCGCCGACTGGCGGCCCTTGCCGGCGCCGGTGCCGTCGCCGAGCATGAAGCCCCGGCGGAAGCGGATGGCGTTCGGCGCATCGTCTGGCGCAGCGGTGACCAGATCACGGGTTGCGTCCACGGACCAGGCGCCGGCGAGATATTCGCCATGGGCCTCGCCGGCATAGATCACCGTCTCGAGCTGGGCATCGGACAGCAGACCATCGGTGACGATCGCGGCCGGAAGCGTCGGGCGATAGTTCGGCTTTGGCGGCGCGACCGATGCCATGGCGGCCGACTGCACCAATTTGGTGGGATGGGGCTGCGCGCCCGGGATGCGGATCGACTGGAGCGCATAGGCCTCGTAGATCGAGTCCGATAGGCCGCCGTCGCGCGGCGTCCAGTCCACGGTTTCATAGTCGAGCGGTACGCCCTCGACCTGAGCGATGCGGCGGACGGGCGTGGCAGCCGCGGCCCGGGCGAGATAGCCACGAACGGTGCGCGGCGCGGTGTCGGGCGTGACCTTGGGCGGTGCGCCGGCGATGCGCGGGGGCACGTCCCGTTCGATCCAGGCGAGCAGCGTCGCCACATCGGGCGCAATGCCAGGGGATGCGGGGAAGCTCGCAGCATCCTCGGCGGGCGCCTTGTCGATGACTGTGAGGCGAGTTTCGATGGTCGTGCCGTGCTTGGCATAGACCGAGCCCGCGATCGGCGCGGTGAACACGATGCGGCCGCTCGCCTGCAGCCGGACGAAGCTGTCCCGCCAAGCTGGCAGCTCGGGCGAGAAACTCGCGCCGGTGATCGCGACCAGTCGGCCGCCGGGCGCGAGCCGCGCCAGAGCGGAAGCGATGTGGCGATAGGCGGCGTCGGCGACGCGACCGGAGACGTTCGCCATGACTGAAAATGGCGGGTTCATGATGACGACGCTGGGAATGGCGGCGCGGTCGAGATGATCGTCGATTTGCGCGGCGTCGAAGCGCTTGACGGCAATGGCCGGAAAGAGAGAGGCGAGGAGATCGGCCCGGGTCTCGGCCAGCTCGTTTAGGATGAGATCGCAGCCGGCGATCTCCGAGAGGACCGCGAGCAGGCCCGTGCCGGCCGAGGGTTCCAGCACACGGTCGGCGGGTGTGAGTGCCGCGGCGGTCAAGGCCGCGAGACCGAGCGGCGTCGGCGTGGAAAATTGCTGGAAGGCCTGGGTTTCCTCGGACCGGCGCGTGTGCGTAGGCAGCAAACCGGCGATCTTGCCGAGCGCGGCGAGCCGTGCAGCCGGAGACGAGGCTTTGCGGAAAAGCGGCTTTCCGTATTTTCGCAGGAAAAGCACCGTCGCCGCCTCGCAGGCGTCATAGGCCGTCTTCCAGTCCCAGGCGCCAGTGGCGTCAGAGGCGCCAAAGGCCTGTTCCATGGCCGAGCGCAGGATCGCGGCGTCGATCGCGCGGCCCTGTTCGAGATGAGAAAGGAGATGGGCGGCGGCGGCGAGAATGGCGGCGGCCGGAGGCGCGTCCGGCGCGAGCGGAAGCGAGGTCGCCTTGGCGGCGGGGATCGGAGCATGGAGCATGAGGGGAACCTCGGAGAGCGGGATAGGAACGAGCCTGCCCGGCGCTCTCTCTCGACCGGACGGGCTCAACCCGTCCCGGCCACCCTCTCACTCTGACGTGGGCGTAACCCGGCCTGTCGCACCGGCTTCCGGAGGTGCGGATGGGAGGCTAAGCTCTCGTAGGAAAACAAGCCGAACGCCAAGCCAAAGCACCGGCCGAGCGGCTTCGCCCGCGTCGACGGGCAATGGGAAGTGGCGGTCTGGCAGAGGTTCTACGCCAGGATCGGCCTCAGAGGGGACAAGGCTTGTGAACAAGGCATGGCACGAGGACAACCCGATGCCAGCACGACCGTCGAAAGATCAGAGGATCGCATGGCATGTGGCGCATGCTCGAGCTTGTGTTTGCCGCGAGGTCCCCAGGAGCATCAGAGCTGAGGTTGAAGCGGTGCTCGCCGGCGATCAGCGCCCCGATGCCTATGCCGATGCCTCCGGCGGGCGGTAGAGCTCGAAAGGATTGCCGTCGGCCAGATGGCCGAACGGCGTGAACACGAATTCGCCGCCGTCGCGCCCGACGGCGCAGATGACGTAGCGGGTCTCGCCGGTCGCGACCTCTACGCATTCCATCAGCGCGAGGTCGCCGCCCGTCGCGGCGCGCAGCAAGGTCTGGAAATTGGTGCGGGCGTGGTCGGGAATGCTCATCGCGCGTCCCCGTCCGCCAGGCGGTCCGCCAGCCAGCGTCCCGTGCTCATCCATTCAAGAGTGGCGCCGGTCGAGAGGTCGAGCACATGGGCGCCACCGTAGAAGCCGTTCACCACGGGATCGGACGCGATGTTGGCCCATTGGAATCCCCAGCGCCCGGTCAGCCCGAACGCCTCGGCGCAGCGCGTCACGAACGTGATGAGAAGTTGCTGGTCGGCGCTGCCCGGGTCGCGGAGCCAGAGCCGAGCGGGCCCATGTTCTGGCGTCAGCGAGAGCAGGAACGGCTCGGCGGGCGGATCCTCGCTGGCGTTCTCGGCCATCAGCGCGGTGTAGATGTCGAAGGCGCGCACGGCGTTCGCGGGGGTGCCGACGTCGAGAAGGCAGGAAAAGCGGGTGAAGAAATCGGTCATGTCTGGCTCCTGAAACGAAAATGCCCGGCGCTGGGCCGGGCTCGGAAAGGATCGTTGGTTCGAAGGATGGGCGGAGCAGCCGAAGCCGCTCCGCCTTGGCGATCACTCAGCCGCGACCAGGTGATTCTCCTCATCGTCGCCGACGGATTCCTCGTCCTCGCCCGCGAGGAAGTCAGGCAGCGCCGCGCCGTCATCCCCGACGTCGACCTCGGTATCCGGCGTGGACGCCTCGACCTCCGCGACCAGGCGCAACGGTTCGGGTAGCCAGCCGGTGTCGGCCAGCAGGCGCTCCGCCTCCTTGGCCATGTCCCCCTTTTTCAGATGGTCGATGAGCTGCGCGGCCTGCTCGCCGGCGCCCTCGCGGACTGCCTGCAAGATGCGGGGCTTGGTGACCCGGTTGAGGTAGTTGCCGAATGTCGGACGCCAACCAGCCTCGACCAGATCGAGCCCGGTCGCCTTGGTCAGGCGATCGGCCTGAGCGAGCCTCATGTCGAGCGTATGCTGGGATATGCCGCTGGCGCTGTGCGGGTTGGGACGCTCGTAGAGGGCATTCACGCCATAGCTGACGCAATGGGCGAGCAGCGCCATCCGGCTCGTATCGTCCAGACCCGCGAGCCAGTTCCAAAGCGCATCGTCGTCCTTCGGGATGTCGCCCGCCCAGGCGGCATGGCGGTCCTGCACCGCGCGCGCCGACGGGCTGTCGTTCAGCGCATCGTCCTGGGCCGGGAAGAAGATATGCTTCACTCCGGCTTCCATGGCGCCAGTGTACATCCGGGTCATGAAGGTGTCCGAGACGAGCTTGTGGAGCAGCGCCGTCATGGCGACGTGCGGATTCTCCGCGACGGCGTTGCGCAGCGCGAGCGTGCGATAGGCCGTCAGCTCGACGACCAGGCGTTCCGGCAGCGGCTTGATGACGCCGTCGTCCTCGTCGTCGTCGGGCTCTGCAGGCTGTCCGCCGATGGTGATGACTGCCCGCTGCACCGCTGGCTCGGCCGGATCACCGGCGGCTTCCGCGCCGGTCTCGCCATCGGGTTCGATCCGCGCTTCGTCTTCGGTCCGCACGTAACCGCGGTCGATGTCGAGACTGCCGTCATGGGCGATGCTGATGAACACGCCCGCGCGTTGAATGTCATCCGCCTCGAAGCGCACCGGCCGGGTCTCGAACGCGGCAAGCGCGGTTTCGATCTCGCCGAGGCGCTGATCGACCTCATCCGGCAGCTCGTCGGCGCCTTCATATTCGGTTTCGAGCTTCTGATATTCGGCGTTGAGCGCCTCGATGGTGGCCTGTTCCTCGGCCGAGAGATCGATCGGTTCGCCCTGCAGCTCACGAAGGCCGTGCGTCACGTCATAGGGGAAGCTGGCAGCGACCTCGATCCACTTCCAGCCTTCCGCCGCGATCGTCTCAGCCGCAGCCTTCAGCTTCTCGGCAACAAGACGGTCGAGCAGGGCTGCATCCTCCAGCCAGCCGCCGTCGTCGGATTGGAAGAGGTCACGCGTGGTAACTCCGCCGGCAGCTTCATAGGCCTCGGTGCCGACGAACACCGCTCGCTTGTCCGAGGCGCGCACCGTGGTCTCGGTGAGCATGCGCCGGATCTGATAGGGCTCCTTCGACCAGGCGTCCTTGATCGCCTCCCAGACCTGTTCCTGGCGGGCATGGTCGGTCGAGACGGTGAACGCCATGAGTTGCTCCAGCGTCATGCCGTCCTCGGCATAGACGTCGAGCAGAACAGGCGACACGGAGGCGAGCCGCAGCCGCTGTTTCACGACCGGGGCCGGCACGAAGAAGGCCGCAGCGATCTCCTCCTCGCTCATGCCCTTGTCGCGCATGTCCTGGAAGGCGCGGTACTGGTCGAGGGGATGGAGCGGCGCGCGCTCGATATTTTCGGCGAGCGAGACTTCTTCGGCGAGGATGGCGCTGTCGCGCTCGCGCACCACACAGGGCACCGGCGCGATCTTTGCGAGGCGCTTCTGCTTGACCAGCATCTCCAGCGCCCGGAAGCGGCGGCCTCCGGCGGGCACCTCGAACATGCCGGTCTCGTTGCCGTCAGCGTCAGCGACGGGCACGACGCTGATGCTCTGGATCAGGCCGCGCCGGGCGATCGAGGCCGCCAGGTCTTCGATCGAGACGCCGGCTTTCACACGCCGGACGTTCGACTGGCTGAGCACCAGCTTGTTGAAGGGAATGTCGCGCGAGGACGCGAGAGTGATCTTCTGAACCGCAGTAGCCATCGGAATGTACTCCGCGACGGGCGACCGAAAGACTCTCTCTCGATCTCCAACCCGTCACGAAATCCCGTCCCTTCTCTCCCTCTAGGACCTCGCCGCTTGGACATACGCAAAGGCGTAAAGCCGACGATCCGGCTTCACGCCTTTGCGGGTTTGCGTGCCATGTTTGACCAATGGGGCCTACGCTGCGCGCCTTGCCGGCTCCACCGCGGCCACCGGTGCGTGGGCGAGCAACCAGTCCGCCGCCTTGCTCGCCTGGCTGGCGGCCCGGACGATCGCGCGATTGTCCTCGCGAAGCACTTCCAACCACGAACCTATGTAGTCGGCATGCCGAACGGTCGGCACAATGCCGAGCGTCGCGCAGCAGAAAGCGGCGTTGATTTCGGCGATCAACTCCTCGAACGCATATTTCTTCGTGCCGAAGCCGCCGCTCAGGTCTCGGCCGACTCGCGTGGCATGCCCTGTCGCATGCCCAAGTTCGTGCAGGGCCGTGCGATGCCAGTTGATCGGCTCGAAATAGGCCTGCGGCGGCGGAACCTGCACATAGTCCAGCGCGGGATGGTAATAGGCGCGCGGCCCGCCAATACGGAAGTCGATGCCCGTAGCGGCGATGAGTGCCTCTACTTGGGGCTCGATAAGGCTGGCGGGCGGCGGTGTCGCAGCGGCGCCGGCTTCCTCGGGCAGGTTCTCGCACTGGGCGGTGTTGAAGACGGTGAAGCGCTTGAGGAAGGGGATGGCTTGGGCGTCCTCTCCGGTTTCGCGGGCTCGCCGCTTCTCGTCGTCAGGGACGAAGCGATCGGCATAGACGACCGTCGTACCCTTCTCTCCCTTGCGAACGTTGCCGCCAAGCGCGAGCGCCTGCCGGAAGGTGAGCCAGCGCTGCCCGGGAAAGCCTTGAGTTACGACTGCGCCCCAAAGAATGAGGACGTTGATTCCCGAATAGGGCCGGCCCGTCGCTGCGTTTGCTGGCATGCCGACTGGCGCATTGGCGCCGGTCGCGCCCCACGGCTGGACCCAGGGCAGCCGGCCGGCCTCCAGCTCGGCGATGATCTTGCTGGTGATTTCATCATAAAGGTTCACCCGTTCGGTAGCGGGGCGTGTGGTGCGTTGCTTTGACATCGCGGATCTCCGCGACGGGCGCCGGGAGCCACTCTCCCAGCCCTCAACCCGTCACGGAAAACCCGTCCGCACTCTCACTCTCGCGGGGCGTTGCGGGGCGGCAAGCCCCGCAGAAGGGGTCGGCCGAGACTGGGCTCGGCCGCAGGGGAAGGCCTTCCCCTTTTCGGTTCTCCGTGAATATCGCAGCCGTCCAGCAATCGTCGCGGTTTAAGCGACCCTCGTGTTCAGACGTCATCGGCGCTATCAACAACGACATGAATAGCAATCATGAGCATCGCATGGCGCAACGAGAATATTACAGACCAGCGCGGTCGCTGATACTCGACACGATCCGGTCGCGAGGCGCGGCTTGCAGCTTGCTCTTAGGTGCGATGACCATTGGAGCTTGCGCAGCAGAGCCCGAAGCGTCCGTCGCTGACACGGCGCCGCGCTCCGTCGCGCTCGCCACCCCGGTAGTGAAGATGGAGGCCAGCCCGCCGCCGGCCTTCACCTATTGGGCGCCAGAGGGATCGACGATCCGAAATCATCCGCGAGATCCGAACATATGGATCGCCGAAGGCGTGGATGGGTCGAAGACCTACTATTTCGGCGACCAGTGTCGTGCGTCCGAACGCCAGGATTGGGTTGGACAGCCCGTCGAGACGCTGCCTAAGCCTCCCGTTGACGCGGTGTGGCGTATCGGGACCACAACGTCGCCCCAAACATCAGACCTGCGGCGCGAACGGCTAAACATTTCATTCGACGAGAATAGCCGTCGGGTCGCTAGCGTGGCCTGCGGCTAGATGTCGGGGCTCAGCAAGGTGCACGAAACGCTCGTGACATTCGGCGTATTATTGGCGCTGGCCGCCTGTACGGCTTCGCCAGAGGGGCCAGCCGCCTCTGTGTCACGCGAGCCTACGCGGCCATCAGAAACTGCTACGGTCGATGTGCCCCACCCCGACCAATGCCGAGCTGCGGAGCGGCAAAGCTGGGTGGGTCGGTCGATCGACAGTCTGCCTGCGGCGTTGGACGGCGAGAACCGGCGCGTGGTTTGCACGACCTGCGCCCGAACGGAGGACTATAGGGCGGATCGCCTGAACATCGACTTCGACGCGGGTACGCGGCGTGTCGTCAAGGTGAGTTGCGGCTAGCATGGCGGTCAAGCTGACCATCGAGGATCTTGGACACTGCCCCGCCGGCCCAAGCGAATCGTAACGCGGAAGCAAAATTGACTGCTAACCTCAGCCAAATCTCATAAGGTGCTGGATGAGGGGCATGCTGCAGATCAAAGCACGATTCGTCTCGCAACGCGGAACTAAAGAGTTGGCATATAAGGTTTATGGGCGAAGGCGCGTGGGATATCAGGGGAAGAGAACTCTGGCTGCTCGATCCAGAGGGCAACGCCCGCGTGTCGAAGGTCGACGAAGTCTATCGTGCGCTGATTGAGAAAAAACCGAGCGAGGACTGGATTCCTGCGCATGTGGAGGGACTGCGTCTGTCCCGGTATCCGCTCGATCCTCTTGTCGTGATTGACGACTCCCAAGGAGATGGCGTTCCGGTCTTTTCGCTTTCTGGTTCCTGCCGCGGCAAAACGATCGCGCTGCAGCCGGATGATCTGGCGCGCGGCCATGTCGTTGCGGATGGCGTCTGGTATCCGGTCGAGCCGGACCAGAGCGCCGACATCATGAGCATGCTGGAATCCTCCGGCGCGTCGCTCGGCCGGGCCGGATCGCTCCGGTCGTTCCTTGCTATCAGGAAGGCCACCGCCAGCGGCCTGATTGAGGACAAGCTTGCCGACCGCAATATATCGCCCTTGGCTTTCGCGCCGGACGGCGAAGAATTGCCGGAGGGCGTGCATGCCACTCTTTACCCCTACCAAGCCTCGGGCTGGCGCTGGCTCAAGTTCCTGCTGTCAGAACAGGTCGGCGGGCTGTTGGCCGACGAGATGGGGCTGGGCAAAACGCTCCAGATCATCAGCGCCCTGCGCGATTGCGGCTCGGGACCGCTGCACCCGGCGCTGATTGCGGCGCCCGGCTCGCTGCTTGAAAACTGGCGGCGGGAGATAGGAAAGTTTGCTCCCGACCTAAAGGTGCTGAAGCATCACGGTCCCGATCGCACAGGTCGGCCGGCGGACCTGCAGGGCTATGATGTCGTCGTCACTTCCTATGACAGCGTTGTGCGGGACAACAGCCTGCTGGGGATGATCGACTGGCAGGTGATCGTTCTCGACGAGGCGCAATATATCCGCAACCCGACTGCGCAGCGCACGAAGGCCGTCAAGGCCCTGCCGCGCAAGGTGGGCCTCGCTGTCACCGGCACCCCTGTCGAGAACAAGCTGCTCGACCTATGGTCGATCATGGACTTTGTGCTGCCCGGACACCTCGGTGACGCCGGCACCTTCCAGACGCATTTCCAGGATGATGTCGACGGCGCGGCCGCGCTGGAGCCGCTTGTCTCCCCGCTAATGCTGCGCCGGCGTGTTGCCGATGTCGCCAAGGACTTGCCCCCGCGCATCGACATTCCGCAGGTGGTCGAGCTGGATGACGGCGAAGCCGCGCATTATGACGAGCTGCGCGACCGCATCGCGGTCGAGTATGGTGCCGCAGCAACCCTCGTCGCCCTAACCGCGATGCGCCGCTTCTGCGCGCATCCGGCCCTTGTCGATAGCGATCGCCACACAGGCGATCCGATGGACTTCTCGAAATTCCGTCGGCTTGACGAACTGGTCGAGGAGATCTTCGCCCTCGGCGAGAAAGTCATCATCTTCACCTCCTTCACCGGTATGGCCGACCTGATCGCGCAGTATATCGCGCGCCGGCACAATGCCTTCACTGGCATTATTGACGGTCGCCTAGCGATCGACGCCCGCCAGCCGCTGATCGACGCATTCAGCGCCGTGAAGGGCGGAGCGGCCTTGATCCTGAACCCGCGGGCAGGTGGGTCGGGGCTTAACATCACTGCCGCTAACCACGTCATCCACTACAATCCGGAATGGAACCCGGCTCTTGAGGACCAGGCTTCCGCCCGTGCGCACCGGCGAGGGCAGGAGCGCCCCGTGACGATCCACCGGCTGCTCGTGGCCAATACAGTCGAGGACGTGATCGACGAGCGCCTGACGCGCAAGCGCGCGATCTCCGGCACGGCCGTAATCGGCGTGGAGGGCGGCGACGACGATTATGCCGACATCGTGGCGGCCTTGGGCCGATCACCACTTGCGAAGCAGGGAACCTGAATGACCAAGCGCAGTATCGCCAAGCTCCTGAGCAAGAACGACACGGGCGAGACGGGCGGCCATCAGGCAGGCATCCTCGTTCCCAAGGAAGAAGGCATCCTGTCCTTTTTCCCGAAGCTCGATGCCTCGCAACACAATCCGCGCTGCCACCTGCGCTTTCTCGACAGCAGCGGAACGTTCTGGGAATTTGCTTTCATCTACTACAACGGCAGGTTCTTTGAGGGGACCCGCAATGAGTATAGGCTGACCCGAATGACCAAATACATCCGGCAGGCCGGGCTGGTCGTCGGGGATGAGGTGGTCCTATCGCATGACGGCGACCGCTACATGATCTCGCATCGCCGGCAGCGGCAGGCTGCATTGAATGAGGCAGGCGTCCTCAAGCTCGGGTCGGGCTGGCGCGTCGTACAGATTTAAGGGGGAACCATGACAATCGAGCCAATCAACCTGCCGCCCAATCCGGAGCGGATGATCGAGGGCCTGCGCGACACAGGCTACGAGTTCAATACCGCCGTAGCCGATATCGTTGACAACTCAATCGCCGCGCATGCGACGAAGGTCCAGCTCTGGCTCAGCGCCGACATGCAGCGGAAGATCAGGCTGCTGATCGTCGATAATGGCGATGGCATGAACCGGCAGGGCCTCATCAACGCGATGCAATACGGCTCCGCCGCGCGGCCAAGCGCGGCCAGCCTCGGCAAGTACGGCCTTGGCCTGAAAACGGCATCTACCGCCTTCTGCAAGCGGCTTTCGGTGATTTCCCGGCCCGATGGGAACACGGCGCCCCTGATGGCGACGTGGGACCTGAACCATGTTGCCGAGGCGAAGTCGTGGGAGCTGTTGCTGACAGCCGATTGTGACCCCGAGGCGGTCGAACAGCTAGACATCGTGGCCGCGGGCCGCGCCGGCACCGTCGTTCTCTGGGAACAGGTCGACCGGCTCGTCAAGGATTTCGAGGACAAGAAGGCAGGGTGGGCGAAGAAGGCCCTGCAGTCGAAGGAGGATGACCTCCGCCAGCATCTCGGCATGATCTATCAGCGGTTTCTCGACGCCAAGGACAAGCGGGCGCCGCATGTCGAGATCGAGCTGAACGGCAAGCCTGTCGAGGCTTGGGACCCATTCCAGCGGCATTATTCGGAGCTAGTGGCGCAACAGACCGTGCCGGCCGAGCTGGCTGATGGCAGCACGGCCGAGTTCACGGTCAAGGCCTATATCCTGCCCCGCGAGGAGGAGTTCCCGTCCAAGGAGGCGGCGGCCTTAGCCCGGGTCGGGAACGATACTCAGGGCATCTACATCTACCGCGAGGAGCGCCTGATTCACGCGGCCGACTGGCTCGGAATTTATCGCAGAGAACCGCACTACAACCTGATCCGCGTTGAATTTTCCTTCGACAATAAGCTCGATGATGCGTTTCATCTCGATATCAAGAAGTCGCAGATCATCCTCAACGAAGATTTGGCGCAATGGCTGGAGGATCAGTTTCTGCCCGCGCCGCGCCGCGAGGCGAATCGCCGGCGGCGCGAGGGCGAGCAAAAAAAGATCGCCAAGAAGAGCGAGGGTGCGCACGACAACTCCAACAACAATATCCGCAACCGCGAGGCCGACGCCGGCGGGGCCGAGGTCAACGTCGCCGACCCCAATACGGGCGAGGTTGTCATCAAGAACCAGCACGGCAAGTTCCGGCTAAAGCTGCCGATGGCCGAGGCTCAGCGACCCGGGGAGGTCTTCGTGCAGCCGGTCGACGGGATCACCAACGGCCTGCTGTTCCAGCCGGTCATGATCGAGCAGCATCGCGCTGTGCAGATCAACACGAGCCATCCCTATTACAGCAAGGTGTATGTCCCGAACCTCTCGAAAAGCGTCACCATGCAGGGCCTCGATTCCCTGCTGTGGGCGCTCTGCGTGGCCGAGCACTCGACGGTCCGCGATAACACTAACGAGCTATTCCGCGATCTGCGCTATGAGGTCTCGCGCATCCTAGAGAAGCTGGTCGAAACGCTCCCGGATCCAGAGATCGAGAAGGATGTCGCCTGATCCGCACACGCTGGCCGGCCGGGTATCGGCCGAGGCCGGGCTGGATTTCGAGGGGAGCGAGGGCCGCGATGGCGAGGGCCGGCGCTGGCTGGAGCTACATCCTGCCGGCCATCCAAAAGCCAATACCTTTGCGATCCGCGCAACGGTGGGCTGGCGCCGTCTCGATGTCCAACTCCTGCCCGGCACCTTCGCCGGCGCTCTTGTCGAGGCAATGGGCGCTGCCGATGAGACGGGACGCGCGACCTTCTCAGCCGTTCTGGAGAAATGCCGGTCCGATGGTGCGGAAGTTGATTTCACGGTCAACGGTGGTGCGGTCGCGCCTGACGGCCCAGCAGCGTGGTCGTCGCCTTGGCGCAGCATGGGGCTTGTCGTCCGGCGAGGCATGCTGGCAATCAATGAGGGCGACGAAGAGGGCGACAGCCGTCTGATCGAGCGGTGGACGGCGCGGATTGCGGCCGCCATTCTCGCCTTGCTCCCCCTGGAACCGCACGAAGAGGACATTCCAGAAACCGATGCCGAGGGCCTTCCCGAAGGCGCCAAGACTCGGATCGAGGTCAACCGCTACGAACGCGACCGGCGCAACCGCGCTGCAGCCCTTGCCATCCACGGCTATGCCTGCAAGGCCTGCGATCTGCAGTTGGACATCCTTTACGGCGATGCCGCCACCGGGCTGATCGAGGTCCATCACCTCACGCCGGTTTCTGAGCTGGGCCCCGGCTACATCATCAATCCGCGGGATGATCTTGCGCCGCTCTGCCCAAACTGCCACAGCGTCGCCCATCGACGCGCGCCGCCCTATTCGATCGAAGAACTGCGGGCGATGCTATCCCGGTCGTGAAGAAGCTCAACCAATGTCGAAATGGACAAGAGCCATGACTGCTGGCTCTGCGCGTAAGTGAGGTGCAATCGAGAGGGCAGGACCAGCTGGAGCCGTTGCCGGCGCATTTCGTCGGTTTGGGCCAGACTGATCGAGGGCTCGAGCGTCAACAGATGCTTGTCTGGAATGCGGTCTGCCTCGGATAGCACCTGCCTCCAGCGATCCTTGCAGGTACTCTTCACCCCCAGCATTGTCAGCCGCTGGGTCTCAAAGGCGGGATCATGATATTCTGTAATGCCGGGGAATATGAAGTCCGGCTTTGACTTGCCCTCTGTGACCGGATTGCGGTCTGCCCTGATTCCCAACTCCTGAAACATATATTCAAGATGATTCTCTAACGCCGTACCCATGCGCTTTTTGCGACGGTTCTGGACTGAGAGGCTGAACCTGACGAATTCGTCGACTTCGTCAAAACCTTCTTGGAGTTGGTCGCCGATAAGGTGACGCTCGAATGTGCGGAACAATACCTCCTCGCGTTCCACTAGCGCCATCAGCGCTCCGTCAGGGTCACCCTTGATGTCGAGATCGCCGAGCGTTTCGCGCGTATAATTAGAAAATTCTCGGGTGCCGGGAAAGCTGGAGCCAAAGCGCTTATTCATCTGGTCGAGGTAGTCGTCGTCAGCGGACTCGACATCCACACCGAGCTCTTCGAGGATGAAACGCGAAGCGAATTCCAAGCGGAGCTGGTTGGTTTCAATCTCCCCCTTCACCGAATAACCCGGGTGAGCATGGTCCACCCCGAAGAGCCAAAGCAGCTGGCCAGCGATCGTCGATCCGCTCTCTGCGATGATGGCCATGAGCGAATCGTCCGGCCGCACTCCAATGATGAGGAGGTCGCCCTCGGTTGCATTGTCTGAAACGACCGTGTCCGGAAAATACAGGCGATACTCCGGACCGCGATGGCTCTGCTTTCGGCGCGTGTCGTACCAGCTGAGCCACGCCTGCTCTCTGAGCGGCTCTGGATCGTCGTCGGCGAGATAAATGAACGTGGTTGGGATATTCCGGCGATCTTCCTCGCCAAGCATGGTGCGTAGTGCGCCTACACCCCCGAACTCGTGTTGATGAGAACGATGCTGATCCGCGTCAACCGCGGTCAGTCGCTTCCAGGCGACTTGGCGAAAATAATCTGAAAGGTGGCCGCTCCTCACCCGCGGATCTCTATCATCTGTTCCGGCCCCCTGATCCAGACATCCAGCTCTCCCGCCACCTCCTTTACAGCTTCGGATCCCTTGGACCGCAAGGCACATTCCCAAACGGTGGCAATTCTCCACCCAGCATCCATAAGCGCAGCTTCGTTCCGGCGGTCACGCTCCGAATTTCCTTCCAGCTTCGCCTTCCAGAATTCTGGCCGTGTTGCTGGAATGCGACAAAGGCCGCAGTCATGTGCATGCCAAAAACACCCATGGACGAGGATGACGGCTTTCCAGCGCGGCAATACTATATCTGGTCGGCCCGGAAGGCGCCGAACGTCCGTCCTGTAGCGATACCCCCGGGCGAATAGCGCCTTGCGGATCGCCAACTCGATCTTGGTATCGCGCGCCCGGATGCCGGACATCATCCGGCTTCGGGTGGCCGCGTCGACCGTGTCAGCCATTTGCGACGGCTAGCCGCTCCACATCAGACTGAACCAGCTTCATGATCCCCGGCTTCATGCCGCGCGCTACCGCTTCGATCAGAGGCACAACAACGGAATTTCCGAACTGCTTGTATGCGCGCATATCCGAGACGGGAATTTCGAACGTCTCCGGATATCCCATCAGACGCGCGCATTCCCTTGGGGTCAGCCGACGCGGATTCTTGCCCTTGCCCCTGTAGATCAAAATTTCCGAACCATCCTTATAGTAGCGCGCAGACAGAGTCCTGCTCGTTTCGTCGGGTCCAACGACGCTACAACCGAAGCCGTTGCCTGCCGCACGATGCTTTTCAGCATATCCCTGAAGATATGCCCAAAGTCGGTCCGTCAGCACATATTTCGGCTGAACTTTACCATTTGGAAGAAGAAAGCGGCCTTGATCGCCATCCTTCTCGCTTCCGTTTTCCGCATGGAGGATGGATCTGAGCTTTGGGCCGCCCGCGACTTCCGGAAAAGTCGCCAGCAGTTCCTCCCACTCGAACCCGACGTCCTCCCTGAACCCCACGAGCAGAATGCGCTGACGGTGCTGCGGCACGAAGCGCCTTCCGTCGACGACCATTGGCTTGACCGTATATCCCAGCTGCCGCTCCAGCACGTCCATGATCACGCGGAAAGTGTTACCCTTGTCGTGACTGACGAGGTTCTTCACATTCTCAAGTAAAAATGCCTTGGGCTGTTTCTTGGCGATGATGCGCTGCACGTCGAAAAAGAGAGTTCCCTGCGTGGTGCATTCGAAGCCATGGGGTCGACCGAGAGCATTCTTTTTTGAAACGCCGGCCAAGCTGAAGGGCTGGCAGGGGAAACCCGCCAAAAGCACATCATGGTCTGGGATGTCGGACTCATCAATTTTGGTTATGTCACCCGCGATGGGATGATCCTCACCGAAATTGCGGCGATATGTCCTCTGGGCATAATCGTCCCATTCACTCGTAAAAACACAGCGACCGCCGATCGCTTCAAATCCGAGCCGGATCCCTCCGATGCCCGCAAACAGGTCGATAAAAGTAAAATCACTGTCGCCTTGGCCGGTGACGTTATGACCTCCGATAATCCGTTGAAGCGCAGGGACGACTGCCAAGGGAATCTCAAGTTCGCGCTTTTCCCACCGGCTTATCTGCTTTGGGTTATAGTCCAACCGCTCCGCCAACTCGCGCTGCGTGAAGAGAGTTCGCGCTTCCAAAAGCACTTCAAACCGTGACGCCGACAGGATTTCGTTCATTCTTTGCACTCTCGGCATGGGGAATCTCACCGGACTTTTTGTCCCCTGAGAATCCCACCGTCAACCCCGCGCGGAACGCAATGCGAACATTTTCTGCATGAGGATGATTCGTAATGTCACCTCCCTCACGGGGGAGGCGGAAGGAATCACTCGAGGGGGTCAAGATCGTGACGGCTGCCCGGGCGCGGGTTGCCGCCGATTTCGGCCGCGTACGCGAGCTGCGTCAAGCCGGCGCGCAGGATTTTGGGCGCGTCCTCGCGGACGGTGATTTCGGCGTCTGGCGCGCTGTAATTGAAGCGCTCCGAAAAAGATGACCCGTTATTGTCCATGCGCTTCCTATTGCATAGCTGGCGCTCGCCAGCGTCGGCTTACCCGTCTTGGGAGGGCGTGTTCGACGGTTTACCGAGGTGCCTCCGAGGAGAGCGCGGCCGGCAGGAAAGACTGTCAGCCAGGGACACCGCGGACAGACAGGCGTCGCTACGCTGCGGCCAGAAGTGCGGTCTCCTCCTTGTACGAATACCGCTTTGACACGCACACGCTGTCGCGGCGGGCGCCTCTCGTCAGCTCAAGGGTGAGCAGGCTGTCGTCAGGAAACGCAGGGCTCAGTTCCAGCCTTAGATATTCAAAGAGCTGCCGGTCATGGACGGCGATCATAACCTGCCGTCCGTGCTCCTTCGAAAGGGTGCGAAGCAGCGCTGCGAAGTGCGCGATGTGGACATCGTCCATGGATTGGACGGGGTCGTCGAGGATCAGCCAGGGCAGCTCCTTCGGAACCGAGAGGTGGAGCGCGATGAACAACGTCAACGCCGCCGTGTTGAGGTTGCCTGCGCTGAGCATGGCTCCTGGCGCGCCGCCTGCCTCACCACCATCCCTGTGCTCTGTGATCAGCTTCGGCTGTAGCTTCTGCGTGGATGATGCGGGGATACGAAAGGCCGGCACGAACGGCTCGCCTGGCGCCAACCGCACGAACAGATCACGCCACAGACGATTGAGTCGGTCGTTGAATTCGCGTCGAATGATCCCCGATCGCACCCGGTCGACCGCGTTGCGGACCTCGATCCCTTGGTCGCGTAGCGACTGCGCACGCTCAAGGGCGGTGTCTGCGGTCTGCCATGCGCTGAAGTCCGCAGAAATCTGCGTGTCAGCGTCCTGGCGCTTTTGGATGTCGGTGCGGATGGCCGCGATCTTGTTGAGACCATCGCGGCGCTGGCTGACGCGCAGTTGCAGGCGCGAGGTTTGCGCGGCGAACCGCTCGGAGAGCCGCACGACTGCAGCGTCGAAGGACTCGCCTTCCGCGACGCCAGCTTCGCCGGCGGAGGTTGCGAACGACGTCAGGGTTTCGCGGGCGGCCGCGAGAGAAACGTGGCGTGACTGCGCCTCGCTGACCGCACGACGCGCTGCAACGTCAGCGGTCCTGAGCCTTGCGCCTTCGCGAAGGGCGTCGGCCATCGAATCAAGCTCGGTGATGACGGCGTCGATCGCTGCACGTCTCCGATCGAGCGCGGCGAGCGCTTCTTCGTCGAGCTGGAGCGCCGCAAGGGTTTCGAGTTCGCGATCGAGGCGTTCGAGCGTCACCTGCACTTCGCTTCTCGTCCGGCCCAAGGTGAGAAGGCGCTCGGCGGACGCGGACAACGTGCGGACCTTGGTGTGGACGTGGTCGCTGAGAGAGTCTGCGCTGACCTCGGAGAAATCGCGATCGCACACGGGACAGACGTTGTCGTCGATGAACGAGGTGAGTTCCGCCAGCGCCGAGGCTAGGCTTCCGGAGGTAGACGACAGGCGCTCGACTTCCCCGTCGATCGTCTCGCGTTGACGCATTGCGACATCACGTTCGTCCTGAGCGCTGGCACGTCGCACGATCGCGGCGCGCGCCTGGGTCGCCTGATCTTCGAGCTGCTTTCGCTCGGTCCGCAGCCTTGTCAGCGCCTCGTCGGCGAATCGAACGGGATCGCTCGGCAGTGACAGGTCGGGGAGGAGAGCTTCGATGCGTGCGCGGGTTGCTGCTACCCTCGTACCGTTAGTAGCTTCCCATTGGGAGTACTGCTCGCTGGCATCGCTGCCGGGCAATGGCGTGTCGGCGGACGCCGCGCTCTGGGCTTGGCCGATCTCGCGACGTATCGCGGCAAACCGGCGCTCCTGATCGGTCAGCGTCGCGAATTGCTCGTCGTCGCGGCCGTCCGAGAGCGCGGCGGACACCGCGTCCAAGCTATCCTCTTGAACCTCGACGCCGACATCGAGGGCGGCACAAATCTTTGCTAGTTCTGCCAGGGCGGCGATGATCCGATCGTTGATCAAGCCGCGGCTCTTGCGCTGGTCGGTCAGCAGTCGGTCGAGGCGGGATTTCTCATTTTCGGCGGCGAGCCACCCATCGACTGTCTTCCGAACGTTGCGAACGTCGACAAGGGGCTTGAGGCCGGCCTCGAGCGCATCCAGGCGGTCGAGGCCAAGGAGCTTTCCAACAAACTGGGCCAGTGGCGACCCCGCGTCGCTGCCGGCGTCCTGATAGATCTGGAGTAGTTGCCCGAGCAACGACTGGGGAAGGAATGCGCGTTCGCGGAAGAAGGCGGCCAGTGGTTCAGCAAGCGCGTTATCCGATTTCGCCCCGGCCGGAGCGAGCGTTGCGCTGAACGTCTGTTCGCTCGCGTTCAGCGCACGCAGCACAACGCTGCCGTCTTCAGCGGATCGGTGGAGCAGCTGGCGCTCATAATTGGGATCAGCGCGCTGTAACGACTGCACGTGCCCGGTCAGCGCCAACTCGATCCCGGAAAGCAGGCTTGTCTTGCCCGCGCCGTTTTCACCGTGAACGAGCACCACCTTCGCATCCAGCGGGGCATGGATATGGCCGCGGATGCTCCGGAAATTGGTAATGTCGAGGCTTCTCAGCATGGAGTCGCTCAAGACGGTTCTCCTTCGCTCGAGGCCTTAAAGGGCTGCCCTACTGCTTCGGCTGCGGCTTCCGTCACCGCCGCCTCGCCCACGGCCGAGGCTTCAACGACCGCGTCGAGGAGCGCGTTATCCGTCCCTTGCTGGAGCGCGCTGATGAGCTGGTCCATCGCCGGTCCGCTCCCATTTTCCGGATTAGTAGGCGCGAGTGGAAGCGTCAGCGGCAGCAGAACCCGGATTCGATCGTCCAGTTGCCGCTCCGCCGTTTCATCAGCTGGCTCGCCAGCCTGGCCAAGGGCGATATTCTCGACCTGCAGAACCCGGCAGGTTTCGGACAGCGTCTCGATGCCCTCGGCCAGTGCGGCGCCTGCCAGTATGAGGGTGACGACATAACGCGACGCGGTTACGTCGAGCGCGCGGCTCAGCGCTTCAACCCGTTGCCGAACGCGCGCACCATCGCGGTCGCCGAAATCCCCCGTTGTCGTATCTACGAGGAGCACCAGGTCGAGGGCGCGTCCATCGCTGCCCCGCATCGCGCCGGTGAAGGCGAACTCGACGCCGGCGATCCTTAGCGGAGTCGACAAATCGTGATAGCCGGCTGCGCGAAGCCGCTTTTGGATAGCTTGGATCAGGGGCGCGGTGCTCACAGCATCATCTCCGCGACGAAGGCGCTTTGCAGTTCGGCCGCATCGGTGGAGCGGCTCAACAAATCGGCGATGCTGACGTGTGTGTTGCCAACACGCCCAGTGCGACCCGGTGCGGAACGGACGCGGCGGGCGCTTGCGCCACTTCCAACCATGCGCCGCCAAGCGTCGTCAGCATGCACAACAATCGCGTTGTCATTCGCGAAGGCGCCGTTGCTCTGGAGCGAGATCGCATCAGCCGCCGACTTGACCAGGAACAGGGGACGAGCCGCAGCTCCCGGGCGCGTGGGCTGCGCTGTCATCGCTCCCGCCAGCAGCGTATTGTCGGATGGAGGTGTCAGCTCCCAATGGCCGTCGGCGCGCCCCATCTGGAGAAGCGCGAGCATAACCCCCAACGTGCCGAGTCCCATAGCCACAGCATTCTGGTCGGCCGCGAGGAGGTTCGGTGTCGAACTGCTGAGCGCCTCATAGGCATCCGGATCGTCAGGCAGCACGCCGCGCCTGAACAGGGAGAGCATTCGGGACCAGAGGCCGATCGCCTGATTGGCGAAGGCGGTTCTGCTCCGCTCTCCCGCCGGGATAACGGCATGATCGGCCAAGTCGTTGCGAAGCGCCTTCAGAGCCGGCGCGAGGGCAACGGCGATGGTCTGCCGTCCCGACGCCGTCAGGCCGAGCTCCATCAATCGAGAGAGCTTCTCGCAGAGCAGCTTCAACACCAGTGCGATCAGGGTCTGCTCGCCCCACGCGCGGAGCAGAGTGGCATCGTGCAGGGCCGCGGGAGCATTGTTGTAGGCGTCACCGTAGACCAACCGCAGGACGTCGCGTTGACCGAGCTGGATCTTGTCCTCGCAGAAGATGTGGGCAGGCGCGTTCGGCGCGCAGGGCCATGGCCAGCCATGAACCGCCTTGGCGCGAGCGAAGATGGTCTGGAGATTGTTGTCTTGGATGGAAAGACCAAGCACGAGGGTTTTATGCGTGGTTGCGAGGCCAACGATCGCGTTGCGCATTGCGGCAAACGCAGCCGTTTCCGGCCAGTCCATGATCTGGGTGTGGCTGCCCGTTAGATACTGTCGAAAGACGAGCGGCTCACGGGTCGCGTGAATGATGCAGCCGTGAAATTTGAGGAGCTTTGCCCTGCCGGCCGGGCCGCGCAGTTGATTGGGATCGACGACAACCTGCATGACTCCGGGCACGGCGCCGCTTAGCCGGGCTACCGCCGCTTCGATGAAGCCGTCCCAGTTCGCAGAAGCCACTTCCTGAACGGCTCCTTCAAGAATGAGCACCGCTATCGATAGATGTTCGGCCGCTGGCGGCGCGGGATGCTCAAACGCCTCTCGGATATTGATGGCGTCCCATAGGACGAAGTCGGCATCCTTGCCGGGCACGCGAATGTCTAGAATTCGCGAATACTTGTTCCACAGGCGATTGATGATCGCGTCATGCTCCGGCCAAGCCGCAAGCGGATCCCCGTAGCGGGCGCGAACGGCGGCGGGCTCGACCTCAGCTAGGGTCAACGCTTCCTCCAGTGCAGGGACAAAGTCCGCTGCTGTGGCCGGGTCGTTCGCGCGTTCGCGCAGATAATCAAAGGCCCGCTCGATCAGCGTGCCTAAGCTCGGCGCCTGACGCGAGATGCCCGATCCAATCCAGAGCGCAAATTCGCCGTTTTCGATGGCCTCCGCCACTGCGGCGAAATCTGCCTCGAACTGCTCCAGCAACTCGCGCACTGAAATGTCATTCGCTGTCGGAGCCAGCGCCACGGTTGCCTTCCTTCCCCGCGTCGCGACCGCGCCGCACCTGATTAAGACACTATTGTCTCGCAAGCACTTGTCCAGCACTAGGACACTAGAAACCTTGACCTAGCCGATGTCTGCCGGACCCAAGTAGACGATGTCGATTTTGCTGACGTCCTGCGCGACCGTCGCCCGTAGCAGGCCGAGACGGGCTGGATTGAGCGCCGCCTGTACCGTGCCGAGCGGGGTCGCATCTGCCGCCAGCACGCGGGGCTGGCCGCCCCAATGGTGAACTTGGACCGGCGTGCCTGGTGGCGGGGGAACGCCTAGCCAGTTGACGGATGCCCAATATCGCCGGTCGGACCAGATGCGGTTTTCCGCAGGCGTGAAGCTCTGCGTGAACTCCATCCAGATCGCTTTCGTTTCGGCCGTCGGCCAGTCGGGCAGAGCGCTCCACGCGACCACGGCCTCCGAATTCAGCCATTGCCGCAGCTCTTGGCCCGTCGTGAAAGTCGCCACCGTGTCGGTAACGGCCTTGATCGCAGCGAGTCGCGAGTTGAAGCCGGCTTGGATCAGGATCGAGGCTGACCGATTCAACGTACCCGTCTCAACAGCGGGAACCGCTACTCCAAGCTCGTGATCCTCCAACGGCAAATCGAAAACGCCGACTGTATCGCCATTGGCGGCTGCCCGGACGCGGACCGCCTCCATCGCCCAAGGCAGACGATAGACCAGGCCGCCCTCAACAAACTGCAGGGTCTCCGACGCCTGAGCTGCCCCCAGCGCCGCGAGCGGCTGGCCGAGCAGCCATGCGCGCAAGATGTGGCGCCAGTTCGCTGGCAAGGGATCGGGAGTGAAGGGATAGAAGGCGAAGACAAGTTCGGCGAAGTTGGTGATCGCGGTGATTGCCGCCTCGGCGTCCCCTTCGAGGATCGCGCCATTGGCCTGGATGAGAAGAAGATTGGCATCGGCGGCGATAGCATCGAGCGCGTGGCCCGTCGTCAGCCCGACCCCCGCAAGGAAATAGCCGCGGCGCTGTGCGGCTGTCGACTGACTCCAGATCAGCCGGCTGCGGGACACCAGCCCAGCCTTCAGCGCCTGCCGAACGGGCTCGTCCCGTCGTTGAAGGCGGCGATGCCATAGGGAGGATTGAAGGATGTCGTCTAGCGCCGCCTCGATGCCCTCGTCGGGGATGTCGTTCTCTCCGATGAGGCTGAGGATCGCTGTGTCGAGCGTTGCGACGTGCCGTTCCCAATCGGCGAGCGCGCGTTCGCGGTCCTCGGGCTTTTCGTTGGCGACTTCGGGGAAGGTCCAGGCCGCTGCGTTGTTGACGACATACTCGACGAGCTGGTTGAGGTCGCCGCCGACGCGCGCGCGCATTCGCGTCAATAGCAACGCGACCAGCCGCAAGAGGCCGCTTTCCATCTCGCGCGCGCCGAGGTCGGTGATGAGCGCTTCCCAGTTGCGCCGCTTCTTGGTGATCTCGTCGAACATGGGGAAGAGAACGATGCCTTCGACATCGACATAGGCGCGGCCCGCGCGGCCGATGACGTTCTTGAACTCGCTGATCTCGATGCGCTCGCCAGCCCGGTGAAGGGAATACATGACGACGGCGGTGGCCGACAGGTTGAGGCCCTGCGCCAAGGTCGGCGATGAGATGGTAACCTTGAGAACATTCTCGCGCAGCAGGCGCTCAACCTCCTTCCGATAGGCGGTGGGCAGCGCGCCATGATGAAGGGCGACACCGAGGCGCAGGCACTTCAGGATTGCGCTGTCGGCGCCCAGCCATTCCTCACCGAGCGCGATCGCGGTGTTCAAGAGATTCGGATCGGCCGCGAGCAGCGAGCGCAGGGCGCCGCGCTCATGCAGATCGACGATGACGTCCGCGAACGGCTCGACGCTACGCCGCTCGGGGCAGAAGATCAGGACTGTCTGACCATCATCGACAAGCCGCCAAGCCGTCGCGAGGCAGAGTTCGCGCTGGTCGTCGGGAAACAGACGGGTGCGGCGGCGCTTCGGCGGAATCCAGCTGGGCGGGGCCGCGCCGGTGAGAAAGCGCTGGACCCAGGGTCGCTCGTCGCCAACGCGCAGGTTGAGCCGCGCCGTGGGCGACGTCCACACCACTTCGCCGAACCGCAGCCGGGTCGGCCGCCAGTCGTTCTTGATCAACCCGCCCGGGTGATCGCGGCGCAGCCAGGCAGCAAAGTCGTCGAGCTGGTCGCCATCGGGCAGGATCGCCGAAAGGCAGACAATCCGTCGCTCCTGCGCGTCCGGGCGGCGAAGAAGCCGCTGAATCTGTACCTCGTAACGGACCTCGCGCTCATTGGGACCGATCATATGGCCTTCGTCGAAGACCAGGAGGCCGACATCATCAAGAAGCGAGGGGTCGTTGCGCAGGGCGAAGTCGAGCTTCTCGGGTGTCGCGACCACGATGTTGCGCTCGCGGATCGCATCCTCGTCGAAGCCGCTGACGCCGATGCTGCCATAGAGGGCGGAGATGGTCTTGCCGAGCGGGCCGAAGGTCCGCTGCAAAGTGGTTTCGGTCTGCGCCGACAGCGCGCGCAGCGGGGTGACGAAGACCACCCGCTTGCCGCCCGCCAGGCAGCGTAGAATGCAGAGTTCGGCGATGCGGGTCTTGCCGGCGCTTGTCGGCAACGACACCACCAGGTCGTCGGACTGGTCGGCGGCCCGAGCGGTCGCCTCGGTCTGCGACGGCCAGAGGTCGATTTCCGCCTTCGGGCGACGTTGCAGCAACGCGATGAACAGCTCGCGCAGTGGCTGCCAGTCGGCTGCGGCCCCACCGGCGGGCTGAAGCGGAACCCTCTCGTGAAAGGTGCTTGACCAGAGGTCCGAGAGGAGATGGATCGCAACGCGATGCGCCCACCATTGCGGCAGCATGTTCATCTCGCTGCAGATCGCGAGGCTGGTGCGAAGCCGTTCGAGCGCTTGGTCGACCAGCGGCCGCTCACCCCGTTCGAGCGCGAGCAGAAAGAGTGACATGGCGGCCATGAAGGCGTCGGTGAGCGCGACGTCGAGACCGTCGAAGAGGAAGTCGTCGCCGTCCTCGGGCGGGGCGGCGGCGGCTTCGGCTTGATCGAGACGAGTCTGGATGTCCGCGGCGATGCGTGCGTCGCTGCCTTGGCCGGATGCGCGGTAGTCGAGGACGCTGGAGCGCAGGGCGGTGAAGTTGCGGCGCATCAACTGCGCGAGGGCCCGCTCGACGGGCGAAAAGTTCTCTTCCGTTTCGACGATCGCGAGCAGCGAATAAGCCCGCGCCGACAGATGGGCCAAGTGATAGGCCGCAGCGGCCATCACGAAATGAAAGTCGCGATCCACCTCCTGGCGGTCGCCTTTGGCCATCACTGCCTCAAGTGCTGTCGCCGCCTGCTCGAAGGCGGCGCGCGCCTGGGCAGGGTCGCCACCGAACTCGCGAAGCCGCAGGCCGAGGCCAAGCAAGGCGTAGGCATACGAATGGAGATCATAGCTCAATTGGGGTGCGAAGGCCGGCGCGTCGGGCGGGAGGGCGCCGTCTCGCCAGATGATCGCGCGGGCCTGACCGCGCGCGATCAGGCTCCCCCTAAAGCCGGCGGTCGCCGCTTCCGCGATGTCGGCCGCAATCGCTTCAGGGGTTGTGGGCATCGGCGATCACTCGATCATAAACCGCGCCGATGAAGGCGGCATGTCCTTCCACGCGAAGCCCGATACCCCATTGGTTGATGGGGCCGGGATAGGCCTGAAGGGAGGCGGTCAGCAGCGCGTCCGGCGCGTTGCCGGAAAATGTGAAAAGCAGATGCCTGACGTTCTGCGATGGAATCCCGTGCTTTAGCAGCGCGTCGTCGATCGCATCGGCCAGCGGCAGATTGTCGAGTTCGAGCAGGCGGGCCGAGATGAAGGACAACGCGTGCGCGGAGGGCAGTCCGCCGTCTTTGTCGAGGCCGACACGCGCGTCGGTCAGGACCTGGGCGGTGAGCGTGGCGCGGCTCTTCGCCTCGGTCTTCAGGAAATGCAGGCGTTGCGACTGTGCGTCTTGGAGGATACCGATCACGTCGTCGCCCCGCATTGCCATGTTGCGATGGTCTTTCCAGCGCAGCCGCTTGATCGGCGCCCGGTAACCGCCGCTGTGCGCGTCGATCCATTCAGTCGCGTAAATCTCGCCGAGGTCGCCAGACCGGATTTGCTTGGTCGTCGGTAGCTTGCCCTCGATCAGCGCCGCAGCGGCGGGCTTGCCGAGCCGCGCGAGCGCGCGCGCCACCTGTTCTTCCGACGCATAATGCGCGGGCACGATGGCGGCGGTGGCCTGGATGCCGGTGGCGAGGTTCGCGGCCTGTCCGGTCATCACGCGGCGATGGTGGGCCCCCACGGGCTCGTCGACCGCCACGCACCAGTCATTGAATTGCGCCATCCTCGTTCCCCCGGTCATTGAGGAAAGAGGTCGCGGACGCGGATGAACGGCGAGCCGGTTTCAGCGGCACGACGGATTTTGCGTTCGAGAACTTGGGTGAGCGGGAGTTCACGGTCGAGCATCTCGTAGAGATCGAGCCCATCCATGCAGATGACGCGCTTGCCGCGCCCGAAGGCGGCAAGACCATCCTCGGTGAAGCCGCTATTGCTGACGAATAGGCCGCGGGTCCAAGCCGCCTTCTGCTCGATCTTACCGTGGAAGGTGTGCAGCTCGGCGACGCCTATCGGCTGGCCGTGCCATTTGGCCTCGAGAAGATAGATCTCGCCTCCGAGCTGGAAGCTGCCGTCGATTTGCTCGCCACGCAGTCGAAAGGGTTCCTGGGCGGCGAGGCCAAAGGCGTCGAACAGGCCTTTGAGAAAGCCTTCGAAGGCATAGCCACGTGCATGGGGCGCGAGAGCGGTGACTTTAAGCAGGTCAGCCTTGATCTTCGCGATCGCCTGTCGATCGACGGCGGTAGGCTGCGGGCTCGCAGTGGGGCGTTGGGACGCCGCGCCGCCAGAGAGGCGGTTGACCAATCCCTGATAGCGCGCCTCGGCATTGGCCACCGGGTCGGCACCGCCAGAGCGGGCGAGATACTCGCTGCGATGCTCCCAAAGAGCGGCCAGCACACGGACGGCGGTCGCGTCGTCGCACGCCTGCAAGAAATAGCGGAGGCGCTTGCCCTTCGAGCCGCCATTCACCGCGTATTTCGGATCGTCGATGTTGACCTTGAGCTCGGAAGCGAAGAAGTCCGAGAAGCTGGGATCGGAGAAATCCAGCACAAAGCCAGGCCCCCGGACGAAGTCGACCAGGTCGTCAATGAGGCGCAGGTCTATTGATCGAATCGAACTGATATCCTTCCTCCCCAGCGGACAGCCTTGAGCTAGCTGTTGATCGTTTCTTCAAGCGCGGCAACTTTCGCAAGTATGTCGTCGAATGACGGCGGCGTCTGGTCAAACATCATCGGCGCCATAGCCCGGTAGTCGGCTCGCAGGTCCTTGACCCGACTGTCGTCCGGCATCAGCCGGAGCGAGCTTGGCCGAGCCGTTTCGTAGCTGGCCCAGCCCGAACGAAAGAAGATGGCTTTGTGCTGCGCCACCTGCGCTAACAAGTCGAGATCAGCAACGGCGGCTTGACCCTCGTCCGTGTCGAGGAGCATGGCGAGGTCGTAGTAATGCCGGGAGAAATACGGCGGCGTAGGTGACTCAGTAGGGCGATGCGCTTCCGCATGGAGCGCGGTCGCCTTCTCCCAAAAGGTCCGCCGCGCTGAAAGCACTGTGATGCTGGTGTCGGGATCGGCGAAGAACTCCGGATAGTCGTCGGCCGCGTAGGGACGGATGACTTTCTCCTCGGTCGGCCAGAGATCGCCGCGCGCGCCCAACTCGAATTTTACCCGCGGGGTGACGTAGGCCATGCCTTCGTATTCGGCGGCAGGCAGCGCGGTCGGATAGTGGAAGTTGACGGTTTGGGCGTCGCTGGCGTCTATCTCCAGCGACCACTCGCCTTCGGTTGGCTCGCCGAGTTGTTCCACGATCGCGGCGCGCAGCGCCGGGAGAAGTTTCCCGGCGATGTGCCGCTCGACGTCGCCCACCAGGTCGTCGATAAGTCGGGCCGCCTGCTTCCTGCTGATCCCCTCCTTCTCGGGGTCGCGCTCGCCGGTGTATCCGAGTTCGGCCCGGTCGAACGATAGGTCGATGTCCTCGGAGAACCGACGGATGGCGTTGAACGCTTTGGAGAGCGATGTGCCGCCCTTGAAGACGAGGGTTGCCGTGGTGCCCTTCGGCATGCCGAACAGGCGCTTCAGGCTCCAGCAGACCCAGAAGTCCTTTTCGATGATCGTGTCGGCGACGCCTCGGCTGGCGCCGGTCTCCCCGAAGAGAGCTGCGCGATCGGCGCTGGGAAGGCGGGCGACATCATCCATCGATATTGGCCATCGATGCGTTGGCGATCGAGACGAGCGTTGGCCTCATCCAGGCAGGCGCTTGAAGGGCGGTTGAGGCCAACGTCTTCTTGTCGTTGGCCGACAGCTGGCGCGCCGCAACCTGCGCGACGTCAGCCGCCCGCACGGGGCCGACATGGCGAAGGGCCTGAACCACCGTTCCGGCGGGGCTACCCGGCGCGATCAGATGCTTGGGCGAAGCGTGGCGAAGATCCACGACGCGCTTTCCCAGCACGACACGACGCGACGGACCATCGGTGAGATAGGTGCTTTGGGCCGGGACCTGCGTCGAAAGGCCGAGCGCGTTCGCTGCCCGCGCGCCGGCGATCTGCACCTGGGAGCCGGTCTCCCTAGCAAGCGCATGTGCTACATCGTCTGGCGCAGGCGACAGTGGCCCGAGCTTCGGATGCAGCTTTGGAAAGTCGTAGAGCCCGCGCGCAAGTCGACGGAGCTGTCCGCCCTTTACCAACCGCGAAAGGGCCTGATCGACCGACGAGCGAGTGGCGAGAGAGAGGAAGTCGCTGGGCGTGAAGACACTGCCGCGTCCGCTAGCGCGAACGCGTTTCATGACCCGATCCGGAACGGAGGCGCTTACCCTCTTCATATGTCAGAAAATAGGGCATGTTTTTCTGACTTGCAAGTAGCGGCGTGTCTACGTTGGTAGCGCCGCTAACTTGTCTGCTATGCAGCGGCGCGTTGCTGCTCGCTTGCCGCCTCAGCCGCATCCGGCGCCGAGGCTTGTTGAAGGAAGCGAGCGAGCGCAGCGCGGCGAGAGTCGCGGTCCACGGCGTAGGCCGTTTGCTTGAACTCGATGCCGTCGAGCAAGCCTTGGATGTAACCGGCGATCGTGTCGGCGGCCATGATAAGCGCTGTATCGAGCGTGTGTATGTAGTTGCTGGTGACTGAGCCCTTTGAGTGGCCCACGAGAGCAGCGATCGTCACCTCTGTGAAGCCGAGATCGTTTGCGATGCTGGCAAAGCTGTGTCGCAAGACATGGGGCGTGATGTCGGCCAGCGGCGTGTCTCTGAATATCTGCTCCCAATGGTTCGGAAGGCTTCCGAACGCGTTGTCGTCTCCGTGTCCGGGAAACACGTACGTGCCTGTGCGAGCTTTCCGACTTGCTTCGAGATACTCGACGACAGGGAGTCCGATCGGGCGGATGGAGCTTCCCTCCTTACTGTCAACCAGACGCAAGCAACTCGCGCTCGTGTCCGCCTCCGCCCACGCGAGCGTCACCATCTCAGTCCGCCGGCATCCGGTGAGCGCGAGCTGGCGTATGATCTCAACTGATAGCTCGTATTTCTCTGTTTTGACCGCCTTATCCAATATCTCGCCGAGCAACCGATATTCTGCTTCGGTCAGACGCCGCGCCCGGACGTTGTCCTTCGGCCGCCTGACACCGTGCGCCGGATTCAGATCGATGATGCCAGCCTCGACTGCGTAGGTCAGTATTCCGCCGAAGAGCCCTATCGTGCGCGTCGCCGTACCCGCTCCACCACGCACGATGGCGCGGCCGCGAAGCTTCTTCGTCTTGACGCTGCAACGAGTCTTGCCGGCCATGATGTCCTTCAGGGCCTTCGCGATATCCGCCTTCACCAAATCCTTGACCCTGCGCGTACCAAGCAAGGGAATGATGTGACGCTCGATACGCCCCGTGTCGGACAAGATGGTGCTGGCTTTCTTGGGGCGGCCTCCCTTGCCGAGGATGAGGCCGGCTTTCAGATCGGCAACGTAGAGCTCACACAGCTCCTTGACGGTGATCGCCTTGCTGTCGAGCTGCTTCTCCTCAGCCGGATCTTCGCCCTGCGCGATCCGTCCCAACTGCACCTTTGCCTCCTGGCGCGCGCGCTCAGGCGTCCAGACGCCGTGCAATCCGATTGTGAAGCGACGCGACCGCTTGCCGAGCCGATACTGGATCACGTAGCTGCGCTTGCCGGACGCGAAAACGCGGAGGCCGAAGCCGGGCAGGTCGTCGTCCCATATGACGTAATCTTTTGCGCGACTTTCTGCGGCGTCGACGACGCGCTTTGTGAGCTTAGACATGGGCTTCCTCCGACCCTACAGCTTCCTCTCGCGTAAGCACCACGTAAGCACTTGGGCGAAAACCGTGGCGGACAGAAGAGTAAGTTCGGCGGAGGAAGAATGCAAATTCTTTATTGTTTACAGTATGATAGGCGGTCATCGGCGGCTCCTTGCGCTTTTTGGCGGAGCCAGCGATATTCCCTCCGAAGGCAGAGGCCACAGGTTCGAATCCTGTCGGGTGCACCATTTCCCTACATTTCAGGCAAATTGATCTGGCCAGATGGCCGGGCGGCGCTTGCGTGCCGCCCGTGGTGCTTCAGGCCCCGTGTTGTTTTACGCCAGGACGCGGTGGACGAGGTTGGTGTTGAACGCGCGCAGCCAGCCGGGGATCAGGAAGGCGTCGATCAGGACCCAGATGCCCAGCGGCACCAGCAGCAGCAGGCCCAGGCCGAGCAGCCAGATCGTGGCCCAGCCCACCAGGAACATCGCCAGTTGCACGATGCCGCTGCCGGTCTTTCCGGCATAGAAACGGTGCGCGCCCAAGGCGCCGAGGAAGAACCACAGCAGATAAGTTACGCCGGTGGACTTGGCATTCGCCTGATAGAGCAGGCCGGCCATGGCCGCATTTTGTGAACCGGTTTCGGACATCGATACCCCCGTCAGTAAGAGAAGGGGATGCGATATGGCCATGTCTTTAAGAAATCACTGAATTTCTTGCATGTAGGGTCAATGGAAGTCGCGTGAGCGGGGCAGGATCCGCACATTGCGGGGGTGCTGGTGGCGCACGACTTCGTCTCCGTTCGAGAGCTGCGGATGAGTCTCGTGGTCTTCGGACAGGCGGGCCAGTTCCGGCGTCCTGTCGTGGATGCGCTGGGCCATGAGGTGGATGACGCCTTCGGGGCTGCGCTGGACGAGACCCTCCACCACCATCAGCCGCGCGGCCATGACCGGGCGGCGATAGATCTCGAACAGCCTTTCCCAGATCACTACGTTGGCGATGCCGCCTTCGTCTTCCAGGGTGACGAAGATCGCCTTGCCCTCTCCCGGTCGCTGGCGGACCAGCACCACGCCCGCGACCTTGACGCGCTTGCCCGCTTTCGCCTGCGCCAGTTCGGCACAGCTGAGCACGCCTTCCGCCGCGAAGACGGGGCGCAGGAAGTCCATCGGATGCGCCTTCAGGGACAGGCGGGTGGTCTGGTAGTCCGCCGCCACTTGTTCCGACAGCGGCATGGCGGGCAGGGCGGCCGGGGGCTCCTCGCCCAGTTCGCGGGCGCGGGCGGCGGCGAAGAGGGGGAGTTCCCCGCTGGGCGTGCGCCGCGCTTCCCACAGGCCCTCGCGCCGGTCGAGGCCGAGCGAGCGCAAGGCATCGGCATCGGCCAGCAGATTGAGCGCGCGCTGCGGCAGGTCGGCGCGGCGGGCGAGGTCTTCGAGATTGGTGTAGGGGCGGTGCGCCTTGATCGTCTTTGCCCAGATTTTGCTGAATCCATGAATCTGGCGCAGGCCCAGGCGCAGCGCGAGCTGGCCCTTGTCGTTCGGCTCCAGCGTGCAATCCCATTCGCTGTGATTGGCATCGATGGCGCGAACCTCCACGCCGTGCTCCTGCGCGCAGCGCACGATCTGCGCCGGGGCGTAGAAGCCCATGGGCTGCGAATTGAGCAGGGCGGCGGCGAAGACGGCCGGGTAGTGGTGCTTGATATAGGCCGAGACCCAGACCAGTCGCGCAAAGGCGAGGGCGTGGCTTTCCGGGAAGCCGTAGCTGCCGAAGCCCTTGATTTGCTGGAAGCAGCGTTCGGCGAAGTCCTTCTCGTAGCCGCGTGCGACCATGCCGCCGACCATCTTGCTGTGGAGCGAGCCGATCGTGCCGACATTGCGGAAGGTCGCCATGGCGCGGCGGAGCTGGTTGGCTTCGGAATCGGAGAAGTTCGCGGCGGTGATGGCCAGCCTCATCGCCTGTTCCTGGAACAGCGGGACGCCCATGGTCTTGCCGAGCACCTCGTGGAGTTCCCTGGGGTCATGGGGCGGGGCGGGAGCAGGAAATACTACCGTCTCGATCCCCTGCCTGCGACGAAGGTAGGGATGCACCATGTTGCCCTGAATCGGCCCCGGCCGGACAATGGCGACCTGGATGACAAGGTCGTAGAATTCCTGTGGCTTCAAACGAGGCAACATGTTCATCTGGGCACGGCTCTCGACTTGAAAAATGCCAATGCTGTCGCCGCGCTGGAGCATTTTGTAGACTTCGCTGACGTGCGGAGGGTTGTCTTCGGGATCTTCCTCGTCCCCCGGCACAGAGTTCAGCTGGTACTGGCGGCCGATGTGAGTCTCGATCATCGCGAAGGCCTTGCCGATGCAGGTCAGCATGCCGAGCGCCAGAATATCGACCTTCATCAGGCCGAGCGTGTCGATGTCGTCCTTGTCCCACTCGATGAAAGTGCGCTCTTCCATGGCCGCATTGTGAATCGGCACGGTCTCGTCGAGCCGGTCCTGGGTCAGCACGAAGCCGCCGACATGCTGCGAGAGGTGGCGGGGGAATTCCAGAATCGCCTCGGTGAAGCGATTGACCCGCGCGATCGTCGGGTTGTCGGGATCGAGTCCGGCTTCGAGGCAGCGATTGCGGTCGTATTTCGCGGCATGGCTGCCCCAGACGGTGCTGGCGAGCCGGGCGGTCACGTCCTCGCTCAGGCCCAGCGCCTTGCCGGTATCGCGGGCGGCGCTGCGCGAGCGGTAGTGGATGACGGTGGCGGCGATCCCGGCGCGCTCGCGGCCATAGCGCCTGTAGATGTACTGTATCACCTCCTCGCGCCGCTCGTGCTCGAAATCGACGTCGATGTCGGGCGGCTCCTTGCGCTCGGTGGAGATGAAGCGGGAGAACAGCAGGGTGTTCTTTACGGGATCGACGGCGGTGATGCCGAGCACGAAGCAGACTGCGGAATTGGCCGCCGAACCCCGGCCCTGGCAGAGGATGCCCTGCCCCTGCGCCCACTGGACGATATCGTGGACGGTGAGGAAGTAGGCGGCGTAGTCCTGCTTGCCGATGATCTCCAGTTCGCCGGTCAGTAGTCTGGTCAGTTTGTCGGGAATGCCTTGCGGGTAGAGATCGCGCGCCCGGCTCCAGACCAGTTCGGTCAGCCAGCCCTGCGGGGTGTAGCCGTAGGGGACCGGCTCGTGCGGGTAGGTGTAGCTCAGGTCTTCGAGCTTGAAGGCGATTCCGTTCATGAAGTCTTCGGTGGCGGCGATGGCTTCGGGGGCGGCGGTGAAGAGGCGGGCCATTTCGGCGGCGGGTTTCAGGTGCCGTTCGGCATTGGCGGCGAGGCGACGACCTGCGGCCTGCACCGTGGTCTTTTCCCGGATCGCGGTCATGACATCGTGCAGGGCGCGCGCTTCCGGCTTGTCGTACTGCGCATCGTTGATGGCGATCAGTGGCACGCCGGTCATGGCCGCCTGCTCGCGCAAGGCCGCGAGGCGGCGGGCATCGCGGCCCTGACGCAGCATCGTCACGCCCAGCCAGACTTTGCCGGGGGCGGCATCGGAGAGTCGGCGCAACGTCTCGTCGGAAGCCTGCGTGGCGACGATCAACTGCATGTCCTCCAGAAATTCGAGCAGATCGTCGAGGCGCAGCACGCAGTTGCCCTTGGTGGTGCGCAAGTTGCCGGTGGTGAGCAGGCGGGTGAGGCGGCCCCAGCCGTAGCGGGTGGTGGGGTAGGCGAGGATCTCGGGGGTATCGTCAGCGAAGACCAGCCGCGCGCCGACCATCAGGCGAAACGGGGGCAGGGTCACGCCTTCCTCTTCCATCTCCTCCCCGAACTTGCGCAGCGCGGCGAGGGCGCGGGCGACGCCGGACACGGTGTTGCGGTCGGCAATGCCGATGCCGGGATGGCCGAGATTCAGGGCGGCGAGCGCCATGTCCCCCGGTGTGCTGGCGCCGCGCAGGAACGAATAGGCGGTCGTCGTCGCGAATTCGATGTAAGCGGGCTTGGCATGGGTGGGCACCTGCGCGCTCATGCGAAGATGCCGTGGAGATACCAGCGTGGATCGGCCTTCTCGCTGCCGTAGAGGCCGTGGCGGAACAGCCAGAAGCGCCGCCCGTCCTCGTCCTCGATGCGGTAGTAGTCGCGCGTGGGGCCGGTGGCTTCGACCGTCTTCCACCAGGGATAGGCAAGGCGCTCCGGCCCTTCGTGTCGCACCACCCGATGCTGCCTGCCCTGCCAGCCGAACCGGCGCGGCGGGCCGTCGGGCACTTCGGCAAGGACGGTGACCGTCTGGGGCGGGTCGAACAGGAACAGCGGGCGCAAGGGCGGTTCGCCCGCTTCCGGCTGGGGCCATGACTCCGGCCAAGACGCGGCGGGCACGAGCCGGTCGACATATTCCGGCAGGTGCTCGTCGCGCGGGGCGAAGCGGTGGAGGCTTTCGGCGCCGAAGCGCACTTGCAAGCGGTCGAGCAGGGGGGCGAGGTCGGGCCTGCCGGAACTGTCCTCGTCCAGCCGCTCCTGCCCTTCCGACACGTCTTCGTGCAGGGGGATGGACAGGCGCAGGAGATCGTAGCCGAAGCCCGGATCGAGCGGGTCGGCCAGAGATTCGATGCGCTCGCGAAACAGCCGCACGACATCGGCGGGTTCGCGCAGCGGCAGCCCGCTGTCGACGGCGAGGCGGGCGACATGGCCGTCGGTGCGGAACAGCGAGACTTCGTAGCGCCGCCCGCCGCGCCCGCGCGCGACCAGCAGGTCCCGCGCCTGCCCGGCCAGCCATTCGATCACCCCGAGCAGGGGCTTCACCGTGGCCATCGGCTCGGCGAAGCGCTGCTCCACCCAGATCGGGGGCAGGGCGCGATGCGGGGTGATGCGGCGGTCCTGCTCTTCCAGAAGATGGGCGAGGGCGACCGACATGACCTTGCCGAAACGGGCGGCCAGCGGCGCGCGGGGGCGATCGGCCAGCTGGCCTATGGTGCGCAGCCCGGCGCGTTTCAGGGCAAGGTGGGCGTCTTCTCCCAGGCCCAGCGCGGCCACCGGCAGCTCGCGGGCAGATCGCTTGCCGAAGCGGGCCAGGGCAAGGGCGGCATCGGGGGTTGCGGCGCAGGCCAGCAGAGGGCGAAAGCCCAGACGGGAGAGGCGGCGGGCGAGATCGTCCAGCACGCCGGTTTCGTCCATGGCGAGGCTGTCGAAGCAGCCGGTGAGGTCCAGCACCAGCGCGTCGTCGCCGTGCGGCGCGACCATCGGGGTATAGCGCTCGCAGGCCTCCACCAGCCGCAGCAGCAGGGCGTGATCGGCCTCGGGGCGATGCTCCAGCGCGGCCAGATCGGGTTCCTGCGCGCGGGCGTCTGCCAGCATCATGCCAGCCGAAAGGCCGAGCGCGAGGGCGGCGGGGGACAGCGCCATGATGCGCTGCGCCCCGCGCTGTTTCGCGATGAGGGCGAAGGCCGCGTCAGGCGGCGCTGCGCCTTCCCGCATCGCCCGTTCGGACGGCAGGAAGGGCAGGACGACCGCCAGATAGCGGCGCGCGGCCAAATGTCGGGTCTTGGAAGGTGCCTCGCTCACGGTTCCATTCCACTTGCAGGTTGAGCCCCTCCCGCCCGCCGCGCTGGCGCAGCAGGGTCACGTCGAAGACCGGCCCTCCCGGTGCATTGGCGGGCAGGGGCAGCGAGGGCGCGCTGGCGACCTGCCAGCGGGTATGGGCGGCGCTGGGCGCGGGATCGGCGCCGCTGCGCACGATCAGGACCATGGTGCCGCTCTGCTCCGCCGCCAGTGTGAGCCGCCGGGAGGCGGTAAGGTCGAAAGCCGGGGCGCGGCCGTCCATCTCCAGGATCACCGCCCCCGCGCTGCCGTGCCGCACGCAGTCCACCCCCGCGCGCAGCAGGCTCTGGAGATCGGGCAGGCGCATCAGCACCATCGCGGCGGGATCGATGCCCAGCTCGACAAGACCGGGGGCATAAGGGCGTTGTTGGGCCTGCTTTCCCTTCGCCAGCCTCAGCCAGAGCAGCGGCTCTCCCGCCCGGCAGGCCTGAACCGCACAGAGCAGCGCCAGCGCGAGCGGGGCAGCGCTGTCCTGCTCTTGCCCAAGTCCTTGTGCTGACCCTTTGGCAGCATAGAATTCATGCACGCCGTCCTGCTGCAAAGGTGCGTCCGGCCAGCCCTTCGGAGAGGCCTGCACGAGGCTTGCGGCACGTTTGAAGCGACTCGAATCGAACATATGTTCCTTTTATGTTCTATTCCTGTCTCATGCAATCGCAGTCCGGTTCTGGTCGGGATGCGCATGGGAGAAAGGTTTCGGGCATCGCGCGCCAAGTCAGCCTGCGGTATTCCGCCTAGGGTCCGGCACATAGCTACAGACCCAAAAGAAGGACTCACGAAGCATGGCCAGTTCCGCTCCCGCGCCGCTGGAGGCCGTCCCGCCCGTCACCACTGCCGCTGCCTGGCGGGGGGACCGGCTGGCCGCGACCGACGAGTGGATCTACATGCTGTCCGACGAACAGGTGCGGGAACTGGAAACGCTGGGCGCCCGCTTCCTGGCCGAGAACCCGGACTTGCGCACCGTCACCGCCGAGGACTTTCCGCTGCTCGCCTGCGCGGATGCGGTGAAATCCTGGGGCGGGGATGTCGACTACGGGCGGGGCTTCGTGCTGGTGCGCGGGCTTCGCACCCAGCTCTATTCGGACGCGCTGTCCAGCGCGATCTACTACATCCTCGGCCTGCACATGGGCGATCCGATCCGCCAGAACGAGATGGGCGACCTGATCGACCACGTCTACGCCACCAGCGACAAGACCATGGACGATCCCACCGCGCTCTCCTCCAAGGTGCGCGACAAGCTGGTCTATCACTCCGACAGCTCGGACATCGTCGCGCTGATGTGCCTGCGTCCGGCCAAGGAGGGCGGGCTGTCCTGCCTCGTTTCCGGCGCGGAGATCTATAACGAGATCCTGCGCCGCCGCCCGGACCTGGCGCCGCTGCTGCTGGAGCCGTTCCACTGGGACTGGCGCCGCCAGGACCACAATGCGCCTGCGGACACCTATACCTCGCCGATCGTCAGCCTCGTGGACGGTGTGTTCTCGATGTACGCGGGCTCGCTCTACATCCTCACCGCGCAGGAATACGAAGGCGTGCCCAAGCTGACGCCGGAGCAGATCGAGGTGCTCGAACTCTTCGACACGATCACTTACGAGGAAGGCATGGCCATCGAGATGGATTTCCGCCCCGGCGACATCCAGTGGCTGTCCAACTATGCCGCGCTCCATGCCCGCACCACGTTCTGGGACTGGCCCGAGCCGCAGCGCAAGCGCCACCTCCTGCGCCTCTGGCTGAGCCGCGATGCCGGGCGCCCGGTGGTGGACGGCTTCGGCAAGAACGGCGTGGTGCAAGTGCGCCAGGCCCCGCGCGACGGCCAGGCCGAGCATCCCGACGCGCACTTCGACGTGTTTTCGGTCTCGGTGCCGCGTTTGATGGGGTGAGGCGGTAAATTGAGGGCGGCCTTGGTGTCAGGGCGCCACGGAAGTCCTCCAAACAGACGTCATCCTGAACTTGGTTCAGGATCCATCGCGCCGCCGAAACTGCCGATTATTGGGAGGAATGGATCCTGAAACAAGTTCAGGATGACGGGGTGTATGGGGGCAGGGGATTGGCTCTGAACGGGACATAAAAAAGGGGCCGGAGGAAGTTTCCTCCCGGCCCCTTTTTCCATTCGGAATCCGCCCTCAGCTCAGGGCGATATCCGGTGCGTCTTCCTGCTTCATGCCGACCAGGTGATAGCCTGAATCGACATGGTGGACTTCGCCGGTCACGCCTGCGGACAGGTCCGAGAGGAAGTAGAGTGCCGAACCGCCGACATCCTCGATCGTGGTGTTGCGGCGCAGCGGCGAGTTCAGCTCGTTCCACTTCAGGATGTAGCGGAAATCGCCGATGCCGCTGGCGGCCAGGGTCTTCACCGGGCCGGCCGAGATCGCGTTCACGCGGATGTTCTGCGGGCCGAGGTCGTTGGCGAGGTACTTCACCGAGGTTTCCAGTGCCGCCTTGGCCACGCCCATGACGTTGTAGTGCGGCACGACCTTTTCGGCGCCGTAGTAGGTCAGCGTCAGGATCGAGCCGCCTTCGCGCATCATCGGCTCGGCACGCTTGGTGACGGCGACGAGGCTGTAGGCCGAAATGTTCATCGTCATCAGGAAGTTGTCGAGGCTGGTGTCGACATACTTGCCGCGCAGTTCGTTCTTGTCCGAGAAGCCGATGGCGTGGACGACGAAGTCGATCGTCTCCCAGCGCGCCTTCAGCGTCTCGAACGCGGCATCGAGCGCCGCCATGTCCGAAACGTCGCAATCGATGAGGAAATCGCTGCCGAGGCTTTCCGCCAGCGGCTTCACGCGCTTGGCCAGCGCATCGCCCTGATAGGAGAATGCCAGCTCGGCGCCCTGTTCGTGCAGTTTCTTCGCGATGCCCCAGGCCAGGGACTTGTCGTTGGCAAGGCCCATGATCAGGCCGCGTTTACCCTGCATCAGACCGGTCATTCGTGTTCTTCCTGTACTTCGTTGTTCTGTGCAGCCACGCTGCTTTTCCCGTCTGCGCCCCCGGCAAGCATCGCCTGCTCCTCGGGACTGACGGTCAGGGCGGCGTTGAGTTCCGCGCCCGCGACCATCCCTAGTCCGACAAGCCAGAAAAAGAAAAGCGCGATCATCACTCCGGCGAGACTTCCGTAAGTCAAATCGTAAGCGATGAAATTGCGCAACACTTTCGGCAGCAGCCATGCGGCCCCCAGCCACCATGTCGCCACGAACAGCGGGCCGGGCCATTTCGGGTAGCGCGCGGCCTGGTAGCGGGAGGGGGTCAGCAGGAAAAACAGCGCGTAGAGCGAGGCGAACAGCGTGGCCGCCGTGACCCCGCGCGAAATGCCGATCTGGTAGTTGAAGGCCTTCAGCGCCGGAAACAGCGTCAGCAGCACTTCCTCGATCACCGAGATCAGCACCTGGGAGGACAGCGACAGCAGCAGCAGCAGCACCGAGGCGAAGATCAGCCCGCTGGATGCCAGGCGGTTGCGCCAGAATTTCAGGCCCTTGGTACTGCCGTAGGCACGGTGGAGAATGTCGCGGATGGTCTCGATCAGGCTGGTGGCGGTCCACAGGCCCAGCGCGCCGCCGATCCACAGCAGCCAGCCGTGCCGCGCGGCCACGGCATCGCGGGCGACCGGCGCAAGGGATTCCTCGACGCGCGGCGGCAGCGAATTGAGCACGGCGTCGATCGCGCTTTCCAGCTGGCCCTGCTCGCCCAGCGCCGAATAGATCGCGGCCAGGGCGATGAAGAAGGGAAACAGCGCGACGATCGTCATGTAGGCGAAGTTGCCCGCATGAATGAAGCCGTCTTCCCAGGTGCCGGAAAAGACCCGGCTGATCACGACATAGGCCCGGCTGGAGGGATCGGGCCGGGGGATCCGGTCCTGCATCTCCTGCCAGCGCAAGGCCGCGCGGCGCCGGGCTTCGGGCGTTATCGCGGCCGGGGTGATCGCAGCAGGCGTATCTGTCGGCGGAGAGGCTTTCACCGCGCCGAGATAGGCCCTGGGCGGGGAATGTTCAAATTCCCAGCTTGGCGCGCACGTCGCGCGGATCCTTCCAGCCTTCCAGCCGCTTGGCGAGATCGGCGTCGCTTTCGGGAAGCACGATCTGGAGCGTGATCAGGAGGTCGCCCCGGCTGCCGTCCTTGCGGACCATGCCGCGCCCCTTGAGACGCAGGACCTTGCCCGAACTGGACCCCGCCGGAACCGAGAGGATGACCGCCCCGGCCGCCGTGGGCGCCTTCACCTTGCCGCCGTTCAGCGCCTCGTCGAGGGTGATCGGCAGGTCCACGCGCAAATCGTCTCCATCCTGGCGGAAAAAGGCGTGCGGCTGGATCTGGATGGTGACGATGGCATCGCCCGCGCCGCCGGGACCCTGCTCGCCCTTGCCAGCCAGGCGCATCTGGGTGCCGTCTTCCAGGCCGTTGGGCAGCTTGAGGTCGATGGTCTTGCCGTCGGACAGGGTGATGCGCTGGGGCTTGAGTTCCGCCGCGTCGGTCAGCGGCACGGCAAGGCGGTAGTTCACGTTGCCGCCGCGCGGCGCCGCACGGCTGCGGCCGCCCATGCCGGCACTTCCGCCCATACCTCCAAAGCCGCCGCCCATTCCGCCGCGCTGTCCGCCGCCGCCGAAGATGCCGCCGAACAGGTCTTCCAGGTCGATGCCGTCATTGCCGCCGAAGCCGCCGCCGAAGCCGCGCTGCCCGCCGGGGTTGCCGCCGAACCCGGCACCGCCGAAGCCGCCGCTGCCGCCGCCGAAGCCCCCGAAGCCCATGGGATTGCCCTCGGCATCGATCTCGCCGCGATCGAACTTGGCCCGCTTGTCCTTGTCGGAGAGCAGGTCGTAGGCGCCGGTCACTTCGGAGAAGCGTTCCGCGGCCTTGGGATTGTCCTTGTTGGTATCGGGATGAAGTTCCTTCGCCAGCTTGCGATAGGCGGACTTGATGTCCTTCTCGCTGGCCGTGCGCGATACGCCGAGGGTGGAATAAGGGTCTGCTGCCATGGCTTCCTAGCTAGGTGTCGCGGGCCCGGACGGCAAGCCGTGCTTTCTTCCTCCGGGCGCTGCGTCTATGCACCGGCAATGCGCCCCAATACCATCGGGAATTGCCGCGATATCGGTAGTTTCCTGTGCAGAGTTCGAAGGGCGCCCCGCTATAGACCTTATACGGATTCGTCAGGAAACGCAGATGGAAGCTGAACAGGCCCGCGAAGTCATACCCCACGGCGATCCTTTCGCCCTGTTCCGGGACTGGTACGAAGAGGCGCGCGGGACGGAGCCCAACGATTCGAACGCCATGGCGCTGGCCACCGCCACGCCGGACGGGCTGCCTTCGGTGCGCATGGTCCTGCTCAAGGGCTATGGGCCGGAAGGCTTCGTGTTCTACACCAATGGCCACAGCCGCAAGGGGCAGGAAATCGCGGCCAATCCGCATGTCGCCCTGCTGTTCCACTGGAAGAGCCTGCGCCGCCAGATCCGTATCGAAGGCGAACTTTTGCCGGTGACGGCGGCGGAAGCGGATGCCTATTTCCATTCGCGTGCCCGCGATTCGCAGCTTGGTGCGGTCGCTTCCGACCAATCCGCCCCGCTCGACAGCCGCGAGGCGTTCCTGGCCCGCTACGAGGACGTCCGCAGCCGCTTCGGCGAGGGCGAGATCGAGCGTCCCGCGCACTGGACCGGATACCGCGTGGTGCCCGCCGCCATCGAATTCTGGCAGGACCGGCCCTATCGCCTCCACGAACGCCGCCGTTTCGTGCGCACCGGCGAGGCGGCGGGCGGCTGGACCAGTTCGCTGCTCTATCCCTGAGCCCCCTGATTCCCGAGGCCTCCCTTGCACGAACACGCCCATCTCACCCGCAGCGCCGCTTTCGCCAGCATCGGCGTGGCGCTTGTGCTGCTCGGCCTGAAGGGCTGGGCGGCCTGGTCCACCGGCTCCACGGCGATGCTGGGCAGCCTGGCCGATACCACGCTGGACCTCGTCGCCAGCCTGGCCACGCTGCTGGGCGTATGGGTCGCCGCGCAGCCCGCGGACGACAAGCACCGCTTCGGCCACGGCAAGGCCGAGGCGATCGCGGCGATGTTCCAGATCGTGCTGATCTCGATCTCGGCGCTCGCCATCGCCAGCCGCGCGGTGGAGGAGTTCATTGCCGGAAGCCGGGTGGAAAGCGCGCAGAGCGGCATTGCCGTATCGGGCGTCGCGATCGCGCTCACCCTGGCGCTGGTCGCCTGGCAGCGCCACGTCATCCGCAGGACCGGCAGCATCGCCATCCAGACCGACAGCGTCCACTACCAGTCGGACCTGTTGCTCAATGCGGCGGTGATCGCGGCGCTGGTGCTGGAACACTACGCCGGGCTGAGGGGCGCGGATCCGCTGCTGGGGCTGGGTATCGCCGCATGGCTCGGCTGGGGGGCGTGGAAGGCCTCGCAGGACGTGATCGACCAGCTGATGGACCATGAGTGGCCGCAGGAGAAGAAGGACCGCTTCCTCCAGGTCCTGGCCCGCAATCCCGACATTACCGGCGTCCATGACATGCGCACGCGCACGTCGGGCAACCGGGACTTCGTGCAGTTCCACGTCTGGGTCGATCCGAACATGACCGTGCGCGAGGCGCATCGGGTGATGGACGAACTGGAGCACCGGTTGCAGGCGGCGTTTCCCGATACCGAAATCCTGATCCATCCCGATCCCGAGGGGCTGGTGGACGAAGCCGGCGCCGCCGGGGTGGACGTGCTGCCGCCGATCCGGGTCTCGCTGGATTGAGCGGGATGCGGGGCTGGCAGTCGGTATTGAAATTCGGCTGGCCTCGCCCCCTTCGCCGGAGCATAAGCCCTTAGATGCCAGCGATTTCCGGTCCCGGTCTGTGGGCGCTCTGCGCTTCCGCCGTCATGATGACGGCGATCGTGGGGCTGCGCTATCTGGGCACGTCCGGCCTCTTCGCCTGGATCACCGCGCGCGTCAGGCCGGGGCTCTACCGGGGCATGGACCGGCAGATCCGGGGCGAGATCGGCTGGTCGCTGCTCTCTTCCGCGATCTACGGCATTCCCGCAGGCGTGGTCGCCTGGGGCTGGCAGGCCCACGGCTGGACGCGCATCTACAGCGATCCGGCCGCCTATCCGCTGTGGTGGATGCCGCTCTCGCTGCTGCTCTACCTGTTCCTGCACGATACCTGGTTCTACTGGACCCACCGCTGGATGCATGTGCCCCGCCTGTTCCGGGCGATGCACGCCGTCCACCATGCCAGCCGCCCGCCGACGGCCTGGGCGGCGATGAGCTTTCACCCGCTGGAGGCCGTGACCGGGGCCGTCGTGATTCCGGCGCTGGTCTTCCTCGTGCCGATCCATGTCGGCATGCTGGGGCTGGTGCTGACCGTCATGACGGTGATGGGCATCGCCAACCACATGGGCTGGGAGATGTTCCCCCGCCGCCTGGTCCATTCGCGGCTGGGTCACTGGCTGATCACCGCCAGCCACCATCACCGCCATCATGAGCTCTATCGATGCAATTACGGCCTCTACTTTCGGTTCTGGGATCATCTGTGCGGCACCGACCGGGGCGTATCGGCGCCCTGACCCTGCTGCCTTGCGCGCCGCTGGTGCTGGGGGCGGTTCCGCTCTCGGGGCCGGTGCAGTCGGACGTCTATGCCTCGGTCACCGGGCTGCGCTCGCAGAAAGGGCAGGTGCTGGCCTGCCTCACCACCAGCCCGCAAGCCTTTCCCAATTGCGAGAAGGATCCCCGCGCCCGCAAGCTGACGGTCACCGCGAAAGGGGACGTCCACCTCGATTTCGGCGCCGTACCCGAGGGGCGCTATGCAATCTCGCTGATTCATGACGAGAACGGCAACGGCAAGCTCGACACCGCGCTGATGATCCCGCGCGAGGGCTTCGGGTTCTCGCGCGATGCGCCGGTGCGGATGGGGCCGCCCCGCTTCGACAAGGCCGCCTTCGACGTCGGGGCGGAGAACACCCGCATGGCGATCAGGATGCGATATCTCCTGTGACGGGCAGATCCTTAGGCTTGCCGCTGCTGATCGCGCCGCCTAGGCCTGTGGGGTGAGCAGGGAAGAGGACATCGTGAAGGACGTCGTCGATACGGCGACCACGGGGCTGGTCCCCCGGCCGGTCCACGGCACGTTCTCCCCTTTCCGCTATCCGGTGTTCCGGGCGATCTGGATCGCCAACCTGTTCTCCAACATCGGCGCGACCCTTCAGGGCGTGGGCGCGGCCTGGCTGATGACGGAGCTGACCCCTTCCCACCAGCTCGTCTCGCTGGTGCAGGCTTCGGCCACGGTGCCGATCATGCTGTTCGGCGTCTTCGCGGGCGCCATCGCCGACAATTACGACCGGCGCCAGGTCATGCTGGCCGCGCAAGGCGGGATGCTGGCGGTTTCGGCAGCACTGGCGGCAATGAGCTGGCTGGGCTGGCTCTCGCCGTTTCTGCTCCTGGCCTTCACGCTCAGCGTCGGCACCGGCACCGCGCTCAATTCACCGGCCTGGCAGGCCTCCGTCCGCCAGCAGGTGCCCCGGGACCAGTTGCCGCAGGCGATCGCGCTCAATTCGATCTCGTTCAACATCGCCCGCTCGATCGGCCCGGCGGTGGGCGGGCTGCTGATTTCGCTGTGGGACGTGTCCTTCGCCTTCGCGATCAACGCGGTCAGCTATATCGGCCTGATCGGCGTCCTGCTCTGGTGGCGGCCCGAGGCGCGAGCGATAGACCGGCGCCCGATCCTGCCCGCCGTGGCCGTGGGCCTGAAGTACTGCTTCGCCAACCGCCCCTTGCGCCGACTCCTGATTCGCGGCTTTGCCATCGGTTTCAGCGTGGCCGCCTATCAGGGCCTGCTGCCCGCCGTCGTCAGCGATTCGATGCATGGGTCGGAAATCGACTTCGGCGTGATGCTGGGGCTGTTCGGTATCGGTTCGATCCTGACCGCGCCTTTCATCGGCCGGATCCGCCATGCCATGGGGCTGGAAGGCATCCTCGCGCTGGGCTCCGCCATGTTCGTACTGGCCCTGTCGATCATCGCCATCGCCGGGAACCTGCCCCAGGCCGCGCCCGCCGCCTTCCTGGCCGGGAGCGCCTGGGTACTGAACCTGACCACGCTCAACACCGCCGTGCAGCTGCGCTCTCCCGACGAGATCCTCGGGCGCTGTCTGTCGATCTATCAGGCGGTGACCTTCGGCGGCATGGCGCTCGGCGCCTGGACCTGGGGGGCGCTGGCGGACTGGCGGGACCTGCCTTTCGCGCTCCACGCCGCATCGGTGTTGCTGATCGTCTCCTTCGCAGTGCTGCGCTTCCTGGCCCCGCTGCCGCGTCTCGGCGAAGGCGTGCTGCGCCAGAAGTGAAGTGGTTTGATTTGAAATCCGCCGCAGGCGGATTTTGGCGGCACCGGTGCCGCACTGAAAATGCCTCTCGGGCATTTTCACAAAAACCAGGCTTAAACCTTTATTTCACCCTGAAGCCTCACAAGAAGGGCGAAGATCAGCGGGGATATCGATGGACAGGGCGGGCGGCGAACTTACCAGCAGCGACGAGATCTTGGCGCAGCCGAGCGCCGGAGCAGGCGCGGGTGCCGAGCGCCGCATGCAGGTGCGCGCCTACAATTTCTGGGCCAGCCTGCTGGGCGACCGCGCCTTTCCCGACGCCGCCGATCTCGATCCCGCCAGCCTGCCGGACTTCGGCCCCCACGGCGTGCTGCTGGACTTCTCCGATGGGGTGGAGAATCCGGCGATCGTCTGGCTTGGCGCGGCGCTGGCGGAAGAATGCGGGGCTCAAGGCGCGATCCTGCGGCTGGAGGACGTTCCCAGCCGCTCGCTGCTGTCGCGGATCACCGATCACTACATGCAGATCCTGGCGAACCAGGCGCCGGTCGGCTTCGAGGCGGAGTTCGTGAACCGCCACGGCGCGACGATCCTCTATCGCGGCATCCTGCTGCCCTTCACGCGCGATCAGGCGGCGATCGACTGCATCTACGGGGTCATCAACTGGAAGGAGCAGGCCGCGGCTCCTACTACCGCAACCGCCTCCACAACCGGCCCTGCCCTGGGCCGTCTTGCCCCGCCGCGCGAGCGCGAACCGGTGACCGATTGGGCAGACAGCATTTTCCTCTTTCCCGAGGAAGATACGGCTTATGCACAAGCCGAATCCCTCGACGAAGCCACGCTGCACGGCCTGCGCGCCCTCGCACCGCGATCCCCGGAAGAACTGGGCCACCGGAGCGAGTTCACCCTGCTCGTCGCCCGGCGCAACGCGGCGGGCGAACTGATCCTGCTGGGCGAAGCGGCAGGCGATGAGGCGTTGCTGGGCCGGGCTGCCCGGCACCTGCTGGGATAGCGGGCAACGCCAAGCGCTCTTGCCAGAGCGCAGGCCCTCGCTAGGTTGGGCTCCCGATCAGCAAAACAGCGGCCTTAAGCGCCCGTTCAGGCCGCAAGGCCCCAAGAGAGCCCATGTCCTTCGCGCGATTTGCCGCACTCTTCCTGAGTCTTCTGGCACTGCTCGGCTGGTCCGCCGCGCCGGCAAGCGCGCAGTCGATCCTGCGCGATGCCGAGACCGAGGCCCTGCTCAAGGACATGTCGCGCCCCCTGATCAAGGCGGCGGGGCTCGATCCCAACCATGTCGACATCGTCCTGATCAACGATTCCTCGGTCAACGCTTTCGTGGCGGGCGGGCAGGCGGTCTACGTCAATAGCGGCCTGATCAACCAGGCCGATACCGCCGCCGAAGTGCAGGGCGTGATCGCGCACGAGCTTGGCCACGTCACCGGCGGCCACGCCGTGCTGAACCAGGGCGCGCAGCCCGCTTCCAACATCTCGATCCTTTCCCTCCTGCTGGGTGCCGCCGCCGCCGCCGCCGGGGCCGGAGAGGCCGCCATGGGCGTGATCATGGCCGGGCAGCAGGCCGCCATGGGTAAGTACCTGGCCTATAGCCGCTCGCAGGAAGCCTCGGCCGACGCGGCGGGCGCGCAGTACCTGTCCACCGCGGGCATCAGCGGGCGCGGCTCGGTGGAGTTCTTCAAGAAGCTCCAGAACCTGGAATTCCGCTACGGCTACCGGCCCCAGAGCGGCGACGAGTTCTATTCCACCCACCCGCTCACCGGCGATCGCATCCAGACCCTCCAGGACGTCTACGAGAAGGATCCGGCCTGGACCAAGCCGGACGATCCGAAGATCCAGCAGCGCTTCATGCGCATGAAGGCCAAGCTGTTCGGTTATCTGGGCGAGCCGCGCGACGTGCTGCGCGTCTATCCCCTGACCGACAATTCCGTGCCCGCGCATTATGCCCGTGCCTATGCCTATCACCGCGAATCGCAGCTCGACCGGGCGCGGGCCGAGACCGACGCCCTGCTGATGGTCGATGCGAACGATCCCTATTTCCTCGAACTGAAAGGGCAGATCCTGCTGGAATCCGGGCAGGCGGCGGAAGCGCTCGTGCCATTGCGCAAGGCGACCGAACTGACCGGCTACCAGCCGCTGATCGCCACGTTGTTCGGCCATGCCCTGATCGCCACCGAGGATTCGGCCCATTTCGCCGAGGCGCAGACCGTGCTGAAGAACGCCGTCGCCCGCGACCGGGAGAACCCTTTCGCTTGGTACCAGCTCGGCACGATCTATGCCGCCAACGGCGACATGCCCCGCGCGCGTCTTGCCAGCGCCGAGCAGCAGTCGCTGACCGGCCAGATGGACGCCGCACTGATGAGCGCGCAGGCCGCCGAAGCGGGCCTTCCGACCGGTACGCCCGACTGGCTGCGCGCGCAGGATATCGAGATGCAGGCCCGCGCCGCGCTGGAACGCAAGAAGAAGCGATGAATCGAGATTAACCGGCCGGGCTATGGCCGGGCACTCCGGGCTCCGCTAAGGGCGGGATGCACATTCAACAGGATTTTCGACGACAATGGGTAATGGCACGAAGTTCGCAGTGATCGCGGGATGCGTCGTGGCGCTGGTGGGCGTCGGCGGCTGGTTCGGCGGGCGCATCGCCGTCGAGAAAGTCGTGCATGACTACATCCTCGAAAACCCCGAGATCATTCCCGAGGCCATGGACAACCTGCAGCGCAAGCAGGCCAGCCAGCAGCTGGCCGGGGTTCGCCAGAACGTGGAGACTCCCTTCCCCGGTGCCGTGCTCGGCAATCCGAACGGCAAGGTCACCATGGTCGAATTCAGCGACTATGCCTGCGGCTATTGCCGCCGCAGCCTGCCGGACGTGGCGGAGCTGCTGAAGAAGAACCCGGACTTGCGCATCGTCGTGCGCGAACTGCCGATCATCGGCCCGGAAAGCCCCGCCGCCGCGAAGATGGCGCTGGCCGCTGCCGAGCAGGGCAAGTTCCCGCAGTTCCACGATGCCATGTTCGCCATGGGTCAGGTCGATGCCCAGAGCATCGAGGCCGCCGCGCAGAAGGCCGGGCTCGACATGGAGCGTGCCCGCAAGGTCGCGGCCGGGCCGGCCGTGGCGCAGGAGCTTTCGCGCAACATGGAAATCGCCGGAAGGCTCGGTTTCAGCGGCACGCCGAGCTGGGTGGCGGGCGAGCGGCTGATCTCCGGCGCGGTCGGCGTAGACCAGCTGTCGCAGGCGGTCGCCGAAGCGAGGGGCGGCGGGAAGCCGGGCTGACGGGCGGGGATGGGCGGAATTTTCGAAAGTTTCCGCTTCGGCATGATTTCGGCTAGGAAGCGGGCATGAGCGTCCTGCCGATCCAGCCCATTCCCTTCTTTGCCAACAAGGACAAGGCCTTCTGGCGTCTCCAGTTCGTGGGCTGGAGCGGCGCGATGCTGCTGCGCGCCATGTCCACGATCGCCAATGCCCAGCCGCTGTCCTACCTCGTGCTGGTGCTGATCGCGACCGTTACCGGTTTCTCGATCTCGCTGGTGCTCTCGGTCGCCTACCGCGCGCTGATATCGAAGCGCGCGCTGGTGACCTGGGGCCTGACCGCGCTGATACTGCCGTTCGCGGTGGGCCTGCACGCCTTTATCGATGCCTGGGTGATCTCGCTCTACCGCACGGACAGCGATTCCAGCTTCGCCCAGCTGTTCATCGGCGTGTTCTACCTCGACGCCACGCTGCTGGGTGCCTGGTCCGCGCTCTATTACGCGATCAACTTCTACCTCCAGGTGGAAGAGCAGAACGATCAGATGATCCGGCTGGAAAATCAGGCGACCCAGGCCCAGCTCGCCATGCTGCGCTACCAGCTCAACCCGCATTTCCTGTTCAACACGCTGAACTCGATTTCGACGCTGGTGCTGCTCAAGCAGACCGAGCCGGCCAATGCCATGCTCAGCCGCCTGTCGTCGTTCCTGCGCTATACCCTGATCAACAAGCCCTCCGCCCGGGTGACGGTGGCGACGGAAGTGGAGACGCTCAAGCTCTACCTCGACATCGAGCTGATGCGATTCGAGGAACGGCTGCGCACCACCTTCAACATCGACCCGGAAACCGAGACCTGCCTGCTGCCCTCGCTGCTGCTCCAGCCCTTGGTCGAAAACTCGATCAAATATGCCGTGACGCCGCAGGAATCCGGGGCGGAGATCACGATCGTCACGCAACTCGTCGGGCCGATGCTTCGCATCACCGTCTCGGACACCGGGCCGGGCTTGCAAAGTCCGACGACCGACAACAGGTTGTCGGGCATGACTTACGATGGAGGGGAGCCGGTCTCCACTGGCGTCGGCCTGGCAAATATCCGCGACCGTCTTTCCCAGGCCTATGGCGAGCATCACCGGTTCGAGACGATTGAGCCGATCGAAGGCGGTTTCGCCGTGCTCATCGAACTTCCCGCAGAGCGCCAACCCACCCCGGAAGACATGATCGAGCAGCCGCGGCAGCCTGTTTTCGCCGCGCGATGAAACATATTTGGCCCACAAGCGTTAGCCGGGCCGGAGAACGTAACTGATGACCATTCGCACCATCCTCGTCGACGACGAGAAACTCGCCATCCAGGGCCTTCAGCTTCGCCTGGAGAAATACCCGGACGTCGAGATCATCGATACCTGCTCGAACGGCCGCGAGGCCATCCGCAAGATCAAGACGGAAAAGCCCGATCTCGTCTTCCTCGACATCCAGATGCCCGGTTTCGATGGCTTCTCGGTGGTCAAGGGCGTGATGGAGATCGAGCCGCCGCTGTTCGTCTTCGTCACTGCCTACCAGGAACACGCCGTCCGCGCCTTCGAGGCGAACGCGGTGAACTACCTGATGAAGCCGGTGGACGAGACCAAGCTCGACGACACCCTCGCCCGCGTGCGCCAGCGTCTGGCCGAAAAGCGTTCGTCGGACGAGGCGGAGAAGCTCAAGACGGTGCTGGCCGAAGTGGCCCCCGACGCGATCGAGCATATCCCGGAAGAAACCGATCCCAATGCGGACCGCTACGAGAAGCTCATCAACATCAAGGATCGCGGCCAGATCTTCCGCATCGATGTCGATTCGATCGAGCATATCGAAGCGGCGGGCGATTACATGTGCATCCGCACCGCCGACAATTCGCTGATCCTGCGCGAGACGATGAAGGACCTCGAACGCCGCCTCGATCCGCGCGTGTTCCAGCGCGTCCACCGCTCGACCATCGTCAATCTCAACCAGGTCCGCCAAGTCAAGCCGCACACCAATGGCGAATGCTTCCTGGTGCTCGATTCGGGCGCGCAAGTGAAGGTTAGCCGCTCCTACCGCGACGTGATCGCCCGCTTCGTTCACTGATCAGAAGCGCGACGTTGAATTTCAAAGGGCGTGGAGAGACGATCTCCGCGCCCTTTTCTCGTCGTCCCGGACTTGATCCGGGAACGCTGGCCAGGCGCGCTCACCTCTCGACATTCCGATTCGAACGCGCGAAAGACGCGGGCCATGAGCACATTCGCGATCCCCGGTTTCGACCTGCCCGGTTTTGACCTCGCCGCCTTCGTCGATGCAACTTTGGCCGAGGACCTCGGCGTGGGCCTTCCGGTCGGTGGCCGCGACGTCACGTCCGAAAGCGTGATCGAGGCCGACGCGCGGTTCTCCGGCGTCATGGATTCGCGCGATGCCGTGACCGTCGCCGGACTTCCCATCGCCGCAGCCTTCTTCCGCAAGCTGGACCCTGTGATGGAGATTGAGATTCTCGTCGAGGAAGGCGCCCGCGTCGAGTCCGGCACCAAGCTCATGCGCCTCACCGGCAATGCCCGCGCGATGCTGACCGGCGAGCGCAGCGCCCTCAACACCGTCCAGCACCTCACCGGCATCGCCACGATGACCCGCGAATACGTGGACGCCATGAAAGGGCACGCAACGCTGCTGGACACGCGAAAGACCATTCCCGGCCTGCGCCACCTAGAGAAGTACGCCACCCGCACTGGCGGCGCCCGCAACCACCGCATGGGCCTGTGGGATGCTGCCATGATCAAGGACAACCACGTCCTCGTCGCAGGCGGCGTCGGCCCGGCCGTGGCCCGCGCGAGGGCGGCAGGCGTGGCGCAGATCATCTGCGAGGTCGATCGCCTCGACCAGATCGAGCCGGCGATCGCTGCCGGCGCACATCACCTCCTGCTCGACAACATGGGACCGGACATGCTGCGCGAGGCCGTGGCGCTGGTGGCCGGGCGCGTGCCCACAGAGGCCTCGGGCGGCGTGAACCTCTCCACCATCGGCGCCATCGCCGCTTCGGGCGTGACTTACGTTTCCGTCGGTCGCCTCACCCAGAGCGCTCCCGCAGCCGATATCGGGCTGGATTTCACGCCGCTTTGAGGGTTTGAAAAATGCCCGAGGGGCATTTTTGAGCGGCACCGCCCCTCTCCCCCACCCGACCTCCCATCAGGATACACTCGTGGGAGGTCGGGTGGGGGCGTGGGCTGGTGCCGCCAAAATCCGCCTGCGGCGGATTTTCAAACAACCCCTAACGCCGCTCCCTGAAGAATCGACGCAGCATTTCCGCTGCTTCCGATTCGCCCATGCCAGAATAGACCTCGGGCTTGTGCAGGCACTGGTTGTGCTCGAACACGCGGGCGCCGTGTTCCACCGCGCCGCCCTTGGGGTCGGCGGCGGCGTAGTAGAGGCGGGCGATGCGCGCGTGGGAGATGGCGCCCGCGCACATGGCACAGGGCTCCAGCGTCACCCAAAGCTCGCATCCTTCCAGCCGTTCGTTGCCAAGAATCCGCGCGGCGGCGCGAATCGCCTCGATTTCGGCATGGCTGGTGGGATCGTGGCGTTCGCGCGGGCCGTTGCGGCCGGCGGCGATGACCTTTCCATCCCTCACCACGACCGCACCGATGGGCACTTCGCCGGAATCGGCGGCTTCGCGGGCTTGCGCCAGGGCGAGTTCCATGTATTCGGGCAGGGGCCAGCGTGTCATGGCAATGCGCTAGACCTTCAAAAAGCTGTGCGCAACTTGACCTTCCCCCAGGGAATCGCTAAGGGCGCGCCTTCCCGTTTCTACGGCCACAGAATTTTTTCGAGCGAGAGTTAGAGACATGTCCCGCATCTGCGAACTGACCGGCAAGGGCCGCCAGGTCGGCTGCAACGTCAGCCACGCCAACAACAAGACCAAGCGCGTCTTCCTTCCCAATCTTCAGAACGTCACGCTGCTGTCGGACGGTCTTGAGCGCAGCTTCAAGTTCCGCGTCTCGACCCACGGCCTGCGCTCGGTCGAGCACAACGGTGGCCTCGACAACTGGCTGCTGAAGACCTCGGACGCCAAGCTCAGCAACCGCGCCGTCAAGGTGAAGCGCGAGCTGAAGAAGAAGCAGGCCGCCTGATTCTTCCGCTCCCTTCGGGGAGCGAAGACATGGTCTCGCGAAGGGCGTGCAAGCTGGCTTGCGCGCCTTTTCGCATGTCCGGGTTTTGCGTGGGTGGCTGAAAACCGGCTCTTCGTGAACCGACGGCTGCTCCAAAAGCAACGTCATCCTGAACTTGGTTCAGGATCCATTGTGCCGAGCAGACCGCCGTCGATGTTCCGAGATGGATCCTGAAACAAGTTCAGGATGACGTACGGCAAGGGCTGCGTCGTTTCAGCGAAATACCATTGTGCCTCAGGGCAGCTCGGCCGGATCGACGCTCATTTTCCAGATCAGCGTCCGCTGGAGCGGCGAATAGTTGTCGTCGGAGATCAGCCAGACCGTCAGTCGCCCGTCGGGACGGGGGGCGATGGCGATACCCTCGAAGTTGTCGATCGGCAGGTCGGAGGACAGCCGCGCTACTTCGGTGACTTTCCAGGTTCCGCCGGGACGAATCGTCTTCGGGTCGCCGATCGCGATGCGCCCCGCGAAGCGCTGGGGCATGGGCCAGATCAGGCGCCGCATCAGGATCAGCAGGCGTCCATCGGGCAATTGCGCCATGTCGGTGGGGCTGAAGCCCGTGGGCGCGTCCAGCGTGAAGCCCTGGCCGTCGGGGTGCTCGGTGGGGTCGCCCCGGAACAGCGCGGCCTGGTGCAAGTGGTCGCTCCAGCCCAGATAGCCTTCCCGCAGCGCCACGAATCGACCGTCATGAAGACGGGTCAGCGCTTCGGGGCCGGAATTGACGCCCCAGTCCTTCATGACGACGGGGCTGGCCTTGCGCTCGATCTCGTAGTCCGGGTTCATCCGGTAGATGGCGTTGCGGCCTTCGAGGCCGAGCCAGATCATGCCCCGCTCGTCCTGCGTCGCCGATTCGACGTCGCGAGCGGCCTTGTCGGCATCCTTCGAAAGGGGCAGGTCGCCCATTCGGCTTTCGGTCTGCGCGCGGCCGGGCGCGCTGAATTCGAGAAATCCGCCCGAATCGCTGAGCGCCAGCATCGTGCCGCCCTTGCGCAGGAGCAGCGCGGAATAGCTGCCGAAGGAATGGGTGCGGCTATGCGCCTGCCAGACTTCCTCCAGCCGAAACGCGCCGAGCCGCGCCTTCACGCGCGGCGCGGGGGGCAGGGCAAGCGGGCTGAACGAAAGCTCGAAGCGCTTGAACTTGGGCTGCTGCGGCGTGCGCCCCCAGGTCAGGGGCAGCAGGGCCAGCAGGACGAGAAGGGCGATGGTGCGGCGCACAAGGGCGGGATAAGCATTCCGGCGCAGGCCGCAACCCGCTTTCTCTGCAACAGCCCGTAATCGTTCTCGGCGAAGCTGCGGCACCGGCGCTCTCCCCCACCCGACTTCCCATCAGGATACACTTGTGGGAGGTCGGGTGGGGGAGAGCGCCGGTGCCGCCAAAATCCGCCTGCGGCGGATTTTCAAACAGACTCTCTCAGTTCATCGGGCCGGTGAACAGGATCGGATCGAGCCGCGCTTCGTTCCACTTAATCGACCAGTGCAGATGCGGTCCCGTGGCGCGGCCGGACATGCCGATCTTGCCGATCACCTGACCCTGCCGGACGTGATCGCCTTGCTTCACCAGGATCTGCGAGCAATGCAGGAAGGCGCTGTTCAGCCCCATGCCGTGGTCCAGCATCAGCAGGTTGCCTTCGAGCGTGAAGGGCTTCTCGGCGGCAAGGATCACCACGCCGTCGGCCGGGGCCACGAACGGCGTGCCGCTGGTGCCGGTGGCGATGTCGAGCCCCGAATGATAGGCGCCCGGCTCGCCGCGATAGACGCGCTGGGAGCCGAAGCGGCCGGAAATGCGCCCCTTGGCGGGCCAGATGAAGTGCTGGCGCCAGCCCTGCGCATCGGTCTTCATGGCGCGGGCGGCATTGATGCGGTCGAGTTCCGGGCGGCGGATCGCCATGAAGGCCTCGCTCGGTCCACCGGGCTTGCGGGCGATGTTGACGTGCTCGATCTGCCAGGCGCGGGGCGAAACCGCGACCGGCTGCGAGATCCTGCGGCCGTTCAGGGTGGCCGTGAGCGTGGCGATCGTGCCCGCATCGCGGTCGAACGCGGCGAACCACGAACCGTCAGGGGCGATCTGCACCGGCTGGCCGTTCAGCGCCAGCGCGCCCGTGCCCGCGGGAACCCTGCCGCGCATCCAGCCGCCCTGGGTCAGCTCGCCGTTATAGGTAAGGCTTCCGGCTGCCGCAGGCGCGACGGGCGCGGTCGATTGCGCGGCCAGCCCGTTCCAGGCCAGCACCGAAAGGGCTACGGCACCACCCAGAACCAGCGATGCCGCGTGGGCCTTGCGGAAGATCATGCCTTTCCGGTGAGGCGCTTGGTCGCGATTTCGGCGGAAGCGTAAGGTTCCTGGAACTCGGCGCTCCAGTAGCGCAGTTCCTCCAGCGGGATCTTCTCGCCGGTGACGGCGCAGAGCACGAATTGTCCGCCGCTCAGCACCCGGAATCCGTTGGGTCCGTAGGCGAGCTTGGCGGGGCGGTCGGCAGAAGACATAAGCATGACGCGAATCCTAGCAGAGCGCGGCGGTCAAAACAAATCGCCCTGCCGCGACGGGTCCGTCTTCGGTCGCGCGGGACGCTTGGGGGCTGCACCCTCGGCGGCCGGTTCGGCGGCTTTCACGGCCGGAGCGGGGGCTTCGGCCCCCACGGCAACGGTGAGTTCGCCGTCGCGGAATTCCAGCGTCAGCAGGGTCTCTCGCGAGGCCGCCGCGCGGCTGGTGAGCGCACGTCCGTCCGGCCCTTTGGCCAGGACATAGCCGCGTTCCAGCGGGCGTTTCGGATCGAGCTGCGGCAGCACCCGCGATACCGGGGCAAGCCCGTCGCGCGCCATGGCCCAGCGGCGGGTCAGCAGGCGCGGGATCAGGCCGGTGCGGGCCAGCCGTTCCTCGCTGCGTTCCATGCGGTGGCGCAGCAGCGGCAGCGAGAGGCGCGAGGCGGTGCGGCCAAGCTGTTCGCGCTTGGCGGCGGCCTCGTCGCGCAGGCCCCGGCGCAGGCGTTCGGAAAGTTCGTCCAGCTTCTGGGCCTTGGCCGCGAGAATCGCCTCGGGCCGGGGCAGACGCTGGACGCGGGCTTCGAGCCGCTCGCGTCCGAGCGTGACCGGACGCAGGGCGCAGCGGCGCTTGCGATAGGCCAGTTCATCCAGCGTGGCGGCCAGTTCCAGGCGCACCGGCACGGCCATTTCGGCGGCGGCGGTGGGCGTGGGGGCGCGGCGGTCGGCCGCATAGTCGCAGAGCGTGGTGTCGGTCTCGTGGCCCACGGCGGAGATCACCGGGATCGACGATTCGGCCACGGCGCGAACCACCACTTCCTCGTTGAACGACCATAAGTCCTCGATCGAGCCGCCGCCGCGCGCCACGATCACCAGGTCGGGGCGCGGCACCGGACCGCCGGGGCGAATCGCCGAGAAGCCGCGCACGGCATTGGCCACTTGTTGTGCCGAGCCTTCGCCCTGCACCAGCACCGGCCAGACCAGCACATGGCTGGGGAAGCGATCGGCCAGACGGTGGAGAATATCGCGGATCACCGCGCCGGTGGGGGAGGTCACCACGCCGATCACGCGCGGCAGGAACGGCAGTTCGCGCTTGCGTTCAGGGGCGAAGAGGCCTTCCGCCGCCAGCCGCGCGCGCAGCTTTTCCAGCAGCGCCAGCAGCGCGCCTTCGCCCGCGATCTCCATGCTCTCGATCACGACCTGGTATTTCGAGCGACCGGGATAAGTGGTGAGCTTGCCGGTGGCGATCACCTCGATGCCGTCCTCGGGGCGGAAGGCGAGCCGCTGCGCCCCGCCGCGCCACATGACGCCGTCGATCACCGCCTTGTCGTCCTTGAGCGCGCAGTAGAGATGGCCCGATGCCGCCCGCTTCACGCCGGAAAGCTCGCCGCGCAGGCGAACGAAGCCGAAACGATCCTCCACCGTGCGCTTCAGGAGGTTCGAAATCTCGCTGATCGAAAGCGGCGCAGCGTTGTCCCCGGCCGCTTGCTTCGCTACCAGCCCACCCGAACGACCGTCATCGAATTCGTCGTCATCGAAAGGCACAGGCAATGAACATCCTTCTTCTGGGCTCGGGCGGCCGCGAACATGCGCTGGCCTGGAAGCTGGCGCAATCCCCGCTCTGCGACGCGCTCTGGGCTGCCCCCGGTAATCCGGGCATTGCCGAGGTGGCAAGCTGCATCGACCTCGATGTCACCGATCACGGTGCGGTCATTGCCTTCTGCGAGGCGAATGTCGTCGGCCTGGTGGTGGTCGGACCGGAAGCGCCGCTGGTGGATGGTCTCTCCGATTCGCTCAGGGCGGAAGGCTTCTCGGTGTTCGGCCCCAGCCAGGCGGCGGCCCAGCTCGAAGGGTCCAAGGGCTTCACCAAGGACCTCTGCGAACGCGCAGGGATCCCCACCGCCGGGTATGAGCGCGTCTCCAGCGAGGGCGATGCCATGGCAGCGCTGGCGAAGTTCGGCGCACCGGTCGTCATCAAGGCCGACGGGCTGGCGGCAGGCAAGGGCGTGACCGTGGCCATGACCATGGCCGAGGCCGAGGAAGCCGTGCGCGAGATCTTCTCGGGCCGCTTCGGCGAGGCGGGCGCAGAGGCGGTGATCGAGGAATTCATGGAAGGCGAGGAAGCCAGCTTCTTCGCGCTGACCGACGGGTCCACCATCGTCCCCTTCGCCTCGGCGCAGGATCACAAGCGGGTGGGCGACGGCGATACCGGCCCGAATACCGGCGGCATGGGGGCCTATAGCCCTGCCCCGGTGCTGACGCCCGCGCTGGAAGCCGAAGTGCTGGAGCGCATCATCGCCCCCACCGTGCGCCAGCTGGAAAACGAGGGCACGCCTTATTCCGGCGTGCTGTTCCTGGGCGTGATGCTGACCCGCGAGGGTCCCAAGCTGATCGAATACAACTGCCGTTTCGGCGATCCCGAGTGCCAGGTCATGATGCTGCGCCTCGAATCGGATCTGGTCGAGCTGCTCCATGCCTGTGCCGATGACCGGTTGGCGGCGATCGCGCCGCCTAAGTTCAGCCGCGATACCGCGCTGACCGTGGTGATGGCGGCGAACGGCTATCCCGGCACGCCGGAAAAGGGCGGCGCGATTGGCGGAATTGCGGCGGCCGAGGCGGAGAGCGCCAAGGTCTTCCATGCGGGCACGGCCATGAAGGACGGGCAGCTGGTCGCCAGCGGCGGCCGCGTGCTCAATGTGACGGCGCGCGGGGCTTCGGTCAGCGAAGCACAGGGCCGTGCCTATGCCGCCGTGGACGCGCTCGATTTCCCCACCGGGTTCTGCCGCCGCGACATCGGCTGGCGCGAAGTGGCGCGCGAGAAGGCCCATGGCGAGTAAGGTCGACACCGCACTGAAGGCCTCGCTGGCGGCGGCGGCCCTGCTCGCCGGCGCTGGGGTGGGCTATTACTACGGCGTGTTCCTGCCGGGTCAGGCCTCCCGCCAGGAAGCGCGGGTACTGGCCGAGCAGGAGGCCCGGCAGAAGCAGGAAGACTTCCGGGCCAGGGCGCAAGCCCGCGAGCAGGAGGAACAGTCCCGCCGCCAGCAGGCCGCGCAGCAGGAATACCAGGACTGCCTGAACTTCGCGGAGCTGTCCTACAAGCAGCGCTGGACGGCAAGCTGCCGCGCCCAGCACGATGCCGACGTGGCGGCGCTGGCCGACTGTGCCGACAATCTCTTCGCCACCGAGGAAGGTTGCCAGGCCAAGGTGCCCGTCAGGCCGGAGCGCGATTGCGCCCTGCCGGGCCGGACGGCGCAGAGCTATTCCGACGCGCGGGAGCAGCGTAAGGCGGAGTGTCTGGCGCGGTTCCAGTCGGCCCAGCCGGGCATGCAGCCTCCTGTTCAGATTCCGGCCCAATCTGTTCCGCAAGGTTCCGGCGGGCAGGAGCAGGGATACGGCCAGCCCGCTACCTACTGATCTCCCGGCAGACGAGGCGCAGCGGCGCGATCTCCATCACCGGGGTTTCCCAGGGGTGGATCGCCATGATGCGGTCCACGGCCCGGCGGAACGCGGGATCCTCGGGGCGGCAGGGGGCGTGTACCTTGACGACGACCGTGGGAGAAAGGCTGGCCTTGCCGGGTTCGCCCAGAGTCGGCGTCGCATCGTGGCCCGGCACGAAGCTTTCCCAGCCTAGGCCCATTTCCACAACGCCCTTGTAGTAACCGAAATTGCCGAGCTGGTTGTCCTCGCGGATCGTTTCGAGGATGGCGCCCAGCACCGGGTCGCGCTCCGCTGCCCCACCGTCGCCGCCCAGCATGGCGGTCAGCGTTTCCTGCGCGACGGGGACGTGGATGCGCAGCATCGTCGCTTCGCGGGTGATCATGCGGGCTCGTTTTCCATCAGCAGGCGTACCACCAGGGCCAGGCGCTTGGCGTCCGCCCGGGCCAGATGCGCCTGGGGCAGGCGGATGCGCGCTTCTTCCAGCGCGGCGTCCACTTCCGGGCGTGTGCAGCCCCGTGCGGCCATCCATTCGCCGAGGAAGCGGATCGCGAAGGGTAGTCCTGCACCTATTCCCTGGCACAGTGTTTCCAGCCAGTACTGGTCGAGATCGGCATCCGAGTAAGGCTCTCGCAGGCCGACGAAGGCGGTGAGCTCGGACAGGACCTGCTCGGGCGGCAGGCCTTCCGATTCGAGAGTCGCGATGGATATGCCGTGAAGGGCCTCGGCCTCTTCCGACCAGTCCCAGGTCTTCCACACCGGCAGGGGCCGGATCAGCCAGGCGCGGCTCTGCCCGTCGATCCGCGCGGCGGCCACTTCGATCGGAAAGGAAAGTCCGTATTCGGGCAGGCAGCTCGCTTCGAAATCGATCAGGATCGGTTCGTTCTGGGCCATGCGGGACAGACTGTCCTGCATGGCCGCTGCCGTCAACGTCGGGCATGCAAGAAGGGCCCCGTCCCTGCGAACGGAGCCCTTCATGACTTGAGGCCTGAGCCGGATCAGCCGACGCGTTCGGAAATCAGTGCCTTGAGGTCGGCCTCGGGGCGGGCGCCGTAGTGCGAGATGATCTCGCAGGCGCAGATCGCGCCGTACTGGAGGCTCTCTTCGAGGCTCTTGCCGCGCACATGGCCGAACAGGAAGCCGGCGGCGAAGAGATCGCCTGCGCCGGTGGTGTCGACGACGCGCTCGATCGGCTCGGCGCCGACTTCGGCGCGCTGTCCGCCCGAGATCGCGACCGCGCCCTGGGCGCCGCGCGTGACCACGAGCACCGGAATCTGCGGCGCGAGCTGGGCAACGCCCTTTTCGAAATCGTCATGGCCGACGAGGGCGGCCATTTCGTGCTCGTTGCAGAACAGCACGTCGATCTTGCCGGTCTCGATCAGGTCGAGGAAGTCGGCGCGGTGACGGTCGATCACGAAGCATTCCGAAGGGGTGAAGGCGATCTTGCGGCCTGCGGCGCGGGCGGCTTCGATGGCCTTGCGCATTGCGGCGCGCGGTTCCTCGGGATCCCAGAGGTAGCCTTCGAGGTAGAGCACGGCGGCGTTGGCGATGGCGCTCTCGTCCAGTGCTTCGGCGGGGAGGTGCTGCGATGCGCCGAGGAAGGTGTTCATCGTGCGCTGGCCGTCCGGCGTCACGAAGATCAGGCAGCGCGCAGTGGGCACGCCGGCGCGGGCGGGCACGTCGAAGGCGATGCCGCCGGCGCGGATGTCATGGGTGAAGACTTCGCCCAGCTGGTCTTCGGCGACCTGGCCGATGAAGGCGCACTTCGCGCCCAGTGCGGCCAGGCCGGCCAGGGTGTTGGCGGCCGAACCGCCCGAGATCTCGCGGGCCGGGCCCATGGCGGCGTAGAGGCTTTCGGCCTGCTGCGCGTCGATCAGCATCATGCCGCCGCGCGAAAGACCGAGTTCCTCGATCAGCGCGTCGTTGCAGTTGGCGATCACGTCGATGATGGCGTTGCCGATGGCAATCACGTCAAAGGCGGGCGGCACGGTGGGTTCAGCCATGCGAAAGAGAGTCCTTGGATTGTCTGGAAGTTGTGTCGCGAGTAGCGCGCGGGCCGCCGCTTCGCAAGCGCGGCGAGAGTTGACACCGTGCGAAGGCCGGGCGATGCGGAGCGCGACCATGACTCAAGACCGCTGGGCGGCAGCCGCCATTCCGATGATTCAGCCTTCCCGCCTGCGCGCTGCTTTTGCCGCCGCGGGGCTTGCCCTGCTGCTTGCCGGGTGCGCCAGCACATCCGGTGGCGGGGGCGGCGGGGTGGCCGGCAAGCCGAATCCGCCCAGGCGCGGGACGCAGGTTCCCAATGTCCGTCAGCCCACGCATACGGCGCGCGATCCCAGTTTTCAGGCGATTCCGGGCGCGGAAGGCGTGATCGGATCGAACGAGAGCCAGCTGGTGCGCATGTTCGGGGAGCCGCGTCTCAACGTCTGGGAAGGCGACGCGCGCAAGCTGCAGTTCACCGGCAAGGCCTGCCTGCTGGACATCTATCTCTACCCCTCCGCCTCCTCGAAGGAGCCGCGCGCGTCGTTCATCGATGCGCGGCGGGTGTCGGACGGGCAGGATGTCGATCGCGCGGCCTGCATCGCGGCGCTGCGCAAGTAGGGTTTTAGACCGTAAAGCTCTCGCCGCAGCCGCACGAACCCTTGGCATTGGGGTTGGCGAACACAAAACCGGCGGTGAAGTCGTCTTCCACCCAGTCCATGGTGCTGCCGATCAGGTAGAGCACCGAGGCGCCGTCGATGTAGAACAGGCCGCCGGGGGTCTCGATCTTCTCGTCGAAGGGCTTTTCCTCACTGACGTAGTCCACCGAATAGGCCAGCCCCGAGCAGCCCCGGCGCGGGGTGGAGAGGCGCACGCCGATAGTGCCTTCGGGCGCTTCGCTCATCAGCTTGGCGATGCGGGCTTCGGCATTGGCGGTGAGGATGACTGCCGCCGGACGCTGGCGTGCAGGCTTGGCTTCGGTAGCGGTGGTCATAGCTTCTTTTCCCAGAACAGCGCGGTGCCCGCCTGCGGGTCCAGCGCGTAGTCGCCGTAGCCGAGCGCGGCGTAGAGGCCCTTGGCCGTGTCATTGCCGCTCAGCACTTCGAGCGTGATCTTGCAGGCGCCGCGCGCGCGGGCCTCTGCCTCGACCGCCAGCATCAGCGCGCGGCCCACGCCCTTGCCGCGCGCCTCGGGCAGCACGGCCATGTCGTGGATGTTCACCAGCGGACGCGCGGCGAACGTCGAGAATCCGGTGATGCAGTTGGCCAAACCGAGCGCTTCCTCACCGGCGAAGGCCAGCAGCGAGAAAGCGCCGGGGTGCGCGGCAAGGCCGGGCACCAACCGTTTGCGCACGTCGTCGGACAGCGGCTTGCCTCCACCCATCGGATCGCGCGCATAGCTGTCGAGCAGCGCGACCACGCGCACGGCATCGGCCGCGTCGGCATAGTCGGCCAGGCGCACGGTAATGGTAGGAGCAAGCGTCGCCATCAGAGCATGCCCAGTTCGAGCTTCGCCTCGTCGGACATCTTGGCCATGTCCCATGGCGGATCCCAGACGAGATTGACCTCGGCATCGCGCACGCCGGGCACTGCCGCGACGCGCATCTCGACTTCGCCCGGCATCGATTCCGCCACCGGGCAGTGCGGCGTGGTCAGCGTCATCGTTACCGAAACCGAAGCCTCGGGCGAGACGTCGACGCCGTAGATCAGGCCGAGGTCATAGATGTTCATCGGGATCTCGGGGTCGAAGATTTCCTTCAGCGCGTCGATCACGCCGTCGTAGATCGATCCGCCGGGCTGGCCGGGGTCGATGTCCTGCGGCTTTTCGGCAAGGAACCCGTCGAGATAGTCGCGCTTGCGTTCTACCGGAACAGGCACGTCCTCCACCCGTGCGCGGGGCGCGGGCGTTACCGAATCGACTTCCTCGACCGTAAATCTAGGCTTCTCTTCACTCATCCAAAAATTCTCCGGGTGCGCTCGATACCCTTCATGAGCGCCTCGATATCGCTGTCGTCGCTGTAGAGGCCGAAGCTGGCGCGGGCCGTGGCCGGAACGCCGAGGTGGTCCATCAGCGGCTGCGCGCAGTGGTGGCCGGCGCGGATCGCGACGCCCTCTTCATCCAATATGGTGCCGAGGTCGTGCGGATGCACCCCGTCCATCGCGAAAGAAACGATGCCGACCGAATCCGCCGGACCGAACAGGGTAATGTCGTTGCGCTTGCCCAGTTCGGCGCGGAGGCGCGCGGCCAGATCGCGTTCGTGGCGCTCGGCACGGTCCAAGCCTTGCGCGGTCAGCCAGTCGATAGCGGCGGCAAGGCCGATAGCCTCGACGATCATCGGCGTGCCGGCCTCGAAACGCTGCGGCGCCGGGGCATAAGTCGTCTTCTCGAAGGTGACGCGGTCGATCATCGACCCGCCGCCCTGCCACGGGGGCATGGCATCGAGCGTGGCCTTCTTCGCCCAGAGCGCGCCGATCCCGGTGGGGCCGTAGAGCTTGTGCGCGGAAAAGACGTAGAAATCGCAGTCCATCGCCGCCACGTCGAGGGCGATGCGCGGCGCCGCCTGGCAGCCATCGATCAGCAGCTTGGCGCCGACGGCATGGGCCAGCTTTGCCGCATGTTCCACGTGGAGCACCGAGCCGAGCACGTTGGAAACGTGGGCAAAGGCCACCAGCTTGTGCGCGGGCGTGAGGATACGCTCGGCCGCTTCAAGGTCGATCCGGCCGTCCTCGGTCAGCGGGCAGACGTCGATCTCCACACCGGTGCGGTCACGCAGCAACTGCCATGGCACGATGTTGGAGTGATGTTCCAGCACCGAAAGCAGGATGCGGTCGCCCGCCTTGAGATTCGTGGCGGCCCAGCTCTGCGCGACGAGGTTGATCGCCTCGGTCGCGCCGCGGGTGAAGACGATCTCATCCTCATGCCCGCCCAGGAACGCGGCGACCTTGCGGCGCGCGGCCTCGAACGCCAGCGTCATATCGGCAGAGCGGGCATAGACGCCGCGATGCACGGTCGCATAGTCGCGGCCCAGCGCATTGACGGTGGCGTCGATCACGGCCTGCGGCTTCTGCGCGGTCGCGCCGGTGTCGAGGTAGTGCCAGTTGCCAGCAAGCCCGGGGAACTGGTCCTTGAGGACGAGCGTATCGGTACTCACAGAATCGCCTCCAGCCGGGCGATGGCAGCCTCGCTCAGTTCCGCTTCGCCGGGCGCGCCGGTGAAGGCTTCGGCGATGAAGGCCTGGAGCATCAGCCGCTTGGCCTCGGGCGGGGTGAGCCCGCGGCTCATCAGGTAGAACAACCCGTTGGCGTCGAGTTCGCCGACCGCGCAGCCATGCGCCGCCTTGACGTCGTCGGCATAGATTTCGAGTTCCGGGCGGGCATTGGCGGTCGCCGTGCGATCGAGCAGCATGGCGCGGACCGACTGTTCGGCATCGGTGCCGTCGGCCCCGCGCTCCACCGCGATGCGGCCGAGGTAGGTGCCGACCGAATGGCCCGCCAGCGCCGTGCGCACGATCTGGCTGGAGGTGGCGTTCAGCCCGGCGTGGGTGACTTCGGTGACGATCTCCAGCGTCTCGCTGCCACTGGCAAGCTGCGCCGCGCCCAGCGTGAAGTCGGCGCCTTCCGCCAGCCGCACGTCGATGGCGATACGCCCGTAGACCGGCCCGGCCGAAAGCACGCGAAGATCGAACTTCGCGCCCTTGCCCAAGGTGATCGCGAGGTGGCGGGCGACCGCTTCGGCGCCGTTCTCGACGATCTGGAGCGATTCCTCGCCGCCATCGGCCACGACGATCTCTTCGCGTGCGATCGGCCAGACACCGGCCAGCGCGCCGATATCGGAATAGCGGAAGTCTTCGTGCTTCCGCGTCGGGAGAGCCGCGACTTCGCTCATGCCGCCGTCTCTTGGACCACCGCTTCGTAGCCTTCTTCCTCAAGCCGCAGGGCAAGGTCCGGCCCGCCGGTCTTGACGATGCGGCCTGCGGCCAGAACGTGGACGAAGTCCGGCTTCACATAGTCCAGCAGGCGCTGGTAGTGGGTGATCAGCAGCACGGCCTTGTCGGGCGCGCGCATGATCGCATTGATGCCTTCGCCGCAGATGCGCAGCGCGTCGATGTCGAGGCCGGAGTCGGTCTCGTCCAGGATCGCCAGCTTGGGATCGAGGATGCCCATCTGCACCATCTCGGCGCGCTTCTTCTCGCCGCCGGAGAAGCCGACGTTCACCGGGCGCTTCAGCATGTCCATGTCCATGCGCAGCAGGCCCGCCTTTTCGCGCGCCAGCTTCAGGAATTCGCCGCCCGACAGCACTTCCTCGCCCCGGCCCTTGCGCTGGGCATTGGCCGCTTCGCGCAGGAACTGGACGAAGGAGACGCCGGGAATCTCGACCGGGTACTGGAAGCCCAGGAACAGGCCGGCGGCGGCGCGCTCATGCGGTTCCAGTTCGAGCAGGTCCTGGCCCAGGAAATCGACCGAGCCGCCGGTCACCTCATAGCCGGGACGGCCGCCGAGCGTGTAGCCCAGCGTCGACTTGCCAGCACCGTTCGGCCCCATGATCGCGTGAATCTCGCCCGGATTGATCGTCAGCGAGAGACCCTTGAGGATCGGCTTGTCGGCAACATTGGCCTGAAGGTTATCGATCTTGAGCATGGTCATCCTTCGGCTCCCTCATCAAAGCGGGGGGCGGCAGTGGCACCGGCCTTGCGGCGCGCGGAGCGCTTGTCGAACGGCACGTTGAGTTCGGTGGTGATCTCACGCACGACGCCGTCGATGCGCTCCAGCACTTCGTCCTCGGAGAAGCGCAGCACGCGGATGCCCACTTCGATGAGCTTGCGGTCCTGCAATTCGTTGACGTCGGGGTTGGAGTCTTCGGGGCTGAGCTGCACGACGATCCAGCGCGAGGGGCAGGCGAAGTCCACGATGGTGGAGCCGACCACGGTTTGGCGCATGAACTTCACGCCGCCCAGCTTCGAACCGGCAAGCTCCGCCCAGAGCGCCTTCTGCGCCTCGCTGGGGTTGCGGCGCTGTTCCTTGGCCCGCTCCTTGAGCGTTTCGAGGCGCGCGCCGGTAACGTTGAAGCTGGCCTTGGCGTCGGCCTTCGGCGCGGCGTCCCTGCTGATGCCGAGGGTCTTGCGGGCGGCGGTCATGGTAGAAGTCCTTGAGGAAAAGAAGTGTCCGAAAGCCCCTCACCTTCAGGGGAGGGGTTGGGGTGGGGGCTCGCCCAACGATCCGGCGCCTCGTGCAAGGCGCCAAGGACGAAGGTCAGAACCCCTTCGAAATTGCGCATCACCTCTGCATTGGTGACATGAATGGTGGTGAAGCCCATCCGGGCAAGCGCGGAATCACGCCTACGGTCGCTGCCTGCATCGTGGGTTTCGCCGTCGACTTCCACGATCAGCGCCTTTTGCGGGCACAGGAAGTCAGCGATGAACGGGCCGACCGGCGCCTGCCGGCGAAACTTGAAGCCGCCGAGTTGCGAGCGCGAAAGCGCGCGCCACAGGCGCTTTTCCGGCTCGGTCGGTTCATTGCGCATTTCGCGGGCGAATTGGGCGATCTCGGCGTTGCGGGTGGCGGAGAGCCCCCACCCCCGGCCCCTCCCCTGAAGGGGAGGGGAGTTGGTACGTACGCTGGTTTCGCGACTGGAAAAGCCCCTCACCTTCAGGGGAGGGGTTGGGGTGTGGGCCTGCGTCATTACCCCACCGAGCCTTCAAGGCTGATGCCCAGCAGCTTCTGCGCTTCGACGGCGAACTCCATCGGGAGTTGCTGCAGCACTTCCTTGGCGAAGCCGTTGACGATCAGCGCCACCGCCTGCTCGGTGTCGAGCCCGCGCTGCATGGCGTAGAACAGCTGGTCGTCGCTGATCTTGCTGGTGGTCGCCTCGTGCTCGATCTGGGCGCTGGGGTTGCGCACTTCGATATAGGGCACGGTGTGGGCGCCGCATTCCTTGCCCAGCAGCAGCGAATCGCACTGGGTGAAGTTGCGCACGCCCTCGGCATTGGCGGCCACGCGGACGAGGCCGCGATAGGTGTTGTTGCTCTTGCCCGCCGAGATGCCCTTGGAGATGATCGTCGAGCGGCTGCCCTTGCCGTTGTGGATCATCTTGGTGCCGGTATCGGCCTGCTGGAAATTGTTGGTGACGGCCACCGAGTAGAACTCGCCCACCGAATCCTCGCCATTGAGGACGCAGCTGGGATACTTCCAGGTGATCGCCGAGCCGGTTTCCACCTGGGTCCACGAGATCTTCGAGCGGGCGCCCTGGCAGAGGCCGCGCTTGGTCACGAAGTTGTAGATGCCGCCCTTGCCCTGCGCGTCGCCGGGATACCAGTTCTGCACGGTCGAGTACTTGATCTCGGCATCTTCCAGCGCGACCAGTTCGACCACGGCGGCGTGAAGCTGGTTCTCGTCACGCTGCGGGGCGGTGCAGCCTTCGAGGTAGGAAACGTAGGCGCCCTTGTCGGCGACGATCAGGGTGCGTTCGAACTGGCCGGTGTTTTCCGCGTTGATGCGGAAATAGGTGCTCAGCTCCATCGGGCAGCGCACGCCCTCGGGGATGTAGACGAAGGTGCCGTCCGAGAAGACCGCGCAGTTCAGCGCCGCGAAGTAGTTGTCCTGCACCGGCACGACCTTGCCGAGCCACTTCTTCACCAGCTCGGGGTATTCGCGGATCGCTTCGGAGATCGAGCGGAAGATCACGCCCGCCTGCTCCAGCTCCTTGCGGAAGGTGGTGGCGACGGAAACCGAATCGAACACCGCGTCCACGGCCACCTTGCGTGCGCCCTCGACACCGGCGAGCACTTTCTGCTCCTCCAGCGGAATGCCCAGCTTCTCGTAGACCTTGAGGATTTCGGGATCGACTTCGTCCAGGCTGGACAGCGAAGGCTTCTTCTTGGGCGCGGCCCAGTAGTAGGCTTCCTGGTAGTCGATCGGCGGCACGTTCAGCTTGGCCCAGTCGGGCGGAGTCATCTCCAGCCAGCGGGCATAGGCCTTGAGGCGCCATTCGAGCATCCACTCGGGCTCGTCCTTCTTGGCCGAGATGAAGCGGATGGTATCCTCGGACAGGCCCTTGGGGCCGTATTCCTGCTCGATGTCGGCGACCCAGCCGTGCTCGTAGTCGGCCACGCGGGCCGCAGCCTCGCGCGCGGCCTGATCGCGCACTTCGACTTCACGCAGATCGTCCCCATGGACTTCGCGCACCTCGATGGTGCCCTCGGGGGAGGTTTCCTCAGTCATTCATACTTCCTCGACGAGCTGGGTCAGGACCACTTGCGCCAATGCGCCGCGCAGCGCCGCGTTCACCTGCGGCCAGTGCGGGCGCACGCTGCATCCGCCTTCCAGCGTACATTCGTGCTTGCCCTGTTCGAGGCAGGCCGTGAGCGCGATCGGCCCTTCGACTGCCTCGACGATATCCGCAATCGAAATCGTTTCAGGGGCGCGGGCCAGTTTCAGCCCGCCGCCGACGCCGCGGGTCGATTGCAGCAACCCCGCAGCGGTCAGCTTGCTCACCAGCTTCTGCACCGTGGGTGCCGGAAGCCCGGTCTCTTCCGCGAGCTGCGCCGCCGAGATCCGGCTCATCCGCGAATCCTCGGGATGATGGGCACAGGTTCCCGAATGCCGAGTCGCGGCGGACATGATGACGACAGCGTAATCGGCCATGCTGGACAGGCGCATATCGGCGGCTTTCGGGACTCGCGACGTTAAAGTGGATCAATTCTTTCCGATTTGCCACCTAGTGCAGGACCCCTCGGGTTTCAATGGAGTTTCGCACAGGTTTTGTGCGACAAAAGCGATCGGGCTGTTGCAAATTCCTCGTTTCTGGAGAGAATTCGCGCCGGTCAGGCCATTACCCAAGGAAAAAAGGCGGTCCCCGGACAAGCCGGGAACCGCCATCAAGGTAATAAAGAACTCGTGCGCATCCCGCTACGAGCCCTTCGGGTCGCGACTCTCCTGTATGCCGGGGCATCCCCGATTTATTGTATAATTGCGACATGCGTGCCCCCGCGGTGACGCCCCGCACCCGATTTTGCGAATGGCACGCAGGATAAGAAGCATTTGAGCAACAGCCCCGAGGCGTTTATGCGCGGCGCGTGCTTTACTCTCTGATCAGACCCGCCCTGTTCCGCCTGGACGCCGAATCGGCGCATGGCCTCGCGCTCAAGTCGCTGAAGCTGGCCGGAACCACCCGTGCCCCGGCTTCTCCCGCCGCGCTTTCCACGAGGGTGGCGGGAATCCGGTTTCCCAACCCTGTCGGCATGGCGGCCGGATTCGACAAGGACGGCGAGGTTCCCGACGCCCTGCTGGGCCTGGGCTTCGGTTTTGCCGAGGTCGGTTCGATCACGCCGCTGCCGCAGTCGGGCAATCCGAAGCCGCGCCTGTTCCGCCTGGTGGAGGACCGCGCGGTGATCAACCGCATGGGCTTCAACAATCGCGGCGCGCAAGTCGCGCTCCAGGGGCTGGCGGCGCGCAAGGATCGCCCCGGCGTGGTCGGCATCAATATCGGCGCCAACAAGGACGCGGCGGATCGCATTGCCGACTATGCGACGATGGCCCGCCTGATGGCGCCGCTGGCGACCTATCTGGCGGTCAATATCTCCAGCCCGAACACGCCGGGCCTGCGTGCGCTTCAGGACGAATCGGCGCTGACCGGCCTGCTCGACGCGGTGCTGGAAGCGCGCGGCGAAGTCTGCGGGGAGGGCGGCCCGCCGGTGTTCCTCAAGGTGGCGCCGGATCTGGAACCGGCCGATATCGACGCGATCGCCCGCATCGCCGTCGAAAAGCGGCTTGGCGCGCTGATCGTCTCGAACACCACGATTTCCCGTCCCGCCCTGAACTCGGCCCATCGCGGCGAAACCGGGGGGCTTTCGGGCGCGCCCTTGCGCGATCTGGCCCAGCAGCGCCTGCGCGATTTCCGCAAGGCCACCGGCGGCGCGGTGCCGCTGGTCGGCGTCGGCGGCATCGCCACGGCGGAGGACGCCTGGGCGCGCATCCGCGCCGGGGCCAGCCTGGTGCAGGTCTACAGCGCGATGGTCTACGAAGGCCCCGGCATCGCCCGGGCCATCTGCAAGGGCCTGGAAGCGCTGATGAAGCGCGACGGCTTTGCCTCCATCGCCGAAGCGGTGGGCACGGAATAAGGCCGAAACCCGCTCATATCGGGGCAACTACGGATGCGGCCTGGCTTGCCGCAACCTCTGCACGCGCCTAGACGTTGATCAGAACGGACAATTCCGCATGAATAGAGAGGACGAGGGTCGGCATGGATCTTGGTGACTTCGACAAGACCACCAACCTGGTATCGCTGTTTCTCAAGCGGGCGGACAGGCTGGGCAATGCGCCCATGCTCTGGGCGAAGCAGGACGGAACCTGGCACTCCACGAGCTGGGCGGAGGCCGCGCGCAAGGTCGGCCTGATGGCGGCCTCGCTGCGGCGCATGGGTCTGCAGCCGGGCGACCGGGTGCTGATCGTGTCGGAAAACCGGCCCGAGTGGTGCCTGGCGGACCTCGCGATCATGGCGGCGGGCTGCGTCACCGTGCCCGCCTATACCACCAACACCACGCGCGATCACATTCACATCCTGGAGAATTCGGGCGCCCGCGCGGCGATCGTCTCCACTGCCAAGCTGGGCAAGGCGCTGCTTCCGGCGATCGTCCAGACCGACCTCTGCCGCCATGTCATCGGCATGGAAGCCCTGCCGCCGATGCAGGGCGGGGCCTACGAAGTGCATGAATGGGCGGCGCTGCTGGAAGGCGATGCGGCGAAAGCCCGCGCCGACGTGGACGAGCGGGTGGCCGGGATGCGCCGCCGCGACCTGGCCTGCATCATCTATACCAACGGCACCGGCGGCGCCCCGCGCGGGGTGCGCCAGCACCACGGCATGATCCTGACCAATGTGGCGGGCTGCGCCCAGATCATCATCGACGATTTCGGCTGCGACGAGGGCGAGACCTTCCTCTCGTTCTTGCCGCTCAGCCATGCCTACGAGCATACCGGCGGCCAGTACCTGCCAATCGCAATGGGCGGGCAGATCTATTATTCCGAAGGCCTCGACAAGCTGGCTTCCAATATCGAGGAAGTGCGCCCGACGATCATGGTCGTCGTCCCGCGCCTGTTCGAAGTGCTGCGCACGCGCATCATGAAGCAGATCGAGAAGCAGGGTGCGATTCCGGCCCGGCTGATGGAAATGGCCATGGGCATTGCCGGACGCGAGCAGGCCGGGCGTCGCCGCCTGCTGGACTATCCGCTGGACATGGTGATCGAACGCACCCTGCGGCCCAAGGTGCGCGCCAAGTTCGGCGGTCGCATCAAGGCCTTGGTTTCGGGCGGGGCACCGCTCAATCCCGAGATCGGCGCCTTCTTCGACGCGATGGGGCTGACGCTGCTGCAAGGCTACGGCCAGACCGAGGCCGGGCCGGTGATCAGCTGCAACCGGCCCGCCGCCGGAATCAAGCACGATACGGTCGGCCCGCCGCTGCGCGGGGTGGAAGTGCGGATCGCGGAGGACGGTGAAATCCTCGTGCGCGGCGAGCTGGTCATGGAAGGCTACTGGCAGAACGGCGCCGCCACCGAGGCGGTGCTGAAGGACGGCTGGCTCCATACCGGCGACGTCGGCCACATCGACGCGCGCGGGCGAATCATGATCACCGACCGCAAGAAGGACATGATCGTCAACGACAAGGGCGACAACGTCTCTCCGCAGAAGGTCGAATCGATGCTGACGCTCCAGCCGGAGATCGCGCAGGCCATGGTCCACGGCGACCGCCGCCCCTACATCGTCGGCCTGATCGTGCCCGATGCCGACTGGGCGCTGGAATGGGCCAAGGCCAATGGCGAGAAGTTCGATTTCAAGGCGCTCCAGGGCCTTCCGGCCTTCCGCGCCGAGATTCGCGGCGCCATCGACCGGGTCAACGCCGATCTCTCGGTGATCGAGAAAGTCCGCCAGTTCACGTTCGCCGACGAGCCGTTCGGGATCGAGAACGAGGAAATGACCCCCAGCCTCAAGATCCGCCGCCACAAGCTGAAAGAGCGCTACGGCGAGCGGATGGACGCGCTTTACCGGAATTGATGGGGCGGGGCAGGCTGCTTCGTCCGTGACGCAACGTCATCCTGAACTTGTTTCAGGATCCATCGCGCAGCCGAGACCATCGGTCTGATCGGCGAAATGGATCCTGAAACAAGTTCAGGATGACGTGGGCTTTTCACGCAAGGTATCGTTCGACGCGGAAGAGCCGGATGAGGCGCCCGCCCTTACGGCACCAGCGTCGTGAACAGGTAGGTCGAGAAGATCACCAGGTGGACCATGCCCTGCACGAGCGTGGTCCGGCCGGTGCTCAGCGTCATCGTCGCCACCAGCAGGGTGAGGCCCAGCAGCGCGATCGACTTGAACGAGAGGCCGAGTTCGAGGTCCAGCCCCATGTACATCGAGGCGATGGCCACGGCCGGGATGGTGAGGCCGATCGTGGCCAGCGCCGATCCGATCGCGAGATTGAGGCTGGTCTGCACCCGGTTGGCGCGCGCGGCGCTAAGGGCGGCGAGGCTTTCCGGGGCGAGGACCAGCGCGGCGATGATGATGCCCACCGTTGCGGGCGGGGCGCCGATGGCCGCCACCCCGGCCTCGATCGAGGGCGAGAGCGCCTTGGCCAGCAGGACGACCGCCACCAGCGCGACCACCAGCATCACCCCGGCGGCCACCGCCTTGGCAGGGGGAACCGTGTCATGCGTGCCGTCCGCTTCCTCGGGATAGAGGAAGTGATCGCGGTGGCGGATGGTCTGGGCGACGACGAAGGTGCCGTAGAGCATCAGCGCATCCACGGCGACGAAGATCAGCTGCTTGTCGTTGTAGAACGGGCCCATCTCGCTGGTGGTGAAGTTGGGCATCACCAGGGTGAGGACGGAGAGCGTGGCCAGGATCGCCAGCCCGTGGTTGACGCCGGACTGGGTGTAGCCCTGTTCGTGATGGCGTCCCCCGCCCAGCAGCAGGCAGACGCCGACGATGCCGTTGATGGTGATCATCACCGCCGCGAACACCGTATCCCGCGCCAGCGCCTGCGCGCCGACGCCCTCGCTCAGCATGATCGAGACGATCAGCGAAGTTTCGATCACGGTCACCGCGAAGGCCAGGATCAGGGTTCCGAACGGTTCGCCGACCCGGTGGGCGATGACTTCGGCGTGATAGACCGCCGCCATGATCGCCGCGCCGAGCACCACCGCGATCAGCACCGCCATCGCGATCGAGGCGGGTTTGCCGAGCGCTATGGCCGCAAGCGCAAGGAAGGGCACCACGATCGCCCATGGCGCCAGGGCGAAACAGGGGAAGGTGGCGGGCTTGACCGGTTTTTGGCCCCCGATTTGGGCCAAGTGGGAAGGATGGGCGGCGGGGGTCTGGTCGCTCATCCGGGCACTATACGGAAAATCGGGCGAAGGACCACGTTTCGCCTGTTATTTGTTATTTCAGAGACTGTTTGAAAATTCGCGGAATGCGAATTTTGCGGCACCGGCCCACGCCCCCACCCTACCACCCGCAGGATACTACCGTTGGGTGGTAGGGTGGGGGCGTGGGCCGGTGCCGCACAAAAATGCCCTTTTGGGCATTTTTCAAACGGGCTCTCAGCGCCTCATCGCCGCCAGAGCGGCCCGGTTCAGCGCCTCGCGCAGTTTCCAGGTGCGGGCCTCGGAAGGGCCGGGGGTGAGTTCGTTGGTCATCAGGATCGCCACCACATCGTGCGCCGGGTCCGCGAAGAAGTAGGTATTGGCCGAGCCGGACCAGCTTCCCGCGCCCACCGGCAGGCCGCCGCGCGCCTCGGTGCCCGCATCGCCGATGGCGAGGCCGTAGCCGAAAGGCGCATCCAGGTGCTCGCCGCCCCCGGTGCGCAGGCGCGGGGTGAACAGGGCCTCCACGGTCTCCGCCCGGAGCAGCCGCCTGCCGTGCCACACACCGCGACCGGCCAGCATTTCGGCGAAGTGGCGATAGTCCTCCAGCGTTCCGGCCAGAGCGCCGCCGCCGTCGCGCAGGCGGGTGGGATCGCGGTATTCGGACGCTTCCGGGCGGTCCACCGCCCTGAGGCCCGCGGCGGTTGCGGCATAGCCGGTGACGAGGCGCGGTGCCTGCGCGTCGCTGACGACGAAAGCGGTGTCCTTCATCTCCAGCGGAGAGAAGATGCGGGACTTCAGAAAGGCATCGAGGCTCTCGCCCGAGACGCGCTCGATCACCGCGCCGAGGACGGTGGTGGAAAAGCCGTAGCTGAACCGCGCGCCCGGCTGGTGGAGCAGGGGCGCCTTGCCGAGGCGGGCGACGAGTTCGTCCAGCGTGGCGGCGGGCGGCACCTGCATGCCAGAGCTGGCAACGGCCGTGGCGCGGGCCACCCCGTTTTCGCGATACCAGCGCTGGACCGGGGTATCGCCCATGAATTCATACGTGAGGCCGGAGCGGTGGAGCAGCAGGTCCTCGATCGTGACCGGGCGCGTCGCGGGATCCGTGTTCGCAGCCGCGCTGCCGTCCCAGACGCGTAGGTCGGCCATTTCCGGCAGGTATCGGCCTAGCGGATCGGTGAGGGCGAGCTTGCCCTGTTCGGCCAGCATCAGCACGCCGACCGAAGTGATCGGCTTGGACATAGAATAGAGCCGGAAGATCGCATCGCGCGCGATCGGCTTGCGGCTCTCGATATCGGCATAGCCGGTGGCGACTTCCACCAGCGGCTTGCCGTGCTGCTCGATCAGCACCAGCGCCTGCGGCAGCTCGCCCGCCGCGACCATGGCGTCGAGTTCGCCTTTCAGCACGTCCGCCGGGGAAGCGGCCAGCGCGGGCGTGACCGCGAGCATTGCCGAAAGGGCAAGCAGCGGGCGCAGCTTCATGCGGGGAATCAGAATGGCCGGTCGCCCGCCACGGTCACGCGGAAGCCGGAGCGGACGTCCGGGAAATAGTCCCAGACCGCGAAATGCTGGGTGCAGCGGTTGTCCCAGAAGGCCACCGAGTTCTTCTGCCAGCGGAAGCGGACGTGGAAGTTCGCGTCCTTCACATGGTCGAACAGGAAATCGAGCACGGCCTTGCTCTCGGGACCGGAAAGCTCGTTGATCTTCGTGGTGTAGGAAGAATTCACGAAGAGCAGCTTGCGCCCAGTCACCGGATGGGTGCGGATCACCGGGTGCGAATTGCAGGGGTAGGTCTTGGTCGAATCCGGGAAGATCGCCTTGTAGACGTGGTTGGCGTCATGAACGGCGGTCAGCGGATCGAGGAAGGCCTTCATCGCCGGGGAAAGCGCGTCGTAGGCGGCATACATGCTGGCGAACAGCGTATCGCCGCCGTGCTCGGGCAGGGTGTGGATGTGCAGGATCGAGCCCATCGGCGGTTCGGCATCGGCGGAAAGGTCCGAATGCCAGTTCTCGCCCGCGACGAATTTCGAGTTCTCATCGGCATGAATCGCTACGACTTCGGGATGATCGGGCAGGCCCGCGACCCCGGAATGGATCGCAAGCTGCCCGAAGGCGCGGCCCAGCGCCTTGTGCGCCTCGTGATCGATGTCCTGATCGCGGAAGAACACCACCTGGTGCTTCATCAGGGCGTCGTGGATTTCCGCGAAGGCCTGGTTGCCCAGCGGCTGGCGCAAGTCGACGCCGAAGATCTCCGCGCCGATGCGCTTGGTCAGGGGGCGGACATCGATCAGTTCATAACCCATCGTCGGGCTCCGATTCTCGTCATGGGCACGCACCGGACGCAGGGTGAGGGCTCCCGCGTCCGGCGCGTTCGGGCGTTTCAATGTCTGATCCGAAACTATCGTTTCGGATCGTTCGGCACCGGCCCTCTCCCCCACCCGACCTCCCATAGGGTACTGTCATCGGGAGGTCGGGTGGGGGAGAGGGCCGGTGCCGAACCGAAATTCGCTCTTCCGCGAATTTCGAATCAGACGCTTATTCGGGATCGCGGATACTGCCCTTCTCGGGGAAGATGCGGCGCTCGATGCGGCAGTGGATGCCCTGGGTGCCATCGACCACTTGGGTCACGCCGAAATCGGCGGCGACGCTCATCAGCGAATAGCCGTCGTTGCGGGACAGGCCCTGATGCTCGGTGAGGAGGTGGAGCATGTCCATCGAGGCGGACTTCATCGCCTTGTCGAGATTCTCGCCGAAGCCATGGACGATCCAGCAGTCCGGCGTCTCCAGCAGGGGAGAGGGGAACTGGAAATCCTTGCGCAGGACGATCTGGAACAGGACGTCCAGCGAGGCTTCGATGGCGGTGCCGCTGATCTCGCCGTCACCCTGGCTGATGTGAGGGTCGCCGATCGAGAACAGGCCGCCCTTGACCTGCACCGGGTAGTACATCGTCGCACCCGCGCCGATGCGCCAGTTGTCGATATTGCCGCCGTGGAGGCCGGGGGGGATCGTGCTCACCGCCGCGTTGACGGCAGGCGCGACGCCTGCGGTGCCGAGGTGCGGGCGGGCCGGGATGGTGATGCCGGGCAGCGCGGTGGAGCGGTCGCATTCCGGGCAATGGGTGATGCGGCCGGGGACGACGTATTTCTCGTCCACGTCATAGGCGTAGAGCGCGCTGGCGGTATTGGCGTTGGGATCGATCTTGTAGATCGTCACCCGCTCGGTCTCGCCGAATTCCTGGTAGAGATGGCCCCAGTTGGCGGCCAGGTTCGACCCGTAGTTGAAGCGCGGGCGCATCGAGAGATAGCGCACTTCCAGCATGTCGCCCGGTTCCGCGCCTTCGACGAAGATCGGGCCGGTCATGATGTGGCAGCCGGGCGCGCGGGTGGCGGGGTCGATCTCGGTGAAGATGCGGCGGATGTCGTCGTCGAACATCAGTTCGGGATCGTCGCCCGCGTGATGGGTCACGGCCTGGGCCTGGATCAGGTCGCCGCTTTTCACATGGAGGGCGGGTTTGATCTCGGGCGAGAAATAGCCCCAATGTACCGTTTCCGGCGTCGCCCGAAGATGGTGCAGGGCGGTCGGCTGGAGGGCAGACTCCCTGGCTGGTTCGGGCTTAAGGCTGATCAGTGCCATCGGAACTCCTGTTGGGAAGGAAAGGGGTGGGGCGTGCGCGCTTCAGGCGCCGCCGATCAGCACGCTCGTCATGCTGAGGGACTTGTGCTGGATGAAGTCGGGTTCGAACGTTGCGGCTTCGTCCTCGTGGCGGGCGCCCAGGACGTAGAGCAGCGGCAGGAAATGGTCGGAACTGGGCACGGAGAGCCGGGCGGCGTCGCCCAGCGCCTCGTAGTCGATCACGGTCTGCGGATCGTCCGAGGCAATCGCCCGGCACATGGTGGAATTGAACCGCTCGGCCCAGGGATAGGGATCGCCGGCGGGATTGGCCCAGTCCATGGCGGGCAGGTTGTGGACGATATTGCCGGTGCCCATGATCAGCACGCCCTCGTCGCGCAGCGGGCGCAGCATGCGGCCGACCAGCCAGTGCTCGGCCGGACTCTTGCCAAGGTCCATGCCCAGCTGGATCACCGGCACGTCCGCCTCGGGATAGGCATGGACGAGCACCGACCAGGTGCCGTGGTCCAGCCCCCAGTTGGCGTCCATCTTCACCGGCATGGGTTCCAGCAGTTCGCGCACGCGTTCGGCCAGTTCCGGGTCGCCGGGGGCGGGGTACTGCACGTCGAACAGGGCCTGTGGGAAGGCGCCGAAATCGTGGATCGTGCGCGGCTGGGCCATCGCCGTGACGGCGGTGCCCCGCGTCTGCCAATGGGCCGAGATGCACAGGATTGCGCGCGGCTTGCCGATACTTCCCGCGATCTGGTTCCAGCTGCGGGTGACGGGGCTTTTCTCCAGCGCCACCATCGGGCTGCCATGTCCGAAGAAAACGATGGGAAGGCGGCTCATTGCGGGTCTGGCTCCGGGTGCGGGTTGGATGGGGTCAGGCTATGGAGAAGGGGGCGGGGCGGTCTTGCGGCGGCGCGCACAAGAACTTGTCGCGCCGCCGGGCAAACCGCCGCTACTCGCGGGTGTAGTCGGCCGGAATCTGCGGGTTCTCGCCTGCCTTGCCCCAGAGGATGATCTCGTTGCCCCAGGGATCGGCGAAGGCGTGGTTGTAGCCGTTGAATTCTTTCCAGTAGTGATTGCGCCAGAGCACCTTGCCGCCCAGCTTCTCGGCGGTGGAAAGGATGCGGTCTTCGTTGTCGTCGTCGCCGATCAGCACCCAGATCCGCGCCTTGCGGCCCTCGGTGGACAGCGTGCGCGGCTCCACGCCCTCGGGATTCGGATGCGGGCGGGCGTTATTGGCATCGAACACGCCGAGGTGGAGGTTGCCGATCTGGCTGTCCGACCCGTCCTTGTTCTGGAAGAAGCCGCCGGGAACCATGCGGTGGTAGATGCCGTGGGGGCGGGCATCGTTCTCCCAGCCGAAGACTTCGGCGTAGAATTCACCGGCCTTGGCGGGATCGTCGGTGGCAAAATCGACGAAGATGAGGGTGTTGGTCATATGGTCTTGGCTCCGGGTTGTTCGAAAATCCGCCAAAGGCGGATTTTGGCGGCACCGGCCCACACCCCCACCCGACCTCCCAGAGCCTATCCCATAGGGAGGTCGGGTGGAGGTGTGGGCCGGTGCCGCCGCTGACACGCAAGGGGTAGCGGGCGCTTGAGAGCGCGCTCGCCATGCCGCGCACGAATCGTTGATTCCTCGCGCCGCTGAATAAAAGGCGGCGCCCGGTACGAGACCGGACGCCGCAGACCGTCGGGAATGGGTGACGGTAAAACCCTGTGAATCAGGCGCGCAGCCGCGTGACGGGCGCGGCCAAAGGTTTCTGGGGCCCGCGGCGGCGGTCCCATTCGCGGCGGTAGCGTTCGACCAGCCAGACGTTGAGCAGGCGCTGGGCGCCTTCCTGCCAGGAATAGCGCCCGCGCGGCGCGAACTTCGAGCGCAGACCCTGCTGGACCAATTCGTCGACGTGGAAATCCTGGCTGACGATTTCCTCGACCGCCGTGTCGTTCATCTTCATCTTCAGTTCGAACAGCGGATCGTCCATCGCCTCGGGCACCATCAGCGTGCCGATCGTCAGCGCGTGCGACTGGGCCGAGCGCGGGTCCATGATGAGGTAAAGCACGGTATCGTTGAGCACGACCAGCGAGAGGCTGGGCGGCAGGTTCACGAACAGGAGCCGGTTCTGCTCTTCCTCGGTGAGCTTCGGGAACACCGGGAAGACGGACTTCTGCGTGGCGTTGAAGGCGGCGTTCTTGTGGAGCGTGCCGTTGAGCCGGTAGTAGCCCGCCGAATCCTCCGGCACGTCCGGGAAGCTGGCAAGGCCGCTCGGGATGAAATCGTGCAGCGGCCCGGCGTGGAGGCGGCTGGCATGATAGCCGTCGTTGTTGTTTTCCAGCATGACCTTCCAGTTCCACGGAAACACGGTGGCCTCCTCGGGACGGGGGCCGCGCAGGCTGGCGAAGTCGTAGTTGGCGACGACCTCCTCCAGCCCGGAAAGGCGCGGGGTCAGCGGCTCGGCTGCGGGATCGAGGTTGATGAAGACGAAGCCGTGCCAGATCTCGTGGCGGATTTCGGGCAGGCTGGCGGCCTTCTTGTCGAAATTGCAGGTGCGGTTCATCGCCGGGGCGCCGACGAGCGTGCCGTCGAGGTCGTAGGTCCAGTGATGGTAGGGGCAGACGAAGGCGCGGGCATTGCCGTGGCCTTCCGCCACCAGCATGGCGCGGTGCTGGCACACCGCCGAGAGCGCCTTGACCGTGCCGTCGCGGGTCTTGGTGACGATGATCGGCTCGTCGGCGCGGGTCACCGTGAAGAAGTCGCCGGGCTGCTCCAGCCACTCGGCGCGGCCGACGCAGAGCCATTCGTGCTCGAACAGCGCGGCCTTCTCGAAGTGGTGGAATTCCTCGTCGGTGTAGCAGGCCGGGGGCAGCGTATCGGCTTCGAGCGTGTCCTTGATGGAACTGCCCAGGCTGTCGAAGAACTGGTCGTTGAGTAGAGTCATGCCTGCCTGATCCCCGTATCGGTGATACCGGGGAGAACGACCGTGCGTCCTCCCGCAATTATCTCAGACTAGCGGGGCCGGATGGTTACTGCTTTGCACAGGGCGCAGTGACTTTTGGCAGGGGCTATTTGTTTATTCGGCCCGGTTCTCTACTCGGCTGGGACGAGTTCGCCTTCGCCCACGGTTTCGGGCTCGGTGACAGGGGCGGCAGACGGCGCCCGCAGGAACAGCACCGCGATTCCGGTGGCGGCGGCCAGCAGCAGTGCGAAGATCAGGATGGCCAGCGAGTAGCCGCCCGTCACGTCTGCGATCCGTCCCGCCAGAATCGGGCCGAGCACCGCGAACGTCGTGGCGGTGGTCGCCATGGCGGTCATGTCCCCGGCGATGCCCGCGCCGAAGTAGCGCAGCAGCAGGATATGGGCCGAGAGCCAAGCCATGCCCCAGCCCAGGCCGAACAGCGTGGCGGCTGCCGTGGCGACCATCACCAGCGAAGCCGACCACAGCAGCGCCATGGCCAGGGCCTGCAGGGCCAGGCCGGCGATCAGGATGCGGCGCGGGTCGATGCGCTCGCACAAAGTGCCGGTCAGGCCCTTGGCGCCGGTGCCCGCGAAGGCCAGCAGGCTCATGGCGATGGCGCCGGGGGCGGCGCCTTCACCGAGGTTGGCGATATGGGCGACGAGGATCGAGTGCGCGGACGTCACGGCGGTCTGCACCACCGTCATGACGAGGGCGAGGATCAGGAAGCTCGGCGTGCGCAGCGCCTGGCGCACGGTCCAGAGGCTCCTTTGGGCAGGACCATCCTGCTCATGGCCCGCTCCCTTGACCTGCTCCACGCTTTCCACCTTCACGGCGTCGCGGATGCAGACCAGGCAGATCAGGCCGAGCACGAAGGCGCTGATCGCCATGACCAGCCAGTGCAGGCGCCAGTCGCCGGTCATGCCGACGATGGCGCCGACGATCAGCGGCCCGGCAATGCCGCCCGCCGCACCGGCCATGAAGTAGAAGCCGATCATCCGCGCCGAAGTGCGCGGGAACCACGTCGCCAGCAGATAGACCGCAGGCGAGGGCGCGACCAGCGAGAAGCCGACGCCCATCAGCGTGGTGGCCACGAAGAACAGGGTCAGATGCTCGATCTGCGAGGCGATGAGGAAACCGGCGGCGAGCACGAGACAGCCCGCGAACATCGTCAGCCGGGTGCCGATCGATTTCATCAGCAGCGGCGGCAGGGGGCTGGCAAGCCCACAGGCAAGGCCGAGCAGTGAAAAGCTGAAGCCTGCCGCCGCCTTCGACCAGCCCAGCTCCGCCACCATGGTGTAGAGCACATAGCCCAGCGAGGTGAAGGTCGTCGCCGTCACGAAGAAGAACCCCAGCGAGGCGGCGAATAGGACGAGGGCACTGCGCGGCATTGCAACTCCTGCGGGCTCCGTCCGGGTGGAATCGCCGGACCGACACGCCGTGCAGGCTCTCATGCTGCGGCTGCACACTCTTGATGATCGGCGCCTAGATAGTTGATCGCGGCGCAGGGACAAGGGAGTTGGGCTATGCCTGGCCGAAGAGCGGCTTTCGCGAAAGCGCTCTTTCAGATCCGTTCAGGCCGAGCGGGGTGTGGGAGGTGAGGCCGCTTTATGAATGAAATGAACGCGCCGGCCTCGCAGCCGACGCGTTCCTTCAAGACCAACGGTGCGGCCCGATTGGCTTTCGCTCAGAACTTGTAACCGACCGACAGGATCACCTGACGCGGCGGGATATAGGTGTCCATCACCTGGGCGCTGCCGTAAGGGTCCGAGAAGCGCGAGTTGATGCCGTTCTTGTCGAACAGGTTGATCGCGCGCAGCGTGATGTTGGTATTGGTGCCTTCCGGCTCGTACTTCAGCATCGCGTTGACCTGAGTGTACGAGGGGGTGAGGTCGACGTCGCCCTCGTTGAACAGGCGGTACTGGTACTTGCCGCGATAGATCAGCTGGGCGCGGGCAGTCAGCTCGCCGGGGCCGACCTTGCCGTTCCAGGTGGCCGCCACGTTGCCCTGCCAGCGCGGCAGCTTCGGCACGCGGTTGCCCTTGATGTCCGCACGCGCGGCGTCGCGGGCGAGCAGGGCGGGGTAGAAATTGCTCCAGAACAGATAGTCGGGATAGCCCGCGGCATTCTGGGCATTGGCGGCGTTGTTCGGGTCGAGCGCGAGGTAGTGCGAGGTGAACTCGCCTTCGAGGTACGACATCGAGGCATCGAAGCGCAGGCCTTCCATGGGGATGTACGAGCCTTCCAGTTCCAGGCCGTAGACCCGCGCCTTGGGGGCATTGCTGATGCCCTCGCCGTAGAGGATGGGGTCTTCCTCCAGGAACTGCATGTTCCTGTAATTGTAGAGGAAGGCCGATCCGTTGATCTGGAGCGTATCGCCCAGGAAGCGGTTCTTGGTGCCGATTTCGAAGGAATCCACGGTTTCCTGCTTGTAGGTCGGCAGGATCGCATAGCTGTTGCCGGTGGAGGCGGCGGAGTTGATGCCGCCCGGCTTGAAGCCGCGCGTCCAGCTGGCATAGACCATGTTGGCGGGCGTGATCTGGTAGTCGAGCGCGACTTTGCCGGTCCAGGCATCGCCCTTGCGTCCGCCGGTCGAGCTGGGCTGGAGATAGGCGCCCGAAGTCTGGCCCGAGGCGCCGCCCGACATCGAATCGAACATGCCGGTCGCCTTGTCGTGGTTGTAGCGCACGCCGGCCGTCAGCTTGAGCTGGCTGGTCAGGCTATAGGTGCCCTGCGCGAAGAAGGCATAGAGATCGCGCTTGATCGTCGAGAGTTCGGCATATGTCAGGCTGGATACGAGCGGATCGTTCCAGGCGGTGTTCGTGGGCAGGGCTTCCTGGAGGAAATTGTCGTCGTCGCTGCGGTATTCGTTGACGTACTGGCTGTTCGACGAGTGGAGATAGACGCCGCCGAGCACCCAGTTGAACGGGCCGGTGCCGTTGGAGGTCAGGTTGATTTCCTGGCTCCAGCTCTTGGTATCCGATTCCCACAGCGGAACGTGGTCGTAGGCGACCCCGGTGAAGCTGATCGGGTTGTAGGTCTGGGCGTAGAACAGCGCGGTATCGAGCCCGTCCGCGTCCCAGGCCTGTTCGGAGTGGAGCTTCTGGTAGCCGGTGATCGACTTGATCGTGGCGAAAGGCGTCTCCCACTTCACGACGCCGGTATAGAGCTGGGTCTTCACCACCGACCTTCCGGGATAGTCCTGGGTCAGTTCGCGCGGGTCCGGGTTGGGGTCGAGGATGTTCTTCTGCGCCGGGCCGTTGGTGTTGCTGGTGAACTGCACGGTGTTCAGCACGATCGAGAAGTTGGAGGCGGGCTGCCACTTGGCGCCAAGCCGCCAGCCGGTCTCGTCCTGGTCGTCGAGGTCGTACTTGCGGGTGCCGGGCACTTCGGTGGCGTGGGCATAGCCGTCGTGCTTGGTGAACTGGAAGGCGCCGCGTACCGCCAGGGTATCGGAAAGCGGCACGTTCAGCGCGCCCGAGCCTTCCATGTAGTTGTAGTTGCCATACCCGGCGTTGACGTTGCCGCTCACGCTGTCGGTGCTTGGCTCGATTGAGACGACGTTGATGGTGCCGCCGGTCGATCCCTGGCCGAACAGGGTGCCTTGCGGGCCGCGCAGCACTTCCACTTGCGCGACGTCGATGAAGGCCGCGCTCGCGGCGATCGAGTTGAAGATATAGACGCCGTCGATGTGATAGGAGACGCCCGGCTGGGTGTTGGTGTTCTCCGGCGTTTCCGAACCGACACCGCGAATGGTGATGATGCGCTCGCCGCCGCCGCTCTTGGCGACGACGAGGCCGGGAACCGTGCCGTTGAGGCCGGTGATGTCGTTGATATTGGCGGCCTTCAGCGTCTCGGACGTAATCGCGCTGACGGAAAGCGGCGCCTGTTGCAGGCTGACGTCGCGGCGCTCGGCAGTGACCACGATATCGGTCAGGCCTTCGGCCGGTGCGGCGGCGGCGGTTGCCGCTGCGGCAGCCGCGTCCTCGGCATGCGCGCTGGCCGAAGCGAATGCGAGAAGGGAGACGCTCGAGGCGAGCGCGTAGGCAATTCGTGACGTGCTGATCATGGTAGCTCCCCGGACAAAGTCAGACCGTTCCCGGTTGCGCGGCTCGTTTGTGGATTGGCCGCTTGCCGGAAAATCTGGCGCGGGGCGGGGGCGGGGTCTTGTGCATTTGCGAATAAGTACTTGATCGCTGTGTCACATGGAGATCGCCGGGCACGATGGAAAGTCCCGTTTTCGGCGGTATTTTCCGGTTAACGCGGATCGGGACGAAGCCGCAGGATCTTTCGCGGTGCAAAACGATTGCGCCGAGGACGCCTGCCGTCAGCAGGCGGTGAGCGTGACGACAAGACCCTGTGCCTGCGGCGGGGCAAGTGCCGGATGGGAAGTTTGGGCGCAAGCCTCCCGCAAGGCGAGCGCCGCCGCGTGAGGGCCGGTTTGCGACGGGTTTGCGAATTGCCAACCGATTCGACTGACAAACTGTGAAATCCCCGCTCAACGGCCTTGCCATGGCCGCTTTCGCTGCGGCATGACGGATGCGTGCTTTCGCAGAAAACCCGCTACGCCATTCGCGCCATGCAGCATCTTGCCGACCACTACGGTCAAGGCCCGATCCAGCTTGCCCAGATCGCGGAAGCACAGAACATTCCCGCCAAGTTCCTGACCACGATCCTCTCGGAACTCAGCCGTTTCGGCATCGTCGATTCCCAGCGCGGCAAGGACGGCGGCTATCGGCTGGCGGTTTCTCCGATCGACATCACCTATGGCGACCTGATCCGCCTGATGCGGGGATCGCTTGCCCTGGTGCCCTGCGCCAGCCGTTTCGCGCACGAGAAGTGCAAGAACTGCCTCGAAGAAGAAAATTGCCGCACCCGCGCTCTCATGCTGGAAGTGCGTGATCGCACTGCGGAACTGCTCGATGGGGTGCGCCTGTCCGACCGCATCGACCCCGTGCCCGCGCAGGCCGACAGCCAGAACTGAGCGCGCCGAGCAGATCGGGCCGCCATGGCCTCTGCGTAATCGATTAAAAAAGCAGGATAATATTCGATCGCTTGAGCGGGCGCGAATTCCCGCGCGCTCGAAATTGCCGAACCTCTCGAAGGGAGAAGGCACATATCGCTTCGGCGTAAAAAGATTTTGCTTTGCCGCGAAAACCAGAAACTTTCGGCTAGGCATATTGTCAACTTTTTAAGTTGAGAATACGAAGGCGTGGCGGCAGGGAAAGGCCGTGCTCGAAAGGGAAGATTCGCCATGTCTCAACCGTCAACGGATCATCAGAGATCGGGCCATCAGGTTTCCAGAGATCCGGGCGCCAGCAGTTCCGGCCCCAACAACTCTTCTAACACCAATGGCCGGGCAGCGCCGCTTCAGGTGGTGGCCGAAGCCCTGGACCACATGCGCTACGGCGTCATCCAGCTGACAGTTCACGACGGCAAGCTGGTGCAGCTCGACATCACGGAACGGCGGCGCTTCGCCTCGTAAGGCGCGCGCAAGACCGGGACCATACCCGACCACAGGCCGACAGACCGGACCACCGGATGTGAAGCCCTTCAATTGAAAAGTTCGACCAGAAAGTTCGATCAGGGTTCGAACCCAAAAAGGGGGATTTCATGAGAAAGATCATCCGAGGGCCGCTACCGGCCCCGCTTCCGCTCGCCTGCCTGACGTTCACGATCGCCCCGCTGATGCTGGCCGCGAGCCCGGCCATGGCGGCAGAGGCGGCCGCAGAGCCTGCGGCGCCGGCGGCAAATGCTCCCGCGGATGCCGCTGACACGGCCGAACAGGATTCGCCGACCTCCATCGGCACCGGCGCCCACGATCGCGGCGGTGAGATCCTCGTCACCGCGCGTCGCCGCCAGGAATCGAGCCAGGAAGTGCCGCTGGCGATCTCGGTGGTCGGCGGGGAGCACATCGATTCCACCGGCTCCTTCAACGTGGGCCGTCTCCAGCAGTTGACGCCAACCCTGCAGTTCTATTCGTCGAACCCGCGCAACACGGCCGTGAACATTCGCGGCCTCGGTGTGCCGTTCGGCCTGACCAACGACGGCATCGAGCAGGGCGTCGGCATCTATATCGACGACGTCTACAATTCGCGCGTGGCCTCGGCCACGTTCGACTTCCTCGACGTCGCCCAGATCGAGGTGCTGCGCGGGCCGCAAGGCACGCTCTACGGCAAGAACACCACGGCAGGCGCGATCAACATCACGACCAACCAGCCGACCTTCGATTTCGAGGGTAAGGCCGAAGTCTCGATCGGCAACTACAACTTCAAGCAGGCCAAGGCCGCCGTTTCCGGCCCGCTGACCGACAAGCTGGCGGCGCGTTTGGCGATCTCCTCCACCGACCGGCGCGGCACGATCCGCAACGTCACTACCAACCAGTGGATCCAGAGCCAGGACAATCTCGGCCTGCGCGGACAGCTGCTCTGGCAGCCGAACGAGGATCTGGCGATCACCCTGGCGGGCGATTTCAGCACGCAGGATGCCAATTGCTGCGGCTCGGTCTATGTCGGCACCGGCCTCACCCAGCGCGCGCTCAACCGCCAATACGCCGCGCTTGCCGCCGCGCAGGGCTATGTGCCGCCCAGCACCGATCCCTTCGATCGCCGCACCGACCTCGACACGCCGCTCAAGGCCAAGAACAAGATCGGCGGGGCCTCGCTGCGGGTGAAGTGGAACCTGGGCGAGGGCGAACTGACCTCGATCACCGCCTGGCGCTTCTGGGACTGGGATCCGTCCAACGACCGCGATTTCACCGGCCTGCCGATCGTGGCGCTCTCGCAGAATCCCTCGCAACAGGACCAATATACCCAGGAGCTGCGCTACAACTACAGCAGCGACAAGATCGATTTCGTGGTCGGCGCCTTCGGGTTCTACCAGCGCATCGACACCCAGGGCACGGAATCGCAAGGCTCGGCCGCAAGCCGCTGGAGCATCGCGCCTTCTAATGCCCTGTCGAACGATCCCTCGGTGCTGAACGGGCTCGTCGCCTACAATACGCAGTATCTCAAGAACACCAGCGCGGCGCTGTTCGGGCAGCTCAGCTGGCATCTCACTCCGGAGCTGACACTTCAGCCGGGCGTCCGCCTGAACTACGATAAGAAGGAAGGCTACTACCAGCGCCGCGTCTTCGACGGACAGGGCAACGAACTGCTGCTGGGCCAGCCCTCTTACACCGCGCGCCAGACGGCGCAGCTTGCGATCTATACTCCGCAGGACATCTCGCCCGAGTTCAGCGACTGGAACTTCAGCTACGATTTCAACGCCAGCTACAAGATCACCCCGGACGTGCTGGTCTATGCGACTTATGCCAAGAGCTTCAAATCGGGCGGCATCAACCAGAACGGCGTTCCGGTGGATGCGCAGAACAATCCGATCCTGGCCTCCGCCACGGTGAAACCGGAATCGGTTCACAACTATGAGCTGGGCATCAAGACCCAGTTCTGGGATCGCCGCGCCACCTTCAACCTCTCGATCTTCCGTACCGACATCGGCAATTATCAGGCCAATGTCTCCAACGGTCAGTACGGCGTGCTGCGCGGCTACCTCGCCAATGCGCAGAAGGTGCGTTCGCAGGGTGTGGAATGGGACTTCTCGGTCCGCCCGAGCGAGCGCTTCAACGCCTACGTCAACGGCGCCTATACCGACGCCACCTACCGCAAGTTCACCGACGCGCCGTGCCCGCCGGAGCTTTCGGGCGGCACCGTCGCAACCGGCACGCAGGTTCCCGGCGCTCCCGGCGTTCCGGGCGCGCTCAGCCCGGCCAACTGCAACATTTCGGGCCAGCGCCTGCCGGGCGTTTCGAAGTGGTCGTTCTCGTTCGGCGCGGAAGTGAACAACCCCGTCACCCTGCTCGGCCAGGAGGGCGAAGTCTACTTCGGCTATGACGGCAGCTACCGTTCGAACTTCTCGTCCAACCCCTCGCCTTCGGCCTATACCTGGATCGACGGCTACAGCCTTTCGAACTTCCGGCTCGGCTTCCGGGCGGAAAGCGGATTTGACATCTACGGCTGGGTTCGCAACGCTTTCGACGAGAACTACTTCGACCAGCTTTTCGTCGGACCGGGCAACACCGGTCTGATCGCAGGGCTTCCTGGCGATCCGCGCACCTGGGGCATGACCGTCCGGTACAGCTTCTGATCCCCGCAATTTCTGGAACAGGGAGGACAACCTCATGTTCGATCTCGGCATAAGTCTTGGGGACATCGTGCCCTTCATCATCGTTGGATTTGCGGCGCAAGTCATCGACGGTGCCCTGGGCATGGCTTTCGGCGTCATTTCACAGACGATGCTGGTCAGCGTCCTGGGCGTGGCCCCGGCCGCTGCCTCGGCCACCACCCACCTCGTGGAGATCTTCACGACGGGTGCTTCCGGCGCGAGCCATATCGTCCACCGCAACGTCGATTGGGGGCTGTTCAAGCGGCTGGTCCCCTTCGGCATCGCAGGCGGCGTTCTGGGCGCCTATGCGCTCTCCAATATCGATGCCTCGCTCGCGCGGCCTTATATCATGCTCTATCTGACGGGCATCGGCGTCTACCTGCTGATCAAGGCGATCCGCATGTCGAAGCCCCGCTTCGAGGATCCGCGCATGACTCGCCCGCTCGCCCTGGCCGGCGGTTTCCTCGATGCCGCCGGCGGCGGTGGCTGGGGGCCCGTCGTCACCTCGAACCTGCTGGTGCAGGGGGGAGATCCGGCCAAGGTGATCGGTACGGTGAATACGGCGGAGTTCCTGCTGGCGATGTCCATCTCGATCTCGTTCATCGCTACACTGGGCTTCAGCGCCTTCGGTGCGGCGACGATCGGCATGATCGTGGGCGGCGTGGCGGCAGCGCCCTTCGGGGCCTTGCTGGCGAAGCGGGTGCCGCCGCGTGTGCTGCTGTTCGCCGTGGCCTTGGTGCTGATCGCCACAAGCGTCTTCAGCATCGCCAAGGCGTGGGATCTGATTCCCGGGATCTGACTTTCGAATCGGAGGCGAATCACCGCCAACCAACGCAATTTCGGGCCGGAGCGACCACCAGTCGCTCCGGCCCGAATGGCATTGGTGCCGGGAGAGACGAAAGCACCCCTTCCGAACCCCGCGGCAAACTGTGGTTTTTTTGAAAGAAGTCATTTTTTTGAAATTAGCGTGTTGACCGAATCATGGGGTGGTCTTAGAGGGCCTCTCACCGCAGCGAACCACATGGTTTTGTAGCGGTCGCCAAGACATTACGGGCAACATGCTCCCCCAATCGCAAGAAGCGGGGATGACTGGTTGTCCGGGTTTTTTGTCTGGTGGCTCTTTGACATTGTCGGTTTTAGATGAAGGGACATGTGGGCGACGGCGCCTGCTCCTGGGGCTTCAGGGCTCGGGGTGGCAGTAGATAGTCGTTACCTTTACATGTCC
>NZ_MSQB01000049.1 GCF_002149965.1 Novosphingobium panipatense | reverse complement strand
TCGCATCGTCAACAACTTCGCCGTCAAAGACGCCGCGCGAACTCCATAACGTTCCGCGTCCGTTCTTCGCCTTGGCCGTTTTTCAATCTATGAGGTCACTGCGCCTTGTTGCGCCTTTTCCCGGTGCGCCGCAGTCCAGGTGTACCAGGCTCCGAGTACGATCACAGCATGAGCCGCCAGCGTTGTGAAGACGACCCATTCCGCCTCGCCGCTGCACAACAGGCTGTAGATGTCCCATGCCGCGCCGACCGCTTCGGTTAGCACGATCACCGGGACCAGCGCGATGTATTTCCACGGCTGCCGCGCGCCCCACAGGGCGACGATACCGATCGCGGCCAGCTGTATCCCGACGATCAGCCAGGCATCGAGCAGCAGATCGAACACCGGCTGGCCCTGGCCCAGATCGATTCCCGGATAGATCAGGGACAGGGCCCCTGCATAGACCGGCGGCCAGAGCAGGACCAGATTGCACAGGTACCAGATTCCGCTGGCGATGAAGAAGATGCGCAGGCTTTGCATGGTTCGATCTCCAAAGGCTGCGCCGGTCAGTCGGCGACCGCGAAAATGTCGGACGTTGCGCCGGCGATCCGTGCAACCTTGAACGGCGCATAGTCGGGGCAGGCCATGAACGCTTGGACATCCGCCATCGCAGGGAAGCGGATGATCACCGTATAGTGCGGCGCCGCGCCTTCGCCTTCGAAGCGTTCGAACTGGTTGGAGCGGCAGATCAGTTCGCCGCCGAACCGCGCAACCATCGGCGGAACATTGGCTTGGTAGTCCGCAACCCAGCCATCGTCGTGCGAGGTGACGGAAGCGATGAAATAGGCGGCCATGGTTGTTCCCTCCGTGTCGTTAGCGGTCTGGTCTGCGGCTTTCGGTTCGCCGCGTCAAAAGAATCGATTGCCGGGGCGCGGCAACCCGAAATGATCGCGCAGGGTCGTGCCTTGGTAGTCCTTGCGGAAAATGCCCCGGCGCTGCAATTCGGGCACGACCCGATCGACGAAATCGTCGAGCCCCTCCGGCAGATAGGGGAACATCACGACGAACCCGTCCGAACCGCGCTCCTCCAGCCATTGCTCCATCTCGTCGGCGATCGAAGCCGGAGTGCCGACGAAGGCGAGCCCGGCATAGCTGCCGGCTTTCGCGGCGAGCTGGCGGATGGTGAGGTTGTACTGTCGGGCTTGCGTGACCAGCATTTCACGAGAGGTCTTGCTGGCGTTGGTATCGGGTATTTCGGGGAGGGGGCCATCGGGGTCGAACCCCGAAACATCATGATCGAGCATGCCGCACAGCGAGTGAATCCCGCTTTCATAGTGAACCAGGCTGTCCAGGTGAGCGCGCTTGGCCTTGGCCTGCTCGACCGTGTCACCGACAACGACGAGCGCGGCGGGCAGGATCTTGAGATGATCGGGATTGCGTCCGATCGGGATCATCCGCCCTTTCACATCAGAATAAAAGCTCTTGGCGGCGGCAAGATTCGATCCAGCGGCAAAGACGACTTCGGCGGTTTCGGCGGCAAGCTGGCGTCCAGGGTCCGAGGCCCCCGCCTGGAAGATGACCGGCCAGCCCTGCGGGGGGCGGGCGATGTTGAGCGGCCCGAGGACCGAGAAATGCAGCCCTCTGTGATCGAGGACGTGCATCCGCGCGGGATTGAAATAGATGCCGCTTTCCGCATCGCAGACGAAGGCGTCTTCCGCGAAGCTGTCCCACAGGCCAGTCACGACGTCGTAGAATTCGCGGGCGCGCCCGTAGCGGCCGGAATGATCGGGCTGCACCTCGAACCCGAAATTCTTGGCGCTCTCGGGGTTGGACGTGGTGACGACGTTCCAGCCGGCCCGCCCGCCGCTGAGGTGATCGAGCGAGGCAAAGCGGCGCGCGACGTGAAAGGGTTCGTCGAAGGTGGTGGAGGCAGTGGCGACCAGCCCGATCCGTTCGGTGGCGCCAGCCAGCGCCGACAGCAGGGTGAAGGGTTCGAACGAGGTGACGGTGTGGCTGCGCCGCAGCGCCTCGACCGGCATGTTCAGGACCCCGAGATGATCAGCCATGAAAAAGGCGTCGAACTTGCCTGCTTCCAGCTTGCGCGCGAATTGCCGGATCGCGGCGAAGTTGAAATTCGCATCCGGGATTGCCCCGGGGTAGCGCCAGGCGCCGGTATGGATGCTGACCGGCCGCATGAACGCGCCGAGGTGAAGCTGACGTTGCAGGCTCATGCGTTTCGTTCCTTCAGGCTCGCGAAGACTGCCGGGGATCACCTTCCCTGCAGCTTTTCCAATATTTGGCGGGTCAGGACCGCTGTACTGCCGTTGCCGCCCAGATCGGGGGTCAGGACTGCTTGCGGATCGCGCAGGACCGCTTCGATCGCGGCCAGCACCATCGCTGCGGCTTCCGCTTCTCCCAGATGGTCGAGCATCATCGCCCCCGACCAGATCTGTCCGATCGGATTGGCAATGCCCTGGCCGGCAATGTCCGGAGCCGATCCGTGCACCGGTTCGAACATCGACGGATAGCGCCGCGACGGATTGAGATTGGCCGACGGCGCGACCGCTATCGTCCCGGTTACGCCGGGACCGAGATCGGACAGGATGTCGCCGAACAGATTGGATCCGACCACCACGTCGAACCGTTCGGGTGACATCACGAAGCGGGCGGCCAGAATGTCGATATGGTACTGGTCGGTGGCGATCCCGGGATATTCCGCGCCGATCGCCGCGAAACGCTCGTCCCAGAACGGCATCGAATGGTAGAGCCCGTTCGACTTGGTGGCCGAGGTGACATGCGGCCGGCCAAGCTTGCGCGCGAAATCGAAGGCGTAACGCAGGATCCGGTCGGTGCCGCGGCGGGTGAATACTGCCTGCTGGATGACGATTTCATCCTCGCCGGTGCCGGTGCGGTCGCCGATCTGGGAATATTCGCCTTCCGAATTTTCCCCCACCACCCAGAAGTCGATATCGCCGGTGCTCTTTTCGCGCAGCGGCGAGCGAATGCCGGGCAGCAACCGCACCGGCCGGAGATTGACATATTGATCGAATTCGCGCCGGATCGGCAGCAGCAGGCCCCACAGCGAGACGTGATCGGGCACCCCCGGGTAACCGACCGCGCCAAGGAAGATTGCGTCATGATCGGCAAGCCGGGTGAGCCCGTCATCGGGCATCATTTTCCCGGTGGCGAGATAGGTTTCGCAGCTCCAGTCGAAGTCGCGAAACTCGAGCGCAAAGCCACATCGCTGCGCTACCGCCGACAAGACCTGCACCCCGGCGGGCAGAACCTCGCGGCCGGTGCCGTCGCCGGGAATATTGGCTATGGTATAGCGGTTCAAAAGGGTTTCCCGTGCCGAAAGGTCAAAGGTAGGTGTTCAGGGTCTTGAGGATCCGGTAAGCCCCCAGGAATGTCGGTGCATCGACGCCGAGGCGTTCGGCGGCCTCGGCGAGCGGTCCCAGTATTTCGTCAACCTCCATGCGCCGTCCTGCCACCAGGTCATCGTGCATCGAGGTCCGGACCGGGCGATTCTCCGGCTTGAACCGGCCGACCATGGCCATCACCCCGGCGAGCGCGAAGCTTTCTCCGTTGATCTCGACGAGCCGTGAGACGGGCGCGAAGAAATTTTGCGGTTCGTACCCCAGCGCCTTGTAGATCGCCAGCAGGTCCTTGACGATCAGGATATACTGGGCCGCGCCTTCGCGTACCGCCACACCGTCGATGAAATCGAGCTCTTTGATGCCGCCCAGGGTGCTGGCGCTCCACGATGAAGCACTTCCGACCTGGACCAGTTTTTCCCAATGGACATGGGTGATGTCGGCAGTCGAGCGGGACCCCATCCCGGCTGAGTCCAGCGCCTCGGCCATGGTCCGGGTGCGATCGCTTTCTCCGCCTCCTAGTTCGCCGAAATAGGCGGTTACCGGGACGGCCATGTGGTTGAGCGCCCGGCCGGGTTCGAGCAGGGTTGCGCCGTCCATGATCGACCCGCCAATCACCTCGTCCTTGCCGAACGCGGCCTGCAGCCGGCCTTCCTTGCCAACCCCGTTCTGCAAGGTGAGGGCGCAGGCTGTCCGGTCAACCAGCACCGCCGCATCGGCCAGCGCCTGATCGGTGCCCTTCGCCTTGGTCAGCAGGATGTAATAGTCGATCGCGCCCTCGACCTCGGCCGGGGTCTCGACCGCGAACAGGTTGGCGCGCTGCACGAACTGCGCCCGCACCCCTTCGATTTGCAGACCACCCTGGCGGATGGCCTCGACATGGGGTTTGCGCGCAATCAGCGTTACCTTGTGTCCGCCGCGGGCCAGGAAGCCGCCGATAACGGAACCAAGTCCGCCTGCGCCGTGGATGCAGAAGTGCAGTTGCCTGGTCATTGCCGATGTCCCGCGTCCGATCAGGCGATGCCGAGCTCGATGAGCTTGGCCCTGATCTCTTCCTTCTTCTGCGGGGTCACGTCCGCGACCGGCGGCAGGATCGGGCCGGCCTTGAGGCCGATCGCCTCATACCACGCCTTGATGTTCGCCAGCGCCGAAGCATAGGTCGCGGTGCGCGCGATATCCCAGACAAACTGGTCATGGTAATATTCGCGGACGTCGTGCAGGCCTTCCCACTTGGTGCGGGCCTCTTCCCATTTGCCCTGGTGGGCGAGGTTGATGTAGTCGCGCGCGAGGTGGCGCTTCTTGCCATAGAGCATGAACGACAGTTCGCCCCAGCACACCGTCCCGCCCAGCCGGAGGTCTTCGAGGAAGAAATACTCAAACGGCTCCATGGTGTTGAAGCCTTCGGGCATCAGGCTGCGGATCTTGATCGTCTCGGCGCGATTGAGCGCACCCTGCTTGACCCCGATCACGGTCTCGAGATCGGCCAGGCGGCGCATCAGGTTCCAGCTCAGCACCGTGCCCGAAACCGGCGTGCGGTAGAGGCAGACCGCCATGTTGCTGCGATCGGTCAGATACTTGAACCAGGCGAAAATCTCGTCGTCGGTGCGAAGCTGGACGACGGGATTGATGACCTCGGCGCCGTTGAAACCCAGCTCCTCGACGAACTGCATCTTTTCGAGCGCGAGGTGGACCGACGGGTCGAGGATGATCGTCCAAAGATCGAGCCGCCCGGCGTTGGCCTCGGCGACGATCTCGTGATAGCGCATCCATTCGGACGGAGTGACGTTCCAGCATTCGGCAATGAAGCCGCCGACAACCAGGCCATCAAGGCCCATTTCGACATATTTGTCGATGTTGTAGCGGATCCCGTCGATGTCGAACTTGTGGTCCGCGGTCATCGGGGTGATCGGACACTGGTAAAACCCCCGGACTGTCTCGGTGGCCCATTTCTTGGCGTCCTTGCGATCATAGTCCATGGTTCTTCTCCTCCACCCTTTGACTTGTTAAGCTCTTGGCCGGGTTCCGCGCTAGGTAGCGGCCAGTGCCGATTGGGCAGCGGCGAGGCGCGCTATGGGAACTCGGAACGGGGAAGCGCTGACATAATCGAGGCCGACCCTGTCGCAGAACGCGATCGAGGCCGGATCGCCGCCGTGTTCGCCGCAGATCCCCAGCTTGATGTCGGGGCGGGCCTCGCGGCCCAGACGGGCGGCCATCGCAATCAGCTTGCCGACCCCTTCTACATCGATGCTGACGAATGGGTCGGTGGCAAAGATGCCCTTGTCTATGTAGCTGCCAAGAAACCGTCCGGCATCGTCCCGGCTGATGCCCAGCGTGGTCTGGGTAAGATCGTTGGTGCCGAACGAGAAGAACTCGCCAACCTTGGCGATCTCGTCCGCCACCAGCGCGGCGCGGGGCAATTCGATCATGGTCCCGACGGTGAATTCAACCGTCAATCCCTGCTCCGCGAAGACCGCTTCCGACACCCCGATCACAATCCGCTTGAGCATGTCGAGTTCGCGGGCCGTGCCGACGAGGGGGATCATGATTTCCGGCACGACCGGTTGGCCGGTCTCCCGGCTCACCGCGCAGGCCGCTTCGAAGATTGCGCGGGCCTGCATCTCGTAGATTTCCGGATAGACCACGCCCAGGCGGCAGCCGCGGTGGCCGAGCATCGGATTGGACTCGGCTAATTCCTCGGCCCGGCGTCTGAGCTGATCCACGCCGATGCCGACGGCGGCGGACAGCTCGGTGAATTCCGATTCGGAATGGGGAAGAAACTCATGGAGTGGGGGATCGAGCAGCCGCACCGTGACGGGAAGCCCCTGCATGATCTCGAAAATCCGGGCGAAATCGCTACGCTGTTCGGGCAACAACCGATCGAGCGCGACGAGCCGCTCAGCCACATTCGCGGCCAGGATCATCTGGCGCATGAAGTTGATGCGTTCGCCGTCGAAAAACATGTGTTCGGTGCGGCACAGACCGATGCCTTCCGCTCCGAACTGGCGGGCGACTTCGCAATCGGCCGGGGTTTCGGCATTGGTGCGCACATTCATGCGGCGATGCCGATCGGCCCAGGCCATCACCGTCGCAAATTCGCGGTCAAGCTCAGGCATCACGGTTGGCAGGGCGCCCTGGAAAATCTCGCCGGTGCTGCCATCGATAGTGATCAGGTCACCTTCGGCGATGTGCACGCCACCAATCTCCGCTGATCGCGCCTGGTAATCGATCGACAGGCTGGACGCCCCCGAGACGCAAGGGCGCCCCATGCCCCGCGCGACGACCGCCGCATGGCTGGTCATGCCGCCCTTGGCAGTCAGAATTCCGCGAGCGACATGCATGCCATGGATGTCGTCCGGCGAAGTTTCCTGCCGGACCAGGATGACGTTTTCCCCCAGTTCGGCGCGCACCGCAGCCGTATCGGCGTCGAACACGACCGCGCCCGATGCAGCCCCCGGCGAAGCCGGAAGCCCCGATCCCAGCAGGGTCCGTGGCGCGTCGGGATCGAGCGTGGGATGCAGAAGCTGATCGAGCGAGGCCGGATCGATCCGCCTGATCGCCGCTTCCTCGGCGATCAGGCGTTCCTCGACCATATCGACGGCGATCTTCAGCGCGGCTTTGGCCGTGCGCTTTCCGGAGCGGGTCTGCAGGATATAGAGCTTGCCGCGCTCGACCGTGAATTCGATGTCCTGCATGTCCTGCATGTCCTGATAGTGCAGCTCGAGCAGCTCGAACAGGCGGGCGAGCTCCGTGAAGACCGCGGGCAGCGCCTCTTCCATCGACGGCAGCTTGGCGCCGGCGGCCGTGCGGGCTGCGAGCGTCAGATATTGCGGCGTCCGGATCCCGGCGACCACATCCTCGCCCTGGGCGTTGACCAGCCATTCTCCGTAATAGGCCTTGTCCCCGGTTGCCGGATTGCGGGTGAAGGCGACGCCCGTCGCGCTGGTTTCGCCGAGATTGCCGAATACCATCGCCTGGACGTTGACCGCCGTTCCCCATTCGCCAGGGATGCCGTTGAGGCGGCGATAGACCTTGGCGCGATCGGATTCCCAGGATTCGAATACAGCAGCGATTGCGGAAGCAAGCTGCTCGTCGACGTCCTGCGGAAAGGGAGCGCCGCGTTCGGCCTCGACGATGCCGAAGAACTCGCCGATCAAGTCACGAAGATCGGTGGCGCTCAGGTCCACGTCCTGCGAGACGCCGCGATCTTCCTTGGCCTTTTCCAGCGCGTCCTCGAACCGCGCGTGATCGATCCCGAGCACAACGCTTGCGTACATCTGGACGAAGCGGCGATAGCTGTCCCAGGCAAACCGCTCGTCGCCAGACGAAGCAGCCAAGCCACGCACCGTTTGGTCGTTGAGGCCCAGGTTGAGGATCGTGTCCATCATGCCCGGCATCGAGACCCGGGCGCCGGAACGAACCGATACCAGCAAGGGATCGTGCCGATCGCCGAACCTCTTGCCCACCGTGCGCTCGATATGGGTCAGCGCCGACCTGACTTCGCCATCGAGGCGCGCGGACTGGCTGTGGCGATCGCGCAGGAAATGAAGGCATTCTTCGGTTGTGATGGTGAAGCCGGGTGGGACAGGCAACCCGATCCGCGCCATCTCGCCGAGATTGGCGCCTTTGCCGCCCACTACCGCCTTGTCGCGGGCGCGCGAGTCATCATGGGCAATGCCGGGGCCGAACGTGTAGACGGTTTTCATTTGCTGCTAGTTTCCCCGGGGAATGTGCCGCTCTTGCCAAACATGTCCCCGGGCATGCCGCGCCTTGCCGCCACACGGGCGGCAAGGCGGCTGGCGAACACGGTCCTTACATCCGGAGGATGGCCTTGATCGCGCTGCCAGTTTTTTCGGTGTCTTCGACAGCCTGGTTGATCTGATCGAAATCGTAGAACGAGCAGAGCTTCTCGAATGGGAACAGGCCGGCCTTCTGCATCGCGATCAGCTGCGGGATGAACACCTGCGGCGTGCTGGAGCCTTCCACTACCCCGCGCAGCTTGCGACCGAACAGGATGTTGTTCATATCAAGCGAAAATTCGGTGCCCAGCTTGGCGCCGCCCACGACTGCGGTTTCCCCCATGTTGTGGGTGCTTTCGACCGCTGAACGCAGCACCTGCGGGATCGCGGTCGTGTCCATCGCAAAATCGGTACCGCCGCCGGTCATCGCGACAATCGCTTCCTGGGCATTGGTGGTCGACGCGTCGATCACATCGGTTGCACCAAGTTCGCGCGCGACTTCGAGCCGAGCCGGGTTGCGATCGACCGCAATGATCTTGAGACAGCCCGATGACTTGGCGGCCATCACTGCGCTGAGACCGACCGAGCCGACGCCGAAGATCGCAATCGAGGCACCTGGAGCCGGCCGCAGCGAATTGAGGATTGCGCCCGCGCCTGTCTGGATACCGCAGCCCAGCGGGCCGAGCAATTCGATCTCGGCATCGTCAGCAACCTTGACGCAATTGTTCTCGCTCGCAATCGAATAGGTCGCGAATGAGGACTGACCGAAGAAGCAGGCGTTCACGTCCTCGCCGTTGCGGGTGATCGGGGTCGATCCGTCGAGCCGGCGGCCCATGAAATTGAGCGGGAAAAGGCTGGGGCAATAGGCCTGATGCCCCTTGAGGCAAGCCGGACAGGTGCCGCAATAGCTGAACGACAGAACCACCTTATCGCCCGGCTTGACAGTGGAAACCCCACGGCCGACCTTTTCGACGACGCCGGAACCTTCATGGCCGAGCACGGCCGGCAGCGGGGTCGGGTAATACTGGTCGCGGACGGTCAGGTCGGTGTGGCATATGCCCGCCGCCGCAACCTTGACGAGCACCTCACCATCGCGGGGGTCTTCGATCGATACGTTATCGAGGACGAATTCTCCGCCTTGGCGTTCAATGATCGCGGCGTAGGCTTCCATGCATATTCTCCCGGGTTTTTGGCAATCGCGCGTTATTAGCAAAAGAAATACAGGTTCTTGTCTTGCGTGACTCTCGCATCGAGGATGAGCTTACGCCGGAAGACCTTGAAGCCGTTACCATCCCGACGCAGCTTGTCCTCGCGCCCCAACGTATGCACCGTCACTTCCGTCTGGCGGCGGTTGCGGTACACAAGGATGTTCGACAGAACGTCCAATTCGCCGTTACCGGCCTCGAATGCTTCAACATTCGAAACGAAGTACCGTATCTTAGACGGCGGATCCTCCATCCATACCTGGCCTGAATAAAGCCGCTCGACGCGCTGCTTGAGCTCTCCGAAATCGTCGTTGTAGATTGCCGCATCGTCAGGCGTCGGGTCGGGGCGCCGGTCCCTGGTGAGCCGTTGTTCATAGATTGGCATCCAGTAATGGATGTCTTCGGCGACCATTCCCTGGAGCCATTCCCGGTACTGCCCGGTTTGAAACATTCTGACCTCAGCGCGATAGTGCGCTTCGATATCATAGTGAACGTCCGGCGTCACCGGAACTTGTTCAGACGACATATTCTCTCCTTATTCTATGATTTTCGAACCACCGCTTGGGGCGCTCATTCGGCCGCGTTAAGCTTCTCGTTCCAGAAATTGCGGTTCGGGAAAACCGAATCCCAAGTGTCGTCATTTGCTTTCACGCTAGCCCAATCGGGTGCATCGATCATTTCCTTCCAGAACCGGTAAAAGCCCCGGTAAGAGGTTTCGCCGATGAAGCTGATCCCGACGATGCCTGGATAGACTGGATGCGGCCCTTCGTAGCCGACCCCCATCGTGGAGTTCATTCTGCCATTGCGCGTGATCACGCCTCGGTTGATGTAGGTTGCCGAAGACATGTTTTCGCCATCGTCGCTTTCCAGCGTCCCGGCGGTGCCGAAGGTGCGGATCGCTTCGCGCTGGATCATGCTCTTGGTAGCTGGATCGGCATCGCGCGGAACTATGGTATAGGTCCACACCTCGATTTCATGCGGTCCGCGTGGATGCCAGATCTTGAAGGTGTTGGTCCCGTAGAGGAACGAGCAGTTTGGGAAGATCGAGCAGTTCCAGTGCCCCAGATAGAGCCGTTCGCGCTCCGGGCCGAACTTGCGGCGCACCTCACCCCTCGTGTCCTCGAGAAATTTGGTCCAGCCCTCCCGCTTGATGTGGAGTCCGGCCGCGGCATTGTCGATCACCCCGAAGCCGTGACCGTGCCGGGTCGTGAACTGCAGGCCGAGATCGTCGAAGGGAATGTCGGCGCGATTGCCCGCCAGGCCAGCCAACTCGCCGCCGATCTGGCTGAGCGCGGCGGCATGGGTCCAGCCGACGTGATAACCATCGCCGATGAAATTCTCGGCCGGTACCTTCCAGTTGCACTGGAGCAGGCTCTTCATCGGGGGGCCAAGCAATTCCATTCCGCCGCCGGCACCCTCCCAGATGGTATCGAGGTAATAGCGGAACTCACCCAGATAGTCCTCCAGGCTGGGCGCTTCGGGATCGTGGCAACCGAAAATGAAACCCTTGTAGGTTTCAACCCGAACGGACTTCGCCGCCAATTTCTGCTTGTCGAGGCTGTTATGATAGCAGCGCGACTCGAGCGGGACATCGACCAGCGATCCATCCTGGCCGAACACCCAGCCATGGTAATTGCAGACGAACGCCTTGGCATTTCCGCTGTCGGCGTGGCAGATCTGGTTGCCGCGATGGCTGCAGGAGTTGATGAAGGCGCGGAATGTCCCGTCGCTTTGGTGCGAGAGGATGACCTTGTCTTCGGCCATATAGGTGGTGATGAAATCGCCCGGCTTGGGCACAAGCGATTCGTGACCGAGCATCAGCCAAGCGCGTGAAAAAATCCTCTCTATTTCAAGAGCGTAAACATCTTCATCCCAAAACACCTGACGGGATTGGCTGGCATTCACGGTGTCTACGAGTGTGGCGTCGCTGCTCATGGCTCTCTCCGGTTTTCACGAACTGCGGTTGTCGTCTGCAGATCCGTACACTAAGGGCAATGCGATGTACGATATGCAAAAAGCCGATGCCACGCAAGTGGGATTGAGAGTGACGGACCGTTCGTTCTGATGGGTACTGGCAATGGTTCTTCTGGATGGCGGCAGGCCCTTCGTTACGTATGGAGCTCACCAGTCTTGTTGCTTTCTCTCGCTTCGCTATTCTGGGCGCTGAACCCCATCGTGGGCCGGGCGGCGCGCGACTTGCTTTCTCCTCTGGCGCTGGCCTTTTGGCGTTGGGTGGTCGCGTTGCTATTCGTTCTGCCCTTTGCCTGGCGGCACGTCGTGGCCGATCGTCGGGTCCTGCGCGATTCCTGGCGCCTGCTGGCGGTGCTGGGCGTGTTCGGCGTGGGGGTGTTCGCCTTCATCGTTTACTGGAGCCTGCAACTCACCACAGCCACCAACAGCCTGCTGCTGCAATCGACCATGCCGATCATGACCTTGGTCATGCCGAGCATTCTGTTCGGGGAGCGGATCAGACCGCTGCTGGTTTCCAGTGCGGCGCTGTCTCTTACCGGAGTCGTCTGGATCGTGACCAGAGGGCAGCCTTTCGCGTTGCATCTTGGCGGACTCAACCATGGCGACTTGCTCGCCCTGACCGGGGTCTTCCTGTACTCGGCCTACGCGACGTTCTTGCGCAAGGTGCCCGCCATACACCACATCACTCTGCTCGCTGTGCTGTTCGCGGTCGGCATGGGAACGCTGGCTGTACCTTACCTGGTGAGCCTGGCCGATGGCGGGGTCGCCAAGCCACAAATTGAAGTGATTGGCGCGGTGCTCTATGTAGGCATCTTTCCTTCGCTGATTGCCTATGCCTTCTTCAACCGTGCGGTAATCCTGATCGGTTCAGTAAGAGTCGGCGTCTACATGAATCTCCCCACGGTGTTCGGTGTTTTCTTGGCGGTGCTGCTGTTGGGAGAGAGACTTGAAACCTATCACATGGTCGGAGCGGCCATTGTCTTGGCCGCGATATTCGTATCGCGCCGAGCAGCAGCAGGCCAGACGGAAAACAGGGGAGAGCGGAAACCATGAGTGATGAGACCGGGGCGATGGCCTACGATGGCGCAGTGCGGTGGGCTGCAAACCGCCCTGACCAATTCTGGCTCGAGGCCGCAAAGGCGATCGACTGGGTCGAAAATCCGCCGCGCGCCCACGACCAAAGCATGGGCTGGTTTCCCGAAGGCATCCTGAACACATGCCACAATTGCCTCGACCGGCATGTCCAGGCCGGACGCGGCGATGCGCTGGCGCTTGCCTATGACAGCCCGGTAACCGGAACCATCCGCCATTACACCTACCGCGAACTGCTGCATGAAACCGAACGTACGGCGGCGATGCTGGCGAGCCTCGGCGCGAAAAAAGGGGATCGGGTAATCCTCTACATGCCGATGATCCCCGAGACGGTTTTCGCGATGCTGGCTTGCGCGCGGCTCGGTGTGATCCATTCCGTTGTGTTCGGCGGGTTCGCCCCACCCGAACTGGCCAAGCGGATCGACGATGCCACCCCCAAACTGGTGCTCACCGCTTCGTGCGGAATCGAGGGCAGCCGCACCATTGCCTACAAGCCGTTGGTCGACGAAGCGCTGGTCCTTGCCGCCCACTCGGTCGAGCATGTCGTCCTGGTCCAGCGCGAACAGCTAACCGCGGACTTGATGCCCGTCCGAGACATTGACTGGCACGATCTGCGGCGGAGGACCGCCGATATGCCGGTGCCTCCATGCGTTCCTCTCGCCTCCGGCGATCCGCTCTACATCCTCTACACTTCGGGCACCACAGGAACTCCCAAGGGTGTGGTGCGCGACAATGGCGGACATGCCGTGGCCCTGTCGTGGTCGATGGCCAACATCTATGGCATCGGGGCAGGGGACACGTTCTGGGCTGCCTCGGACGTCGGTTGGGTGGTGGGGCATAGCTACATCGTCTATGCCCCGCTGCTGGTTGGGGCCACGACCGTCCTGTTCGAAGGCAAGCCTGTCGGCACACCCGATCCCGGCACGTTCTGGCGGACCATAGCGCGCCATAATGTCAAGAGTTTCTTCACTGCGCCGACCGCCATCCGGGCGATCCGCAAGGAAGATCCCGATGCCCGGTTCCTGAAGGAGATTGGCACCGGAGCGTGCCGCGCGGTGTTTCTGGCCGGAGAACGCGCGGACCCGGAAACGATCGCGTGGCTGGAGCGGTTAAGCGGTTTGCCGGTGATCGATCACTGGTGGCAGACCGAGCTTGGCTGGCCGGCCATCGCTTCATGCTTCGCGATGGGGGACCTGCGCCGCAAGCCTGGCAGCGCTGGCTTTCCGGTGCCCGGTTACCAGTTCGCCATCCTCGATGACGATGGACTTGCTCTGCCCGACGGGGCAAGCGGCAATGTCGTTATCGAAACCCCGCTGCCGCCCGGCACCTTCCGTTCGCTGTGGAACAACAACGCCACGTTTGTCCGAAATTTCGAGACGTTCCCTGGGTACTACGAAACCGGTGATGCAGGCTTTCGCGACAGTGAGGGCTTCATGCACATCATGGGACGAACCGACGACATCATCAACATCGCTGGTCATCGGCTGTCGACCGGACAGATGGAAGAGATCGTGTCGCGGCAACCAGGTGTCGCTGAATGCGCCGTCGTCGGTGCGGACGATAACCTCAAAGGTATGGTACCGATTGCTTTCGTCACCCCGCAAGCCGGCTATGCGACGGACAAGAGCCTTGTCGAGCGCTCAGTCCTTTCCGTGCGCAGCGAACTGGGGGCTATCGCGGCGCTGAAGGCAGTTCTGGTCGTTGAGCAATTGCCCAAGACCCGTTCTGGCAAGATCTTGCGTAGCCTGCTCCGTAAGATCGTGAACCGCGAACCCTTCGATATCCCCGCGACAATTGACGAGCCGGAAACGCCAGCCAAGCTTGCGGCGGTTTTTGCGGAAGAAGCGGGACTTAACGACCCTCATTCGCTGAAGCGGGTAAGTGATTGATCCGCATCATGAGCGTTTTGACCGATTAGAGGCAGCGTCAGAACGCTCTCGTAATGGTGTACGATCGGGTTTTGTTATGATCGTAGCCATCCGGTGAGGCTTGCGATTACCCATAAGTATTTGAGACGCTATGTTCGCGGTTGGTAGCTCGTCCCCGGCATGCAGTATCGAGGGTTGACCAAAGATCAGGTCCTATCCTCATGCATGGGAGACGAGCCATGGAATATTCTACGACATATGTAGCGATGGACACGCACAAAAAGACGATAGCGGTATCGGTCGCGGAGGCAGGTCGGCGCGGGGAGGTCCGCTACATCGGTGAGATATCCAGTGATCCTACAGCAGTGGCGAAGATGGTTGCCAAGCTGGCGGCACGTCATGCCCGTTTGTCATTCTGCTACGAGGCGGGGCCGTGCGGCTACGGCCTTCATCGCCAGATCACGCAGCTCGGCCACGAGTGCGTTGTCGTTGCTCCTTCACTCATTCCGACACGTCCCGGCGATCGGGTAAAGACCGATCGTCGCGACGCCACCGCTATTGCCGCGCTGTTTCGTTCCGCCGAACTGACCGCAGTGTAGGTGCTGGACGAAGCTCATGAGGCCATGCGGGACTTGTGCCGGGCCCGCCAGATGGCGATGCAGGGATTGCGCCGGACCCGCCAGCAGGTGCTGGGCTTTTTGCTGCGCCAAAGCCGGATATACAGCGCCGGCAATCACTGGACCGGAAAGCATCGCCGATGGCTGGCAGCCCAAGGCTTCGAACATCCTGCCCGCCAGATTGCTTTCGAGGAGATGGTCCAGGTCGTTGATGAAGCCGAGGCCCGCCGGGATCGGCTTGCCCGGCAGATGGAGGCATTGGTGCCGTCGTGGTCATTGGCGCCGGTCGTGACTGTTATCCAGGCCTTGCGTGGGATTGCCCTGATCGCGGCGATCACCATCGTGGCCGAGATTGGCGATTTCCACCGTTTCGCCAACCCCCGCCAGTTGATGGCCTACCTCGGCCTGGTGCCTTGCGAGCATTCTTCCGGCGCCAAAACCGCGCGTGGAAACATCACCAAGGCCGGGAATACTCGTGCGCGACGCATGCTGGTCGAGAGTGCCTGGACTTACAGACTCCCGGCGCGGATCGGAGAGACCATACTCAAACGCAATCAGGGGCTCGACCAGTCGATCCGCGATATCGCCTGGAAGGCGCAGGTCAGGCTCTGTGCTCGTCATCGCCGTATGACCCGCGCCGGCAAATCGGCAAACGTCGTCAACGTCGCCATCGCCCGCGAACTGGCCGCCTTCGTATGGGCCATAGCGACTAGCCTCAAACAACCAGTCTAATTAACCCGCAGCAGCAAAAGGAGCATCTGCACTAGCACTACTTTGGCAGAAGTGTGGACGGGGGTCTGGTTAGGCTACATCGGCAATGAGGACATTGCTCCGGGGGAGAGCGTGACAGGTAGTCAAGAATGGCTTGGCGCACTGCTGGCAGGCTGGGTTGCGGCGGCGGGCCGAGGACTCTTTTTTTTCCGTCCCGCCTGAGCGATCCGGCGGCTTTGCAGGAAGGCATAGGCCATCATCGTCATCAAGGCGTGGCGGTGGAGCCCGAGCCAGGACCGGCCCTCGAAGTGGTCTAGGCCGAGTTCTTCCTTGAGTTGCTGATGGGCTTGCTCGCATATCCAGCGCGCCTTGATCGCGCCGGCCAGAGCCTTGATCGGGGTGTCGGCAGGCAAGTTGGAGAGATAATATTTGCGTTCGCCATTCGAGCGGTGCTCGCCCACCAGCCAGGCATCCTCTCCCGGCATGTGCTGGGCTCCGGCGGAACCGATCCGCTGGGGCGCTCCGTCGGCGATGCGCACACGCACTGCGGCAAAGCGCGCGGCTAGGCGCCCCTTCGTCCCCTTGCGCCAACTGACCTGACGCCACTTCGCGTCCTCGAGCATGACGTGTGCGGCCCGGGATTTGACGTCGGGCACGTGCCGCACCCGCGGTCGCCCGCGACCCGCCACCGGGAAGATCAGTTGCACATCGGCCGGGTAGACCTTTTGATGCCGGGGAATGTCAACGGCCCAACAAAGGCCGCGCGCGCTCAGCGCCTGCCGGAACGGAGCGGACAGCCCATAACCGGCATCGGCCAGCACGCAGCCGAAGCGCACCCCGGCCGCAATGACTCGATCGATCTCCTCAATCGCGATCTCTGGCTTCGTGCGATACTCACGCAAGGGCGCAGGCACGCCGGCCTTGTCCATTCGCGCAACATCGCTCGTCCAGCTTTCCGGCAGGAACAAGCGGAGGCTCAGCATGACCGGAACTTCGCCCGAGGCCAGCGTCACCGACACAAGCGTCTGGCAGTTCGCGTTCTTGCCCAGCGCCGTGGCGTACTGCGGTGCGACGCCAACCGACGCCTTGCCCTTCTTCGGCAGCGCGGTATCGTCGATGATCAGCCAGGCTCCGTCACCGCCGACCATTTCGTTTGCCTGGCTCCACAAGGTCGCTTCCAGCGGCGCGCTGTCCCACAGACCTGCCCCGATGAAATGATGCAGCCGATCATAAGCGATGGCTTCCGAGCGGGCCGCCATAGGCTGGATGCTCTTGCGATCACCCGGTCCAATCAGACCGGCGATATAAGCCGGACACATCCGACGCCGCGTCTTGTTACCCAGCCCCTCCAGATACGGAGCAAGCCACTGCTCCAGGCCCGCCCGCCAATCCTCGTCCATCGCCAGCCTCCGTCAAAGCTGGCTCCCCATGAATCACGCATTTCGCGCCAAGGGAATCCCAAAAATCATACTTCTGCCAAAGTAGTGCTAGGCCGTAGATCTGTAATTGCAGAGCGAGGCGGTGTGATCCCTTGAGGGTTTCATGGATCTGTCCGCACTAACCGGGCCGAGGCCTGGCC
>NZ_MSQB01000048.1 GCF_002149965.1 Novosphingobium panipatense | reverse complement strand
TACCGCCCGCGACGCTCAATCCCCGGACGACCCACGATCCGTGCAGGAACCTCACCGATTACACCCTCCGCGAAGCGGTTCGTGCTTCGCCCCAATCCGGACATGGAGAGTTATGAGAACAGGACCCATCCTGTCACCGCGCCTACCGCTATGGTTGCGGGCGTCACCCATGGCCCTTTAACCCGCCAAACCAAAAGGAGGGCAACCGCGAACAGACAAATCGGCAGGAAGTAACCCGAGAATCGGGCACTGGTCGCCTCGCAAAATTGCAGGAACGTCGCTGCTATAATTCCGAGTACTGCTGCGGCAATACCTTCCAGGGCTCGGTGGAATGCAGGGTTCTCGACGACAGCTTCAAGCCTCTCGAACAAGACAAGGGAGAAGGCGAAGGACGGGAGAAACATACCTGCCGTGATGGCTAACGCCCCGGTAAAACCGCCTGCGACGAAGCCTACGAAAGTAGCGAAGATCACCAGTGGCGCGGGCAATACCCCGGCCAGCGCAATGCCGTCGATGAACGTCGCATCGCCGATCCAGCCACGCCCCACCGTATCGGCCCGCACATAGGGAATGGCAGTATAGGCCCCTCCAAACGTCAACAGCCCGCCTTTGAGACCTGCAAGGAACAACGCGAAGGCAGTTATGGAGGCGTGCCCGGATGCCTTCACCAATGGGGATGGCGGTGCATCCACATGAACCAGCACTGCCAGCGCGAAAGCCCCGGCTATGACCGACGCCGCCGCTAGAGCTACAAGGCGATGCGACACGGTGTAGGCAAGCCCGCCAGTCACGAGAGGAATCCAGAACGGCACGCCGATCAGCGTTACGACCAGGCTCGCGGTCGCAACCATGCCTAGCAGCCAGTTCTCCAAGATGTGCTCCCCGATCCGCACGACCGCGCGCAAGATGATGGCAAGAACGACGATCTGGATGCCAAGAAGCACGCCCGAAAGTCCGGCATCGCTAGCCACCCACGTAACGTATGCCCAGCCTGCTATCAGCATGAGCAGGAGGCCCGGCAACATGAAGCCGAGCCCGGCGAGCAATCCGCCGAGCCGTCCGCGGGCGATCATTCCCATGTGGACGCACAGCTCATGCGCTTCAGGTCCGGGCAATACCTGCAGGACTGCGAGCAGGCGGTTGAACCGTGCCTTGTCGATCCAACGTTCGTTCTCGACCAGCACTTGCCGGAGCATTGCAATCTGGGCGACCGGGCCGCCGAAAGCGAGTGCTCCGAAGCCGAGAAACTTCAGGAACAAGGCCATCAACGACATGGGGGGTGGCGAAGCTTCGACAGGCGATACTGCGGCAGTTTCGTTCATCAATCAAACGCTCCCTCGCCGCAATCGCAACGTATGGAGCGGACTTGGACGAAACCGTCTGAACGGGCGTCCGCGTGTGCCCGTTGATCGGCCTATCGCCCGCTTGTCTTTTCAAGTCAAGGTCCGCTTCCCACCCTGTCGCGCCGAAATCCTGCTGGATCCTGCGTGCCACTAAGCGATCTTTTGCTTGAAATAGCATAACGGATCATCCGGGTAACTTGTGGGTTAGTTTTACATCACATCTAGAAGGCTGATTTGATGAACCGGTATCGATCCATACTTGTCACTACGATAACCTTGATAACGTCGGACGCAGCTATGGCACAGGATCATAATTATGTTCCCGGTTGGGCGGACACGCATAACCAGCGCTATAAGGGCAATAGTGACGGCGAATGGGCGGCCAAGACAGAGCTTTTTAAGAAGCTGGGGTCTGCGGGTCCCGAAGCGCGTTGCACACTCAAGAACTTGTCCGAGCCTGATGGCAACGTTATCGTGAACCGCTATCGCAGTCTAAGCCGTAAAAACGGCGAAAGCCCTGCGCTTCGCTGGGCGCAAGGACAAATTGCTTTGCACTATCGGCAGATGAGGAGCACCGGGAAGTGCTGAGCATGCTCGGCAGCTCCTCGGCAGCTGCCCACCCACGTCCGCCTTTCGAGCGAAGATCACTCGCCTGGAACCTGACGATCGTTCCACCGATCCAGCGTCAACAGACCATCACGGGTTTGGACATAGTCAGCCGTTCGGTAACGACACCGCGCATGATGGCTTCGTCCCAGACCCTGCGTTCGGCACCTCGCGCAACCGACCTTTTATCCCTTTAACCTTGCGCGGTGTTAGTGCCTGTTTCTTAACCGGCACGAAGAGCAATTATCTTTCCCGCGAAACTTTTGCTAATGTGAAAGCGCAGCCAAGTCAGTCCATGGAAATTTAATTACAGGCAACAGCAGGCTAAGTATTCCGCTTGCTTTCGGCTCCGTCCTCGCGACCTGCGTTGCGTCGGCCGGAGATGAGGTCCTCCTCTCGCTTAGCCGACCCATGAGTTTCTTTTCCGACTTCAGTCGAGGCGGAGTTCTCCTGCGCCCGCTCTGAAAAAGGCTTTGCTTCCACCCCAGCCAGCCCTCTATCCATGTCGAATTGTGTAGCATTTTGAGCATCCACGCCTTCGGTCGTTGCGCGAACGATGCGTTGATCCGCTGCTTGTGGATGTTCGTGGATTTCTTTGCTGTTGCGGCTCATTTCTGTTCTCCTTCTCCAGAACCCAACGGCGAAGCCGGTCTTCTCGTTCCAGTTTCATAACGCCATGATCTGCCGAACGGACCAGCGTGCCACCAGGTCTGCCCGACGGAAACCTTGGCCGGATGGCCGGGTAACGGGAACTCGAATCCCATCCTTCCGCGTTAGCTTTGTATGAGAAAGCCTGTTCCCGAAAAGCCCTGCGCAATCATCGTTGCGGATTCACCATGCCATATGTGGACCGAGATCGAAGGCCTGCAGCGGCGAGGTTTCAGCGTGCGCTGTTACGGCAACGTACTCGATGCGCTCGCCTCCTTCGGCAAGGAGATGCCGTCCGCTGCCGTGATCGGCCCGCTTGCTCCTCATTCGGCCAACGCCCTTCTGATGGAGGATCTCGATCTATATGGTGTGCCTTTCGTTCGGATATTGCCAGCATCTCGGGAAGTGGGCCAGATGAGATCCGCCTCTCTCCGCGAAAATCCGCTCCATCGAAACCTGCCGCAAGTACGTAGCGACGCCCCGGCTCATCGGTAGAATCCGGTTAACATATATTTGAAGCGGGAACTTGCTGAGGATCGGCACGTCCTTTCCAGGGAACAGATCACGGAATTAGCACATGTCTCAGCTCTTGGCCTTTCGAATTCCCCATGCCGACCACGATGAAGATAAAGTCGAATTGTTCGGAGATAGATTTCAGCGGGAACTCGCGCATTGGAATCATGAGCGGCTTGCTCCACAATTTCCATCTCAGGACTGGCGCGATCGTCTGGCAAGCGATGCCGTTATGCTACTGCGTGAAGGCGAATTCATCGAGCGGTTGCGCTCGCAGGTTCGTGAAGCCGCCAACGCGGCTCCAACGCAAGCAGAAAAGTTCATCGACTGGTTCGAAGGGCTAGCGGAAACCGGCCCCGGACAAAACGACCCCCTTTTTCCCTGGCTGGCGGACAATGCGACGCGAGAGGACCTGCGCTGGTTCTTCGAGCAGGAGGCCGCCGGCGAGGCGGGGTTCGACGATCTCGTCGCGATGACGCAGATCAAGCTGCCCGATCGGGCGAAGCTGGAACTGGCCGCCAACTACTGGGACGAGATGGGGCGCGGCAATCTTAGAGGCATGCACGGCCCCATGCTGCACGTCGTCGCGAACGCGCTCGACGTCCGTCCCTCAATAGATACCACAGTATGGGAAAGTCTCGCACTCGCCAATGCCATGACGGCCATGGCGAGTTCGCGGCGTTATGCATGGCATTCGGTCGGCGCCCTCGGAGTGATCGAACTGACCGCTCCGTGGCGCTCGGCTGCGGTGGCCAAGGGCTTGCGCCGGATCGGCCTGTCGGGCGCTCAGCGCCGGTATTTCGATCTTCATGCCGTGCTCGACGTGAAGCACAGCCAGACCTGGAACCAAGAAGCCCTGCTTCCTCTCGTCATCGAGGATCCGCGGCGAGCCACAGCCATTGCCGAAGGGGCGTTGATGCGCCTTACCTGCGGCAAGCTCTGTTTCGAACGCTATCGCGCGAAGCTCTGGCAGAACCACGGCGTGCCGCGCGCCGAAACGGCGGTGTGAGAACATGCCCGTAGCACCCGCGCACCGGGGGAAGGAGACTACGCGATGATCCGGAACCTGTCAGGCAAGCGGATCGTCATCACCGGAGCGTCGAGCGGGATCGGAGCGGCGACAGCGATCGCCTTCGCGCGGCTCGGTGCCCATGTGGTTATTGCCGCCCGAGGCGCGGCGGGACTGGACGACATCGCGCGGCGCTGCCGTGGGGTGGGTGGTTCGGTCGAGACCCGCGTCGTCGACGTTACCGATGTCGTTGCTGTAACTGCCTTGGCGCAGGACGCACAGGAGCTTCTGGGCGGCATCGATCTCTGGTTCAGCTGCGTGGGCGTGGGAGTCGTGGGAAAATATCAGGATACGCCCTTTGCCGATCACCAGCGCGTGATCGAAGCGAACCTGATCAGCCACATGCAGGAGGCTTACGCTGTCCTGCCGATCTTCCTGGGGCAGGACGAAGGCACATGGGTGAACATGATCTCGATCGGCGGCTTCGTCGCAACACCCTATGCGGCCGCCTATTCCGCAAGCAAGTTCGCCCTTCGCGGCTTTAGCGAGGCTCTGCGGGCCGAGCTTTCGAAGCGGCCGCACATCCACGTTTGCGATGTTTATCCGACCTTTGTCGATACGCCTGCAGTGGGACATGCGGGCAACTATACCGGCGCAAAGCTTTCGCTTCCTCCGGGATCGCTGCCGCCGGAGAAAGTTGCCAGGGCAGTCGTCAAGCTGGCCACACATCCGCGCAACTCCACGTTCGTCGGCGCCCCCGGCCTTGTCATGAAGCTGACACAGTTCACGACGCCCAACGTGGGTCCCGCGATCATGAACGGCTTACTCGATAGCTGGTCGCAAAAGGCTGAGCCGAGCGCGAATACCGAGGGAAGCCTGTTCACGCCTCCAACCGCGCCAAGCGGCCCCGATGGGCACACGCGCAACCCGGCGCTTCGTCGCAAACTCGCGTCCGGAGTGATTGCTATCCTTGCAGCCTCAGCCGCCGTTGCTGGGTCTTTGGTGACTGGACGCAAGCGGAGGTAAATGAGAGCGTGTGCGTTTCAAAGAAGGAGTGATAGCATGTATCACGCCCCTTTTTCCGATCTACGCGCGAATGCGGCGCTGACCTTGTCGCCGAGCTTGGCTGGACGAGACGAGCAACATCGCGTCGTAGCGGCGGAATGGCCTCGATTTCATCGCCCCCATCCTCCACGTTTTGGAGCGCATTCCGCTGTGGGTACGGTATCATCTCGGTTCGAAACAGCCGGCGATCCGGCCACGTGCTGAAGAAACATTGGCTGCGATCTATTTGGAAAACCGCCGCCGAAATTAGCCCGAAATTGGATTAATCAGATCGACAGCGCGCTGGAGCGGCATGCCGGCCTTCGGGTGCGCATTGGCCAATAGAGACGTGAGCTGCCAGATGGCTTGCTTGTGGCAGTTTATCGAAGTCCGGTCGGAGTCCGGGGAATTGGAACCCTCAAGCGCCGGTAGCGTGCTTCGACGAGACTGAAAACGCCGAACAAGCTCAGCCCGACGCCAATTATCGCGAGTATCCACGAGCCTTCTGGTTGGGCCCGCAATTCGGCCAGCGCGTCGCCCAAACCTCCTGCTCGGGTTGGATCGTGCTGAAGGGCGGCAGAAATCAGGAGCCAGCCAATCATGGCAAAAACTACGGCGCGAGCGCTATATCCCAGCCTTCCGATCCACCTGACATAAGATGGAGCCGGAACGTCACCGTCCAGTTCATCAAAGCCTGCCTTATATGCTTTGAGGGCCTGGGCAGCGGCGACCATGAACAACCCGAGCCCTACGGCGACGAGGAGTGCAACACCGCCAGGTTTATCAAGTAACCAAGCCGACCAACTTTGTGCGCTTTCGTCACCTGGGCTGCCATGATTGGCAGGAGAAGAGCGGAGGGCGAGTCTACCAGCTATAATACAAAGCAAGGCGTTGGCCCCGCCGCTGACAAGGTGAGCAACGCGCTCAAATTTCCCCTTATTGGTACGGCCGCGAGCTTCGGGATCAAGCGCTCCCTCTGCCAGTCTCCAGAACGCATAACCTGCAAAACCGATGGCGCATATCGCCAAGATCACGTGACCGAGCGCAGTATCGCCCAGGGTGCCGAGCGCACCTTGATTGTCGCTGGGTTCAGCGCCCGTGCGCGAGGCATCGAAGGCAAGCCATCCCACCAGGATATAGACTAGCCCCCGAGCCGCGAAACCAAGCCGTGCAAGCACTGTCATTCTATCGCTGTAGGTCATGGCATTCTCCCACCACAGTTTGAATGCGCGGAAGCGGTCGACGTTCCGCAAACCCTCTTCGGCTTCCAGGCGACAAGTGCGACCCAAATCCCAACCTTCATCGACAATGGCGTAAGGTGCGTCCTAATACCGCGCAGTTTTCTGCGGAAAATTCAACCGGGATGCGTGGCCCTAATTCCCCGAGCCATGCCATGTCCAAGGCGCTGCTACTGGTGTGTCAGGCGCGACGCCAATAGTACCTTCAGGTAGGATGAGGGTGATTTCCCAATCGCAAAAACGCCGCCAGCCATGCCGGCGCCGCCGTCACTCGGCGCAGGAGTATAGTATGATAAATGCGATCGCCTCTCAGGAGGAACAAAATCGGACAAAGCAAATTTAGTTTGAACCGTTTTGGGAGGAGGTTTCTATGGTAGACACGCGATATGATCACGCCGGCCGCAAGGGCGTTAGCGTCTGGGTGTGGGTAGCCGTCATTGCCGTTGCAATCGGTGGGCTGCTGTTTGCGACCGGGTTTTGGAGCGCTGATGTGAAGGAAGGTGATCTCCCTGAAGTCAGTGTAAAGGGCGGAGAGCTTCCCAAGGTTGATGTTGACAGTAAGGAAGTCGTGGTTGGCACGAAGAAGGAAACTATCGATGTCCCTACCGTTGACGTAAAGAACAACGGCGAGGACTGATGCCTTTCCTGCTTAATAAATAAGGGCCTCTGTTCACCCCAGAGGCCTTGATTTTTCCAAGTCACGAAAGAAGCTGCCATCCTTTGATTTCGGAGTTTTATTCCCGAGATTATTAGAGAATCCATTTGAAATGGTTTTGGTCTTAACTTTCTGCTGGGTGAATCGCTAAGGCCGCGACAGCAAATGGAGCGACACTCATTGATATTCCCCGGCAAGCGGACCGGTTCTTCTTATAGTTGCAGCCGCAGCAGTGGGCGGCAACTCTCGTGCCGCCACGCGGGCGGTCTGAACGGCGCGCTTCAGTAGGCAGTGCGACGGAGCTTGGCACCATCGAAGGTTTCATTGTGGTCAGCCCGGCGGTACGGTCATCGGCGACAAATAAGCCAACCTTAAAATCCCGTAAGCGGCTTTTCTCCGAATTGATCCCTGTTAACTTTGATTCGGCTGTTTCTGCACGGAGAGGCGTGCCGGATTTGCAGCTACCTTCGACGTCGCAGCGCCACCCCGCGCTGCGGCGTCACCTAAGGTCCATACCTGAGGTTCAATTCGCAGTGCTGGACCGCGGCGCTGTCGCTCGCATAATTGCCCTCTCGCGCTTGAAAACTGGTTCCAGGGCGAAGTAAGAGCTCTTCTCTGCCGCAAGGAAAACGTCGCCGCCCTGGTTACAGATCAAAGAACATCGAGGTGCGAAATGCGTACCCATCCGGTGAGGCCCGCCTTGTCCGGTGAGTGAACGACCGATCTTAAGAGCGCTCGTATGAGCGAGCTTAGGAGCGCAGCNCGTACCCATCCGGTGAGGCCCGCCTTGTCCGGTGAGTGAACGACCGATCTTAAGAGCGCTCGTATGAGCGAGCTTAGGAGCGCAGCATGGGGCAGATCACGGTGATGACGGGGCCGGAGCGGCGGCGTCGGTGGCGGGACGAGGAACGGCTCCAGATTTTGGCCGAAGCCTTCGCGCCAGGCGCATGTGTCGCGGACGTGGCCCGGCGGCGGGACGTATCGACCAGCCTGATCTACACCTGGCGGCGCAATCTGCGACGCGAACAAGCCGAAGGGGCATCCATCCCGTTGGTTGAGGCAACCTTTGCCCAGGCGGTCCTCGCCAAGGAAGAGAAGTCGGACGGCTGTGATCGGTGTGCCGTGATCACCGTCGAACTGGGTGAAGGCCGGCTCGTTCGCATTTCGGCCGGAGCGCCCGCCGCCCTAGTCAGCGCGACCTTGAAGGCGCTGCGGTGATACCACCGGGCGCGCGGGTGTGGATCGCCATGGGGCACACGGACATGCGCAAAGGGATGCAAGGGCTGGCCTTGCAGGTCCAGCAGGGGCTGAAGCGCGACCCGCACGGGGGCGACCTGTTCGTGTTTCGCGGACGGACAGGAGCGCTGATCAAGATCATCTGGCATGACGGGATCGGCATGTCCCTTTATTCCAAGCGGCTCGAGAAGGGACGCTTCGTGTGGCCCTCGGCGAAGGATGGGATCGTGTCGCTGACCAACGCGCAATTGTCCTGCCTGCTGGAGGGGATCGACTGGCGTAACCCGCAGTATTCCTGGCGCCCGCAGAGCGCGGGATAGGCCGGGCACCTTCTTCGCCTTCCGGCGCATTTTTGGCTTCAACCCTGCCACGTTCTGTGATTCCATGCCCGTCATGGACACGGCCGCATCGCCCCTCCCGGACGACGTCGAAGCGCTCAAGACGCTGCTGTCCGCCGCGCTCGAACGCGCCGACGATGCCGAAGCGCGCCTCGCCAATGCCAGAGCCCGCGAGAGCGCGACCGAGGCGATGATCGCCCACCTCAAGCTGCAGATCGCCAAGCTGCGCCGCGAGCAATATGGCGCCAGCGCCGAGCGCAGCCGCCGGCTGCTCGACCAACTTGAGCTACAGTTGGAAGACCTTGAGGCCGATGCCTGCGAGGATGACCTGGCCGCCGAAGTCGCCGCGGCCAGGACAGCCGATGTCGCCGCCTTTGCGCGCAAGCGGCCGAGCCGCAAGCCGTTCCCCGAACATCTCCCGCGCGAGCGCGTCGTCATTCCTGCGCCATGTTCGTGCCCGGCTTGCGGCGGTGCGCGCCTGTCGAAGCTGGGCGAGGACGTGACCGAGACGCTCGAGGTGATCCCGCGCCAGTGGAAGGTGATCCAGACGGTTCGCGAGAAGTTCTCGTGTCGGGATTGCGAGGCGATCACACAGCCCCCGGCGCCGTTCCATGTCGTGCCGCGCGGATGGGCTGGGCCCAGCTTCCTCTCCATGCTGCTGTTCGAGAAGTATGGCCAGCATCAGCCCCTCAACCGCCAGGCCGAGCGCTTCGCCCGCGAAGGCGTCCCGCTCAGCACCTCGACGCTGGCCGACCAGGTGGGCGCGGCGAGCTTCGCCCTGATGCCGCTCTATTTAAGGATCGAGGCCCATGTCCTGGCCGCCCGGCGTTTGCATGGCGACGATACGACCGTGCCGGTCCTGGCCAAGGGCAAGACGGATACCGCGCGCCTGTGGGTCTACGTTCGCGATGACCGGCCCTTCGCCGGCAGCGATCCGCCCGCAGCCCTGTTCCACTATTCCCGCGACCGGCGCGGCGAGCATCCTCGGGCGCACCTGGCGTCATGGGCAGGGATTCTGCAGGCCGATGCCTATGGCGGCTACAACGAGCTCTACGCGCCCGGCCGTCAGCCTGCACCCGTGATCGAGGCGGGCTGCTTTGCACACGCACGGCGCAAGTTCTTCGAACTGGCCGACGTCGAGGCTGCCGCGCGCCGGAAGAGCCGCGGTGAGCGTACCGGCATGATCTATCCGATCGCGCTGGAAGCCGTGCAGCGCCTCGATGCCCTGTTCGAGATCGAGCGTGCCATCAAAGGCAAGGCGCCCGAAGAGCGTGTCGCCGTCCGGCAGGAACTCAGCGCGCCGCTGATGACGGACCTGCACGCCTGGCTCACCGCCCAACTCGCGAAGCTGTCGCGCAGCCACGATCTGGCCAAGGCGATAAACTACATGCTCCGGCGCTGGGATGCCTTCACCCGGTTCTTGGGCGATGGCCGGATCTGCCTCACGAACAACGCGGCCGAACGGGCGTTGCGCTGCGTGCCCCTCGGGCGCAAAGCCTGGCTGTTCTGCGGCTCCGATCGCGGCGGACAGCGCGCCGCCGTGCTTTACTCGCTGATCCAGACCGCCCGTCTCAACGACGTCGATCCGCAAGCCTGGCTGGCCGATGTCCTCGCGCGCATCGCAGAGCATCCCGTCAACCGGATCGACGAGCTGCTTCCCTGGAACTGGCAAGTCCGGCCCGGAGTGCTATCGCAGGTGGCATGACCGCCCGATCGACAGACAGGCCCACGGCCATCGACAGTTTCCTGCAGATCGCAACGCTGCGCATCGAGCTTGAGGACAGCGATCCGCCGATCTGGCGCTTGGTCGAAGTGCCGACCTCGGTCACTCTCAAGGTCCTGCACGACATCGTTCAGGCCGCGATGGGGTGGTTCGATTACCATCTGTGGGAGATGCGCATTGACGGTCAGACTTATGGCCTGCCGATGGAAGACGACTGGGGAACCGCTCCGCGCAAGATTGCCGCACGCATCCGCCTGCGCGATGTTCTCACTCCCGGCACGACCACGATCGCGTATTCCTACGACTTTGGTGACGACTGGCAGCACACGCTCACCCTGAGCGATGTTCGACAGGGGGACCCGGCTCTAGCTTATCCGCGCTTCATCGGCGGCGAGCGCGACTGTCCGCCTGAGGATTGTGGCGGAATCTCCGGCCTCTACGACATGCTGGAGATCAGGTCCGATCCCACACACGAGCAGTATGCCGAAATCAACGACTGGCTTGATGGCTACGACCCGGAAGAACTCGATATCTTGCCGATCGAAGCCGCACTCTCGCGTATCGCCGCCAGGCGCAACGCCGCAGCAAAGCGCATCGTCAAACCAAAGGCGACCTAGCCGTGGCCTCCGCGGCCTTCACCGGATGGGTACNCCGCCAGGCGCAACGCCGCAGCAAAGCGCATCGTCAAACCAAAGGCGACCTAGCCGTGGCCTCCGCGGCCTTCACCGGATGGGTACTCTGGCCCTATCTGCGCCGAAGGAGATCGTCGATGCGGGAATGGCGCGCAGATGCTCTTCCAGCCCTATTCCCGCTGTGCTGGCGATGACGACATGGCGCACTTTGCCGGTGCGACATTCCAGCAGGGCTTCCACAACTTTGCCGATACGCTTCCCATAGCAATCTTCGATCGCCATGCCGGGTAGACCGTTGGCGGTGAAAAGGGAAGGAGCGGAGGAGTGGTGACTGGCAACGCGTGCCGATCGGCCACCTTCCTCGTAGGTACTCTGTCTACCAAGCCAGCGCCATACGCCGATCAGGTTCACCACCGTGAGAAAACCGTTGGCGGCGATCAGACTCGTCTGATTGGTAGCCATTCCAAACGCGGTCCATGCGATCGAGCCAACCGTAAAGACGACGAAGCCGAAGCCGGTCATGCGCGCGCCAAGGTTCGACGCAGTCATTATCGCGGCAATCATTGTCGCTATCGGTGCGGCCCATTCGGCGTACTCGGTCAAGCAAGTGATCCTGTTTGTAGGCCCAGCCCGGCAAGTCGCGGGTTAAGTCCACAACCCTTTCGTAAGCGCTGCGTTGCGCCACGCCGGGAACAACCACGTTAATCAATGTTAAGCGAGGGCCACTTGGGACCACGTTTAAAAGTAGCAGTTCTGATGCGCGTTCAGTCTGGCCGCATGCGGACCGGAATGCCCTTCGCCGCCGGGGTTTTCGAGAGCCGGTCGTGATGCCCAATCGGGATGAGCGGATTGAGTTCGGGAAAATAGCCCGCGAGAGCCCCTCGAGGGAGATCATACGGTGTTACCGCGAGGCCGCGCACCGCGCGCTCAAAGCCGTCTTCGACATCGGTCACAAGCTGCACTTGCGAACCTTGCTGAAGGCCGGCTGCCGCCATGTCCAAGGGATTCATCATCACGATCATGCGCGAGCCTTTCAGTCCGCGTAGACGGTCCGAATGGCCGTATACGGTAGTATTGAACCGGTCGTTCGAGCGTAGCGTCAACAAGGTGTATCGTCCGGCCGCGTCCTTGATGCCATTGGCGCTCAGCGTGTCGGGCACGCTAAACTCTGCCTTGCCGCTTTGCGTTTTCCACTCGCGGTCGTGCGCCGGGTTTCCGCGGTAAAAGCCGCCTGGCGTGTTCATCCTCCCGCTCATGTCATGAAATTCGTCCGGGTAGGTACGGGCGATAAGATCGCGAACTTCGCCATAGTCACCGGTCCATTCGTCCCATCGCCACTCGGGGCGCGGCGGCAGCGTCGCCTTGGCAATGGCAGCGACAATAGCAAGTTCGGATTTGAGGCTGGGGCTGGCCGGTTCCCGGCGGCCTATCGACCCGTAGATGTGGCTGAAACTGTCTTCGATAGTGACTGTTTGCGGACCCGTCGCCTGCAGGTCCTCTTCTGCGCGGACAAGGCAGGGGAGGATGTAGGCCTCTTTGCCCGGTAGTAGATGCGTGCGGTTGAGGCGTGTGGCGATATGGACTGTGAGTTCCAGATCCCGCCAGGCGGGATGAACGCGCGCTTGATCTGGTACCGCGCGCGCAAGATTGCCGCCAAGCCCGATGAATCCCTTGGCGCTACGATCGAGGACTGCGCCCAGGAACTCGATCGTGGTATGGCCCTTGTCGCTCGGCGGATCAAAGCCGAAGATCTCGCGAAGCTTGTCGAGCGGGACAAGTTCCGGCTTCTCGGAAATTCCCACTGTACGCTGGCCCTGCACGTTGGAGTGGCCACGAATAGGTTGGCAGCCTGCGCCTTTTCGACCGATGTTGCCGCGAAGAAGCAGCAGGTTGACAAGCATGCCGATCGTCTGCGAGCCATGCACCTGTTGCGTCAGGCCCATGCCGTAGATGCCGATCACATTGCTCGCCTCGGCATAGACATCGCCTGCTGCTTCCAGTTCGGCGCGCTGGAGGCCAGAAACACGTTCTATCTCTGGCCAATCGGTCGCCTCGACCTTGGCGATGAAGTCGGCCTCGCCCTTGCAATGCTCGTCAAGAAAAGCGCGGTCGAGGATACCGCCTTTGTGCGCTTCGCGATCGAGAACCCGCTTGCAAACTCCCATGAGCGCGGCGATGTCGCCCCCCGGCCGCACCTGCAGGAACTGATGAGCAATTTTCGTTGGCGCCCCAAGCGTCATTTGCCAGGGATCTTGCGGATCGGCGAATTCCAGAAGCCCTTTCTCCCGCAGAGGATTGAAGGCGATGATCCTGCACCCGCGTTCGACGGCATCCTTGAGCGGATGGAGAATGCGCGGGCTGTTGGTGCCGGGGTTCTGACCAAGGTAGAAGATCGCGTCGCAGTGAGACAGATCATCAAACGTGCAGGTACCGACCGGTGAGCCGATGACTTTCTTGAGGCCGACCGATGTCGTTTCGTGGCACATGTTGGAACTGTCGGGCAGGTTGTTGTGCCCGTACATGCGTGCGAAAAGTCCATAAAGATATGACGGCTCCAGCGCCGCCTTGCCCGAGGCATAGAAAGTGACGGACTTCGGCTCCAGGCGCTGCAACTTCTTCCCAATTGCCGCAAAAGCCTCGTCCCATGAAGCGGGCACATAGCGATCGATGGCGGCATCGTAGCGAAGAGGCTCCGTGAGCCGACCGGCCATCTCGAGATCGTGATCGGACCACTCGCCAAGCTCGGCCACGCTATGCGCGGCGAAAAACGCCGCCGTGCATTGCTTCGAGGTCAGATCCCAGAGGGTGGCTTTGGCGCCATTTTCACAGAATTCGGCGACGTGAGGGTTGGGGGGCTTGGCCCAGGCGCAGGAACTGCACATGTAGCCTTCCGGCTTGTTCTGTTCTGCCAGCGTCCGAAGCGCCGCCGGCGACGCCTTGGCCTGGCTTTCCACCTCCGCCATGCCTTTCAGCGAACCCCATCCCCCGGTGGCGCCGTCGTAGCTCTGGGGCTTTACCAGATCGTCCATGCAGATGTCCTCTCAATTCGCGGGTTCGTGCATGGGGCAGCCATTGGCAGCGGCCCGGAAATCGGCTGAATGCTGGTAAGCACCTCGCCGTACCCTATTTATCCCTCCCAGCGGTCGATGCGAGGCAAGGCCTGTCCAAACCGAGAAGCGCATATTTTCATCGACTGCCCGCACGCGATCGGCATCCCAGCTATCCTGACGCGGCACACGCAAGCGGGCCACCTCGACGAAAGGCGCCTCGTCTTCTTTCCACTCAACCGAAGCATCCTCGATGGGCTGACGATTGGCGTCGCGGCGTAATTGAACCTCGAAAGCCCATTCGGCGTCGATTCCGGCCATGTCCTCGCGCACTGTCTCGCGAATTGCGTTGGGATGTCCCTTGGTCATGACCTTTTTGCCGGCCAATTCGGTGAGCGCCATGCCGACTGGGCGTAATCGGAACTTGGCCACATACTCTCCGTAGCGAAAAGGCGTCACGCTGAAGTATGTTTCGCCCAATGGGTCGACTTGCGGCGCGCCGCCTAGCCCTGCCAGCACCGTGCTCTCAAGCCCTATCGTGCCAAGGGCCGCATTCACTGCCCGCAGCACTTTGGAAGCCGCGACTTTAACACTTTCAGCTCGGTCAGTCGTCGCCGCTAGCATTTTGAGGCTTCGAGCAAACTTCCTGGCATCGGGCGCCGTGAAGACCGGGCCGTTGACCATGACAAAATCCTGCGTTCTTCCTTCGGCGCCCGGCAGCCGTTCGCCCTCGACGCCGATCACCTTGAGTGCAACGCCGCGCGGCAGTGCAACGGCATCGTCCAGGATGTCACCTGGGTTTGTCGATATCCGCAGGTAGGCGCGGTAGTCGCCTGGCGAGGCGAAGAGTCCCTGGGCCAATTCGCGGGGCAGGGCCCCGGCGACCTGGAATGAACCCTCAAGGATCGCGTGTGCCTTAGCGTGGACTGCGCGCACTGCCCGGCCGTAATCTTCATGGGTCGTCTGCAGGATCTTGTCGAATGAGGCATTGATCGAGGCGAGCGTCTCGTCCTCATCATCCTGCAGGGTCTCGATATCGAGAGAATAGGGCAGTGGCGGCGAAAAAGTCATGGGCAATGCTCCTGAAGGCAAGACCTGCGGCAATCGCGCAGCCTCTATGTATGGAAGCAACAACCGTCCGGAGGCGCATCAGTGCCGGGACTTGATGATCGGGCCGTCAAGGACACCGAACCCGCGACCGTTGATGCTTCGAGCCCTATCGATTCAAGATGCTGGCTTGCGACCTCCCCGCAGCAAAACCAGGCAGGCCGCGAGGAGGGTTTGTTGATGGTCAGTCAGTCGCGAGCTGCCTGTGAAGAGTGTCGCCCTTCTTCGAACTCTTCGATAAGCTTGGCGCAGAAAGCCGGGAGATCGTCCGGCTTTCTGCTCGTCACCAGGCCCTTGTCGACGACCACTTCCTCATCGACCCAGTTCCCTCCTGCATTCTCGATGTCTGTGCGGATTGAAGGAAACGAGGTGATCGTACGGCCTTTCAGCACGCCCGCCTCCACAAGCAACCACGGCGCGTGGCAGATAGCACCAACAGGTTTGCCGGCCTCGAAGAATGCTCGCACAAATTGCACGGCGTCCCTGCTTGCGCGAAGTTTGTCTGCGCCCACACTTCCGCCGGGAATGACCAGGCCGTCAAACCTGTCTGCGGATACATTGGCAAATATCTCGTCCACGGCGTAACTATTGCCGGGATCCAGATCGTTGTTGTTCGTATGGGCAGGACCTGTTTCAAGACTGATGACGGTGACATTCGCGCCTGCCTGCTCCAGCGCCTGTCTGGGCTCGACAAATTCCCGCTCCTCCGTTCCGCGCGGAGCAATGAGCAGAGCGATTGATCGATTTTCGAGGGCCATTGGATCTCCTATGGGCTTGGGCATAGTAAGCTAGATCGTACGATGCGGTTCGGACCGCCTGAGCCTTTCAACCCATGAGCCATCATCCTCGATCCCGCTGGCGTCCGCTCCGAAGGAAATTTTGCGAGGAAACACCATTTGCGCGCGACGGCTATCGTTTCAGCATGTCTTAAGGAGGGGAACCTGTCGCGGAGAGGATGCGTTCAGACGAGATCAACAATTATCTGATCTCGAGCCATGCATAGAACGCCGTCACGCGAAGATAATACTCTGGACGCAGTCAGATTTCGTGCGCGTGCGGATGCTATTTTTTGGGCATGGCAGGCGCACAGAAACGCAATTGCCGAAACTTGCCGACGCGCTTTTCCTTCCCTCACAAACGCGGATCATGGGCGCAATATTCCCAATTCCGATCAGCCTCAGAAGCGTCAGCAAAATAAAAAATGCCTGGAGCGCAGACTCTGAATTGGCAAATGCAGTTTGCTCCAAGTCCCGTTGCAAGCTACGACGTTTTTCTTATTCTGGTGTCATCGAGTCTCCCGAAAGGAGAGATGTTGCCTACTCTTCGATTACTTTGCGAACACATGCAGCCAAGTCCTCCAATGTGAAAGGCTTGCCGATCAGATGTACGCCAGGGTCAAGCACACCGTTATGAACAACCGCATTGCGGCTGTAACCTGTCGTGAAAAGTACCTTCAGACCGGGCCGCCGCCTGCGCGCTTCATCGGCAAGCTTTCTACCGTTAACCTCGGGCATAACCACATCCGTGAACAAAAGCGCGATTTCGCTATGCGCGTCGATGAGCCTTAGCGCCGCTGCGGCACCATCGGCCTCCAGAACTCTGTATCCAAGCTCGCTTAGCGCATCGACCGAAAATTGCCGCACGCCTGGTTCATCCTCAACGACAAGGATGACTTCCCGGCTTTCACCCCGAGGCAGGTCGTAAGGTTGTACGGCCGGCTCCAGCTCCTCAACTGCGGCGACAAGGCGGGGAAGGTAAACCTTGACCGTGGTGCCTTGGCCCGGTTCGGAGTAGATCTTCACATGGCCGCCCGATTGCTTGACGAAGCCATAGACCTGGCTGAGGCCAAGCCCTGTGCCGCGGCCGACTTCCTTGGTCGTGAAGAAGGGGTCGAACGCTTTGGCAATGACTTCCTGCGGCATGCCGCTTCCCGTGTCAGTTACCGCAATCATCACATATTGACCGGTGGGAAGACCAAGGTGACCAGCTGCATAGCGTTCGTCGAGATGGCAATTGGCGGTTTCGATAGTCAATCGCCCACCCTCATGCATCGCGTCACGGGCGTTGACAGCAAGGTTGAGGATGGCGTTCTCAAGTTGATTGGGGTCGGCGAAAGTGCGCCATAATCCGCCGGCCAGGACGGTTTTAGGCTGAAGGTCCGGCAGCGTGTGTCGCAGCAGATCGGACATTCCTGCGACAAGCTTGTTCGCATCGACCACTTCGGGCTGGAGAGGTTGCTGGCGAGAAAAGGCAAGAAGTCGCTGCGTAAGCTGCGCAGCCCGGCGCGCGCCATCCATCGCCGCATCGACATAGCGCTTTGCACGCTGATCATCCTGAGCCATGCGGCGAGCAAGCAGGTCGAGCGATCCGATGACGACGGCGAGCATATTGTTGAAGTCGTGCGCGATGCCTCCGGTCAGCTGGCCAACAGCTTCCATCTTCTGGCTCTGTCTCAGCGCATCTTCGGCCTTGGTCCGTTCCGCGACTTCCTCTGCAACACGCGATTCCAACCGCTCGTTGAGTTCGCGCAGCTGCTCTTCATCTGCCTTTCGGGCGGTGACGTCGATCGCCACGCCGACGACCCGCTTGCACCGATCATCCTCGAAAACGCCGCGCCCCTTGGCTGCGACCCAGCGAATGATACCGTCTTCCTTGCCGACGGTGCGATATTCTACATCGTAAAGGGCACGCTGCTCGGGATCGGCGGCGGCGGCGAAAGCAAGACTAGTCCGCTCGAGGTCGTCTGGATGCAAACCGTCATAGAAGTCCCGCATGGACACCGGCACGCCCGGCGAAATGCCGAACATGGCTTTGGTGCGAGGCGGCCAGATCAGAATATTATCTATAAGATCGACGTCCCATAGACCAGTGTCGGACGCTTCGGTGGCAAGTCGCAGCCGTTCCTCGCTTTGGGTCAAAGCGGCTTCAGCGCGCTTGCGCTCGGTTAGATCCAGCATGGCGCCGATCATCCTGAGAGGCTTGCTCGCGGCATCTCTCAGCACAGTTCCGCGATCCAAAACGAATGCGTAGCTTCCGTCGGCTCGCTTGAAGCGATACTCGTCGGCCCAGCCTGTGCCGCCGTGATCGATGACGGCGTGGATGCTTGCCTCGATGCGTTGGCGATCATCGGGATGGATATTGTCGAGCCACCACTCGGCACTGGTCTGCACGAAAGCATGGCCAAAGCGCGTGGCTAGAGCATCATTCCAGATGACATCTCCGTCGGCCAGGCGCCAGTCCCAGATAACGTCGCTGGTCGCGCCAATTGCAAGCCGGTATCGTTCCTCGATCTCGCGATGGCTTGCCTCGATGGCCTTGCGCTCAGTGATATCAAGAGACGTGCCGACGAGTCCGATAACTTCGCCTGTTGCACCGCGCAGGGGCGATTTTGTGGAGAGCCAGATGGCACGCCGACCATCCGGAAAGTTCACATCTTCTTCGATCTGCTGCGATACCCCGGATTTCATGATCCGCTGGTCCGTTGCCATGATCGCCGCCGCCTGCTCCTTGTCCTCCAGCACATCGAGGTCGGTTCGGCCAATATATTCGTGCGGCGCCTTGCCGATCAGTTCACTCGTACCCTGGTTGCCAATCATCAAGCGACCATCTCGGTCCTTGGCATAGACGACGCCTGGCATTGCCCCCACAAAATTATTGAGCATCGCCTCGGCCCGGTCGCGCTCGGCCTCGACGCGGCGCCGTTCACTCAGATCGATGAGGACGCCGGGGAAGCTGATCGGCGCGCCGGCTCCATCAAGGACCACATGGCCATTCGCCTCGATCCAGTGGTAGTGGCCGTCCGTCCTGCGAACGCGATACTCGTGGGAATAGCGTCCGCCGTGAGCAAGCGCCCTGTCGATCGCCGATATAAGGCCGCCCCGGTCATCGGGATGAACTGTTTCGACGATCTGCTTCAGGCTAATCCCTTCGCGCCCGAGCGCAGGGTCCAGGCCGAAGGCGTCGGCAAAGGCTTCGTCGACCGTGAAGCGATCGGCGGGCACGTCCCAAAGCCAGGTGCCGATGATCGCTCCGGCAGCCAGAGCCAGCTTGAGGCGATCCCCATCGACGCGCAGCCGCGCGATCATGGCTTCGAGTTCGTGCCGGGTCGGTTCTTCTGCGCCGGTTGGATGCAATGCTTTTGGCTCCTGTTTGCGGACATTTCTATATCGGCATGGCAAAGCGCGATCTAGCTGAAGCGGTTGATTCATGCCGCCAGAACCAACGTGCGCAGAAGCTTGGAAAAATGCCGGAGCACCGCATTGGGGAAGCGTCAAGTCTAAAAGCCCATCGAGAAAATCGGAGCTTGGAGTACCAGTAAACGGGCCGAGACCGGGCGGGCCGAGATCGCGGCGGTTAGGCCAGGCGGCGCCGGTGCATCCGGCCCGTCACCGGTCTTTGCCGGATGCATCATCTGGCATGCCGGCGGAACATTCAGGGGCATCTGACACCACAGGTATAACGCTTCACCTTCATATACATCGGCAGTTAATCGAGTTAGCCGTCTGTGGACCTCTCTTCACAAGAGGCGACTATGAATATTTTCAAGATATCCGTTGCACTTGCGATAGCGGCGACCAGCCTGGGCATGGCCGTTGCGGCTGACGCGCACCCTCGCGATCGGCATCGCTATGAGCACCGACACCAATACCGAGATTATCGCCGCTATGACCGACCGCGACATTGGAGCGGGCACGATCACAGAGGGCATGATCGGCGCTGTTGGACGGAATGGCGTCACCATCACAAAGTGCGTGTTTGCCGCTAAATTTGCCGCTGCTGACGTCTCTCCAAGGACGGCCGGACTAGTGGGGGCCTCAATTACACCGAGACTGGGGATCCGACTGCGAACTATGGCCGATCTGCACGATCGGCCACTACACTCGAGGCGTTAAGCGCTCGGCCGAACAGGTGAGCACGGGCAGTGTAACAGCGGTGTCGATGGGCTAGACTCCGATGTGGGTGAAGTCGGCGCTATTCTGCTGAGGCATGGCGCGCTGCCAGCCTAATTTGTTCTATAGTAAAGTCGCTCAGTGCACCTACTTACAGCCGTTGCCTCCGATCAGCTGAAAAGGGCGCACGAGCGGTTTCGGCACTCAATTTAGACAGTTCTTGCGCGGTATGCTTGGCGAAGGGCCGCACGTCACGCGGGCAGAACCCCATTCCTCGCGATCTACGCGGTCGGTGCGGCATGCAAAATATCGTCATTGTTCGCGCGCACGATTTTTGACTTAACACCCCAGTTTGGCGTTTCACAAAGAAGGTTAGACTCCGGTCCCTTTATACTTCGATTTCTTAAACACCGACACACTGACCTATTGGTGCAAAAATGACACGCTTGTGACAAAAGTCATTCTATTGAGAAACTCTAGCGCGAAATCGCGGTTCAATTGACCACACACCGACAAGTTCGGTGGTTGAACTGGAGTGTCCTATGAAGAAATGTCTTCTCGTGCTCGCGCTAACCGCTGCACTGCCTTCTGTCGCATCCGCTCAAGAAGAAACCGCTCCGGATGGTAGTGAGGCCTTCGGCATCGAGCCGTACGTCGGTGTGCTCGGCGGCTACCATGAATTTTCGCGTCAGAGCGAGTTCGGGTCGCCCCGCGGCGGTAGAATGAATGGGGGGCTCGTTAGCGGCGTCGCCGGCGTCAATATCCCGCTCGGACCAGCATTTGTCGGCGTCGAAGGAAACGCAACCAAAGGATTTGGCGACATCGATTGGGAATATGGCGTCAAGGGCCGTATTGGCGGTCGCGCCGGTGAGAGCGGCCTGATTTACGCGTCGGCCGGTTATCAGTGGGTCAACGGCAAGCGGGCCTACAGTGATGAGAAGGACTGGATTTACGGCGTCGGCGTCGAAGTCGGCCCTAAGGACATAGGCCTCGGCGGCGTGACCGGCAGCAGCGGCGTTCGCCTTCGTCTTTCCGCTGAAACCTACGATTTCGACAGCATCCGCCCGATGGCTGGCATAATCTTCCACTTCTAACGCGATTGTCGGCGAAGAAAGAACCTTCGCTGAGGGCCGAATGATCATGCCTGGTATGTCGTCGCACCCACCGAGAAGGCGACGTACCAGGCCTCAACTTAATTTTTTCGTTGGTCAACGATAAGCCGACATACGGTGAAATTGTATGCAAATAGCCGCAGCAGGCCACTGACGAACGACGCATTTTCTCAAGGGCCTTCGCCGTCGGGTCGATGTGCGACCCCCCCCAAGCGAGGAACAGATGCGAGCTGTGACCCGGCTTGGCGTCGATAAAATGGCGGCAGCAATGGAGCGCCGAACATACCTCCTTATTTGATCCGATGTCCTAGGCGGCCTGCAATTCCGGCTGGTGCGGCCAATCGAATGTGAACTGCGTTCCTTCAACCCGGCCAAGTCGCGAAGGGCGCGTTCAGGTTTTTTATCGGTGAAGGTAGCAGCCGCATGAAAGATACGGTTACCCAACTGGCAAAATAACCGGCCCCGTGCCGATGGGAACGACATAGGCCTTTTAATACTTTTCAAGGCGTGAAGATCGCGGCTTACAATGTGAACGGCATCAATGGCCGACTGCAGATGCTGCTGCGATGGCTGATGCTGGCCGAGCCAGATGTGGTCTGTCTGCAGGAGCTAAAGGCGCCGGACAGCGGCTTCCCGGCAAGCGCACTCCGCGATCTAGGCTACGATGCGGTTTGGCATGCGCAGCCGCGCTGGAATGGGTTGCTATACTGTCGCGCGTTGGTGACGTTCACGAGACTGGGCGCGGTCTTCCAGGCGATCCCACCGATGACCAGAGCCGATATATTGAGGCTGCCGTCAACGGCGTGCTGATCGCCGGCCTTGTACCTGCCTAACGGCAATCCTCGCCCCCGGTCCCAAGTTCAACTATAAGCTGCGCTGGGTCGAGCGGCTCCACGACCATCTTGCAAGCCTAGTTGCACTCGATGCTCCGGTAATGATCGCCGGCGACTTCAACGTCATGCCGACCGATCTCGATGTCTATCCGCCCAATCGCTGGCGCGACGATGCGTTGTTCGCATCGGAAGTCCGAGCGGCCTATGCCCGCCTACTCGAGCAAGGTTGGACCGATGCGCTGCGGGAGCGGCAACCTGGTGTGCACATCTACACCTTCTGGAAATATTGGAAGAACTCGTTCGAGCGAGATGCCGGCCTGCGTATCGACCATGTTTTTCTGAACGAAAAGGCGGCCGCATGTCTGGTTGGTGCCGATGTCGATCGCCGCCCGCGGGGTTGGGACAAGACCAGCGATCACGCTGCAGTTTGGATCGAGTTGATGCAAAGGACGAAGGGGCAGCGAAAGGCCTAGCGCTTGTCTTCAGCCAGATTTGCATACCAGTCGGCATATGGGCCGGTGCGGGCTAAGTGACGGTTAAGATCGGGCGCGCCGTCGTCCCACCAGACCGGACCACGTTCCCCGAGCGCGATTTTGGTGCGATCGACTTCGGCATGCGCTTCGTTCTTAGCCTCGTCGTTCTGGCTTCTGCGTGCAACGCCGACCGCCCGTCGCGCTGCCATTAATCTCTTGACCAGTTCATCGCGTTTTGTCGAAGAAAGGCGGGGGTCGGACATTCGCCACAAGCGCCCGCGCACCACGAAATAGCGTCCGTCGGGCGTGATCGGGTGAGCGCCTGCTCGCGTGTCAGAAGGAGGTTTCACGCTGACGAAACCCGCGCCGCTGCGCGGCGTTCCCCTTCACGAGAGGAGAGCGCGATCATGGCAGAGCGAAGCTTTAAGCCTACGTTGAGGATGGCATCGGCCGCGAGGCGAGGGCTTCGTCTGCGCGAAAAGTTCGATCGTGGCGGAACCCAGGTCGGCCTCGACCGCGCGCACCAACTTGCGCAGCGGCGTGACCTTAGCGAAGCCGATGTGAAATCGATGCATAGCTTCTTCGCACGGCACGCCGTCGACAAGGACACCAAGACCCACAAGTGGAATTCGGACAGCGACCCTTCCGCAGGCTTCATCGCTTGGCTGCTGTGGGGCGGCGACGCTGGGAAGGCGTGGGTAGATCGCAAGGCGAAAACATTCGACAGCTAGGAGGCAGATTATGAAACTTTTTTCTCCCGGCGCTTGTAGCCTCGCCGACCATATCGCGCTCATCGAAAGCGGCCTTCCGTTTGAAATGGAAAAGGTCGACCTCGAGGCCAAGAGAACCGCCAGCGGAACCGACTACATGGTCATCAACCCCACAGGCTACGTGCCGGCGCTCGGCCTCGACGAAGGCGTCGTTTTGACCGAGAATATCGCAATCCTGAGCTACATCGCGGAGCTTTCCGACAAACTTACGCCGCCAGGAGAACTTGGCAGGTCTCGCGTCCTCGAAGCGCTCGCCTACATCTCGACCGAACTGCACAAGGGTTTCAAGCCGTTCTTCATGCCGAGCAGCAGCGGCAAGGAAAAATCACTCGCCTGCGAAGTTCTGGCCAGACGCTTTGCTCTGTTTGAGGTGGCTCTAGGGCATCACCCCTATGCAGTCGGCGACAGCTTCACCGTCGCCGACTGCTATCTTTTCGTCATGCTGTTTTGGGCAAAGGAAAAGGTAGGCCTTTACGTGCCGGCGAGCCTTTCAGCCTATTACGAAAGACTGCGCGACCGGAGTGCGGTCGGGACGGCGCTGAAAGATGAAGGCCTCGCCTGACAGCCTCGTCACCCGTTGGACGATTGTCGCACGATTGGGATGCGGCGCTTGTCCCGACATTTTGCTGGAATTCTGGCAAGCGTGGAACAGGAAGGCCGGTGCCATCGCATCGGCCTCGCCAGGAGGTCCCTTCAGGGCTTCTCGCCAAACGTTTCCATTTTTGCGGGCTGGCGCCGCCGTATGAATCGCGCGTGGTCCAGATAGAGTCGGCACAATGGTGGTCAGATGTCCTCATTTATCATGTTCTCGGAACCCGACCAAGTGAGGGCGGTGATCGCGCCCCTGGTCGAACTGAAATCCAGCAATTCCTTGCTGCCATGGCAAATCGGAAAGTCGTTGTAAATCATGATCTCAGCGCCGCACTTGAGGTACGGTCTAGCCTTACAAGGTATCAAGAGACGAGAAATTTCGGCGGTGAAGATCAATAGCATGGCAAGAGAGTGTGCGGCTAAGCAGGGCTTTCGAAGAAATTTCCCTGAGACGCGGAACATCGCTCGATCTGATGCGATCTGGTCATATCGTAGCGCGCTTACCCTCATGAGCGAGCAATGTAGGCGATAACCGGAAAACTACGCCCCGCGGCGCACGTGTGCCCGCGGGGCTTTTTCGTTTCGGCTGGAGGAGCCAGGGAACGAGCATGATCATACCCGTCCCCAAGGATGAGCGCCGCGCCTGTGACCGTTGGCGATAGCAGATGGTAGCGCAGCCAGTCTTTGAGCAGAAGCAACCCGATAGGTGCCGGGACCGTAAGCAAGCACTTCGGACGTCGGAGCATGGGCGAAGATCAGCTGCCGATCTATGGGTTCGATCAGTAGTGCGAACTGGGCTGGGTCGATTAGTCGGCGCTTTCGATGAACGGCGGTCCCTACAAGCGGTGCGCTACGTATTTACCCACCGCGTAAGCGCAAACCGAGCTGTTGCAGATATGCAACTACATTTTCTGTAGTCGCTTTTGAGCGACAAGCGTTGGAAACTGTTGTTAGGCCGAGCTTGTTCAACAGCGGTCGGAAAGATCGACATTTGATTTTGCAGGAAAAATACCATGACCAAGTTTATCGCCGTCTCCGCCCTTGCTCTGGCTGCCACTTTCGCAACCCCAGCCATGGCACAGGACGCAAACGTCCCGTTTGACGGTCCCTACGTCGCTGCGATGGCCGGCTGGGACAAGGTTCGCATCGACACCCCCATTGGTGGTGGGAGCGATGACGGCATTCTGTTCGGCGGCGTTGTCGGGTTCGACAAGAATGTTCGCGGCGTCGTGATCGGCGTGGAGGGCGAGTATGCTGATTCCAACGTCAAGGAGAGCGCCGACAACGTTTTCGCGCTGGGTGATCGCGTTTCGCTCAAGACGGGCCGTGATCTGTACGCGGGTGTTCGCCTGGGCGGTGAAGTAGTACCCGGCTTCCTTGTTTACGCAAAGGGCGGCTATACCAACGCCAAAGTTAAGGGCAGCTACGATGATGGCGCGGTTGTCGTGAGCGACAGCGACAAGCTTGAAGGCTACCGCCTCGGCGCCGGCGTCGAAACCAACGTGTCGGGTTTCCTTGCACGCGTCGAATACCGCTACTCCGATTACGGCCATTATGAAGGCACTGGCATCCAGCCTGACCGTCACCAGGTTGCAGCGATGCTTGGCTATCGCTTTTAAGTTCGTTAGGCCCACCTAGTGGAAAAAAGGCGCTCTCGGCTTCGGCTGGGAGCGCCTTTTCTTTGTGCCAAGTTGCAGCGTAGTGGCACCGGCGAAACCGGGGAGGGTGTCCAGCAGCCGTCCTTCGCGTACCGTCAACTCCAAAGCGTCATCGCTGGGTACTCACCTGAGATCCTCGTTACCGTTCCCGCGTGGAATGCCCCGCCTTTCGTATGGAGAGGGTGGGCATCCCTGCGCCGGTAGCTGCTTGGCGTTGCCGAACCGACCGCGGTCCCGCTGGCCTAGGTGCGGCTCGTAACGATCAGCAAGGCCAAGGGGGCGTCGTATGGCGCGTGCTCAATATCCGGGCGCTGCTCGGCAGTCGCTTCAGCGATCGTTCCGGGTTGTGTGACCGGGCGCTGCAAGACGCGGTATCGAGGTGTTGCTTGTGCCCGACCAGATTGACGATTTCTGTACGTCTATGGGATTCAATCTGATCCTGATCCTGATCTTCCGAGGCAGCCGCCGGGGGGATAGGTTCCTCACCGTGCCGGTTGAACTTGCGCACGTGATCCGCACCATAATGCTATGGAGACCTGAGTTGGAAAGGACCCGAGGCAGCGAATTGCCCCGGGTCTTCAAGTTTGGGTCGCCTTGCACTTTCGCGCAAAAGGGTGGCCTTGGGTGGTAACAGAGTTACTGCCTTAGGACCGGCGACGAAATGTCCGAAGTCGCGAAAGGTTCCAATAGGTTGCCGATTTTTTAATGTGGCGCCCGCTGGATCATGCTCAATCCGTGAACCCTAGAGAATCGTAAGGCGGACCCGTGTTGTTGATCGATCATCTCGATCTTCCGCTTATCGCCATTATTTTCGGCGTGGCGTTGGCGGGTACAGCCATACTCGCAGACGCGACCATTCGGGTGTGGCGTACGCCGAACAATGGCAGCGTTCGATTGCTGCGCGATCTTTGCGAGTGTCGTCGCCTACTAAAGCGAGAGGCCGCCCCCCGCAAAAGGGACGGCCTCTATCTCGGCGGAACCGGGGGGTAATCCGCCGAGGTCATGGCTTAACATGCGGCAAGGGCAGTTGTTCCCGGCCGCGATAGCCATATCTTTCTAGAGCCTGTGGCTGCACAGGTGGACTTATCCACTTTTGAGGACCCTCTCGGCGATAGGGTCCGATTGAATCGATGGCTCTGACGTGCGAGGCGAACCCGGTACGCAACTCCTGTTAAACGCTCCAGCGCTTACCCGCGCTGCCGCGTCGTCCGCCTCCTTACATCCCCAAACATTCAGGCTGGGGCCGTTTTGCGCATTCCCGCTGGTAGCATTGTCGACTTAGGCAGGTAGCGTGAACTCGATTGGATCTGTCCCATAGGGGCCCGCATCGAACTGCAGATTTGCTCGTTCACGATCCGATGCAGCGTTCTTAGCTGCTCAATCTCGTGCGGACCTGCGCTTCCGTTCTCTTCTGCTTTCGCTATAACGATTTCCGATAACTGGATGCTGTTCAAGCGCTGAGAGGCGCCAAAAAACCGGTGATGAACTCGGCTTCCGAGACATATAAAATTGGGCGGCATTTTCTGCGCGGTGAGTAGCCCCTAGATTTCTGGACGCCTTCTATCCTAATTTTGAGGACAGGAGACGACGATGGGGAAGCCCAATTTCAGCGACGAGTTCAAGCGTGATGCGGTGGCCCAGATCACCGAACGTGGGTATCCGGTAGCGGAGGTTTCCGAGCGGCTCGGCGTCAGTCAGCATTCGCTGTACGCATGGAAGCGGCAACTGGCGAAGGTGGTGTCTGGCGATGCCGGCAAGGATGCCGAGATCCGCCAGCTGAAGCGCGAGCTGGCCCGGGTTACCGAGGAGCGCGATATACTAAAAAAAGCCACCGCGTATTTCGTCAGGGATGCAAAGTGAGATACGCATTTGTTGCCGAGCATCGTGACCAGTTCGGGGTTCGATCGATGTGTCGGTGCCTGCGCATCCAGCCCAGTGGCTACTATGCATGGCAGAGGAGCCCACTGAGCCCGCGGTCCGAGCGTCGGCCGGGGAGCTATGGCGGCAAGCCATCCCTGGCGGTCGACAATACTCTGGACCGGCAGTTCGACGTCGCTGCCCCCGACAGGGCCTGGGTGACAGACATCACCTACATCCGAACCCTGGAGGGCTTTGCCTATCTGGCTGTCGTAATCGACCTCTATTCCCGCCGCGTGGTGGGTTGGTCGATGCAGAGCAGGCAGACCACCGATGCGGTGCTACAGGCGCTGCACATGGCGGTATGGCGGCGCAAACCGAAGCAGCGGGTCCTGATCCACTCGGACCAGGGCTCGCAGTTCACCAGCGTGGACTGGGCCGCCTTCATCCGGGCTCACAATCTTGAGCATTCGATGAGCCGGCGCGGCAACTGCCATGACAACGCCGTCGCCGAGAGTTTCTTCTCTTCGCTCAAGCGTGAGCGCATTCGGTGCCGCACCTACAAAACACGCGAGGAAGCCCGGCAGGACGTGTTCGATTACATCGAGATGTTCTACAACCCGTTGCGCAAGCAGGTCAGGAACGGGATGCTGTCACCCGCACAGTTCGAACGACAGTAGATTTTGAAAGCAGAAGGCGTCTAGAAAACTAGGGGCTACTCACGGCTCTGGGTCATGGTGCGCGTACAAACCGACTTGTCGGGCAGGGTCGCAGGGCTAATGAGCTTAGCGATGACGACGCCTTTCGACGATCACCACCTGGCTGCTCGGCACCTCGCGGGCCATCCCGACTTCCGGGTGCTGCAAAGACTTCGACCCGTCACTCACTTCCATGATCTGGAGAGTGATCTGTAAGCGGTGCCGCGACCCCACCTTGCGGGGCTGAAGCACAGCGCCGAGTCTCAGCGCCCTGATCGGATGGAGGGCGCTGGTGCTATGACGATGCCATGTGATGATGCTGGCACTAGCCGGGTAACCCGCTTCGAAGTGTTCACTGGTGCGGGGCGGCGGCGGGATTGGCCGCCGGAGGTCAAGGCTTCGATCCTGGCCGAGAGCTTTTCCGGGCAGGAGACGGTCTGCTCGGTTGCGCGGCGGCATGGCATGAGCCCCTCGCAGCTGTTCACCTGGCGCCGGCAGCTCCGCAAGCAGTTGGAGAACCAGGGCGAGGCTGTGCCGGCTTTTGTTCCCGCCGTCGTCGATGCCGTTTCCGCGGAGGAGTTCACGCCTGCGATCCAGCGGCCAAAGAAGCGACGGCGCTCGAAGGCGAGCGCCGTGGAACTGGAGATCGACGGCGTTGCGGTGAAGATCAGCCGCGGCGCCGATGCCGGGGTGATTGCCGCGGTGATCGAAGCGCTCCGGGTTACCCGATGATCGGACCCGGCGCAGGTGCCAAGGTCATGGTGGCCACACGCCCGGTCGATTTCCGCAAGGGACCCGACGCGTTGGCCGCGCTGGTCGGTGTCGAGTACGGCGGTGATCCTTATTCCGGCGTAATTTACGTGTTCCGGGCCAAGCGCAGTGATCGGATCAAGCTCGTCTGGTGGGATGGCACGGGGCTGTGTCTGATGGCCAAGAGGCTGGAGTCCGGCGGGTTCAAGTGGCCGGCCATCCAGGACGGCGTGATGCGCCTGACGGCGGCGCAGTTGGGCGCCTTGCTCGAGGGTCTGGACTGGCGCCGTGTGCATGGCGGACGCCGCCCGATCGCCCCGCAGATTGCCGGTTGACGATGGTCCCTCCTACTGATTCACTCCTTCCATGCTCATGGAAGCGGATCTCCCCAACGACGTCGAAGCGCTCCGCGCGCTCGTCCTCGAGCAGGCCCGTGAGCTTGATGTTCTGAAGGTTTTCCAGGCCGAGGTTGAACGCCTGAAGGCGATCATCGAGGCCCTGCAGCGGCACCGGTTTGGCCGCCGTTCCGAGCAACTCGATCCCGATCAGTTCGAGCTTGCCCTGGAAGAGGTCGAGATGGCCTTGTCCCAGGCCCAGCACGCCGTGGACAAGGCGAGCCGGGCATCGGCGGATCGCCCGCGCAAGGTCAACCGCGGCTCGTTGCCGGCCCATCTCGAGCGGATCGAGCAGGTCGTCGATGTAGAGGACAAGGCCTGCCCCTGCTGCGGCGGCGCGCTCCACCAGATCGGTGAAGACGTGGCTGAGCGTCTTGACGTGGTGCCCACCACCTTCCGCGTCCTGGTCACACGCCGTCCGCGCTATGGCTGCCGCTCATGCGAGGGCGCGATCGTCCAGGCACCGGCTCCGGCGCGGATCGTCGAGGGCGGCATCCCCACCGAGGTGCTGATCGCGCAGGTGCTGGTCGCCAAGTACGCCGATCACCTTCCGCTATACCGGCAGGCGCAGATCTACGCGCGACAAGGTGTCCAGCTCGACCGCTCGACCCTGGCGGACTGGGTCGGCCGGGCGGCTTGGTATCTGCGCCCCTTGCGCGATCACATCCTCGAGCGATTGCGACGATCCGGGCGGCTGTTCGCCGATGAAACCACGGCACCGGTGCTCGATCCAGGGCGTGGTCGGACCAAGACGGGCCAGCTCTGGGCCTATGCTCGCGACGATCGACCATGGGGCGGCGAAGATCCGCCGATGATGGCCTACGTCTATGCCGCTGACCGCAAGGGTGAGCGGGCGGAGGCGCACCTCGGTGACTTCGTCGGCATCCTGCAGGTCGATGGCTTTGGCGGCTACGCTGCTCTGGCCAAGCGCCGACAGCAAGTGAGCCTGGCCTTCTGTTGGGCGCACGTGCGGCGCAAGTTCTACGAACTGGCCGACAGCTCGCCAGTCGCGACCGAGGTGCTGCGCCGGATCGCAATGCTCTACGCGATCGAGGAAGAGGTTCGCGGCACCTCGGCGGAGCAGCGCCGCACCGTGCGCGCCGAACAGGCCCGCGTCATCGTGGATGACCTGCACATCTACCTCGAGGCACGACTTCGTCAGGTTAGCGCCAAGAGCAAGCTCGCCGATGCCATCCGCTACGCGCTCACCCGCTGGTCCGGGCTGTCGCTGTTCCTCGAAGACGGCCGCGTCGAGCTGGATTCCAACACTGTCGAGCGATCAATCCGTCCGCTGGCCCTCAATCGCAAGAACGCCCTCTTCGCAGGCTCTGATGAAGGCGGCGACAACTGGGCGGTCATCGCCACACTGATCGAGAACTGCAAGATCTCAGGCATCAACCCGCATGTCTGGCTCGCCGAGACCCTCTCCAGGCTCGCCGCAGGTCATTCCGCCAACGCCGTCGGTGAACTCATGCCTTGGACCGCCGTGGCCTGAACACAGCGCTTACAGTGATCTCGAGACCCGTGTCGGCGTTGCGGTCGATGTCGAAACGACCGGCCTTGATCACGACAGCGACCGGATCATCGAACTCGCCGTCCAGCGCTTCCGGTTCGATACGAAAGGCCGTATCGTTGAAGTTGGTCAGCCGCGTGTCTGGCGCGAGGATCCAGGGTGTCAATCGAGAGTGCTTGCTAAGTATTGAAATTTAATGAAAAACTTTATAGAAGTGTTACGTGATACCCCACTAAATACCCCACTCTACGACAGGCTAGTTTCAGGAAATCGAACCCACATTTTTCGAGTAGCGAAATCCCGAATCACTTCCGTACCGCCGCAGTTCGCGCTTCTGCGGTAATCGGCTCAGGAACGAGCACCTCTGGCCGCAGCACGAACCGCTTCGCGGAGGGTGTAATCGGTGAGGTTCCTGCACGGATCGTGGGTCGTCCGGGGATTGAGCGTCGCGGGCGGTA
>NZ_MSQB01000047.1 GCF_002149965.1 Novosphingobium panipatense | reverse complement strand
GTAGATGGAGGTGTCGCTGATGGCGGTATCGCATTCCACGGCGGCGCTCGTTCCGCTTGCCGGGCGATAGGGCGCGAGTTCGGCGGCGAGGGCGCGGTAGCTTCCGTTACCCGCCTCGCGCCGCATTTCGCCGAGAACGGCAGTGTGGCGAAGGCCTTGGAACCGGACCGCTCCTTCCGGCGCGATCGTGACATTGTAGACCGGGCAGAAGCCGAAACAGGGGCCGACGGAAATTGCTATCGTTTCCGCTTCGGGTGCCGCAGGCGGAACGTTGTCCGCCCCGGGCAGAGGCGTGCAGGCACTTGCCGTCAGGGCTGCGGCGAGGAGCGGAAGGCTCCACGGCTTGAGGTTCGTCACGGGGCAGACTCCTTGACGCCGCCCTCCGGTGGGCGGCGATGTCAGTGCAAGGACGGAGCAAAAGGGCATCGACCTTGGATGTATGAAGAGTCTTTCCTTGCGAAGCGCCTATCTCGGGTGGAGGCGGGCAAGCGCGATGCCCGCGAGGTTCTGCTCGCGCCGGATCCAGCGAATGCGTGCCGGGCGCGCCTTGGCCGCAAGCGCAAGGAATGCTGCCTCATGCGCGCTTCGCGCTTCGCCCCGTTGCAGGGCGGTATTGGCATCTTGCACCACTTCGAGCGCGTCGCCCACAAGTTCCACATCGTTCAGACCCAGGGACTGTGCAAGATCCAGCGCCCGGATAAGCGCCGTCCATTCCGCGTCGCTGTTGGTGCCCTGGCCGAGGTCCTCGAACAGGTAGGTTTCTCCCCTGATCACGGCGGCGGCCTCGATCGGACCGGGATTGGGACGGCAGCCGCCGTCGAAGAAGACTTTCAGCCGGGATCGGGACATGAAGGCTTCCTGACCCAAACCCGGAGGATATGCCAGCGGGTTTGAGCCGGAACAGGTGGATCAGCTTCCGAAGTTGAACTTCAGTCGCAGCCCATACATGCGCGGAGGGCCGTAAGCGAAGTCGAGGATGCCCGAGCTTTCATAGCCTCCGCCCGAGGCGGTCTTGTAGCGCTTGTTCGTGAGGTTCGTCGCAAAGGCCGATATGTCGAATCCCGAGCCGAGCACGTCCATCCAAGCTGCCGTGAGGTTGAAGAGATTGGTCGCCGGGATAGTGACGCGCTGCGGGTCGGCGGCGGTAGAGGCCGTGTAGAAATAGCCGTCCACGGCCTGGCGCGAGGTGTATGTATAGTTTCCGCCGAATGACAGCGAACCCGTCTTCTCTCCCAGCGGAACCTCGACGTCGGCCGAAAGCGTGAGCCTGTGCTTGGGCGAATAGCTGAGGGGATCGCCCGGTTCGCCGCGTGGGATGATCTGTTCGAACGGGCTGTCGGGTGACAGTGTGGGCGGGATCAGTTCCTTGATCTCGGTATCAAGATATGTGTAGCCCGCCGAGAGCCGCAGGCGCTGGAACAGGGTGATGCCGCTGTCCACTTCCACGCCCTGGATCTTGGACTTGCCGGCATTGATGATCGCCGCGCCGCCCGCCAATCCGCTGCCCTGTTTGGCCACCAGCGCACCGAAGACCTGCTGGTCGCTGAAATCGTTGTAGAAGCCCGCGACGTTGAAATAGCCCGGTACGCTGCCCCGCAGGGTGAGCTTTGCGCCGATCTCGTAGGCATCGACCTTTTCGGGGTCCCAGGTTTCCAGACCCGGATTGGTGAAATTGACCCCGCCCTGACGGTAGCCGCGGGCATATTTAGCATAGAACAGCATGTCAGGCGTCGGCTTGAAATCGACATCGACCAGCCATGTGGGGCGATTGGACTTGTTGGTGATGCGTGTGCGGCAGGCGCTGGTGTCGCCGCCGTTCGCAAGGAGATTGACGGTGGGATGGTTGAGCACGTCGTTGCAGACGCGGCCGCCCGGAACGGTGCCGCGGCCGGGAATGGTCACCAGGTTCCAGCGGTTGCTTTCGGAATCGCCGACGATCTTGTCGAAGGTATAGCGAAAGCCGCCGGTAACCGCGAATTGCTCGGTAATCTTGTATGTTGCCTGTGCAAATGCACCGTGGTTGTCGAAGTCGAAGCGGGTGCGCGATTCCGATACGAGCGCCACGCCCAGCGTGGTCGCGGGAAGACCCAGCGGGAGCACGCCCGTGCAGCCCAGATTGCCGGCGTCGGGACAATTGCCGTAGATGCCGGTGCGTTGCTGGTTCCAACCGATGGGACGGCTGAACTCCAGATATCCGCCGATCACGTAGTTGAGCCGCCCGTCCGACGATCGGCCTTGAAGCTGAAGTTCCTCGGTCACGGTCGATTCGGCCGCCGCGTGATAGTTCGGCTGGATATCCAGGGCGATGTAGTTGAACGGTGCGCCCACGGTGACATAACCCAGCGATTGGAAGGTGCGCGTCACGGGCGTGTCCGCGATGCGGAAATTGTCGCTGTAGAGATTGAAGGCCGAGTCCTCGCGGAATTCGCCGTAGCTGGCGATGTTCTTGACGGTCAGGGTATCGCTGGCTTGCCAGGTGGTCGTGTTGATGACTTGCCAGGTTTCCAGCAGGAAGCGCGGATCCGGGTTGCTGACTTCGACATCCAGCTTGCCGTCTCCCCGTGCAGCCTGCCGGTCCAGCTGCGCACAGGCGGAGGTCGCCGTGAAGTAGCGGGTGAAAGGGCCGCCGGTCAGCGGGCTGGGGGCGTCGCGATCGCAATTTTCATAGCGGGTCGCATAACCGTTGGTGTCCGAACGGCTGTAATGGAAGATGGTGTAGTTTTCGAGGTCGGGCGTCAGATCGGCGACGATGCTGAGGCGGGCATAGACGTAATCCGTATCGTTGTAGGCGCCCGGCCCGATGCCCGAAAGGTTCTTCATGTAGCCGTCGCGCTTGTTGCGGTCGACCGCAAGGCGGACCTTGAAGGTTTCCGCCAGCGGGACATTGAGCGCCGCCTGGATGCGGCGTTGATCGTAGTTTCCGATCGTGCCTTCGACATGTCCCTCGAACAGGTCGGTGGGCTTGGTCGGCACCAGCAGGATCGCGCCGCCGGTCGTGTTGCGTCCGAACAGCGTGCCTTGCGGGCCCTTGAGGACCTGCACGTTCTGGAGATCGGTGAAGGAACCGGCGCCTACGGTATTGCCCGAGGTCGTCCCGCCCTGTGCGCGTACCCCCACGACGTCGGCGAAATAGACGCCCACGGTTGGGGCCGTGGCGCCGTCCTGATTGAATCCACGCAGGGAGAAACTGGCCTTCTCGGCGCCATACCGCGTGTTGACCGACAGTGAAGGCGTGTAGGTGGCAAGGTCGGAGGCGACGACGATGTTGCGCTTCTCGATCGTCGCGCTGTCATAGACGGTCATCGAGATCGGCACGTCCTGAAGCCGTTCCTCCGTGCGACGCGCCGTGACGATGATGTCGCCGGGATTTATGGTCAATTCGCTTTGGGCCAATGCGGGCATCGCCGTGGATACACCGCCCAGCACCGCGCCCATCATCATGACGCGCGTCAGCGTTCTTGCATGCATGATCGTCCTCTCCTCCCGTATCGTTCGTATCGTTGTCTGGACCGGTTCTGTTTTTGATATTCGGTCTGCAAAGGCTGTTGAGGGCTGCTCAGGCCCTGCCTTGGAAAGCCGCAATTGCGGTTCTTTCCGGGCCATCAAGATATGCGGAACACCACGCCGCCGATCCGTGTCGATGGCATTTCCTCGGGTGTTCCAGCCAAGCGCGCCTTGCAGGGGCCAACGTATCGCGGGTGCAGTGATGTGGAAAGAAACTATCCCGTCATTGCAGGGTGTTGCAAAGTCGGCCGGAAATTTTTGTCTTCGATGACAGATGTTTATTCGAAATGACGAATTGCGTTGCGGGGAAAATTGCTTCGAGAGGCAAAAGGACTTGCGCCTCGAGCTTAGCTCCGGCTGGCCCGAGTGCCGACTGCGATATGCGATCCTCGACCGGCTTTTGCGGGTGCCCCGTCCATATATGCAAGTGACCGGGGTACGCGCGGCATATAGGGATGCACCAATGTCAGGGGCTGCCCGGAGGATACTGCTGTTGGCGGCAGTGGGGGCAGGGGTCGGCTTCCAGACAGTTTCCGAGGCCTTCGCGGCAAGTGCAAACGCGGGGGATGCCATGCTGGAGATGACCCTTGTTCGCGATCGGCTGTCTGGCCCTGATTGTTCTTCCCCTTGCCGGGCTTGCGCTGGGCGGCTTTCTGGCTGGGCCGACTGGTGCCAAATGGGGTGCGGGTATCGGTTTCGCGATCGCGCTGGGCCTTTGCGGCGTGACGGGTTACGCGCTCGTGGCAGCCGCGCGCCGAAGATAGATGGGGGTCGGCCGATTAACTTTTTGCAGTCGCCCCATCCATCGCGCGACCGACGTTGCCACCGTCACATGCTTGGGTCATGCGCGCTGCTGTAACGCCAGTTGGAAAAGTCAGGAGCGATGGGCAGAAAACTTCGGGATGAGGATGGGGGCGGAATCGACCCGAGAGCGGGATCGGACGATCTATCCGGCCTGCCGGCGGGAGAGAGTGCAAACGATGCCGCCGATCTGCTCGCCCTGGCGGAATATATCTATCGCTGCCGCCGGATCAGGGACGAAATGCTGGGGGCGGACTACTTCGGAGAGCCGGCCTGGGACCTGCTATTGGGCCTTTACATAGGCGAGACGCGCGGCCGGGCGCCGCTGGGCAATCTTTCCACGAACACGGCGCTGCGCTGGCAGAGCGTGTTGGAAACCGAGGGTCTGGTCACGCGCCGCACCGATGGCGATGCCGCGGGAAGCAACGCTTGTCTGACCGCGAAAGGCCACGCATTGATGCGGGACTATCTGCGCAAGGCCGGTAGCCCCGCGCCGTGATCATTCGACTATCCGATAGGGTTCATTCGTAATTCTACTTGGATCGTCGCCCCGCTTGGCATAGCCTGCTTCCCGGTCCCAGGGGAGGGAGCGGGGCGCTTGAGGGGGAGGAACGGTCTCATGGCACTCACCAATCAGGAACAACTCGTGCTGGAGCTGCGCAGCATAACCCACCTGCTCAGGGAGGCGATCGGCCGCCTTGACGCTTGCGGCCAGGACCTGGCGGCGATCCATGTCCAGACCGCGCTGGACGTGCTGCGCGACAAGGGCGGCGACGAGGACTGGGGCATGCTGCGCAATTGAGGTGAACCGAGGGGAGGCCGTCACGCCGTGACGGGCTGGTTTTCCGTGTCTCCGGGATCTCGCAAATAGATCGTTCCCTTGCTTTCGGCCGCGACAAGGCCGAACAGCGCGCCGATCAGGGCCAGCGATTCCCGCGGTCGGTCGAGCCTGAAGCGGCCGCTGAAAGTCAGCGTAGCGAAGCGGCTTTCGCCCAGCGCCAGCGGTACGGTGCTGTATCGATTGAGCCGCTCCAAGGCGCTTCCCAGAGGCATTGACTCGGCGTCCAGCCAGTCCGTCTGCCAGTCGCCGGATGCGGGATCGAAGCGGCCCTGTCCGGTGACGGATCGTGCATCGATCATCGCCCATTCGCGCGCCCGAACCAGCATCTGCGCGCCTTGGCCGGTGGCCAGGGCGACCTTGCCAGAGAGGACGCGCAGTTCGCTGGCGTCGCGCAAGTGATCGACGGTGAAGCTGGTGCCCAATGCGGTCATCCGCGCATGAGGGGTGCTGACCTCGAAAGGGCGAGCGGGGTCGTGCTGCACATCGAAGCGGGCCGCACCGTGCTCCAGCACGATCGCGCGGCGATCCGGCGTAAAATCGAAAGCGACGCGGGAAGCGGCATCGAGCAGCAGGCGCGAACCGTCGGGAAGCGCGACATGGCGCCGCTGCCCCACCGTGCTGGCGAAATGGCCGGTCGATCCTGCGCCCGGCGCCGGGGCATTCCGGCCCAGTAGCCAGTAGCCCGCCGCCGGAAGCGTCAGGGCGCCTGCAAGTCCGGCAGCCATGGCCTGTCGGCGGTTCAGTCTTCGCGCTGTATGGGGACTGCGCATTCGGTCGGTCCTGCGCAGGGGCGGCAGCGCGGTGCCCGAAGGGGCGGTGCGCGCATCGCCAAGGGCATCGATCAGCGCGGTATCGCTGACGAGCCGGGACATGCGCGCGAAAGCCCTTGCGTGTTCCGGCGAGGCATTGAGCCAGCCCTGCAAGGCGCGGCGTTCGGACGGCGTCAGTTCGCCAAGCCGGTCCACCCAGTCGGCGGCGGTTTCCAGGATCGGGGCCTGCTGCTCATCCATTCGCGTCTTGCCCTTCCAGATCGTCCTCCAGTGCCAGCGCCATGTCCGCCATGGCGCGTGTCAGGTGCTTTTTGACGGCCTCGATACTGAGGCCGAGTTCCTCCGCGATCTCCTGTCGGGACCTGCCGTCCATGTGGCGCAGCCGAAACACGGCGCGCCGTGCCGGCGTGAGCCGTGCAAGTGCCGCTTCGAACCTGTCGTAGCGCTGGCGATAGTCCAGCACTTCGTCCGCCAGCGGTAGTTCGCAGGGCAGTTCAAGCATGTCGAATTCGCCGATCCGCCGGGCCTTGCGCGCGCCCGCTACGATGACGGAGTCCGCGACGCGATAGGCATAGGCCAGCGGGTTTTCGATCAGCTGCCGACGCTCCTGTTCCATGACCCTGACAAGCGCCTCCTGCACCACGTCGTCCGCGCCGTCGGGGTCACGCATGCGCCTGCGCACGTAGCTGCGCAGGCGTTCCACACCGCCCAGCAGGGAGGAGCCGGTCTTGCTCATCAGCATTTCCCGCGTTCCCTTCGGCGGCAGGCGTCCATTCGGCATGCCTGTAGAGTGCGCAAGGGACCGAACGGGGACAGGCGGCTGCGATCAATAGGCATAGCGCAGCCCCACGGCGAAAGTCCGTCCGCTGCGCGTGCGTGCCAGAAGGCGCCGGGCCGAGCGGTCGGTATATTGCTCGATCGGGGTGTCGGTGAGGTTGCGGGCCTCGACCGATGCCTGAAGGCCGGGTCGCAGCATGGCATGGCCTGCAAAATCGAGCGTTGCCGAACCCTTGATCCAGCTGCCGATATTGCCGTTGTTGCCCAGGCCGTCGCGGTAGGTTCCGCGATAGGCCAGCGCGATCCGCGCGTCCCATTGGCGCGCGGTGTAATAGAGCGTCGCATTGCCCGACCAGCGCGAAAGGTCGATCAACGGCAGCGAGATCGCCCGCTGCCCGTAGATCACTTCGCTTCGGCCCGAGACGAAGGTGCCGTTGGCCTGCACGCCCAGTCCGTCGAACGGGGCGGGCAGGAAGTGCAGGTCGCGCTGGAGCGCCGCTTCCACCCCGACGATCGAGGCGCCCGAACCGTTCAGCGGGCGCACCACGTTATAGAGGGTACCGGCAGGCACACCGGGGTAGAGGAATGCGGCAGGCAGGCCGGTTTCGGCGTAAGGCATCAGCGTGGTGGCCGAAGTGATGAACGAATCCATCCGCTTGTAAAACAGCCCGAGCGAGGCGTAGCCGTCCCGCCCCATGTAGCCTTCCAGCGCGAGGTCCAGCGCCGTGGCGGTGAAAGGGCGCAGCGCAGGGTCGCCGGTTTCCACGGTCCCGCCGAAGGGCGTGGAATTTACGGCCGCCGCCGCGCGCAAGTCGGCGACGTCGGGCTGGTTCACGTCCCGGCTGAAGGCGAAGCGCAAGCGTACGTCGCGGCGCAAGTCCAGCCATGCGCGCAGCGAGGGCAGCCAGGCGGAATGGCGGCTGCTTTGGCCGCGTCCGAGCGGGGTGTCGTTTCCGCGCACTTCGCCGGTGGAAGAGGTGTCGGTGCGCAGATATTGCAGCCCGAGTTCCGCCTCGCCGGGCATGGCGACCAGCGCGAAGTCCAGCCGCGCGACGGCGAAGGCGGCATAGCTGTTCTCGCGCACGCGATAGGCCATGCCGGGCAGGTTGTCGGCCGCGGTGAGATCGCGCGACTGGCCCGTCGCGGCGAAGGCGGCATCGACATCCGCGACGAGATAGGGCGCGCGGGACAGGATATCGACGGGATGGGTCGCGGGAAGAAGGACGTCCGTGCCGTAGTCCTGCGTCACCCGGCGCTCGTAGCCGTCATTGCCGAAAAAGCGATAGCTAGTGCCCGCCAGCAGTTCGAGGCTGGGCGAGAGCCGCTGCGTCAGTTCGAGGCGGGCCGCGACGTTCTCGTTGAGGATGGCGTCCTCGCGGGCGTCGGCGCGCATGAACGACCACTGGGCCGGGTCTGTGGTATCGAAGCCGTAGCGGTTTGCGGGATGCGCGCCGGTAGCGACGAAAGCGAAGTCCTGTCCGGTGCTTTCGAGGAAAGCCTTGTCGAACACCGGCTCGGAAAAATCGGAACGGGCATAGCCCAGGCGCAAGTTCAGGCGGGTGGTCTCGCCCAGCGGGCGTTCGGCGGCGAGGACGGCCTGCGTGAAGGCGGTGCGATCCTGCGTCACCTTGCTTTCGGAGCGCATGTCGATGCCGCCAAGATCGCCTGCGACGATCGTGTCGCCCACGATACTGACGGTGCGGAGCATCTGCGTGCCGTCGATCGTGCCGGTGGTGAGCCCGTTGGTCCCTGCGGCGGCTAGCGAATATTCCTGCCGGTCGTTGGAAAGGCGTGCGTGGACGAGGTCGAGCGTGAGGTGAAGCCCGTCCTCGCTCTCGTGCTGGATCGCGCCGACCAGGTTGAGGCGGGTGAAGCGGTTGGCCCAGCTGGAGTAGCTCTGCCCGCGCGACATGAACACCGGATCGCCCTGGCCGGTAAGGCGGGCGCGGTCGGCGGTGCCGACGCCCGGGCCGATATTGGCCTCGGCGAAAGTCACGGGCACCCAGTCCCAGTTGCGATAGCCGTACTCGGTCACGCGGTTGCGGCTCCAGGAGGCCGCCACCAGCACGCCCCAGCTATCATTGCGGCGCGAGAGTTCGGCGGTGATGCGCGGCGCGATGCCTTCCGCATTTCCGGCGCTGGCAGCGCGAACGGCAGTGAGCGTGACGTCCTCCTGCCGGTCGAAGGGGCGCAGTGTGTGCAGTGCCACGGTGCCGCCGACACCGCCTGCGTCGTACTGCGCGGACCATGTCTTGCGCACTTCGATGCCGGAAAACAGCGCGGCATCGAAGACCGAGTAATCGAAGCGGCGCTGGCGACTGGCCGAGCCGCGATTGTCCATGCCGGATGCCGTCGTGGCGAGGGCCTCCATGCCGTTCAGCGTCGTGCGCGTGAACAGCGGGCCAAGGCCGCGCAGGGAGACCTGCCGCCCTTCACCGCTGTCGCGGCTGATGGCGATGCCGGGCAGGCGTTGCAATGCGTCGGCGGCATTTGGGTCGGGGAAGGCGGCCACGTCCTCGGCGCGGGTGACTTCGACGATGCCGGTGGCCTTGCGCTTGACCTTCACAGCCTGGCGCAGGCTCTCGCGGTATCCGGTGACGAGGATCGGTTCTCCGACCGCTTCGGGGGCAGGCGAGGGAGCCGGGGGAAGCGCAGGGGGTGGCGGCGCGGCGGGAGCAGGCGTTACCAGGTAGCCTCCCGGCATGGCCCGCACGGCCAAAGGCAATCCCCTGAGCAGGATCGCCAGCGCTTCGGCGGTCCGGTATCGGCCCGAAAGCGTGCGCTCCACGCGGATCGTGGGGGCGGCGGAAGTCAGTACCTGCATGCCGCTCTGCCGCGAGACCTGGGCCAGGACATCGCCGAGATTGCCTGCGTGGACGGCGAAAGTACGGACTGCACGCAGCTCTTCCGCCGACGCCGAGACGGGCGCGGCGAGGGCCGGAAGCCCCACTATGGCAGCGAGCAGCCGGGAGGCGGCCAGGACGCCGCGAGCTTGCGAATACACGGGAGAATGCGCCCTTTCGCGGGGGCGCGTAGCAACCGGCCGTGACAGTCATGTGACTTGTCCGATCGGGAGGAAGCACCGGGCCCGCCGATATCGGCGGGCCCGGCAGGAGCCTGCGATCAGAACTCGAAGCGGACGCCGCCCATGATCGTGCGGCCCGAACGGGTCACGACATAGAGGCGCTTGGTGCTGTCGGAGTACTGCTTCTCGGCCTGGTTGGTCAGGTTGATGCCGTCCAGCGTGAGCTGGATATTGTCGGTCAGCTTGAAGTGCGCGGCCATGTCGAGATAGAGCGTGCCTTCGTAGCCCGAGAGGTCCTGATCCTGGCCCAGCGAAGTGCTGATCGGCGCGGCGCTGTAGACGTAGCTGCTGCGATAGTTGCCCGAGACGCGCACGTCGAACTTCGCATCCTGGTAATAGAGCGTGGCGTTCGCATTGACGTGGCTGAGGCCTTCCAGAGTGGTCTTGGCGCCGCCTGCGTAGACTGTCGAATAATCGTAGTTCGAGTCCACATAAGTGAAGTTGGCCGAGGCGCCGAAGCGGTTGAACGGTGCGGGCAGGAAAGTGAAGTCCGACTGGGCGGCCAGTTCCACGCCCCACAGGTCGGTCTTGCCGAGGTTGATCGGGCGCGAATAGGTGCGCACGACCGTGTCGGCGGTGAGGCCGTCGGCCAGATCGGTGGACAGGCCCGTCGAGCCGTAGCTGACGTTGTTGTCGGTCTTGGTCACGATGAAGCCGTCGATCTTCTTGTAGAACAGCGCCGCGCTTACCGAGCCGGTGTGGCCGATATAGTATTCCAGCGAGAGGTCCAAATCGCTGGACTTGTAGGGCTTGAGGCCGGGGTTGCCGGTCGAGACCGAGATTTCCCGTTCGCCGGTCTGGGCGTCGATGTCGCCGATCGCCACGGAGCCGTTCATCGCCAGTGCGCTCAGCGCCGGGCGGTTGATGTTCTTCGCCGCCGAGGCACGCAGGACCAGGCTGTCGTCGAGGTCGAAGATCAGGTTCGCCGCAGGCAGGAAGCCTTCGTAGCTGGACGAGGCCGAGATCGTGCCGGAGGCATCGTTGAGCGTGCCGACGCCGGAAGAGGAGATCTCGGTGCGATAGTAGCGCCCGCCGATGTTGCCGCGGAAGCCCAGGCTGCCCAGCTTGTGGTTCCAGTCGTACTGCACGAACCCTGCGGCCGTGCGTTCCTCCACCGAGAAGATGCTGCTCCTGGCCGTCAGGTAGTCGCTGCGGTTCACGCCGAGTGCGTTCAGGGCCTTGTCGTAGTCGACGATGATCCAGGACTGGCCGGGATAGCCGTTGTAGACTTCGGCGTAGTCGCCGATGTCGGCGCTGACGGCACCCGACTTGAACTGGTTCAGCAGGACGTCATTGGTCAGACGCTTGTAGCCGGAGTTCTCGAACCGGCGCCACTCGCCGCCGACACTGAACTTGTCGTCGGGCGTCGCCGCGAACTCCAGGCTGCCCTTGACGGTGTCGAAGGCGGTATCTTGGAAGCTGGAAGCGATGTCGATCTCGTGGGCGTGGTAGTTCGACGCGTCTGCGGTATCCCAGCCATAGCTGTTCGCCAGCGCGTAGTTGCCGCCGCGATAGTCGGAAACGACGTCGCCGTAAGCCTCGGTGTAGAAGTGATCGTCGACCGGCATGTCGTAGCTGGAACGCTCGATGCCGCCCAGCATGCGCAGGGTCAGGCGATCGGTAATGCCGGTGTCTCCGCTCAGGACCACCTGCTTGAAAGTGTTCTTGGTGTTCTGGATGCGGGTTTCGGTGGCGGTCTGGCCGCCGGTCACGTCGAGATACGTGACTTCGTTCTGGTCGTTCCACTCGATCGCATTGATCTTCGAGCTGGGGTAGGTCACGCCCGCGAACGTCTGGCCGCCGCCCAGCCAGGTCGAACCGCCGCCGCCGCGCGAGGCGAGGTGGGTTTCGAAGCGGTCGGCCTTGTACTGGCCGTAGAGCCCGTCAAGCGTGATATGGGTGTTGCTGCCGGGATTCCACTGGATGGAGCTGGTGATGCCGAGGCGATCCTGCGTGCTGTCCCAGACCGAAAGACGGTTGCCGCGCGCGAAGCGCAAGGTGCCGGAATTGACCTTGTCCTGCTCATCCTGCGTCAGTGCCGAAATGTCCGAACCGTTCGCGCCGTTGAGGCGCCAGCGGTAAGTGTCGAAGCCCTGTTCACGCGTCTTTCGATGGCTGTAGGCGGCGGAGACGAGAATGCCGAAATCGCCCCAGTTCTTCGAAACCAGCCCGGTCAGGCGCGGCTGGAAATCCTTGGTGAGGCTATTGGTGCCGCCCGAGGCCGAGACGGCGAACTTGTCGCCCTTGTAGTCGAGCGGGCGGGCGGTGAAGAGGCCAACCGTTCCCGCCAGGCCGCCTTCGGTCTGCTCGGCCGAGTAGGACTTGCGCACGTCCACCCGGTTGAATAGTTCGGCGGCGAAAATGTTGAAGTCGAAAGCGCGGTCGCGGGTGCCCTGGCCGCGGCTGTCCTGCGCGGAATCGACGTTGCCCAGCACTTCCATGCCGTTGAGCTGGACGCGTGTGAAGTCCGGCCCCAACCCGCGCAGGCTGACGCGGCGGCCTTCGCCCGCCTCGCGGTTGATGGCCACGCCGGGGAGGCGCTGGAGCGCTTCGGCCAGATTGAGGTCGGGGAAGGCGGCGATGTCGTCGGCCACGATCGAGTCCTGGATGATCGTCGCGTTGCGCTTCACGTCGCGGGCGAGATCGAGGCTGGCGCGATAGCCGGTCACGACGATCGCCTCACCCGCCGTCTGCTCGGCATCCCCGGCCGGAGCTACGTCCTGCGCCAGTACCGGCTGGGCGATCAGCGCCAGCCCCGTCGATGCCAGTCCCGTCGATGCCGCCCACAGGCTGCGCTTCGTCCACATTGCAAAAACTCCCCTTGTTCCGATCCGAAAAATGCGCCGCACGGCAAGACCTGCATGCGGCGTTCGGGCGGGGAGAGGCCGGGGCAATGCAAACGGGGACAGAAAAAAGTTGTGAAAGTTCAATGACTTTTCGATGTCATTTTAATTACATCACTGTTCTTGGCAGGCCGGGATAAAATCGGTCAGCCGTAAGAATACTGTCATTGTTCGGGCACATCTGGCGGCGGGCATCGTCCCTGCAAATCGCGGAGCCTTCATGTCCATTTCCCTCGCCCTGGCGCCGCTCCTCTTCGCGGCCGCCGCGCTTCCCTCGTCTTCCGTGCCCGCCGAAGCGCCGAAGATGAACGACATCCAGGCTGTCGGCACGCACAACAGCTACAAGCAGGCGATGCGCGACGACGTTCACGCCCGCATTCGCGCGAAGAGCGAGAAACTGGCCCAGGCGCTGGACTATGCCCATCGCCCGCTGGCCGAGCAGCTCGATCGCGGCGCGCGCCAGTTGGAAATCGACGTGAACTACGATCCCGAGGGCGGCTACTACGCCAAGGGCAAGAGCGATGCCGAACTTCTGAAGCCGGGTTTCAAGGTCCTGCACATGGCCTTCAGCGACGCGGCCAGCAGCTGCGAAAGGCTCGTGACCTGCCTCGCCGTGATCCGCGACTGGTCCGACGCCCACCCCGATCATGCGCCGATCATGCTGATGTTCAATGCCAAGGAAGATGCCGACCCCGAGCACGGCAAGCCCGCGCTGCGCTTCGACGAGAAGGCTTTCGATGCGCTGGACCGGGAAATCCTCTCCGTCCTTCCGCGCGGCAAGCTGATCCTGCCGGACGATGTGCAGGGCAGCTATCCGACCTTGCGCGATGCCGTGCTGGCCGGAAACTGGCCGAGCCTGGCCGCCGCGCGCGGGAAGATCTTCTTCGCGCTCGACGAGCACGAGGCCAAGGTCGCCCTCTACCGCGGCAAGCGCAAGTCGCTGGAAGGCCGGGTGTTCTTCGTCAACACGGACGAAAATTCCCCTGCTGCCGCCTATCTCACGATCAACGACCCGGTGGCCGAGGGTGAACGCATCGCCCGTGATGTGAGGGCCGGTTTCATCGTCCGCACCCGCGCCGACGCCGACACCTGGGAAGCGCGCGAAGGCAGTCTCCTGCGCCTGCGCGCGGCCCTCGCCAGCGGGGCGCAGTACATCTCCACCGATTACCTCTGGGAAGACCCGCGCTTTCCCGGCTACCGCGTCGCGCTTCCCGGCGGTGCCGCCGAGCGCTGCAATCCGGTCAGGGCTTGTTTGAAAATGCCCTAAGAGGGCATTTTGTGCGGCACCGGCCCACGCCCCACCCACCACCCAACGGTAGTATCCTGCGGGTGGTGGGTGGGGGCGCCCGAGTCAAACTGGGGGCCGGTGCCGCCAAATTCGCCTACGGCGAATTTTCAAACAGTCTCTAAGGACGGCAGCGCCTTGCGGGGAGATGTGAGGCGGCTCAGTGGAGTTTGAGGCGCGGCCTGACGATGCGATTGATGTGGCTGACCGTGATCAGCGCCGCGCCGCGCAGCCAGCCATGTACGGCCAGCAGGTGCATCCGGTAGAGCGACAAGTAGACGAAGCGGGCCAGCCGTCCCTCCACGGCCATGCGGCCGCCGACCAGCTTGCCCATGAGCGAGCCGACCGTGGAGAAGCGGCTCAGTGACACCAGCGAGCCGTGATCGCGGTAGACGAAATCGCGCAGCGGCTTGCCTTCCTGCAGTCGCACGAGATTGTGAAAGGCCGTGTCGGCCATCTGGTGCGCTGCCTGCGCGCGGGGCGGCACCGGGCGTTCGCGGCCGGGAAGGGTGCAGGAGGCACAGTCGCCGATGGCGAAGACGCGATCGTCGTTCGCGCTCTGCAAGGTCGGGCGGACGATAATCTGGTCGCCGCGCGACAGTTCAAGCCCGTCCAGGCCCAGGGGAATGCGCGCGGCTTTGACGCCGGCGGCCCAGATCATCAGATCGGCAGGCACGAACCCGGCATTTCCCGTTTCCATGCCCGTAGCGGTCGCGGCGGTAACCGAGGTTCCCGCCATGACTTTCACGCCCAGCACCTCAAGCTCTTCATGGGCGGCACCTGCCAACCTGTCCGGCAGAGCGGGCAGGATGCGCGGACCGGCCTCCAGCAGGGTGACGTCGAGCCGATTGCGGTCGAACACCTCAAGCCCGTAGTAGCTCAGCCCATCCGCCGCATTGTAAAGTTCGGCCGCCAGTTCCACCCCGGTCGCGCCGCCGCCGACGATGGCGATCCGCACGCGCGCGTCCGATTGTGGGTCCTCGGTCATGGCGCGGGAAACGCGCAGGCAATGGTCGAGCAACTGGTCGCGAAAACTGTCCGCCTGGGTCCGGCTGTCGAGGAACAGGCAGTTTTCGGCAACACCGGGCGTTCCGAAATCGTTGGTGACCGAACCATAGGCCAGCACGAGATAGTCGTAGCGAACCGAATGGGCGCCGACGATTTCACGCCCCTTCGGATCGAGCACCGGTGCGATGTGAACGCGGCGCGCTGTGCGGTCGATACCGTCGAGCGAGCCGTAGAGATAGCGATAGCCCCAGCGGCGGCAATGGCTGCGATAACCCACTTCATCGAGGCTGGCGTCGAGCGAACCCGCCGCCACTTCGTGCAGCAGCGGCTTCCAGATATGCGTGCGGTTGCGATCGACAAGGATGATGTCGTGGTGCTTGCGGCCATAACGCGCGCCCAGCTTGCGCGCCAGCTCCAACCCGGCGGCCCCGCCGCCGACGATTACGATCTGGGTCTTCTTCTGGGTGGATGAGGCCTGTTGCATCGTGGGATATTGCCACCGAGTTGCGCGGATTGCACCATCCGATCCGCAATGAATCCTGAGGATACCGCTTCGGTCGTTGCACGAATTGCAACGGGGCGCGGCCTCGGCTGCAAAGTCGGCCCATGCTCGGGGGAATTCCGTTATCCGGCTGTGGCAGCAAAAGCCTTGATGGTCGAAACCGTGTCGCCCGCCAGCATCTGCTGCAGCAGCGCCCGGTTATCCGGGAGATTGGCTACCGCGTAGTCGCTCTGGCGCTGCACCTGTTCAAAAGCCTGGTGAGCTTCCGGGCGCAGGCGCATGACCCCGGCTTTCGCCGAGAGGTCGGTCTTCCAGCCCATCCCGTAGAGCACGCATTGCCAGCTCGTGGCCGGGAAGATGTCGATGTTGGGGTTGAAGTCCTTTTCGTTCGGCGGACGGTGGCGCCAGCGGTCGAGCAGTTCCAGCAGGCTGCCCGGAATGGTTTCTGTCCGCACGTTGTCCCTCCAGAAGTCGGTATCGGTGCGTCTGGTCAGGCTGTAGTGCATCTTCAGGAAATCGCGGGCGCGTTCGTAGCGCTCCAGCATCGTGGCATTGAACTGGCGGGCGGACGTTTCGTAGTCTCCGGCCCAAGGGAACAGGTTGGCAATTGCCCCGGCGGCAATTTCCGAAAAGACGATGCCCGTGGCTTCCAGCGGTTCGAAGAACCCGCTGGAGAGGCCCACTGCCACGCAGTTCTTGTACCAGTTCACTTCGCGGTAACCGGCATCGAACTGCAGGCGGCGCGTCGTTGCCGTCTGGCCTTGCGCGCCGAGATAGCTGCGCAGGGTCCGCTCGGCTTCCTCGGCGTCGCAGTGGGCGGACGAATAGACGTAGCCGGTGCCCCGGCGGGTCTGGAGGCCGATGTCCCAGATCCAACCGGCATCGCGCGCCGTCGACAGCGTGCAGGACTGGATCGGCGCATCCGGGCTGTCGTAGGGGACTTGCGCGGCAATGGCGCTGTCGCAGAACAGGATGTCCTTGCAGCTCTTCCATTTCCGGCCCATCGCCTTGCCGATCAGCTCGGCCCGAAAGCCGGTGCAGTCGATATAGAGATCCGCTTCCAGCATGCCGTTCTTCTGCGTGCGGACACCGGCAATGGCGCCGTCCCCGCCGCAGAGCACTTCCTGCACGGTATCGGCGATATGCGTGACGCCATTGGCCACGCCCTGATCGCGCAGCAATTCCGCGAGTGCGCCGGCATCGAAATGGAAGGCGTAGTTCAGCACACCGGCATATTCGGGGTGCGTGGCCAGCTTCGGCCCCCTCAGCGCGTCCACCGCGCGCTTCTGGGGGGTGCTGGCTTCATCCCATGGCATCTTGCCCGCTTCGCCGAGCAGCCAGTACGGCAGGTATTCGGGGCCGCCGTTGCGGTCGTCCGCTTCCTGGAAGCCGTGGAGGTAATTGTCGGACCCGCCCTGTCCGGCCGGATGGAGCCAGTCCACGAATTTCACGCCCTGCTTGAACGTCGCCTCGCAGCGGCGCAGCAGGTCCTTTTCGCGAACGCCGATCCGCTCCAGCGTACGGCGGATCGTGGGGAAAGTGCCTTCGCCCACCCCGATGATGCCGATTTCGGGAGATTCGACGAGGGTTATGCCAACCCCGCCAGGAAGATCCGCGCCCAGCATCTTGGCGAGATAGCCTGCGGTCAGCCATCCGGCCGTGCCGCCGCCGACCACGAGAACGCGCTTCACTTTGGCATCCATTGTCCCACACGCTCCCCGATGTGGATCGGGCGGACCTTTTGGCCCGCCCGAAGTAATTTTATCAGAACGTGACGTTCACGCCCATTCGGTAACGACGATCGCTCTGGAACCAGCTGCGGCCGTAGAGCACGCCGCCGGGGTTGCCGCCCATCAGGGTCTTCTGGGTGGCGTTGAGGATGTTCTGCGCCTGAAGCTGAACGTTGATGTTCTCGGTCACGCGCAGCGTCAGGCCAGCGTCCAGAGTGCCGTAACTGGCACCGTAGACCGGCAGGTTGGTGGCCACGCTCCTGCTCGCACCGGAAGCGTCGTAGTAGGTATAGGTGTTGTTCGTGCCGCTTGCCGTGGTCGACTGCAGATACTTCGATCGCCAGCTATAGGCGATGCGCAGCGAGAACGGATCCTTTTCGTAGAGGAAGGCCGCGTTCACGTTATGCTTCGACAGGCCCTTGAGCGGAACGTCGTTACGCTGGACGCCGTCGATGTCGAAGTAGAGGTCGCCGGGGTTCTTGCTGTCGATGAAGGTATAGTTGGCCTCCACGCCGATCCCCGCGAGCCAGCCCGGAAGCTGATCGAGGAAGGTGCGGGCGCCCAGTTCGATGCCCTTGACGGTGGCGGCCTTATCCGAGGTGCGGGCGGTGTTGGCTGTGCCCAGTCCGGTTTCGGTGGTCCCGTCCGCGAAAGTGACCGTGAATTCCTTCGGCGCGCCGCCGTAAACGACCAGGTCGGTGATGCGCTTGTAGAAACCGGCGATATGCAGGGTCGTACCGGGCTTGGGATACCATTCCAGCGAGAGGTCGAAGTTGTTCGACATCGTCGGCTTCAGGGTCGGGTCGCCGGCATCGATCGTGTAGTTGTTGAAGATGTTGGGGCCGGTGGTGCCGTCCGTCCGGTTGGAAGCATTGACGCCGATGACCTGCCTTGCGCGCAGATCGTAGAACGACGGATTGTCCATCGTGATGTTGTAGGCGGCGCGGATCTTCACGGGTTCGATCGGCGAATAGTTCACGTTGATCGCGGGAAGCACGCGGGTGAATTCCGCCTTGCCCGAGATCGGGGAAGCCGTGGCGGCCAGAGTGTAGATCTGCCCGTCGCGTTCGAACGAGGTCACCGACTGGATGACCGAGCCGTTGCTGGCGTTCTTCACGTTGACCACGCGGGCGCCGATGTTGCCGGTCAACTGCGATTCACCCCAGTTGGTGCCGAAGTTGAGCATGGCGTAACCCGCCAGGGTTTCGGTGCGATAGTCGGTCCGGTCGTCAGGCAGGATATATCCGGGCGTACGGCCCGGCGCGCCGCCGTAGAGGTCGAAGAAGCCCTGGACGCTGGTGCTGCGGATGAAGTCCTGCGCGGGGAAATACTGCGTTCCCGGAAGCTGGATATCGCCGCGGAAGAAGTCTTTGAAGACGTGCGTTTCGTAGTCGCCCGGACGGCCATCGGCGAACGAGACGACCGGCGAACCGTTCCAGCCCTGGCCCAGCGCGGACCAGGCATAGCCGTTGTCGAGATCGCGTTCGGTACGCTTCGACCAGCGCCCGCCGACCTTCACGGCCTTGAAGAAACCTTCGCCGATATCATACGTCAGGTCGGCCTGGGCCGAGTCCATCTTGCCGGAGTTGTTGTTATTGTGCGGCATCACCGCCTGCCAGGCGTAGTTGGCAGGATCGAGCAGCGCCGCCTGCGTGCCGGCCGGCAGCGAGATCTGGGGCAGGCTGCCGCTCAGGTCGAGGCCGTAGCTGGTCGGGAAGTTGACGGTGCGGAACACCGAGATGCGATCGACCGTGGCGGTGGACTTGGTATGCTGGTACGAGGCCTGCACGGTGATCGGCAGGTCAGCCGGAGCCCAGTTCAACGATCCCGAGAAGTCCTCGGTCTTGTTCTTGCCTTCCCAATAGGCCGACGTGCCGCCGCTCGAAATGGCAGCGCCGTTGGGCAGTCCGGTTGCGGGATCGCGCTGGAACACGGCGGGCGACGAGATCAGGCCGCCGTTGTCGTCGAACACGCTCTGCGACGGGTCTACCGCCAGGCTCTGCGAAGTGACGAAGGAGCCGTATTCGGAATCGGTGTTGCTGTACTTCGACTGGAAATAGATACCGGTCAGCGTCAGGTCCGGGGTGGGCGCCCACTGCACCGCGCCGTAGATGCCGTCGCGCTTGCGCTGGTAGTTTTCCTCACCGTAAGTGTAGCCGCCGGGGATGAAGTAGTCGTTGCCCTGGATGTTGGTCCGGTAGAACTCTTCCATGCGCACGAACTGCGACTTGGTGGACAACTGGCTGTGCGCATAGTCGAACACGAAGCCGAGATCGCCGATGCCGGTGTCGAACTTGCCTGTGACCAGGCCGGAGGCGGAATAGTCCGTCTTCTGGGAAAGATCGCCGAAGCTGACGTCCGTGCTGCCCGCGAAGTGCAGGCCGTAGCCGTAGTCGAACGGCAGCTTGGTGCGCAGGTCGACCGAGCCGCCGGTGCCGCCCTCGATCTGGTCCGCCGTGGAGGACTTGTAGACGTCCACGGCCTGCATCAGTTCGGGCGTGACGTCGCTGAACTGCAGCGAACGGCCGCCGTTGGCGCTGAAGATGTCACGCCCGTTCAGACGCGAGGCCACGCCGGACATGCCGCGGATCTGGATGCCCGAACCTTCGGCGGAATAGTGGTCGGGGTCGTTCAGCGACTGGAACCGGACGATCGTGACGCCGGGAACGCGCTGGAGAACTTCGGTGATGGAGTTGTCGGGCAGCTTGCCCGCATCGTCCGCCACCACGGAATCGACGATCGAGATCGCGTTCTTCTTGCGGTCGTCGGCGGATTGAAGCGCGGCGCGACGGCCGGTGACGACGATGGCATCCGTTTCGGACGTAGCCGGTTCCTGCGCAGTATCGTCCTGCGCCATCGCCTGCGGCGCTACGCCGATCGACAACATGCCCAGACAGATGACACTGGCGTGCGTGCGAAAGCCCAACTTGCGCATAAATTCCCCTCCTGAACACTGCGAGGGAGATTGTTTCCCTGCAGACGCCGTCGCCCCAGGCGATCTTCGTATGTTGCTGTTAAATGACTTCCGATGATCGGGCAACGAAAAATGTGAGCGATATCATTTGTCGTGGTAGGAAATCGATATCGCCATCTATTGCATTGTTTTAATAAGGGATTTTTGCAGACGTTGCCCATCTTTGGGCTCGCTCGGCAATGTCGATGTGCTCAAAAAGCCACAAGACCAACAATTGGCCGCCAGCTCCCTTCCTCCAGAACAGAATCGCGTTCTACTTGGCGGGTGCCGTGTTTTTCTTCAGAGCGCTGGCAATGGCGGCCTGCACGATCGGGGCCATGCGGGTATATCCGGCGGCGAGCGGATGCACGCCGTCGCTGGTAAGCGACTGTTCGAGCAGGCCCTGCCCATCCGCCAGAGCCGGAGCGTAGTTCGCGAAGGCAAAGCCGCGCGCCTGTGCCAGTGTTTCCAGCCGCCTGTTTATCCGGCGCAGGGTTTCGGGCTTTCGCTCCTCGATCACATGACCCGCGGTAGGGGTATTGGTTACCGGCAGGATGGAGCAGAGCACCACGCGAATGCCGTGACGCTCGGCGATGTCGGCCATCGATTCGATGTTCGCGACGATCCCGTCCTCATCCTCGATCTGGAGAAAGCCGGAAACGTCGTTGACGCCGCCCAGGATCACCACGGCACGGGGCTTGAGCGCGACGACGTCCTGCTGGAAACGCACCAGCATTTGCGCGGTGACCTGGCTGCCGATGCCGCGATTCACATAAGGCTTGCCGGGGAAATAGCGGGCAAGATCCCAAAGGTCGGTGATCGAATCGCCGATGAAGACCACGCGCTGCTCGTTCCTTGCCGGAGGCGGAAGCGCGGCATTGGCGGAGGCGTAAAGGTAGCGCTCTCCAAAGTCCTGCATCATCGAAGGCACCAGCTTTTCGCGGAATGGCCCGGCCCAAGGGCCCCAATCCCGCGTATCGACGACAGTGCGCCGTTCCGGGCTGGACTGGTAGTGCTGTGGCTCCTGCGCGCCGATCAGCAGCGCGGCGGCGGCGGGCAGCAGCAGCGGAATGAGCCGCCTCATGCCGTGAAGATGCCGTGGCGCCTGCCATAGGCGTGGAACAGGTCCGGCCAGGCATGTGCGGGCGTATCTCTGCCCAGACGGGCGCCGAAGCCGTGGCCGCCCTTGTCGAAGCCATGAAACTCGGCCGGTCGTTGCCTCACCAGCATGGCGCCGTACATGGCAAGGCTGTTGCCGATCGGCACGAGACCGTCGTCGCTGGAGGCGGTGAGGAAGACCGGCGGCGTTTCCGCCGTCACCCGGTTCTCGACCGATCCGGCATGCCGCAGCGCTTCGCTCGCATTTTCGCCCAGCAGATTGTCGCGCGAACCGCCATGGGTGAAGCTCTGCGAAAGGCTGACGACCGGATAGATCATCCCGGCCAGATCCGGCCGCGCGGAAAGGGCATCGGCCTTGTCCACGGGCGTGTAGACGTCCTCTCCGAAACGCGTGGCGATCGACCCGGCGAGATGCCCGCCGGCGGAGAAGCCCAGCACCGCCACGCGTTTCGGGTCGATGCCGAATTCGGCCGCCCGTGCCCGTACCAGTCGCACGGCGCGCTGGGCGTCCTGGAGCGGCACCGTCTCGCGTTTTGCCCAGCCTTCGCCGGGCAGGCGATAGGACAGGATGAAGCAGGTGACGCCCCGCGCGGTAAGCCAGCGGGCCTGTTCCTCTCCCTCGTTGTCCCACGAGAGGAAGCCGTAGCCGCCGCCGGGAAGCAGGATCACCGCCGAACCGTCGCGATAGGCGGGTTGGCGCACTTCCAAGCTGGGTGCGGCGATGCCGGTGATCCAGCGGTCGTCGAAGGCGGCATCCTTGCTCTGTTGCTGGACCTTGCGGATGGGCAGCTTTGCGGGCGCGCCCGGCGCCTTGCCCGGCCAGAGCGTGATCGTGGGGCCGGAATAAGTGATCGCCGTCGGCCCGGCCATGGCCTTGCCAGAAGACACGGCGGCAGCCATTCCGGCCGCGGCGATTCCGCCGAGCAAGGCGCGGCGCGAGGTGGAGGTCTGGTCGCTCACAACGGTGCTTCCTTATCGGTTATTCAGGGCAGACCGCGCCGGCCGGATCGGTGGCGAGGCGCATGTCGGAAATGGTGATCGTGAAGGGCGCGTCGGCGGCCAGCGTGAAGGGCTTGCTGATGCCGCCCAGATAAGTGCCGTGGTTGCCAAAGCACTTGAGCGGAATGCGCAGCGACGCCCACTTGCCGGGCTGCGCCACCACCTTGTCGATCCGCACCGCGCCCGAGCCGAGCGCCAGCGTCACCGGGCCGCTTGCCGCCTTGTCCACGCGGTAGAGCATTTCCACGTTCATGTCGGCATTCGCCTCCCGCTCAAGCGTCAGGTTGGGGCCGAGAATCGAGGCCTTGCCGGTGCCGGAAAACGCCAGCTGGATCGCGCCTTCCTGACGGTTGGCACTGTCCACCAGCTTCTGCGTGACGGCGGGCCCAGTCTCAAGGCGGAACGGCTTTGCGACGATGCCGGCGGCGACGAATACGCTGGAGTTGAAGGTGCTGGCATCGATGCCGGCTTCCTCGCTCTGCGCGGCGACGTGGGCGCCCTTCGCATACGTCAGGCCGTAGCCCAGCGGGAACAGCGGGTCGTAGCCCGGCTGCCCCTTGTTCAGCGTGAACTGCGCGGCGGTCTTGGGCCAGGAGAAGGAGAGGGTGCCGTGGAAATCGGTCTTGCCGCCGATCAGCACGTCGGCAACGCCATTGCCTTCCGAGCCGGGGAACCACGCGGCGACGAACGCGTCCGAAGCGTTGAGTTCGGGGTTGGTCCAGAGCGGACGGCCCGAAAGGAAGATCGAGACGGTGGGGATGCCCGCTGCCTTCAGCTTTTTCAGCAGGGCTAGCGACTTCTTGTTGCCCGGCTGGAATTCCAGCGTGCGGATATCGCCGCGCAGCTCTGCATAGGGCTCTTCACCGAAGACGACGATGGCGACATCGGGCTTGGCGGTGAAGCTGCCGTCGGGCGAAAGCACGGCCTTGCCGCCGCCCGCCTTCAGCGCATCGGCAATGCCAGCGTAGATCG
>NZ_MSQB01000046.1 GCF_002149965.1 Novosphingobium panipatense | reverse complement strand
CCCTCCCTACGATCAGCCCAGACAACCGATCCTACCGGCCATCATAGTTGCCGCTCAACCGGCCACCGTAGTTGTCGCCGCGCACGTCGCCTACCGCGCGAAGCCAAGAAGGCTTAACCTGAGCCTCCTCATGGAACGACGTTTCTGGGCTACTATTTGGTCGATAGTCGGTCTTCTCTATGACCACGCCGCGGAGGCGCCGATTGAGGGCGTTCGCGGCATTCCGATAGAGGCGGAGCTTTTCCGCCTCACTTGTCGGACTGGCTTCTAGGTTCTTCCACTTAATAGTGATGGTCCCGGACGTTATGCTTCCAGCGTCGTCGAGCGTCCCCCAACTGATGTCCGCGACGAGCCGCTGACTGTTTCGTCTCACATTTATGAGGCCGATCTTTGCGCCCGGAGGCAATGGTCCGACCCAATCCGGTCTGAAAGGCGACGTCACGTACTCGTAACTTAAAAAGTCGGTTTTCATTGCGTGGACCTGAGTGTGCGGCGCGTCGCCTCAGGCATCAGGAATGCCAAACAGGAGGTGGACCCCCACGATGCATGCTCAAGGCGTGTTTCTTGAGAAGTGTCCGCGACGAGATTCATCTTGAGGCTCCCACTATTTTCCTGTGCATCGGCTTGCCGAAGCGATGGCCGACATTCCCTACGGCCCACGAGGATCAGCACGATGAGCGCCTCTTCCCAAACGAGTGGGTGTGAGGCTGTTCGCTAGGAAGTGTCGGTCCGACCTGCCTATCGAGTGTGCTAACACATAGCGCCATATATGGCGTGGCTATATATGGCGTTGCCGTGATTGCAAGTATTTCGTTGAACGGCCAAGTGTACAGCACGGCCCAAAAGAAGCTCGCAGCGACCATTCGCAGCCTGAGAGAAGCCAAAGGCGTCTCTCAGGAGCGATTCGCGCAACTCGCAAACGTGGAACGCGCTCGTTACGGACGTATCGAGCGAGGGGAGCTCAACATCTCGCTTAACGTCCTATTCGCGTTAGCGGCGGGCCTGGGTGTGAAGCCTTCCGAAATCCTCGGAGAGATCGAGCTCACCGATTGCCAGCCCGACTCGGTTGGTCTTGAACCTGAAGAAACTCGGGCATAGCTTGAGTCTGGGCGGACTTTCGGCGGGAACCAGGGGCTCAAGAGAGCCGGCAGCACGATCGTTGTCGTGATCCGTGGCTAATCGATGGCGAACACCAATGTCCCACCATCTATCAAGAAGTAGAATCCTTCTGACTTGAAGGGAATCGCCAATCGCCAAATCGAAGTTGCGCGACAAGGCAAATCGACGATCTTGTCCGTGGCATCTGACGCTGGATCCGCAACAAGTGCTGCGCGAATTATGCCGCACCACGTGGAAACGGGAGGTTGCGGGACGACAGGTATTTCTCGTGGATCAGGTTAGTTGCCGCCCCTGGCCATCCGGCTCGTGCTACTGTTCGCTGTCATCCGTATTAAACAGGTCACGCAGTTGGCCGAGTTCAAGACCGACGAATTCATCGATTGAAAAAACGTTTGGACGGGCGATCGCATACTCGGGTGAACCAACCACAACCAGGACTGGCGGATATCCGCCGTAAGCGGCGGGGTCAGACATATCTCTCCCCAAACTCGCCGCAAACGCGTCGGATCGCATCAGCCCTTCCAAAGAATCTGCTGAAATAATTTGCACCTGCGTCGGATTGATGGAGTTTTCAGCAATCTGTTCAATCATCTTCGCGCCAGCTTCGACAATATCATTTTGCCCGCCAGCGTCGACTATTATCGCCTTAAAGTCAGATTCCAACAACTTCCTTTCGACTTGCTTCAGCGCGATGTCATTGCCTGTGGATGAGACTATCTGAATTAGGTCTAGCATTTCGAAACCTCAAAAATTTCGAGTGCCACCTTAGTCGCTAATTAGAGCATCTGCGGCCAGACCTCTAAATGTCCCAAAATGAGAAAAGCAACCGCCAACGTTGATCGACAACAAAACCCGCTCAGGCGCTGCCTCATCTCACGTCTGTGACCCCGCCTGTCACAGGTTCTTGAGCGGCACCAGGTGTCTGATGTGTAGCCTCAATGACAAAGTGGCCCCATGGAGCCGTCTTCAGCCCCCTCAGGCCTTGCCGCACACGTTGGCTGTGGCGCTAAGGAAGTGCCGCCTTCGGCGGTTGCGACCAGGGAAGTTCGAATATAAAATTCGAACTTCCCTGGTCACTCAGATTTTATGGCAGCCTATCAATTCGGCGGTGTCAAAAAAAACAGGCTTTTCCGATACCTTAACCCAAATTGATAGGTTTCAGAAACGTGAGAGGCACGCCTTCCTTCGGCAGGTCTGCCGGGGAGAGGTTGATCGTGATCCGCTTCGGCGGAAGCGCCAGACCCATGGCGGTCAGGGCCGCGCTCACCCGCTGGCGGCTCTCACCCACGGCCTTGTCGGGCAGGCCGACGAGCGCGAATCCCGGCATTCCCGGCGCGATCTGACACTGCACTTCAACCGCCCGCGCTTCCAACCCCAAGTAGGCGACAGTGGAGACGAGAGCGACCAATTGCAGAAATTCCCGGCGGAACGAGCGGCTTTGCGCGATCCATCGGTGTTATGCGCGATCGATCATCGTTAACTGCGTTGTATAACCAAAATTGTGGTAAGTAATACGGATTGTCCAGTAGGTTAAAGCGTTTTAACCTTAGCTCTAATGACTTGTGTAAGTAGATGGGCTGCATCTCTTGGACATGCGCGCACTCCTCTCCGTTTTTGCTCTGGCCGCCCTGGTTTCGGCCCTGCCCGTTCGGGCGGAGGAAGGCCGGATTTCCTATGAGTTGGTCGAAGCCGATGCCGGGGATTTCGCGCCGGGTGCCGATCGTCTGCAGCCGGGCCGCGCTGAGCCCAGCTATGCCGAATCGAGCTATGTCGAGTCGAGCTATGCGGAGCAGGTCGCGTTCTGGCAGTCCGCACCCGCAAGCGTGCCGCGGGGCATCGCAAGCTACGGCCCGTTCCGCGTGATCGACGCCGCCCATGCCGCACTCGTCGATGCCACCGATTCGCGTAGCCCCGAACAGTTTGCCGCGCTCCTGCGCGATTTTCCCGATGTATCCGAACTCGAGATGATCGAGTGTCCCGGAACGGAGGACGATCTTGCCAACTTGCGTCTCGGCAGGATGATAAGGGCGCGCGGTATCGTGACGCACGTTCCGGCGGGCGGATCGGTGCGGTCCGGGGCGGTCGAGCTGTTCCTGGCGGGGCGGCTGCGCTATGCCGATCCCGGCTCGGAATTCGCGGTCCACGCCTGGCTGGACGACACCGGGCGTACCCCGCGCGATTACGCACCGAATGCGCCGGAAAACCGCCGATACCTCGATTACTACCAGCAAATGGGCATGGACGCCGCACAGGCGCGCGCCTTCTACGCGATGACGAACGCGATCCCCTTCGAATCGGCGCGCTGGTTCGGTGCCGAGGAAATGGCGCGCTGGGTCAGTCTGGACAGAATGCCCGGCTGGCCGAAGACGCGCCTGACGCTTTCCCAACGATAAAGCCTTTCGCAACGATAACGGATGCACTTCCCTTTGAAGATGGCCTGAAGAAGGTCCCATGATCGATCCGTTGCGCGGGCAGGGGGTCGGCGCCTTATCGGGTGGTCCGCATGATCGGGGAGGGCACGATTGGCTTCAGGGCCTCCCCTTTGGTCGGACTGCAGATCGCGCGGGCCATGGCGGCCTTTTGCGTGGTCCTGCACCATGCACTGGAAACCTCGGGCGGCGTGCCGGGATCGTTCAGCCCGGACTGGCTGACCACGGCAGGCGCGGGCGGGGTCGATGTGTTCTTCGTCATCAGCGGCTTCATCATGGCGCATACCTGCTTTGGGGCCAGTTCCGGGAGCACTCGGAAGATGCCTTCCGCTGCCGCATTCCTGCAAAGGCGGGCGATTCGCATCTATCCGCTCTACTGGCTGGCATGTCTGGCGATGCTTTCGCTCATGGCGATGGGTTTCCTGCGATCGCGCGTGCTGTCGTTTGGTGACGTGCTGACGGCGCTTGCCCTGATGCCGGGCGGGCAGCCGATCATCGGGGTGGCCTGGACTCTGGTCTACGAGATCTATTTCTACCTGATCTTCGCGCTGTGCCTCCTGGCGCAGAGCCGCAAAGCCGCGCTAGCGGGCATGGGCCTGACGCTGGCCGCAATGCCGCTGCTCGCGCTGGGCCTGCCGTCCTCATCCTTGCGCGACTTCCTGGCCGACCCGATTCCCCTCGAATTTCTGATGGGCCTGGGTCTGGCATGGTGTTATCCGACACTGAAGGCGCGACTTCGCGGTACTTGGCCAGCAGCCATGCTGGTGCTCTTCGGGCTGATCCTGATGCATGGCGCGCCTCTTCTCGTTCCGCATGACAATACGCATGGTCTGGAAGGCGTGGCGCGAGTCGCGACCTGGGGCGTGGCGGGGCTGGCGATCGTTGCCGGGCTTCTTGCCATGCCGGACCTCCAGGGGCCGCTGACGCGCATGGCAGTTGCGTTGGGGGACGCTTCTTATGCGCTCTACCTCAGCCACGCCTTCGTATTGATGGGCTATGGGCTGCTGCTGAGACATGACGCTGTTGCCGGGATTCCCCAGTATCTGCTGGTGGGGCCGGTCGTTCTGCTGGCCTGCCTTGTCGGTCTTGCCGTCCATGCCATCGTCGAGCGTCCGCTGTTGAAGCTCGGCGGGCAATTCATTCGCCGGGCTTCCTCTGGCGGACCGGCTAGTCAGCTGCCGAGCCGCGATGCGGGCGCTGCCGCCTGACGGCGAATCGGCTGTGTTATGGAAAAAGCGATGCCAGCCAGCCCCGGCGTCGGGGTGGGCGCTGCGTACCGCTGACCTGAAGCAGGTGATTCGCCAGAACGGCCGCCTGGCTGCTTGTCAGAAACAGGCGCACGATTTCCGGCTCGTCTCCCGAATCCCAGCGGTCCTTTTCGAAAGTCTGGAGTTCGAGCATCATGTTGGGGCCGAGGTCGCGGGACGACCATCCTACCAATACGCCGATACCGTCTTCCTTCGCCATCGGTCTCTTGCACCCAGTGTTTCTGCCGCCGGAATCCGGCCTTCGGCCGCAATGCTAGCATGGCCGGAAGCGCTTGTGGCGGCGCCCTCGGGTGGGCCGGAGTGGGCATTGGGGGTACTAGGGAGCGTATTGGGAGACGTCGGCCGAAAAAGCTGTGGCAGGGCGGACACGGCTGGGCTAACCGGCGCTGCGGCGATGGCCTTCCGATGTGCCTTTGCCTTGACTCTCCAGCGCCGGTCCAGTAACGGCGCGCTTCTGTTTTGCGGTCGACCTCTTCGGGCGGCCCTGTTTGATCGGGTCCTTCGGGGCCGCATTTGATTTTCGAGGACCGTCATGAAGCGCACTTTCCAGCCCAGCCGCCTTGTTCGCGCCCGCCGTCACGGCTTCCGCGCCCGCACGGCGACTGTCGGTGGCCGCAAGGTGCTTCGTGCGCGCCGCGCTCGCGGCCGTTCGAAGCTTTCGGCCTAAGTCTTTCAGCCTCACGGCTGGATGCGGCACGGCCCGTGCCGCCATCCGAGTTCCCCTCTCTTTCGGGGATTCGGGTGGCGGCACGGGCCGCCGTCGTATGGGCATGATCTGCCTTCTGGCATGAGGCCATGCCGGGATCGCCGCAAGCTGGCGTGACGCGCCATTTGTGATCGGCGACCCTCGATCCTATCTGTGACCGAAATGACCTGCACTTACGCCACGATGACCAAGCGGGCCGACTTTGTTGCGGCCAATGCCGGTCTTCGAGTCGCGCGTCCCGGATTCGTGCTTCTGGCGAAGGCCAATGGCGGGCAGGGCATGCGCGCGGGCATTACCGTCACCAAGAAGATCGGCAATGCCGTGGTGCGCAACCGCATGAAGCGGCGCTTTCGGGCGCTGCTGCGCGAGTTGCTGCCCGAACATGGCCTGGCCGATACCGACCATGTGCTGATCGGGCGCGAAAACGGCGTCGAGCGCGATTTCACGCTGCTGCGGGGCGAACTGCTGGCGGCGCTGGAGCGGGCGCAGGCGGGGAAGGGCGATCCGCCCCGCAATCATCGCGGCCGCAAGCGCGGGCCGGGCGGCGGCAAGGCGGCGAAACGGTGAAGAAGGCGCTGGCCCTCATCGCATCCGTGCCGGGGCTGCTGCTGATCGCCGTGGCACGGGCCTGGCAGCTTGGACCCTCGCGGATCATGCCGCCGACTTGCCGCTATTCTCCATCCTGCTCGCAATATGCCATCGTGGCGGTCCGCAAGCATGGTGCGATTAAGGGTGGCTGGCTGGCGTTCAAGCGTATATTGCGCTGCCAGCCTTGGGGCGGGCACGGTTACGATCCGGTCCCCGACTGAGATGAAACGGGGCAGCCACGTCGCTGCCACTGACGCGAATACGACAGGAAAAGGCCTTCGTGGATAAGCAGCGCAACATAATAATCGCGGTCGTCCTGACCGCGCTCGTGCTCTTCGGCTGGGAAGCCGGGGTCGGGTACTTCTATCCGCAGGCGAACAAGCCGCAGCCGGTCGAGCAGACCGCTCCGGCAACAGATGCCGCGGGCAAGCCCACCCGCGAAGGCGGTCTGCGCGATGCGGCCGACCTGGCGCTGGAGCAGAAGGACCTCAAGTCCGCGCTGGCCGCTCCCGGACGCGTGCCGATCGTCGCGCCGGGCGTTTCCGGCTCGATCAACCTGACCGGCGCGCTGCTCGACGACCTTGTCCTCAACCGTCACCGCGAAACCGTGGAGAAGAACTCCGGCCCGGTGCGCATGTTCTCGCCCTCGGGAACCCCGGCGCAGCAATACGCCCAGTTCGGCTGGGTCGGCGAAGGCATTGCCGCGCCCACCGCGCAGACGGTGTGGACCGCCCCGCAGGGTGCGAAGCTCACGCCCGCCACGCCGGTCGTGCTCACCTGGGACAACGGCCAGGGCCAGATCTTCTCGATCACGCTCAAGGTCGATGACAACTACCTGATCACCGCCGACCAGCAGATCCAGAACCGCGGCAGCGGCGCGGTGGCGGTGCAGCCTTTCGCCCTCGTCAACCGTACCGACCGTACCGCGGCCGCCTATGCCTGGACGCTGCGCACCGGCGGCATCGGCGCCTTCGACGGCTCGGTCACGTTCGGTCCGAAGTACGATGCGCTGGCCAAGGACGGCTCGATGCCGCAGCCGGGCAATGCCGACTGGATCGGCTTCACCGACGTCTACTGGATGTCGGCCGTCATTCCCGTCAACGCCAAGGCCCAGGGCACGTTCCGCTCGCAGGGTAGCGGCATCTTCCGCGCCGACGTCGTCTACGACAAGTCGGTGATCCAGCCGGGCCAGAGCCTGACCCGCGAAACCAAGCTCTTCGCAGGTGCCAAGGAGCACAAGGTGCTCGACGCCTATGAGGCCCAGGGCATCGCCAACTTCGGCCTCGCGATCGACTGGGGCTGGTTCCGCTGGTTCGAGAAGCCGATCTTCTGGCTGCTGAGCAAGCTGTTCAGCCTGGTCGGCAACTTCGGCGTCGCCATCATCCTGCTCACCGTGATCGTGCGCGGCATCATGTTCCCGGTCGCCCAGCGGCAGTTCGCCTCGATGGCCGCCATGCGCGCGATCCAGCCGAAGATGAAGGCGATCCAGGAGCGCTACAAGGACGACAAGCAGAAGCAACAGCTTGAGATCATGGCGCTGTACAAGCAGGAGAAGGTGAACCCGCTCGCCGGCTGCCTGCCCATGTTCCTGCAGATCCCGGTGTTCTTCGCGCTCTACAAGGTGCTGATGCTGGCGATCGAGATGCGCCACCAGCCCTTCGTGCTGTGGATCAAGGACCTTTCGGCGCCCGATCCGCTGCATATCCTAAACCTGTTCGGCCTGCTGCCGTTCACGCCGCCCAGCTTCCTGGCCATCGGTGTGCTCGCGCTGCTCCTGGGCGTGACGATGTACTTCCAGTTCAAGCTGAACCCGGCCCAGATGGACCCGGCCCAGCAGCAGGTCTTCGCACTGATGCCTTGGTTCATGATGTTCATCATGGCGCCGTTCGCATCGGGCCTGCTGGTCTACTGGATCACCTCGAACCTCCTGACGATCGCCCAGCAGCAGTTCCTCTACAGCCGCCATCCGCAGCTGCGGGAACAGGCCAAGAAGGACGCGCAGGACAAGGCGCGCGCCGCAGAGCGCAAGAGCAAGGCCTGAGACACGTCATGGAAGAAGAACAGGCTGAACTGATCGAGCAGGCGCGCAAGCTCTTTTCGGGACCGGTAACGTTCCTGAAAAGCGCGCCTGCGCTCAAGTTCCTGCCCGATCCCGATGCGCCGGAAATCGCCTTCTGCGGACGGTCCAACGTCGGCAAGTCGTCGCTGCTGAACGCATTGACGGGCCGCAAGTCGATCGCCCGCACTTCGGTGACGCCGGGCCGCACGCAGGAACTGAACTTCTTCGAGGTGGGCGAGCCGATGCAGTTCCGCCTCGTCGACATGCCGGGCTACGGCTTCGCCAAGGCGCCGCCCAAGGTGGTGGAAACCTGGCGCCGCCTCGTGCGCGACTATCTGCGCGGCCGCGTGGTGCTCAAGCGCACCCTGCTGCTGGTCGATTCGCGCCACGGGGTAAAGGACGTCGATGCCGAGATGATGAAGATGCTCGACGAATCCGCCGTCGGCTATCGCATCGTCCTGACCAAGGCGGACAAGATCAAGGCAAGCGAACTGGAAAAGGTTCATGCCGAGACCATCGCCGAAGCCCGCAAGCATCCGGCCGCCTTCCCCGAAGTCCACATCACCTCATCCGAGAAGGGTCTCGGCATTGCCGAACTGCGGGCGGCGGTTCTGGCCGATTCGCTGATCTGATCTTCGAGATTCCTCATTTTGCCGCTCTCTGGTAGGGGGCGGCGAATTGGGCCGCGTCGCTTGCGCCGGGTGCCCGAAGGCCTCGCACGGATCGTCTTGATCGACGCTTTTCCCATTTGAATTCCGAAACTTGCCCAAGGCGGCGCGGGGCCATGTGCCTACCTTGCGGGAAACATCCGCAAAACCGCGAATGTGACGATTGCGTGACGGTGAAGGTTCCCCTAGAGGCCCACGGTCGCGCCAATGAGAAGAAGGAGTCTCGCCATGCGCCAGATTGCCGTTCTTCCCTATCGCGCCACCGGTCCTTCGGTCGATGCGCCGATCCAGATCCTTCTGATCACCTCGCGCCAGACGCGGCGCTGGGTGATTCCCAAGGGCGGCCTGATGAAGGGCCTTCCGCCCCACGCGGCTGCCGCGGTCGAGGCGGAAGAAGAAGCCGGGGTGCGCGGCGCCGCCTGTCCGATCCCGCTGGGCTCCTACCGCTATCGCAAGACCCGCGCTTCGGGCGCCTCGGTCTGGGCGGATGTGGATGTATTTCCCTTTGCGGTCACCGAGGAACTTGACTCCTGGGACGAACAGCATCAGCGCGAACGCCGCTGGTTCTCGATGGCCGACGCCGCTAAGGCGGTCGACGAAGAGGACCTTCGCGCGCTGATCCGGTCGTTCGGCGCGCGCGAGTTTCGCGTCGCTGCCAGTCCCGCCCGCCTTATCGGCGCGGTGGCCGACCGGATGGCCGACAAGACAGGGATCAATACAATGTTTGCCTGGTTCCAGAAGTTGCTGCCGCAGCAGGGCGACTTCTTTGAGTTGTTCGAGCGTCAGGCCGCCACGCTGGTGGCCGGTGCCGATGCGCTTGCCCGCCTGGCGCAGGGCGGCCCCGGCCGCGCGCAGCACATCCGCGAAGTGGGTGAGCGCGAGCATGACGCCGACGAGATCACCCGCGAAGTGCTCCAGACGGTGCGCCGCACTTTCCTGACGCCGTTCGACCGTTCCTCGATCACCAGCCTCATCACCACGATGGACGATGCCATCGACGAGATGCAGCAGGTCGCCAATGCGGTGAACCTCTACGAGGTTACCGAATTCGAGCCGGAAATGATCGACATGGCGGCGATCATCGTCGATGCCGCGCGCCTGACGGCGGAGATCATGCCGCTCGTGCGCAAGATCGCCGACAACGGCCACCGCCTGCACGAACTGACCGAGCGTCTCGTGCGCATGGAAGGCCATGCCGACGAGATCCACGCGGCCGGCCTCAAGCGCGTGTTCAAGGCGGATACCGGCGGCGATGCGCTGCACTTCATCGTTCGCCAGGAAATGTTCCGCCGCCTCGAACGCGTTGTCGACCGCTTCGAGGACATCGCGAACGAGATCGACGGTCTCGTGATCGACCACGCCTGACCGGCGGCCCGCAGTCATGGATCATACGCTCGCACTGCCGCTGCTGATCGGCCTCGTCGCGCTCGCGCTGGCCTTCGATTTTCTCAACGGGCTTCACGACGCGGCCAACGCGATCGCCACCGTCGTCGCCACGCGCCTGCTTTCGCCGGTCGTAGCCGTGCTGTTCGCCGCGCTCGGCAACTTCGCGGCCTACTGGATCATGGGTCTCCATGTCGCCGAGACGGTGGGCAAGGGCATCATCGACAAGGATGCCGTGACCCCCGCCGTGGTGTTCGGGGCCCTGGTGGGCGCGATGTTCTGGAACGTCCTTACCTGGATCAAGGGCATCCCCTCCAGTTCCAGCCATGCGCTGATCGGCGGGCTGCTGGGCGCGGGGATAGCCGCGGCAGGGCCGGGCGTGGTGGAATCGGAAGGCACGATGAAGACGGTGATCGCCATCGTCGCCTCGCCGGTGCTGGGCTTCATCATCGCCATGTTCATGATGCTGCTCACGTCCTGGATCTTCCGGGGCACGACGCCGCGCGCCTCGAACTCGATCTTCAAGACGCTGCACCTGTTCTCGTCGGCGGCCTATTCGATCAGCCACGGCGGCAACGATGCGCAGAAGACGATGGGCATCATCGCCGTGCTGCTCTATTCCACCGGACACCTTCAGGGCGGCTTCCACGTTCCCGAATGGGTGGTGCTGTCCTGCTATGCGGCGATCTCGATCGGTACGCTTTCGGGCGGCTGGAAGATCATCAAGACCATGGGTTCGAAGCTGACCAAGCTCAACCACCACTCGGGCTTCTGCGCCTCCACGGCGGGCTCGATCGTGGTCTTCGGCGCCAGTGCCATGGGCATTCCGGTTTCGACCACCCATGCCATCACCGGCGCCGTCGTCGGCACCGGCGCCGCGCGCCGCGCCAGCGCGGTGCGCTGGTCGGTGGCGAGCCGCGTGATCGTCGCCTGGTTCGTGACCATTCCGGCGAGCGCTGTCGTCGGCGCCCTGTTCTTCGAACTGACGAGACTCTTTTGATGGGTGCGCCATTCGCATCCGCGAATGGCTAGCGGCACCGGCCCACGCCCCCACCCACCACCCAACGGTAGTATCCTGCGGGTGGTGGGTGGGGGCGTGGGCCGGTGCCGCTTTCGGCCGTCAGGCCGAACAGAAAACCCACCGTTCATTCTCGACTTTGCGAAGCTGAACCGATAGGCCCGATCCCTAGCCTACGGGGAAATGCGCAGTGAAGCTCATCATCGGCAACAAGAACTACTCGAGCTGGTCGCTGCGCGGCTGGCTGGCCTGCAAGCAGTCGGGCTTGGCCTTCGAGGAGATCACCGTTCCCCTGTTCGGCGACGACTGGGAAGCCATGCGCAGTTCGGACGACCTCGCGCCGAGCCACGGCAAAGTGCCGATCCTGTGGGACGGCGATGCCGTGGTCTGGGACAGCCTCGCCATCATCGAATATCTCGCGGACAAGGTCGGGCGCGACCGGTTCTGGCCCAAGGACGATGCCGCGCGGGCCATGGCGCGTTCGATGGTGGCGGAAATGCATTCCAGCTACATGGCCCTGCGCCGCGAATGCCCGATGAACATCCGCAACCGCGTGGAAACCGTTTCCCTGGGCGAGGACGTGCGCGCCGATATCGTGCGCATTCTCACGCTCTGGGCGGAAGCGCGGGCGCGTTTCGGCAAGGGAGGTCCGTTCCTGTTCGGCACTTTCGGCGCGGCCGACGTGATCTACGCTCCCGTCGTCAGCCGCTTCCTCACATACGGCATCGGCGTACCCGGCTTCGCACAGGCTTATATGCAGGCGGTGTGGGAGCATGAGTGGATGCAGCAGTGGATCAATGCCGCCGAAGCCGAAGACTGGGTGATCGAGCAGTACGAAACGCCGATCAGGTAAAATGCTTGTAGGGCATTTTTGAGCGGCACCGGCCCGAGTCTTTGTTGAGTGCGCCTTCGACATCCGTCGAAGGCTAGCGGCACCAGCCCACGCCCCCACCCTACCACCCAACGATAGTACCCTAGCGGGTGGTCGGGTGGGGGCGTGGGCTGGTGCCGCAAAATCCGCCTGCGGCGGATTTTCAAACTCAACGCATGCGTTCGGTGGGGTAGGGGCTGCCGTCCTTGTGATAGTAGCCGTCGCCGTCGAACTTCATGTCGATGTCGGAATAGGCGCCGCTGCCCTCGCAGTTGCCTGCGCTGATCGCCACGAAGACGCAGTCGGCGTCGCTCTCGTTGACCAGGTGATGGCCGACAGGGACGCCCTTGGGCCAGGCGCAGACGTCGCCCGCGCGGATCGCGGTGCGGCTATCGTCTTCCACCAGCACGGCCTCGCCCGACAGCATGACGAGCAGTTCGTCCTCGTCGTCGTGCCAATGGCGCTGGCTCGACCAGGCGCCGGGCTTCAGCACGACATGGCTCGCGCCCATCTCGGTAAGCCCGCCGGCCGGGGCCAGGCGCCGCCACCAGCGGCCCGCCACGGCGGCGTCGAAGGGCGCCGGATAGCCGGTGCGGTTGGACTGCGGGATCGCCTCGATATCCAGTCTGGGCATGGTTCACTCCCTCGCTAGCCTAGGGCGTAAACTCCTAAATGGCACCATCGAGGTTTGAGGCAAAATGGCTCAGCGCAAGAAGGCAGGACGATGGAATATGTCGATATTTCAAGTCCTGCCGACGCAGCGCTGGGCCATTTTGGTCAAATCCCGAAGGGACGCCCGAATGGCTTCCATCTCGAACCGAAGCGACCTTGGACGGGCAACCAGCCCGCCCGGCGGCCCCTTCGGCCCGAGCTGTTCGCCATTCGGGCGCCTCGATGGTGCCATTTAGGAGTTTACGCCCTAATGTCACGGCTATGGTCTTGCGCGTGGTCCTGTGCAATGGCCCGCGTCATGACCGAAACCGTTCTTGCCCTCGCCCAAGCCCTGCTCGCCTGCCCGAGCGTTACCCCGGCCACGGGCGCGGTGTTCGATTGCCTGGAAGGCCAACTCGCGCCGCTGGGCTTCGCGGTGCATCGCTTCCTGGCGGGCGAGGCTCCCGACGGTCCGGTCGAAAATCTCTTCGCGATCCGCAAGGGGCCGGAAGGTTCGCGCCACTTCGCCTTTGCCGGGCACCTCGATGTCGTGCCGCCGGGCGAGGGCTGGACCAGCGCGCCGTTCGAACCGGAAGTGCGCGGCGAGCTGCTCTATGGACGGGGCGCGGTGGACATGAAGGGCTCGATCGCCGCCATGGTCGCCGCCGCCGCGCAGATCCCGGCGGATGCAGGCACGATCAGCTTCGTGATCACCGGGGACGAGGAAGGTCCGGCGCGCTTCGGCACGCTGGCGCTGATCGATCACATGCGTGAAACGGGCGCGATTCCCGATCTCTGCCTGGTCGGCGAACCCACTTCGGTCCACCGCCTGGGCGACATGATGAAGATCGGCCGCCGCGGATCGGTGAACATCTGGCTGGAAGTGGAGGGCGTACAGGGTCACGTCGCCTATCCGCATCTGGCCGACAACCCGATCACCAGGTTGGTCGCCATGCTCGCCGAACTCGACGCCATCGTGCTGGACGAGGGCACCGACTGGTTCCAGGCCAGCAACCTCGAAGTGACCGACCTCACCGTCGGCAATCCGGCGACGAACGTGATCCCGGCGAAGGCATCGGCGCGTATCTCGATCCGCTTCAACGACTTGCACACCGGTGAGAGCCTGTCGCGCCGCGTCACCGAGATTGCCGAGCGCCACGGCGGCAAGGCCCGTCCGGTGATCTCGGGCGAAGCCTTCCTGACCCAGCCGGGCGCCTTCTCGGCGATGCTGGCCGAGGCGATCCGCGCGGAAACCGGCGTGGAGCCGGAGCTTTCCACCAGCGGCGGCACCTCCGACGCGCGGTTCCTCAAGGACCTTTCGCCCGTCATCGAGTTCGGACTGTCGAACGCGACGATGCACAAGCGCGACGAGGCCGTGGCGATCCCCGATCTCGACGTACTGGCGCGTATCTATCGGCGGGTGACGGAAGCGGCGCTGCGCTCGGCCTGAAACAGTCTTTGTCGGGTGGGGGCGCGGGCCGGTGCCGCAAGCCTTCGACGGATGTCGAAGGCGCACTCAACAAAGACTCGGGCCGGTGCCGCCAAAATCCGGCTGCGGCGGATTTTCAAACAGACTCCACCCCCGACCGAAAGCTGACGGAAACTCCACGCGCCGACGTTGACCGGACAGGTCACGCTGTTAGTCTCCCCGGCAATTTTATTGCGAGGTGGGAATGGGCAGGCGCCTGACGCTCTATATCATTATCGGCATGGTGCTGGGCATCGCCGCGGGCTGGCTGCTGCATGCGACCATTCCGGCGGACGATCCGCGCCTTGTGCAATGGGCCGACTACTTCAAGCTCCTGCCCGACGTCTTCCTGAAGCTGATCAAGATGATCATCGCGCCGCTGGTCTTCGCGACGATCGTCACCGGCATTTCCGGCATGGGCGACAGCGCCGCACTCGGCCGGATCGGCGGCAAGGCGCTGGGCTGGTTCATTACCGCCAGCCTGATCTCGCTGGGCCTCGGCCTGATCCTGGTGAACCTGTTCAAGCCGGGCGTCGGCGCGGGACTGGCGACGGGTGACGACCTCGGCAAGCTGGAAATGGGCGAGCTGACGCTGCGCCATTTCATCCTCGAAATCTTCCCGAGCAGCGCCGTCCAGTCGATGGCGGAAAACAACATCCTCCAGATCCTGGTGTTCTCGGTCTTTGTCGGCGTCGGCCTGACCGCCATCGGCGAGAAGGGCGCGATCATCGTCAAGGTCAGCGAGGCGCTGTCCGAACTGATGCTGCAGATCACCGAATACGTGATGCGCTTTGCGCCTTTCGCGGTATTCGGCGCGCTCGCCAGCGTGATCGCCAAGCAGGGCCTCGGCATCATCGTCACCTACGGCGTGCTCGTCAGCGAGTTCTACTTCGCGATGCTGCTGCTCTGGGTGCTGCTGTTCCTGGTTGGCGGCGTGTTCCTGCGCGGGCGGATCGTCACCCTGTTCCGCTATATCCGCGAGCCGCTGCTGCTCTCGTTCTCGACCGCATCGTCGGAAGCGAGCCTGCCCAAGCTGTTCGAGCAGCTCGACCGCTTCGGCGTGCCACGCCGCATCTCGGGCTTCATCCTGCCGCTGGGCTACAGCTTCAACCTCGACGGCTCGATGATCTACATGAGCTTCGCGTCGATCTTCATCGCGCAGGCCTATGGCATCCATGTGCCGATCGGCACGCAGATCCTGATGCTGCTGACGCTGATGGTCAGCTCGAAGGGCATCGCCGGGGTGCCGCGCGCCAGCCTGGTGGTGATCGCCGCGACGCTGACGCAGTTCGGCCTGCCGGTGGAAGGCATTGCCCTGCTGCTGGGCGTCGATACCTTCCTCGACATGGGCCGCTCGGCCACCAACGTGGTGGGCAATGCCGTGGCCACGGCAGTGATCACCCGCAGCGAGGGTATGCTTCAGCCGCTGGTCGATCCCGACGAGGAAATGCCCCATGCGCCGACGCGCACGTCGTCGCACGGTCGGGCTGGGCTGAATGTCGATCCCGAGCAGTACGAGAGCTAAGGCGGGCAGTCTGCTCATTCCCGCGAGCGTAGCGAAGCAATTCAGGGCGGCTCTGCGCGGCTCTGGATTGCCGCGTCGGCTTCGCCTCCTCGCAATGACGAGGGGGCAAGAACGGAAAGGCGCTACTGGCTGAGCTTCACCGGCGTGAACTGTGCCAGCCCGCACCCGCCGCCGCGCTGGAAGCCGTTCCCTACCCGCATCAGCGGATAGACGATATCCTGCCGGCAAAGCTGCGAGAGCGACGTCGCGTAAGTGAAGCTGTCCGCCGACTTGAGCCCGGAGCAGCGATTGGGCAGCGTCACCCGCCAGACGCGGTTACCGGCGCCGCCGATGAAATCGATGGTCCAGTCATCGCGGATGCGCGTGTTCGAAAACTGGGCGAGCGACAGGCAGTCCTGCGCAGGGCCGACGGCTTCGGCGGCGGGGCTGACCGGGGGCGGCGGTTTGGCGTCCTGCTGGGAGCAGGCGGCCAGCACGAGTGGCACGGCGACGAAGGCGAAGTGACGGCGGACCGCGTAGTGGCGGATCATGGGACATCCTCCCGATCAGGCAGCCTTGCGAGCGGTGCCCTTCTCCAGAACCTTGTCCTTGTAGTCGCACAAGTCAACGACCGGGCAGCGCCAGCATTCGGGCGTGCGCGCCTTGCAGATGTAGCGGCCGTGCAGGATCATCCAGTGGTGCGATCCCACGCGGAAGGGCTGCGGCACGCGCTTTTCGAGCTGCTTTTCGACCGCCAGCGGCGTCTTGCCCTTGGCGATGCCGGTACGGTTGCCGACGCGGAAGATATGCGTGTCCACCGCAAAGGTTTCCGCCCCGAAAGCGCAGTTCATCACCACATTGGCAGTCTTGCGGCCGACGCCGGGCAGTTCGACCAGCGCGTCGCGGTCTTCCGGCACTTCGCCGTCGTAGCGTGCGACGAGGATTTCGGAGAGCGCAATGACATTCTTGGCCTTTGCATTGAACAGGCCGATGGTCTTGATGTGCTGCTTCAGGCCCTCTTCGCCCAGTTCGACCATCTGCGCGGGCGTCTTCACCTCGCGGAACAGTGCCCGCGTGGCCTTGTTGACGCCCACGTCGGTCGACTGCGCGGAAAGCACCACGGCGACCAGCAGCTGGTAGTTGTTGCCGAATTCCAGCTCCGTCTCGGGCGAGGGGTTGAGCTCGGCGAGACGGCGGAAGAATTCGAAGATCTCGGCCTTGTTCAAAGGTCCAGCACCTCGGGCATGGTGTAGCGACCGGCGTGCTTGTGCGTGAGCCACTGCGCCGCCTTGACCGCGCCCTTGGCAAAAATCGTGCGGTTTTCGGCGAGGTGCGAGAAGGAGAGGCGCTCGTTGTCGCCCAGGAAGTGGACGGTGTGGTCGCCTGCCACGGTGCCGCCGCGCAGAGCAGCGAAACCGATGGTGCCCGCCTCGCGCTTGCCGGTGATGCCGTCGCGGCCGCGCACGGCGGTTTCGGCGAGGCTGACTTCGCGGCCTTTGGCGGCGGCGTCGCCCAAGAGGAGGGCGGTGCCGGAGGGGGCGTCCACTTTCATGCGGTGGTGGGTCTCGACGATCTCGATATCCCAGTCTTCGCCCAGCTTGCTGGCGGCTTCGCGCACGAGGTGGGCGAGCAGGGTGACGCCCAGCGAGGTGTTGCCGGTCTGGAGCACGGGAATGTGCTGCGCGGCCGAATCGATCAGCCAGTGGTGGCGTTCCTCAAGGCCGGTGGTGCCGACCACGATGGGAATACCCGCGTCCACGGCGGCATCGAGATTGGCTTCGAGCGCCGTGGGGCTGGAGAAGTCGATCAGCACGTCCGAATGCGCGGCCAGCGCGCCAAGATCGCCGTCGCGGCCCACGCCGCCGGAAAGCGTTTCGCCTGCCGCCGTGATGGCCTCTGCGATGGCCTGTCCCATGCGTCCCGCGCTGCCGATAATTCCGATTCGTGCCACTTGCCGTCTCCGTTGAAGGCTGGTCTCATGGCTGGGATGAAGGACATCCGCAACATCGTCATCCTCACCGGCGCGGGCGTAAGCGCCGAAAGCGGCATCGACACCTTTCGGGACGGAGGAGGGCTGTGGGAACAGCACCGCGTCGACACGCTATTGAGAGTTCTCCCCAAAAAACGTAGGGGGTGCTGAAGGTGTGGAGGCGCATATTCAGGCGTGGATTTACTGCCGTTTTTCGACGGATAAGCAAGCAGATGGCTACTCAATCGAGCGCCAGCTAACCTACGGTCGCGATTATGTAGAGCGCATGGGCTGGGACCATAGCGTTGATCGCGAGCTAAAAGACGAAGGACGTTCTGCCTTTCACGGTGGCAATCGCTTAGAAGGCGCTGCACTCCACGAATTTGAGGCGAAAGCGCGTTCTGGTGCTTTCAAAGATACCCCCACAGTCCTGTGTGTCGAAAATATCGACCGCCTGAGCCGCCAAGGTGCGAAAGCTGCCGCCCAGCTTATCTGGATGCTCAACGAAAACGGGGTGAGCGTAGCCACTTGGCACGATAGCCACGTCTACAAGGCTGGCGATGACACGGACATGATGGATTTGTTTTCCATCATCATCAAAGGCCAGCTTGCCCACGAAGAGAGCCTAAAAAAGAGCAAACGCTCGAACGCCAATTGGGCAAAGAAGCGCGAGGAAATCCGCACCACCTCACACAAAGAGGTCATCACAGGAACGCCTGCTTGGATTGACGTCGATCCAGTCACCAAGATGATGGCCTTGAACGAATACCGTGTCAGCTTGCTCAATGAGATTTTCGACCTCTACGTCAGCGGCTTAGGCGTCACCAAAATCGTCAAGCAGCTAAACGCCCGTAACGAGCCAACGTGGTGTGTCAGCTACAGGGACAACAAACGTGGATGGGGCGAAACCTATATCCACAAGCTGTTACAGTGGCGCGCCTGTCTGGGGGAAAAATACGAAGGCCGTGACGACACAGGCGAATTGCTCAACGCGCATTATTTCCCACAGGCTGTTAACGCGGACAAATTCAATCAAGCGCAATCAGTGAGAGCAGGCAAAGCGCGCTCTGGTGGCCCAACGAGGTTCACAGCCAACAATCTGCTCAGCGGCATCGCAAAGTGTGAGGAATGCGGTTCGCCGGTCAGATTTATCCGAAAGGGGGCTGACACAAGCCAATATGTAACTAAGAGCGGGGAAGTGCGAACTTATCATCGCAAGGTGACGAGTTACCTCCAATGTGATGGAGCGCGCCGCAAGCATGACTGTACGAACTCTACTCAGCTTCCTTACGAGCCGTTGGAAAAAACGATCCTTGAAGGGCTGCTGCCAAGCATCGTGCAACAGAAGACGGTCAACCACACTGTCGTAGGTATGCGCCAGCAGATAGCTGAAATGGAACGCCTGCGGGCGGCGTCACAGGGCAAGCTAGACAACATCGTCAGCGCCATTGAAGCTGGCGGGGCATTGACGTTCATTCAGCGCGCAGGAGAGCTTGAAAAGGTAATTGCGGAGCAGACAGAGCAAATTGATTCGTTGGTCAAAAAACTGGCACTAGAGGAATCAAAGCCTAGCAGCGCAGATGACGGCGAGATGATTATGTCATTACAAACAAAACTCACTAGTAGTGATGAGGACGAGCGGATTGCCACCAGATGTCAGGTCAACGCAGCTTTAAAGAGGCTGATTAATCGCGTTGATGTTGAGGCAACTAATACGGCGAGAATATGGATCAGCGATAAGGAATGGTATTGGTTTGATGCTGATGGTGTAATGTTGGAAGCTGAGCAGCGGATATAGATATCACTCTTCGATCCCAAAGCGGGTGAAGAACTTGAAGCGCCGTCGATAGATTGCTGCGTAATCCATCGGCATTGCATGTTCGCACTTGGCGTAGCTGGGGAAGATGCCCCTTGCTGCGTTTTCTGCGATCATCTGCCCGCGCAGCAAAGCACGGCTTGTCAGTTCCTTGAGTTTGGTGCGATCATCTGCGTTACTGGCGGTTGGCTTGTCCGTTGCTTTTAGGTTCCTGTGTGCTGCACTTAGGCCAGCCTTTGCCCCAACCTGCCATAGCGTCATCTTAGGATAGGCAGACTTCACGTAGATGCACTTGAGATAACGAACGGCGCTGTCGTAATGCAGCTTGGACGACCTGTTCAGTTTGAAGGGCGCATCGCCTGTCATGGTGTCCATTCCGCTTTCAGCCTCAGTCGCCGCCAATTCGTCGATCATCGCGGATAGCTGCTTCATGATCTGTGCCTTGGGCAAGCCTATAGGGATGGAAGCGATAATGCTGGTTGGCTGGATCTGATCCAGCCATTCCTCCTGCAAATAGTCCCTGACGCTGCTCCGTAGGCGCGAAAAATGATCGTCCTCGTCGTAATACCGTATTGACCCAAGGCTCGTTACCTTTGGGCGGTCTGCTGAAACACCGAATTGCGGGATGGCAACCGTCCGCCACCATTTCAACATCGACATATCTCTGACGCTGCCAAGGGCGTCAAAAACCCTCACAACATCGTCGAAGTCAGCAGGCAGGTCATCGCCAAGGAAACTGGTGCCAGACCTGTAAAACCGCGCTCTTCCGTAGCTTGTGCTGGCCCTGAGATACCACCCCCATAGCTGGAACCACTTCGCGTCTTCACTCAGGATTGACAGGGGGTTTTCTGACATTCGGGGGTTGGCCCAATCACTCAAAATGATCTTGGCAATCACGTATCAGGCCAACCCTGCCGTATCAATATCTCACGACGCCGCACGGTGCCGCGTCAAAAAGGAGATACGAAAATGTCAGATATCAGCGAACACTACCTTACTACCCGCTTCGACGCCGACCCTAGACTGTTTGATTATGAAACTGAGGGAGCGGAGAACGGGGTAGAAGTGACCTACGCTTCAAAGCGCTTTGGACTTCTCAAAGAAGACGTCTCCAACGGAATGAACCCGATTTCCGCTGAGCGGATCATGGAGTTGGTGGCAGCGTTCAAAAAGAAGTCTCTCGCTGCTGACGACCAAGCAATCACGAAGCTGAAAGTTGCAAGCCGAACGATACTCTATAACCAGCTTGCAGAAGCATATGCATTTGGCCTGACCTGTTTCGCCAGCATCTACAACGCGACCTTCCTGCGCGAAGTTCTCTTAGAGCATGACCTGAATGTCCACGGATATAACCTGCTTCACAAAGGTCGCTATAATAAGTGGAATGCCATCACTGCCCTGCTTTACGGAGAATGGGAGAGTGTCAGTGAAAATGCAGAAGATGGACTAGCTTATAAGCGCGACCGCTCTGCCGAAAAGTATGGCTGCGTTTTAGCACTTCTGGAAATCGACAAGGTTCGCGTCGCTGATGTTCCACAATATATTGCAGAATACGAGTATGTGGTGAAGTCATCAGGCAAGACACTGAAAGGGATCATTGCTCTTGAAACGCGATACCGAGCACACAGTCAGAAAAACAAGCCTACTCCGCAGACAAAGACACCACGACAGATCAATGCGCGAAACAAGCTGATTGAGCGCGGTGAGAACGCGGACTTGTGCGATGATGTGTTCGACGTTGCAAAGCCTGAAAAGCTGCCATCCGCAGTCCAGTATGGCAGGGCAGTTTTCAAGATCGCGGGGGATCGTATGTTGATCGTGGGCTATGATGCATGGGAGGCCAGCGACTACGAAAGGCACGCGATCGGTCGCGCGAACAAAGCAATCGCGGAGGAAAAAAAGATCGCAGCCGCAATCCCTGCGCAGGATGAGGAAGATCAGTAATCAGCACTGACCCCCACGCTTGCTGTGGGGCTTCCCAACACACTAGAAGTGAGTTGGCGACAAACGACGCTAACCTGAAATCTGCTTAACAGCAGCAATCACTAACAACTTAGCACCAACCCACACGCAGACATGCCTTTGCGTGATGGGGAAGTGCGTTCAAATCAAAGGAGAATAAATGTCCACTACTTCACTTCCAACCCTCGCAAACACAGTCGCGTGGATGGTTCCTTTAATTCGCAGCCTCCAACAAGCGGACGTTCCAAATCCGCCTTGGCAAAAGCAGAGGCCATTCCGCCACCTAACTCAGCCTGTCGTTATGACCCTCACTGATGGGTCAATCAAAGTCGCAAGCAAAGTCATGCCTCTATACACACAACGCGAAAAGCAGCTTGCAGACGCACTAACAGTCGCACTTGGTAATGAATGGCTCGTCGAGCCAGTTAGCGATCACGCTCAACAATCTTGGCAACGTACGACCACGTACATCGGCGGTGACGTGAAAGAAGATGATGTAATCATCGCCCCAGACATGACTGCGTTCATCTATGACCGCAAAAACGGTCACTTCGTCGCAGGCAAAACCATGAAGTCAGGTGCTCAGTTTGGAATATGGCTTCACGCACGACGCTTTGCCTCTGAGTCAGACAAGACCGCCTATCTCATTTGCAGATAGTGAAACGAAAAACCCGCCGCTGATAACAGCGACGGGCTTTTTGCGTTCTGAGGCTGTTACAGCTTACTTTTTGGCGGCTTTAGCAGCGACCATCTTAGCGCCACGCTGCTTGCTGTTGGCTTCCAGCGGGGCAAGCTGGCTGTCGAACTCACCAGCGAGGACAGCGGCCTTGATGGCGCCGTAGATTTCCTCGAACTTGTCAGCGGGCACGACGAATTCGCCGTCCTTGCCGTCCAGCTTGAGCGCCTGATTGGCGTAGCGGACGCTGAACTTCACCTCATCACCCTTCTTGATGATGGTAGCGCGCTTTACGTCCTTGTTGCCGCCCTTGTAGGCTGCAAGCGCCTTGTCCATGCCAGCAGCAGTGCGCGCAGATGCAGACATACCACCCGCATTGCCCGGCTTGAATTCCTTGCTCTGCGAGACGGGCTTGAGGGCTGCTTTCCAGTTGAGTGCCATTTTCTAAACTCCTTCTGCGTCGTTGATATCAAGCTGATATATAGGTCGATCAAACGGTCAAGCTGCTTTCTGCATCCACTTGCTAACCATGCTATCTGTTACACCGATATAATGCATGGTGCTTGTGAGGTTTTTATGTCCAAGGATACGCTGGACAACAGGGAGTGGTGCGCCCTGATCTACGAGGCGCGTTGCAAGCCCACGACGCCCGCTATACGTGCTGCCCTTAATTCCTGCGCTCTGATAGAGCTTCTTAAAGCGCTCGCTGAGTGAATGCGGGGTATATGGCTTATCCTGACGCCCAAGCACCAGATGCCCTGACAGGCGCGTTTCTGCGAGAATGTTGATTGCTTGCAGGGCAGTTTCAGACAGCGGGATTTCTCGTGCCTCTCCTGTTTTGGAGATTGCTGCGCGGACAACCAGCTTGGGATTATCTGAGTAGACAATATCCGTAACAAGCAAGCCAGCAATCTCAGCGCAACGCAAGCCAGTCGCCCATGAAAGCTGCAACAGCGCTTTTGCCTTCTCAGGATTATGACCCTTGATGCGCTCTAAGATAAGTGCGCGTTCTGCTTCGCTGTGAATTACTGCCTTCATCTAACCAACTCCAACTGCCTATGTCAGTCGTCTGCTGGTGAATAAGCGTGAAGTCGATACCAATCAGGAGGCTAAAGCGCCTTTTTTGGCACGAATGTATAAATACATTTGGATGCTAAAAGAGGAACTAAGCATGGGAATGGATAGATTAGAAAAGGCGGTAACGGATTTAGAGCAGCGCATGGAACTCCTTGAGGAAGTTCTGGCGCTGGTGGTTTACCGCGAGGAAGAAGCCAAAAAGGCGGAAGCGGAAATGATCCGCAAGTGTCAACCGGCGCGCAAAACTGACCCCCTATCGGCGCCCAATATTGACCCCACCTCTGGGTAGTGCGGCGGTTATCCCGGTAGT
>NZ_MSQB01000045.1 GCF_002149965.1 Novosphingobium panipatense | reverse complement strand
CAAGCCCTTCACCTGGGCCGCCGATCCCGACAAAATCATCGCCGCCGTCAAGCGCGGGCACCAAGCGTTAGATTCCATCCACTAGTGTCGCGCTCGCTCAGGATACAACAGCCGAGCAGCCCAAAGATGAGCAGGCGTCGACCGGTATCGAAGATATCGTTGTCACTGCGACCCGCCGCGAAGCAAGATTGCAGCAGGTGCCCGTGGCCGTCACAGCGCTGGGCGGAGATGCCCTGCAATCGGCCGACGTCTCAACAGTAAGGACGCTGACCCAGCTGGTGCCTGGCTTTGTAGGCAGCCGCAACATGGGTGTCTTCCAGCCCGTGGTTCGCGGTGTCGGCTCAACCGGCATCTCGATTGGCGACGAACCCAATATCGCCACCTACATCGACGGTGTCTATCAGCCCGAATCTGCCGCAAACTGAATCGATCTGGTCGAGGTCGAGCCGGTTGAGGTGCTGCGCGGTCCGCAAGGCACCACTTTTGGTCGCAATGCGACGGGCGGGCTGATCAATGTGATCACGCCGGACCCCAGCTTCGATTTCCGGGGCAAGGCTTCCTTGCGGGTCGGTCGGATGCGGCGCGAAGCGGGCGACTATGACGCGCGGCTCTATGTGACCGGCCCGATCAGCGAAAAGGCCGCGATCGATCTATCTGGCCTCTTCCGCAAGAACGATGGCTATATTGACGATCTGGTGCGTGGTGGAACGCTTGGCGATCAGCGGGTCATCGACCTGCGCAGCAAGGTTCTGTTCAAGCCTGCGGACAATTTCAAGGTTGTCCTGACCGGCGAATTCTTCGATCAGCAGAGCACCACCAATTCGCCCCAGCCGGTCGACGGCAACACTGCTGGACGGCGGTTTCCTGGCGTCATCCTGCCAACGGGCCCCTGGCAAGCGTCGTTGGCCGAGGCGCCCGTGCTGAACCTTCGGCGGTGGACCTTCGCCCTGCACACCAAACTCGAACTGGTCGCAGTCAACCTGGAAACCACCAGCGGTTTCCTGAACTTGCGCTGGACCCAGATTACGGATTCGGATGCCTCGAATCTGCGACTAGGGAATTTTCCAGCGATCTTCCGCTCCGAATCCGGCAGTCAGGAAATCAAGCTCAGCTCGTCGAACCCCGGGCCGTTCCAATGGCTCGTAGGCGGCTATTTCTACCAGTTCGGTGGCAGTTCCTTCCTCCAGCCCTGGACGGCCGCGAATCCTACTCTCCCCCTAGCCGGGCCGACGCTTGAGCCGGATCTCGGCGGTCGGTCCTTCGCGGGCTTTGCGGACGCGACCTATGAGGCCACGCCCGGCCTGTTCGTGAATCTCGGTGGCCGTTACACCACGGAAAAACGCGAGTTCTCGCAAACGGTGAATGGCACCCTAGTCGTCAACGACGTCGATCGGACGTTCAATAAGTTCAACTACAAAGTCGGCCTTCGTTACGAAATTAGCAACACCACGAACGTCTACGCAAGTTGGAGCACCGCCTTCAAGAGTGGTGTCTACAATATGGCGAGCACCCGCAACGTGCCGGTCGAACCGGAGGAAATCAAGGCCGCCGAATTCGGTATCAAGTCGGATCCGCTCAATTGGCTGCGGGTCAACCTTGCGACTTATTACTACGATTACAAAAACCTTCAACTGCAGTCGAAGGATTCGCTTGGCGCGGGATACATTCTCCAGAATGCCGCCAATGCGGAAATCTATGGCGGCGAACTGGAATTGACCGTTGCACCCACCAGAGATTTGAAGTTGCGCGGGGCGCTAGCCTACACCCACGCGCGCTACAAGGATTTCACGGCCGCCCAAGGCTTTCTCCCGCGGGCTGACGGCGGAAATACCGTCGTAACGCTGGATGCTTCGGGCAACGTCATGACTCGTGCACCGAAATGGTCAGGCAACGTCGGCTTTGACTGTGGGCATGATCTGGGCGGCGGTCGGTTGAGCATCAACGGCAACCTCTCTTTCAGTTCGCGCCTCTACTACGACTTCGCCAACATTTTCTCGCAAGGTGCCTATACCTTGTCGAACATGTCGATTGGCTGGACGCCCGAGAGCGAGAAATGGAAAGTTTCTCTGTGGGCCACCAACCTGACCAACGAAAAAGTGTTCCAGACGATGCGCCCCGGCGCGCTATCGACCGATGGTTTCTACGAGCAGCCGCGCAAGATCGGTGGGACGGTTGAAGTCAGGTTTTAAAACGAGGTGGGAAAATGGATCGGAACCGCGATCCAAATCAAACTCAAGGGAGAATATGCATGTCTATGATGTACAACACGGGCAGCGGCAAGCAATGGCTGCTTACTGGCAGCAGCCTTGTGCTTGCTTGCCTTGCCTTTGCTCCGACCAACGCTTTCGCGCAGGACGCCAAACAAGCCAGTGCCGCAGCGCAGGAGAACGAGGATACCGGCGGTCTTGACACTATCGTCGTCACCGCGCGCAAGCGCGAGGAGAATGCCCAGGAAACGCCGATCGCGGTTACCGCGATGAGCGGTGCAATGATCGAAGACCGACAAATTGCCAACGTCGCGCAGGTTGCGTCCTTCGCGCCCAATGTGAACATTCAACCCGTCGGCAACATCTCTGGCTCCAGCGCCTCGCTCACCGCTTTTATCCGCGGCGTTGGCCAAACGGATTTCAACATCACCGTCGATCCCGGTGTCGGCATCTATGTTGATGGCGTCTATGTTGCCCGTTCGGTCGGGGGCCTGCTCGACATGGCGGACATTTCGAACGTCCAGATCCTGCGCGGTCCGCAGGGCACCCTGTTCGGCAAAAACACGATTGGCGGCGCGATCATTGTTAATACCAACGAACCCGGGAATGACTTCGAACTCAAGCTCGAAGCCGCAACCGGACGCTTCAACCGTGCCGATATCAAGGGCATCGTCAATATCCCGATCAGCGATACGCTGGCGATGCGCGCCGTGGCGTCCTACGAAACCCGCGACGGCTACCAGCGCCGCCTGTTCGACGGCGGACGACAGGGCAACAAGGACAGCTTCTCTGGACGCGTCGCCTTCAAGTGGGAACCGACCGACAACTTCAAGGCAATTCTCGCCGCCGACGTCAACATTCGTCGCGAAGAACAGGCAGCTATCTATCTTATCGAAAACCGGGACTCACCCGATCTTCTGCAAATCGTGAATCTGCCTGACGGCCGTCAAGTTGCCTTCCCTAGCTCAAACTTCGGTTACAACAAGCTGGGCGGTGGCGCTGGACAATGTGGCGCCCCGGGTGAACTGGCGCCGGTGAGCAATCCGAACTGCGTTTCTTCCCGATGGGTAACGGGCGATATCGATACGACTTGGGCCGGAGGTCCGAACCGTTCCGACTTCGACCTTTGGGGTACTAATCTGACGCTCGAGTATGATTTCGGCGGCGTGACACTCAAGTCGATCAGTGCGTACCGCGACCAGAAGTCGGTCATCGAATACGACTTCGACGTGACTCCGCACGAAGTGCTGCAGCTGACCAACAACATCGACCTGTGGCAAGCTTCGCAGGAATTGCAGCTCAACGGTAACCTGTTCGACGACAGGCTCAAGTTCGCTCTGGGCGCCTATTACTTGAAGGAAAAGGGCCAGGACATCGAACCGCTGCGGTTCGGTTTCGCGAACTTTTTAAGCGGCGGCAAAATCAACAACGACAGCTATGCAGCTTACATGCAGTTCACCTACAAGGTCACCGACAAGCTTTCGATCACTCCAGGTATCCGCTACACCAACGAAACCAAGCGTTTCGACCCTTCGGCCCAGGTAATCTATCGCGATTTCACCGCGGGTCTTCTCCCACCCTATCCTGATGGCGTGTTCATTCAGTACAGCCGCTGCCTGGTCGGCCAGCCAGCGCCGCAGCTGCTGCCGAACGGGTTCCCTGACCCGGCATGTGTTCCGTCGGCGACCAATCCTGGCGGCAACCACAATCTGCCCGCGGTCGAGGTGTCCGCCAAGGCCAAGGAATGGACCCCGGCGGTCTCGGTGAACTATCAGTTCACCGACGACATCATGGGCTATGCGTCCTATTCCAAGGGCTTCAAGAATGGCGGCTTCAGCCAGCGTATATTCCCGGGCGAACTCGTCACCCCTGCTTTCACCCCGGAATTCGTCGAATCCTACGAAGTCGGCCTCAAGACCGAATTGTTCGACCGGCGCCTGCGCATGAACATCGCGCTGTTCCAATCCGACTACAGCGACATCCAAATCGTCGTGAACGAGGGTATCGCGCCCAAGGTTCGCAACGGGGGTGTGGGCCGGATCAAGGGCTTCGAGATCGAAGGCCAGGCCGCCCCGACCGACTGGCTAAGGATCGACTATGGTGTCGGTTACCTCGATGCCTATTATCGTTCGGTGGATCCAAGTGCTTTCCCGGTAAACGTGAACTCCAAGTTTGCGTTCGTGCCCGAATGGACAGCGACGATCGCCGCGAATGCGACCGTTTACGAGAGCGACAAGGGCAAGTTCGTTCTTCGCGGCGACTGGTACCATCAGAGCGTCACCTTCAAGGATGCCATCAACAGCCCGCAGCTGTATCAACCCGCCTATAGCGTGTTCGGCGCCAGCGCTTCGTTCACCGACGCCAGCGACCACTTCACGGTAACGGCAGGTGTCACGAACCTAACCCGCACTATTCATGATGACGCCGCTCCGGGTTCGTCTGGCCTCGATCTGTCGGTGGCCCAGTGATCAGGGCGAGCGGCTTCGCCGGCGTTTTTCACCGCGGCAGGAGCAATGGGCTTTTCGAGGTTGATGGACTGGGCTCGGGGGTTCGGCGGCACCGCCGCGCTGGCTATGTGGGTGCTGGCCGGAGGCTGATGGCGATGGCTCTGAACACGCTGGCATCGGGGCAGGCTGACGCGAAGGCGACGCGGATGCGCGTGGCGGTTTCGATAACGCGGGCAGCGACCTTGAGCAGCCGCAGGCGCAGCGTTGCGAACTCGGCGGCGGCGAGTGCGGTGGCTTTTGGGATTTCCTGCTGGATACGCCACAGGAGCCAGTAGGCGACGGTGTGCAGGATGAGGCGCATTTGATTGGCGTTGGCAGAGCGGCACGAGGTGCGATCGCTGGCGAGTTGGGTCTTGTGCCGCTTGATCAGGTTCTCGGCGTTGCCGCGAGCGCAGTAGAGCGTGTCGTAGATGTGCTCGGCCGAGCCGTCGGCCAGCGAGGTGACGACATAGCGGATGTCCATGCCCATTGTGCTGGCCTCGATTCGGGCGACGACGCGGCGCTGGCAGTTCCAGCTCTTCGCGCCGTAGCGGGTCTCGGCATAGCTGCGCAGGACCGGGTATTGGCGCTGAGCCCGCTTGACCGCGCAGGCATCGGCGACAGCGACGATGACCGGATCGCCACGCAGCGCGGCGTTGGTCGGCAGGCCGAACACGTAATCGACGCTGGCCGCCTCGCAGAAGGCCATGACCTCGGGCCGGCCATAGTGCCCGTCGCCGCGGATGGCGATGTGCGTTTCCGGCCAGTTTCGGCGGATGTGACGCACCAGGCGCCGGATGTGGCCGGCAGCTTCGGCACCCGACGGTGTCTTGCCGGTGCGCAGCAGCATCGCCACCGGCCGGCCGGTGGCCGTGTCTTAGACATGGATCGGCAGGAAGCAACGCTCGCCATGATGACCATTCCAGAATGAGAGTTGCTGATAACCGTGCACGACATCGCAGGTATCATCGATATCCAGCGTCACCGCCGCCGGCGGGGCGGGATAGCTGGCGCAGTAGATGTCGATCATCGCGGCCATCATCCTGGCTAATTCGCGCGAGGTCGGTGCGTTCTCCCACCGGCTCATCGTCGGCTGACTGGCCAGCCCCACGCCCGATCCCGGCAGCTTGCCCAGGGCCAGGCGGAAGCCCGGATCGTCGCGCAGGGCGTCGAGGTCATCGGCGTCCTCATAGCCGCAGGCGATCGCGAACACGCGGGCACGCAGGATGTCGTCGAGGCGATGAACCACCCGCGCAGGATCGCGCCAGTCGGCAATGCAAGCCGCAAGCCGATGGCAGATCCCCATCGTGCGCTCGGCCTGCGCCAGCAGCAGGACACCGCCGTCCGATGTCAGCCGGCCACCGTCGAAAGCGGCTGTGACTTTCTTGCGCCCGACCGCTGGGAATCGGAATGTGCTTGCGATATCGTCATTCATGGCGGGTGTGGCCTGTGGCATTTTCTGCCCTGCGGCAGGTTCGGCTTCGACACCCAGTTCCTAATTCAGATCAGAGGCTTATGCCACTCCCGCCAACCCGCCAGACCCGGTCCGGTGAATAGGACGGGCTAACCGACAAGCGCTACATCCAGGGCGGCTATGTGGATTTGGACGTTGGCGGCGTCGCCGAGGCAACCTATTCGCGGCCGCGCGAATGGTTCCTCAAGGTCGCCTACAAGTACTGACGGCTCTGCCTGGGGTGACCGAAAGGTCACCCCATCGATTGGGGGGGATCCGCTCCGGCGGTTCCGCCCCGTTTCGTTTGCATCCCTTGAACTTCCCAACCGACTGCCAAGGTTTCGCTCCATGCCTGTTTCCCAGCCATCCTTGTCCCGGCCCGAATTCGCTGCAGGCCTGCCGATCGTCGATGGCGAGGCCATAGCCACTACCGAGCGGGCGATTGCCGTGATCAATCCTGCGACGGGGATGGCGCTGACGGAAATCCCCCTCCTGGGTGCGGTCGAGGCGAACCGCGCCGTCGAAAGCAACGCCAGAGCCTTCGGGGAATGGCGGGCCCATTCGGCCGCCGAACGCGCCGCCATTCTGCACGCTTGGTTCGCGCTTGTTCGCGAAAACCGCAACGATCTGGCAATGCTGCTCACGGCCGAACAGGGCAAGCCGCTCGCCGAAGCGCTGGGCGAGATCGACTATGCGGCCAGTTTCATCCAATGGTTCGCGGAAGAAGCCCGGCGCATCAATGGCGAGATCATCCCCGCCCAACGCGATCGCCGGGTCCTGGTTCTCAAGCAGCCGGTGGGCCTGGTCGGCGCGATTACGCCATGGAATTTTCCCGCAGCGATGATCACGCGCAAGGTCGCGCCCGCCCTGGCCGCAGGATGCACCGTTACACTCAAACCCGCCGAACTGACCCCGCTCACGGCCTTCGCGCTGGCCCGGCTGGCACTCGAGGCCGGTGTTCCGGCGGGCACTTTCAACGTCATCGCAGGCGATGCGCCGGCGATCGGATCGGTCCTGACCAGCCATCCCGGCGTTGCCAAATTCACCTTCACCGGCTCCACCACGGTTGGCAAGCTGCTGACCGCGCAGTGCGCGACGACGCTCAAGCGGGTGTCGATGGAGCTGGGCGGCAACGCTCCGCTGATCGTGTTCGACGATGCCGATATCGACGTCGCCGTGGCGGGCACGATCGCTTCAAAGTTCCGAAACACCGGCCAGACCTGCGTCTGCGCCAACCGCATCCTGGTGCAGAACGGCATCCATGACCGGTTCGCCGAAGCGCTGGCCGCCAGAGTCGCGGCTTTCCGCGTCGGCAACGGCCTGGAAGGCGAGACCGATCAGGGCCCGCTGATCACCGCCGCGGCATTGCAGAAGGTGCGCGAACATGTCGGCGATGCCGTCGGGCGCGGTGCCCGGATCGTCACGGGAGGCGAAGGCCATGAAGCCGGCGAGCTGTTCCACCAGCCCACGGTCCTGACCGGCGCCAACCCGGACATGCGGCTGGCGCTGGAAGAGACCTTCGGACCGGTCGCTCCCCTCTTCCGTTTCGAAACCGAGGCCGAAGCCCTGACCCTGGCCAACAGCACCCGCTCGGGCCTGGCCGCCTACGCATTCACCCGCGACATGGACCGGTTCTGGCGCCTTGCCGAAGGTCTCGAGGTCGGCATGGTCGGCGTCAACAACGGCATCATTTCTTCGGAAACCATGCCTTTCGGCGGGGTCAAGGAATCGGGACTGGGGCGCGAGGGATCGCGTCACGGGATCGACGAATTCCTGGAACTCAAGGCCATAAGTCTCGGCTTGCCGCCGCAGCCTGCGATTGAAGCGGAGAAGCCCCGAAGGACATAGCTTCAAGGTGCTCTTACATGTTGCTTATAGTACAATTTGTTGCATAATGGTTGAGGGAGAAGGATTCGGCCATGAACGTTGCGACGGGAGTACGCAGGGAACGCGCGGGCGGCGCAGTCCGCCCATGAAGCGCGTGGTCGTTGCCATAACCGGAGCGACGGGCTCGGTTTACGGGCAGCGCCTGCTCGAAATGCTCCGCGAACAAGGTGGCTGGGAAACTCACCTCGTCATGTCGCAAGCCGCCTTGCTCAACATCCGCGAAGAAATTCCGGACGGCCGTCGCCTGATCGAAGGTGCGGCCGATGTGGTGCACAGCGTCCGCAATGTCGGCGCCAGCATCGCCAGCGGTTCGTTCCTGTGCGACGGCATGGTGATAGCGCCCTGCTCGATGCGCACTCTGGCAGCGGTGGCCCACGGTCTGTCCGACAATCTGATCACGCGCGCCGCCGATGTGATGCTGAAGGAGCGGCGCAAGCTGGTGCTGATGACCCGCGAGACGCCGCTCAACCTGGCTCACCTGCGCAACATGGTCGCCTGCACCGAAATGGGCGCGGTCATTTTTCCACCGGTCCCGGCATTCTACGCCCGTCCTGCAGGCCTTCAGGACATCGTCGATCACAGCTGCACACGGGTGCTGGATCACTTCGACATACATCGCAACGCAGCGGGCCGCTGGCAGGGACTTTCCACCGAGAGTGCGGTCGCCGAACCGGCGCCGCTGAAGATCGAAAGGCAGGCATGATGGCTTGGGATATCAAGCGACGCGAGCTCCTGGGAGCCGGAGCGCTGGGCGCAGCCGTGGCCGGGCTTGGCGTATTGCCCGGAGCGGCGTCGGCCCCCGCGCGCAGAGTGACGGTGATCGAGGAAAGCGCGTCGCCGGAAAGCCGGATGTTCGCGGCGACGCTTGCCGAAAGCGGCGTGGTTGGCCGGACCATCCGGCTTGACCGGTCGCTCAATGTCCTTCTGCACGAACTGGACGATGCCGATGGCCTGATCGTTGGCCTGACTTCGGATCCCGCAGCCATGATCGCCGGACAGGTCCTGGTTGAGCGCGGCGCCCGCCCGGCGTTGCTGTGGCGGCACCATTACACGGGCGGACGCTGGCAGCATCGGACCGAGGGCGCGGCGCAACTGCTCCAAGGCGCCGCGGCGGCATGGCCGGTGGCCGTCGCGCACCTGGTTCGCGACGCGCTCGGTGCCCCAACCGAAGCTCGCTTGAACACCTGTCAGTCGGGTTCGTGCGATATCGCGGCCGGCAGCCCCGGACTGCTGGCCTCCTGGGTTTATGAAATCGGGGGAGACCTGTCTTGAGCCGCATTGTTCCCCAGGGTGTCGACGCATCCACTTTCAACAAGGCGCTCGACGAGCTTGCCGCGGTTGTCGGCAAGCAATGGGTATTCCTCGACGAGCTTCCGCTTTCGGCTTACCGGGACGCCTATTCTCCGCTGGCCGATGGCGAAATGCTGCCGTCCGCCGCTGTTGCGCCCGACGGTGTCGAGCAAATCCAGAAGATCCTGGCAGTCGTCAACGCCTACAAGATCCCTGTCTGGACCATCGGGACCGGCCGCAATTTTGCCTATGGTGGCCCGGCTCCGCGCAAATCCGGTTATGTCATGCTCGACTTGCGGCGGATGAACCGCGTGATCGAGGTCAACGAGAAATACGGCTACGCGCTGGTCGAGCCCGGCGTATCCTACATGCAGTTGTACCGCCATCTGCGCCAGATCCGCAGCAAGCTGTGGATCGATCCTGCCGCACCAGCCTGGGGCGGCGTGATGGGCAATGCGCTGGAGCATGGCGCCGGCTATACCCCCTATGGCGACCATTTTGTCATGCAGTGCGGCATGGAAGTGGTGCTGGCCGATGGTGAAGTCGTTCGAACAGGACAGGGCGCGCTTGCCGGATCGAAGCATTGGCAGGTCACCAAGCACGTGGCCGGCCCGCATTTCGACGGCATGTTCACCCAATCCAATTTCGGCGTGGTGACCAAGATGGGCATTTGGCTGATGCCGGAACCGCCGGGCTACAAGCCCTTCATGATCACCTACCAGAAGGAGGAGGATCTCGAGGCGATCTTCGAGGTCACCCGGGCGCTCAAGGTCAACCAGATCATCCCGAATGCGGCGGTTGCGGTCGATCTGCTGTGGGAGGCCTCGGCCAAGACCACGCGGCGCCACTATTACGATGGCAAGGGCCCGCTGCCGCCGTCGATCCGTGCCAAGATCGCCGCGGACCACGATCTGGGAATGTGGAACTATTACGGCGCGCTGTACGGCCCGCCGCCGGTGATCGAGAACAACTGGAAGGTGGTGGAGGATGCCTTGATGAGCATTCCCGGCGCCAAGGTCCATTTCGATCGCAAGAACGATCCGGCCTGGGACTATCGCGTACGGCTGATGCGCGGCGAGCCGAACATGACCGAATTCAGCATCATGAACTGGATCGGCGGCGGCGGGCACATCAACTTTTCGCCGATCTCGGCGCCCAGTGGTTCCGAAGCACTTGCCCAATACAAGCTGATCAAGCAGCGCTGCAACGATCACGGCTTCGACTACATCGGCGAATTCCTGGTCGGCTGGCGCGACATGCATCACATCCTGATGATCATGTACGACCGCGCCGACGAGACGATGCGCAAGAGCGCCTACGACCTGTTCGGCCTGCTGGTCGACGAGGCTGCGGAGGCGGGGTTCGGCGAATACCGCACGCACCTCGCCTTCATGGATCAGATCGCCAGGACCTACAAACACAACGACGGCGCACTCTGGGATCTCCACCACCGCCTCAAGGATGTTCTCGATCCCAACGGCATTCTCTCTCCTGGCAAGCAGGGCATCTGGCCCAAGGCGATGCGCACAACCGCGTGACCGCGCCGGAATCTGATTGAAGGATACTAGCAAGATGAAGAACCTCGATCACTGGATTGGCGGCGTGGCGGTAGCGCCTGGAAGCGGCACCTATTTCGACGACCTCAATCCGGTCAACGACAGCGTTTACGCCAGGGTTGCGGCGGGCACGGCCGCCGACGTCGATCGTGCTGTGGAGACCGCCGACAGGGCATTTCGCCAGCACCGCGATCTGCCCGCCGCGGTGCGCGAAGGCTGGATGGTCAAGGCCGCTGAAATCATGGAGCGCGACGCCGCGCTGTTCAGCGAGGTATTGATCGACGAAATCGGTTCGCCCGCCGCCAAGGCCGGGTTCGAGACGCGGTTCGCGGTGAGCTTCCTGCGCGCTGCGGCCGGAGTGCCGCGGCGGGTCCGCGGCGAGACAATTCCCTCCGACACGCCGGGCCGCTTCAGCATGAGCCTGCGCCAGCCGGTGGGGGTAGTCGCCGGGATTACCCCGTTCAACGTGCCGCTGATCAAGGGCATCAAGCAATCTGCGATGGCGCTGGCGACCGGCAACGCCTTCGTTCTGCTGCCGTCCGAAGCCGCCCCCAAGGTCGCCGATCTGCTCGCCGCCCTGTGGCGCGACGCCGGCGTGCCCGATGGGCTGTTCAACATCGTCTACGGCAACGGCGCGGAAATCGGCGATGCCCTGACCGGTCATCCCAAGGTTGCCTCGATAACCTTCACCGGGTCGTCGCGAGTCGGCAAGCACATCGCCGGGATCGCCGGCCGGAACCTCAAGAAGTACACACTCGAACTCGGCGGCAAGAGCCCGTTGATCGTGTGCGCCGATGCCGATCTCGAAAAGGCCGTCGGTGCCGCGCTGTTCAGCATCTTCATGTATCAGGGCCAGGTTTGCATGGGGGCATCGCGGATCTACGTTGAACGTCCGATCTTCGACGCCTTTGCCAAGGCCTTCGCCGCCGCGACGGCCAAGGCCAAGGGCGGCAACCTGCGCGAGCCCACCACCATGCTCGGACCGATCATTTCGGAACGCCAACGCGATCGAGTCCGCCGGCATATCGACGATGCCCGCACCAAGGGCGCGGTAATTCTTGCAGGGGCCGAATGGAATGGCAACCTTTGCTCGGCCACGGTGCTGAGCGGCGTGACGCCAGAGATGACGGTCTTTGCCGAAGAAACCTTCGGTCCGGTCACTTCGCTCTATCCATTCGACGCGCTCGAGGAAGCGATCGACCTGGCGAACGACACCGAATACGGCCTGAGCGCGTCGATCTTCACCCGCGATATCGACAAGGCCCTGCGCTTTGCCCAGCAAGCCGAGGCGGGGATGGTCCATATCAACGCTCCGACCCTCCACGACGAACCGCACGTCCCGTTTGGCGGCACCAAGGCTTCAGGGTTCGGGCGTGAAGGCACCGAGGCCGATCTGGAAATCATGACCGAGTGGAAATGGGTGACCGTCCAGACGGCCACCGCCGGCCAAGGCGGCCATTGAGCTGGTCTGACTGAAGGGAACTGATGATGCAGGATCTGGCCAAGCAATCGCGGTCCATCACCTCGCTGCGGGACTTCCTCGAACTGCTGGGCGATGCCGGACAGGCGATCACCTGGAGCGAGCGGGTGATGCCCGAGCCCGACGTGCGCAACATCGCGGTCGCCGCATCGCGCGACGCCAACGGCGCGCCAGCGATCGTGTTCGACAACATTGCCGGATACCCCGGAAAGCGCACCGCGGTCGGCGTGCACGGTTCGTGGGACAATATCGCGCTGTTGCTCGGCCGCCCCAAGGGAACGACAATCCGCGAACTGTTCTTCGAGATCGCCGGGCGCTGGGGCGATGCGGCGGCGCAGATCAGCACCGTTCCCGAAGCCCGGGCGCCGGTTCATGAATGCCGGATCGAAAGCGGGATCAACCTCTACGACGTGCTGCCGGTCTACCGCATCAACGAATACGATGGCGGCTTCTACCTCGGCAAGGCATCGGTGGCGTCGCGCGATCCGGAAGACCTAGACAATTTCGGCAAGCAGAACGTCGGCATCTACCGGCTGCAACTGCAAGGTCCCGACAGCTTCACCCTGATGACCATCCCGTCGCACGACATGGGCCGGCAGATCATGGCGGCCGAACGTACCGGCCTGCCGCTCAAGATCGCGGTCATGCTGGGCAACCATCCGGGGCTGGCGGTGTTCGCGGCGACACCGATCGGTTATGAAGAATCGGAATATTCCTATGCCTCGGCGATGATGGGCGCGCCGATCCGGCTGACCAAGTCGGGCAATGGCATCGACATCCTCGCCGACAGCGAGATAGTGATCGAAGCCGAAATGCAACTGGGCGAACGGGTCCTGGAAGGTCCGTTCGGCGAGTTTCCCGGTTCCTACAGCGGGGTCCGCAAGGCGCCGATCTTCAAAGTGACGGCCATCTCGCACCGCAAGAACCCGATTTTCGAGAACATCTATATCGGCCGCGGCTGGACCGAACACGATACCCTGATCGGCCTGCATACCTCAGCCCCGATCTATGCGCAGCTGCGCCAGAATTTTCCGGAAGTCACCGCGGTCAACGCGCTGTACCAGCACGGGCTGACCGGAATCATTTCGGTCAAGAACCGGATGGCGGGCTTTGCCAAGACCGTCGCGCTGCGCGCGCTGAGCACTCCGCACGGCGTGATGTATCTCAAGAACCTGATCATGGTCGATGCCGATGTCGATCCTTTCGATCTCAACCAGGTGATGTGGGCGCTTTCCACCCGCACCCGCGCCGACGACATCATCGTCCTGCCCAACATGCCGGCGGTCCCGATCGATCCTTCGGCCGTCGTTCCCGGCAAGGGTCATCGCCTGATCATCGACGCGACCAGCTACCTGCCCCCCGACCCCGTCGGCGAAGCGCATCTGGTCACCCCTCCGACCGGGCCGGACATTGACGAGCTGAGCAAGAAGATCCGGGCCATGCAACTGGGAGCTTTGCAATGAGCAAGACGGTCTGTCCGCGCTGCGCGACCGGCGGCGCCCTCGCTGACTATCAAGGCAAGGAAGGCGGCAAGGTGGTGTGGACCATCCACCGTTGCCCGACTTGCTGCTTTTCGTGGCGCGACAGCGAACCGGACAGCGCCATCGGCATCGGGATTCGTTCGGCGCACTTCGCCGTCGATGCAGCCAATCTCGATCGTTACGTGAAGATTCTCCAGCAATAGACAGGCGGAACAGGACCCATGACAGACCAAGCTCGCCAGATGGCCGCGCTGACCGCGGTGGAAGCTGCGATCGGCGCCGCGGCAGTCGATCGCACCCCTCAGGGGCTGGCCCGCTTTGCAATCAGCGGCGCGGCACCGCTTGGCATAGTCTTGCCGGCGGATGAAACCCAGCTCGCCAAGGCGCTGGAGGCGGCGCGAACCGCCGGCGGTGTGCTGCAACCCGTGTGCAACGGCGCCCACGGCCTCGAAAAGGCAGGGCTGGACAAGGTCATCATCTTCGACCTCCAGCGCATGAACGCAATTCTCGAGGTGAACGAGGAGCTGGCCTATTGCCTGGTCGAACCGGGGGTGACCTTCCGCCAGCTCGATGCCCATATCAAGGAAAAGGGCATCAAGCTGTGGATCGACCATGGCGGCAACCCCGACGCCAGTGTGGCCGCAAGCTTCGTCCATCGTCAGCCCGGCTACACCCCCTACTCCGATCACTTCCTGATGCAGTGCGGGCTTGAGGTCATGCTCGCGGACGGAAAGCTTGTGCGGACGGGCATGGGCGCCATGCCCAAGAGCACCTGCTGGCAACTGTTCAAGTTCGGCTACGGCCCCTGGGTCGATGGCCTGTTCACGCAGTCGGATTTCGCGGTGCCGACTAAGGTCGGCATGTGGATGATGCCGCAACCGCCAGCCCACCAGACCTTCATGGTGACCGTGCCCAAGGAAGACCAGCTGGCCGATCTGCTCGACGTGCTCGGGCCGCTCAAGCTCAACATGGTCGTGGCCAATGGCGTCGCGGTCGGCAGCGCGCTGCACGAAGCCGCCCTGCTCGGCAAGAAGCGCGGCGACTATGATGGCAAGGGGCCTATGGCGGCCAGCGCGGTAACCGCTGCGGGCGAGGCGCTGGGCCTGGGCCACTGGAATCTCTACGGCGCGCTCTATGGCTTGCCAGGCAATGTCCCGATCCTGTGGGATATGGTCAAGGGGGCGTTTTCGTCGATTTCCGGTGCTCGGGTGATAGCCGACGGCAAGGGCATCGATCCCCGCCTGTGGGCGTGGCGTATTGGCGCCATGACCGGCGTGGTGGCCGATGCGCCAGCATTCGTTCCGGCATGGAGCGGCGATCAGGCGGTTGCCGCCAACCCGGTGAGCCCCGTAGATGGTGAGGAGGCCATGCGGCTCTACGAACTGTCGCGCGACATCTGCGCCAAGCACGAATTCGACTATCTCGGCGAAACCGTCGCGATCTGGCGTTCGGCCAATCATCGCCAGATTCTGCCTTTTTCGACGGCGCAGGTCGAAAGTGCCGCCCACGCCCGCGGATGCGCCGCTGCGCTGATCGCGGCACAGGCCGAAGCCGGTTTCGGGCAGGCGATCGCCGAACCCGGAATGCGCGCAGCGGTCGACAAGACGTTCGAAACCAGGGGACTCTCACTCCTGCATGAACGGATCAAGAAGGCGCTCGACCCCGCGGGCCTGTTCGCATCCGCCTGAGCCGCCCCGCGATTATCGGAGTTGGAGACAAAATGAACAAGCTGGCTATCCTCTCACTCGTTGCCATGCTCGGTGCCTGCAAAACGTCACCGAATTCAGTTAAACCCGATGGTGCTGAGAATTATGCGTTGAACTGCGCAGGATGCCATAATCCTGGTCCCGGCCATCCTGCCACGATGTTGCTCGACCAACTGGGCCGGCCGGTCCCGGCATTGATCGGCCGCAAGGACCTCGAACTCGACTATCTGAAGACCGTGGTTCGTCAGGGTCTGATCGAAATGCCGCCATTCCGCCCGACCGAACTGAGCGACGACGAGATCGCGGAAATCTATGCCTATATCAAGGATGCGAAACCGCCCGCGCAGACCCCGGCAATGCCGGCTAAGGCAGCGCCCTGACCATCAGCTGAACAAGCGGCGCGACGGCTGCATCGGGCGCTTCGATCGACTGCCGGTATCGCTCCAGGCTCGCACTCGCCGCGGCTTGAGGCGTTGACATTTCATCGCCCTGCGTCAAACCTGGCCTTGATGCTTCCACCAGCGCCATCTGGACAAGTCGTTCGGCCTCTAGTTCGACCTGCTTGAGAGCCCCGTAAATCTTGTGTTGCGCAGTTTCCGCAACGCGATCGGAGGGCTTGGCCCAGCGCCTCGCCCAGCGCAGCGGATGCACCAGGTTGTCGTTGAGCGGCGCGACGGCTTCGCGCAGCTCACAAATCCCTTCGGCATCAAGCGCCTTCCGCTGCGTCTCCGCCACCCACAGGCCCAGCAGCAGCAGGTTGACGTCGAAACCGTATTCGTCCTGCAGGGCAATGCACAGTTCCGCCACCTGCGGTTTGGCATAGACCTCGAGCGAAAACGCCCAGAAGGCTTTGGCATCGGTTGCTGATTCATTCATGCGCGGCACCTTCGAACGGAAAGGGTGGTCAGACAATTCGCCTGACCACCCTTTCACTTCCTTGGTTGCCAAGCCCTGCTCTGCAACGCAAGCCCCCGGTGCCTATGCTGCCGGCTGCGCTCAGAACGAACGCGCGCCGAAGTGAATCTCCAGCATCGGCCGCATCACGTCCCAGCGTTCGAGCTGCGACCAGTGGCCGGAGCGATCGAGCACGTAGAGCTCGGCATGTTTGAGGTGTTCGATCAGGTAGAGGCTGGTATCGAGCGGAACGATGCGATCCTGCCGGCCATGGAAGATCAGCACCTTGTGCGGCAGCTTGCACAGGATCGACGGCGGCATGTTGAGCGTATCGACGCCCTGCTTCATCGAATCGATCATCTTGACCGCGGTCTTCATGATCTCGGGATCGGTGGCGATCTTGTAGCGGTTGTTGACGATTTCTTCCATGCCTTCGAACTTGTCGGGGTCATAGGCGAAACTGTGCATCAGCTGGCGATAGCGCGAGGGCCGCGGATCGGAATAGAACGACAGCAGCCGCACCAGTTCGGGCGTCTTCGGGCCCGGCGCACCGATCGAGCCCATCAGCACCACCCGGTCGATCCGGTCAGGCTCCTCGCTCATCATCTGCAGGGTCAGCGCACCGCCCATCGAATTGCCAACGACATGGGCTTTATCGATGCCCAGCGTGTCCAGCAGCCCGAAGCACTGGTCCACCCGTGTACCGATCCAGGCCATGACATTGTCGGGCCAGGGTTCGGGGATGACCGACTGTCCGAAGCCGATCAGGTCCGGTGCGATCACGAAGAAGTTTTCCGCCAGGTCGGGCATCAGGTGCAGCCAGTTCGATCCGGCATGGGCTCCCGGTCCTGCCCCGTGCAGCAGCAGCACCGCCGGCTTGCTCGGATCGCCGGCCAGAAGGGTATGCGAAGTCAGGCCTCGCCCCGTAATCCTTTCTTCCCGCACGCTTGTGTCGATGGTCATCCTCTATCTCCGCAGGTTTGCTCTTGTGCCTATTCGCCGCCGCCTTTGCGATCAAGGCAGGGGTCGTTGGGAGGCGCAGGATGTGGTAGACGACCATTCGTTATTGTGCAATGCATTTGGCATAATGCTTGAGGATCAGGGAGAGGATATGACAAGCCCGAATCGCGGCGCTCGATCCGGTCAATCGCAACCAACGCTTGATCCTGCTCTAGTCGCGGAGCTCGCGCGGGAACTCGATGCCGCCGAGCAGAACCGCAAGCCAATCCGCCAGTTCACCGCCCGCTATCCGGACATGACGATTGCCGATGGCTATCGGATCAGTAAGCAATGGGTCGATCTCAAGCTCGCGCGCGGGCGGACGGTCCATGGCCACAAGATCGGCCTCACCTCGCGCGCCATGCAGCAGGTCGCAGGCATCACCGAGCCGGATTATGGCACCTTGCTCGACGACATGGTGTTCGAACAGGGCGGCGACATCCCTTGCGACCGTTTCATCACCCCCAAGGTCGAGGTCGAACTGGCCTTTGTCCTGGCCCGCCGGATCGAAGGCCCGAATGTCACCGTGTTCGACGTCCTGCGGGCAACCGAATATGTCATCCCTTCGGTTGAAATCATCGACAGCCGAACGACAGTGGTGGATGCCGAAACCGGCGCCCGCCGCAAGGTGCAGGACACGATCAGCGACAATGCGGCCAACGCCGGCATCATCGTCGGCGGCCTGCCGATGCGGCCCGACAAGGTCGACATGCGCTGGATTGGCGCGATGCTGAGCCGCAACGCGGTGGTCGAGGAAACCGGGATCGCGGCGGGCGTGCTCAACAACCCCGCCAATGGCATTGCCTGGCTGGCCAACCGGCTGGCGCCTTGGGGGCAGGCGCTGGAACCCGGCGAAGTCGTCCTGGGCGGCTCGTTCACCCGTCCGGTCGAAGCGCGGCCGGGCGACGTTTTCAACGCCGATTTCGGGCCGATGGGCGCGATCGGTTTCCGGTTCGTTTGAGGCAGCCGCGCAGATGAAAACTCCTGCGAACCGCTTCAAGCAAGGCCTGGGCGAAGGCCCGGTGCAGCTCGGCTTCTGGCTCGCGCTGGCAAGCCCGAACATCGCCGAAATCTGCACCGGGCTTGGCTACGACTGGGTGCTGGTGGATGCCGAGCACGGCGCCCAGACCTTGCCGGGCATCGCCGATCAGCTCCGCGCGGTGGACGCCAATCCGCCCTGCTCGGCGGTCGTGCGCGTTCCGAGCGACGATCCGATCGCGATCCGCCAAATTCTCGATCTCGGCGCCCAGACGATCATGGTGCCGATGGTCGAAACCGCAGAACAGGCTGCGGCGATGGTCAAGGCTGCGCGCTATCCACCGCAAGGCGAGCGCGGTATCGGCGGTGCCCGGGCCGCGCGCTGGGGGCGCTACCCGGCCTATGTCGCCGATGCCAACCGGCGGCTGTGCATCATCGTCCAGATCGAGACCGCGCTGGCGCTGGAAAACATCGAGGCGATCGCCTCCGTCGACGGCATCGATGCGCTGTTCGTCGGCCCGGTCGATCTGGCCGCGTCGCTGGGTCTGCTGGGCGAAAGCAATTTCGCCGCGCTGTACGAAGTGACCGCGGGCGCTCTGGCCCGAATCCGGGCAACCGGCAAACCTTGCGGCATCCTGTCGCGCGACCAGCGCCTGGTGCAGCAATTCCTCGATGGCGGAGCGCGCTTCATCGCGGTCGGGATCGATGCCTTCGCGCTGGCTAAGGCGGCCGGCGACATGGCCAAGGAATGGGCGGCCCGGATCGCCGGGCAAGCAGAGGACTGAAACGATGCCGACGATCGGATGGCAGACGCCTCCCCCCTGTATCTCGTTGAGGCCCGTCAAGCTGTAAGCTGCGGACGGGCCAGCCTGCCGGGAGCTACCATTCGCCCCCCTGCGCCTTGAGCACCTGGGGGGGACCTGTGCCTCGGTTGGTGGCCGCGATGACGTCCCGTAGGGAGTAAGCGTCGTGAACGCCAATACAGGGAAAGACGAAGATCGCGGCTGGCCCCGACTGGAAGGGAGTAACAGTTATGGATCAGGAAAGACGATGGTTTGTGGGCGTCGACTGGGCCTCGCAGGCGCACCAGGTTCGATTGACGGATGCCGATGGCTCCAAGCTCGGCGAACGCAGCTTTGAGCATGGCGGTGCGGGTTTGACGGAACTCGCGACCTGGATACTGGCGGCGACCGATGGGTTCCCGATCATATTCATGTCGCGATCGAGGTGCCGCACGGTCCGGTCGTCGAAAGCCTGATGGAACGCGGATTCCATGTCTATGCCATCAATCCCAAACAGCTGGATCGCTTTCGCGATCGCTTTTCTCCAGCGGGCGCAAAGGACGACAGCCGGGACGCGATGGTGCTGGCGGATGCCTTGCGAACGGACGCGCATTGCTTTCGGCCGCTGCTCACGCTCGATCCCCTGCTCGTCGAATTGAGAGAATGGTCGCGTATCCTGGACGAGTTGCACCTTGACCGTACGCGCCTGGGTCATCGCGTGCGTGAGTTGCTTTGGCGCTATTATCCTCAATTGCTCGAAGTGTCGCAGGACATCGCGGCGCCCTGGTTCCTCGCTTTATGGCGGCTGGTGCCGACGCCGGCCAAGGTTGCCCGTGTCCATGAAGCGACCATCGCCAGACTCCTTAAGCGATACCGCAGCCGGCGTTTGCATGGCCGACAGGTGCTCGAAATGTTGCGCACCATCCCGGTCCCCGTAGCGGCCGGTACTGTTGCAGCCGCAACGGGCCAACTTGAAACCGTCGCTGCCCGACTGGATCTGGTCAATTACCAGATCGCATCCGCAGAGCTTCAACTCGACAGGCTGACAGTAGCCCTTTCAGTCCCGGTGGAACCCTCTGGACCACAGCTCGGGGAGCAGCGTGACGTGGCGATCCTGCGAACCTTGCCGGGCGTCGGAAGAATCGTTCTCGCCACGCTGCTCGCAGAGGCTTCCGATGCTCTGCGGCGACGAGATTATCATGCTTTGCGATGCCTGTCTGGCGTCGCGCCTATTACCAAGCGATCCGGGAAGAAGCGTGAGGTCCTGATGCGGCAGGCGGTCCAGGGACGACTGCGCAACGCTGTCGATCACTGGGCTCGTGTCGCCGTTCAACACGACCCCAGGAGCCGAGAAAAATATGCTGCGCTTCGTACCCGTGGACACGGTCATGCACGCGCATTGCGATCTGTCGCCGATTGGTTGATCGCTGTCGCTTGCAAGATGCTGGTCTCTCAAACCGCCTTCGATCCGTCCCTCGCCCGAAGAGCTGATTGACCGCCTCATCTCTCCAGAAGCGAGCCGTTGCGCGGTGGTCCGCGCAGCGTAGCCTACGGCTGCGCGAAGCGGACCGCCGCGCAACTCAACACTTGTCAAATGGTGGGGAGTCCCCCCCCGCCGGTGGCATGGCCAAGCCGCTGAGCGGGGTTCGCGTGCTGGAGCTGGCCCGGATCCTGGCCGGTCCATGGTGCGGACAGCTGCTGGCCGATCTTGGCGCCGAAGTGATCAAGATCGAACGCCCGGTCAGCGGCGATGATACCCGCCACCGGGGCCCGCCATTTGTCGTCTCGGACAGCGGCGAAAACCTCGGCCCAGCCTATTACCACTCCACCGCAATCAACCGGCAGCACGAAACCGGACTGAACGCCCATATCGACATGACCCTGCTCGATACTCAGGTAAGCGTCATGGCGAACCAGGCGCTGAACTGGATGACCTCGGGCACCGTGCCGCGCCGGGTCGGCAACGGCCACGCAAATCTGGTACCCTATCAGGCCTTACCGACCAGCGTCGGGGATCTGGTCATCGCAGTGGGCAACGATGGCCAGTTCGCCAGCCTCTGCCGGGTGCTCGGCGTCGGGCTTGATAGCGATGCCCGCTTTCCCACCAACCCAGGCCGGGTTCGCAACCGCGAGGTCTTGCTGGCCGCGCTCGAAGCGCTGACTGCAACCTGGACCCGGCAGGAGCTGGCCGACGCGCTCGAGGACGCCGGCGTTCCGGCGGGTCCGATCAACGAACTCGACGATGTCTTCGCCAACCCGCAGGTTATCGCGCGGGGCATGGCAATCACGCGCGACCAGCGAACCGGGGTCGCCAGTCCGATCGTGATCGACGGGGTGCGGATGGTCTCGGATATTGCGGCGCCCGGCATCCCCGAAACGGTTGAGGAGCCATTAACCTCGTCCTGAGGCAAGCGCCTATCGGCTCGACGGATTGAGGCGCTGGAACAGCTTACCCCGTTCGCTATAAAGCACAAGGGCCAAGGTCAGCGACCCGACCAAGACCAGCGCAATCGCGAGCGGCCGCGGTGTGCCATCGTAGACATAACCTATCAGGCCGCCCAACCCTGCCCCCAGAACCAGCCGGAAGAATGCCTGAACCGATGCGGCCGCGCCGGCAATATGCCCGAAAGGCTGCAAGGCAATTGCAGTGAAATTGACGAAGACGGTAATCAGCAGGCACATGTTGAGAGACATGAGGACGACAAACTGGACCAGGGTTTCGCCGGGAGCTGAGGCCAGGAGCAATTGTCCCACCGATGCCGCAAGGTGGCAGAAAATTGCGGCATGGCCGATCCGCCGGGTGCCAAAGCGCTCGACGATCGCCGAATTGACCAGGCTGGCCAGCGCCATGGTCGCCGCCATCGAGCCGAAGATCAGCGGATAGGCCGAGCCTGCCCCGAAATGCTCGCCGATCAGTTGCTGCGAACTGTTGATGAACCCGAAGTGCCCGCCGAAAATCAAGGACATGCCAATGACATAGCCGATCGACATCCGGTTCCCGAGCACCGTTGCAACATTGCCCAGCAAGTTGCCCGAGCGCTGCGACTGCCGGTTCTGCTTCGGGTTGGTTTCTTCCAATCTGAGCAGGAACCAGCCCGTGACCGCCAGCGCCAAAGCACCGATCACCAGGAAGATCGCCCGCCATCCCGCGAGCTCGAGAATCGCATAGCCCAGGCTGGGCGCGAAAGTCGGCACCGCCATGAACAGCATCGCCACCACCGCCTGCAGCTTGGCCATGCCGGCACCTTCGTAGCGATCGCGGATGATCGCCAGCGGCAGCACCGTCAGCCCGGACGATGCGAACCCCAATATCGCGCGCAGCGCCAGAAGCACATGGAAGTCGCGCACCAACGCCGAAACCGCATTGACGATGACGAACAACGCCATGTAGCCGAGCAGGACTGGTTTGCGCCCGTAGCGATCGGAGATTGTTCCAGGTATCAGCGAACTCAATCCCGAACTGATCAGGAAAACGCTGATGATCAGTTGGCGCTGGTTCGATTGGGCAACCTCAAAATCGGCAGCGATATGTCCGAGAGCCGGCAGCAGCGAGGTGAAGGCAAGCGACTGGAGCGCCTGTATCATCGCCATCATGGCAATGAATTCCCGGCGACCACTGCGGGGTCCAGCCGCATGATTTTCGAGGTTCATCTAACCCTGCTCTCCTGAATCTACCACGGAGCGTCATCTATCCGCAACAAGCGAGCAAGAGTTCAAGGTGTGCCGCTCTCACTGTGCAGTGCATTGCAAAAGGTGGTACACAAGCTCAAGTTGAGCCGGGCCAACCGATCGCTTCGCTCGCCAGCCGCGCCGCCTCCATAATTCGTGCGATCTTTGCCTCGCTGAAATAGGTCTTGTCCTGTGAACGAGCAAGAACGCTCATCGTCGCGGCCAAGCGATTCTGCGAGTCGAAAACCGGCACTGACACCGCTGCAAGACCTGGCACTACCGAGCCGTATGTTCTCGCATATCCAAGTTTGCGCACAGATTGGATTTCCTTGGACAGATCGGCATCTTTAACGATTATCCCCTTGGCTCTTTCCCTCTCGATGCGCTCTCTAGTCTGCGCAGGTGGGCAATGGGTTAGGAAAAGACTGCCGGTGGAGGAGCCTTGCAACGGCAAAGTGGATCCAACATGCATTGAAGTGAATAGTGGGATGCCACCGTCAATCCAGCGAATTACCGTCGGCCCATAGTCGCCCCAAACGCTGAGTAACCCGGTCGTTTGCAACTCATTCAGCAGTCCCTCAAGGTGTCTTGTGGCGATTCGCACTGGATCGAGCGTTGCAATCGCCCCTAGCCCCAAGCGTACCGCAAGGGTACCAAGTGAATACCGGCCGCTGGACGCATCCTGCTCTACCATTCCGGCATTGACGAAGGCAAGCAAATATCGGTGTGCTTGACTGCGGGACAGCCCAGAATGGTACGCAACATCGCGAAGAAAAGATCCACCAGGATCTGTTTTCAATAGAGAAAGTAGCACCCTTGCACCAATTTCTACGGATTGAATTGATTTCCTTCGGCTAACAACCTCCGGAATATCGACGCTGGACACTTTATATGCATCGGGTTTTGTCATACTCAATTTTTGACCTGTTCATCTGAAAATAGACAGTTTTCCCTAATGCCATGCTAGGGTGCGAGCCACGGTTTCGCAACCGCCTATTGGATAGCCCCTAGTGGATGGAATCTAACGCTTGGTGCCCGCGCTTGACGGCGGCGATGATTTTGTCGGGATCGGCGGCCCAGGTGAAGGGCTTG
>NZ_MSQB01000044.1 GCF_002149965.1 Novosphingobium panipatense | reverse complement strand
GAGGAGCTTGCTCTGATCACCCGGCGACCGACAAACCATGCTCGGACCAACCCGGAGCGGAGGCCTCATGAATAGTGCGGGCTAGATCAACGTGAAAGAGCCGACTGAGGACGGCACTTGCCGTGTTTCGCCGAGCCGACTAACGCCCTAATGTTAGAGTTGTCACGTCGTTCCGCTGCAAGTTGCGGAGCCCTGCTTCTCCCGAATATGATGATGGAGCGTTTTTCTGATCATGCTTGACCATCCCGCCGGAACCGGAAAACGCAACGTGTTGATGCTTCAAGGGCTTATGGGTCCATTGTTCCGACGCCTCGGCCAAGGTCTGACTAAGGATGGACACACGGTTCATAAGGTCAACTTCAATGGCGGCGACCGTCTATTCTGGCGTCTTCCCAATGGAATTGATTACCGAGGATCGCTGGACGAATGGCCGCAGGAATTCGAGACTTTAGTCTGTCAGCATAGCATTACCGACGTGACTCTGTTCGGAGACTGCCGAGACTATCACCGGCCCGCCATCGAGGTCTGCCGCAAGCTCGGCATTCCGGTTCATGTTTTCGAGGAAGGCTATATCCGTCCGGATTGGGTCACGCTTGAACTCGGGGGTGTAAACGGACATTCCTCGCTGCCCCGGGACCCAGTCTGGTACCGAAAGACGGCTGCAACCCTAGCCCCAGTGCCGCCGCACGCGCAAGTCCCGGCCTCGTTCCGCCGCCGCGCGATTGAGGGATTGCTCTATAATGCTACCGACGTGCTGACCCGCTGGCATTATCCTCACTGGAACAATCACCGACCTTGGCACCCGGCCGTTGAAGGCGTGGGCTGGTTCCGCAAATTGCGTCGGCGTAAAGAGCGAGAGGCCTATAGCGGTCGCCTCTTGGCAAAGCTCGAAGCATCTGGGGCACCATACTTCCTGTTCCCTCTGCAACTTGATTCGGATGCGCAAATTCGACTGCACTCACCCTTCTCCGGTATTGGCCCTGCCTTGCAAATGATCGTAATGTCTTTCGCCAAGCACGCGTCGGCAGATACGCGTCTCGTGGTCAAAGAGCATCCACTCGACAATGGTGTGCGCGACTGGCAACAGGAAACCGCCGACATGGCAGCACGTTTCGGCGTGGAACACAGAGTAGACTATCTGCCTTGGGGCGACATTGTTCCCGTCACACAGCGGGCGCGTGGCATGGTCACGGTGAACAGTACGAGCGGAACGCTGGGCCTAGCTATGGGGGTGCCGGTGATAGCTCTTGGCCATGCGGTCTACGACATTCCGGATATAACCCACCAAGACGGCCTTGATGCTTTTTGGACCAACCCGGCCGCCCCCGATGAGGAGACTTTCTCCGCCTTCCGCCGTGTTCTTATAGAACGGTGCCTGATTCCTGGCGGATTTTTTTCGGAAGAGGCGATCGCCAAAGTCGTGCGTCATGCCGTGGCTCGCTTCGAAGGCAAAGCTTTGTTGCCGGAATGAGACAAGGCTCAAGAAAGGGAGGCCTTGTCGATTGAACCACTGAGGCGATGAGACGCGAGCAATCTCATATTCCTTTTTCACTAACCTACAGAAAAGTGTGGACTCAACTGTTTTATAACAAGGCCGTTTCCGGTTATTACGCTCTCTCCTTCGAAAATTATCTTCAGTCTTCAAGCGAAAAATCGTCAACCGAGTAGGTTGCTGGATCGCGCATCCATTCCGTGATGGCGCTTTCGCGCCATCCGCAGCACCGCTCAGAAATATGGACCTGTTCCGGAAAGGTCCCGGCCTCAATCTTTCGGTAGACTGTCGCACGCGAGAGGCCGGTGCGACCAACCACTTCCTTGATGCGCAAGAAGCGATCACGCGGCATAACGTTCATGTTGGATGTCCTTTCCAGTTTTTGTAAAATCGAGAACGACGATAGGTTTATGAGGCCTCCGGTCAGCTACGGCCCATCCGTTCCTTTCCTTCGCTGCCTGAAACCGCGATCACTCTCCAGAAACGCTGACAGGATCGCAGGAATCAGATCGGCAACAGCAACTTCACGCCCGTAGGAGGCCGCGTAAGCCAGGGCGTAGTCTTGAAGGTCCTGATGAAGATCCGGCGTGACGGAAATCGAAAGCCTCATCGGCTTCCTGTCCGGCAACTGCGGAAGTTTGATCGTATTCATGGCCTTGCCTCCCGTTCCTTCCAGGGCGTGAGCATCAGATCCTGCCGGACAATGAGACGTATAGGTGCGCCCGGACGGATTGTGATCGTTGGCCGAATATCGAGGTTTTGCCGCGTGATCTGATCTCCTGCCCGGGCCGCACTGGTTTGCGCCGCCTCCCGGATCGCCTGTACCAGATCGCTTTCGCCGCTGATCGAGAGCTCAGTGCCCGCACCCAACAGGGTCGCGATCGCGACACCTTTCAGCAGTTGGCTGGAATGATAATCGACCTTGTCCACCAGTCCGGCCTGCCCGGACGGCCCGGTTGCGGGCATGTTATCCAGCCGAAGCGATTGCCCATCCGGCATGACGAGACGCTGCCACACGACCAAGGCTCGGCTTTGCCCATAGGCAACTACGCTGTCATAGTTCCCAATCAGCCGGGCACCTTGCGGAATGAGCAGGATTTCACCTGTGGCGCTGTCGAACACCTGCTGCGTCACCTGCGCCACGACCATTCCCGGGACATCGGAATTTATCCCTGTGATCAAGCTGCCAGCAATGACGCTCCCGGCCATGAGCATGTTTGCCGAGGGCGCCGGCGAGAGAACGTGCGGGTTGATATTCCCCCGCGTATCGAAACGCTCGGCAAACTGCGTTTGTCGGTCCTTTCCGCTGCCTTCCGTGTTCTCGCCTTCCGATGCCCCCGAAAGGGCCGCTTCGGGATTATCCGCTGGCGGGGCCGTTATCCCGACAGGGGCTTTTCCGCTCTGAACCATGAGCGCCGAATGAAAGGCAGTTCTAACCTCGTCCTCACGACGTTCTCTATCGACATCCCGAATGGGCGCCCCCTCGCTCGGCAAGATCGGGGGCGACAGGTTGCCCCTCTCCTGGGCTCGCAGGATCGGCCGACCAAGATCGCCGGGCAGCGGCGGCCCGAGCTTCGGCACCTTTCCATAGCTCGTCGGAAGCGCTGCGATGGTCTCATTCGGCTTCCGGTTCGGCTGAGACAGGTCTGCCGTCTCGTGGCCGCCGTGCCTGAAGGTTCCGCCTAACGCGAACCAGGCAATGCCGCCAACCACCAGCGCAGCGGCTGCAGATCCTGCAATGACGATGTCCTTGCGAAACCTGATCGCTCTGGGCACTCGGCCCCGGATTACGAGAGTTTCCGGATCGACCTTGGCGCCTCGGAGTGGAGCTGTATCCGCGAAGTTTGCAAAGGATGCGTTAGCGCCGCGTCTCTCCGGTCCTTCAACGGTCAGGTCCAGATTGGTGCGACCGGCGCCCTGACGATCGGACGACTGCCGCCCCGCTGCCTTCGGTGCGTGGATTTCCGGCCCGCTCATGGGCGCCGCCCTTTCGCCGGACCGCGTGTTATACGAACCACCTGCTGCTTGCTGGTCCCAAGCCGCAGTTCGGCCACACTGAAAATGCGATCGACCACATAGAAGCGGGCCCGCATTCGGTAATTCACGAGCTCTGCGGCTCCCCCTTCCCCGATCAGGAACAGCGGCGGCGCCTCGTCGACCCCGATTGATATCGGAAACTCGATGAAGGTCTGCCTGCCGTCATCGAACGCCCGCACAGGCCGCCAGGACGGCTGATCGCCAGTGATCCGGTAACCGAAATAGAGTCGTTCGATACCTAGCCCCGCCGCAACCGGCTCGGCTGCATTCGCCGCAACTTCCGCCCGTTTGAGGGCGATCATCTCGTCGAGCGGATATTTCCAGGAGAGCGCCGCCATTCCGCCGCTTGCCGCGCTGGACACGCTGACATGATAGACCCGCTTGTCGGTGGTAATTACGATGTTGGTACCAAGACCTGCACTGAACGGTTTGACCAGGACATGGGTGCGCCGGTCCTCCCCGCTGCCGCTGGTCGTGTCGCCGATGACCCAGCGCGCCGTATCGCCTGCCGCGACGGAAATCAGCGCTTCACCGGCCTGCAGCGCAATGTCGGTGATCATGCCCGGCTGGGTGTAGACCCGGTAGACCGCACCGTCCGACCACAGGAACACCTGCTCGGCATTGATGTATGAACCGGTAGCAGGCTCCACCCAGCCGCGCCGCTCCGTGGCTGCCTGCCTCGGCAGGCTCAAGGCTAAGGCGCAGACAGGGTACATCGCTGCAGCGAGAGCCGCAGCGGCGGAAATCCATGACCTCATGGCAATACCTCCTCGGTTTGATGGGAAGAAGCGCGGTCACCGGTCTCAGGTGTCGGCAGTTCGGCCGGTCCCGGCTCAGGGCCGACGGAAGCGCCCTGCCCCGCAGGCTCCAGTTCCTGGCTCCAGTCGATCGCATCGACGTAGATCCCGAGCGGGTTGCGCCGCAGGGTTTCGGCATCGCGCGGCGGCCGCTCGACAAGCGTCAGGATCGCCGTCCATCGGCTTGTCCCAGAGGCATTGCCGCGTTCGAACGCGCGCTCGGTCCACTTGACCTGAAAGCTGGCTTCAGACGCCCTTACGACACTGGTGACCTGCACGGACACGGTGCGCTCGCCGATCCGGGTCAGTGCGCCGGAAGCCCGAGCATAGTCGCTGAGCGCACGCCCGCCGCGTTCCGTCGAGAAATCGTAAGCCTCGAGCCAGTCTGCGCGCATGACGACGGGATCGAGCGAGACGCCGCGAACATGGGCAATGTACTTGGAAAGCGCCCAGGCAATCTGCGGGTCGGTCGGCTTGTAAGCACGGTCCGCTTCGCTGACTGCCCGCGCCGCACCGAGGCGGTCGACTTCGACCACGTAGGGCACGACGCGGCTCTGCGCGGCGAGCCAGACGAACCCCGTCGTGACCGCGCATGTCAGGCCGAGGGTTCCGAACGCCATGATCCGCCATGCCCGGGCCTGGACCCGCGCAGATCCGATCCGCTCGTCCCATAGCTGTCCGGCTCGCTGAAACGGGGTCTCCGGTTCGGGGGTGCGTCCATAGAGCGGGACGCTGCGTTTGAAGCGCATGGTCAGTCGTTCCTTTCGCTGATGTCGGGAGTGGTGGACCCGCCGCCGCGATCGCCCTGCTGGACGGCGTGAACGGCAAGCTGCCTGCGGTGGCTTGCCTTCTCCTCGCTGCGTAGCAACTTCGCCCACGCAGGCTCCGTCTCTCCGCCGCCGGAAGCCGGCGACGGAGAGTTCGTGTCCGGTGTGTTCGGCGGGGCGGTATCCGCGTGGGATGCGGACGCGGGGCCCGCCGCCTGGCCGTGCGCGCTCGCACGAGGCGCTGCGGGACCGGCCAGCGAACTTCCCCCATGTCCCGAACCAGATCCGCCCTGCGAGCCGGCACTTGTCGCGGCGCTGGAGACGCCGGATGACGCTGCTGCTCCCATCGAGGTTCCGGTCCGAATACCGCCGAGTGCGGCGCCCGCCATGCGCGCACCGGCAACGGCGCCTCCGCCGACCATCATCACCGTGCCGCCTGCCGCCATGGCGGTACCGGCCACCGCGCCTGCGCCGAGCTGCGGGGCGCCGGAGGCGAGGCCGCTGGCGACCGAAGGCGCGAAAATACCTAGCCCGAGGAGCGACAGGCTCGCGAGCACGAGGCTCATGGCCTGGCCGATATCCGGCTCCTGCCCCTTCAGCGCCTGCGTCAGATCGTCGAAAAACGTGGACCCGATGCCGACGATGACCGCCAGCACCATGACCTTGATGCCCGAACCAACGACATGGCCGAGTACGCGCTCCGCCAGGAAACTGGTCCGGTTCCACAGCGCGAATGGAACCAGGATGAAGCCGGCGAGGCTCACCAGCTTGAACTCGAGGATACAGACAAACATCTGCACAGCGAGGACGAAGAAGGCGAGGATCATGATCAGCCAGGCGAGAAGCAGGATCGCGATTGTCAGGAAATTGTTGAAGAAGCTGGTGAAGCCCAGCATCTTGGAAGCTTGCAGGAGCAGCGGCCAGGACGCTGAAAAGCCGATACCGGCAAGCCTGCCGGGCTTCATCAGATCGTCCTGTCCAAGCGCCCCGCCCCCCGCCGTCAATCCCGCCTGGGAAAAGGAGCGGAAGAGGATATCGGCAAGATCGGAGAAGTTGCCGATAATGAAGGCAAAGGCGCCCACGAACAGGATCTTGCGCACGAACCTGGCGAGAACATTGTCCTCTCCGGCCAAAGTCCAGAACAGCGCGGCCAGGGTCACATCGATCGCGATCAACGTGCCGGTCAGGAAGCGTACATCGCCCCCGAGCAGCCCGAACCCGCTGTCTATGTAGCGGATGAACGTCGCCAGGAAGGCATCGATGATGTTGAGATTACCCATGCTTGCTGGCCTTCCTACCGCAATGAAGAGGGGTGTCGCGGGGCGCGCTGCCGGAGGACGATAGGCACGCGCCCCGCGACGCGGCGGCGGGAGAGGCGGTCCGCCGCCGCTGGCTGGATCGAGCCGACCGGCTCGAAGCCGCTAGTTCGGCGTGTAGGCGCTGCCGGACCCGAGGAACTTCGTCGTCGCCGCCTGGGCCTCGGCCGCTTCCTGCGCCCGGTTGCTCTCGCGCACCGCGTCGGCGCGGTACTGCGCGGCCATCATCTGCTGGATCTGGAACTGCTGCTTGGCCGTAAGGGCGAGCAGCTGGTTGGCCGCCTGCTGGACCTGCAGGGCGCCTTCCGCCCCCTGGCTGCGCTCGACGAGCGAATTGAGCGTCGCGGCATCGGCGGCGACGTTTTCGGCGATCTGCGCCTGGAGCGTGACGGTCTTGCGGTAGGCCGCGACCTGCGCATCCATCCGTGCGCGTGACGCGGCGACCCTGTCGTCGAGCTTTAGCGATAGACGATAGGCATCGGGATAGAGCTGCGCGAACTGCTGGTCCGCGGATGCAACCTTGAACTCGATCCCCTGGGCCTGCCCCATCAGCACATCGATCTTGCGCAGGGTATCGGTGAGCGCCTGGAGTTCCGGAAAGCGTACGCTCGAGAGGTTCCGCGCCTGGTTGACGAGGCTCTGGGCCTGATTCTGGAGTGACTGGATCTGATTGTTGACCTGCTGCAGCGCGCGGGCTGCCGTCAGCACGTTCTGCGCATGGTTGGTGGGATCGTAGACGACCAGTGCATGGGCAGGTGCCGGATGCACTCCGATACCCGCGCCGACCGCCGAGACCGCGAGGAGAGCCTGTGCAATTGCACGGCAGTGGCAGCGGAAAACGGACACCTTCAACATAGCGGTTCTCCTAGATTTGGAACTTCGTTGTCAAATGAGAAGGGAATCTGTCCTTCCGGTCCTAATCCTGCGGCCCGGGAAACAGGCCGATCAGGTCCGCCGCCCACGCAGCTCCCGTCCCGGCAAGAAAACGGGAAAGAAAGGCGCTGGAACCGCCCTCGGCCAGCAGCGCATCGATCCGGGCCTGGACGGCAGGATCAGACGCGCCGCACAAGGTGAGCGCCAGCGGGCCGAGGCCAAGCTCGAAGAGCCGGTTTCCCCGAGCCGATTGCAGGTAATAGTCGCGCTTCGGCGCGGCGCGGCTGATAAGCTCGATCTGCCGCGCATTGAGGCCGAAGCGCTCATAGATCTCGCGGGTCTGCGGTTCTTCCGCGCGGTCGTTGGGAAGAAGTATGCGCTGCGGGCAGCTTTCGAGAATTGCAGGCGCAATCGGCGAGCCTGCGATATCGGCCAGGCTCTGCGTCGCGAACAGGACCGAGACATTGCGCTTGCGCAGAACCTTGAGCCACTCACGGATGCGGGCCGCAAACAGCGGATGGTCGAGGAAGATCCAGGCCTCATCGAGCACCAGCAGCGTCGGCCTGCCGTCAAAGCTCTTTTCGAGGCGGTGGAACAGATAGGTGAGGACCGGCGCAACAACGCCCGCGTGCCCCATCAGCGCCTCGGTTTCGAAGCACTGGACATCCGCAAAGGGCAGCGTGTCCTCGGCCGCATCCAGCATCCGCCCATAAGGCCCTTCGACCGTGTAAGGCGACAGCGCGGTACGCAGGGCATTGGATTGCAGCAGCAACGTGAGCCCGGTGATGGTCCGCTCGGCGGCGGGCGCCGTCGAAAGGCTCGTCAGCGCCGACCAGACCTGGTCCTTGACCTCCGGGGTGACGGTCATGTTTTCCTGCGCCAAGAGCGCAGCGATCCACTCTGCGGCCCAGGCGCGCTCCGCCGGATCGTCGATTTCGCGCAGCGGCTGAAACGCGAGTGCGGATGCGCCGTCCGTGCCGAGGCCGAGCGCATGATGGAGGCCGCCGCAGCCGAGCACCGCCGCCCGCGCAGAAAGGCCTTTGTCGAACACGAAAATCTGCGCGTTCGCATAGCGCCGGAACTGAAGGATCATCAGAGCCAGGAGCACGGATTTGCCCGCGCCGGTCGGACCGGCCACGAACATATGACCGACGTCACCGACATGGGTCGAAAGGCGGAATGGTGTCGATCCGGACGTTCTGGCATGCAGCAGCGGCGCACCGCCAAGGTGATCGTTGGACGCAGGGCCTGCCCATATCGCGGAAAGCGGCATGAGGTGAGCCAGATTGAGCGTATGCACCAGCGGCTGGCGCACATTCGCGTAGACATGCCCGGGCAGCGAGGAGAGCCAGGCCTCGACGGCGTTCACCCGTTCGCGGATCGTCGTGAAGCCGAGGCCGCCGAGAATGCGCTCCACCTGCCGCATGCGGCCTTCAACCACGTCCCGGCTTGGATCGCTGACCGTGATCGTCGTGGTGAGGTAGCCGAACGATACATGATCGCCCCCCAGGGCCTGAAGCGCGAGGTCGGCATCGGCGACCTTGTTGTCGGCATCGCTGTCGAGAAGCTGGGAAGGACTGTTGTAGAGCACTTCGCGCAGCATGGCGGTCAGGGACTTGCGCTTGTTGAACCACTGGCGCCGCAGCGAGGTAAGCTCCTTCACCGCTTCGGCCTTGTCCATGGCAATGAACCGGGTGACCCAGCGATAAGGAAAATCCTCGCTGTTGAGCGCATCGAGCAATCCGGGATGGCTCATGTTCGGGAAACCCAGAACCGAGATCGTGCGCAGGTGCCGGTCCCCGAGCTGCGGCTCGAGTCCACCGGTCAGCGGCGTGTCGACGATGAGACCGTCGAGATACATCGGCGTGTCGGGCACCCGTACCGGATGGCGGGAATCGGAAATGGTCGCATGCAGATAAGTCAGCAGTTCGCCGCTTGTAAGCGCGCGGACCTCCGGCATGAAACCGCTCATGAGATCGAGCGCGCGATCGGTCTCGATCACAAAGCCGCCCAGCGCTTCCCGCCAGTCGCGCCCTTTCGCATCGTCCGCGCGCTCGACAAGACGGCGTCCTGCAGCGTCCTGGCTGTCAGCGGGCGGCAACCAAGTGAGGGTCAGGTAGAAGGCACTTTCGAAATGCGTTCCTTCGGCCAGGAAGGCTTCGCGCCGCTCGCGCTCGACGAGCCAGCTGGCAGGATCAGGAAAGGCATCGTCGGGATAGGCCGTCGCTTCGCGGCGCTCCGCTTCGAAGAACAGCGCCCAGCCGGAGCCGAACCGCCGCAATACATTATTGGCCCGCGCTGCGATCGAGATCAGGCCGCCGGACGTCGAGGATTCGAGATCCGGCCCCCGGAAGGAAAGCACCCGGAGGAAAGAGCCGTCCTTGTTCAACATCACGCCGGGAGCGACGAGCGCCGCCCAGGGAAGGTGATCGGCAAGGCATGCGGGCTTCCTGCGATACTCGGAGAGATTCAGCATCCGTAGTATCCCTTCTGGCGAAGGTGGCGGAGAAGGACCGGCGCAAAATCAGGATCGCGCCGCGCGGCGAGCACGGCGAGGCTGTGCCCCGCCGCCCAGATGACGAGACCGGCCAGCCACTGCTGGAGTCCGAGCCCCACCGCCACCGCAAGCGTACCATTGACGATGGCAATGCCGCGCGGCGCGCCGCCGAGCAGGATCGGGGCGCTGAGGCTCGCGTGGACCGGGACCTCGAAACCGTCGATGTGCTGGCCGGCCCCGCTCATGCGACCAGCGCTCCGCCGCCGAAGCTGAAGAAGGAGAGGAAGAAACTCGACGCGGCGAACGCGATCGAGAGGCCGAACACGATCTGGATGAGCCGCCGGAATCCGCCGGCCGTTTCGCCGAACGCCAGGGTAAGCCCGGTCGCGATAATGATGATGACGGCGACGATCTTGGCGACCGGTCCCTGCACCGATTCAAGCACCTGTTCGAGCGGTTGCTCCCACGGCATGCCTGAACCGGACGCCGAAGCACGCGATGCAAGGAATAGAGCAGCGCTAGCTCCCAGCAGCGAAATCGATGTCGCAGGCGGGCGGACCAGGCGGAAAGGCAGTGACTTCATGGCGTCATTCTCCTTCAGGGGTTGAGGGGGGCAGCAGATCCGTGAGCCGGTATTCGCCGCTTGCGCCGTCCAGCCCAGCAAGCTGCGCAACCGCCGCCACTCGGCGCGCGAGACCGCGGCCGGAGATGAACACGACGAGATCGATGGCCTCGGCGATGAGCCGGCGAGGCACGGTGACCACTGCTTCCTGCACCAGACTTTCGAGGCGATGGAGCGCCGCTGCCGCACCGTTTGCATGGACCGTTGCAATCCCGCCCGGATGCCCGGTGTTCCAGGCCTTCAGCATGTCGAGCGCCTCGGGTCCGCGCACTTCGCCGACGATGATGCGGTCAGGCCGCAGCCTCAGCGTCGATCGGACCAGGTCACCTATCGTAACGTGTCCCGCCCTGGTGCGCAGGGCGACCGTATCGGCCGCCGGGCACTGGAGTTCCCGGGTATCCTCGATGATGACGACACGCTCATCTATCTCGGCCATTTCATTGAGCAGGGCATTGGCCAGGGTGGTCTTGCCCGACGATGTGCCCCCGGCGACAAGGATATTGGCGCGGTGGAGCACGGCCTGCCGGAGGAGTTCCGCGACATCCCGGCTCATGATGCCGTCGGCCACGTAGTCGCCGAGCGAATGAATCCGGGCCGCCGGTTTTCGGATTGCGAAGCAGGGTGCCGTTGCCACGGGAGGCAGGATGCCCTCGAACCGCTCGCCGGCCCCTTCGCCATGCGCGGGAAGCTCCGCCGAAACGATCGGCCGGTCGCCATGCACTTCGCTGCGGACATGGCTCGCGACGAGGCGGATGATTCGCTCGACCTGGTCCGGCGCGATTCGCACCTGCGTGTCCGCCCTGCCTTCGCCCAGCAGATCGATGCGGAGCACACCGTCCGGATTGACCATGATCTCGATAACGCGGGGGTCGCCCAGCGCCGCTTCGATCGCGGGACCCATGGCGGTGCGCAGCATGGCGCGCTTGCGCAGGTTGGTTTCCGCCCCGGTCAACGTGCCTCTCCACCCTCGAGCGTGCGCTTGCCCTTGCCGACCTGCCGTGCAACCTGATTGAGAAACGCTTCAAACCGCAGCGCTCCCGCCGCTCGGCCTGCCTGATCGCTTTCCGCGAGCGGGGGATGGATCGCGAGCTCGTAGCGGATGAACAGGGCCAGCGTTTCCAGTTCGATGTGGCTGTCGCGAACCAGCCGGTCGAGGCTGTTTGCGAGCCGGTCGAGCCGGCGCCCGAAACGTTCGTCGAGTTCGGATAGCCCTTTGCGGTCCAGCCAATAGACAAGGGCCTGCGCCAGGATATCGGACTTGGTCACGCCGCCCTTGCGCGCAAGCTCGGCCAGCCGGTCGCTTGTGGCCTTCGGCAGAAGGAACTGGTGACGGATCTTCGGCGCCATGGTCAAACCTCCAACTGGATCTGGTCGGGATGCTCGGGCGAACCCATCGCGTAGGCCACGCGCGCGAGCCTTTGCTGCGAGAGTTCCATGGCGCGCCTGTCCACAGCCGGATCTTCGGATTCCGCTTCGAACCCGAGCTCATCGATACGGACCTGCGCCGCCGGCCCGGTGAGGGGAATGTCCAGTTCGAGTTGCTGGGCGTGCGCTCGGGCATCGCCGGTGTCGTCGGGCTGCTGCTTCTCTCCCTTGCCGGGCGTGCGCGGCAGCTCCGGTGCCGGTCCGACGATCATCGATGCCAGGCGCAAGTCGCTGTCCCTGACCCGGTCTTGCCAGTCATCGGGCCGCGGGGGAGGCGCGTCGTGATAGGCGCCCTTCGAAAGCTGCGGCGCCGGCAGCATGCGCTCGGCGAACACCGCCTCCTCGAAATAGCGAAGCTTGGCCGCGCGAACCGGGGGCATGCCTGAGGCAAGCACCAGTTCGTCACTCGCAGGCAGCTGCATGACTTCACCGGGCGTGAGCAGCGGCCGGGCCGTCTCCTGGCGGCTGACCATCACGTGAGAAAGCCAGGGCGCCAACCGGTGGCCGGCGTAATTGCGCATCGAGCGCTGTTCGGTCGCAGTGCCCAGAGCATCGGACAGCCGCTTGGCGGTACGCTCATCATTGGTCGCGAAGGCCACCCGGATATGGCAGTTATCCAGGATTGAATTGTGCTCGCCGTAGGCCTTCTCGATCTGGTTCAGACTCTGGGCGATGAGAAAGGCGCGCACCCCGTAGCCTGCGAGAAAGGCAAGGCTGGTCTCGAAGAAGTCGAGCCGCCCGAGCGCCGGAAACTCGTCGAGCATCATGAGCAGCTTGTGCCGCGCCGGACCGCTGTTTCCGCCTGCGCCGTGGTCGTGCAACTCCTCGGTCAACCGCCGGCCGATCTGGTTGAGAATGAGGCGGATCAGCGGCTTGGTCCGGCTGATGTCCGAAGGCGGCACGACGAGGTAAAGCGAGGCGGGATGCTTGCCCTCGACCAGATCGGCAATGCGCCAGTCCGAAACTGCCGTAACGGCGGAGACGGTGGGGTCACGGTAGAGACCGAGAAAGGACATGGCGGTCGACAGCACGCCCGAGCGCTCGTTGACCGACTTGTTCAGGACCTCGCGCGCGGCCGAGGCGACCACGGGGTGGACCATTGGTCGCTCAGGCGTGCCGATGTGGTTGACCGACATCATCGCATTCAGGGTCTTCTCGAAGTCGCGCCCCGGATCCGACAGGAACTTCGCGACACCGGACAGGGTCTTGTCCTTTTCGGCGTAGAGCACGTGAAGGATCGCGCCCACGAGCAGCGCATGACTGGTCTTTTCCCAGTGATTGCGGCGCTCCAGCGCCCCTTCGGGATCGACCAGGATGTCGGCGATGTTCTGGACATCGCGCACCTCGTGCTCACCGCGGCGCACTTCAAGCAGCGGATTGTAGCGGGCGGAAAGCGGGTCTGTCGGATTGAACAGCAGGCAGTGCGAAAAGAGCGAGCGCCAGCCGGCGGTCAAATGCCAGTTCTCTCCCTTGATGTCATGGATGACTGCTGAACCCGGCCAACCGAGCAGCGTTGGCACCACGAGGCCGACACCCTTGCCGGAGCGTGTCGGCGCAAAAGCCATGACGTGCTCCGGGCCATCATGCCGCAGATAATCTCCGCCGACCCGGCCAAGGAACACACCCTGTCCGGCAAGGAGACCGCCTTTACGAAGATCCATCCGGTCAGCCCAGCGGGCTGAGCCATAGGTGGTGACATTGCGCTGCTGCCGTGCGCGCCAGACCGAACCGAAGATCGCGGCACCGCAACCCATCAGCCCGCTCGCGGCGGCCAGCCCCCCGGCTTCATCGAAGACGACAGGAGCATAGGCATCGAACTCGAACCACCAGATGAACAGCGCCCAGGGTTCGTAGACCCGCCAGCTTCCAAGGTAGAACCATGGCTGGCCGAGTTCAGGCTGATGGGCGAGCTCAGCCGCGGCCCACTGGGTCGCGAACCACACGCCGGCCAGGACAATGGCGAACACCACCAGCATCTGGCCGATCAGGAGTTTGGTTGGGGTCATGAAAGCCTCCGCCCGTCGCAGCGATGGCCGCAGGAGCAGTGCTTACAATCCCGGAATTCCAAATCTGCCGACAGACCCTGTCTGAGGCACCCAGGTACGTTTTTGCGGCAACTCAGGCTCGGTTTGCAGTTTCAACGCGAAGAGTGGTGCGAATCAGTACGCGCGCCGCTCGCGGCATCCATCAGCTGGAATTGGGCGGTGATCGGTGCCGAGGATGCGAACGACAGGCTGACAGAGATCGTCAAAAAGCCCGATCATCACGTCAAGCATTCGGGCCATTGCCGGACCGAAATGCATCGCCGCGTATCGCTCAGAAGTAGATATCGACGTAATCCGTCAAGCTGTCGCACCACTCGAACTCCCGAGCCGATAGTAACGCCGGTTCTGCGTGACGGCGAAATGCCAGGTCTTGTCCGCCGAGCAGGTACGGCCCGGATCCGGCGTGTTACTGATCGTGATCTTGCCCTGAAACGTGAAATAGTCCGGGCCGATTTCGGTGATGGTGCCGTCGAGCGCGAGCAACCCGGGACCGCTGACGTCCGCCTGACGGCCATGCAGGCTCCATACGCCGGCCCGCCGCGTGACGGTCGCCGTGCCGCGGTGATCCCAGTCTATCCACTGGAGCGTCAGGCCCTTGTTGGCGAGCAGCCTCTCCGCGTTTCTCTTGTCGAGAATGCGGGTCTGATCGGCTGTGGTCGGACTTTCACCTCCCCCGGTCGCGTGCGATGCCGAAGGCGAAACGGCTAGCGCCAGAATTGGCGCCACGAGCATGCAGAGGGCAATGCCGGCTTTGGTTGGGACCATTTTTCCGTCTCCCAGGTGATGAACTCATAGACATGGCAGGCACCTTCCAGGGATGCCAGGCGTTGCCCATTGCGTGACATATCAATCATCAAGACAGGGATATGCAACCAAGCAATGCCGAAGGGAGCAGTCATGATACCCTCGCCCGTTCGCCGTCTCTGCGCTGCGGCCCTGGTCCTTGCCTTGTGTGCGAACGACAGCCCGCCCACTCCCGCCGATCAATTTGGCGACTTGTTCACCGCGGTCCAGGAGCAGCGGATCTTCGGCGACGGCAAGACCTTCGTCGACGCGTCGCCCACGACGGCGCCGGCGGAGATCATGCGACTGTTCGCTACCCAGGCGCCGAAGTCCAAATCCGAGTTGCGACGTTTCGTGCTGGAGCATTTCACCGTTCCTGGCGTGAACGACAACGCGAAGGTTGCGCTGCGTGACCATGTCAGGGGGCTATGGCCGCAATTGACGCGCGACGATGCCACGTCCCCTGAGGTGGGGAATTCCTCGCTGATCCGCGCCATGCACCCTTATGTGGTGCCCGGCGGACGCTTTCGGGAATCCTACTACTGGGACTCCTATTTCACCATGCTCGGTCTACAGGCGGACGGGCGCGCCGATCTGATCGAGAGCATGCTCGGCAATTTCACCGACCTCGTCGTGCGCTTCGGCCACATTCCGAATGGCACGCGAACCTATTATGTCAGCCGATCGCAACCACCCTTTTTCGCCCTCATGGTCGACCTGTCCGAACAAAAGGATCCAGCGGTCCGCGCCCGCCGTCTGGCTGCGCTGCGCCGGGAACATGCGTACTGGATGGCCGGCGAGGCCTGCGCGCGCAAGACGAGACAGCCTTGCGAACGCGTCGTGCCAATGCCCGACGGCAGCCTGCTGAACCGCTACTGGGACGATCGCGATACGCCGAGGGACGAGTCCTTCGCGGAAGACCGCGACACAGCCGCGCAGGCTCCCGCGCGAGCCCCCGAGGCGGTCTATCGCGACTTGCGTGCCGGTGCGGAAAGCGGGTGGGATTTCAGTTCGCGCTGGTTGGCCGATCCGCAGGACCTATCGACGATACGGACGACCTCGATAGTTCCGGTCGACCTCAATGCGCTGCTCTGGGGCCTGGAAACCCGTATCGCCGATGGCTGCCGTCAAGTCGCCGACACACCCTGCCGGATCGAATTCACCCGGCGAGCAGACCAGCGAAAGGCGTCCGTTGACCGTCACCTCTGGGTCAGCAGAGAGAGCCGCTATGCCGATTGGTCCCTGACCGACCGCAAGCCCACCTCGGTGGTCTCGAGCGCAACTCTCTTTCCGCTGTTCGTCGGCATGGCATCTTCCGCTCAGGGCAAAGCGGTCGCCCGCACGACGCGCGGCGAGCTGGTTGCACCAGGCGGCCTGCGCACGACGGGGCTGCGGACCGGTCAGCAATGGGATGCGCCGAACGGCTGGGCGCCTCTCCAGTGGGTCGCGATCGACGGCCTCGAGCGATACGGCCAGAGGGAACTGGCGCAAGATATCGCGAAGTGCTGGATACGGACGGTGGACGTGACTTACCGCGAGAACGGCAAGATGCTGGAAAAGTACGACGTCGAGGAACGACTTCCCGGCGGTGGCGGCGAATATCCCCTGCAAGACGGCTTCGGATGGACCAACGGAGTGACCAGCGCCATCCTGGAACGAATGCCGGAACTGGACCCGCACTGAGGCGGCTGAGCGCTGCTGCCGCGATCCCCGATCTGCCTTTTTCCGTTCTGCCTTCCCGAACAGGCTCTAGGAGATTTCCGGCCCTGCCCGTCCCCTGCCGAATTGCCAGCTTATGCCGTTCTCGCGCATGATGCCGCCGGCCTCCTGACCGATCTGTTTCTCCAGCACCGGCCTCCAGGGAACGAGCGTAAATTCACGGCTTTTTTCGATCAGGGCATAGGAGCCGGAAATGCCCTCGACCCGCCGCGCCACGCTGCCCTCGATCCAATCTCCATGGCGCGCCTCTGCAAATTCCTTGCCCAGCTCATCCGAAAGTCCCGCCGCGATCCGCAGCAGCTCCCGCCTTTGAAGTGACGCCAATGCGTTCTGTCTCAACGCGAAGCTCTCGCCTTCCCCGTCGGCCAATCCCTGCTCGACCAGCCATTGCCGACGCGCGGTTACGGCGGCACGCACCTCGCCGCCAAATCCGCCGTCCCGGAAGTTGAGGCCGGACGGCGATGCCAGTTCGCGATCAAGCCAGCTGGCACCTTCGACGCCGGTCAGCTTGTCGACAGGTAGAGCCGAGAGAACCTCGACGTCGACGGGACGATCCGCAACAAGTCCGTGCTCGAAACGCTTCACCTGCTGCAAATGGTCCGGTGAAATGCGCCAGGTGCCGTCAGCCTCGCGCTCGATATCAACGCGTGCCCGCCGCATGGCCTCGAGGCGCCTGACATGTGTCTCGGCGAACGCTTCGCTGGCGCGCGGATCATGGCGCCGGTGCAGAGCTGCGGAATAGCGCCCGTCATTCGCTTGCGCCACTTCCAGCACCGTCCGGTCCATCGCCCTTACCGCAGGCACACGAGGATCGATGCGGACCGTCGCCCTCCCGGGCACCGGATCGACAGCGGATGCAGCGCCGATATCCACATAATGTGCTCGACCGTCGACGCCGTCGATCACCAGAAAATGACGGTCGCGATGTTCGTCGGCAAGGCCTCGGGTCACCACACGTCCCACGAGCGCTCCGTTCTCCGGCACGAAAATGCTCTGATCGGGTCGATCGAGCCTTGCTCGGGATATCTCCCGCTGCATCTGGCGGATGATGTCGCCGCGCTCGGCCATGGTCCGGAGCGTCTCCTCCATATCCTCGCCAAGCTGCCAGCGGCCGCTGCCCAGATCCTCCGCCAGTCCCATGCGCCGCAATGCCTGAAGACGCCCGGTCTCTAGAGCGTGGAACAGTGGGTCCGCAGCACTCGGCACGACAACATGCTCCTCGTTCATCCGCCCGATCAGCCGGCGATCGAGACTGGTGAGCCGCTCCTGCTCGATTTCCATACGGAGCCGAGTCTCGATTTCGTGTTCGCTACGCGGGCCAAGTTCAAGCGAAACGATCTCGGTAGCTCGCTCCCGAAATCCGTGAGCGATATACTCCCGGGCAATCACGAGATCGCGGGCCCGGTCGTCTACGCCGCGCAGGACAACGTGGGTGTGGGGATGGCCGGTATTGAAATGATCGACAGCAACCCAGTCGAGCTTCGTACCGAGGTCATCGCCGACCTGCTCCATCAGCCGCCGAATAACCGGCTTGAGGTCCTCGAACCGATCGCCGTCTTCTGCCGAGACGATGAAGCGGAACTGATGCCGATCTCCCTTGCTGCGCTCGAGAAAATACTTCCCGTCAACGCGGTCATTCGCGGGACCGTAAAGCTCTCCGGGCTTGCCTTCCCGGGTAACCCCATCTCGCTGTATGTAATGGAGGTGAGCCCGGGCTGCTCCAAGCCCCTTGCCGCGCAGTACCGCGAGCCGGGTCTTCACCACGACGCGCCGCGAGCGAAGGCCAGCCAGCCTGTCGCGAGTCGACAACAGACGCCCGGTTGCCGCACCGCGACCGATCCTGCTGCCGTCGTAGCCCCGGTTCCCCGATCTCCGCGCCTTCCCGAGCAAACCGGCAGCATGGGCGACACGGGAGGCATAGCGATCAGGCGTCTTCCCACCCGTACCGCGCTGCCGCCCCAGCCTGGGCTCGAATTCGTCGTCCTTCGCCATTTCAACGCCTCCGAACCGCAATGCTCCGATCACGCTATCCGGGAAAACATGAGCCTCCCGCTAAGCTGATGTGCAGACAGGAAAAAAGCTGTGGCGGGAGGCACTGCTTCTATCTTGCACTCCGCCCCCGACTTGCCCGAATTCTCCCGCAGCCTTAAAAACCGGGGCTGCACACACGGCACAGCCCCTTTGGCTTTCCGCTTCCGCGCTTCACCAGCGCCCCACTCTTCATGCACTCAGGGAACATCTCGCCGGATGGCAAAGAGAGAACCGGTCCGGGGTTCCTGCACTGCCGCCTCTCCCGTTTCCCGCAGCTGCTCGGACGCCGCCCCATCTGCAAAAAGCGGAGTAGATTTCCTCGACACCTTAGTCGTCCCGGCGCCGGTTATTTCCGCAAGATATGCCACCGTTTCGGAGGGCAGCGGTCGCCCGGCAAGGTACTTTTCATAGCGCCCCGGCCCGGCGTTGTAGGCCGCGAAAAGTCCCGGATAACCGAAGCGATCATAGAGCTGGCGCAAGTAGAATGTCCCCGCCAGGATATTGTCGCGCGGATCGTCCGGATCGCTGCCGAGCGCCAGCCGATCGCGTATTTTCGCCCATGTGCCCGGCATAAGCTGCATGAGGCCGATCGCGCCTTTCGGACTCCGAATCGGGCGGCCGGAAAGCCGGGTTCTACCCCGGCTTTCCGCGCGCATCACCCGCTCGATCCAGTCGGCGGGTACGCCGAAGCGAACTGAAGCCTCGGATATCTGCGGCCGCCAACGGTCCACTTCGTCCGCCTGGAGCGGAGCGGCGGTCAGCAGCGCGGCGACGACCGGCCCCGCGCCGATGATGGGCTTTAGCGTGCCCATATCAGCCTCGCGGGACCGACGATATCCGACGCCCTGGTCACCCCGAAATAGCGGCCGTCAAACGATTTGGTGTGTCCAGCCATGAGCAGGAAATACTCGCCGCCACGAAGCCGACGGCATCCTTCCCACCACGGTAGCACCCGCCCCTTGCCATCGCGCCTCAACCGGTGGGCGACCGGTGCCCCGTTCACGAAGAGACGGAGACCGAGCGCGCAGATTTCCTCACCCGGACCGGCAGCAATGCGCTTCACGAGCGGAACCCGTTCGGGCAGATAGCGCCGGCCAGCGGCAAAGCCGCGCCAAGGGGCGGGAAGTCTCGCAATCACCGTTTCGCCGGCGCTGACCCGCCTACCGGGTTCCACAAGATACAGGCCTAACGGAGCGCTGGGACTTGCATTCCATACCAAGTGAGGCGCCGGTGGAAAGACCAGCGTCAGGCCGACCGCGCATAGGGCTGCGCCTGCTGCCGGTAAAACGCGCTGGTCCCGATCACGGCGCCGTCGGGCCTGACGAAGCGCCTCGCCGAAGGCGCGCAAGGGCGCCTCGGTCGCGGAAGTCCGGTGCAAACTCATCGCCGAAAAGCCCGGCCGGAATTGGCCTCGCTCCAGGCATCGAGATCGTCGATGTGGTACTGGATGAAGCGGCAGTGATACCGAAAGATCGGACCGCCTCCGTTGCGGCGAAGCTGCCTGAGAAGGCGGTTCGATATCTTGAGATAGGCGGCCGCCTGATCTGTATTGAGGAAGGGCGAACCGCTCTTCGCGCGCTGCGCCCTGTCGACCTCGTTCGATCTTTTCATGATGTCCCAGCTTCATTGCGCGCGGCGGCACCGTGCCGTCCGCGAGGGACACTCGATCTGAGGCAGAATGGGGCGGTCAGGCAGGGTCGGAAACGGCTATAGCCGATTCCGACCCCCCTCCCGAAACACCTTGGAAACCTGAAGCTGGTGGCGCTGCCCATCGGCAATTGCGCGCAATGGAGCCGATGCTCTAAGGTTCAGCCGAGCACTGCACCGGCGGCGAAAAGGATACCGTTCGCGAGTACAATCGCCCCAGCGGACGTATTACTCCGCGACCGGACTACGCCAATCCGCGGCGCCCAGATAGGCGTCCGCTCAGCGCTTTACGTGCGGCTCAAGCGGCGCTCGGCAACCGCTTTGACCTCTGCCTGGAGCAGTTCGACGCGCCCGAGCAGCCATTCCAGTTCGATGTCGCGAATGACATAGTGCGGAGAGTAGCGGCCCTTAACATACGCCTGCTGCAAAAGTTCGTAGCAGCGCCGGGCAAACTTGGTGTCGCGCGGCCATACAGTGATCAGGTCACGGGCAACATCTTCAGCCCGATTGCGCAAGAAATTGATGTTATGCGATTTGGGCGAGTACAGTTTCAGGACGAGCAGGATCATGTGGTAGAAATGTTCGGTCGCTTGATGCAGCTGGAAAACTGTTCGGTTATGATAGCCTTTAGACATGCCGAATTTGGCGAACTCGAGAAACTCCGTGCCGCTCTCAAACCACTGCTTGAAATAGTTCTCCGCCTCGACATGAGCGAGGCCGGTATCGAGCGGTTTGGGCGCTTCGAACTGCTCTGCGGCAAGTTCGTAGAGCACGATGCCCTCGCGCACCACGTCGACGAAGAATGGACGCCCGCGCGACAGCTGGAAATTCACGTCCTTCATCGAATGGACGACCAAACCGACCGGCGCGGATAGCCTTTTCGCGATATCGTATTCGCGGTTGAGGTGGTCCTTGGCCCTGCCCCAATATTCCGCCTCATCGGCAAGACGCTCGTCGTTAACCACCACGAGAATGTCATAGTCGGAGAAGTAGCCGCCGACCGGGTCGGACACCCAGTCTCCGCGCGCATAGGAGCCGTACAGGATCACTTTCATGATCCGTCCCTGGCGCTTCCACCCCTGGGTGGCGAGCGCCAGCACGTCCTCGAATTCGGCAAAGATGATCTCGACCGCGCGCTTCAGATCGGCGCGTTTCTGCTCCGGCAGATGATCGAGGTCAGTCTTCATAGTCGCCTGACTCTAGACGAGTTCGGGCCGGGAACAACCGTTCTCTTGCTCGGTCGTGACGGTAGTCAGAAGCACCCGTCCGGCGAGCGGCAGAACAGATTGAGTGCATCGAGTTTTAAGTCCGACACAGGCTCCGCATCGGGATTGGTCATCCATATCGTACCGACCATGGGCCTTCCCGCTTATTCCCGAACTACGGGTTCGGCTTTCTGATCATAGCTCTCAAAAATTTGTGAAGCGACTGACCGCTAAGACGAAACTGCGTAGAAAGGCTCATAGAGCGCAACCTTGGCGAGCCCAACTCGGTTCCAATTCAGCCTTCTGTCAACTTATGAAGAGCATCAGGCAAGGCCGCAGCCAAATCGATAAACTTCGTCCTCGCCGTCCGGGATTACGAGCGGGACGGTGCAAGGTTCACGCATCATCTTGACCCCGGGGTATGAAGACTCCGCAGGGATGGATTTATTCTCTACTGAAAAGAACGGATTTCCAAAGAAGGCGTTTTATGGATTCGTCTTCCGCTGCTGCAACCCGATCAGGCTGGCTAGGGCGCTGTCATGGAATTCATACCTCCTGCAATTTCTGACGTCATGTTGGTTGCTCCCCGTCACATCGGTGACGAGCGGGGATATTTTGCGGAGACCTTTCACGCGGAGCGCTTCAGACAAGCCTGCGGTGACTGGGTCTTCGTGCAGGACAACGAATCCCGCAGCGTTAAAGCGGGCACAGTGCGCGGCCTGCATTTTCAAATCGCGCCGCATGCCCAAGGCAAGCTGGTGCGCTGCACGGCCGGTGCGCTGTTCGATGTTGCCGTCGATATTCGCCGAGGCTCGCCGACTTACGGGCGCTGGCTAGGCGAAAAGCTGACCCCCGAAAACGGAATGCAGCTCTGGGTACCCCCGGGTTTTGCCCACGGGTTCTGCACAATCGAGCCGGAAACGGTCATCTGCTACAAAGTGACCGGCTACTATAGCGCCGAACACGACAGGGGGCTGGCTTGGAACGATCCTGCAATCGCGGTGACTTGGCCAGATATCGCCGATCCCGAGACTCTTTCCCACAAGGACCGCATGCAGCCGTGCCTTGCCAATCTGCCGGAATATTTCAACTGGAGCCAGTAACCCACGGGCCTTTCGGGCTGCGCGTGATCGTTACCGGCGGCGCCGGTTTCATCGGATCAGCTCTGGTGCGCCACCTGGTGCTCGATAAGGGCTACGACGTTCTCACCATTGATGCTCTGACTTATGCGGGATGTGAAGCGTCGCTTCGCCCGGTGGAGGGGTCTGATAAGCACAGTTTCCTCAAGGCCAATATCTGTAACCGTGCCGCCATGGATGTGGCAATCGCGGATTTCCGCCCTGACCGCATCATGCACCTGGCTGCTGAGAGCCACGTCGATAGATCGATAACCGGTGCGGCCGACTTCATTCAGACCAACGTGGTAGGCACGTTCACCTTGCTCGAAGCAGCGCGTGGCTACTGGAACGCCCTCGAGGCCGACGCGAAGGCGGCCTTCCGTTTCCTCCATGTCTCGACCGACGAAGTCTACGGTTCGCTGGGTGACGAGGGGCTGTTCGAAGAAACGACGCCCTACGATCCAAGTTCGCCCTATTCGGCGTCCAAGGCTGCGTCCGATCACCTCGCCAAGGCGTGGGAGCGGACGTACGGGATGCCTATCGTGGTGTCCAACTGCTCGAATAATTACGGGCCCTACCACTTCCCAGAGAAGCTGATCCCGCTGACGATTCTCAACGCGCTCGCGGGCAAACCCTTGCCGGTCTACGGCAAGGGAGAGAACGTGCGTGACTGGCTCTATGTGGACGATCATGCCCGCGCGCTCGACATCGTTGCCGAGAAAGGCCGTCCAGGCGAGACCTATAACGTGGGCGGTCGCAATGAGCGTCGGAACATCGACGTGGTGCGCCGCATCTGCTCCGTGCTCGACGAGCTGGTGCCCGGCGACGCCCCGCGCGAGAACCTGATCGAATTCGTCACCGACCGCCCCGGCCACGATGCGCGCTATGCCATCGACGCCACCAAGCTGGAGGACGAACTGGGCTGGCGTGCCGCCGAAACCTTCGACACCGGCATCGAGAAAACGGTGCGCTGGTATCTCGAGAATGATTGGTGGTGGGGCTCGCTGCGTGAGCGCTATAACGGTAAGAGGCTTGGCCTGCCCCCGAAAGCCCGGGTGGCTGCATGAGGATCGCTGTTACCGGCAAGTCGGGACAGATTGTAACCGCACTGCGGGAACGCGGCAAAGCTGCCGGACATGAGATTGTCGCACTTGGCAGGCCGGAACTGAACCTTGTCGATCCTACATCAGTTTTCCGCGCTCTCAAGGAGGCTGCGCCGGATGTCATTGTTTCTGCTGCTGCCTACACCTTTGTCGATGGTGCCGAACAGGAGAGCACGCTCGCCTTTGCCGTAAATGGCGAGGGACCGGGGGCGGTGGCGCGCACCGCAAAGGTTCTTGACGTGCCGTTGATCCATATCTCCACCGATTATGTATTTGATGGCAAGCTGGATCGCCCATACGTCGAGACTGACCCTGTGATGCCAGCTGGCGTTTACGGCGCATCCAAGCTTGCAGGGGAGCAGGCAGTGCTCGTCGAGCACGGTTCTAACAGCGCAGTCCTGCGCGTGGCTTGGGTTTACAGTCCCTTCGGCAGCAACTTCATGAAAACCATGCTGCGCATCGCGAATGAGCGGGACGAGGTTGCAGTGATCGCAGACCAGATTGGCAATCCCACAAACGCGATGGATATCTCAGATGGTATCCTCTCAGTAGCTAAAAACCTCATCGCGCGTGACGACCCGGCATTGCGAGGAACATTCCACATGACCGCTAGCGGCGAGGCGAGTTGGGCCGACTTCGCCCGAGGCATTCTCGCGGTTTCCGCCGCGCAAGGTGGTCCCTCTGCCCGTGTGAAGGCAATCGCCACCGCGGATTATCCAACGCAAGCTGTCCGGCCCGCCAATTCGCGCCTGAATTGCGCTCTTATCGAGCGCTTGCACGGCGTTGCATTGCCGGATTGGCGGACCTCGCTGGAAGGCATGGTCATACCTCTGCACAGTATTTTCGTCTGACTTGGGGGGTGCCACGATGAAAGGCATCATTCTGGCGGGAGGCAATGGTACCCGTCTCTATCCGATGACGCTCCCCGTCTCGAAGCAGCTCATGCCGGTCTACGACAAGCCGATGATCTACTATTCCCAGAGCGTGCTGATGTTGGCCGGTATCCGCGAGGTGCTGGTCATCTCCACTCCGCGCGATCTACCTGCCTTTCACTCGCTGCTGGGCGACGGTTCGCAATGGGGCATGTCCTTCGAATATGCCGAACAGCCGAGCCCCGACGGATTGGCGCAGGCCTATGTCATCGGCGCCGACTTCGTGGCCGGGCAGCCTTCGGCACTGATCCTGGGCGACAATATCTATCATGGGCACGGACTACCCGAACTGCTGGAAAACGCGTCATCGCGCACGAGCGGGGCCAGCGTCTTCGCCTATCACGTCGACGATCCCGAGCGGTATGGCGTCGTCGCTTTTGACGAGACTATGAAGGCCGTTTCGATCGAAGAAAAACCGGAGAAGCCGCGGTCCAATTGGGCGGTGACCGGCCTCTATTTCTACGATGAGCAGGTGGTGGATATCGCTGCCAATCTCAAGCCTTCGACGCGCGGCGAGCTGGAGATCACCGACGTCAACCGCGTCTATCTTGAGCGCGGCGAGTTGTCGGTTGAGATCATGGGGAGAGGTTACGCCTGGCTCGACACAGGCACCCCGGACAGCCTTCTAGATGCTGCGGAGTTCGTGCGCGTCCTGGAAAAGCGTCAGGGCTTCAAGATTGCCAGTCCGGAAGAAATCGCTTTTCGGCAAGGCTTCATCGATGCAAGACAGATGGAGGGTGCGATCGACCGGCTCGGCAAGTCGGATTACGGTTGCTACCTGAGACGCGTACTGACGGAAAGCGAACGCCGCATTGGCGAGTAATATCACCACAGCGGAGGCATCACCCTTACTGGCGGTCAAGTCGGCGCTTGGCGATCGCTTTGACTTCGGCTTGAAGCAGTTCGACGCGCTCGAGCAGCCATTCCAGTTCGACGTCGCGAATGACATAATGCGGAGAGTAGCGGCCCTTTACATAGGCCTGCTGCAAAAGTTCGTAGCAGCGCCGGGCGAACTTGGTGTCGCGCGGCCATACAGTGATCAGATCACGAGAAACATCTTCAGCCCGATTGCGCAAGAAATTGATGTTATGCGATTTGGGCGAGTACAGTTTCAAGACGAGCAGGACCATGTGGTAGAAATGTTCGGCAGCTTGGTGAAGGTTGAAAGCCGCTCGGTTATGCCAGCCTTGTGAAATCGAATATCGAGCCAAACCGAGAAACTCGGATCCGCTTTCAAACCACTGCTTGAAGTAAGCCTCCGCCTCGACATGCGCGAGGCCGGTATCGAGCGGCTTGGGCGCTTCGAACTGTTCCGCGGCAAGTTCGTAGAGCACGATGCCCTCGCGCACCACGTCGACGAAGAAGGGTCGTCCGCGCGACAGCTGAAAGTTCACGTCCTTCATCGAATGGACGACCAGACCGACCGGCGCGGATAGCCTTTTCGCGATATCGTATTCGCGGTTGAGGTGGTCCTTGGCCCTGCCCCAATATTCCGCCTCGTCGGCAAGACGCTCGTCGTTGACCACCACAAGAATGTCGTAGTCGGAGAAGTAGCCGCCGACCGGATCGGACACCCAGTCGCCGCGCGCATAGGAGCCGTAGAGGATCACTTTCATGATCCGGCCCTGGCGCTTCCACCCCTGGGTGGCGAGCGCCAGCACGTCCTCGAATTCGGCAAAGATGATCTCGACCGCGCGCTTCAGATCGACGCGTTTCTGCTCCGGTAAATGGTCGAGATCGGTCTTCATAATCGCCTGATTCTAGCCCGCACTATTCATGAGGCCTCCGCTCCGGGTTGGTCCGAGCATGGTTTGTCGGTCGCCGGGTGATCAGAGCAAGCTCCTC
>NZ_MSQB01000043.1 GCF_002149965.1 Novosphingobium panipatense | reverse complement strand
TTCCTGTGCGCATGCGCCAGACTCGCATGCGAACGCAACAAAGGGAATCCCGAACCGGACTCTTATGTCAGGCGGAAACCACTAGGAACAAGCGATTGCACAAGGACGGCAGCCGCAGTTACGAACAAGTTAATCTGAAGTTCTTTCATTCCCTCTCCCCTCGCCGCATTTTTTTATTCTAAGAATTACTTCTGTTGAGATAGATACTCCTGCAGAAAGTCGAGACGATCATTGCCCCAGAATATTTGATCGTCGACAAACATTAACGGCGCGCCGAAGACTCCCCGCTGATAGGCTAGGCTGCGAGCCTTGCGATATTCATTCTGGCCAAGTGAAGAGTCCACGAAGGCTGTCAACGCCTCTGGATCGAGTCCAGCTTCTGTTGCACAGGCGCGCAGTTCTTCGCGGTCGCTTGGGTCGATTCCCTGCCCCCAGATCAGATTGTAAGCGGCAGCGACGTATGCTTCCGCTTTGCCCTGCTCGCGCGCGTAGAGCGTGGCGCAGTTCCAGTCCTTGCAGGCAAAGCTGGCCGGAAAACGCAAGGGAGCGTCATATTTGTGGGCCCACCGGTTGAGGTCCGCCATCATCACCTTGATTTTCGGAACCACCTCGCGATTGGACGGGCCGTAGTTCCCCGCCGCAATCTTCGCCTCGGGGATATCGATCGGCCAATATTGGAGTTCGCAACCGGCCTTGCGGGCTATTTCCGGGAGCTTCAGCTGCGCGAGGTAACTGAAGGGACTGATGAAGTCGAAATAGAAGTCGATCTTGCGGCTCATCGTGCGGTCCCGAAGCCGACGAGCTTCTCGTAACTGTCCCAGAAGCCGACAATGGCGCCTTCGGTGACAAGGTGGTCGGCATCCTCGGCGCGGCCACCGCCCATCGCGATGAACGAGGTGGCCTGCTGTTCGCCGACAATGGCGTTCTGGACGATTTCCACCGCTTCGCCGTCTTCCATCGAGATCAGGCCGGCCGGACCGATCAGGTTGGTCTGCTTGCGCCGGATTGCCTGCATTTCTGCATCGTCGTCGGCGTAACCGAAGTGGGTCCAGACCAGCTCGAACGCTTCCTGTCCCTTTGGCACGATTTGCCGCACGGCGAGCGTGTTCTGAATCTGCTGGAGGACCAGGTTCGGGAAAACCGCGAGGATAACCAGGGTAATGCCGTCATCGAATTCCTGGCGGCCCTTGAGCAGCGACATGTCCTGAAGCTTGAACTCGGTATCGAAAGTCCTGGAATCGCCATAGGCCTGTTTGTCGGCGGCATCGTCGTTGCTGGCGGCGATGGAATAAAGGAGCGAATGCCGCTTCTCGCTGTCCATCAGTGACTTGCCGGTCTGGGTCGATCGGTAGAGCCCGAACGTATTGTGGAACAGGTGCAGAAGGCTGGCGTGATAGGGATCGCGGGTATTCTCGGCATAGAGCTTCCAGTTGCCGTGAACATATTGCCGCTGATCGCCCAGAACCTTGATCGGCTTGTGCATGATCCGTTTGATATGCTCGACAACCAGCGGGCCGAGGAAATCGTTCAGTGGCACCACGCTTTGAGAAAAGCTGGCGAAGACAAGCCCGCCGACGATCCCGACGCGCAACTGCTTGAGGCCATGCTGTTTCATGTCGAAATCGCCGGGCATTCCGCCCTGGCCCTTGAGACCGCGGCGGAACGGCACCCCGATCAGATTGCCGGCGAGGTCATAGGCCCATTGGTGGTAAACACATTCGAGATTGGGGCGATTGCCGCGCAGTTCGCGGCATACCAGTGCCCCGCGATGAGCGCAGCGATTGACCACGACATGAACGGCGCCATCAGCGGCCCTGGTGACGATGACCGGGGTTTCTCCGATGAAGGTTGATTTGAAATCGCCAGCCTCGGGCACTTCTGCCTCGAGCGCGACGAAGGACCAGGCCTCGCCCTGGAAGATCTTTTCCTGCTCGCGCGCGTGATACTCCGGATCGGTGAAAACCCGGTAGGGAACCCGGCGACCAGTTCCGTTTGCGGTTCTCGAGGTATTTTCGTCTGGCAGAGCTGTGTCGGTCATGATCAAAATCCTGGTCGCGAACTAAATCGGGCGAACCATCATCGTGTCGATGAGGTTGGTATCGAAAACGGCGATCTTCGAACGAAACAAGGGGCGCTCGCCCGACAAGTCGATCTCGTCTATATACTTGCCCGAATTGTAGATTGTTGTGTGTCCGTCAGTACGGGTCATAAGGACCGCATAATTGGTTTGCGTCTTTGCAAGTGCTCCCGTTGTGGAAACCATCCGGGTCGGACCGAGAATATGACGGTAGGCATGCACCGGGAAGATATTGGCTTTGCGCAGTGAAACAATGCGATCCACAAGCATTCCGCGGCTGTCGCAATAGATCGCCGCTGAATCCATGTTTCGCTCGAAGTTCTCGCGCGAGATCACGGTATAAACGCAGTCCGAAACAAAGAGTTCGGGCCACTCTTCCAAGCGATCATCGTCAATGAGTTCGGCGTAGAGCGCGTTGAGCTCGGAAGTGAGCTGCTGCAGCTCATAGCGGGAAGGGGTGTCGAGGAGCATTCAGGCGCTCTCTTTCGGTTGATCGATGCACACCCAGCCGTCTTCGATCGTGACGGGGTATGTCTTGATGGGGATCTGGCAGGGAAAGGCCTTGGCAGCTCCGGTGGCGATGTCGAACGAACCACCGTGAAACGGGCACTCGATAATTGTGCCGTCCTGGTAGCCATCGGTCAGCATGGCATTGCCATGGGTGCAAAGATTGTCGGTGACGAACACTTCGCCATCGACGTTGTAGACTGCAAGCGCAGGCATTTTTTCCTGGTAGACCGCGACCGGTTCACCGTCCTTGACGGAGGCTACTTGGCAAAGGCGCAATTTGTTCGACATGGCGTCTGGCAATTCCAATCTAGGTTATGGACCGGCGATCAAATGGATGATCAGCCGAGGGGAATATCCATTCCGTAGCCCGCGGCTTCGTTGCCGTGACCGAATATATCGCGGGTGTAGTATTCCTGCTGGCTTGGGGCCTTGCGGGCACCCCAGCCGAACTCCCACAGCCAGCCCGACGGGTTGGCGCAGTAGAAGGTCAGCGCCTGGTCGTTTGCATGCTTGCCGAGCTGGAGCGCGACGTCGATCTTGCGCGCCCGCACAATGTCGTGCGCGAGGCCGAGATCGTCGAGGTCGGTATATTCGAACATCAGGTGGTTGATGCGCTTTTCCATCGGGCCAAGCCCGAAAGCGACCGAATGCTGCCGCTCGTTGCAGTGCATGAAGTACGGCTGCGCCACCATCCCGTTGGGCAGCTGCAGGTGATACTCGACCGACCCGCGCAGCCCCAGCAGTCCGTAGAACGCCGCCGCCGCGGGAACATCGTCCTGACGCAGGATGCAATGCCCGATTCCTTCCGATCCGGTCACGAACTTTCCGTACATGGGGCGCCCAGGATGGAAAGGCTTGTGGGTGTCGACTTGCGGCCCGTAAAAAATTTCGGTGGGGTTCCCACCCGGATCAGCCAGCTTGGCAAGACCGAGCACGCGCCGCTCCCGAGCTTCGGCCTCGCTTGCCACCGTCAAGGAGATTCCGGCGGCGGTCAGCTTTGCCACCATGGCGTCGAATTCCACCGGATCGGCAACGCGCCAGCCCAGATAGGCAAGATCGTCGGAGTCGGAGGCATGCAACACGATGCGATGATGCCACTGGTCCATGCGCAGGTAGAGGCGGTCGCCTTCGCCCTCGTCGACAATCTCCATGCCGGCCACTTCGGCAGCATAACTGCGCCATGCATCGAGATTTGTTACGGTCAACCCGAGGTAACCGAGTTCCGTGACTGCTACCATTTGCCTTCTCTCCCAAGACGCGGCCCGCGTCGCGCGGGACCGTCATCACCGAATTGTGTTGTAGTCGGGTTTACCCGACCGACTCGACCTATTTAGTCGATAATTCTCCATGGTGCAATACGTTGCACCGGGAAATTTGTTGGTGTAGGAATGCGCAGCAGAACGTCAAACCAGCGACTCGCCCGTGATGGGCGGCGGCGCGGGGCAGCGTTTGGGAGCACCGCCAAGGTGCCCGGTCATCCAGCGACAGCCGACCGATCCGGCTTTCGCATCTTGGGAGTGGAGCGTTATGGAAGCCGCAGAAAAGCGCGTCGGTCGGATTGCCGATTTGCAAGCGATCAAACGGCGACTGAAGTCGTGGCTCGTGAAAGACCAGGCTAGGGGAATCTTCCAGATCGACCGCGCCGCCTTCACCGATGCCGAGCTGTTCGATATCGAGATGAAGTATATTTTCGAGCGCAACTGGATTTTTCTCGCGCATGAAAGTCAGGTCGCCAAGCCCCACGATTTCCTGACGACCAAGATCGGACGGACGCCCGTCATCATCACTCGGGACAGGACGGGCACTGTCTGCGGATTGGTCAACGCCTGCGCCCACCGCGGCGCCAAGGTCTGCCGCGAAAAGGCCGGCAACAAGAAGAATTTCATGTGCCCCTTCCACGGCTGGACCTACTCGTCTGCAGGCGACCTTCTTGACGTCACGGAAGAAGGTGCAGGGGGTTATGCGCCTGGTTTCAACCGCGCCGATTTCGGACTTCCCCGGATCGCCCGTCTCGAAATTTACCGCGGCTTTATCTTCGGAAGCCTGTCTCCCGATGTCTTGCCGCTCGAGGAATATCTGGCCGGTTCGAAGGCGTTCATCGACCTGTTGGTCGACCAGTCTCAGCAAGGCGAAATGGAGGTGCTGCCGGGCGCTACCCGGTACCGCTATCGCGGCAACTGGAAGATGCAAGTGGAAAACGGTCTGGACGGGTATCACGTCGGAACGGTCCATGCCAATTACTTCATGACGGTGATGCGTCGGGTCGAGGGGGCCTCCAAGAACGACACCAAGGCGATCGACTTTTCAAATTTCAACCGGCAGGACGGCGGCTCGTTTTCCTTCCATAACGGGCATTCAGTGCTCTGGGCCGACTACGCCAATTTCCGGGATCGGCCGAATTTCGAGGCCCTCGACTGGATCGAGGAAACCCATGGCGAGGAAAAGGCGCTGTGGATGAACAAACGCATCCGGAATCTTCAGCTGTTCCCCAACGTCTTCCTGATGGATCAGACCAGCACCCAGATCAGGATCATCCAGCCGATCTCCGTCGACGAGACCGAAGTCACGACCTATTGCATCGCTCCGGTGGGTGAAAGCGCCTCGGCACGGGCCCTGAGGATCCGGCAATACGAGGACTTCTTCAATGCCAGCGGCATGGCGACGCCGGACGATCTGACCGAATTCAACAACTGTCAGGCCGGGTTTGGTGCCGGCGAAGGCCGGATGAACGACATGTCGCGCGGCTCGACGCGCTGGGAACAAAACGCCGGGCGTTTCGGCGCCGGCCTTTCGGTGGATGCGGTGATGAGCAGTCCGTCAGTGGCCGACGAGGGACTCTATGTAGCTATCCACGACGAGTGGATCAGCCGGATGAACACCGCAATCGACCAGGAGACTGCAGAACTTATTGCCAAGGGCGACCTGGAGTTGGCGCGATGACGGCTGCCGATACGCAATGGCTTGCCGTTCACCGTTTTCTTGGCCGCGAGGCAGTAGCGCTCGACGACAAGGACTGGGACACATGGCTGTCGCTCTATGCCGAAGACGCGGAATACTGGGCGCCGGCGTGGGATGACCGCGAGCGCCTGACCGCCGATCCGCAGCGCGAAATCTCGCTGATCTATTATCACAATCGCGGCGGCCTGGAGGATCGGGTTTTCCGCATTCGCACCGGGCGGTCCTCGGCAAGCACGCCCGGGCCGCGCACTTCGCACGTGTTCACGCTGCTATCGACGGAAGAAGGCGATGGCCTGGTGCGGGCGCGCACATCGTGGACGGTGACATCCGTGCTCGATGGGGCGGTAACCGTCTACAGCGGATCGGCCTTCTATGATCTCGAGCCTGCCGGCAGGAGTTATGTGATCAAGCGCAAGAAGACCGTGATCATCAACGACCTCGCGCAGACCATGCTCGATGTCTACAGCATCTGACCCACCCATGGCAGCAACAGCAGGGCGTCCCGTTGTCGGGACCATGATCGGCGATCCTGCGGGAATCGGACCCGAAGTGACGGTCAAGGCCCTCGCGGACGGTTCGGTACACGAGGTGTCGATTCCGGTGCTGCTTGGCTCGGCAGCGGCGGTGGAGCGTGCGCTCGACATGACCGGGGTCAAGGCCCGGGTGCGCCGGATGCGTTCGTTCGAACAGCCCAGTGACGATGTCCGGGTGATCGACGTGATCGACACTGGAGCCTTGCCGGACGGCGTTTTGCCACTGGGTGTGGATACCGAAGTGGCCGGCCATGCCACCGCGCAATGGCTGGACGAGCTCGACGCGCTGGCCCGGGATGGCTCCTTCGCCGCGACGGTCATGGGACCGATCAGCAGCGGTTCGCTCAAGATGGCCGGAAAACTCGACAAGGTGATCAGCCCCACGCCGGGCGAAAGCTATCTGGTGTTGCTGACCGGTCCTTTGCGGGTGGCGCATCTCACCGATCACATGTCGCTGCGCCAGGTGATCGACGTGATAACCGCCGATCTCGTCGCCAAGGCAATCAGGCAAGTTAATGATGCCATGCGGTCGTGGGGAATCGCTCGTCCGCGGATCGCCGTGGCGGGGCTCAACCCGCACGCCATGGGTGACGAGGATCGGCTCGCGATTGCCCCCGGGGTCGAACGGGCCCGGGCAGCCGGCGTTGCCGTGGAAGGCCCGATTGCGCCCGATTCGGTCTTCCGCCAGTGCATCGAGGGGCGCTTCGACATGGTGCTCGCGATGTTCCACGATCAGGGGCACATTGCCGTAAAGACCTGGGGCTTTTCGGGCAATTGCGTGATCATAATCGGTCCGCCCTATCTGCACATGTCGGTCGCCCACGGCACCGCCTACGATATTGTCGGCACGGGCAAGGCGGACGCCGCGATGATGCTCAGCGCGATGCGCATTTGCGGTCAGCTCGCATCTGGACAGGGATTTACAGGAGAAGCACAATGAATGCCATGGCCCCAGTGGGAGCGCCCTCGCTCCCGACAGCGGTGGACTATAGAGTCTACCACGATACGCAGATTTTCGCCGCCGAGCAGCGCAATATCTTCAAGGGGCGCACCTGGTGCTACCTTGGGCTTGAGGCCGAGATTCCCAACGCGGGCGACTTTCGCGCAACCCATCTCGGCGAAACGCCGGTGGTGCTCGTGCGCGGACAGGAAGGCAAGCTTCATGCCTGGGTCAACCGGTGCGCGCACAAGGGCGCAACGGTGTGTCGCTCGCTGCGCGGCAACCAGGCCGACGGCGCGTTTGTCTGCGTCTACCATCAGTGGGCTTACGATTCGGAAGGCACGCTGGTCGGCGTACCCTTCCGGCGCGGGATGAAGGGCGTTGGAGGGTACGAAAAGGATTTCGATCTGGCCAGTCACTCGCTCGAGAAGCTCCGGGTAGAAAGCTACAAGGGCATGGTGTTCGGCACTTTTTCAGCCGACATCGAGTCGCTTGACGATTTTCTCGGCCCGGTGATGCGCAAGTATATCGACCGCGTTTTCCAGCGCCCGATCAAGGTCCTGGGTTATTCCCGGCAATATATGGCGGGCAATTGGAAGCTCTATTCCGAAAACAGCCGCGACAGCTACCACGGCGGCTTGCTGCACCTGTTCTACCCGACTTTCGGAATCTACCGACAAAGTCAGGACAGCGCGGGTGAGCTGGCCGAGCAGGGCTTTCACAATGTCTTTACCGTCTCCAAGCCCAAGGGTGACATCGATTACGGATCGTTCGGCGATGAGGCCAATCGCGAAATGCAAGGGTCCGCCAAACTGCAGGACGAACGCCTGTTGCAATTCCGGCCCGAGATCGAGGACGATGTGGGCTTGCACATCCAGTCGCTGTTTCCGTCGGTCGTGCTGCAGCAGATCCAGAACACGCTGGCGACACGCCAGATTGTGACTCACGGTGTCGACAAGACCGAGCTGGTATGGACTTATTTCGGCTATGCCGACGATGATGAGGAAACGACCCGTCACCGGCTGCGCAACCTGAACCTCGTCGGTCCTTCCGGACTGATTTCGATGGAGGACGGTGAAGCGGTCGAGCTTTGCCAGCAGGGCACGGTCGGGGCCGAAGGCAAGCACAGTTTCATCGAAATGGGGGGCGACGACGTGCGCGGCTATTACGCGCCGATGGGCATGGACGAAAACGCAGTGCGCGGATTCTGGAAAGGCTATCTGAACCTGATGGGCGATGCACTTGCCGTCAGTGCGGAGGCATCGGCATGAGCATGGTCGATCCTGTTTTGCAAGGCCTCGTGGATTCCCTGAACGCCGCTTACGGACTGTGTCTGGATGACGGCCGGCTTGAGGAGTGGCCCGAGTTCTTCGTGGACGATTGTCTCTATCAGGTGATCGCCCGCGAAAATGTCGATAACGGGCTGCCGGCCGCGGTGATGTATTGCGACAGCAAGGGCATGCTGGTCGATCGGGTGGTAGCGCTGCGCCGAGCCAACGTCTTTCCGGAGCATTTCAGCCGTCACCTGATTTCGCGAGCGGTCTTGACCGGGATCGACGGGGATACCGTGTCGGCCGAAGCAAGTTATGCCTTGCTGCAGACGCGCAACGACGGTGAGACTCGCATCTACAACGCCGGGAAATATGCCGACCGCCTGCTAATCAATGACGGCGTAGCCAAGCTGGTGAGCCGAATGTGCGTCTATGACACACACAGGATCGCGACGCTGCTGGCGACCCCAATCTGACGGCCGACCATCGTCTGGCGTCGAAAAGAAATCTAGAGGAGAAATACCATGAAACTGTTCATCAGCCCCGGCGCATGTTCCCTCGCCCCGCACATTGCCCTGCGCGAAACCGGAGCCGATTTCGAAGCCGTCAAGGTCGATCTGGCCCTGCGCAAGACCGAGGCGGGCGAGGATTTCCTCACCGTCAATCCGTCCGGCAAGGTCCCGGCCCTCACCCTGGACAGCGGCGAGACCCTGACCGAGAACCCCGCCATCCTGCTGTACATTGCCGACCAGAACCCCGCGTCTGGCCTGGCGCCGGCCGAAGGCAGCCTCGATCGTTACCGACTGCTGAGCCGTCTCAGCTTCCTCGGTTCCGAATTCCACAAGGCATTCGTTCCGCTGTTCGCCCCCGGCACTTCCGACGAAGCGAAGGCGGCGGCCGCGGAATCGGTCAAGAACCACCTCGCCGCGCTCGACAAGGAATTGGCCGGGCGGGACCACTATGCCGGCAATGCTTTCAGTGTTGCCGACATCTATCTGTTCGTGATGCTGGGTTGGCCAGCCTATGTCGGTATCGACATGGCCGCCTACCCCGCGCTCGGCGCCTATGCCGGCAAGATCGCGCAGCGTGCCGCCGTGGGTGCCGCGCTCAAGGCCGAAGGCTTGGCGTGAGCCGGACAGTCCGACTTCCCGCATTATGCGATGGAGCTGAATCATTCTCCATTTGCAAATGCATTCTATTTGGTGCAATAGTAACGAGAAATTGGATGGACGCGAAAGCTGTGTGCATGACCTGGCGCGAACACAGGCAATGCTAGCGTCAAAAAAACAGTTGAAAATCGATTGGGAGAGCCATGACTGCCGTAGCCAACGACATCGCACGCCCGGAGATTGGCAAGTCCATCACGGTTGATGGCAGCGTCACGAACTACCACGATGTGGGCGATGGCGCACCGGTCCTGCTGATTCACGGATCGGGACCCGGGGTGACTGCATGGGCCAATTGGCGGCTCAACATGCCCGAGCTAGCGAAGCGCTTCCGCGTCATCGCGCCCGACATGTTCGGGTTTGGCTATTCGGATTCGAAGGGGCGGATCGAAGATAAGCGGGTGTGGGTCGATCAGGTCGCATCCCTGCTGGATGGCCTCGGGATCGACAAGGTCTCGATGGTCGGCAATTCCTTCGGCGGCGGCATAACCCTGGCGTTCATGATCGCGCATCCCGATCGAGTCGAAAGGGCGGTGCTGATGGGTCCGGCCGGGCTCGATTTCCCGATCACGCCTGCGCTCGACCTGGTCTGGGGCTATCAGCCTTCGCTAGAGGAAATGCGCACCTCGCTCAAGTACCTCGCCTGGGATCACAGCCGGCTGACCGAAGACCTGGTCCAGTCGCGCTATGAAGCGAGTGCGCGTCCCGAAGCGCATGAGCCGTATCACGCGACGTTCGGCGGGGCTGACCGGCAGCGCAACATCGCGATGCTGGCAAGCCGCGAGGAAGACGTGGCGGCGCTAAAGCACGAAACGCTCATCCTGCATGGCCTGTTCGACCAGGTGATTCCGCTGGAATCGACCGTTCGCCTGGCCAGCCTGTTGCCGCGCGCCGACCTGCACGTGTTCGCGGAATGCGGCCACTGGGTTCAGATCGAACGGATGACGAGCTTCAACCGCATGGTGGCCGAATTTTTCGAGAACGGCCTCAAGGCCTGAAGGGACAAGGAGAACTGAAATGGCACTGACCGGTGTACTTCGCCCTGGCTATGTCCAGTTGCGCGTCCTCGATCTGGATGAAGCGATCCAGCACTATCGTGACCGTATCGGCCTCAACCTGGTGAGCGTCGAGGGAGGCAGGGCTTTCTTCCAGGCCTTCGACGAGTTCGATCGCCACAGCATCATTTTGCGCGAAGCCGATTCTGCCGGGCTCGACCGGATGGCCTTCAAGGTCGCCAGGGATGCCGATCTCGACCACTTTGCCGAACGGCTGCTCGACATCGGGGTTCATGTCGACGTGATTGCGGCCGGAGAGGATCCTGGTGTTGGCCGCAAGATCCGCTTCAATACGCCAACCTCCCACGTGTTCGATCTCTATGCCGAGATGGAGCTGTCCGAGAGCGGTCCGGCCGTGCGCAATCCGGACGTCTGGATCGCCGAACCGCGCGGTATGCGCGCGACCAGGTTCGATCACTGCGCCCTCAATGGTGTCGATATTTCGGCGAGCGCAAAGATTTTTGTCGAGGCTCTCGATTTTTCGGTGGCCGAGGAATTGGTGGACGAGACTTCGGGTGTACGCATGGGCATTTTCCTGTCATGCAGCAACAAGGCCCATGACGTGGCGTTCCTCGGCTATCCAGAGGACGGTCGGATTCACCACACCTCGTTTTTTCTCGATTCCTGGCACGATGTTGGCCATGCAGCGGATATCATCAGCCGCTACGACATTTCGCTGGATATCGGCCCGACCCGCCATGGGATCACACGCGGGCAGACGATCTACTTCTTCGACCCCTCGGGCAACCGGAACGAGACGTTCAGCGGCGGCTACACCTACTATCCCGACAATCCGCGCCGGATGTGGCAGGCCGAGAATGCCGGCAAGGCGATCTTCTATTACGAGAAGGCGCTCAACGACCGCTTCATGACGGTGAACACCTGAGCATGAACGGAGTGGCGACAATCCGGTCGGTGGGACACGATCTTGCCGCCAAGGCGGTGCAGGTCGCGGTGGCGAAAGGCGGCGAGGCGGGCTGTCCCCTCGTCGCCGCAGTGGTTGGCGCCACCGGGGAACTGGTCGCCCTGTTGCGCGCCACCGGGGCCCCGTTTCCCTCCTCTCAGATCGCGCAGGACAAGGCCTATACCGCTGCCAGCTTCAAGGTTCCGTCGCCGGACGTCTACAAGATGGTCGCAGGCAATCCCGCGCTAAGCGGAGGTATCGCCGCGAAGCCCGGAATCGCTATGTTCGGCGGCGGACTGCCGATCGCGATCGCCGGCGAAATCGTCGGCGCGATCGGAGTGTCGGGCGGAACCGAAGAACAGGATACGCAGTGCGCAAACGCAGCCCTCATCTCGATCGGGGCGACGCAATATTGAGTGTCCGGCCATCGCGGCACTGAAACAAGACGCTACGGAGAATTGAAGAGCCCATGGCACATGAGAATATCCCGGCTGTTACCGACACCATCCTGAATTTCATCGGGGGCGATTATCGCCGTGGAAGCACCGGCAAGACCTTCGACAATTTCGCTCCTGCGACCGGCCTTCGGATCGGTACTGTCCACGAGGCGAGCGAGGCCGATGTGGCCGATGCGGTTGCCGCGGCCAAGGCGGCGCTCAACGGCCCCTGGGGCAAGATGACCACGGCGGAACGGGTCAAGCTCATCTCCGCGGTCGCCACCGAGATCGAGCGCCGCGCGGACGATTTCCTCGCAGCCGAAGTGGCGGATACCGGCAAGCCGCGCCATGTCGCCTCGCATATCGACATTCCGCGCGGTGCCGCGAACTTCCGGATGTTTGCCGACGTCATCTCCACTACCCCGACCGAATCCTTTGCAACGGCAACGCCCGATGGCGGGCAGGCGCTCAACTACGTGGTGCGCAAGCCCAAGGGTGTGATCGCGGTGATCTGCCCGTGGAACTTTCCCCTGCTGCTGATGACCTGGAAGGTTGGACCTGCCCTGGCTTGCGGCAACACGGTTGTGGTCAAGCCATCCGAAGAGACGCCGCGGACCGCGGCGCTGCTGGGTGAGGTCATGAACGCGGTCGGGATGCCCGAAGGGGTCTACAACGTGGTGCACGGTTTCGGGGCGGGTTCGGCCGGTGAATTTCTGACCTCGAACCCCGACATCGATGCAATCACCTTTACCGGCGAAACCGGCACCGGCCAGGCGATCATGCAGAAGGCCGCGGTCGGGGTGCGCGACATTTCGTTCGAGCTGGGCGGCAAGAATCCAGCCGTGGTGTTTGCCGACGCCGATCTCGACAAGGTGGTCGAAGGATTGTCGCGTTCGGTATTTCTCAACACCGGGCAGGTCTGCCTCGGGACCGAGCGGGTCTATGTCGAACGGCCGGTTTTCGACGAATTCGTGAAGCGGATGACGGTGGCGGCCAAGGCGTTCAAACCAGGTGCAACCGGCGATCCCGCCTACCTTGGCCCGCTGATCAGTGCGGAGCATCAGGAAAAGGTGCTGGGATACTATGCGCGCGCGGTGGCCGAAGGCGCCACTGTCGTCACCGGGGGCGGGGTTCCCGCGCTTTCGGGGGACGAAACGGGCGGCTTCTATGTCGAGCCGACGTTGTGGACAGGCCTGGCGCACGACAGTTCGGTGATGCGCGAAGAAATCTTCGGGCCGTGCTGCGGGGTCATTCCCTTCGATAGCGAAGACGAGGTGATCGGCCTAGCCAACGATACCGACTATGGGCTGTGCGCGACGATCTGGACCGAAAACCTCTCGCGGGCGCACCGCGTGGCCGCCTCGATGCAGGTTGGCGTCTGCTGGGTCAATTGCTGGTTCCTGCGGGATTTGCGCACCGCATTCGGCGGTTCGGGACATTCCGGGATCGGCCGCGAAGGCGGCGTGCACAGTCTCGAATTCTACACCGAAACCGAAAACATCTGCGTGAAGCTCTGAGACCATGACGACTGAAACCACTATCGATCCCACGGCCATCCAGCAGGCGGCCGAGCAATTGAGGGGCGCGGCTGCCAGCGGCAAGCCGGTGGCGCCGATTCGCGATGTCATTTCGGCCGGCGGGGTGGATGCCGCCTACGCCGTGCAGGAAATCAACACCCGGCACGCCCTTGACAGCGGACGGCGCCTGGTCGGCCGCAAGATCGGCCTGACCTCGCTGGCGGTGCAGCGCCAGCTTGGCGTCGATCAGCCCGATTACGGCATGCTGTTTTCCGATATGGACGTGCCCGAGGGAATTCCGATCTCGCTCGATCAGGTCATCCAGCCCAAGGTCGAGGCCGAAATCGCGATCGTGGTCGGCCGGGACCTGCTCTATCCCGATCTCACCACGGCCGAGATGATCCGCGCGGTCGAATATGTCGTACCCGCGATCGAGATCGTCGATAGCCGTGTTGCCAACTGGGACATCCGCATCTGGGACACCGTCGCCGACAACGCCTCGAGCGGGTTGTTCGTGCTGGGGGCGGTGCCGCGCAAGCTCGAAGCGCTCGACCTGCGCGAATGCGGCATGGTGATGGAGGCAAAGGGCGAGCCGATCTCCGTAGGGGCGGGGATTGCCTGCCTCGGCAGCCCGATCACCGCATCGCTGTGGCTGGCGCGGGTCATGGCCCGGGTCGGACGCCCGCTGCTTGAAGGCGACGTGATCCTGTCCGGCGCGCTCGGGCCCATGGCCGGGATCGCGCGCGGCGATGTCGTGGAAGCGAGAATCAATGGCGTCGGAACGGTGCGGGCGGCTTTCGCTGCCGAGGCCGGCTGACGCAGATGAACGGAGAGATCGAAGAATGACCAAGATGAAATGCGCCATCATCGGCTCCGGAAATATTGGTACCGATTTGATGATCAAGCTGCTCAAGGGGTCCGATACCCTTGAACTGGCGGCGGTGGTCGGGATCGACCCGGCCTCGGAAGGCCTCGCCATGGCCCGCGAACGCGGCGTGGCGACAACCCATGAGGGTATTGAAGGGCTGCGCAAGCTGCCGGCCTACCCCGAGATTGGCATCGCGTTCGATGCGACTTCGGCCTACGCCCACAAGGAACACGATGCGGCCCTGCAAGCCGACGGCAAGCTGGTTGTAGACCTGACCCCTGCCGCGATCGGGCCGTTTTTTGTTCCGCCGGTCGGCGGAGTGCTCGACAGCGAAATCCGCAATGTCAACATGGTCACCTGCGGCGGCCAGGCGACCATTCCCATTGTCGCCGCGGTTTCGCGGGTGACCCCGGTCCACTACGCCGAAATCGTCGCGTCGGTGTCCTCGCGTTCTGCCGGGCCCGGCACCCGCGCGAACATCGACGAATTCACCCGGACCACCGCGCAGGCGATCGAGATAGTGGGCGGTGCCGGCCGCGGCCGGGCGATCATCATCCTCAATCCCGCCGAACCGCCGATGATCATGCGTGACACGATCTTCACGCTGACCGATCAGGTGGACGAGGACGCCATCCGCGCCTCGGTCAAGGAAATGGTCGAAACCGTGCAAGCCTATGTGCCCGGCTATCGCCTCAAGCAGGAAGTGCAGTTCGAACGGTTCGGCTCGAACCGGCCGCTGAAGATCCCCGGATACGGCGAATTCGTCGGCCTGAAGACCAGCGTGTTCCTCGAGGTCGAGGGCGCTGGCGACTATCTTCCGAAATATTCCGGCAACCTCGACATCATGACCGCCGCCGCCAAGGCAGCGGGTGAGCGTTTGGCCCAACAACGCCTTGAAAAGGTGGCAGCATGACCTTCAATCCCGAAACCGGAAAGCTCTACATCCAGGACGTCACCCTGCGTGACGGCATGCATGCCATTCTTCACATGTACGGCACCGAAAGTGTCCGCACCATTGCCAAGGCGCTGGACGATGCCGGCGTCGATGCGATCGAGGTGTCGCACGGCGATGGCCTCAACGGCACGTCGTTCAACTACGGGTTCGGTGCGCATACCGACTGGGAGTGGATCGAGGCCGCCGCCGACGTGATCAAGAACGCCGTGCTGACCACATTGCTGGTGCCGGGTATCGGCACGGTCGAGGAACTCCGCCGCGCCTATGCGCTCGGCGTGCGCTCGGTGCGGGTGGCGACCCATTGCACCGAGGCCGACGTCGCCAAGCAGCACATCGGCATTGCCCGCGACCTCGGCATGGATGTCTCGGGCTTCCTGATGATGAGCCACATGATCGATGCCGAGGCGCTGGCGCAGCAGGCCCTGCTGATGGAAAGCTATGGGGCGCATTGCGTCTATGTGACCGACAGCGGCGGCGCGCTCGACATGGACGGGGTGCGCGATCGCCTGCGGGCCTATGACCGCGTCCTCAAGCCGGAAACCCAGCGCGGCATCCACGCCCACCATAACCTTTCGCTCGGTGTGGCCAATTCTATCGTCGCGGCTCAGGAAGGCGCAGTGCGGATCGATGCGAGCCTTGCCGGAATGGGGGCAGGGGCCGGCAATGCGCCGCTCGAGGTGTTCGTCGCCGCCGCTGATCGCAAGGGCTGGAACCATGGCTGCGATGTCATGTCGCTGATGGACGCGGCGGAGGACATCATCCGTCCGTTGCAGGATCGCCCGGTGCGGGTGGATCGCGAAACGCTGAGCCTGGGCTATGCCGGGGTCTATTCGAGCTTCCTGCGTCACGCGGAAAAGGCCGCCGAACAGTATGGGCTGGATACGCGCGAAATCCTGATCGAACTGGGCAAGCGCCGGATGGTCGGGGGGCAGGAAGACATGATCGTCGATGTCGCGCTCGATCTTGTTTCCGCACGTGCAGCATAGGCCCAAGGCAATGGACAAACTTGAGCGATACGCCGAAATCCTCGACAGCGCCGCTTTGCACGCGCGTGCCACACCGCAGCTCACCCATACCGATCCCGACCTGAGCGTCGCGGATGCCTACCGGGTCCAGCAGCTGTCGGTCGATCGGCGGCTGGCGCGGGGCGAACGCCGCATCGGGGTCAAGATGGGGCTGACGAGCCGCGCCAAGATGCTGCAGGTCGGGGTCGACGAGGTCGCCTGGGGGCGATTGACCGATGCCATGCTGATCGAGGAGGGCACGGCCATGTCGCGGGCGCGTTTTGTCCATCCGCGGGTCGAGCCTGAAGTCGCCTTCCTGATGAAGGCGACGCTGGCCGGCAAAGTGACGGCGGCGGCCGCGCTGGCGGCGGTCGAGGCGATTGCCCCAGCCATGGAAATCATCGACAGCCGCTATGAGAACTTCAAGTTCGCGTTGTCCGATGTCATCGCCGACAATACCTCGTCGTCCGGGCTGGTGATCGGTTCCTGGAACGATCCCGCGCTGGATTTCTCGAACCTCGGCGTTTACCTCGAAATCGACGGGGAAGTGAAGCAAATCGGCTCGACCGCCGCGATTCTCGGCCACCCCCTGCGCTCGCTGGTCGCGGCAGCCAGGCTTGTTTCCGAAGCTGGTGAGGAGATTTCGGCCGGAGACATCGTGATGGCGGGCGGGATCACCGCCGCGCCCAATCTGGCACCTGGTCAAACGGTGCGCACGACCGTCCAGGGGCTGGGTTCGGTCATGTTCCAGGTGGAGGCCTGAATGCCGATCATCGAGGTCAACTTGCTCGAAGGGAGGACTTCCGACGACAAGGAGCGGTTGATCCAGGCTTTGACCGCTGCCGCCATCGAAGCGATCGGTGCGCCGCGCGAATCGGTTCGCATCATCCTGCGCGAGATGCCGCCGGGCCATTTCGCGGTGGGTGGAGAGACCTTCGCTGCCAAAGCGGCCGCGAAGGCGGCTGGACAAGGCTAGGACCGTGACCGGCCTCTATCAAATCCGCGTGGTCGGCGGCGGCGAGTTCACCTGCGGCGGGGACGAGCGGGTCCTCCTCGCAATGGAACGTTGTGGTGCCGGCGATATCGGGGTTGGTTGCCGGGGCGGCGGATGCGGAATTTGCCGGGTGAGGGTAGTCGAAGGCGATTACCGGACCGGCAAGATGAGTGCGGCGAAGGTGTCGGATAGCGATCGCCAGGCAGGTTATGCCTTGGCTTGCCGTCTGTTCCCGGCCGAAGATCTGGTCATTGCAGTGGAATAAGATTGGAAGGAGTTTTAAGATGGCTACTCAACTGAAAAGCGCGGAAAACGAATACGGCATCAAGCCGGAATACGGCCACTTCATTGGCGGTGAATGGGTTTCGGGTGACAGCGGCAAGACGATCGACCTGATCAATCCGGCGACCGGGGCGGTGCTCACCAAGATCCAGGCGGGCAACGCCAAGGACATTCAGCGCGCGGTCGCGGCGGCCAAGGCCGCCTTCCCGAAGTGGTCGGAAAGCTCGCCCGCCGAGCGCCAGGAAATCCTGATCGAGGTCGCCCGTCGGCTCAAGGCGCGCCACCAACATTACGCAACGCTCGAAACTCTGAACAACGGCAAGCCGATCCGCGAATCGATGTACTTTGACATGCCGCAGGCTATAAGCCAATTCGAAGTGTTCGCCGGCGCAGCCTATGGCCTACACGGCCAGACGCTGGACTATCCCGATGCGATCGGCATCGTCCACCGCGAGCCGCTGGGCGTTTGCGCGCAGATCATTCCATGGAACGTCCCGATCCTGATGATGGCCTGCAAGATCGCGCCAGCCCTGGCTTCAGGCAACACGGTGGTGCTCAAGCCCGCGGAAACCGTCTGCCTTTCGGTTATCGAATTCTTCGTCGAAATGGCCGACCTTCTGCCCCCGGGCGTAATCAACGTCGTGACCGGTTACGGCGCCGACGTCGGTGAAGCGCTGGTGACCCACGAGGATGTCCGCAAGGTCGCGTTCACCGGTTCGGTGGCGACGGCTCGCCGGATCATCCAGTATGCTTCCTCGAACATCATTCCCCAGACTCTGGAATTGGGCGGCAAGTCGGCGCACATCGTTTGCGCGGATGCCGATATCGATGCGGCAGTGGAGAGCGCCACGATGTCGACGGTGCTGAACAAGGGTGAGGTCTGCCTGGCCGGTTCGCGGCTGTTCCTGCACCAATCGATCCAGGACGAGTTCCTCGCCAAGTTCAAGGTGGCCCTCGAAGGCATCCGCCAGGGCGATCCTCTGGACTTTGCCACCCAGCTTGGTGCGCAGGCTTCGCAGATGCAGATGGACAAGGTCCAGAGCTATCTTCAGCTGGCTACCGAGGAAGGTGCCACGGTCCTCACCGGAGGCAGTCGCAACGAAAGCCTCGCCGACGGGCATTTCATCAAGCCAACGGTCTTCACCAACGTCAGCAACTCGATGCGTATCGCCCGCGAGGAAATCTTCGGCCCGGTCACCAGCGTGCTGACCTGGAACGACGAAGACGATATGATGGCGCTGGCGAATGATACGACCTATGGCCTGGCCGGTGGCGTCTGGACCAGGGACATCTCCCGCGCGCACCGGATTGCCCGCAAGCTCGAAACCGGAACCGTGTGGGTCAACCGTTACTACAATCTCAAGCCCAACATGCCGCTGGGCGGATACAAGCAGAGCGGTTTCGGCCGTGAATTCAGCCATGAGGTGCTGCACCACTATACGCAGACGAAGTCGGTGGTCATCAATCTGCAGGAAGGTCGCGTGGGGATGTTCGACCAGTAAGGCCGAGCAACCCCGCACAACCGGCTTGAAGAGGAGAGTGGCATTGTCTGCAAGGCTTGAAGGACAGGTTGCGCTGCTGACTGGCGGCGCAACCGGAATTGGTGCGGCGGTGGTCGCCCGCTATATTGAAGAAGGGGCCAGGGTTGGTGTGCTCGTCCGAGACGACGAGCAGGCCCAGCTGGTGCGTTCGCGCCACGGTGACAAGGTCGCCGTGGTCGCGGGCGACGTCCGTTCCTTTGCAGACAATGCCCGGGCCGTCGCCGAGACAGTCGGGGCATTCGGCAAGCTGGATGTCTTTGTCGGCAATGTCGGGATCTGGGATTTCATGGTGCCCCTTGAGCAGCAGGATCCCGAGCTTCTGGAAAAGACATTCGACGAAATCTTTGACGTCAACCTGAAGGGGTATTTCTTCGGTGCGCGCGCCGCGATTCCCGAACTGAGGAAAACCAAAGGCAGCATCGTCTTTACTGCCTCGACGTCGAGCTACTACACTGGCGGCGGCGGGACACTGTATGTCGCATCGAAGCACGCGGTGCTTGGCCTGATCCGGCAGCTGGCCTGGGAACTGACACCCGATATCAGGGTCAATGGCGTCGCGCCGGGCGGCACCCGAACTCCGCTCAGCGGCACCAAGACTGGCGGGTTTTCCGAAACCAAGATGGAGGAGATGCCTGGCCTGGACGGAATGATCGCGGGCATGACGCCACTGGCGCGGATCGCCGAGCCGGACGATCATGCAGGTCTCTACGCGCTTTTGGCTTCGCGTCGCGATTCCGCATACATGACCGGAACGGTTCTGCTCAGCGACGGCGGCGTCGGCATCGGCAAGCGCCCCGACGCCTGATCCGCTGGTTCGGCCAGACGGCAAACACCGCAGGAACGACACCCTGTATCCGAATGTGGAGGATCGAGAACCATGGCCGAAAAATTCGAGTTCAAGGAACTGCTGAACGTGGCGGGTGTGATCGGCGCCGCGCGGTGGAAGCCAACCCATGTGGGACCAACGATTGCTCCGCCGGAACTGGTCGAATTCGGCGGCGATATCACTCGGGATCGGGCCGAACGCATGATGGGGCATGCCGAAGCAGGCGGGCTTGCGATCTATGGCATCGGCCAGCTCAGCTACCAGCGGGCGCCGGTCGACAAGACAGTCGTCTACCCGATCGATGCCTATTACGCGCATGGCCAGTACACCTCGGTGATCGCGACCCTCAACCGGGTTGCTGTGCTGCTGGACAACAAGGCAAAAGTGGATGTTCAGGACATGGTGCGAAAGATGGTTCTGGTCGACAACTGAGCACTGCGCGCCCGGGCCGGCCTCGGTCCGGTTCCGGCGTATCGGACCGAGGCCAGGAACGGATCCGTTCAATCTTCGAACCGCATCCGAAGTCCGGGGTTCAGCGCATCGTGCTCTTGTCGAGAAAGCGATCCGCGGCGATCATTTCCGGCAACACGCCGTGTTGTATAAGCTGGGCTTCGGCGGCGTCGATCATGGCTGGAGGTCCGCACAAATAAGCCTCGGTGCGGGTCAGGCCGGGAAGCCGTGCGATCGGCTCGGTGACCAACCCTCGGCCCCCGGTCCAGTCGCTGCCCGCATCCTCTTCCGAAAGTACCGGAACAAATTCGAAGGGCGCATCCCAGGCCGCGCTAAGCGCTTCGATCTCGTCCAGACAATAGAGGTGTTGGCGGGTCCGGGCCCCGTAGAGCAGGGTTACCGGACGGTTCGCACCCATGGACTGGGCTTGCTGCAAGATCGCCATGATCGGGGCAAGGCCGCTGCCGCCTGCCAGGCACAGCATCGGCGCTGAGCTGTCATTGAGGCGAAATTGACCAAAGGGACCTGAGAGATCAAGCGTCTGGCCAATGCGATCTTCACCGAACAGCCAATCGGTGAAGAGGCCGCCGGGGACGTGCCGGACATGGAATTCGAGCCGCTGTGCCTCTCCTCGTTCGGGGGCGAATGCGAAGGAATAGCTGCGCGGTTCGGCCATGCCCGGTCCCGTGAGGTCGGCATATTGGCCCGGCGAGAACTGCATCGGGCGATCGATTTTGACGACAAGATTGATGATGTCCGGGCAAAGCCGGGACGTGGCAACGATGGTCGCAGTGAAACTTTCCACAGCCTGCTGGCGGGATAAAGGGGCATCAAGTGCGATGACCAGGTCCGAGCGCGGCATCGCCTGGCATGCCAGGCGGTACCCTTGTGAAAGCGCATCGCGTTCGAGAACCAGGGCCGAAGGACTCAGTTCCCCGATCTTGCCGTCCATCAGTTTGAACCGGCAAGTGCCGCATGAACCGACCTTGCAGTCGTGCGGCATGGCCAGCCCCTCTGCCAGCATCGCTTCAAGCAGCGTTTTGCCTCGTGGGATCTCCAGGATTGCCGGTTCTCCGGCAATACTGACCTTGCTTGATCGCTGCTTCTTGAGAATTGAGAACATTGCATGGGTCGCCTTGCATGGACATGAAGAAATTGTGAAAAAGAAGCGGGATCCCCGTTAAAGGGACCCGCCAAGGTTACATGGGGGCAATCGGAGAGGAAAACCCCCATGCGGGTGGAACCGTCAGTCGGTGGTGGCCCAAGCGGGCCAACCAGTCTGTGCGTTCGCCGCCATCGCTAGTTTGCGCTCGCTTGGCGAAGCGAAATGTAGATCCCAGTCCTTCAACCTCGGCTGCGCGATGAACCGGTGCCAGACGGGCGGGACAAGGCCGCACAGGAAGCAAAGGAACAGCGAAGGCATCTGCGGCGCCTTCGGCTCGGGCTGAAGTTCGTAGAAGGGAATGTGGCCGTCGAGATGGTGGTTGATGTGGTTGGTAATTTCCACGCCTATCGGACGCACGATCATGCCAAGATGGTTCCAGGCGTGGTGTTTCGCGATGGGATCGCCTTCCACGCGCAGCAGGCCATAGTGCTGGAAATAATTGAAGCCTTCGACGAACATCTTGGCAAAGAACATTGCGCCAACAGTAGCGAATCCGGCGATCGGCCCTGCCGCCGCGGCAACCCCCAGGATGATCGCGCCGACCAGCACCAGCTGGAGCCACATGACATTGCGCCAGCTCCACGGCGAATGTCCGAGACGCGACAGGATTTCGCCCTGCTTTTCCCAAGTGTCCTTGTACGAACCCCAGGTCGCCTGGAACACGAAGCTGTATATCGTTTGTCCGCGTAGCGGGGTGTCGCTGTCCTTCGCGGTGTCAAGATGGACGTGGTGGGTGACAATATGAGCAACATCACGGTTGGGATCGCCGTAAAAGGCGCTCAGGCCCTTGGCCACGGCCCGTGGGAACCAATGGCGGCGATGCATCAGCTCGTGCGCCACTGGCAGGGTCGGGACAGCCGACAGCCAGGCCAGGCTGGCGATCGAACCGATCAATTGCCATGCCGAACCATCGGTTCCCCAGATCGGGTTGGTTCCGGTCGCCACCGAATTCGCGAACGCCAGATAGAGTGCAACCATCAAAGGGAATTGCAAGTAAATCGTGCGATATCGGCAACCAGTGCAATCCCGCGCGAGCGCGCCTTGTGATCGCTCGGCAGGACGATATCCAGTAGCATCAGCACCGCGAAGGTGGCGATGCCAAGCCAGACGAACGGGCCGCCCAAGCCAGACGAACGGGCCGCCGAGGATGAAACCCGCAACGCCGGTGAGGGTCATGGCGGGGACCAGAAAATAGCGCAGAGCATCCATGGCTTCTCTCCGATTTTGGGCACCTGCCCGCGGATGCGGGGAGCGTCCGATTGTCTTTTGATTGAACGGCGCGACAGACGGGTTCACCCGATGTCGCGCCGGGAATTACTAGAGGTAGATGTTCAGGTTCTTGCTGAGCATCACGTTGTGCTTGAGGATGATCCGGCGCTTGACCAGCTGATAGGCACCGCCAGTCTCGCGCCAGATGTCGATCCGGCTGCCGATCAGCGAATCCTCGTCACGTTCGTTGCGGTTGCGATAGGCGTAGAAGTTCGAGAACACCCTGAACTCATCCGCCTTGTCGGTGTGTTCCACTTCGACATTGGTGACGATGTGGGCGTAGCGCGTGGCCGGATCTTCCGACCATGCCGTGCCCGTTTCCAGGCGCGTGAGGCGTTTTTTGATCTCGTCGAGGCTGTCGTTGTAATAGGCCATCCGTGTCAGGTCGGTGACCTGATCGGTCGTATCGCGGCGATAGCGGGTCTCGATCCCCGGCATGTGATAATGCAGGTCGTCAGCGAGCATTGCTACCCAGCCGACATAGTCTTCATCGTCCAGGCAGCGCGCTTCGCGATAAAGCGTCTGGGTCAGCGCATGGGTCAATTCCAGCGAAGCGGTTGCGCCAGTGCGGGGGCGTTCGAGAGTGGTGGTCTGGTTCATTGTCAAATATCCTCTCAAAGCGCGAACAGGCCGGGAAGGTCGCGCGTTTCGGCCACCCCGGTCAGGCGGGGTTCGGGCCGCGGCGGCATCGCGCCGAGATCGGTGGCCTCCATCATGTCCAGCCACCGCTGGTAGAAGCCGCGCTGGTTGGCGTCGTTGTACTGGCCGCGATAGACGATTCCGGGCAGGGTATCGTGATCGATCTGGCGCCCAATGCCGCAGCGGTAGTGCAGCTTCTCGTGCCGGGTGACGACGCCGCGGTTGACCGTGGTGCAGTTCTCCCAGTTTTCGCCATCGTCCATCTCGAATGTACCGCCGGGGCCGAAAGTCTGCATCACGCCCTTGGTCACTTCGTCCTTGATGTCGTCGGGCATCGCCTTGTTGACGATCACCCAGGTTTTGAGCTCGAACTGCATCGGACCCTTGGGCTGCCATTGCCGGAAGGTTGAAATGCCCGGCAGGAACGAGACGTTCGGGAAAATCGAGGCGGAGGCCACCGAGCCGAAGATCTGCGAGCGCATCGTGCCCAGCCGATCGGCCATCTTCGGGCGGATCTTCTCGTAATATTCCATCACCTTGGGGCGGCCGAGCAGGAACAGGTCGCCCACGCCCTCGGTGCCGAATTCCCAGCCGTGGCCATTGACGCTGGCATGGTAGGAATTATCCATGTCGATCGGCGGGAAGGGCTGGCCGTTGTTCATCGACCGGCAGCCCGAATCGTGGGTCCAGCCCGCGTGGTAGGCATCGCCGATGAAGTTCTCGACCCCGAACTTCCAGTTTGCGCTGATCACCGACTTGATGCAGCCGCCAATCAGTTCGGTGCCGCCTTCCTCGTTGTCGAGCAGCATGTCGAGGTACCAGCGGAAATCGCCGAGCCAGGCGTCGAGGCTGGGGCCGTCCTCGGCAAAGGTGGCGAACACCAGCCCCTTGTAGCTGCCGACCCGGGCGACCTGCCGCAGTCCGTTCTTCTTGCGGTCGATGTCGCCTTCGTCGTAGCAGTATTCCTCGTGCATGCCCTGCAGTTCTCCGGCGGTGTTGAAGGCCCAGCCGTGATAATTGCAGACGAACCGGCGGGTGTTGCCGGCATCCGCGAAGCAGACCTTGTTGCCGCGATGCGGGCAGGAATTGAGGTAGACCTTGATCGAGCCATCGGGCTGACGGGTGACGATCACCGCGTCCTCGCCCATGTGCGTGGTCAGGAAATCGCCGGCCTTGGGCAGCTGGCTTTCATGGGCGACAAACAGCCAGGATCGCGCGAAGATGCGGTACAGTTCCTCCTCGTAGATTTCCGCGTCGCTGAAGATGCGGCGGTCGAGCCAGCCTTCCTTGAGGTCCATGTAACGCGAAAATTCCGGCTCACGGCCGATCCGTTCCAAACGCATGGTCATCGTCTCCCGTTGTATTGATCTAGAAAAATACGTTGACGTTGCTGTCGGGCAGCACCGAATGGTCGAGCGCGATTTCGCGCGCAGCGAGAAGCCAGCTTTCGCCCCCCTTGCGCCAGCGATCCGTGCGTCCGGCGGTGAGCAACCGGGTCTGCCCGTCGATCCGGTTCCGGTGGATCACCACCACCGAATGAACCACCGCTTCGTTCGGCTCGTCCGCGTCCAAAACCTCGACGTTCGAGACCACCCGGCGCACGAAGTTCGGCGGATCCTCAGCCCAGACAAAGCCGGAGCGCAGGCGATCGATCCGCAGCTTCAGCCGGGCGAGATTGTCGTTGAAGACATTCCCCGCGCCGACCGCGATCGGGGCGGAACGATCGGCCCGGAAGCGACGGCTCTTGAGCGCCATATGGTAGGACACGTCCTCGCACAGCAACTCCAGCCACTCCTCGAAGCGCTCGTCGTCGAGCAGCCGCGCCTCATGGAAGAGGCGCTGGGTAAGGGCGGTTACCGTGTCATGCAGGGCGGGTTGGGGGCGTACGTCAAGCATCGACGGCCTCCCGCGATGCCAGCGAATTGAGATTGTAGGCGGGAACGTCGCTCCAGCTCGAGGCCTGCATGTGTTCTTGCCAGCGGCGGTAGAAGTAGCGCTGATTGTGTTCGCTGACCAGGCCGGCGGCAATGTCGCCCGGAAAGCCTTCGCGCGCGCCGGAGCGGCCCAGCGCCATGTTGGTGTAGACATCCATCTGCGAAGTGCGCCAGCCGCGCGACTGTTCGGTGCAGGCGGCAAGGTTGTCGCCATCGTCGTTGTCGAACAGGCCGGCCAGCCCGAAGGTCAGGCACTGGTTGTCGAGGATTGTCGCCTTGATCTCTTCGGGCATGTCGTTTTCGACCATGGCCCAGGTCCATTGCTCGATCTGGCCCGGTCCCTTGGGATGGTAGACCCTGAACCAGTTGAGGCCGGGCAGGAACTGGAGGTTGGGAAAGATCGTGATGTTGATCTGAGAGCCCCACAGCTGTTCGCCGCGGGTCTTGCCGAGCCGCTCGATCGCGGTCGGCCGGTTGGCCTCCAGATAGTCGAGCATCGGCTTCGGATCGGGGTAGAAAGCATAGCCGGACACGCCGTCGAGAAACGTCAGCGCCATGTGGCCGTTGAGCCCGGCTACCGACAGCCCGCCTTCGAGGTTGGCGCTGGAATTGCCGACGCTGAGGCCGGACAGGTCCATCGACTGCACCGCCATCATCGCCCCGGCATGGGCCCAGCCCAGGTGATAGCCATCGCCGCAGACATTTTCGACCGGCAGCTTCCAGTTGGTGTTCAAGACCATCTTCTGGGTTTCGCCAACCAGCGAGGTGCCGCCGGGCAGAGCATCGAGCCAGACGTCGAGATAGAATTTGGCGTCGCCGAGATAGTCTTCGAGCGACGGCGCGGCGGGATCGAAATTGCCGAAGATCAATCCCTTGTATTCGGCGACCTGCGCCACCGGCACGAGCCCGAACTTGCTGCGGTCGAGTTCGCCGAAATAGGCCTCGTTTTCGAGCGGCACGCCTGCCAGCGCGCCATCTGGGGCGAACGACCAGCCGTGGTAGTTGCAGGTGAAGGACCGGGCATTGCCGCGATCGGCGCGGCAGATGCGGTTGCCGCGGTGAGTGCAGGTGTTGAGGAAGGCCTTTACCGAGCCGTCCTTCTGCCGGATGACGATGACGTCGTCTTCGCCCATGTAGGTGCGGAAGAAGTCGTTGGGCTGCGGAATCTGGCTGGTGTGGGCAAGGAACAGCCAGCATCGGCCAAAGATGCGCGGCGACAACTACGGTGGCCGGTTGAGCGGCAACTATGATGGCCGGTAGGATCGGTTGTCTGGGCTGATCGTAGGGAGGGG
>NZ_MSQB01000042.1 GCF_002149965.1 Novosphingobium panipatense | reverse complement strand
TGCGCGGCGACAACTACGGTGGCCGGTTGAGCGGCAACTATGATGGCCGGTAGGATCGGTTGTCTGGGCTGATCGTAGGGAGGGGCGGAGCCCCGACCGGAGAGCGGACCAGACAACCGATGGCGATCTTCTTTCCCCTTCTTTCGGGGGTTGGTCGGGGCTGCGGCGGGCGGTGGTATCGGAACACTCATCGAACAAGGAACGATGGGTTTGCGATGCCGGGCCACCACATTTCCGATCAGCAGGTATTTCTCTTCATGACCCATCGTCGCCAACACACCCAGGCCGTCGCGGCCGCCAAGGCCGGTATCAGCGAGCGCAGTGCACGCCGGATCGAGAACGATCCGCAGCTTCCGTCCCAGAAGAAGAAGGAGCGCCACTGGCGCACCCGCGCCGATCCGCTCGAGCCATTCTGGCCACGGGTCGAGGAGTTGCTCCAGATCGACGGTATCATTGCCGTCACGGTCTTCGAGACGCTCCAGGACGAGTTCGGCGAGGATGCTGTTCCCGATGCGATACGACGAACTCTGGAACGCCGGATCGCCCGCTGGCGGGCACTGCACGGCGGTGAGAAGGAGATCTTCTTCCCGCAGCATCATGAGCCCGGTCGGCAGGGCCTGTCGGATTTCACGGTATGCGATAGCCTCAAGGTCACGGTTGCCGGCGAGACCCTGGGCTATCGCCTCTACCACTTCCGCCTGGCGGCGAGTGGCTGGGAGCATGCAGCTGTCGTGCTGGGCGGGGAGAGCTTTGCCGCCCTTTCGGAACACCTGCAGGATGCGTTGTGGAAGCTGGGCGGTGCGCCGGCCGAACACCGCAGCGATTCCCTGTCAGCCGCCTACAAAAACCTCGACGCCGATGCGCAGCGGGATTTTACCCGAAGCTATGACGAGCTGTGTCGTCATTACGGCATGCTTGCCACCCGCAACAACCGCGGCGAGGCGCACGAGAACGGATCGATCGAAGGTCCGCACGGTCACCTCAAGCGGCGCCTCGATCAGGCCCTGCGCCGGCGGGGCAGCCGCGATTTCGTCAGCATCGAGGCCTGGCGCGAGTTCGTTGACGCCCAGGTCGCCAGGCAGAACCGACGGCATGCCGCGCGCATCGATGCAGAACGCAGGGTACTCAAGGCGCTGCCCGCAAGGCGAACCACCGATTTCGCCATGGTCACCGTCGATGTCACCCGCAACGGCACCGTCGGCATCGATCGGGTTACCTATTCGGTGCCTTCCCGCCTCGTCGGACGGCGCCTCAACGCACATCTCTTTGACGATCGCATCGAGCTCTTCCTCGGTCCGGACAGGGTAATGTCCACGCCGCGTGTGCGGATCAGTCATCCCCACCGGGGGCACAGCATCGATTTCCGGCACATGATCGGTAACTTGCGCCGCAAGCCCGGTGCACTGCGCAACCTCGTCTACCGCGAAGCCCTGTTCCCCGATCACGCCTACCGGCGGGCCTGGCAAGCCTTCGATGCCCAGCTCGACGGACGGCAGGCCTGCCGCGATGCCGTCGCGCTGCTCGATATCGCCGCCAGGGGCGACTGTGTCGACGTGCTGGCCCGGCGGATCGATGAGGCACTCGACAGCGGGCGCCTGCCCGATGTCGATGCGCTCAGGGAGGAGTTCCTGCCTACCGCAAGATCACAGCGCGATGTCACTATCCCGCCACCCGATCTGCACAGCTACAACAGCCTGATCGCCAGCGGGGAGGTGCACTAATGACCCGCACCAAAGACCAGGCCGCCGCCGTGCTGCCTACCCTGCTCAAGGCCTTGCGCCTGCCGAGCATCAACCGCAACTGGAAGCGCCTTACCGACACCGCCGATCGGGATGGCTGGCCGGCCGCCAACCTGCTCGCCTCACTCCTCGAGATCGAGATGGCCGACCGTTCCTCCCGGCGCATCCAGCGCCATCGCGACCAGTCCGGCCTCCCGGCAGGCAAGACCTTCGCCACCTTCGATTTCGACGCCGCCCCCGGTATCCGCAAGCCGCACCTCTTGTCCCTGGCTGCCGGCGACGACTGGATCGAGAGCGGTGGCAATCTGCTGTTGTTCGGCCAGAGCGGCACCGGCAAGACGCACGCGGTTGCCGCCATCGGCCATGCCCTCATCGACGCCGGGCGACGTGTCCTGTTCTGCTCCACAACCGACATGGTCCAGAAGCTCCAGGCCGCACGACGCGACCTCAGCTTGCCCGCGATGCTCGACAAGCTCGACAAGTTCGATCTCATCGTCCTCGACGACCTGTCCTACGTCCGCAAGGACCAGGTCGAGACCAGCGCCTTGTTCGAGCTCATCGCCCATCGCTACGAGCGCCATTCGATCGCCATCACCGCCAACCAGCAATTTTCGGCCTGGGACAACGTCTTTCCAGATCCAGCCATGACTGTCGCCGCGATCGACCGCCTCGTGCACCACTCGACCATCATCGAGATGAACGGCGAGAGCTACCGCAAGCGATCCGCCGTCGCTCGCATCAACGCCGGCGATTATGACCCATCGAATGGCGCTNTCATCGAGATGAACGGCGAGAGCTACCGCAAGCGATCCGCCGTCGCTCGCATCAACGCCGGCGATTATGACCCATCGAATGGCGCTCCAGGCCGGCCATCATAATTGTCGCTGACTTCGCGCTCGCGAGCACCCTGACTGAGACAACGGGTAATTGTCGCCAGCGGCAATTACCCCAAAGCCTTCGAATTGTCGCTTTCGTCCAGTGCCAGCGACAATTACCCAGCGCTGTAATTGACGATGCCCGGTTGCCCCTCGCAACCGCTCATGATAGCCCAAAGCCACCAACCGGCGCGGCCGCCTACCGGCCATCATAATTGACGCCGACCGGACTCCGTAATCGACGCGCTACANTGATAGCCCAAAGCCACCAACCGGCGCGGCCGCCTACCGGCCATCATAATTGACGCCGACCGGACTCCGTAATCGACGCGCTACACCGAGCGGTCCGAATGCCTTTCGCCGAATCGTCGTTCACTTAGATCACCGAGTAACTACGGCCCTCGAACTGCCGGATGAGAACTCGATAGCGGGTAGGATGTGTCTTGCCAGAGGTTCGAGGCTTCAGGCACCCTGAAGTCGAAGTAATTTAGCATGTCGATGATCAGCAGTGCCGCGCGAGCCGGGGGCGCGGCGCGATTTCTCTGCAACCGTTTCGGGTAGCCCTTGACGATTGCGTCGATGCCTCGCGCGAGGTTCTTTTTCTTGCTATCCGTCGTGGTCTCACTCTTCTGCGTGAAGCCGTGGCTTTTTCCTATCCGCCTTTTAACCGGGATAAGGCGCGGACTTCAAAAGCCCCGCTAGGTGGGCTGCGTTGCCTGCCACCATCTTTGCGGTTTTGGCGACCATCTCGGGTGTCTCGTCCAGGTCCTTGAAGTCGGTCGAGCCCATCGCCTCGCCCACCCAGTAGCAAGCGGCAACCGCGGGAATTGTCCAGCCGACGTCATTGAGAGCCTGGAAAAGCTGGGCAGAAGAGAAATGTGCACCATCTTCGTTCCCGACGATCGCCGCCACAGCAACCTTGCCGTAACTTGGCATGCGTCCGGCATCGTCGGTCTCGTCGAGAAATGCATCCATCCGCTCGAGAACGCGTTTAGCGACGCTGCCGATCTGCCCCATCCAGATCGGCCCGCCAAAAATCAGGATGTCGTGCGCAAGGATTTTCTCGCGAAGCGCAGGCCAATCGTCGCCATCTCCCTCGTCGGAAGTCACGCCGGGCCGGATGGTGAGCGCGGCAACGCGAACGGTCTCAGTGATGGAAACCTGTCTTTCCGCGAAGGCCTGCTCGAGAACCGCGATCATCGCATCGCTGGAAGATGCTTCGCCCGGATTGAATTTAAGCGTGCAATTGATTGCGAGAGCCTTGAGCGCCATCGCCGATCTCCTGGGTACGACCGCCGAAAACGGGATCGCTTTCGGTAGAGCAACGTCCCACATGGGAAAGCGTTCACAGAAATCTCCGGCAAGCTTCTGACAACTCGCTTCCCCTGGAACTGCGGGAGCTGTTGGAACCCCAACGCTTTCCAGCAGGTTGAATTACATATGGCCCGCTAAGGAAAACCGATGTCGACCAAGCTTCTGTCATCAAAGAGCGCCGCCCGGATCGCCTTTTCGGAATTTATCAGACACCCGGCGAAGGTCGGATCGGCGTTTCCTGCTACGAACTATCTTGTCGAGAGTGTTCTCGAGCCGCTGGATTGGCCGAAGATTGGCGCATTGGTGGAGTTCGGCCCTGGGACCGGACGATTTACTACAGCCGCTTTGGCGCGGATGCGCCGAGAAAGCCAATTGATTGCGATCGAGCCAGGCGACGAATTCGTCGAACATTTACGCACCTCTATACGCGACAGGCGCCTTTGCGTGGTGCGAGGTTCCGCTCAGGACGTCGCACAGATACTTGACGATCTGGCCCTTTCGCACGCGGATTGCATCCTTTCGGGACTTCCCTTTTCCACGCTCGATAGAGCCGTAGGCGCTCAAATTGCCGAAGCCAGCGCAGCGGCCCTCGGTCGGCAGGGAATTTTCGCAGCCTACCAGATGGAACAAGCGTGAAGCCGCTTTTGAAGCGTCATTTCCTTTCAGTTCGCAGCCGATTTGAGTGGCGGAACATACCCCCATGCCACCTGTATTGGGCCACCAATCGTCGGTCTCACCCTGGCGCCTATTCACCACTTTGAGGCAGATTTGCGCAACGCCTGCCCTCCTGAAAACAACGGTTTTAAGGTCGTCTTGCTGGCATTCGTGTTCGGAGCAAGCCTGTTTTACTGTGCCATTTTATGCAGGCTCTCCACCCATTCTGCGCACCGCCGATGCTCGGCTACGCAGATAAGACCCAATTTGGAACTACCGTACTCTCTTTCCGTTAATCGATGATGGAAAGCCCGGCACAACAATCCCATCGTTGGCCCAGCATGCTCTGGCTCATCCGCCATGGCCAGAGCGCCGGCAATGTCGCGCGCGACATGGCGCATGCGAACGGAATGGCGCGCATCGCACTCGATCATCGCGACGTCGACGTACCTCTTTCTTCTCTGGGAATGGAGCAAGCCAGAGCTCTGGTCATTGGTTCGCCAAGGGCGAGGAGGGTCTGCGACCCGAAGTAATCCTCTCCAGCCCCTACTTGCGCGCAGTTCAGACCGGCGAAGGGTTCCGCGAAGCGGGCGGCTGCCCAGCTGACCTCAGGATCTGTCTTGACGAGCGGCTAAGGGAAAAGGAGTTCGGGATTCTCGATGGGCTTACGACCGTCGGGATTCGTGAACTGCAGCCGGAGCAGGCGAATTTCCGCAAGGTGCTCGGGAAGTTCTACCATCGCCCGCCGGGAGGCGAGAGCTGGGTGGACGTGATCTTCCGCCTTCGCGCGCTGCTGGACACAGTTTCGCTACACTATGCAGGGAAGCGGGTAATGATCGTTGCCCACCAAGTAGTTGTGCTGTGCATGCGCTATATTCTGGAAAACCTTAGCGAAGCGGAAATCCTGGCGATCGATGCAGATGGGGACGTGGCCAATTGCAGCGTGACGCAATACCGCTTTGATGCGCAAGCCGGGCGGCTCGCATTGGAGCAATACAACATTGTCGCTCCGCTGGAGCGCGAAGGTACGCCGTCCACGCATGAGCCGGATCCGATGATCGCAGCCCGTGGCTGAGCAGGTCGAATACGGAGGGGAGTGCGTCCCGCTCGACCCTGCTTGGCTGAGCGCACATCCTCTGCCCATACCCTCCGATGACGTCGATAAAAATGCGCGCGGGCGAGTCCTCGTTATCGGCGGCTGCCTGCAGGTTCCGGGTGGCATCCGTTTGACGGCCGAGGCGGCCTTGCGGGGAGGGGCGGGCAAGGTGCGGATTGCCACAGTAGCCTCGGCTGTCATTCCCATCGGCACAACGTTTCCCGAAGCCGCTATGCTGTCGCTGCCCGAAGGGCCGACCGGCGAGATCGATGTCAATGCCGACATGCTCGCACCCCATTTGAGACGATGCGATGCGGTCGTTGTGGGGCCGGCAATGACATGCGAGCGGCATGCCTCGCGTCTGTTGGCAGCAGTGCTTGATGCGATGGCGCATTCCGGGGCCGGTCCCATGGCGGACGCGGAAAAGGGCGGGCTGGTGATCGACGCTTCGGCGCTGATGGCGCTGGGCGATCATACCTTACGCTTGCGGGCTCGACCCACGCCTTGTGTGATCACGCCCCACATCGGCGAGATGGCGGCTTTGTTGGAATGCGAGGCAGGTGATATCGAGTGTGACAGGGTCGCCGCCGCACGCCAGGCCGCGGCTCAGTTCCATGCCGTCGTTGTGCTGAAGGGTTCCACTACACTGGTCTCTGATCCGGCCGGCAATTGCTTCATCTACAGCGGCGGCAACGTCGGTCTTGCGACGGGTGGATCCGGCGATGTGCTGGCGGGAATTGTCGCCGCGTTTATCGCTCGGGGGGCGCCCGCGCTGGAGGCTGCGCTTTGGGCGGTCTGGGCACATGGAGAAGCTGGCCGATACTGTGCAGAGACGACCGGGCCGGTGGGCTACCTGGCCCGCGAACTGTTGATTGCAATTCCGCGGCTCATGGCGTCAGCACCCGGCGCATGAGACGTTCCATCAACGATATTTTCCCGAACTGAGCCCGCTCATTCCGCTATGCCATCACGACGATCTCTGGGTGACGCCGGCGCCGAAAGGGGGGCGCCGGGCAGGATGGAGGCAACGTGACGATGTGCCGGTTTCCGAACTGTGGGCATGATTGGCTGCCTTGGCCCCGCGCCTCATCGCAAAATCTGAAAGGTTCGTGGCGGCGATCATCGCGGTGATTGCGGGCCGGGAACGAGCCGGCTTGCGGCGCACTTACCTGTCACCACCTCTGACCGGAGGACGCAATGACAGAAGTTTTCACCGACGCCATCGCGCTTTTGAAAGCCGACCACCGAAAAGTCGAGGAACTCTTCGAGCGCTTCGAGAAAGCGACGGCTCCCGCGCAGAAGAAATCTCTCGTCCACGAGATCTGCACCGAACTGAAAATCCATACGATCATCGAGGACAAGATTTTTTACCCCGGCTTCCGCGGGAAAATCGAGGCCGCTTCGCCCAACGACGACTTCTTCGGGCTAAGGTCAAGGTGCTCGCCGAGGAAATCAAGCATCATGTCCACGAGGAAGAGAGGGGCCTCGGAAGGCACGTTCGCCCAGTGCAGAAAGACCGACTTCGATTTCGTTGTAATGCGCGACCAGGTGATCGCCCCCCAGGAAGATTTTCTTGCCCGGGCGAAGCCGGCCGGTCTGCCGCCGGCGAAGCCAACGGAGGTCAACCTTCTCGCCGCTTGATGGAGAGATACGATGTCGGATACAGCTGATAACGGAGAACGTCGCGGGGCGCTGGGAGATGCCCGGCCCGATGCCTTCGACCCCCAGCACCAGAAGGAAGGTCCGCAGAAGCCGGAAAAAATCGAGGATCGACCCTTGGTTGGAACCGTCAAGCCGGAAGACTATCCGGGGGACCAACGCGCCCCGAACACGGGGCAATGATACCGGATCGGGAGAAGCCAAGCTCCCGGCGCCTCACTCGGGCGGGATTGATGGTGGTGGTGATCGTGCTAGGCGTCTTCGTGCTCGTCGTCGCGGGACGCAATGTCTGGCATGCCAAAGAGCTCAAACAGGAACGACGGACCGGTGTGAAAGAGCACGACAGCTCCCAAAGGACGACGGAAGCCAGTCGATGATTCGATGATCCGAGCGAATTCGAGTTTAAGGTCCTCCGGCAACCGCCGGTATGATGAGAGCTTCGAAATGCGGTGACACGACATGCTGCTGATAACATTGCCGGCCTGACGCCGGGCGCCGTGCTGCTGCGCGAAGAAATGCGCGGCGGAAAAATGAAATCGCTCGGCAAGCTGGAATTCGATACTTTCAATATCGAGTTTGCGGTCGGGCATGATGCGATCTGGGTCATCATCAGGCGGGAAAACCACGGCGGGGTAGCGCTGAGGGCCGCCTTTCTTCCTGCCGGCTGTCACGATGCGAAGTTGCTGCGTGGGGGGGCAAACGAGGCTGCGCGCATTCGCGTGGACAGCGCACTTGGCACCCACCGTATCGCCGTCGAACTCCATCGCGATGCCGTACCACTCCTGCGTGTTCGTACGGCGCTCACACCTTCTGCTCCGCTTCTGGTCTCTTTCATTCCGCGCGATCTCTACCCGCTGGACAGCCGCGATGATCCTGCAGGAGCAGAAGGAAAGGTCGAGGCCGCCCAGCGCGGGTTCAATAGCGGGGCCGTCTATTTCCGGCTGACCGCGCCTCCATTCGGAAGCGTCCTCTATTTTCAGAACCTGACAGCGCTCAATCCCTACTTTCGGGCGACGGGCACCAAGCCCGACGGCGCCGTCGGCGGTCTCTGGCCGGAACTCGGATATCTGGTCCCCACCCCGCCCCAGCGCGGTATTCCGCCCGCCGCCCCGCTACTGCCCGACGAGGAAACCTTGCTTTCCGACGCCCTGCTGACGTTCCATGAGGATGTCTCCGGCGACGAGCAGGACATGGCGCGTAGATACCTAGTGATGCTGGGCGCAACGCTCCGCCATCTCGGCGCGCCGCGCTGCGACTTCCATGATTGGCCCGGTCGTGCCGAACGAACGTTGCACGACCTTGCGGCGGCACCGGAAGCCACTCTCTCAGCTTACGGGCACCGCTATGTCCACCCCTACACGGCAGCCGAGTACCCGGACTCCATGGTTCAACTCTCGATCCTGGCCGCGATCCGCGATTACGAAGCCTGGTCCAAGCGGAGCTTAGCGATCGGTGCCGAACTCGCCGCGGGTCTCGCGAAATTCTACGATACTCGGCTCAAGACGCTGCGCCGCTACCTGCCCAATGTCGGGAAAGACAAGGACCGCAACGCAGTCGACAGCTGGTACCTCTATCATCCGCTTTCGAAGTTGGGACGGCTCGCCCTGGACGGCGATAGGCCGGCATTCCGGCTGTTCAGGCGTTCGCTGGATTTCGCGATAAAGGCGGCCCGGCATTTCCATTACCGCTGGCCGATCCAGTACGACATCCGGAATTTCCGCGTCCTTCAGGAAGCACGCGACGACGCGGGGCGCGGCCAGACCGATGTCGGTGGAATCTATGCTTACGTAATGCTGCAAGCCTACGAACTTACCGGCGAGACAGTCTATCTCGACGAAGCGCGGGCTGCGATCGAGGCCGCGAAAGGAATGCGGTTTGAATTGAATTATCAGGCCAATCTCACGGCTTGGGGCGCCGCCGCCTGCATGCGCCTGTGGCGCATCACCGCTGAAGAGCAGTTCCTCCGGCAAAGCTACGTCTACCTTGCCAGCTTCTTCCACAACTGCGCCATATGGGAATCCGAGATCGGCCACGCCCGCCATTATCGCAACTTCCTCGGCGTTTCCGCGCTTCACGATGCGCCGTACATGGCGCTTTACGAATGCTTCGACAGCTTCGAAGCCTTCGAGCGCTATCTGAAGGATAGCGGTCCCGATCTCGATCCTGCGGCCCGCCTTCTCGTCAGTGAATATTGCCGCCATGCCTTGGACCGGGCCTGGTACTATTATCCCGACGCCCTCCCGCCAGAAGCCGTCTCCACCTGTCAGCGCGAGGGGAACGGCCATGTCGACCGCAACCTCTCGTTCCCTGTCGAGGATCTTTACATCGACGGCCAGCAGGCAGGTCAGGTCGGCCAGGAAATTTACGGTGCAGGAGCCGCCCTGGTATTTGCCAGCCGCAGCTTCCATCACGTCCAGGGCGCCCCGTTCCGTCTGTTCTGCGACCACTTCCTGCTCGCAAGCGAACGGGCATCCGAGCGCAGCTTCAGCTTTCAGCTCGGCGGCGGCGAAGGGCGTGAGGCCAGGGTGAGCTTCCTCAAGATCGGCCGCGCGGCGCTGCCATCTTTCACGGTGAAATCCGCCTCGGGAGATCCGATCCCCGTGCACGAACGTAGTGCTAAGCGAGAAAGCTATCTCGTGCCGGCCGGCGGCAACCTGATCGTGAACTGGTGAGCCCAACAGCTATCGCGACACGATAATAGAGGAGAGACGAGCATGCCGAATTCCCAGGACCCAGCCGCCATCGATCTGTCCGACGCCCATACCCGGATGCCCGGCCTCCGGGGCCGCAAGGCGGTCATCACCGGCGGCAGCACCGGCATTGGCCGCGCGACTGCCGTGCTGCTCGCTTCGGAAGGCGTGGACGTCTTCATCTGCGGCCGCGATCCGCAGCATCTTGACGATGGCCTGGCCCGAATTCGCGAGGTAGGAACCGGCGGCGGCATCAGCCTGGACCTTGCCGAAGAAGACGGCGTCGACCGCTTCTTCGCGGCGGCGAAGGATTATTTCGGAAGCTTCGATATCGCCATCGTCAATGCCGCCGTCCCCGCCAAGGGCCTCACCACGATGAACGGCGCGGAACTGCGTTACGCGATCGCGGCAGACTTCACCGCCTATCTGACAACGGCTTTCGCCGCTGCGCAGGTAATGGAGGACAGGGGCGACATCGTGTTCATTGGCTCGGTCGCAGCGCATGTTTTAAGCGGTGGCGGCAGTGTCTATGCCGGAATGAAGGCCGGTGTCGCGGGCTTTGCAGAAGCGCTGCGCAAGGAACTCGGCCCCAAGGGTATCAAGGTCTGCAACGTCGAACCGGCCAAGACCGGTGCGGATTTCCAGTACTCCGAATTCTCGGCCGAGGAGCAAGCGGAAGAGATCAGGAAGGAAACGATGCTGCGCGCCGAGGATATCGCCGTCGGCGTCCATTACGTCCTGACGCAGCCGCGGCGCGCTGTCGTGCAGCAGGTCGTCATTGCGCCGCGAGCCCGAGGCGACGAATGAAGAGGCGTCAGAAGAACGGAATGCGCGGAACGCTCGGGGCTTACTGTTTCTTCTGTCCGCATGCGGCACCTTTTCTTTTCCAACCCTTGCTTGGGCTGCACATCAGAAAAAGAGGCGCGAGCAGAAACCAAGGCTGTTTTTGAAGGTTCACTCGGCAAGCGAGGAATAGGTGGAGCCTCCGGACATCGCTGGCACCGCTCTCGCGGCAACGACACTAGAGGGAGAATTCGCCATGGCCAAGAAACCCGTCGCCAGCAAGCCGTCGAAGAAGCCGAACGATCTGTCCCCCGACAAGCCCCGGCCCGGCGAATCTCCGCAGAAGGCCTCGGCGATCCCCGAAGATGCTCAGATTTCGCTGCGCTACGCGGAGCAGCAGGGGCAAGGTGGCGAGACCCACCAGATTGCGGCGGAGGGCGCGCCCGTTCTCACCACGCAGCAGGGCGTGCCCGTGTCAGACGATCAGAACAGCCTGAAACAGGGCGCGCGAGGTCCAACCTTGCTGGAGGACTTCCATTTCCGCGAGAAGATCTTCCACTTCGATCACGAACGCATCCCGGAGCGCGTGGTCCATGCGCGCGGCTATGGCGCGCACGGCTTCTTCGAGTTGACCGAGACCCTTGCCGACGTCAGCCGGGCCGATATCTTCCAACGTGTTGGCGAGCGGACACCAGTGTTCGTGCGGTTTTCTACGGTAGCGGGCTCAAAGGGCTCCTTCGACCTTGCCCGCGACGTACGCGGGTTCGCGACGAAGTTCTACACTCGCGAAGGCAACTGGGACCTAGTCGGCAACAACATCCCGGTTTTCTTCATCCAAGACGCGATCAAGTTTCCGGACCTCGTCCATGCGGCGAAGCCCGAACCCGATCGCATGTTCCCGCAGGCGCAGACCGCCCACGACAATTTCTGGGACTTCATCAGCCTGACTCCCGAATCCATGCATATGGTCATGTGGATTATGTCGGATCGCGCGATACCACGATCTTTTCGCACCATGGAGGGCTTCGGCGTCCATACCTTCCGACTAGTGAGTGCCGAGGGCCAGTCGACCTTCGTCAAGTTCCACTGGAAGCCCAAGCAAGGGCTTCAGTCAGTGGTGTGGAACGAGGCGGTCAAGATCAACGGCGCGGACCCTGACTTTCACCGCCGCGACCTTTGGGACGCGATCAACGGCGGCGACTTTCCCGAATGGGAGCTGGGGGTTCAACTTTTCGACCAGAAGTTCGCCGACAGCTTCGACTTCGATGTGCTGGACGCGACCAAGATCATTCCAGAGGAAATCCTGCCGGTTCGGACCATCGGGCGGCTCGTACTCGACCGCGTGGTCGACAACTTCTTCGCCGAAACGGAGCAAGTTGCCTTCTGCACGCAGAATGTCGTGCCGGGTATCGATTTCACCAACGACCCGCTGCTCGCCGGGCGGAACTTTTCCTATCTCGACACGCAGCTCAAGCGCTTGGGTAGCCCGAATTTCACCCATATCCCGATCAACGCTCCGAAGATCCCAGTCGCCAACTTCCAGCAAGACGGCCACATGGCGATGACCAATCCAAAAGGCCGCGTGAACTACGAGCCGAACAGCTGGGGCGTCACGTTGGGCGGCCCGCGAGAAGACCCAGTGCGCGGCTTCCGCAGCTTTGCCGAAGAAGCAGAGGGCGCGAAGCTGCGCATCCGCCCCGAGAGCTTCGCCGACCATTACAGTCAGGCAAGGCAATTCTACGTAAGCCAGCTTCCGATCGAGCAGAAGCATATCGCCGATGCTTTGGTCTTCGAGCTCAGCAAGGTCGAACGACCGGATATCCGCGCGCGCATGGTCTCGCACTTGCGCAATATCGATGAAAACCTTGCCGCAACCGTCGCGGATGGTCTTGCACTCCCGCAGTTCCCAGACCCGGCCAAGGCCGCAGTCCCGACCCGCACGGACCTTCCACCCTCGGATGCACTGTCTATCGTCAAGAACGGGCCGGCGTCCTTCAAAGGTCGCAAGCTCGGCATCTTCCTCACCGACGGCGCAGATGCAGCGCTGTTCGGAACCTTGGTGAAGGCCGTTGACAAGGTCGGCGCCGTCTACGAGATCATTGCTCCCAAGATCGGCGGCGTCACGCTTTCGGACGGGACGAAAGTGGCAGCGAAGCAGAAGGTGGATGGCGGACCATCCGTTCTGTTCGACGCGGTAGCGATGGTCGTCTCGGAAGAGGGGGCATCACTTCTTGCCACTGATGCCGCGTCACAAGACTTCGTGCGCGACGCCTTTAGCCATTGCAAGTTCATCGCGCTAACCGCTGCCGCACGGCCGATTTTCGTCAAGGGCGGCATTGCCGATGATCTTGACGAAGCCTGCATTCCGCTCACCGGCGCGAAGGATGCAGACGCATTTGTGGAAGGCCTCGGCGCGCTTCGCCACTGGCCGCGCGAACTGAAGGTTGACTTGGATGCAGAGTGACGTGGACGCGGCGCATGGGAGTCTGCCTCCCTTGCCGGCGCCCGAACGGATCCAGGAACTTCTCTTCGATGCGGCGCGGCTTGGTCGGACCGACATGATCTCGGCCTTGCTACTAGCCGGCGCGGACATCGAAGCTCGCGATCCCAAGGGCTATACGCCTCTGATCCTCGCCAGCTATCACGGCCACTTGGGGGCGACGGCTCTGCTTCTCGACGAGGAAGCGTCTATCGACCAGCCCGATAGATCCCGGGGAAATACCGCGTTGATGGGCGCTGCCTTCAAGGGGTACGAACCGATCACCGACCTGCTGCTGCGCCGCGGGGCCGATCCCAACGCGCCGAATCATGCCGGACAGACCGCGCTCATGATGGCCTCCTTGTTCGGCAGGCAGGAAATCGTTGATCGGCTCATTACATATGGGGCCGACAAAGGCGTTGTCGACACCGCCGGTAACTCCGCGCTGTCGTTAGCTCGAGATCAAGGTAATTCCAAAATGGTTGCACTGCTGGAAAGTGGGCCATGACCACACTTTCATCAAGGCTATAGACCTAATGAGGTCCGATCCATTCCGTCCCCATCTTCAGCGCGCGATGTATCACCTTTGATTCACTTTGGGCGACTACGCAAACGTTGCGGTGTCGCTCGGCGAATTCTTCCGGTACGTAGCCGTCCACAATTGACGAAGTAGAGCTTTTCCAGTCCTTCGATAGGCTCCGGCTTCAGGGCAATCGCAAAGCCATCCGCCTCGGTGACACCTCGGCCCAGCAATCGACATTCAGGCTTCTGGGGACACCCACCATTGCTCCCGCAGGGTCGGAAGCGTCCCCTCGATGTTGTTGGCGATCACGAAGCGCATCGTGTACCTCGATATTCGCGTCGGGGTGTTCGCCGGCTAAATAGATCGCGAAAGCCTCATCGTGCCCTCAATTCCTGTTCTGTCTCGCAGGTAGCGCAGCGTTGGCCATTTCTCGCCCCTTCGTTTGTCAAGCCCGCCTGAAGCAACCCTTGTGCGCGTCAGGCGTTACTGTCCGGTTCGGACAGGCTGTAGGAATGGAGCTCGCCGCTTCGCGCCTGTCTTGAAAAGATTATGCAGGGGAAGTAGGGGTGGCCGACGCAAACGCTGGTGAGTTTTCTTTGGCGCATTGGCCGAAGTGGGACTGGAGCTCCTCACCCCTTGGGGCGCCTCCAACATGGGCTTCGCGTTTGCGCGGAGCCATGGATCTCCTGACCGCATCGGAGGCACAGATCGTTCTATTCTGGGGTCCTCAGTTTGTTGCGCTCTACAACGATGCTTACGCGCCGACCATCGGCAGCAAGCACCCCGCAGCGCTTGGTCAGCCGGCGCAGGAACACTGGAGCGAGCTCTGGAATGATCTCGAACCTCTGCTGCGAGGCGTGCGGGAAAGCGGCAAGACGTTTTCCGCCAAGAACAGGCCATTTTACATCGAGCGGCGTGGTTTCGGCGAGACCGCCTATTTCGACATTTCCTACTCAGCGGTCTGGGACGACGATGGAAGCGTCGGCGGCGTGTTATGCATTGTCTCCGAAACGACAGAGCGGGTGCTGGCCAACCAGCGCCTGCGGGAAAAGGAAGCGGAACTAACCGTCAGCGAAGCGATGGCGCGCCGTCAGGCGGACGAGTTGGCATCCGTCTATATGGCCGCGCCCGTTGGATTGGCAGTGCTGGACCGAGAGCTGCGTTTCGTGCGCGTCAACGAACGGCTGGCGGAGTGGAACGGTCGATCCATTGACGATCATATCGGCAAGACGATCTGCGAGATCGTACCTGACCTCGATGAGCAGGCGTTGGCGATCTTCGGGAGGGTCTTGGCCGGTGACGCACTATGGGGACAGGAAGTCGCCGGCAAAACTCCCGGCCGGCCCGATGGCACGAGCATCTGGCGCGAGAACTGTGTGCCGCTGCGCGATGCAGAAGGCAACATCGTCGGCATCACTGTTTCAGCCGAAGACGTAACTGAGGAACGCAGGGCCCGACGCTCGCTGGAGCTTCTAAACCGTGTCGGGTCGGCGCTTGCCGGCGAACATGAGCTCGAGCGCTTGGTGCAAATGGTTACCGACGCCGGCGTCGAATTGTCCGAAGCGGCGTTCGGTGCGTTCTTCTACAATGCCGTCGGTGCGGATGGCGAGAGCTATACGCTCTACTCCCTGTCGGGAGCGCCGCGCGAAGCGTTCGCTAATTTTCCAATGCCGCGCAATACAGAGGTATTCGCGCCAACGTTCGCAGGGACCGGCAATGTCCGATCGGACGACATCCTGTCGGATCCGCGTTATGGTCAGAATGCTCCCCGGTCCGGCATGCCGGACGGTCATTTGCCTGTTCGCAGCTACCTCGCGGTTCCAGTGAGCACCAATGACGGGAAGGTGCTGGGTGGACTGTTCTTCGGTCATCCCGAGACGGGCAGGTTCTCCGCCCTTCATGAGGAAATTGTCACCAGCCTGGCGTCGCAGGCCGCAGTTGCGATCGAGAATGCACAGCTCATCCGGCAGGTACGCGAAGCCAATGAAACACTGGAGCGCCGGGTCGCTGAACGAACCGAGGAGCTGACGAAGCTCCACGGAACTCTGCGCCAGTCGCAGAAAATGGAAGCGATCGGCCAGTTGACCGGCGGCGTTGCTCACGATTTCAACAACCTGCTGACCGTCATCTCCGGGGCGACCGAGATGTTACGCAGGCCGGACCTCTCAGAAGAAAGGCGCGCCAAGTATCTCGATGGATTGGCCGACACGGTCCAGCGCGCGGCGACACTGACCGGACACCTTCTGGCATTCAGCCGCCGCCGTGTCCTCCAGCCCGAGGTTTTGGACCTCAACATCCAGCTAGATGCTCTTGGCGAAGTCCTCTCACGCTCCATCAGCGGCAATATTGAGATTGTGGTCGAGCCGTCGAATTTGATGGCGCGGGTGGAAGTGGATCCCACTGAGCTGGAGGCAGCCATCTTGAACGCGGCAGTCAACGCGAGGGACGCTATGCCGGATGGCGGTACCCTGACCATTAGCATTCGGGACTATTCACTCGGTAAAGATGAAGCTGTCGCGATCGAGATAACCGATACCGGAACGGGAATGACGCCCGAGACGATCGAGCGTGTATTTGAGCCATTCTATACGACCAAGCCCGTCGGACAGGGAACAGGGCTTGGACTTTCCCAGATCCACGGCTTTGCGGCGCAGGCAGGCGGCGCCGCGGAAATCCTCTCAAAAGTGGGCGTGGGCACCACCGTGCGGCTGATCCTGCCCACCGTCGACAAGCAGCCCCCCGCATCCAGTCCTACTCGCGGCGACACGCCGCTCCCGCCCGGTTTGAGAATTCTGCTGGTGGAGGACAACGAACAGGTTTTGGATTTTGCGGAGCAGTTGCTTGTGGATCTCGGGCTTGAGGTGGTGACAGCGCAAAACGGTGCGGAGGCATTACGCGTTTTGCAAGAACAGGACTTTGACTTGGTTTTCAGCGATGTCGTGATGCCCGGCTTGAGCGGTATCGATCTTGCCCGGCAGCTCCATATCAGGGCTCCGGAAACACCGGTCCTGCTTGCGACCGGTTACAGCGAGCAGATGGTAGGCGAAGGGACGGCGCAATTCTCCGTCTTGGCCAAGCCGTATGGTGCCGAGACGTTGACGAGTGCCATCCATAGCCTACTGGCGACTCCGAGGGTGCTCAGCTAGGTTTCGCCGGTGTCGCCAAATAATTCATTCGTTCACGATGATACCGCCGCCTTAGCGCGGAAAAACGGGAAGCCGTCGGCCTCCGAATTGCGCGAATTGTGCACCGAGCGGCCTGGGCTTACGACCGCAGCCGGTACCTTGGATCCTGGAAATCCAGATGGAAATCGGGCTGAAGAATTGGGAGCGCACAAAGGCCACCGACCGGCGGGAGGAAACGTTGACGTTGATAGACATTCAGCTGCGCTTTTTTGTTGCGGCGCAAGCGAAGTGCAGCTTTTCCTGGAGCGCATATGTGCGCATCGGCATCCGTGAATATCAGACGGACATTCTTGAGCGCGCGCATGGAGCAGGCGATGTGACCGTTGGCCTGAAGCAGAATCTGAAGCGTCCGCAGGAAAAGGCAAACGGTCTTGCCGCCGGGATTTTACCCTATCTCCCGCTGCCCACCGGCACCAATCAGGGTGGCGACGGGACTGGAGCGCCGGTCTTGTCGTGCCGCTGGGCAAAAAATTCAACGATACGCTTCCCTTTGCCATTTCGCGGCGCGCTGAAGCCGCGGTGGACGATGATCGATCGGGCCGTCACTTCTCGTACGGCGCTGCTGCAGGCTTTCAGATTAGTCTAACAGAAACGGTCACGCGCTCGGCCGAGGTCGAAATCTCGCGTGATCGCGATCCTGAACGTGCAGCTGCGATGGTCAGCGCTGCCCTGTCGCCTGCCTGGCGGATCGAAGAGACGACGCAACTCGATGTGGAATGTGTGAGCGGGCCCAATTCCATGACACCCGACGTGCGGCTCGTGGTTGGTACAAGCCACAAGCTTTGAACTGGCGACCAGGCGATGGGCCGGGCCGCCAGCGTATTTTAGGCGATGCCGGCGCCGCCGGTAACGCCGTACACTTCGCCAGTGATGTAACTGGCCTCTTGCGAAGCAAGAAGCACGTACACCGGCGCAATTTCGACCGGCTGCCCAGGGCGACCGAACTGACTCTGCTCACCAAACTTGGCGACCTTTTCCTGTGGCTGGCCGCCACTAGGCTGGAGTACAGTCCAGAACGGACCAGGGGCGACGACGTTGGCCCGAATGCCTTTTTCGATCAATTGCTTTGCGAGTGCCTTTGTATAGGCGACGATGCCAGCCTTTGTCGTGGCATAATCGAGCAGGATATCGGACGGCTCGTAGGCCTGAACCGACGCTGTGGTTATGACCGATGCGCCTGCCGGCAGATGCGGAACGGCAGCTTGGGCGATCCAGTGCAATGCATAGAGGTTCGTCTTGAGGGTCTTGTCGAAATCTTCCGAACTGACCTCGGCAATGCTTCCGCGAAATTGCTGGCGTCCGGCGTTGATAACGAGGATGTCCAGGCCGCCAAGTCCGCTCACCGCGTCCTCGACCAGCTGCTTGCTCCAGGCTTCATCGGTAATGTCACCGGGCAAAGCCACGGCTTTGCGGCCTTCCGCTTCTATGAGGGCAAGGACTTCGTGCGCATCCTTTTCCTCGTCAGGCAGGTAGGCGATGGCGACATCGGCACCTTCGCGCGCGTAGGCGATCGCAGCGGCGCGCCCGATTCCCGAATCTCCTCCCGTGATCAGGGCCTTTCGTCCTTTGAGCTTGCCCGCCCCGACATAGCTGGCTCGCCATGATCAGGTCTGGGGTCCATTTCTGCGGCAACGCCCGGCGCTGTCTGCGGCTGTTCTGGAAAAGGCGGCTGCGGATACTGTGTGCGAGGATCTTGCAGTGCTAGGCGGTCGGTCATGGGTGCTCCTGTTGTATGGCATGGGCCCGCTCCCGAAAGCGGGCAGGCAAGGTCCAAAAGAGCGGCGATGTTTCTGGTTCCATATTCAGTAGGTACAGCGCCGAAGATACGCGAAGGCCTTCCTCGGCAGACGCTGTCGGGTCAGAATAACTTTCGTTCAACAACGGTGTGCTGCTTACCCTGTCAGTGCGCTGAAAATGCCAAATCGGCCCGAACGCCACCACACCTTCGCACTTATCGATGCGGGGTGATTTGGTATGGTAAGACTGGATTTGGCGGAGCGGTCGCTCAGCGAACCGTTAGCAATAGCTGGCTCAGTCCCGGACGCTACACATCACAGCCCGGACATTCGTCGCCATTCAGCTGCCAACGTCCCATTCCTAGGACCGGACTATCCGCTAACCCACAGGTCGCGATCACGGCCCCTGGAAGCAGTCGACCGAATGGCGTCGTTTATTAGGGCGGAGGGTATGTCCAATTCACATAAGAGCGCCTGTCCAATCAATGTGTCGCCCGCTGACGCATCATAACGAGGGCATAGGATGTTTCGTTTCGAAGGGATCAAGTTTGCCTGCTGATGGTTCAAGCAACTCTCAAGAAGGAAACATCATGACCACGGATAGCACGATCTCAACGCTCAACGGCCTGATCAAAACGACCCTCGATAGCATGAAGGGGTATGAGGACGCTGCCAAGGATGCTGAGAGCACCCAGTTCGCTACGATGTTCGCTGAGTTCGCGCGGGACCGCAGCGCGGCGGCGACCGACCTTCAGGCCGAAGTTCGCCGATTGGGTGGAACCCCTGAGGACGACAGCAGCTTCCTGGCCGCTGCTCACCGGACGTTTATGGACCTGAAGCAGGCTATTACTGGGAAAGACGACAAAGCGATCATTCAGGAAGTCGAGCGTGGTGAAGACCACATCAAAGCCAAGTTCGAAGACGCGCTGCGCGACAGTGAGTTAGAGCCGTCTTCGCGCTCCGCTGTAGAAAAGGCGTTCGTATCGGTCAAAGAAGGTCACGATAAAATGAGCGCGTTGAAGCACAGCATTGTATAACGAGTTGAAGGCCGCCCGTTTATGGGCGGCCTTAATACGTCTGGACGAAGGCTGCTTGGCGGCTTTTGGGTCGTTCACGGGGCATTGCCGGAGAGAATGGAACTCGGGACAACGGGAAAGGCATCAATCGCCCAGCAGGTGAGGATCGCCAACATCCGCATGCGGGCGATCCTTTGTCAATAGTGGCTCAAGGTCCTACGTCGCTCCCAGAGGTGCGCAGATGATAAGCTTGGCGGGACGAAAGGCCTAGGGCAGCGGCCACGGGGTCGTTCCAGCCATAGGGGTCGGAGCGGATGACGGGTTCACCATCCTCGCCGAGCACCACAGTCTGGTAGAGCAACCTCACGGAAATCTCACGCGGCAGCTTGACGAATGTCTCTTTGCCGGTCGCACGAGCGCGGTGCCATTCGTCGAGTACGCCTTCGTCCTTCGCCAGCATCTCGGCGAATCCCAGCGCATCTTCCACCCGCACGCAGCCGTGACTGCGCTGACGCTGGACCTCCTGGAAGAGCTGCTTGGCGGGCGTGTCGTGCAGGTAGATCTGGTGATTGTTCTTCATGTCGAATTTCACGAGGCCGAGTGAATTTTTCGGGCCAGGCTGCTGGACAACCCAGCCATCCTTCCATGCCATGTTATTGCGCTGAAGGTAGGCGCTGCCTTTGCCGGCGATCTCCTTGTTCTGGATCGAGCGCGGCACTGTCCACGTGGGGTTGGCGACGAGGCGATAGATCGGCGATCCCAACTGCGGTGTCTCGTTTTCAGGCTCACCGACGACCACCTTGCGGCTGTCGGCGACCTTGCCGTCGCGCCAGTAGAGCAGGCGTCCAGCAGCGACATTCACGTCGATGCGCGTGGGGGCCGGACTGCGGTCGAGCCAGCGCATCCGCTCCATCGCCACGGCCATCGTCCGGGCCCGATCCGCGTCCGACAGGTTGAGGATTTCGAGAGCGTCGGCGCCGATGACGCCATCCGGCTTGATTCCGTAGTCGGCCTGCATGCGCTGCACCGCGCGGACCATTAGGGGGTTGTAGCTGTTGCCCTGAGCAGCTGTACGGTCGAGGTAATCGGAGGCCGCGAGTTGGCGCGCGATCGCGGGAACCCGCGCGTCAGTGGCGCCGGGCTTCAGCGGCTCGCCCTTGTCGGGGATTGTGGAGGCGGGCGCGTTGCCCTGCTTGCGCAGCGCGAGATAGGACTTGGACAGCGCGCGGTAGCCGTCGTCCTGCGGAGCCAGCCCATCGAGCCATTTGTCCAGATGCCCTTCCTTGAGAGCTTCACCCAGACCATTCAGCAGGTTCGGGTTCGGGCGGACGACGGTATATACGTCATAGAGCTTGGCAGGATCTGACGCTCCGCGGGCTAGAGCCGAGGCGTAACGCAACGCGCTCTGCGTCAGAGCGCGGTCGCCTTCGGCATTGCCGGGATGACCATCTACGGCGAATTGCATCCGGTCGAGGCCATGCGCGGCGCGGCGACCGATCGCGTCGCGCAACTGGCGGACCGCCCCGTCGTTCCAGTTCAACTGGTGGACGTTCATCGGCGGCGCCTCGGCGCTCTGGGATGTATTGTCAGGCTTTGAATGGCACCCAGGCACCGCGACCGTCAGGGCCAACCACGAGCAAGCGATCACACCTCTACGCACACGGACCTCCTGGTAAGACACGTATGACAACTTATGGAAATCCCAGAGGTTTCATGCTCCCCTAGGCGCGGGCAGCAAAGAACATCCGTCCTTCGCCAGAAACTGAATACGTCGCTGAGCTTATCCTCGCCGCCCCCAAAGCAGTCCTGACTGCGGCCAGCTTGCCATGGGCAGGGATCGTATCATCGACCGCATACCAAGCGCTGTGGATTACGATGGCGCGGCTAAGAGCATCGTCGTTCGTCGAGTCGAGCCCGATCAGACGCTGCGACCGGTCATGCTTGCCGGTATAGTAATCGCCCGTAAGGAAAGCGCCCTACTCGAGGCATTCGAACCGAAAGCGTTGGAGAACCGCTCGAGGAAACCGATATGCCCGGGATCCGACCCGGAACCGTGCGCAACCAGCAACCGCGAAGCCTTGCCGCTCACCACAGCGAGGAGGTGCAGGCGTGGACCGGAAGATGGCGCAGTGATATCGCCCTCGCCGGGAGGGCTGGCGTGATCAACGCGGATGTTGCTCGGGATCGCTCGCTATCTCGTCGATAAGCGTTTGCCCCGTACGCTTGAGGTTTTTAAGTTTTCATCTGCAGGGGGTGCCTGAGCTTTAGCCGGCCCTCAATAGCATAGGCGAAGATCCAGCAACGGCCGGGATCACGGCCGGGCTTTGCTCGCTCTGCGCCCTATGGCCGTGTCTGATAGCGCGATGCACAAGGGCGCATGATCGCTGGTCTTGTCCCAACCGCGCGGGCGAATGTCGACTTCGGCCGCCTTGAGCCGCTTCGCTGCGGTGGGGTTGAGGAGGGCATGATCGATCCTGAGCCCTGCATTGCGCTCGAAGGCGCCGCGCCAATACTTCCAGAAGGTGTAGATCGTCTCATCGGGGTGTAACGCACGCACAGCGTCGGTCCAGCCCTGGTCGATGAGGCGCTGGAAAGCAGCGCGGATTTCCGGCGCGAACAGCGCGTCCTCGCGCCAGCGCTCGGGCGCATAGACGTCGAGGTCAGTCGGCATCACGTTGAAATCCCCAAGGCAGACAACCGGGGCATCGAGGCCGATCAGATCGCTGAGATGCTCTTCCAACCGTTCGAACCACCGCAACTTGTAATCGAATTTGGGTCCGGGTCTGGGATTGCCGTTGGGCAGGTAGAGCCCACAGATCAGCACCCCTGAGACTGCCGCCTCGATGTAGCGGCTTTGCTCGTCGGCAGGACCACCAGGGAGGCTGCGCCGGGTTTCGTGGATCTCGCCGATGCGGCTGAGGATCGCGACGCCGTTCCACCGGCTTTGCCCCTTCCAGATCGCTTGGTATCCAGCGTCGCGGATTGCCTGCTCGGGAAAGCGCTCGTCCGGGGCTTTTAGCTCCTGCAGGCAGACGATGTCCGGCTCGGCCATTTCGAGCCAGCGCAGCAGCAGCGGGAGACGACCGTTGATCCCGTTCACATTGTAACTGGCGATCTTCATGGACCTCGCAAAGCTTGGGCAGACGATCTGTTCCTCGCACTACGGGACCGCGCGTTTGAAGCTTCCCTGCGGTGGTCAGGCATGGAGCGCGCCGGCACAGCGGCGTTCGGCGCGGGCAGGGCAGGGGCCATGGCAACGAAGAAGCGGGGTGTCAGTCGATCGTCTGCCCGCTCGAGATCAGCGCTGCTCCGCCAGCGGGATACCCCCGGCGCGGCCCATGCGCTGGCACGGTGTTGCCGCGAGGATATCGCGGTCATCCCGCCCGGCGGCGTGCTGCGCACCCTGTCGCCGTTACCGGTGGCTGCTCTGCGTCTGGAAGAAGCAGCACTCGGCGCGGCGCGTAAGTTCGGGTTCGAGACGGTCGCCGACCTGCTCCCCGTTGCCCGCGGTCCGCTCGCGCGCCGCCTCGGCATGGCAACGATCGACCGGCTCGATCAGGCGCTGGGCGGCAAGGCGGAGCCTATCACCCCGCGCGAGGATGTTGTCATACCGGAAGTGGAGCGGCGCCTCCTCGAGCCGATCGGCACCGCCGAGGCAATCGCGCAGGTGATGCAGCGGCGCCGGTATTTGGACAAGCGCGCTGGGTAATGCTGGATATATCCTCGGCCGTAAGTTCGACGAGATCGACCACTATCTGGGGCGGGTAAGCACCGCGATCATGACCGTAATCCTGGTCGTTTACCTCTATCGGATAGTTAGGTTTCGAAAGGCTTGAGCCTTCCCGCTGGAGTCGGAAATGCCCATTTCGAGTCAGCCGGCGCGACGAACGGGCTTACCCGCTCTCTATGAAACATCCCGGTTCGGATGCGCGCGCCTGACAGAAAGCGACATGCGGGAACGGCTCCGTAAGCCCATGCGCCGGCAACCATCCGCGAGCAGCCAACAGATGCTGCCGAAAAAAACATCGGGAAAACCATGATATTGAAAGCGCCGCTGGAACTTCTTCATGGATGAAAGGCCGACGGTACTACCAGGGGATCGATCGGGAGTAGCGCCGGCCTCAAATCGTAGTGTGTCCGGATCGCCTATAGAGCGCAAGTCGCCTGGTACGCACAAGCCGGCAAAACTGGCTGTTCCGGGCATGAGGCAGCTCGTCATTGGAGGCAGAAGCAGGTCTCCGAAAAGGACGGCAAAGATACGATAGCGAAAGACATCGCCATCGCCTCTCATCGGAAATGTTGGCTTTTGGCCTAGGTTTGCGCCGGTGGCGCGCTTATGCACTCACCGGCGCCCCCTTGGTGCGACCCGACGGGGATACCAGAACGCTCTAGACGATCTTATAGCAGGTGAGAAATCACATTTGGCCAAGTCCGCAATCGTTTTTTCTGCGGGTAAGCTCAACGGCGTGATAAAAACGACCCGGCCACAGCAATGCCAGGCCGGGTCAGTGGTGTAAAAGGACTCGCAATCGCTCATCCCTCGGGTCGCGGCCATTTTGTGCCTTGAAAATCGCCGTCAATCAATAATTAAAGTTAACCCCCTTTCTTAGCCGTAGGCGGCACAACTCACACCGAGTTTTACGAATAAACCAGCTTCTTCATCAGCCGCCCCGCCGCACCATGTTTCGCGGCGAGGTTGGGCTTGTATGCCAGCGGCGTGCGCGGGCTCTTCCAGCAGAGCGGGTCTATGTTACCCGCCAGATCCTCGCCGCTTGCAAAGAAGTCCCGGTTGAGCCTTACCCGCGTCGAATGCGCCGAGATCCCTTGGACAAAACCAACCTGGTCCTGCGCCGTGAATCCGGCAATGTCTCGCGATTGAGGGAGCGCTGGAAAATCGCCCTGTAGAGCGGGTCGATCGAGCCCGGATGCAGCGGCTCGACACCGAGTCGTTTTCGCTCCACGCCAGCACTTCCGGCCCCGGGCAGGATTTTTGCGCAGACCCATAGGTCGCCCCCTGAGATGGTTTCGATCCGGCGGGCTTTGATGGCGGCGCGCGCCTTGTAGCGCCGCACCTACGCGCGGCGGACCAGAGCGCCCTCGGTAATCACGCACCTCAGTTCAAGCCAGAATGGCGGCGACTCTGTGAGACCTCAAAACGCGGTAGCCCCCTTCCCGCACCACTCGCACGAATTTCGCCGAGTGCGAACATTTCCACGCCCGGCCGCGTTGGAGGAGAAACGCAGGAGATTTTCACGATGAGCGAATTCCCCACCTCTCGCCGGACGATGCTGGGCGGCGCAGCTCTTGGACTGGCCGCCGCCGGGACCTCCATGCCGTCGACGGCACAGGCCGCGGGGGGCACTGCTCCCAGTCTGAGAGACCCGCGAATCAAGTACCGACGTGACCCTTTCAGCGAACAACGTCAGCCTTGGCCCGCCTTGGCGAGCAAGATGGACCCACGCCCGGACCACGGTGAGGTAAGCTATAAGGGATCGGGCCGTTTGATCGGACGAAAGGCACTGATTACGGGCGGCGACAGCGGGATTGGGCGTGCAGCTGCTATCGCCTTCGCTCGGGAAGGCGCTGACGTCGCGATCAACTACCATCCATCCGAGGAACCGGACGCTCGGGAGGTGATCGATCTCATCCGCAAGGCGGGGCGAAGGGCAGTAGCCGTGCCGGCCGACATCCGGACGCAGGCAGCCTGCGAACAGACCGTGCAGAAGGCCGTAGCCGAACTCGGTGGCCTCGACATTCTCGTTAACAATGCCGCCTATCAGCAGAGTAAGGCGGACATCATGGAAATTTCCGACGAGCAGTTCGTGCGCACCTATGAAACCAACGTCTATCACGTGTTCCGCTTCAGCAAAGCGGCCATTCCAACGATGCCGCCTGGCGCCGTTATTATCAACACGATCTCGGTCAACTCCTATGATCCGGGTGAAGAACTGATCGACTATGCCTCCACCAAGGCGGCAATCCTCAACCTCACCAAAGGCATGGCCAAGCAGCTGGCCAAAAGGGGCATACGTGTGAATGCCGTCGCGCCAGGTCCCATATGGACCCCGCTGCAGGTCGCAGGCGGACAGTTGCCCGGCAAGATGGGCGAGTTCGGACAGGACACGCCGCTCGGCCGCGCTGGACAGCCTGCTGAACTCGCGAGCCTCTACGTCACTCTGGTCTCGGACGATGCAAGCTACTCTACTGGTACTGCGGTCGGCGCTCACGGCGGCGAGGGTAACCCATGATCGCCCCGGTCGGTACGCTATGGACGGTCGGAGCAATCACCCAAGCGATGCACCCCACAAGTCCGCCCTGATCCGCCAAGAGCCTCCCACCACAGGCTTTTCGCGTCGTCGCCAGATATCGAGCAATGTCCTGGTCCGTCCGATCGATGCCTGGGAGTTCGCCGAGGAGAGCGACGAGATGGTCAGCATCCGCCTTTCTCGGCTTGCGAAGCACGAGTGGTACCAGTCGTGGCGGGGCGGGCCGAGGCTGGTCCTTCGTCGCGATCTTGCGACGCCGCTCTCCCTGAGCATCGCTCTCAGTCTTCGCTATGCGAGGTGAAGAAACTGGGGTGGGCTTCCTTGGGCATTGTCGCGAATGACGTGCCGCGAGCCTTCCGCTTGGTTTGGGCATTCTTCGGCCTAGCGGCCTGCTTCAAATCGCCTTCACTGGCAGGTAGCACCCTTGCCGTCTTCGGCGGTTTGGCGTAGTCGTTCGCCGACTTTTACAGCTATCGAGCACACCTGTCCGAAGAAAGGCATCAATTTCATCAGGCAGCGCGGTCACCGGGGAAGAAATACGCGCTACGGCGTGTCGATCGTTCAACGTACCGGCCTATTTCCGCTCGCTCGAGGTAGCAAACTTGGCATGCAGGCAGGAGGGTTGCTATTTCGCCTTACTCTCAGGCAGCTGTCGACAAATATACGCCGTTTGCCAGCAGGGGGGGACGGCCGCTTGCGCCAGGATTTGCTGTTCGCCTACCCCCGAACTGCCATCAACTTGCACTTAAACTAGCCGTGTTGACAGAGGCCGGTTTTCGCACCCCGTCCTTTGTCCATCAGTGTTAAACGACACCGGTCGTCCAGTGCGCTGCGAATTTTTGGTGCCGTTTTCGTTGGACTCCTTTGTCTTACGTACTTGATGCCCATCCTGATGCGCCCGGTCGGAAAAATCCCTTCTGCTTGACCGGGTTTCTCCCAATTAACTTGCCCTGCACGGCCATGGTGGATTGCCCGGGTGTATTCAACGCCGGAAGGAAACGACCATGGCAGACGGAAAACCCAACATTCTCGTCATCTGGGGTGACGATATCGGTATGGCGAACATAAGCGCCTACTCTCATGGCCTTATGGGCTACGGGACACCTAATATCGACCGGCTCGCCGATGAAGGCTTGCAGTTCTTTCATTACTACGGCGAACAGTCCTGCACTGCTGGACGTTCGGCATTCCTGACCGGGCAGCACATTATCCGTAGCGGGCTCAGCAAGGTTGGGTTTCCCGGAGCCCCGATGGGCATGAGCCAGTTGGATCCGTCCATAGGCGGCCTGCTGAAAAACCTGGGCTATGCTACCGGGCAATTCGGCAAGAACCACGTTGGCGATCGCAACGAGTCACTGCCGACTGTCAATGGTTTCGACGAATTCTTCGGCAATCTCTACCACCTCAATGCCGAGGAAGAGCCGGAATTGCCGGACTATCCGAAGAATCCTTCTTACGTCGAAAAATTCGGTCCGCGCGGCGTTCTGCGCTGTAGGGCGACCGACGTGGATGACCCGACCGAGGATCCGCGCTTCGGCAAGATCGGCAAGCAGACGATCGAGGATACCGGCGCGCTGACCAAGAAGCGCATGGAAACGATTGACGACGAGACATCGGCAGCCGCGATCGGCTTCATGAAGCGCCAGAACGAAGCGGGCAAGCCGTTCTTCTGCTGGTTCAACACCACGCGCATGCATCTGCGCACCCATGTCCGTTCAGAGCATCGCGGGCGCTATGAGCATGGCGACAGCGAATATATCGACGGCATGATGGAGCATGACGATACGGTCGGCTCGGTTCTCGGTGCCTTGGATGAAATGGGCATCACTGATGATACCATCGTGGTCTACAGCACCGACAACGGGCCGCACATGAACACTTGGCCTGATGGCGCGATGACCTGGTTCCGTTCCGAGAAGAACACGAACTGGGAGGGCGCCTTCCGCGTGCCCATGCTGGTCCGCTGGCCCGGCGTGATCGAGGCCGGAACCAAAACAAACGAATTGATGAGCCACAACGACTGGATCCCCACGCTCTGTGCGATCGCAGGCGAACCCGATATCGTCGGCAAGCTGAAGCAGGGCTACACGGCTAACGGGCTGGACTACAAGGTTCACCTCGACGGTTACGACCAGTCCGATTTCTTGCGCAGCGTGAAGGGCAGCGCGACCGTCAACAACGGCGCAAAGAGCGCGCGGAACAAGTTCTTCTACTCCGACGATGACGGCCTTCTCGTGGCGATGCGACAGGGCGACTACAAGTACGTCTTCTCCGAGCAGCGGATGGAAGGGACCATGGGCCTCTGGGCCGAGCCTTTCACCACCCTGCGGCTTCAGAAAATCTACAATCTGTTCCAAGATCCCTTCGAGCGTGCGGATATCACCTCGAACACCTATTGGGATTGGAACCTGAACCATGTCGGGGCAGCCTACGGCATGATGGCGGAGGTTTTCGAATTCGTCGAAACCTTCAAGGCGTTCCCGCCGCGATCGTTCCCGCCCAGCTTCAATCCCGCTAACATCCTCGAATCGACGCTGCATGGGATCAAGGCGGTCCGGACGCTCAAACAGAACATCGATCCGGAACGGATCCGGGGCGACATCAAGCAGATAGTCGACGAAGCGCTGGAGCATCGAAGCAAGTGACTGGCAGCCTCATTCCCGGCCCCTCGCACGGGTCGGGAATGAGCGCCAACTTCGGCCAATCGCAGCCGCCGCCATCAGGCTGTCAACGATGCACTCAATCGGACTATGTCGACGATGACCTGATTGTCGCGGCTTCCTATGATATCCGGGATCGGTCACTGCGAAACTTTCACTCGACCACGACGTCAATGTCCCAGCTCTGCAATCCGCCCATCGGCAGAAAACTGCCGTCGTCCTGGCCGATCTCGCTGGCAATGATCGCGTTCAGCCGGGCGTTGAGTGCCAGGATCAATTCCTCATGGTCTTCGCGGTTCGCGGCGAGGTTGTGTAGTTCGTCAGGGTCTTCAAGCGTGTCGAACAACTCAAGGTCGTTGTAGGACGTCAGCGCATTTAGGTCTTCCGGCAAGTTGTGCTGTCGCAACGAGAAGTACCGAGCAAACTTGTAGCGCCCGTCGTGAATGCAGCGGATGGCGGAACGTTTGGTGAGGTCCATCGCGACCTTGCCGATGGCCAGCTTCTTCCCTTCGGCCGACAAGTCATCGCGTCGTTTGATGGCCTGGATTTTCCGGAGATATTCGCCGTCCGCATACGTGAACATGCTGAAGCAATAGAGGCTGGCGGATCGGATCGCGTCGATCGGCGCGGCTTCTGGGCGAAAAAGGAGGGACGCAAAATCCACGCCTTGCCGCTTGCCCAGGATCGGTTCGCGCTGCATGACGGGTAGGCCCGTCAGGGCCAGAAGTGTCGGCGCAACGTCCAGATGGCAGGTCAGGGACTCGCATGCGGATCCACCCGGATAGGCCGGGTGCGCGATGATCATCGGCACGTTCATCTGTTCGCGGTATATCGACGATCCCTTGCCATGCATGCCGTGATGGCCGCCAAGTTCGCCATGATCGGAGGTGAAGATGTCAACCGGCGCGCAAAACTGACCCCCTATCGGCGCCCAATATTGACCCCACCTCTGGGTAGTGCGGCGGTTATCCCGGTAGTCG
>NZ_MSQB01000041.1 GCF_002149965.1 Novosphingobium panipatense | reverse complement strand
TAAGGCCAGCGACGCTCAACCCCAGCGCAACGTCCGATCCATGCAGGTACCGCGCCGATTACACCCTCCGCGAAGCGGTTCGTGCAACGGCCAATCTAAGGCATCGAGAATAAGGAAGCTGCCGGTCCGCCCCTGAGAGCGTAATATGGGCTCCTGAACGGCCACAAAGGGTGGGTCTTTTCTAACGCGCTGTATCTGTGGCAGTGTTGGCGAACGTTGAGATCCACCTATGTCAGTCATTTAATCAATGTATGCGGAACGGGCGATATGCACTTTGTTTTAGTACCGCGACAGGCCCTCTGGCGATCGCTGGAGGAAGGTTTTAAGACAACGCGACGATTGGTATCTAACCGATGAACTTGACTATGAGCATGGTAGCGGAGACCCGTTCGCTGCTGCTGTCAGGGCTACGAGGATGCCGATAGTCATCAACGATCCAGTGCAGAAGGACAATCCGATCGTTTTTTGCAACGTCGCTTTTCAAGAGCTTACCGGATACGCTCGCGAGGAGCTTGTTCCTGAGATGCCTTATGTGCCTAAGCCTCCTTTCGGGCCGCCAGGCTGAACAATCCAAATCCCGCAAAGGCTGCGAGCAGCGATGCGCTAAAGATGGCGAGACCCGCAACTTCGGACTGAACCTGATCTGAGAAAGCGAGTTCAGCGATGAAGAACGAGAGCGTGAAACCTATCCCGGCGACGCCGCCAATTCCCGCCATGGCCGTCCATGTCATGGCCTCCGGCAGCACAGCCAAACGCAGTCGAACTGCAAGCCATGTGAAGAATAGGAAGCCGACGGGCTTGCCGATCGCCAAGCCCACGATAATGCCCGCCGCCAATGGCGCCTGCCAGGCATCGGCAAGCAACTCTGGAGCAAATCGGACGCGTATGTTGGACAACGCAAAGAGGGGCAACACCACATACGACACCCACGGAGTCAGCACGCGGATTAAGCGCGATGCGGCTTCGTCAGTGGCTGCAGCCATTTCGTGGATATATCCGAGACCCCGCTGAGCTTGCCGGCAATGTGCGTCAGCCTCGCTAGCATCGTCCGCTTCACTGGCGGCCATCGCTGCTTCTTTCACCTTGTCGATTGGTCGCTGTACCCGCTCGACGAAACGACGTTCGGAGAGACGCGATGTGGTTGGCAGCAGCAGACCTACGGCCACACCGGCGATAGTTGGATGAACGCCGGAACCCAGGACGCCGATCCAGACAAGGATTCCAAGGACAACGTAGGGAGGTGAACTCACCCAGCGCAGCCGTTGAAGGCCGAGAATTCCTGCAAAGGCTCCAGCAGCGACACCAAGATACCAGGGATGGAATGTGGGCGTGTAGGCGAACGCGATAATAAGCAGGCCGAATACATCGTCGATTGCCGCGAAGCCGAGCAGGATACCGCGAACGGTTACCGGCAGTCGGGTGCCGAAAACGCCTACGATCGCGAGACTGAAGGCTGTGTCCATCGCGGCGACAATCCCCCAGCCGTGGCTTGTAGACTGACCGAAATTGATGGCGAGGAAGCACGCGATCGGAATAACCAGTCCGCCAATCGCTCCCGCTAGCGGCAGAACGGCTGACTTCAAGGAAGAGAGGGAACCCTTGACGAATTCGCGCTTAACCTCTGTGCCGATGATCAGGAAGAACAACGGCATCAATCCGTCATTGATCCATTTGGCCAACGACATGCCGATCTCGAGATCGGCATAACTCAACCGGAGAACACCGTCCCATATCGCTTCAAATGCCCCGCCCCAAGGAGAATTCACCGCAACCAGCGCGATCAAAGAGGCCACTAGCAAGGGCCCTCCAGAAATCTCACCCAATGCGAAGAACGGCGAGAATCTCTGAACCATGCCCGCAGCCGGCGAGTGCTGGGCTCGCGCCGCAACCCGGCCTGATACGCGTGGGTTTAGGCTCACGACTTTAGCTCTTCATAAGATAACAGTTTGTGATGTATCGTTACCGCTATGAAACGGTTACGGCGGCGCTTACGTTGCAGCCACTTAACCCAGAACATATGCGCCTCAGCCCACGATGCTGATTTCCCAAAGCGGAAGATTCGCTTGGGTACACGCCCATGTCTCGGCAGCTGGCTGAAAGGGGGGCTCATCAGCGAGCTCTTGGCCGCTCGCGGGGCGGGTTCATAAGTAAGCTTCACTGCCTGGCTGATGCCCGGGGGCGACCGCTCGCCTTCCATCTGACGGTTGGCGAAGCCGCGGATTGCAACGCCTACGGCACTCTGATTGCGCTTCCGGAACAGACGCCAAAGGCGCTGCTGGCAGACAAGGGCTATGATGCCGATGCCATCCGCGCAGACCTTGCGAGCCGTGATATAAAGGCCGTCATTTCAGGCCGATCAAACCGCAGGGTGAGAATCGAACATGACCAGGCGCTCTACAAGCAACGGAACCGGATCCAGCGCATGTTCGGCCGTTTGAAAATCAACCGAGCCATTGCAACGCGATATGATCAGCTTGCCGCCAGCTTCATGAGCATGGTCCATATCGCCGCCGCCCGATACTGGCTCAAATTCGTCCACGCCGCCTAAGTTGTTTATTCTTGTAGGTGCATGGCTCACGGCATGCGACCACTGAGTGCGGTCGGCCCCATTTGGCCACGGCAAAGCTTTCTTTCAGCGGATCTGGACGACTTTGACCCCGGCCTCTTGCGCGACCAGATTCCAATGGGTGTCACTGGTCCAGGCGGGCAGCCCATCGCGCTGGGCAAGGGCCAGGCAGTAGCGATCCCCGAGCGACAGGCCGGCGCTGGCGGTCACCGCGCGCAATCGGCCGGCAATCCTGGAGATCGCTTGGTCGGCCGGAACGATCTCGATCGGCAGGGGATCGAGCATCGCGTCGATCGCGGCCGCAGGCATGCCGAGATAGGCAAAATGGCTGACTACTTCGGCGTAGTTGACCGCCGACATGCGGGCCGAGGCAATCGACTTGGAAACATTGGCCGCACCGTTTTCCTGTTTCAGCATGGCGATCAGGGCCGAGGCATCGAGGACGAACTCGGTCATTCGCCGCTGTCCTCACGGCGCTGCGCCAAGAAGCCCTCGACCCCGGCATCGGGTTGGCCGCCGGTGTATTGTTTGGCTAACGCCTGTGCGCGCGCCACAGCTTGAGCCGCCGTGCGCAGAACCACGCCGTCGTCCGTTTCTTCGAGGAAGACCGCGCCACCGCTTATGAGCCCAAGCCGCTTGCGCACGTCTGCCGGTAGGCTCATGCGCCCGTTTGCGGTGATATTGACCTGAAGTGTCATGGCAACCTCGTGGTGAATAGTGATCTCGTATAGGCACCGTTAGCACATTGCTTTGCGACATGCCATAGCGGCAAGCATATGGCACAAAATGTAGCATGTGACACAAGCTGGCCAACGCGGCAAAATCGCGGTTTTTACGATAAGTATTATTCTCGTAAAAAAGCATTTGGGTCGGGTGAATGGGGTGTTTTCGGATTTCCTTAATGTCCGGAAGATGGACTGGCGAAAATTCTCACACCGTAAATACCGGACGGATTATCTTCAGCACCGATAATTGAAACTCGACACAGCGAGCCGATCGTCCAATATCCACTACCTCAAGCCGTTTCGCGGCATGCACCAAAATGACCGTTCCTGCCGGTACGGACCATCCGCCAATCTTTTGAGGGGCCGGACGGCAGTGCGCCCCTTTCCGCCATTCAACAGCGATTTCCCAGCGCTCAGAAGCGAACATCCAAGTTCGTCCTCGATTGCGCCAGGATAAATCTTGACACCGCTCGATGCGTGCGAGCGGGAGGAAACTCGAGCATTTCGGCGAGAAAACGCCGATGGGTCGCCCCGGTCAGCTCGATTCAAGCACATGTCAGGAAAGGAAAGGTGCTGCATCCCAACAGGACTACGGTCGTCAACGGTTAAGGTTCAGCTTGCGAGTTCGGCGATCGGCGTACGCATATCGAGTTCGAAGCCGTCAGTCTGATAGCGTAGTTCGACTTCGCTTGAACGGCCAAGGCCCATCGCAATTAGTCGCGATCCAAAACCCTTGGCTGTCGGCGCCTTCACCGGGGGGCCGTCAGATTCATGCCACTTTAGATCGAGATGGTCGCCATCGATCGTCCATGACAATCGAACGCATCCGTCAGCAACCGGCAAGGCACCATATTTGGCGGCATTGGTGGCAAGCTCATGCAGTATGAGAGACAGCGCCACCGCAGCGCGGGAGCTGATGGCGAGATCGGCGCCGTCGCGCATGATCTGGCCACCTGGATCATGCGGCTCAAGAGAATGACTAATGACCTCGCGCAGCGATGCCGACGCCCAGTCCTGCTGGAGCAGGATGTCATGCGCATGCCCCAGAGCCGCGAGGCGGTGGCTGAAACTCTCGATCGCCGATGGTTCGGCAGCCCCGCGCAGCGTTTTGGAGGCAATGGCCTGCACCAAAGCCAGCGTATTCTTGAGGCGGTGGCCCAGTTCCTCGTTTACCAGGCTAAGGGTCGCCTGTGCTTTAACCGTATCGGTGGTCTCGATAACGGTATCCATCATGCCCATGATGGTGCCATCGGCAAGGCGCAGAGGGCTGTAGCAAAAGGTGAACCAAGTCTGCTCGTCCTTGCCGGTTCAATCGATGATCAGCGGGAAGTCCTCGATGTAGGTAGCTTCCCCGGCATAGGCGCGTGCAGCGATCGGCCCGATTTCGCCCCAGATTTCAGACCAGATATCCGCGAATGACCGGCCGAGCGCGACATGTTTGTCGCCAAGGATGGGCACAAAGGCGTCATTATAGATCGTGGTGAAGCTCGGGCCCCAGACTATCGCCTTGGGAAAGCGCGAGTCGAGGATCTGGCGGACGACGGCTTCAAGTTCGGATGGCCAGTTATCACGTGCGCCCAGCGGGGTGGTGCTCCAGTCGAAGGCGTCCACGCGCTCGCGCATGGACGGCGCAAGACAAGGCAGTGCGGTTATCTCAGGAACAAGGGCTATATTTGTGGTCTGTCGCAACGTCGTTTCCCCAGTCGCGCAAGCGGGAGCACGAAGCTCTCTGCCGGACAAATGCTCGCTGGGTCATCGTTATCCGATAATCAGGGTGGTAGCACACATGGCGGCACCCGTCTAAGTTTATCGGGACCAGGCCGAATGCACAGACGGGCAGAGCAAATTTCGCCCAACTCTTGCGCCAAAGAGGGCGGTTGAGCGAGTTTGAAGGTCGCCCTGACGATCAGACCATAAACTGGGGATCGTGGGCCTCTCTATCGCGTTCGCCCTGAACACCCACCACATGTAAGGAGAGATGTCATGGCTCAGACCGATATCGCTACGGACGAAACCAATCGCCTCATCGCCTCGAACAAGGTCGAGGGCACCACCGTCTACAACGCCCAGCGCGAAAAGCTCGGCTCCATCTACAATTTCATGGTCGAAAAGCGCACGGGCAAGGTGGAATATGCCGTGCTTCAGTTCGGCGGCCTGTTCGGGCTGGGGAGCGATTATTACCCGCTACCCTGGGACGTACTGACCTATGATACCGATCAGGGCGGCTATGTCGTCAATCTCGACAAGAGCGTTCTGGAAAAGGCCCCCCGTTACGCAAACGACAGCGAGCCAGCCTACGACCGTGCCTATGGGCGAGAGGTATATGGCTATTACGGGCTAAACTACCCCTTCTGATCAGACTGAAGTGGCCGGCCCCAAAGGGGCCGGCTATTCTTTGCGCTTATGACGATTTGTCGCTAAGCGCCTCGCCGCCTTCCTCTTCCTCCAGCAGAACGGCTGCTGAGCCGACGGCCGACAGGCGGACCTGATTGCCTTCGATGGCAGCCACCAGTCCTCCGGAGAAATAGTGATGGTGATCGGCGTGCGAACCGCTGTCCGCTTTCGTCATCTTGATCCGATCACCCTCGACCTTGTCGACAGTGCCGATATGGACGCCATCTGCGCCGATGATTTCCATATGCTCCTTGATTTGGCTCAGGTCTGTCATCTCAGTTCCTTCCATCGCGTGAAAAATCAGTATTCGTTTGCTGGGCCGAGCTCGACTTGGCGGCTCCGGGTATCGGGTCGCTATGTCCAGCGCGCCTTGGACGAAGCGATCTAGCCGTTCACAATGATTCCGCCATTTGGATGGAGTACCTGCCCGGACATGTAGCTGGAATCCTCGCAGGCGAGGAACAGGAAGGCGGGCGCGACTTCGTTGGGCTGGCCCGGCCGACCCATGGGCGTGCTCTCGCCAAAATGCTCCAGCTTCTCAGCCTTCGCGCCGCCACATGGATTGAGCGGGGTCCAGATCGGTCCGGGCGCGACCGCATTCACGCGAACGCCATCGCCGACCAGATTTTCCGACAATGACCGCGTAAAGGCCGTGATCGCACCCTTGGTCGAGCTATAGTCGAGCAGATCCTTGCTGCCCTGGTACATGGTGACGCTCGTGCAATTGACGATCGCCGCGCCCGGCTTGAGGTGTGGGCGCGCGGCCTGCGTCAGGAAGAACATACCGAAGATATTCGTCTGGAAGGTTCGACGCAGCTGTTCCTCGGTTATGTCTGTGATGTCGTCATCGGGGTGCTGCTCGCCGGCATTGTTCACGAGAATGTCGATCCTGCCGAATGCATCGAGCGTCTTGCGCACGATCTCATCGCTGAAATCCTTCTCGCCGATATCGCCGCGGATGGTGATCGCCTTGCGGCCTTCCGCCTCGACGATCCGCTTCGTTTCGGCGGCATCGTCATCTTCGAGCAGATAGACGATGGCGATGTCAGCGCCTTCACGGGCATAAAGCGCTGCTACAGCGCGTCCGATGCCGCTGTCGGCGCCCGTGATGATCGCAACCTTGCCCTTTAGACGCTCCGAACCCTTGTAACGGGGCTGCCACTCGGGCTTTGGCTCAAGTTTGCTCTCATGCCCGGGAAGCGCATCTTCGTGAATCATCTGGGCGGTTTCGGTCATGGCGGCATCTCCTTTGAAGACAGAACCCTTTTCCCGCCGATGAGTTCTCCTGTCTGTGAACGGGTGATCGCACGCCTGCGGCAGCCGACACCAAAGGAGATGATCGATGCCACTCAAGGCCCTGGCTCTCAACTGTACGCTCAAGAGTGACGCGAACGAGGCAAGCTCAACCGATGCGATGATCGCGGTGCTGAAGCACGCATTTTCCGACCGTCAGGTCACGATTACCGAGACAGTGCGGGTGGCAACGCTCGATATCAAAGCCGGAGTGACATCCGACGAAGGGGACGGCGATGCCTGGCCTGCGCTGCGCGAGAAAATACTCGCGCACGACATCCTCATCTTCGGCGGCCCGATCTGGATGGGGCAGATCTCCAGCGTCGCCAAGCGCGTCCTCGAGCGCATGGACGCCTTTCTCTCGGAAACCGACGAGAAGGGGCGCATGCCGAGCTATGGCAAGGTTGCGGTGGCGGCGATCGTCGGCAACGAGGACGGCGCGCATTTCTCATCCGCCCAGCTTTTCCAGGCGCTGAACGATGTAGGCTGGACCATTCCGGCGGTCGCGGCATGCTACTGGGTCGGAGAGGCTATGGGGTCTACGGATTTCAAGGATTTGGCAACGACGCCGGACAAGGTGACGGAAACTGCAAAGATGGTGGCGGGCAATGCCGCGCATCTCGCCGGGCTGCTGAAGTCCCAACCCTATCCCGGCTGAGCGGCCAAATCGGTGACGAGATAAGGAGTAGGAGGGCGGCAAGGATGAAGGACACGGGCCTGGTTGCCGCCACGGAGTTCCTTCGTCATCCCTCGATGGTCGGCTCGGCCTTTCCGGCGACAGCGAGGATGGTACGGCACGTCCTGGCACCGCTCACCTGGGCCGATATTCGGGTCGCCGTCGAGTACGGTCCTGGCAGCGGACGCTTCACTTTCGAGATGCTGAGGCACATGCGCCATGACGCGCGACTCCTCGCGATCGAAACCAGCGGCGCATTCGTCGAAAAGCTGCGTGCCGCCTGCGACGATCCTCGCTTGATCGTCATTGAGGGAACCGCCGGCGCCGTTGGGCGCCATCTTGCCGCACATCACTTGGGCCGCGCGGATTGCATACTGAGCGGTTTGCCCTTCTCGACACTCGATCACAGTGACGCGCAAGGCATCATGGATGAAACCGTAGCGGCGCTGGCGCCCGACGGCATCTTTGCAGCCTACCAGATGCGCATAGCGATCCGGCCGCTGATCGACCGGCGTTTCGCATCGGTCCGTTGTGGTTATGAATGGTGGAATATACCGCCATGCCACCTTTACTGGGCAACCCAGCCCCGCCGCGACGTCAGTGATTTGCGTGGTACAGATCTGGAAGCAGCCGGATCGGGGAGAAAGCCTGGCGATTGCATGTGACGGCTAGCGCGGGCGAAAACATCCGTTCGTTGAGATCGGCCGTCAGAGTGGCGGGTCGTGGGTCTCATAGTCGCGAGCGAATCTTGCCAGCAACGCGCGTAGCCCGGCATCCTCAACAAGAGCGACCGCATCCGCTGCGCTCAGCCATCTGCGGTTGCGAAGCGCCATCTCCGGCCAGGAGTGCAGAAGCGTGTTGACGAAGAGCGGATAGGCAGCGACCACGATCTCCCGCTTCGATCCCGCCCCGTCTAATTTGGTCTGGTGATAGAAGCCCGCTTGTTGGCTGCTGATGACCCCAAGGACACCCGCCTCCTCGAACGCCTCGCGCGCCGCCGAGGCATGGGGCAGCTTGCCCCGCACATTCCCCTTGGGAATGACCCAGCGACGCTTTCTGCGCGACGTGACGAGCAGAAGCTCGAGGTCGCATGTGGCGGTCCGGCAAAACGGAATGGCGGCGGAGAGCCTGCTGGGCATCAGCCGGGCACGGCAGGAGCGAATGCGCGGCAGGGCGCTGCGGGGGCCGTCATCAGCGCTTCACTGGCGGCGAGGCCTGCGCATAGGTGCCGACCAGCTCACCGCGCGCAACGACCTTGCCGGCCATGGCGGCGAGCAGCTGCTCGCGCGTCGCGCCGATCTGCAGGTCGAGCGGAGCGCTGAGCGCAAAGATCTGGAAATGATAATGATGGGGCGGATCTCCGATCGGTGGGCGCGGGCCGTAATAGCCGGTCGAACCGCGCGTGGTCCGCCCTTGGCGCATCCCCTTCGGATCGGCGAGTTGCAGATCCTTGGGCAGGCCTTCGGGCAGGCCGCCAAGATTTGCGGGCACGTTCCAGGCAACCCAATGAACGAAAGGATTGCCTGCCTGCGCGTCGGGATCCTCCATCAGAATTGCCAGATGAGTGGCGCCGGCGGGAAGACCTGACCAAGTCAGCGCGGGCGACTGATCCTCGCCATAGGCACTCTGCCTGAGCGCGATCGAACGATTGGCCATAATGCTCGAACTGGTCACTGCGAGCGTGGCGGTGGTCCTGGTCCTGGTCTCATCGCGGGCAATCGCGAGCGCCGTCCCCTTCGGCCGCATCTCCATCTCGGGCGTGCGGCGCGGGGGCGGCGCCAGCATGGTTCCGGCGTGATCGCTGCCGGCGTAGCTCACCCGGTAGATCACCCCATTGATGTCGTCGGTAAACAGCAGTGCGCCGTCCCTGGCGACGGCAAGGCCGACCGGCCGACCCGACTGGCTCGGCCCGTTGCTGCCGGTCTGGAAGAAACCGCGCACGAACGGCTCGAACTTGGTCGGATTGCCGCTCATGTCGAACCGTACCCGGGCGACCTCGTAGCCCGAGGGCAGCGCGCGGTTCCACGAGCCGCGGAAGGTCACGAACGCGTCGCCCTGAAAGGCCCGGGGGAACATGGCACCGCGATAGAAGGCGAGCTGCATCGGCGCGGCGTGCGCTGTGTAGCCGAGCACCGGCCCAGTGGCAGCCTGATTGAGATCGGCCATGGTAAGATCGTTGGGCGGATCATCCTGCGGATTCTCGCCGCCCATGCCGTAAATATACGGCCATCCATATGACTTGCCCATCTCGATACGGTTGAGTTCCTCGGGCTGCTGTTCGTCGCCGAGCCAGTCGACGCCGTGGTCCATGCCGTAGAGCGCGCCGCTGCGCGGCTGCCAGTCGAACCCGATCGTATGCCGGAGGCCCGAGGCATAGATGGTGCGGCTCTTGCCGTCCGAACTCATGCGCAAGACGCTGGCGCTTTCGGGACTTGTCTCGGTGCAGGCATTGCAGGTCGAGCCGACGCCGAGATAAAGCATTCCGTCCGGCCCCATCGCGATCGAGCGCGCGCTGTGCTGGCCGGCATCCGGCAAGTCGCCCGCCAGCAGTTCGAGCGGGCCGAAACTGCCATCGCCAAGGATCGGCGCCTTCAGCACGTCCTTCTGCGCAACCAGATAGACGGTTCGTCCGGTGATCGCGATTCCATGCATTCCGGGCCGGCGCGCCACGGTTCGCTACATCTCAGCGCGGCCGTCGCCATCGGTGTCACGCAGCATGACGACGTCGCCTTCAGCGCGGCGGGTGAGGTAGACGGTGCCGTCATCGGCTACCGCCAGCAGCCGGGCATTGCCCAGCCCTTGTGCGAACATCCCGACGTTGAACCCCTGCGGCACCTCGAGCCGCGCCAGACTCGCGGCATCGGGCTTCACGGCGCGGGGCTCGAGGATCACGCCGGGCACGCGGACATTAGCGGCCTTGGGTTCAGGGAGGGCCTGGCCCTCGGGCTCGACCATGCGCCCACCCACGGTGCCCGCCTGCTGCGCCATCGCCGACGACGAAAGGAAGCCTAGGAGAAGGGCAAGTTGCCGCATGTTTCGGTCCCTGTTCAGGTGTTCAAGCTACCGCCAATTACGTAACGGGCGGGCACCGGCGTAGTTTCTGAGCACGAGTGTTTTTTCGGCTTGTCGAGGCTTTGCGGCGACCCGCCACAGACTCGGGGACTAATTGTCCAGCGAGACGTTGTGGAACTGCGGGGGGAATCGGCGAGGAGACGGATCATGCCCCGCGGCGACAAGTCGAGCTATACCGACAAACAGAAGCGCAAGGCCGAACATATCGAGGAAGGCTATGAGGATCGCGGGGTCGGCAAGGAAGAAGCCGAGCGCCGCGCCTGGGCTACGGTCAACAAGGAATCCGGCGGCGGCAAGAAGTCGGGTTCGGGCCGCGGCAAGGCGGAGAATCACGAAAGCTCGAGTAAAGGTGGCCGCAAGGGCGGCTCCAGCCAGAGCGCGGAGAAGCGGTCGGCGGCCGCCAAGAAAGGCTGGGAAACGCGGCGCAAGAAGGGGAACGGCTGATGTCTATCCACAAGATGATCGCGCTTCACCCCGATGTCGGCGGTGAGCTGAACGAATTGCTCGCCACTGCCGCACGCCATGCAATGTTCTGTGCGGAGATGTGCACAAGTTGCGCCGATGCCTGCGTCGCCGAAGATATGGACATGCGCCAGTGCATCCGCTCGTGCCTCGACTGTGCGGATGTCTGCACTGCGGCCGGACGGCTCGCAGTCAGGCGTACGGCCCAGAATATCGAGGTCCTACGGCTTATGCTCGAGACCTGTGCCAAGGTCTGCGACGTCTGCTCCGAGGAATGCGCTCGGCACGATCATGGCCATTGCCAGCTCTGTGCGGAGATGTGCCGCGAATGCGCCGCCGATTGCCGGGCTGCCCTGCCGACGGTCAAATGACGGCGGCGGCCGTGGCTGAATTCAGGGCGCAGCGCGACCATATGGTCGACACGCATCTCGCCGGGCGCGGGATCCGCAACCCGCTTGTGTTGGCTGCCATGCGCACGGTTCCGCGCGAGCGGTTCGTGCGCGAAGGCCTCGAGGAGTTCGCATACGAGGATTCCGCACTGCCGATCGAGGCGGAGCAAACCATCTCGCAACCCTATATTGTTGCCGCCATGATCGAGGCCGCAGAGCTCCAGCCAGGCGATCATGTGCTAGAGGTTGGTGCCGGCTCGGGCTACGCAGCGGCAGTGATCGGTTGCATCGCCCGTCAGGTGATCGCAATCGAGCGTCACCCGAGCCTCGCCAAGCTCGCGGCGGCGCGGATGGCCACGCTCGGCTATGACAATGTCGACGTGCGTGTCGGCGACGGCACGCGCGGCGCACCTGACGACGCGCCGTATGACGCCATCGTGGTCGCGGCGGGCGGGCCCGAGGTGCCGCAGGCGCTGAAGGATCAGCTCAAGGTCGGCGGCGTGCTCGTCGTGCCGGTCGGCGATCCTGGCGAACAGAAGCTCTGCAAGGTGACGCGGGTGACCACTGACCGTTTCGACGAGGAGAACCTCGGCGCGGTCATGTTCGTGCCGCTGATCGGGGCTGAGGGCTGGCGCGAAGATGGCAGCCGGGCGGCGAGCAGCCATGTACCCGGCGCTTCGCGCAGCCGGAGCCTGCCCGAGATGATCGCGAAAGCCGCCGAACCATTGCCGGATTTCGACGATCCGGCCTTCGGGCGGGTGTTCGACCGCTTCGCCGACCGGCGTGTGGTGATGCTCGGCGAAGCGAGCCACGGCACCAGCGAGTTTTACCGCGCGCGCGCTGCGATCACGCGCCATCTGGTCGATCAGCACGGCTTCACCATTGTCGCGGTCGAGGCCGACTGGCCAGACGCGGCTATAGTGGATCGATACGTCCGTCACCGTGCCGATCGAACCGACACCGAACCGCCGTTCCAGCGCTTCCCGACCTGGATGTGGCGCAATACCGACATTCAGGCGATGATCGAATGGCTTCGTGCGCAAAACGGGGAGCGGCCCATGGGCGAGCGGGCCGGCTTCTACGGCCTCGACATCTACAACATGTCGGGATCGATCGGCGCAGTGCTCGACTATCTCGACGACGTCGATCCGGAGGCTGCCAGCGTCGCCCGCGAGCGCTACGGCTGCCTCACACCGTGGCAACGCGATCCGGTGACCTACGGCCGAGCCGCTCTTTCTCGCGGCTACGCAGCCTGCGAGCAAGCGGTGATCGATCAGTGCCGTGATCTCCTGAGCCGGCGGCTCGACTATGATGCGGACGATGGCGATGATTTTCTGGACGCAGCGCAGAATGCACGGCTGATCGCCGCGGCCGAGCGCTATTACCGCATCATGTATTACGGCGGCGCGGAAAGCTGGAACCTGCGCGATACGCACATGTTCGAGACACTCGCGCACTTGCTTGAGGGCAAGAGCGACACAGCCAAGGCGATTGTCTGGGCTCACAACAGTCACATCGGCGATGCTCGTCACACTGACATGGGTATGACCCGCGGTGAACTGAATATCGGGCAGCTGGCGCGCGAGCGCTGGGGCGACGCCGTCGCGTTGGTCGGTTTCGGCACGCACACGGGCACCGTTGCGGCCGCGACCGATTGGGACGGCGATATGGAGGTCAAAAGGGTCAATCCCTCGCGCTCCGACAGCTACGAGCGCCAATTCCACGACAGCGGCGCCGCGCGCTTCATGCTAGACCTCGGCGAGACAGCGCATCCAGCCTTGCGACGGCGGCTGTGCGAGCCGCTACTCGAACGTTTCATCGGGGTGATCTATCGGCCAGAGACCGAGCTCTGGAGCCATTACAGCCAGGCCATCCTGCCCGCACAGTTTGACGCTTTTGTCTGGTTCGACGAGACCCATGCGGTGACGCCGCTCGGTCCTGAGCACCATCGCGGCATGCCCGAAACCTATCCGTTCGGCGTTTGAGGAGAGAAAAAGAGATGTCGCAGGAAAGCTTCAAGCCCTCGCTCAGGATGCCTTCTGCAGCCCGGCGAGGGCTGCGGCTTCGCGAGAGGTTCGATCGCGGCGGCACGCAGGTCGGGGTCGAACGCGCTCACCAGCTCGCCGATCGCCGTGAACTGTCGGTGGCCGATGTGAAATCGATGCATAGCTTCTTCGCGCGCCACGCGGTCGACAAAGACACAAAGACGCACAAGTGGAATTCGGACAGCGATCCGTCGGCGGGGTTCATCGCTTGGCTTCTCTGGGGCGGCGATGCCGGCAAGGCCTGGGCCGACCGCAAGGTCAAGGCCTTGGAAAGCTGAGCGCCGATCACGAGGTGTGATCTTCGTGAGGCTCTATGATTTCCCGGCCGCCTGTAACGTTGCTGACTAGATCGCGCTCATCAAAGAAAATTGAGGTAGAAAAAGTCGATCTAGAAAAAAGGAAGACCAAGCGGCAGTGCCGACTACCACGACATCAACTCTAAGGGCTGAAGTAGCGGCGAGCCGCTAGTGTTTAACCGCATAGGCGATCGGCCGGTTTGCGGGAACCAAATGGCGAATTTCGAGTAGAAAGCTGACGCTCACCTCGACGACACTGAATGTGTTGAACTGGTCGGCAGCCGGCGCTGCGTGAGCGGCAGCTATCCTCGAAACCCGATTCTAAACCCGACCGTCGGCTTCCGGCCACGCGCGCACGATCCTTGCACTTGCCGCCACGATCAACGCGAGCGATGCTGCTTAAGTGCGGGGGGCTTACCGAGCTGCATTCCTTTCCGCATTGAGCCGCTCGACAAGTTTCTGGATCTCATCTGGATTGAGAATCCAGGTCCGGGTTTTGCGGCCTTCGCGAAGCACGGGCCGCGTCAGCAGGATGCGGGCCTGCTCCTTTGCGAACGGCTTAAAGAGTGAGAGGTGCACTACGCATTCGAGCATCGATCCGATAACCGGCGTCTTGCCATCCAGATCGATCAACGTTGCGGGCTGGTCCCAAGGAATGTTCATCATGACGCGCGCCTATCGCGGGTGACGGCGAAAGCAGAGGCTTATGCCTTTATCCGCAAAATGTATCGATCGCCCGACATAATTCCGGTCCGCCGGCTTCGAGGCAGTCGAATGCCGACAATAGCGCTCGGTATGGATGACCCTGTCGCTTTGGATCTTGCAACCTCACCGCAAAGTGTGGCTGGCCGGATATCGGTACCTTACGGTAACTCGACATCTTGCCGGGTTAAACTGCCATCAACGCGGGGCCGCGCATTGGTCCAAGCCAGCTAGCCAGCGACAATCTCGTCAAACACACGGTTCACGATGACGATACGCGAGTCGTGGTTGATGTCCACCGAGACCGAAATTGGATCGGACAGTGGTGCATCAGATCGCTCCGTCTCCAGATATGTCGCGGTATCGCCGCCGCTGGGCGTATCGCCCGCGCTGTTTTTTTCGCCTGCCGACGATAAAAAAATGTCAGTTCGTTCAAAACCGTGTTCCTGGACCAATCGTTCGACAGCCAGTTCCGCTTCGCGTCGACTGGAAAATGTGCGTTCAATCGTGGTACTCATGTCTCTATCCTCTGATTTCCAAAGTTCGGAATCGGCATCGTATCATCGCGTTGCGCCATCTTGGGCCGAGCCGGGCTCCGCCATCTTGCGGTGCTGTTCTGCGAGAATTGCTGCCGGCGTCACGTGCGCCACAGCCGCCTGGATCTTGTTCTTCCATCCTGAGACGATATGCGCATCGCCGTTCATCATCGCGTTCCATCCGTCGCGGGCGACGTCGGCCGGATCGCTCTTGCTCTCTGACGCGCCCACACTCGTGTCGAGCATGTCGGCGCGATCGAAGAACTCGGTTTCGACTGGGCCGGGCATCAAAGTGGTGATCGTCACGCCTTTCACCTCCTTGATCTCGTTGCGCAGCGCGTCGGCGAAGCTGTCCACGAACGCTTTCGTGCCGTTGTAGACTGCCTGGAAACTACCCGGGATGAAGCCGGCGATGGATCCCGTGATCAACACCTTGCCATCGCCGCGCATCACCATTCCCTTGAGCACTTGCTGAAGCAGATAGAGAGTGCCGGTAATGTTGGTATCTACCACAAGGCGCCAGTCGGCGACATTCTGGTCCAGGAAGCCGTGCCCCAGGCCCCGGCCAGCATTGGCGCACAGAAGATCGATGCGGCGACCCTCGGCGGCGGAAAGCAGGGCATCGACGCCTTCCAGGGTGGATAGGTCGGCTTGCACTGCGGCTACGGAAACCCCGTGCAGGCGAAAGTCCCGGGCGGCCGCTCCGATCAGCCCTTCGTCGGCAGCGACCAGCAGGTCATAGCCGTTCTCTGCGGCAATGCTCGCCAGTTCGAAGCCGATGCCTGTGGAGGCACCGGTGATGATTGCGAATTTGTCTGCCATGCTGCTTGTCCTATTCGGCCGCGACGGCGGTTTCGGTGAAGCCGGGTTTGAGCACGACCTTGGTGACTTCGTTCTGGTTGTCGTGGAACATCTTGTAGCCCTTGGGGGCATCCTCCAGGCTCATGCGGTGCGAAATGAGAAAGGTCGTGTCGATCTTACCCTCGACGATCGCGTTGAGCAGGGCCGGCATGTAGTGCTGGACGCTGGTTTGCCCGGTCTTCAAAGTCAGGCCCTTTTCCATGAAGGCGCCGAGAGGGAACTTGTCGACGATGCCGCCGTAGACCGCCGGCATCGAGACGCGGCCGCCTTTGCGGCAGGCGACGATGGCCTGGCGGATCGAGTGGATGCGGTCAGTGCCCAGAAAAAGCGAAGCCTTGACCTGGTCGATCACGTTATCGACGAAGAAGCCATGCGCCTCCAGCCCCACCGCGTCGATCACCGCGTCTGGACCGATGCCGCCTGTCATTTCCATCAGCGCTTCGTACGTTTTCGACTCCTCGAAGTTGATGGTCTGCGCGCCGAATTTTCGCGCCAGTTCCAGGCGGCGCGGGAAATGGTCGATGGCGATCACCCGCGCCGCGCCCATCAGAAACGCCGACTGAACCGCGAACAGTCCGACCGGACCACAACCCCACACAGCGACGGTGTCGCCGGGCTCGATGTCGGCGTTTTCGGCGGCCTGCCAGCCAGTGGGCAGGATGTCGGAAAGGAACAGCACATCGTCGTCGTCCAGCCCTTCGGGCACGACGATCGGACCGACGTCTGAAAACGGTACGCGCACGTATTCGGCCTGGCCCCCCGCATAGCCGCCGGTCAGGTGGCTGTAGCCGAACAGACCTGACATCGGCTGTCCGTAAAGCTCCATGCCGATGTCCTGATTGTCGGCCGGGTTGCCGTTGTCGCAGGCGGAATACTGGTGTTTGCCGCAGTGGTAGCAACTGCCGCAGGCGATGGTGAAGGGAACGACGACGCGCTGGCCCTTGACCAGGGTGGATCCGGGGCCCGTCTCCACGACTTCGCCCATGAACTCGTGGCCAAGGATGTCGCCGGCCTTCATCGTGGGAATGAAGCCGTCGTAAAGGTGCAGATCGGAGCCGCAGATCGCGGTCGAAGTGATCTTGATGATCGCATCACGCGGATTGAGTATCTCGGGATCGTCGACCGTGTCGACGCGCACGTCATGCTTGCCATGCCATGTGAGTGCACGCATCAGGCCTTCTCCTCTTCGAGCTGTGCGCGGGTGCGCGACGAGGTGGCGACTTCGCCGGTTTCCATCAATTGTTTGAAGCGCCGTAAGTCGCGCCGTGCCTGGATGGCGGGTTCGCGCTGAAACATTTTAGCGATGAGCTTGCCCAAGACCCCGGCTGGTGGATCATAGACGATCGTCGCGGTGACGATCGTGCCGCGAGTCCCCGCATCTTGAAATTCGATGCGGCCGCCGTTGGGGACATCGGCATCCCCGGACGAGGCCCAGGCGATGAGTTCACCGTCCTTCTCTTCGGTAATGCGGGCATCCCATTCGACGGTCTTACCGCCGGGGGCTTTCACGACCCAATGAGACAGTTCACGCGAAGGCACGTCTACCCGCACGACGTTTTCCATGAAAGTGGGAAGCCGCGCGAAGTCGCGCCAGTATTCGTAGAGTTCGGCGCGGGACCGGTTGATCGTCACGGTCCGCCCGAACAATGTGTCGCCTCGCGTTTCCGGAAGCGCCTGGACTGCGCTATCGCGCGTTTCCTGGGATTTGGATGTCGTGGGCGGGGCGTCGTCATTCCGGCGTGCCATTCCTACTCTCCATCTGCTTGGATATGCAGCCGGTCCATTGAATAGGACGGCTTTCATAACCCAAACGACGAGAGCGCGCATAAAGACCCTGGAATTCGCCTAGATAATCTCGTCAGGGAAACGCCTTGGCGCAACGGTCGGTCAGGTTGCGAGCATATCGAGAAGGCTCGCGATCCGCGCGACGCGTTCGTCGTCGGAGGCAAGGGGCTGCGACAGGATCCAGCGCCCCTTCTTTTCGACAAATCCCGCCGCCCCGACCTCGATCGTGCATTCGGGGCGCAGCGTGAGGGCTATCGCCGCCGGGCCTGCATCGATGCGCGCGATCAGCAACGCCTGCGCGGCAAGACGGATGCGGGCATGGGCCAGCAGCCGTTCCGCTTCGGCAGGGAGCGATCCGAAGCGATCCAGGAGTTCGGCCTCGAAGGAATCGAGCGCATCGTCGGTCTCGATGCGCGCCAGTCGGACATAGAGGGACAGTCGCAAGTCCGCCTCCGGTATCCAGTTCTCGGGAAGGGCGCCGGTCGCACCCAGATTGAGGTCGGGGCTCCATCGCTCGGCATTCTCGCCGCGGGCGGCCTTCAGCGCGATGCGCAGCAGGTGCTGGTAAAGATCGACGCCGATCAGCTTAATGTGCCCGGCCTGGTCCTCGCCCACGAGATCGCCCGCACCCCGCATGTCCAGGTCTTGGCCGCTGATCGCGAAACCGGCGCCCAGCCGGTCGAAGGTGGCGAGCGTGCGCAATCGCTTGAGCGTGCGCGCCCCGATCGCGTTCTCGCTTTCAATCAGCAGGATGACTTGCCCGCGCCGATTTCCGCGCCCGACACGGCCGCGCAGCTGGTGCAATTGCGCCAGCCCGAAGCGATCCGCGCGCCAGACGATCATAGTGTTTGCGCGCGGCACGTCGAGGCCGGCTTCGATGATGTTAGTCGCCAGCAGGATATGCCCCCGGCCATTGCCGAACCCGACCATTACCTCGTCGATTTCGCCGGGCGACATCTTCCCGTGCGCCTGGACCAGGGTCAGATCTGGGGCTGCTCGTCGTATCTTTTCAGCGACCTTCGCCATGTCCTCGATACGCGGCACGACCACGAAGCTCTGGCCTCCCCGGGCTTTTTCGCGGGTGAGGGCGGTGCGGATAAGTACATCGTCGTACTCGCCGATGCTGGTGCGGATTGGCTGTCGCCGGGCCGGAGGCGTGGCAATGACCGACATCTGCTGAAGGCCCACGAGCGCCGCCTGCAAGGTGCGCGGGATCGGCGTCGCGCTGAGGCTCAGGATATGGACCGTCCCCAATCCGCGCAGACGGGCCTTGTCGGCGGCACCGAAGCGTTGTTCTTCGTCGATTATCACCAGCCCCAGCCGTGCGTACTTCACGCCTTTCGCCATTACCGCTCCGGTACCCACGACTATATCAATCGACCCGTCGGCAAGCCCGGCCTTTGCGGCCTTCCTTTCCACACTGGTACTGAGCCGTGAGAGGCCGACGATCTCGATCTTCGTCCCCTCGAAGCGACGGCGGAACGTCTCGAGATGTTGCCGCACGAGAACGGTTGTCGGTGCCGCAACCACGACCTGGAACCCTGCCAGCGCCGCCAGCGCGGCGGCCCGCAGAGCGACCTCCGTCTTGCCGTAGCCCACGTCGCCGATGATCAGCCGGTCCATCGGCCGCCCGCTCGACAGATCGTCCCTGACGGCGGCGATCGCCCGGGCCTGGTCGGCCGTCTCGTTGAAGGGGAACCCGCCAGCGAGCCGTTCGTAAGCAGCGGGATCGGGTTCCATGACCGGCGCCTTCAGTGTCTCGCGCTCGCGCGCCAGCTTCGTCAAAGCCTTTGCGCTCTCCTCGATCGCGGCGTTTACAGTCGCACGGCGCTTTTGCCAGGACGAACCATCAAGCTTGTCGAAAGTCACGGCGTCGCCGTCGGCACCGTAGCGCCAGATCCGGTCGGCCTCGTCAACGGAAATCAGACGCCGGGCACCGCCCGCATACTCGAGCACGATCCGTTCGACCGAAGGCGGGGCGCCTCCATCGCCGTCGGCCGGCGAAGATTCCAGTCCCTGGATACGTGCGACGCCGTGGTCTTCGTGGATCACCACGTCACCGCTGCGTACGTCGATGCCGATGTGCCAGGGGTTCGTGCCGGCCGGGCCGCCATCGCCGATCAGTGCGCGACTGCCCATGAGGTCGGCCGCCGCGATGAACACTATGCGCTCGTCGACGTATCCGGCGTCGACCGGAGCCATGATGCTGCCCCCGCAGCCGGCGGACAACTCATCCATGTCAGACCAGCCCCTGAGCTCCACGATTTCCATCGCCAGGCATCGGGCGATCCTGCCCCGCAGGAAGCGCAGGTCTCGCGCGCTGCCGGCCAGTACGAACTTGCGTCCGGATGCCAGAAGCGGGTTTGCGAAGCGAGCCATGGCGGCAAGCGGCGAGCGCTCGTCGGCAAAGCGCGGGACTGCCGTGAAGTCCATATCGAAAGGCGGCGGTGCCCAGGCTTTGCACGCCGTCTTCCAGGGGCCATCCTCTATCGCATCCAGGCGTCTGTCACCGGCAGCGTCGCGGGCAAGCTGGATAAAGCGCTTGCGGCGATGGTCGGCCTTGTCGGAGAATACGAGTATCCCCGGCGTAAGGTGGGCAAGGATGGATGTCGGTTCGCCAATAGGCGGTTCGGCGGCGCGGCCTATTTCCAGGCTCTCCAGATCAGCGCTGGTAAGCTGGGTCACGGGATCGTACGATCGGACCGCAGCGATCCTGCCCGCTGACAGTTCGATGCGTGCCGGGCCGCTGGCATCGGCGGGAAAAATGTCTATCACTTCGCCGCGTACCGCCATTTCGCCCGGCTCGTCGACCCGGTCGTCGGCAAAATATCCCAGCTCTTCCAGTTGTATCGCGAAAGTCTGGGTGTCGGCCTCGTCGCCGGGGTGCAGGCTGGGCGGCGCGCTGTCGAACGCGTCAGGGGTGGGGTAGCACCGTGCGGCAGCTTCCCCGCTCAGGATGCAGGCGACGTGGGTGCCCTGGGCCAGCCGAAGCATCCGCAGCGCGGATGCGCGACGTCCCGCGTTCGCGGGGCTCGCGGGAGCCGTTTCTCCCGGAAGGGCATCGCTGGAGGGCACGTGCACGACCTTCGCCAGAGGAGACAGCGCTCTGACGGCGTCGGCCAAAGCTTCGGCCTGCTGCTCGTCGTCCGCGAGGAATGCGATAGACTGCTCGGCAAGGGTCTGCGCGATGCGGACCGCTGTGAAGGCCAGGTTCATGCGGCACCTGGACCGCTGACGCGCCAATGGTTCGTGGACAGAAGCCTTGCCCATTCACCGGGTTCGCCCCGCTTGGTCATGTCGGTCAGAACCGGTTCCTCTCCGTTCGAGCAAGCCGCCAGCGCGTTGCGGGCCTCCATCGTCACGTCACAACGCACGGAGAAGCGAAAGGAGAGGCAGCCTGCCGGCTATATTTGATTGATCTATGTTGATGCCCGCATTGCTACGCCACCGTGCATCGTCTCGGAGGTTAGACGAGCCCGTGAAGAAAGCGTGGCAGCGGATCGATGGTAGCTTGGCCGAACAGTCTGCCCGGATTGGCGCAAGACGGTTCGTTGCCGCCGGATTGGAAACCGGATCGGGAAAGCGGATATTCCTCGTGCATGCTGAAACTCTGCTCAATCTTCGCTTGTTAGCAAAGGCAACAGGAGGGATCGTTGGCTGAGCAAAAAACAGATGACCGACGCGGATTGCAGGCGACGAAGCCGACGGCAATCCCGGCGCCGGGTTGGAAGCAGGTTCTGGTCCGCGCCTGGCGTGAGGCAAGCCAGGACAACTTGGGGCTCATCGCTTCCGGCGTAGCTTTCTGCGCGGTTCTGGCCCTGGTGCCTGCACTGGGCGCTATCGTGATGACCTATGGCCTGGTTGCCACGCCCGAAACTGTAGCTTCCAACGTGGCATCGCTGACTGCGATGATGCCGGAGGACGCAGCCCGGCTCATCGGAGAACAGCTCTCCAACGTCGTCCATACTTCGGACGGCAAGAAGGGTATCGGACTCTTCGTCGCGCTCGCAATTGCGCTCTACGGCGTAATGAAGGGAGCATCGGCACTCATTGTCGCTCTCAACATCGCGTACGACGAGGAGGAAGGCCGTGGATTCTTTCGCCTCAATTTCCTTGCATTCAAGATCGCGGCTGGCAGCGTCACTGTGGCGATCATTGCCATGGTTGGTATTGCGGGGTTGCCGGCGCTCACCCAAAATGCGGTTTCGACACAAGGGTTTATCGCTGTTCTCGTCACCACCATATCGTACGCGTTGATCGGTCTTGTCGGCGCAGCGCTTGCCGCCACGATCTATCGCTACGGGCCGGACCGTGCTCACGCCAAATGGCGGTGGCTCACGCCTGGATCGATTTTCGCTTCGTTATCATGGATGGTCATGACTTTTGGTTTCGGGCTCTACGTCGCGAATTTCGGCAATTACGACGCCACCTACGGCTCGCTCGGAGCTGCAATGGTACTGCTTACCTGGTTGTACCTTTCAGCCTATGTGCTGCTGCTTGGCGCCGAGATCAATTGCGAACTCGAACGCCAGACTTCGCGAGACACGACTACAGGCACCGAGGTGCCGCTTGGGCAGCGGGGGGCTTACGCAGCCGATACTGTCGCAAGTATGGAGTAAGACCTGGTATCCTGACAGGATGACCCTGGTGGCGCTCGCCGATGATAACGCAAAATATTGCACGACCCGTCGGGTACTGTTGCGATGCCGGCTGTCAGCCTGCGTGTATGTTGGCACCGGAACCAATCCCATCCTGCACCCTTGATACCGGACAAGGAGAAAAGACATGATTGGTAAGATTTTTGGCGCGATCGTAGGTAACAAGGCGGCCAAACATGTGAAGGGAATGAGTGGCCCGAGCGGTGCTCTGCTGGGGATTGCCGCGCCCGTCGTGTTGCGGCGGCTCGGTCCCCTTGGAGTGATCGCCGCCGCGGCAGGGGCCTTTGCTTACAAGAAGTACAATGATCGCCCTGAAGTCAAGAAACCGAACGGCGCACGGTCTTCCGGGTTCTCCGAACCTACACGCAAGCAGGCCTGACACTTACGACCCTGTATGGCGCCGGGCCATGTCCCAAGGGCTCGCACCGGCGTCATATGAAGCAGTGCCGGCTTTTTCTGGACAGTATTCCAACCAGAAGCCCTGTGTGCGCAACTGCCGCCATTGAAGACGAAAGCGCGGTGCTCTCGAGCCTTCAAGGCGAAGGGCAAGAAGGAGCCTCTTCGAAGGGGTTCCACGCAGGTGGAATTGGCCGCCATGCTTGGCATGGATCATAGGGACAAGTCCCGCCAGAGGGCTATGGAAGGAAGGACGGACAGTCAGATGATCGTGGGGCATGCCGCCCTTGATCTGATGACCGGAACGGTGGCACAAATGGCAAGCTGGTGTTGTTTCACACGGCCGACAAACGGTCTACGAGGACGGGACCGCCTCGCATGTCGGCCACTCGTGCAGGCGAAATCCTAAAACGCCTGTTTGCCATCCTCCGCCGGGGAATCTTTTTCGTCAAGCGAATGATTATCCCGCTTGAATTCTTGTAAAAGTTCCGAGGTGATGACGTATTCGTCCTGAAGTTTGTCGCTCCGCGACCAAACGAAATCTGCTGCTGGGAGAAGCGTGCCGAGTTGGTCATCGAAGACAGGTAAGGCAGTTTCCGCATCGATCGCTGGCTCGAGATCTCCGAGTTCCTCAAGCACCTCGCCGGCGATGAAGAATCGGTAGCGCGTCGCCTCCCACTGACCTGGAAATTCGACGGCGTAACGATCCTGCGACCGTTTCCGAACGGCTGTCGTGAAAGTCAGATTTGGCATGGCCGTAATCCTTTATACTCGCAGGAGATCAAATTGGAGAAATGTCAAAGGTTCCAGAATTAACGTGATGCGGCTCGGCATGATGACGTATCGCTTGCGATGGCTGCCCCTGGCCGAGAACGCCCGACGCTGATTAACTGTCTGGACCGACCGGCACCCAATCTGACAACGCCATGTCGGTGGTAGGCTCGGTCCGGGCGTCCATTGAGCCTTTCATGATTTCGAGTGCCCATTTTTGCCGGCTATCGTCTTCACCGGCGATGGCATTGGAAGGCACCCACAACGCGTAGTCCCGCATATGGGCATCCGCAGCGGTGAAAAGAATACAGATATCGGCCGCGACCCCGGTAAGCACCAGTCGGGTAACGCCCAGTTGGGGCAGCAGCACAGGAAGATTTGTGGCATAAAAACCGGAAAACTGCGGCTTGAGGATAAAATAATCCCTTTTTCTCGGACGCAGTTTTTCGGCAATCGGGTTTTCTCGCTCCAAAGCGCGGTCGATCAGAGCCGAACGGTCCGAATGCCAATCTGAAAAATTATCGTTCACATAGACGATGGGATAATCGCACGCGTCGAATTGCTGGATTAGGGCCTCGATAGACGGGACGATTATTTTTGCACGCGGCTCCAACACTTCCGCCCCCGGAAAATCGAAACGATTGATCATGTCGATGATCAGCAGGGCGGCGGGTGCCGAAGTAAGTTCCATTCGAATGAGCCGTTCTGCGTTATGGAAGAGGTCATGTTACAAATGAGGAGATGCTCCGGGTCTTCAGGCCGGGCCCAGCTCCCGGTTTTCTCGACGGGATCAGCTGACGCGGTGCAGGCCTTCGGTTTGCTCCGCTTCGCCAACCACGACGAGGTTGAGTCGGGGTGCGATTTCGTTCCGCGTAGACCTTGATGACGCAGCCAAGGCATTTGGCGATTTCCTTGTCGCTCTTGCTCGTCATATTGTTCGTCCTCTCACTGGAAATTCGTGGTCGGCCTGTTGTTCATGCATCATCAGGGTAGGGTGCGCTCTTCAAAAGCCGGGCGAGGTGAGCGGCATTGCCTGCCACCATATCCGCAGTCTTCGAGACGATTTCGGGGGTCTTTTCCAGATCCTTGAAATCGGTCGATCCCATCGCTTCGCCCACCCAGTAGCAGGCAGCAACCGCAGGAATCGTCCATCCGACATCGTTGAGTGCCTGAAACAACTGCGCACAGGAGAAGTGCGCGCCGTCCTCATTTCCAACGATTGCCGCAACGGCGACCTTGCCATAGCTAGGCATGCGCCCGGCCTTGTCGGTTTCGTCGAGAAACGCATCCATGCGCTCCAGGACGCGTTTGGCGACGCTGCCGATCTGCCCCATCCAAATCGGGCCGCCGAACACCAGGATGTCGTGGTCCAGGATCTTATCGCGAAGCGCTGGCCAGTCGTCGCCTTTCCCCTCGTCAGATGTCACACCTGGCATGATATTGAGGGACGCGACGCGGACGGTTTCGGTGAGGAAAACTTCTCTTTCAGCGAAAGCCTTTTCTAGCACCGCGATCATCGTATCGCTCGAAGATGCCTCGTTCGGATCTGATTTCAGCGAGCAATTGATAGCCAGGGCTCTGAGCACCATCGAGGATCTCCGTGGAAGGCGATCTCGGTCTGGGACCGCTTGAATAAGCAACGTCTGGCGGATGGATGGGTTCACAGGATTGAGTTACTTCGCCGCGTGCCGTGTCCTGTTCGTTCGGAAGATGGTGGAACCGCTCGCATCGCTGCATGTTGCGATCGTATATGGTTCGCGAGGAAAGCCGATGTCGAGCAAGCCCATCCCGTCACCAACGAGCAGCGCGCGGATTTCCTTTTCAGAGTTTATCCGCGACCCGGCAAAGGTCGGATCGGCTTTTCCAGCAACGCAGCGTTTGGTTAAGCGCGTGTTCCAGCGGATCGATTGGGCGGGAATGAGGGTATTGGTGGAGTTCGGCCCAGGAACAGGCCGATTTACGTCAGCAGCGCTGGCGCGGCTGCATCCGGGGGCTAGATTAATTGCGATTGAGCCCGGGGGCGAATTCTTCGAACACCTGAAGGCATCCTTACGGGATCCGCGACTTTGCGTAGTTCGCGGCTGTGCGCAGGACGTCAAAAAAATTCTTTACGATCACGGCCTGTCGCATGCCGATTGCATCATATCGGGATTGCCATTCTCGACGCTCGATGACGTTGTGGCGGAGCAAATCGTCGACGCCAGCGCATCGATTCTTATGCCAAGCGGCATTTTCGCCGCCTATCAGATGAGGAAGAGTGTGAAGCCTCTGCTGCAGCGGCATTTCTCGTCGGTTCGCAGCAGCTATGAATGGTGGAACATTCCTCCTTGCCACGTCTATTGGGCCAGCAATCGCCGGTCTCCTTCTATCGCCTCATCTGCGCTTTAAGGGAGATTTAGTGATGCGCACCTTTTTTAAAAGTAATGGTCTGACGCTCGTACTGTTGCTGCTCTTCGCATGCAGCATCCTAGGCCAGTGGTTTACCGGATGGCGGGTCGCGACCGAGGAAGCGGTCCGCCACGGACAGTCCCCCGATAGTCTGTGGGCCTATGCGCGAGGTCCCCGATTCCTTTCCTCTGTTTTCGAAAACTGGGAGAGCGAGTTTCTTCAGATGTCCGCCTACGTGATCCTCACGGCTATCCTTGTGCAAAAGGGATCATCGGAATCCAAAAATCCTGAGGCCCCGCCTCGCGATGCCGATCTTGCCCTTCAGGCAAACAAACCTGGGTCGCCTCATATTCTCAAGCGGGGGCGATTCTGGCGTGAACTTTACGCCCGATCTCTCGGAACTGCACTGGGCGCCCTGTTCCTGATATCTTTCGTGATCCATTGGACGCAAAGCGCACGCTCAGCGGCAGAGGAAGCACTGCGTCATGGTGATGTGCCGTCAACGCTGATGGATTATCTCCTGGATCCCCAGCTATGGTTCGAATCGTTTCAAAATTGGCAGAGCGAGTATCTGTCGACCGCCATTTTGGTGGTTCTATCGATTTTCCTGCGCCAACGGGAATCTCCTGAATCGAAACCCGTCGCAGCCCGCCACGACCAGACCGGGAACTGACTAAGGATGGAGGGCGCAGCCGTCCCTCAGCTGAGACCGTTGTGCTCTTTGACGCCGGTCTCTTGTTCCTGGTCCAGTTTTTCTGCGTGCCAGATGTTTCGACCGGCGAAGACCAAAACGATGACGGCAAGAATAACTGCTACCACGAAAATGCCGGCGCGCCCGCGCCTTCGAGCGCTCGGCTTGTCGTGATCGTTGATCATTTGGTTGTGCCCTTGGCGCGTTGATCCTCCGGATAGTCTTCTGGCTTCACCACGCCGACGTTGGGGCGATCATCGACCTCTTCGGGTTTCAAGGCGCCCTCCTTCTGCAGATGTGGATCGACAGCGTCGGGACGGGCGTCACCCAGGGGACCTCGCTTGCTTGCGTTATCGCCTGTTTTAATCATCAGATCACTCCTTCAGGCTGTAACAAGATTGACTGCAGTGGGCTTTGCCACCGGCAATCCGTCCGATTTTGACATGGCCAGAAGCTCGGTCTTGCGTGCCAGCATGCGGTCACGCAGTTCGACAAGGTCGATGTCCGCCTTGCGGCACTGTGCGAACATGCCTTCGGAGGGCATTTCCTCTTCATGGACGTGATGTTTGATTTCTTCGGACAGCACCTTGAGCTTGGCTGCGAAGAAGCTGTCTTCTGGCGAGGCTGCCTCGATGTCGTTGATCAGAATCTTGGCGCCGTCGTGTTCGACATAAGCTTCGTCGAGGGTGTCGTCCTCGATCTTGCCTCGAAAACTCGGATAGAAGATTTCTTCTTCGATGGCCGTGTGGATCTTGAGCTCGACGCAGATCTGGTGCGCGAGCGATTTCCTCTGAGCCGGTGACCGCGCAGCCTCGAACTTTTCGAACAGACTTTCGACAGCCCGGTGGTCGGCCTTCAGCAGGGCAATTGCATCGGTGAACTGTGTCATGGGATTCTCCGTTGCATGGGTACTTAGATAAGCGCGATGTAAGCCAACTCGTTCCCCGATCATCCTCCCTCATCTCCGCTGACGCCGGGCTGAGCTGCATTCAGCTTCAGCGTTATGAGGAAATCATCGCGCAAGTCCTCGGGCGTACAGCACTCGAGATCGGTGCGCATGGCGTTGGTGTCTTTCGCGACATGACCCGAGCCTGCAGCGCGCCACGTTCGGCATGGCAAGCCCGTGATCGTTCGAACCTCAGGGTAAACGTCCAATTTCCTCCTGCGCTTTGGTCGCGATTGGGGCCGGCGCTCAGCAAGCCTTCGATAGCGACTTCAATGCTACGGCTCAGCGTATCTTCACTGCCATGCCTAGCTTTAGCAGTCGTCTTTCATTCCAATTGGATCCTGAAACCATTTGCGCACGCACTGTGTTGATGCCCCTGAGAACGTCTTGAAAGGACCCTGACCGTGCCCTCGACTCCCAAAACGACCGAAAACCCTGATCAAACGGGGGCCAGCAAGCGCACTAACCGCAAAGCCGAAGAAAAAGTCTCGCCCGGGGGTACAAACGCAACGATTGCTGGGCAGGGCCAGGGAAGCCCCGCCATAGTGACGACCGACATCAATGAGCCCAGAGCGCCCAAACCGACCGCTGACCGCCCGGACCGCGGTCCAAGTGGGGCAGCGACAGCGGGGAAGTTTCCGAAGAGTTTGCCGGAAAAGTCGTGCGATTGAGCGGAGAGAAGGCTGAAGACGGCAGACAGATTTCAGCGCAGTCAGACCGTTTCATTGCGCTCTTTGATAAACTCGCGAGTTCGGGCAATTGACCGCCGCTAAGGGCAGATGAAACGCCAAGGATTTGCCGTTTCGGGCGAACGAAGGAGCAACGCGCATGATCGATCGACTTAGAAAACTGTCCGGCGGTGCAAGCAAACGGGCAGAGAGAAAGCGGCTCTTGTATACGCTGGAAGAAACTGCCGCAAAGGCAGTCGTGACAGCCTCCGTAACTTTCGCGGTAGGATTGTTGCTCAAGAAGATGTTCGAGCGGTCTGTTGCGCAGGCGGCGGAAGAGGGCGCTAAAACCGGAGTTGAGCAGCATATGGAATGAGGTGGAAGGACACCCGGAAAGCCGCTGGCCCCCGGTTGTGGCTTACGTCAGGCTCTTGCGTGAAATCTGGGGTGTCGCTGGCAGGCCGGGTACAGCCGATGCTTCCCTTCGAGAGGCCCAAACAAGCCGTGACAAGATGCACTTTGCCGATTTTTTTGTTTGGGCTCTCCTGCCCCCTAAGTCGCTTTCGTTAAGAGGGCCTGCGCCGGGGCGCTTTCAGCGCGCTTGACTGCTTGAGATGGTGCAACGAAAGATACCAATGGGCGTTTGCCTCGTTGCATGCCGCGCGAGGAAAGTGGATTTGTCATCAAGCGCATCTTTGGAAGACATCTTTCCTGGCGAGTCAGAGATGGCGTGCCGGATGCGGATGTTTGATTGGAGCACGACCTCCCTGGGCGATCCGCGCGATTGGCCGGAGACGCTCAAAATCCCTTTGCGCATGCTACTGACATCCAAGTTCGAGATGTGGCTGGGCTGGGCAGACGACCTTCTGTTCTTCTACAACGATGCCTACATCCCGACGCTGGGCATCAAGCATCCCGATATGCTTGCGAAACCCTTCAGGGAGGTTTGGGCTGAAGTCTACGCCGACGTCGCCGACCAGGTCGAGAAGGTCCGCGCAGGTGAAGCGACTTGGAATAACGCTCTCCTTCTCCTGCTGGAACGCAGCGGCCACCCCGAAGAGACCTATCACAGCTTTTCCTACAGCCCGCTCTACAGTGTCGAAGGAAATGTCGAGGGTTTGCTGTGCATTGTCAGCGAAGAAACCGAGCGCATCATCGGCGAACGCCGCCTCGAAACGATACGACGTCTGGGCGCCAATCTTGTTGGCGCCATGGACGAAGCGGAGGTGCGAGCCGCTGTCTGCGATGCATTCGCCAGCAACCGGTATGATTTTCCCTTTGTCCTGTTTGCGTTCGGCGAAGAAAGAAGCATGCGCTTTGCAGCCTGTACGCCGGACGCTGTAGATATAGCGGGGCACGACTGGCATGCCGGCCAGACCGCCTTGCCGGCCGGTCAGTCTCGCCGCGTAACCCTGCGAGAAGAGGTTAACTGGCCGAGCGGCGCCTGGGAGATTGCCCCGCGCGAAGCGCTAGTCGTTGCGATCCCCGGCCCCGGCGATCAGCCGGCCTTCGGATCACTGGTTCTTGCGCTAAGCCCCTATCGCCGCGACGAGGCAGGGTTGGCGGACTTCGCCCGTCTCATCGCGGGTCAGGTGAGCGGAGCGCTCGCAAATATTGCGGCGCTCGATGCCGAGCGGCGGCGGGCTGATCGGATTTGGCTTCACAGCCGCGATCTGGTCGTGGTTGTCGATGCCGAAGGAGTCTTCCGCGCAGTAAGCCCATCCTGGACCCGCATATTCGGTTTTGATGCGTTGGATGTTGTCGGGAAACCCTTTGCGGATTTCATCGTGGCGGATGACTTGGCGCCGAGTAACGAAGCACTAGCAACCGCGCTGAGCGAGGGAGATCTGGTCGGTTTCGAGAACAGGTTCCGCACCATCGACGGAGGATCACGCTGGGTTTCCTGGCATACCGCGATGGAGGACGGGCTGGTCTATGCCTACGGGCGCGACGTAACCGAACAGAAGATCGCCGATGAGGCTCTGGCTACCGCCGAGGACGCTTTGCGGCAATCGCAGAAGATGGAAGCGGTAGGGCAACTGACAGGCGGCATTGCCCACGACTTCAACAACCTCCTGCAGGGCATAAACGGATCCCTCGAGATAATGCAGAAGAGGCTGGAGGAGGGGCGCACATTGGACATTTCGCGCTGGCTCGAAGGCGCGAAGGCTTCGGCGGACCGGGCGGCAGCACTGACCCATCGTCTGTTGGCTTTCTCTCGCCGTCAGCCGCTCGATCCGCGTCCCGTCTCGGTCAATCCGCTGATCCGCGCGATGGAAGATTTGCTCGGCCGCACGCTGGGCGAAAACATCAAAGTCGCCGTGGATTTTGAATGCGATCTGTGGGGCACGCGCTGCGATCCCAATCAGCTTGAAAGCGCGATACTCAACCTCGTGATTAACGCGCGCGATGCGATGCCTGAGGGGGGCAGCGTTACGATTCGAACCCGCAATTGTCGTCTCGATGGCGCCGAGGCAGAGGGCCGGCGCGAACTTGCCCCGGGCGACTATGTCTGCATCAATGTCGAAGATAGCGGCGTCGGAATGGACAAGGCGACGATCGAGCGTGCGTTCGAGCCGTTCTTCACGACCAAACCCCTGGGACAGGGGACAGGTCTCGGCCTTTCGATGATCTACGGGTTCGCTCGGCAATCCGAAGGGCGGGTCGAGATACATTCCGAACCCGGCCGGGGCTCCAGCATCAGCATCTTCCTCCCACGCTGCATGAACGAAGGTGCGGTGCGACCCCGGGTCGCTTCGCAGGAGCCGGATGCAGCAGCGGCCTCAGGCGAAGTGGTGCTTGTCGTCGAGGACGATCCAGTGGTGCGCGGCCTGATCAGAGAAGTCCTTGCAGAACTTGGATACACCGCTCTTGAAGCTACTGACGGTCCTGAGGGACTTAGAATCCTTCAGTCGGATGAAAGGGTGGATCTGCTCGTAACGGATATCGGATTGCCAGGCCTCAACGGTCGCCAGATAGCCGACGCCGCGAGGGCTCACAGACCCGACCTCAAAGTTCTTTTCATGACCGGTTACGCCGAGAATGCGGCGCTGCCGACAGGATTTCTCGAAAGGGGCGTGGCGATGGTGACCAAGCCTTTCGCGATGGATAAGTTTGCTTGCCAAGTGCAATCGATGATTGACGGCGGCGACTAAAGCGCCGCATAATTCCAGCCTCATTGGCCATTGCATCCCGGCAAAAGGCAGGAAAATTCGCCAAGGTAGAGCAGATCAGGATCTGTTGAGCGCCCACCTGCCAGAACAATTTGCCTGGCCCTGCAGGTCGGCTATCGGCTCATCGCCGATAGCCTATCTCTGACCAGTCCCCACCATCGAGCGGTGCAATCTTCGCAAATTCAGTCGCCGAGATGCGCAGTCTGGCCCGTACCCATCCGGTGAGGCCCGCCTTGTCCGGTGAGTGAACGACCGATCTTAAGAGCGCTCGTATGAGCGAGCTTAGGAGCGCAGC
>NZ_MSQB01000040.1:15616-36119 GCF_002149965.1 Novosphingobium panipatense | reverse complement strand
GAGGTGAAGCCGTGATCGAGCAGCACGCGCGCATTGCGCCACGCCGCGACCTTCAGCTCGTCAGGCGGGAGGATGAACTGGTGGTAGATCTTCTCGACCGAAGAGCCCCAGGTGAGGTGCGTGTGCGCGTCGACCAGCCCCGGCATCAGCGTCTTGCCGCGCCCGTCGATGGTCACGTCGGCGGTTTCACCCGCCAGCGCATCGGCGCCGTAGGCCACGCGGGCGATCCGCTCGCCATCCACCAGCACCGAGCCGGTCTGGAGAGCGCTGCCGCTGCCGTCGAAGATGGATACATCGCGGATCAGGGTCCGCATCGCTCTCTCCCGTCTTTTATCATTCGGTCGAGAGGAATTTAACGCCTTAACAGCCCTCAAGTAAAATAATGAGTTTTCTATTTGCCATAGCCATAAACTATGGAACCTCCGGCAAAGCCTGGAGCATCGCCTCTGCCAGCGGGGAGAGCCGCCGTTCCGCAAGCCGCAGCACGCCGACGCTGCGTTCGAAGACAGCCTCCTCAATGGCGATGGCCCGGATCGAGCCGTCCGAAGCGCCGTCAAGCGCGACGGTGCGCGGCAGAACGGTGACGCGGTCGGTTTCGCGCACGATGGCGCGGGTGGTGAGCAGCGAATCGCTGCGGATCGTCGTGCGCGGCACCGAGACACCGGCGGCGATGAACAGCGCGTCCACCTGGCGGCGGAAGGCCCCGCGCGCCTCGGGCAGGACCCAGGGGTAGTGCTCGACTTCACGCAGGGAAACGCGATCCCCAAGATCGGCATGGCGCGGGCCGACGATCAGCGCGAAAGGATCGCGCGCGCAAGTCACTTCCACCATGTCGGTGGGCACGTTCTGGATGCGGGTGGTGACGAAGGCCAGTTCGATCTCGCCCTTGCGCAGCATGTCGAGCAGTTGTTCGTCGGGTTTCTCGACCGCGCTCAAGGCGAAGTCTCCGACCGCCGCCTCGACCCGCATGATCGCGCCGGGCAGCAGGGTGAGCAGAGCGCCGGGCGTGCCGCCAATCCGCAGCGGCCCGGCGATGTGGTGGCGGGCATGTTCCACATCGCTCACCGCGTCCGAAAGCAGGCGGGCCATGGCCTCGGCCGGACGGCGCAGCACTTCGCCCTCGCGGGTAAGGACGATCCCGCCCCGCCGCCGCTCGAACAGCGCGACGCCGAGGCGTCGCTCCAGCAGCGCGATGGTGTTGGAGACCGAAGGCTGCGACAGGTTCAGCATCCGCGCCGCCGCGCTGATCGAGCCGGTTTCGCACACGACACGGAATGTTATCAGCGCGCGCGGATCGATCGCCGGCATGCGCGCGAGGGTCGGGGAGGAGTTGTCCGTCATCTCGATGTTCCTCTCCCCCGCCCTCTTTTTACAGCTAACTGATCGTCCAGACGCTTCGTCATCCTGAACTTGTTTAGCTTCGCTGGCCTACGGCTCAGGATCCATTTTGCCGTTCAGGCCGACGGTCTAGGCCGAGAGATGGATCCTGAGCCGTAGGCCAGCGAAGCTAAACAAGTTCAGGATGACGTTTGATAGGACGCAACCTTTAGCGAGATCCACAAAGCCAGTCGGCTAAATCTGGCGCTTCTCCAGCTTGCGCGCCAGCGTGCGGCGGTGGAGGCCCAGACGGCGCGCCGCTTCGGAAATGTTGAATTCGCACTCGACCAGGGTGCGGTGGATATATTCCCATTCCAAGGTCTTGATCGAACTCTTGCGCCCGTCGACCGGAACGCTGGCGTCGCCCTCGCCGCTGGTGAAGGCGGCCTCGATGTCGTCGGTGTTGGAGGGCTTGGCAAGGTAGTGCGAGGCGCCCAGCTTGATCGCTTCCACCGCCGTCGCGATCGAGGCATAGCCGGTGAGCACGACGATGCGCGTTTCCGGCGAACGGGCGTGGAGCGACTGCACAACGGCAAGACCCGACGAGGCACCGAGCTTCAGATCGACCACGGCATATTCGAAGGCTTCGCCCTCGCTCAGGGATTCGGCCTCTTCGGGGCTGCCCGCCGAGCTGACCCGGTAACCGCGCCGTTCGAACGAGCGGCGCAAGGTGCGGGCGAAAGTCGGGTCATCCTCGACGATCAGCAGGCTGGCGCCGTCGGGATCGATCACTGCTGCTTCTGTCATACTGTCCCGCCTGAAGGGCCCCCGCCTGTATCTTCGCCCTTTCGGGGCTCATAGGCCAGTGTAGCAAGGGGAATCGCAAGTTGCACCCTTGCGCCGCCATCGGGCAGGTTGTCGACCGCCACTTTGCCGCCGAGCTTGCGGATCACGTTGACCACAAGGAACAGGCCCAGGCCGCCCCCGTCGCGGCCTTTGGTCGAGGCATAAGGCTGGCCGACGCGCGGCAGCATGTCCGGCGCGAAGCCGGGTCCGCGATCGCTGACCGTCAGGACGAGACGCCCGTGTTCCACCCAGGCCTCGATCACGACGAGGCTGGGGGAAACTTCCACGGCATTGTCGATCACATTGCCGATAACCTGGCGGAGGCCCGGGTCGGAAACGATCGAGCGGTCTTCCGCGATGCGATCGATGAAGCGCAGTTCGCCCGGCATGCGGGCGCGCCATTCCTCCAGGATCTCGCCCAGGAAGCCGCGCAATGTGGTTACGGCGGGATCGATGCCGCGAATTTCGCCTGCCGACATCAGGATGCCGCTGACGATGTTCTTACAGCGCGCCAGTTCGCGCCGCACGTCGGCAAGGTCGGCGGCCATGTCGGGATCGTCGGCAATGCCGGGCTGGCGCGCCCAGTCTCCCAGGATCACCGAGATCGAGGACAGCGGCGTGCCCAATTCATGGGCCGCGCCCGAGGCGAGCAGGCCCATGCGGATGATGTGGTCTTCCTCCACCGCCTGCTGGCGCAGCGCCGCGAGCTTGGCGTCGCTTTCGCGCCGGGTGAAGTCGAGCCGGGCGACGAAGACGATCAGCAGGACCGCCGCCAGCACGAAGCAGAACAGGCTGCCGTAGATATAGAGTTCGAAAGGGTGCTGGGCGTAGCGCGCGGGCAGTTGCAAGGGCACGTAGAAGTAGGTCAGCAGCAACATGCAGAGGCAGGCGTTGATCGCCACCAGCGAACTCCAGCGCAGATCGAGGATCACCGCCGCGATCACGATCTGGAGCAGGAACAGGAAAGTGAAGGGATTGGTCGCGCCGCCGCTGTGGTAGAGCTGCCAGCACAGCGCGATCACGTCCACCATCAGGGCCGAGAACAGCTCGCCCTGGGTGAAGTCGCGCCGCCGCAGCACGACGCTGGCGGAAGCGAGATTGACCACGATCAGCAGCAGCGGCGCCAGCAGCAGCGGCGCCAATTCCAGCTTCACGCCAAGCCCCTGCGAGACGATGACGATAGTGGCCAGCTGCCCGAAAACCGCCGTCCAGCGCAGCTGCGTGAGCAGGATCACATTGGCCCGGCTCGCCGAACCGCCCGGCAATGCGCCCGGCGCATGGGTCGCGAAGCCGGGCGCGAAAAGTTCTATCAGGCGGTCCATTGTCCGCGCCGCCACACGAATATCAGCGCCATGGCCGACATCGCCGCCATCGCGAACCAGGTCAGCGCATAGCTCAAGTGACTGTCGGGGAAGTGGATCTGCGTGAGACCGGGAACCGGGCGCAGGCCCTGAACGGCCGCGGCCTTTTCGACCTGCGCATCGACGAAGGCCGGAGCGACCGGCCCGATGCCGCGCACCGTGGCCAGGGCTCTGACGTCGCGCGAGTACCAGCGGTCGGCGCCGGGCTGGTTGGACTGGAGAATGCTGCCGCCGGGCTCGGTGGGGCGAAGCAGCCCGGTCACGTCCACCTCGCCCGCAGGCGTCGTGGCCGCCGCCTGCTCGCGCGTGGTGCCGGCAGGAACGAAGCCGCGGTTGATCCAGACCTGCCGGCCTTCGGCGGTCCTGATCGGCGTCATCGTCCAGTAGCCGGTGCCGAGTTCGGTGGCCGCACGGACGAGCGCGGTGGCCCTGCCCTCGTAAGTCCCGGCGATCCCTACCCGCAGGTAATCGAGATCGCGCGCGCCTTCTCCGGTCAGCTTTGCGTCATCCGGCAGCGCGACGGGCGCGGCGTGGACGCGCGCCTCCACGCGGGCGATCAGCGCATGTTTCCAGTGCATCCGCTGCACCTGCCAGACGCCCAACGCCACGAAAGCGCAGAGTGCCACCAGCAGAAACGCGGCGAGCCCCCAGGGCCGCCGCGCTTCCGTTCGATCCGTTTCTGTCCGCATTGCTTCGGTCAGTTTCGTCTCTTTTCCCAAGCCTCGATCAGGGCAGCTGGCCCATCTCGTGGCTCGTCATCGGCATCATGTTGTGGTTCAGGTGGTACATCACCCAAAGCGAGCCGGAAAGCGTGATCACGAGAATGACGATCGTGAAGATCAGCGCCATCACCGTCCAGCCGTTCTCCGACTTCGTGTTCATGTGCAGGAAGTAGATCATGTGAACCACAATCTGCACCGCCGCGAAGGCCATGATCACCAGAGCGGTCGTCGACTTGTCGGCGATCGCGCCGGTCATCACCAGCCAGAACGGAATGGCGGTGAGAACGACCGAAAGGATGAAGCCGATCACATAGTCGCGCAGCGATCCGTGGCTGCCGTGATCGTCACCGTGATGGTTGGGGTGGACGTGCTCGCTCATCACAGCATTCCCATGAGATAGACAAAGGTGAAGACGCCGATCCAGATGACGTCGAGGAAGTGCCAGAACAGCGAAAGGCACATCAGGCGGCGCTTGTTGGCCGGGATCAGACCCTTCTTGCCGATCTGGACGACCAGCGTGAACAGCCAGATCAGGCCGAACGTGACGTGCAGGCCGTGCGTGCCCACCAGCGAGAAGAACGCGGTGAGGAAGCCCGAACGCATCGGCGTCGCGCCTTCGTGGATCAGGTGGCTGAACTCGTAGAGCTCGATGAAGAGGAAGGCAGCGCCAAACACGGCAGTGACCAGCAGCCAGAGCTGTGTGGCGCCGCGGTTGTCCTTCTCCATCGCCAGCATCGCGAAGCCGTAAGTGATCGACGAGAACAGCAGCATGGCCGTGTTCAGCGCGATCAGCTTGAGGTCGAAGAGGTCCTTCGGCCCCGGCCCGGCGGCAAAGCTGCCGCCGAGAACGCCATAGGCTGCAAAGAGCATCGCGAAGATGAGGCAGTCGCTCATCAGGTACATCCAGAAGCCCAGCATGGTGCTGCCGCCTTCGGGATGATCATGCTCGTCCAGGTCGTAGAACGCGGCCTGGAGCTGGGGCTGGGTCAGTTCGGACTTCATTGCAGTTGCAGTCATCGATCAGGCTCCTGCGGCTGCAAGCTGGCGCGTACGCTCGGCCTCGGTCTGTTCGACCGTCTCGACCGGGATGTGGTAGTCGCGCTTGTAGTTGAAGGTGTGGAAGATCGCGAAGCCGATCACGCCGAGGAACGACACGGCCGCAAGCCACCAGATGTACCAGATCATCGCGAAGCCGAGGACCGTGGACAGGCCGGCCAGGATCAGACCCGAACCCGTGCCCTTGGGCATGTGGATCGGACGGAAGCCGGCGGTCGGACGCTCCACGCCGCAGCGCTTCATGTCTTCCCAGGCATCGATGTCGTGGACGATCGGCGTGAAGGCGAAGTTGTACTCGGGCGGCGGCGACGAGGTCGACCATTCCAGGGTACGGCCGTTCCACGGATCGCCGGTTTCGTCCTTCAGTTCCTCGCGCTTCCAGATCGACACGGCGAACTGGACGAGCATGGCGCCGATGCCGCCTGCGATCATCAGCGCGCCGAAGGCGGCGATGATGAAGAAGATCTGCAGCGACGGATCGTCGAAGGTACGCATGCGGCGGGTCACGCCCATCAGGCCGAGGATGTAGAGCGGCATGAAGGCGAACCAGAAGCCGGGGACCCAGAGCCAGAAGCTGACCTTGCCCCAGAACTCGTTCAGCTTGAAGCCGAACGCCTTCGGCCACCAGAAGTTGATCGCCGCGAAGATGCCGAACAGCACGCCGCCGATGATGACGTTGTGGAAGTGGGCGATCAGGAACAGCGAGTTATGCAGCACGAAGTCGGCAGGCGGCACCGCAAGGAGCACGCCGGTCATGCCGCCGATGGTGAAGGTCAGCATGAAGGCCACCGTCCACATCATGGGCAGTTCGAACCGGATGCGGCCACGGTACATCGTGAACAGCCAGTTGAAGAGCTTCGCGCCGGTCGGGATCGAGATCACCATCGTGGTGATGCCGAAGAACGAGTTGACGCTCGCGCCCGAACCCATGGTGAAGAAGTGGTGCAGCCAGACGAGGTACGAGAGGATGGTGATGACCAGCGTCGCGTAGACCATCGACGAGTAGCCGAACAGGCGCTTGCCGCTGAAGGTCGAGGTGACTTCCGAGAAGACGCCGAAGAGCGGCAGGATGAGGATGTAGACCTCGGGGTGACCCCAGATCCAGATCAGGTTGACGTACATCATCGGCGAGCCGCCGAAGTCGTTCGTGAAGAAGTTGAAGCCGAGGTAGCGGTCGACCGTGAGCATCGTCATCACCGCCGTCAGGACCGGGAAGGCCGCGACGATCAGGATGTTGGTGCAAAGCGCGGTCCAGGTGAAGATCGGCATGCGCATCATGGTCATGCCCGGCGCGCGCATCTTGACGATGGTCGCGATCAGGTTGACGCCTGAAAGCAGTGTACCGACACCCGCGATCTGCAAGGCCCATATATAGTAGTCGACGCCGACCCACGGGCTGTACGCCAGGTTGGACAGCGGCGGATAGGCCAGCCAGCCGGTCTGCGCGAATTCACCGATGAACAGCGAGGCCATGACCAGCACCGCGCCCGCCGTCGTCATCCAGAAGCTGAAGTTGTTCAGGAACGGGAAGGAAACGTCGCGTGCGCCGATCTGCAGCGGCACGATGTAGTTCATGAGACCCGTGACGAAAGGCATCGCCACGAAGAAGATCATGATCACGCCGTGGGCGGTGAAGATCTGGTCGTAGTGGTGGGCATTGAGGTAGCCCTCGTTGCCGTTGAAGGCGATCGACTGCTGGATACGCATCATCACCGCGTCGGCAAAGCCGCGCAGGAACATGACGAGACCCAGGATCATGTACATGATCCCGATCTTCTTGTGGTCCACGCTGGTGAACCACTCCTTCCAGAGATAACCCCAGAGCTTGAAATAGGTCAGCCCGGCCACGAGCGCCGCGCCGCCGAGGGCGACGACGACGAACGTGGCAAGCACGATCGGTTCCTGTGGCATGGCGTCCCACCACAGGCGGCCCAGTATCGGGCTCCAGTGCGAATGGTCTACAACTTCCATTGTTCTATCAGTTCCGGGAAATCTGAGAGGAGTGCGCGGCGTCGTTGACGGCGACAGGCGATTCCGCCTTCGGCTGGGCGAGCGCCTGCTCGTCCTTGCCGAAGAGCGGCAGCGACTGCGGCGCCGCCATGCCCGCGCCGGTCAGCGAACGCAGGTTCGCGGGCGCCTTGACCGTGTTGTCGGGCGCGGAGCCCGGCATCTGGCGGCAGAGCGCGCGGACCCAGGCCAGCTCGCGCTGGACGGCGGCGTTCGGAGTGGCATTGGCCTTGGCGACGGCCTCGCGGCCGTGCTTGTCGTAAGCCAGCATCTCGACATTGCGGATACCGGCCTTGCCGAGGCCGCCGCGCGCGTCGAGCGCCATCATCTCGCTCATGCACATCTTGCCGGGCTCGACGCACATGTCGACGATCGCGTCATAGAGATCGGGCGCGACCGTGGCGAAGCGGATGACCGGAACCTTCTCGCTCGGCTTTTCGAGCTCGAGGTAGGTGGCGCGGTCGAGCGCGGGGCCGGTCTTGTTTGCCTTCACGCCTGCTGCCCACTTGGCGAAGTCTGCCTCGGTGACGGCATGGGTGGCGAAGCGCATGTTGGAGAAGCCCGCGCCCGAATAGTTGGCCGAGAAGCCGACGGTTTCGATCGGCTTGTTGACCACGGCGTGCAGGCGGGTTTCCATGCCCGGCATCGCGTAGATCTGGCCGGCCATGGCGGGCACGTAGAACGAGTTCATCACGCTCGACGAGGTGATCTTGAACTGAAGCGGACGGCCAGTGGGCACGACCAGCTCGTTGACGGTGGCCACGCCCTGCTCGGGATAGATGAACAGCCACTTCCAGTCGAGCGCGACGACTTCGACTTCCAGCGGCTTGGCGTTGGCGGCGACCGGGGTATTGGCGTCGATGCGGCCGATGGTGCGGTAGGGATCCAGAAGGTGGGTCGTAACCCAGGTCAGCGCGCCGAGGCAGATGATGATCAGCAGCGGCGCCGTCCAGATCAGGAGTTCGAGCTGGGTCGAGTGATCCCAGTCGGGCTCGTAAGTGGCCTCCTTGTTCGACGCGCGGTAACGCCACGCGAAGATGACCGTGGCGGCCATGACCGGAACGATGATGAGGAGCATCAGCAGCGTGGAGATGACGACGAGGTCACCCTGCTGACGCGCCACATCGCCGGCCGGATTCAGCACGACGGTATTACAGGCAGAAAGCGCGCCCGTCATGGACAAGGCGGCAAGGGCTCTGGCGAGCGCGGTCAAATGCCGCGGCTTCGGACGGGACTCGGGTGGGCGCATGGGTGGAGCGCCTAGGCTCATGCCGCGAGTGCGAACATAGGACATTTTGTCCAATCCCCTTGAAGCCGGACAATGACGATACGCCCCCCTTATGTAGCCGGGCGTTTCGCGCGCCCGCCTTGATTCGTCCGCGCACGGCAGGCCGTTATTGTGCCGTCCGCACGCGGACCCGAAACGAAGGCCGCAGAATCGAAATGACCAGCATCCCCCAATCCGGCGAAGCCTTGGGCCAGTCCCGCGAAGCCCTGGGACTGCCGACGTTCAAGGAGCATCACCAGCCCTCGCCCGGTGAGATCGCCATCGGCGTGATCATCGGCCGAACCTCGGAGTTCTTCGACTTCTTCGTATATGCCATCGCCTCGGTGCTGGTGTTCCCGAAGCTGTTCTTCCCCTTCGTGGACGCGCTGACCGGCACGATCTACTCTTTCGCGGTCTTCGCGCTGGCCTTCGTCGCCCGCCCGATCGGCAGCCTCGTCTTCATGGTGCTCGACCGCGCCTATGGTCGCGGCACCAAGCTGACGATCGCCCTGTTCATGCTCGGCGGCTCGACCGCGGCGATCGCCTTCCTGCCGTCCTATGCGACCGCGGGCAGCACTGCGATCACCCTGCTCTGCCTGTTCCGCCTTGGCCAGGGCTTCGCCCTCGGCGGCACCTGGGACGGCCTGGCCTCGCTGCTCGCGCTCAACGCGCCCGAGCATAAGCGCGGCTGGTATGCGATGATCCCGCAGCTCGGCGCGCCGTTCGGCCTGATCGTGGCCTCGACCCTGTTCGCCTTCATGATCGCCGCCCTGCCTGCCGAGGACTTCCTTGACTGGGGCTGGCGCTATCCCTTCTTCGTGGCTTTCGCGATCAACGTCGTCGCGCTCTTCGCGCGCCTGCGCATCGTCGTCACCGAAGAGTTCGAGAACCTGTTCGCCAGCCGCGACCTTCAGCCGGTGAGCGTCAGCTCGACCCTGCGCACCGAGTGGAAGACCATCGTCCTGGGCGCCTTCGCCCCGCTCGCCAGCTTCGCGCTGTTCCACATGGTCACCGTGTTCCCGCTGTCGTGGGTGTTCCTCTTCACCCCCGATTCGCCGATCGGCTTCCTGCTGATCGAAGCCCTGGCCGCCGCCTTCGGCGTCGTCGCCGTGATCGCCTCGGGCCGCATCGCCGACAAGTTCGGTCGCCGTAACCTGCTGGGCACCTGCGCCGTCGCCATCGCCGTGTTCTCGGGCTTCGCACCGCAGCTTCTCGACGCCGGTCCGGTGGGCGAGATCGCGTTCATGATCATCGGCTTCGTGCTGCTCGGCCTTGCTTTCGGCCAGTCCTCGGGCGTCGTCGCCTCGGGCTTCGCCAGCGAGCACCGCTACACCGGCTCCGCCCTCACCAGCGACCTTTCCTGGCTGATCGGCGCCGCGTTCGCCCCGCTGGCGGCGCTGCTGCTGGCCACCAACGGCGGCCTGATCGCCTCGGGCGGCTACCTGCTCTCCGGCGCCATCGCCACGCTTCTGGCGCTCTGGCTGAACAAGGGCCTCGCCAGCAAGAACTGACGACTGGCCGCATCTGATCGGCCTCGCCCGATCGGGCGGACCGTTTCGAATTCGGGAAAGGGGGCGCTAGGCGCCCCCTTTTTTGTTTGGGCCCGAAATATCGGAATGGGCGCCGAATCGGCCTATTACAGAGCCTTGGTCGAAATTTGGGCGAGTGTTCAAATAACGCCATGCCGTAGTTTGCCGAAAATGAAGCCATTTCATTTGACAACCAAGGCTCTCCGCAAGCACCCCTCTCAGGACAAGAGCAAAGAAATCGGAGGGAGAGTTCATGCGTGCGTTCAAGCAGCTTATGCTGTGTTCGGCGGGCCTGTCGGGTATCTGCGGCCTGGGGGCGGCCTCCCCTGCCCTGGCTCAGGAACAGCCTGACGCGGTATCGGCAAACGAAGCCAACGTCATCATCGTCCAGGCACGCCGCCGCGATGAAGACGTGCAGGACGTTCCCGCCGTCATCGACACCGTCACCGCCGACGAAATCGGGAAGCTCAACCTTCGCGACTTCAGGGAAGTGTCCACCCTTGCGCCCGGTCTCCAGCTCGACACCAATGCCAACGGCATCGGCGGCAATGCCAAGATGCGCGGCGTCAACTTCGACGTGAACGCCAGCGGCAACAATCCCACCGTCGAATTCTACATGAACGACGCCCCGATCACCGCGGGTATCGTGCTCCAGCAGATGTACGACATCGGCCAGATCGAAGTGCAGCGCGGGCCTCAGGGCACCCTGCGCGGACGCGCCTCGCCGTCGGGCTCCATCACCGTCACCACGAAGAAGCCCGATCTCTACTCGCTGGGCGGCATGGTGGACATGACCGCCAACGACATCGGCACGCAGAACATCAAGGGCGCGCTGAACATCCCCGTGATCGAGGGCATCGCCGCGATCCGCGCGGCCGGTGTCTGGGACGAGAACGAGGTGGACCGCGTCCGCTCGATCTATACCAATCGCGATCCCTGGGCGCGCACCCGCAGCGGCCGCATTTCCGCGCTCGTCACGCCCACGGACTGGCTGCGCTTCGAAGGCATGTACCAGCGCCTGGACCGCGACCAGCGCAGCTATGACCAGATCGCATCGTTCTCGGAAGTGAACCCCGATGCCTTGCCGAGCCCGGTTACCATCTCGTCGAAGGATCGCCTGTCCAACTACGAGAGCCCGCGCCTGATCAAGCAGGTCTTCGATGTCTACAACTGGCGGGCGGAAGCCAGCGGATGGGGCCAGCGTCTGATCTATCAGGGGCAGTACTATACCCAGAAGATCCATTCGACCGAGAACTTCGACAAGGGCAACTTCTTCCCCGGTGACGTCAACCAGATCACCGACACCCGCTCGACCTCGAAATCGCATGAAATCCGGTTGCAGAACGAGGAACGCCTGTTCGACATGGTCGACTATGTCGTCGGCTTCTTCGACAGCCGGAACAAGCCCCATACCGACCTGACCAATCCGACGATGATCGGCGTGCCGCTGAGCGCCACGAGCGGGCTGCTCGCCCGCGTGGTCCAGACCCCGATCACGAGCCAGGGCAAGACCCACGAACAGTCGATCTTCGGCAACCTCACCGTCCACATCGGCGATGCCACCGAAATCTCGGGCGGTGTGCGCCACATCGACTATCAGGACGAAAGCCAGCTGATCGTCGGCCCGGTCACCGTCGCCAACAATGCCCAGAAGGCCAAGGAGTGGATCTACAGCGGATCCATCAAGCACAACTTCACGCCGGACCTGATGATCTACGCCGCGACCGGCAGTTCCTGGCGTCCCGGCATCAACGTTGTGGGCGACTTCAACATCGCGCCGTCGGCTCTCGAAAGATCGTTCCTGCAACTGCCGGCGGAAACCTCGAAGTCTTATGAAATCGGTCTCAAGTCCACCCTGCTGGACGGCCGGATGCGCTTCAACCTCACCGGCTACCACCAGAAGTTCAAGAACTACCCCTACCGCGTCCCGGGTTCTGGTGTGTTCTACGTGAACACCGTTGCCATTCGCGACGGGAGCGGCGCCGTCACGGGCATCGCGCAGCAGGTCAACAACTTCAACTTCGCCGGTGCCGTTCCGGTCGAAGTCAACGGCGTGGAGGGCGATGTCTCGTTCGACATCATGCCCGGATGGAACCTCAATGCCTCTGCCAGCTATTCGCTGGGCAAGATCAAGGGCGGCACCGTGCCCTGCAACGACCTCAACGGCGACGGTGTGCCGGACGCGACCACGACCGCTCCCTCGCTTGCCGAACTCCAGGCAGCCGTCGGTGCGGACAACATCGCGGCATGCAATGTCTCGCAGCGCGCCTCGTTCATGGCGCCCTTCTCGGCCACGGTTCAGAGCGAATACGCCTTCCCGGCCTTCGGCGGGACCGACGCCTACCTGCGCGGCCTGATGACATATACCGGCAAGTCGCAGGGCGACCCCGGCAATGCCTGGGACGACGTGAGCGATTATGCGCTGGTCAACCTCTTCGCAGGCCTGCGCGCGGATGACGGCGCCTGGGAAATCGGGCTCTACGCCAAGAATATCTTCGACACCACGAAGACGCTGACGCGCACTACCCCGCTGTTCACCAGCTACCAGCGGCCGATCAGCGCCACTGCCACCACGGCCGCGACCTACACCAGCACTTATACCGGCGTGACCGTAACCGCCCCGCGCGAATTCGGCATCAACGTGCGCTACGCTTTCGGCTCTCGCTGAGCCAGCGCTGCACAAAAAAGGGGTGGCAAGGTTCGACCCTTGCCACCCCTTTTCCTGTTTCGGAGAGGCCCTTCAGGTCTGCTGCCAGGTCCCACCGAGTGCCCGGAACAGGTCCACTTGCGCGAAGGCCACGGCGCGGGTGGCTGCCGCATAGTCGGCTTCGGACTGGGCCAGCGTGCGCTGGGCGTCGAGCACGTCGAGAGCGTCGATCTGCCCCCTGCTCTCACGCGCCAGGCTGACATTGGCCGCCCGTTCCGCCGCATCGCGCGCCGAGCCTAGCCGCTCCTTGCGCAGGAGGGCATTGCGGTAGGCCGAAAGCGCCGTTTCCGTTTCCTCCAGCGCCCGAAGGACAGTGCCGTCGAACGCCGCCAGGTCGGCCTTGGCATCCGCGCGGGCGCCGCCGATCCGCGCGCGAATCGCTTCCTGGTTGGGGAAAGCCCAGGAGATCAACGGACCGATCAGCCAGCGCAGCGGGCCGCCGCCGAAAATGTCGGTCGCACCCACCGCCGTCGAGCCCACCGAGCCGCCGAGCGTGATCTTCGGATAGAGATCGGCCGTCGCCACGCCGACGCGGGCGGTGTCGGCGGCGAGACGGCGCTCCGCCGCCTTCACGTCCGGTCGCCGCGCCAGCAAGGTAGCGCCGTCGCCGACCGGGATCGGCTGTCCCACATCCGGCGTGGTCGTGCGGCTGCGCGCCGCCTCGGGCAGATCCTGCGGCGTGCGCCCGGTCAGGGTTGCCAGGCGGAACAGCGCCGCGTCGCGCGCGGCCTGAAGGCTTGGAATCATGGCCGCCTGCTGCTCGCGAAGCTGGGTCACGCGGATCACGTCGAGCTTCTGGTTCAGCCCCCGCTCGAAACGGGCATTGGTGATGCGGGTCGAACGGTCGAGCAGGTCGACCGTGCGCTGGGCCACACCGATCTGGTCCGCCGCGCTGGTAGCATCGACATAGGCCCGCACGGTGTCGGCCACGACCGTCACGCGCACGGCGTCGGCATCCTGCTGCGCCGCCGCGAGATCGGCGCGCGAGGCCTCGATCCCGCGCGAAACGCGGCCGAACAGATCCAGCTCGTAGTTCACCGCCAGTTCGCCGTCGGTGCGGCGGCCTTCCCGGTCGAAACCGGGAAGCACCTGCGCCTCGGAAACGCGGCCGTAAGTGCCGGTGGCGCTGATCTGGGTCTGCGGCAGACGATCCGAACGCGAACCGCGCAGGCCGGCACGGGCCTTCTCTATCCGGGCGACCGCCACCCGCACGTCGGTATTGGCGGCCAGCGCATCGGCCACGAGGCCGTCTAGCACCGGGTCCTTGTAGAGCCGCCACCAGTTGTCGTCGGGCCAGGCACTAGTCACTTCGCCGGACTGGACGCCCGCGAAGGGCGCCCCGGCCCCCGACGCCCCTACCATCCCCGGCGGCGTCGGCGCGACATAGTCGGGTCCGACGGCGCAGGCCGAGAGGCTGGTCGTGGCGAGAAGTCCCACGGCCAATATTCTGATATTCATGGACATATTCCGTCCTTTCATTCCGCCGGGATTACCGCATGGCTCTCGTGGTGCGGCTCGGCCGGCTTGCGCCGCAAGGCCACTGCCAGCTTGCGGCAGACGACATAGAAGGTGGGCGTGAACAGCAGGCCGAAGCCGGTAACGCCGGTCATGCCGAAGAACACCGCAGTGCCCAGGGCCTGACGAAGCTCGGCCCCTGCTCCGGTCGCGATCACCAGCGGCACCGCGCCGAGGATGAAGGCGAAGGAGGTCATCAGGATCGGACGCAGGCGGGTGCGGGCCGCATAGACGGCTGCCTCCACCGGCGAATAACCTCGTTCCTCTTCCGCCTGCTTGGCGAACTCGACCACGAGGATCGCGTTCTTGGCGGCCAGCGCGATCAGCACGACGAGACCGATCTGGGTGAGGATGTTGTTGTCCATCCCCCTGAGGTTCACGCCGAGCATGGCCGCGAAGAGGCACATCGGCACGATCAGGATGATCGACAGAGGCAGGGTCAGGCTTTCGTACTGTGCGGCGAGCACGAGGAAGACGAACAGCACCGCCATGCCAAACACGATTCCGGCGGTATTGCCCGCATGGGCCTGCTGGTAGGCGATGCCGGTCCACTCGGTGTCATAGCCGGTGGGCAGGGTTTCGCCCGCGATCTGCTCCATCGTCGCCAGCGACTGGCCCGAGGAGTAGCCCTTGCCGTAGCTGCCGTCGATTTCCACTGCCGGGTGCAGGTTGTAGCGCACCACGCGGTAGGGTCCGGTCTGGTCCTTGAAGGTCGCGACCGAGCCGACCGGCACCATCGCGCCCGAATCCGAGCGGGTCTGGAGGTTGGCGATATCCGCCGTCGATCCGCGATGCTCGGCATCGGCCTGCGCGGTGACGCGGTAGGTGCGTCCCAGCAGGTTGAAGTCGTTGATGTAGGACGATCCGAGATAGACCTGCATCGCCTCGAAGACCTTGGCGGGGGAGACGCCCAGCATGTCGGCCTTGCGGCGATCGACATCGGCATAGACGCGCGGCGTGTTCATCGTGAACAGGGTGTAGACCTGGCTGAGTTCGGGGGCCTGGTTGGCCTTGGCGATCAGCGCACCGGCAGCCTTCTGAAGCTCCGCGAGACCGCGTCCTTCCTTGTCCTCCACGACCATGCGGTAGCCGCCCGGAGGGACGATGCCGTTGATGGTCGGCGGCGGGATCAGCAGGACCTGCGCCTTGTCGTAACCCTGCATCGCGGCCTGGGCCTGGGCCATGATCCCCTCATAGGTCACGCCGAGAGCTTTCCGCTCCTCGAAGCTCTTGAAAGGGAAGTAGATGGCGGCGGCGTCAGGCGCGGCGGTCTGCGAAGGGCCGTGGAAGCCGGCGAACATCACCGCGCCGCGCAGGCCCTTCACCGGCAGGATGCGCTTGGCGACTTCCTGCGTCACTTCGTCCGTGCGGTTCAGCGACGAGCCCGGCGGCAGGAAGATGGCGGCCAGGAAGTAGCCCTGGTCCTGGTTCGGGATGAAGCCCGCAGGCGTCGCCCAGAACATGCCCACGGTAGCGGCGATGAGCGCGGCATAACCGGCCATCATCTTCACCGGGCGCTTTACCAGCGTCAGCGTGAGGCGGGCATAGCCCTCGCTCATGCGTTCGAAGCCGTGGTTGAACCTGTCGGCAGCGCCTTGCACCGCGCGCTTCCAGCGCGGGGCGTCGGCGGGAAGCCCATGCTTTTCCTTGAGCAGCATCGCCGCCAAGGCCGGGGACAGCGTGAGCGAGAGCAGCAGCGAGATGGCCGTGGCCGTGGTGATGGTGACGGCGAACTGCTTGTAGAACTGGCCCGACATGCCGGTGATGAACAGCGTCGGCACGAAGACCGCGCAGAGCACCAGGACAATGGCGATCAGGGCGCCCGTCACTTCGTCCATCGAGCGGCGAGCGGCCTCCAGCGGAGACATGCCCTCCTCGATGTAGCGTTCCACGTTCTCGACCACGACGATCGCGTCGTCGACGACGATGCCGATGGCGAGCACCAGCCCGAACAGCGAGAGGTTGTTGAGCGAGTATCCGACCGCCGCAAGCACGATCGCGGTGCCGACCAGCGAGACCGGGATGGCGATGATCGGAATCACCGCCGCGCGCCAGTTCTGGAGGAAGACGAGGATGACGAGGACGACGAGGATCACCGCCTCGAACAGCGTGTGGTACACCGCGTCGATCGACTGGCCGATGAACTCGGTGGGGTTGTAGATGACGGAGTATTCGAGGCCCTTGGGGAAGTGCGTGGCCACGTCGTCCATCTCGGCGCGCACGGCCTTGGCGGCGTCGAGCGCGTTCGAACCCGGGCGCTGGAGCACGGCGATAACCACCGTGGGCTTGCCCGAGAGGTAAGTGTTGGTGGTGTAGTCCTGCGCGCCCAGTTCCACCCGCGCCACGTCGCGCACGCGGACCTGGCGGCCCTCGGCATCGGTGCGCACGACAATGTCGCCGAACTGCTCGGGCGTGGTCAGGCGGCCCTGCATCTCGACGCCGACCTGATAGGCATTGCCGCGATCATAAGGCGGCGCGCCGATTGCACCCGAGGAGACCTGCACGTTCTGGGCCTTTAGCGCGGCGACGATCTCGCCCGCTGTCAGGTTCATGGCGGCGGCCTTGGTGGGATCGATCCAGATGCGCATGCCGTAGTCGCGCGAGCCGAACAGCTGCACGTCGCCCACGCCGTTCAGGCGCGAGAGGCGGTCCTTGACCTGCGTGAGGGCATAGTTCGACAGGTAGTCGCGGTTGAACGTGCCGTCCGGGGATTGCAGGTTCACGACCATCAGGAACTCTGGCGAGGTCTTGCGCGTCACCACACCCATCGCGCGTACCGCGTCGGGAAGGCGCGGTTCGGCAATGGCGACGCGGTTCTGCACGAGAACCTGCGCGGCATCGAGGTCGGTGCCGATCTTGAAGGTGACGGTGATCGTCACCTTGCCGTCGCCGGTCGACTGCGAGGACATGTAGAGCATGTCGTCGACGCCGTTGATTTCCTGCTCGATGGGAGCGGCCACGGTGTCGGCGACGGTTTCGGCGGAAGCGCCGGGATATTGGGCGGTCACCGTCACCGTCGGGGGGACGATGTCGGGATATTGGCTGACCGGCAGGCCGAAGAACGCAAGCGCACCCACCACGGTGATAAGCACCGCGATGACGCCTGCGAAGATCGGCCGGTCGATGAAGAACCGGGAAAATCGCATGGGAATAGGCCCCTCTGGGGGGAGCGATCACTCAGATCGAGCGCCGCCCCCCGGTTGGGTGAATGTCAGTTGGCGAGTGTAGCCTGCGCGGCCACGGGCGCGCTGGGGCTTGTAGCGGCCTTGACCGCCTTGGGGTCCGCCGCGATCTGGCCGCGGCGGGTATTGACCTTGGCCCCGGCAATCGCGGCCTGGTAATTGGAAATCACGACGCGGTCCGACGAGGCAAGGCCGGAACGGATGACGCGAAGGCCGTCCACCAGCGGGCCGAGTTCGACCGGCTTGGCCGCGACCACGCCGTCCTTGCCCACTGTCAGCACCACCTTGCGAGCCTGGTCGGACTGCACGGCATCGTCGGGCACCAGCATGGCCTTGACCGTGCCGCCCTCTGCCAGACGCATGTTGCCGAACATGCCCGGCGTCAGGAAACCATCGGCATTGTCGAGCACGGCGCGCACGCGGATCGTGCCCGAGCGCGGGTCCAGCCCGTTGTCGGTAAAGTCCAGCTTGCCGTTCCAGCGGTACTGGGCCTCGTCCTGGAGACGGACCTGCACGTTGGCCGCATCCTTGTGCTCGGCCTTCTCGCGCTGGGTCTTGAGGAACAGCGCTTCCGAGGCGTCGAACGTGAAGTAGATCGGGCTGACCGCATTGATGGTGGTCAGCAGGGTAGCCCCGGTGCCGTTCTCGCCCGAGACAAGGTTGCCCACGTCCACCCGGCGATCCGAGATGCGGCCCGAGATCGGCGCGCGCACCGTAGCGAACTCGACGTCGAGCGCGCGCTGGCGCACGCGGGCCTCGGCGCCTGCCAGCGCGGCAGTGGCGGCGCGGACCTTGGCGCGAAGCTGGTCGACTTCGCTGGCCGCCATGGCCTCGTCACCGGTGAGCCCGGCAACGCGGTTATAGTCGGATTTCGCAAGGACGAGCGCGCTCTGGGCCGAGGCCACTTCCGCCTGCGCCTCGGCAAGCGCCGCGCGATAGGGACGTGGATCGACGGTGAAGAGCGGCTGGCCTTCGCGGACGAAATCACCGTCCTTGAAGAACAGCTGCGTGATCGCACCCGATACGCGCGGGCGAACCTCTACCGATTTGCTGGGGGCGAAGCGGCCGACATAGTCGTCCCATTCGGTCACGTCGCGGATCAGCGGCGTGGCGGCCTGGACGACGGCGGGTGCCATGGGGGCCGCATCGGCCTCGGAATGGTGCAAGGTCTTCCAGCCGATGCCGGCCACCGCGATCAGCGCGATCGCGGCGACGGCGGCCTGACGCCCTCTTCTGGACCGGGTGCGGGGGAGCTCAGCCTCCGCCTGCGCCGCGGCGAGCGTCTCTGGGGATACGGGGAAATTCACGCGGCAAGCCTCCGAAACGGGGCGCGGGAGCGCCCGATAAAGTCAATGACGGCGCCGATCTTGGCCTCGCTATGGCCGGCCACGCGGGCTTCCTTCATGACGGAAGCAGGCAGCGTGTAGCCATGATGCCAGGCCTGCACGGCCAGGCGGCGCAGCGCTTCCAACTGCTCGTTGGCGAGCATCGGCGAAGGCGGCTGCGGACCGAAGATCAGGCGAGCGAACCAGCCGCGCTTGCGCTGCGGCCGAAGCGTGTCGAGGCTGTCGGTCCGCGCCAGTTCGACGATCCTGCGCTCGAAATGCGACAGCGGATCGGCGGCAGCGAGAGGCGCCTCGGGAATGGTGCGGATAGCGGGCAGCGCCTGGAGCGCCGCATCGGTGAAGTCGATGAAGGCCATGTTCTGTGCTCCCTGGAAAGGTACCCGGCGCACGCCCTCGGGACAGGAGGGGGAAGGTAAGGGCGCACGCCGGGGTGTTCCGGTGCAAGGGGCACCGGAAAGTCTTGAGGCGCAGGAGGACATCGCCCGAAATCGCATTCCGGGAGCGCCGACTGCACTGGTTCATATTCTCAGGAGCCGCCTGCGGGGGGACAGGCAGCGCCAAGGGAAGCCCGGTTGACCGGACTCTGTGCGAACTTGGCCCCTGTCACTCCCTCAAGCGGCGAGTCGGGCTACCTCGTTCTGTACCAAGCGGTATATATTGCGGTGCGGTATCTCGTCAAGCGACTTTCTGTACCGCTTGGTAAGAGTTGTTCGGAAGTGCCGTTTTCAAGGGCCTGAACGCCGGTTGAATGGAATTTTTCGGGCTGGAGAGCGCGTTAAGAGACAAAACGTCTCGTAACTGAGCAGCCCTACCCTCCACCTCAACGTCATCCTGAACTTGGTTCAGGATCCATTTCGCCATTCAGGCCGATGGTCGAGGTCGAGAGATGGATCCTGAAACAAGTTCAGGATGACATAGCGGGAGGCTGAGGAGTTCTGACCAGTCCCGAGGCGCTCAGCGCCCCGGCCACATCGTCAGGTAGGTATCCACGACGCCCTTCAGTTCCTGCGCACAGGAACCGCCCTGCGCCTTCACCGACATGCCCTGAAGCACGGTAGTGAGGCATTGCGCCAGGCAGCGGGCATCGACGGTCTTCGGCAGATCGCCCTCTTCCTTGCCGCGCTCGAAGCGTTCGATCAGCGAGGTTTCGGTGGCGATCCGGCGCTCGGTCACGAAATCGCGGATCGAGGGATCCTCCATCGTGCAGGTCACGGTCGACATGACCCCGAGGCAACCGTGCGGGTCGCTGCCGCCGCAGTGAGTCGAGATCGCGCCTTCCAGCAGCCGCTCGGCCACGCCGCGCGCAGTGGGCGCCTCCAGCGCCTTGCCGACGTAAGCCAGCTTGTCGCGCTCATAGAGGTCGAGCGCCTTCTTGAAGAGCGCTTCCTTATTGCCGAAACAGGCGTAGAGGCTGGGCTTGGTAATGCCCATGGCCTCAGTCAGCTCCGCCATGGAGGCGCCTTCGTAGCCGCGTTGCCAGAACACGCGAAGCGCTGCGGTCAGCGCTTCATCGGGATCGAACTCACGTGGGCGACCACGAGTCGTTGTGGGGGCCGAACATTTCATACCGGTCGGTATATAGGTAGGGTGCCCCCGTCCGTAAAGTGTCACGCAGGCTTTCCGCAAAATGCGCAAAAGCGCATTTTGA
>NZ_MSQB01000040.1:0-15530 GCF_002149965.1 Novosphingobium panipatense | reverse complement strand
CACCCGACCTCCCATTCAGTGTATCCTAGATGGGAGGTCGGGTGGGGGCGTGGGCCGGTGCCGCAAAATCCGCCTGCGGCGGATTTCCAAATCTCAGCCTACGAAGGCGCGTTCGATCACGAAATCGCCCGGCTTGGCGTTCGAACCCTCGGTGAAGCCCCAGGATTCGAGATCGTGCGAGAAGTCCTTGATCATGTCCATCGAGCCGCAGAGCATCACGCGGTCGGTCTCTGGATTGAAGCGCGCATCGCCCTTCAGGCCTTCGAACATGCGGCCGCTTTCCACCAGCGAGCCAATGCGGCCGGTGGTGTGGAACGGCTCGCGGGTGACGGTGGGCACGTAGTGCAGCTGCACCAGCGCCTGCTCGGCAACCAGCGGATCCTCGGCCAGCTGGCTTTCCAGTTCCTCGCGGTAGGCAAGGTCGCTGACGCGGCGGACGCAGTGGACGACGATCACTTGGTCGTAGAGATCATAGACGTCCGGGTCGCGGATCAGCGACATGAACGGCGCCAGGCCGGTGCCGGTCGAGAGCATGAACAGGCGCTTGCCGGGCAGCAGCGCGTCGGTGACGAGCGTGCCGGTGGGCTTGCGGCCGAGATAGATCTGGTCGCCCGGCTGCACCAGCTGAAGGCGCGAGGTCAGCGGGCCGTCCTGCACTTTGATCGAGAGGAATTCGATTTCCTCGGCCCAGGAAGGGCTGGCGATCGAGTAGGCGCGCAGCAGCGGACGCTTCTCGCCCTGGAGGCCGAGCATGACGAATTCGCCCGAGCGGAAGCGGAACGAGGCCGGACGCGACATCGTGAAGCTGAACAGGTGCTCGTTCCAGTGACGGACGGTGAGAACTTCCTCGACCGTCAGGGCGGCAGTGGGTTCAAGTGGGGCCATCACGGCCTGACCGTCGCTCATCAATTCATTCCTCGGGTGGTAAAGTAGCGAAGCCCGCGCGCGGGCCCGATGAAAAGCCCAAACAGGCGCGAGACCCCAGAGTCAAGGTTTCGTCAAGGGTTTCGTCCAGGGTTTCGGCCAGATTTCCAGCAAAGGCCGAACCGCCCTGTACAGGGTTGCGGCGCATAGCAGAAGCATTCGCAGGCGCAAGCGCCCGGTGCCGGAAGATGCCGAAGTGGGCCATGAAGGTTCCGCCTAGTAGCCTTCCTGCCCCGGCCCGCAACGCAATTGCGTTTTCACGTCGGAAAGCCAGACTTGCCGGAAGCCCAGCGCCGGCCTGCGCGCGCTTCGCGCGGACGACGGGGAAACCGGAAAAGGAAGACGGCGGAACCATGCCCGGCGACCTACATTTATTGCTATCGACTTTCAATAGCATTGAAGCAACCGCCGCCGAAACCCTTCAGCCGGGGCGGAGTTGACCGCGCAGTTTCTTTAGGGCCTCGTTCAGCTCACCCAGCCCTTCCGCAGATAGTCCGGTCGACTCCAGCAGCTCAGCCGGAACGCAGCGCGCCTCTTCGGCGGTTCGCCGCCCCTGCGCCGTCAGGCTGACGCGCACGACACGCTCGTCCTGCGTGGAACGGCGCCGCTCGACCAGGCCCGCCGCTTCGAGTCGCTTGAGCAGCGGGGTTAGGGTGTTCGATTCGAGAAACAGCTTTTCGCCCAGTTCGCCCACCGTCTGACCGTCCTGCCGCGCCAGCGCCAGGATCGCGAGATATTGCAGGTACGTGAGACCGAGCTGATCGAGCAGCGGCTTGTAGATCCGGTTGAACGCAAGCCCCGTCGAGTAGACGGAAAAGCACAGGAAATCCTCGAAGGGATCGAGATCGGCTCCGGACTGGGATGAAGGGGGCTTGGTCATGGGAACAATATAAATCGCACGCGATTGAATCGCAATGCTTGACATCGAATGTCGAGCCGCGCATTTAAATCGTACACGATCTAATCTTTAACGATCTAACGGAGAACGAACATGGCCATCACCCCGATCTACAAGACCAGCGCCACGGCCACCGGTGGACGCGACGGCAAGGCCCGCACCGATGACGGCGCATTCGAAGTCACCCTGGGTACGCCCAAGGAACTGGGCGGCAACGACCAGGGCAACAACCCGGAACAGCTTTTCGCATCGGGCTATGCGGCCTGCTTCCTCGGCGCGATGAAGTTTGCCGCCGGGCAGGACAAGAACCTGCCCCGCGTGCCCGCCGACACCACCGTGAATGCCACCGTCGGCATCGGCCCACGCAGCGACAGGGGCTTCGGCCTGACCGTCGAACTGCTCGTCACCCTGCCCGGCGTCGAGCGCGCCGCCGCCGAGGCGCTGGTCGCGGAAGCGGACACGATCTGCCCCTACAGCCACGCCGTGCGCGGCAATGTCTCGGTGTCGCTCGCCGTTGCCTGACCGGGGCGCCTGATGACTGGATGTGAATGCCGGGGAAGCCCTTCCCCGGCATCGCATTTCGAAAAACTCGAACAATTCAAATCAACTTATCTGAATTCCCGGAAGGCCCGGAAGAGGCGAAAAGGATCGTAGTCCAGACACAGCCCCGAACCCAGACAAGAGAGATCCCGCCATGTCCCGCTTTTTCGAACCCATCCAGGATCGCGCCAGCCGCCTCGCAGACGCCGCCCAACCGGTCATTTTCGCGATGGGCACGGCAGGGCTGACCGGCGGCGCCATGGCTGCGCTCGCGCTTTTCACCGATCGCGCCATCCAGTCCCGCGCCGCAGGCGCCGCTCTGCGCTGATCGCCCTCCCCTTTCCCCTCGCGAAGGGAACCGCGGCTGAGGCTTTCCCAGAGCACGCGGACAGTCTATCTGTCCCCGCGAAAACGCCACCATGCCTCCTGCCGCGCCGCCTTCCTCCTCCCGATCGGGCCTTGAAGCGACTTTTCTCGAAAACCGGGACAAGCTGCTGCACTTCCTGCGCGCACGCGGCGCGGGCGATTCGGCCGAGGACCTCGTCCAGGAAGTCTGGCTGAAGATTTCGCGGAGCAATCCCGGCCCGGTCGCCGCGCCGCTCTCCTACCTGTTTCGCACTGCCGATCTCCTGATGATCGATCGCTTCCGCTCCGCCCGCCAGTCGGTGGTTCGCGAGCGCGACTGGAGCGACGTCCATGCGGGCGACGCCGGTGCCTCCCCCGAACCCTCCGCCGAGCGCCGCCTTGCCGCCGCGCAGGAAGCTGCCCGCGTGCTCTCCCTGCTCGAAAGCCTGGGGCCGCGCGTCTCGCGCGTGTTCCGTCGCCACCGGATCGACGGCGCGGCACAGAAGGACGTCGCCGCCGAACTTGGCGTCAGCCTCAGCACGGTGGAAAGCGATCTGCGCGTGGCCTATCGGGCGCTGGTGGAATGGAAGGAACGCAGCGATGAGGCCCCAAAATGAGGCCTGAAGCAATCGTCTCCGTCTTCGTCGCAGAAGGAGTGCGCGATGAGTGAAGACGACAAGATCAGGGCCGAGGCGCTCGACTGGGCGCTGCGCACCGGCGATCCCGGCTTCGAGGATTGGGAAGGCTTCACGCGCTGGCTGGAAGCGAACGCCGCCCATGCCGGTGCCTACGACGCCGTGGCCGCCGCTGCCGCCGACGCCGCCGACCTGATCGCCGCTTCGGCCCCCGCCAACGACGATGTCCATGAAGATGCCCCCGATTTGCGTCCCGCCCGGTCACGGCGCGCGCCCTGGATAGCAAGTGCCATGGCCGCCTCGCTGGCCGTCGTCGGCGCGCTGTGGATCTGGCAGGCGGGCAGCCGCGACCTCTACCGCGTCGAAACCGCGCCGGGACAAGTGCGTACGGTCTCGCTCGATGCGCAGACCCGCGTCGATCTCGCAGGCGGCACCGCCATGGCGTTCGATCGCAAGGACCCCCGCTTCGCGCGGCTCGAAAGCGGCCAGGCGCTCTTCACCGTCCGCCACGACGAAGCCCGACCTTTCCGCGTGACAGTGGGCGAGGATTCGCTGGTCGATGTCGGCACCGTGTTCGATGTGCGCAGCGACGGCGAGGACCTCAGCGTCGCGGTGTCGGAAGGCGCGGTGCAGTTCAACCCGAAGGCGCAGGATCTGCGGATCGCGCCGGGAGAAGTGCTCCAGCGTCGAGGCCGCTCGGGTGACTATACGCTCGGCAAGATCGCCGCAGCGCAAGTCGGCGAATGGCGGGAGGGCCGGGTGACGTTCGATAACACGCCCCTCGATGCCGCCACCGCCGACCTCGCCCGCATAACCGGCGTGGCCTATGTCGTTGCGCCCGGCCAGAAGGATCGCACGGTCTCCGGCTCGCTGCTGGTCGCCCCGCTCCGCCGCGACCCGGCTGCGCTCGGGCCGCTGCTGGGCGTCAGGGTGCGCGAAGACGGCAAGCGCTGGGTGATCGGCGTGCCCTGACAGTGAGAGGTGCGGCGTGGCTTCTGGCGGCCGTTATGGCTATGCCCCTGCCCGTCCTCGCGCGCGAGGACGTCGTGGTAACGCGTGCCGGAACTGCAGGGCAGGCCGTCGTCGAACTGGCCCGCCAGACCGGCACCAGCATCGTCATCGCCGATCCGGCCGTGGCCCGCCGCACGATCCCGGCAATGCGCGGGCGCATGGAAGTGGCCGAGGCGCTGGGCCGCCTCGCACGTGCCGCCGGGGCGCGGGTGGTGGCGGTCGGCCCGTCGGCCTGGCGTCTGGAAGCCGCGCCCGCCCCGGCCATGGCCGCCCGGCCGATCCGCGAAACTGCCAGGGCCACGCCGCCGCGTCCGCCAATCGAGACGCATGGCCAGCCGATCTTCGTCCAGGCCACCAAGCGCGACTTGCGGGTAGAGGACGTGCCCGGCCAGCTTGCGATACTCGACGGCAAGGCACTGGAATCGGGCGGGGTCGGCGGAACCGAGAAGATCACGCGCCAGCTTGCCACCGTCTCCTCGACCCATCTCGGCAGCGGCCGCAACAAGCTGTTCATTCGCGGCATCGCCGATTCCAGCTTCACCGGCCCGACCCAGGCGACGGTAGGCCAGTATATCGGCGACATGCGGCTGACCTACAACGCGCCGGACCCGGACCTGCGCCTTTCCGACCTTGCCCGCGTGGAAGTGCTCGAAGGCCCGCAGGGGACGCTCTACGGCGCGGGATCGCTGGGCGGGATCATCCGCCTCGTGCCCAATGCACCGGTCATGGGCGAGACCGGCGGCACCGTGATCCTGGGCGGATCGATAACGCAGCACGGCTCGCCCGGCGCGGATGCCAGCGCAACCGTAAACCTGCCGGTCGCGGGCGAGAACGTCGCGCTTCGTGCCACTTTCGACAGCGCCACGTTCGGCGGCTACATCGACAAGCCCCTGCTCGGCCGCACCAATGTCAACCGATCGGACATGCTCGGCGGCAAGCTGGCCCTGCGCGCGCAGATCGCACCGGATTGGACGGTGGACCTGCTCGCCCTCGCCCAGAGCACCGAGGCGGACGACAGCCAGTATGCCGACCGGAACGGCAAGCCCCTGGAAAGCTCGGCGCGGGTGCCGGAAGGGTCGAAGGCGGACTATGCCCTCGGCCAGTTCGTCCTGTCCGGCCGGATCGGCGCGGTGAACGTGCGCTCGACCACCGGGCTGGTCGCGCAGGACCTGCACGAGCACTACGATGCCAGCGGGCCTGATGGAGGCACTCCGGCCGAACCGCGCCTGTTCTCGCAGGACAACGACACCCGCATGATCGTGCATGAGACGCGCCTCTGGCAGAGCGAGCGCCGCGGCTTCGGCTGGCTGCTCGGCGCCAGCTACACGCACAACCGCACGACCCTGAACCGCGCCTTCTCCAGCCCCCTGTTCGACATGCGCAAGGCAGCGACCGGGGTGCGCAATACCATCGACGAATTCACGCTCTACGGCGAGGCGAGCCTGCACCTGACCGGGCCGCTCACCGCGACCGGCGGCGGCCGTTTCACCCGCTCGCGCCTCGGCGGCGACGGTGAGGATATCGCGCCGGCCACGGCCACGTTCCTGAGCGCCTCGGGCGTGACCGCGCGGCGCTCGATAAACCGGTTCCTGCCTTCCTTCGCGCTCAATGCCCGCTTTTCGCCCGAAGACTCGCTCTACTTGCGCTATCAGGAGGGCTTCCGCCCCGGCGGCTTCGCCATCGAGAGTAATGCCGTGCGCCGCTTCCAGAGCGACCGCACCGGCACTTTCGAGATAGGCGCCCGCCATGGCCGCGCCGGGTCCAGCCCCTTCGACCTCGCGCTGAGCCTGTCCTACACGCGCTGGCAGGATATCCAGGCCGACTTCATCGACGGTTCCGGCCTGCCCAGCACCGCCAACATCGGCGACGGCCGGGTCTGGTCGGCCAGCCTCTCGGGCGGCGTGCTGCTGGCGCCGGGGCTGCGCGTCGAACTCGGCGCAACCTGGAACGAGAGCAAGGTGGACGAGCCATCGGCAGCGCTCGTCCAGTACGTGCTGGCGCCGGTCGGCCTTGCCGCCGCCACCCTCTCCCGGGCGGACGTGCTGCGCTATGTCTCCGCGCGGGGCATGCAGGTGCCGAACATCGCCCGGTTCGCGGGCCATTCCGCCATGGCATGGACGCACGAGATCGGCCCCGAGTGGACGGCAAGCGCCAATGCCTGGGCCAACTACATCGGCCGTTCGCGCCTCGGCATCGGCCCCGAACTCGGCGCGCCGCAGGGCAACTATTTCGACAGCGGCTTCGACGTGCGCCTGGGCACGGCCGGATACGGCGTGACCCTGAGCGTCACCAATCTTGCCGACGTGCGCGGCAATCGCTTCTCGCTGGGCACCCCGTTCAGCACCGGCCGCGAGCAGGTGACCCCGCTGCGCCCGCGCACCCTGCGGCTGGGCCTCGACGCGCGGTTCTGACTTCCATCCTTCGACAAGCTCAGGATGAACGGGCTTCGACAAGCTCAGGATGAGCGGGTTCGGGAGCAGCAGCAAGAAAACCACGCCCGCTCAGGCTGAGCCTGTCGAAGCCCCACCCCACCCCGAAACTTTTTCCAAGGCTGCCCGCGGAGGTCTCCGTCTCAGTTCCCGATATCGACCTGAAGGGACGAAGATGCCTCGCTACCTGCTTGCCTCCACCGCGCTTCTCGCCATGGCGACCGCGGCGCACGCCGAAGACGTGACTACCAAGAAGACTTCGCCGCTGCTGACATCCACGATCAAGAGCGGCGCCGCCGACGCGATCAACGTGACCAAGGACGGCTCGGTCGTCCTGACCGGCGGCACCGGCGTGACGATGGACAGCAACCACAACGTCGCCAATGCCGGGGCGATCACCGTCTCCAATGCCAACGGTGCGCGCGGCATCGTCGCCAATGCGGGCACCACGGGCGATATCGTCAACACCGGCACGATCACGCTGGACGAGCCCTATACCCCCACCGACGACGACAAGGACGGCGATCTCGACGGTCCTTTCGCGCTGGGCGCCAACAAGATCGGCATCCGCACCGAGGGCGACCATACCGGCAAGATCACACAGAGCGGCACGATCACCGTGGAAGGCAACGATTCCGCCGGTATCTCGCTGGGCGGCAAGCTGACCGGCGCCTTCACGCATGACGGCAAGACCAATGTGCTGGGCGACAATGCGATCGGCGTGAAGACCGGCCAGATCGAAGGCAACGTGCGCCTTGCAGGTTCCGTGCAGGCGCAGGGCAAGAACGCGATCGGCGCGCAGTTCGGCGGGGACGTCAACGGCGCCATGGTCGTGCAGGGCGCGATCGTCTCGACCGGCTATCGCTATCCCACCCCGCCTGCGGATCCCTCCAAGCTCGATGCCGACGACCTGCTCCAGGGCGGTTCCGCTATCGTGGTCGAGGGCAATGTGACCGGCGGCATCGTCCTGGCCGTGGCGCCCAAGGACAACGACGCCAACAATGCCGACGAAGACGGCGACGGCATTCCCGATGCCACCGAAGGCGCGGCCAAGGTCGCGACTTACGGCAAGGCCCCGGCCATCGTGATCGGTTCGGCCACCAAAGACATCGCGATCGGCCCCGTCGCCAGCACGGCCAGCAAGTACGGCCTCCAGATCGACGGCACCGTGGAAGGCCACGGCCTCTATGCAGGCATCGACGGTAACGGCGTGGCCATCGGCGGCCTCGGCGGCAATGTGACGATCGCCAACGGCATCGGCATCAACGGCGGCATCGCGGCGACCTCCAAGGATGCGGCGGCCACGGCCCTGCGCCTCGGCGCGGGCGCCAGCACGCCGCTGATCCAGAACGCGGGCACCATCAGCGCCTCCGGCGCGCAGGCCGTGGCGCTTCGCATCGATGCGGGCGCCAGCCTGCCGACCCTGCGCAACTCCGGCACGATCAAGGCAGCTGCCGTCAACGAGAACGGCTCGGCCACCGCCATCAGCGATGCCAGCGGCACCCTGAACCTCATCGAGAACAGCGGCGCGATCTCCGCCACCGGCGCCAAGGCCGGTTCGGGCAAGAACATCGCCATCGACCTCTCGAACGCGGGCGGCAGCGTCACCGTGAAGCAGACCCAGGTCGGCGCGGGCTTCACCGCCCCCTCGATCGTCGGTGACATCCTGCTCGCCGGCGGCAATGATCTGGTGGACATCGCCGACGGCACGGTGACCGGCAATGTGACCTTCGGCGGCGGCAACAATACCCTCGCGCTCTCCGGCGACGCGGTGCAGACCGGCAATGTCGCGTTCGGCGCCGGTTCGGACGCCATGACGCTCGCGGGCACTGCGCGCTTCGTTGGAACCGCCGACTTCGGCGGCGGCACCGATACGCTGACGCTGAGCGGCACCTCGGTATTCTCCGGCGCGCTGGCGGGCGCGGGCAACCTCGCGGTCAAGGTCACGGGCGGTACGCTCGACGTGAACCGGCCTGCCGCGATCGGCTCGCTCGACGTCGGCAAGGACGGCGTCCTCGCCGTGACGCTGAACAAGGCCCCGGGCATGGGTTCGGCGTACAATGTCGCGGGCACCGCATCCTTCGCGGACGGCGCCAAGCTCTCGATCCGGCTGGCCGACGTCTCGACCGCCGAGGGCAGCTATCAGGTCCTCACCGCCGGGACGATCCTGGGCCGCGACCAGCTCGATGCCGCCACCGACCTCGTGCCCTTCATGTTCAAGGCCACCCTCGACGAGACGGCCGCCGCCAATACCATCGTGGTCGACGTCGCCCGCCGCACGGTGGCCGAACTCGGCCTCAACCGCTCGCAGGCCACCGCCTACAACGCGATCTTCACGGCCCTCAGCCAGGACGAGAAGATCGAGGACGTGTTCCTGGGCATCACCAACGGCGACCAGTTCCGCCAGGCCGTAGGACAGATGCTGCCCGACCACGCAGGCGGATCGTTCGAGGGCATCAGCCTCGGCACCCGCACCGTCGCGCGCCAGCTCATGGATCCGGCCAACCCGGTCTGGGGCGAAGGCCGTTTCAGCACGACGATGAACCTCTCGTTCTGGGGCAGCGACAAGAAGGCCGGTGCCAGCGCCGCCTACAACCTCAGCGGCTACGCTATGTCGCTCGGCGCCGAGTACCTCACCGGGATCGGCCGCTTCGGCGGCACCTTCTCGTACATCTGGAATCGCCACACCAGCGGCGGCACCAGCGAGATCAAGTCCAACTCCTTCGAACTCGCCGGCCACTGGCGCGGTCAGTTCGGCGCGGTCCAGGGCTTCGGACGCGCCTCGATCGGCCGCTCCAACCATGACAGCGAGCGCCAGTTCGTCGGCGCGATCGGCACGGAGAACGTCAATCGCACGATCAAGGGCAAGTGGGACGGCACTTTCGTGACCGCATCGGGCGGCGCGGCGTGGGAAGGCGGCGGCAGCCACTTCTTCTATCGCCCGGCCGTGACCGTGGACTACGTGCGCCTGAAGGAAGACGGCTATACCGAGACCGGCGGCGGCAAGGCGCTCGATCTCACGGTGGCCTCGCGCACCAGCGATGAACTCGGCGTCAACGGCAGCATGACGCTGGGCATCGACTTCATGGGCATGCAGCGCCGTGACGAAAACTGGTTCCGCGTGGAAACCGAAGGCGGCTGGCGCGAGATCGTCAGCGGCGGCATCGGTTCGACCACGGCCCACTTCGCGGGCGGCCAGAACTTCACGCTCGACGGCGACGAAGCGACCAGCGGCTGGTTCGCACGCCTGCGCGCCGTCGGCGGCACGCTGGGCCTGACGATGGGCGGCGAACTCGCCGCCGAGGATCGCCACGGCCGCGTCGATCTGGCCCTGCGCGGCTCGGTCACCATCGGCTGGTGATCGCCCGCTCCTGAGAAAGGCTGGAAAGGCAATCGATCCGGCGCCCCAGCCGGTCGGTTGCCGAGGGAGGAACCCCGCCCCACCCCAACCCGGCGCCCCCCTTAGGCGCAGGGCGTTCCTCTCGCCCAGTCTCCGGCCCCGGTCGTCCCAATGCGACCGGGGCCGGACCCTTTTTCGCCCGGACAAACGCCGTCCCGGCAAGCCTCGGGAATTGACACGCGGCAAAGCGCCGGAGCAAACCCCCGCGCGGCGCGTTTCGACGCGTGACCAGACGACCAAGGGGGCAATTCCAGACATGACCATGAACCGGGCGCGCGTGGAGAACGGGGGACTGATCCTCTTCCTCGCCGCGATCACCATCGCTCTCACCCTGGTCGTTTCCAGTTTCATCGGCGCGCTGCTCTGGGCCGCGCTGGCGGCGTTGCTGTTCCAGCCGCTGTTCCAGCGCCTGCTGGCCCGCTGGCCGGAGCGCCGCAATCTTGCCGCCGCCGTGACGCTGCTGGTGATATCTGTGGCAGTGGTGATCCCCGCCCTCATCATCACCAGCCTCGTCGTAGAGCAAGCCGCCGGGGTCTATGCGCAGATGCGCGACGGCCAGATCAACTTCGCCGAATACTTCCAGAAGGTCCACGACGCGCTGCCGCTGCGCTTCCAGCAGCAACTCGACAGTTTCGGCTTCAACTCGTTCGAGCGGGCGCAGGCACGGATCAGCCAGGCGGTCAGCAACAGCGTCAGCGTGATCGCCAGCCGTGCCCTTGCGATCGGCGCCAATGCCGCCTCGTTCGTGCTGGCCTTCGGCGTCGGCCTCTATGTGACCTTCTTCCTGCTGCGCGACGGCGAATTGATCGGACCGGCGGTCGTGCGTGCCCTGCCGCTCGAAACCAGCGTCGGCCGCCGCCTTTCCGAACGCTTTGTCACCGTGGTGCGGGCGACGATCAAGGGTTCGGGTCTCGTCGCGCTGGCGCAAGGCGCGCTCGGCGCGATCACTTTCTCCATCGTGGGGGTTCCGGCAGCCCTGCTCTGGGGCCTGCTCATGGCCATCGCCGCCCTGCTCCCCGCGATCGGCCCGGCCATCGTCTGGGCCCCGGTCGCGGTCTACCTGCTGGCGACCGGCGCCATCTGGCAGGGCATCTTGGTCGTCGGCTCCGGCGTGCTGGTGATCGGCCTGGCCGACAACGTGCTGCGACCCATGCTGGTCGGACGGGATACCGGCATCCCCGACTGGCTGGTGCTGGTGACGACGCTGGGCGGCATCGAACTCGTCGGCCTCAGCGGCATCGTGCTCGGCCCGCTGGCAGGCGCGCTCTTCATGACCGGCTGGACGATCTTCACCGAACAGCGGATCGCCCCAGAGGATTGAGTATTGGGGACCGGGGAACGAAACATCGTTCCCCGGCCGATTACATCACTCGGCCACGAAGCTGGTGGTGGCGATCCGGTGAAGCACGGCGACCTTGCCCACCGAAGTCTCGAAGGCGCCTTCGTCCTTCTGCGAGGCGGTCAGCAGATAGCGCCCCTTCTCCCGCACCGGCACCGCGACCACGCCTTGGGCATCGGTCTTGAGCGCCTTCGTCCACTTCTCGGGCGAGATCACCGTCACCGCCAGATCGGCCACCGGCTTGCCGTCGCGCACGACCACGAAGCGGTCCCCGCCCGCGGCCACCGGGGCGATCTCGAACGGCATGACCGCGCGCGCATCGGCCCGGCCCGCGCGGGCGTAATAGGCCACGGCTTCCTTCTTGCCTGCCTCGCCCCAGGGCTCGAACACGCTGTCGTCCTGCGCGCGCACGTCGCCCGGCGGCACGGCCACTTCCAGATAGCCCGCCTTGCGCGCCATCGCCGCCGTGCTTGCCGGAACCAGCTTGGGTGCCTTGAGATGGTCGAATTCCGGGTCGCCGCCCGCCGGCAGCGCCTCTGCGGGCTCGCCGAGATAGATCCGCGCCGGACCGGCGCCGTCGCGCTCGATCCAAACTTCATGGGCCTGCGCGGCAGGTGCCAGAACGGCAAGCAGCAGCGGGGCAAGATACCTGGTTTTCATATCGAACTCCTTTGACGTTCGGGATTTAGGGATAAGCGAAACGGAGCGTGGCGAATACCGTGCGCGGACTTCCGAAGTAGTTGCCGCGTCCGGTGGACGAGATGCGTGCGTAATAGTTCTTGTCGAGCACGTTGTTGACGTTGACCGAGAGCGAGATCTTCTCGTCGAACTCGTAACCCGCGCGCAAGTCCACCACGGCATATCCGCCCTGGCGAACGATAGAGGACCGCGTGACCACACCGCCTGCGGCGTTGTAGACAGCCGGATTGCCGCCGTAGGTGGAGCTGAACCAGGTCAGGCCGCCGCCCAGGCTGAGCCCGGCCAGGGGACCGGCAGGCGCCTTGTAGTTGGTGAACAGCTTGACCGAGTGCTTGGGAATGATCGGCACCAGCGGCAGCCCTTCGAACGTGGCATTGGCATCCTCCAGATACTTGGTGCGGGTATAGCTATAGCCGCCGTTGATCCGCCAGCCCGGCAGGATTTCACCCGCCGCCTCCGCCTCGAAGCCGCGCGCGCGAACCTTGCCGATCTGGAGCACCACGGTCGCATCGTCGGGATCGTTGAACAGGCGGTTGGTCTGCTCGATCTGATAGGCCGCCGCCGACAGCAGCAGGCGGTCGTCCATTAGCGAGAGCTTCGTGCCCAGTTCATACTGCGCGCCGAGCAGCGGCTCGATCTGCTTCCCGTCGGGACGGCTGCGTCCCGCCGGTGCCGCCTGCGGGGTGAAGCTGTCGGCGTAGGAGGCGTAGACATTCCAGTCCTTGGTGACATCCCAGACCAGCCCCGCATAAGGCGTGAACCGCGCCTCGATGGTGTAGCCCTTCTTCACGCTCAACACCGGCAGCAGGGTCTGCGTATCGGTATCCCACCAGGTCAGACGGCCGCCGCCGATCGCGGTCAGGCCCTCGACCGGGCTGAAGCGAAGCTGGCCGTAAGCACCGTACTGGGCGATGCGCGTGTCGCTGCCGCCGTAGTTCTGGGTCACTGTCTGACCCGTGCCGCCCTGCACCGGATAGGGCGGCAGCGGGCCGTAGGGATCGAGTGGCGGCTCCAGCGGCGATACCGGATCGTAGACGTCGATGCGGGCATAGTTGGAAAGCCGCGTGAAGTAGGACTGATAGGAACTGTCCTGATAATCGAAGCCCAGGATCAGGGTATGATCGCGCCCGAACGCCGGGAAGCTGCCGACAGCATTGAAGTCGAACGAATGGGACTTCATGAAGCTGTCGCCGCGATAGGCGACGTGACTGGTAAGCCCGTTGGTCGGCGTGATCGGCTGGTTGCCGATGTAGCTGTAGACATCGATGCGCTCCACATCGGTGTAGAGCCCGCTGGCGCGGATGGTCCAGCGATCGCTGATCTCGTGGGTAAGGTCCGCGAAGACCGACCAGACATCCGACCTGAGGCGGTTCCAGTCCGCGCCGAGGTAGGTCGAGCGCGGCACGTCGAGCAATTGCCCGTCGCTGCCGTCAGCGCCACCGATGATCCCAGGCAGGCCCGACTGGATCGCCGGCTTGAAACGGTCATAGTTGGCGCCGAAGGTAAAAGTCGTGCGCTCGCCGATATCGACCTTGCCGACGCCGAACAGGGTCAGGCGGTTACGATGGGCGACATCGAAGAACTGGTCCTGGTCCTGCACCATGGCGCCCGCGCGAACGGCAACGCCCTTGGCGAGCGGCGCCGAAATATCCACTTCGCCGCGGAAGTTCTGATAGCTGCCGTAGCCGACCGCGCCCTGCAGCTTCAACGCGTCGAGCGGCCGCTTGCGCACGAGATTGATGCTCCCCGCCGGATTGCCCGAGCCGCTGAACAGCCCGGCAGGCCCGCGCAGCACTTCCAGCCGGTCGTAAGCGAACAGATCCGGCACCACGGCCGGGAAACCGAAGGACAAGGTCGGCGTGCCGTCGATCAGATAGTTGCTGATCGCGAAGCCGCGCGACATGTACGAAGGATCCTCGCTGCCCACCCCGGTCACGGTAATGCCGGGCGTCGCCGTCAGCGCGTCCTCCAGCGTGAACAGGTTCTGCGCCTGGATCTGCTCCCGATCGACCAGCGTGACCGTATTGGGAATATCCTTGAGCGGCGTGACGGTCTTGCCGACTTCTTCGCCATAGCTCTTGCCGACAACGACGATCTCAGGCCCGCGCCCCTCCCCCGCTTCCGCATCTTCGGCAAAAGCCTGGACGGGACAAAGACAAAGCATCGCAGCGCCGGCGGCACCGACGTTATTCAAAATAGTGGTCTTCACGAGGTCGCTCCCTGATTCGTAGGGGCTGATAGACTACAACGCTATCGCGAGTCACTCGCAACAATGCAGCGAGGAGCGCCATGCTGAACCAGCATCACATTGATGCAGTTTAGGAATATTATAGAAACAATCCCGCGTCGGATATGATCCGCCGGCGGTCAGCATCGGCCGCTTTGCGATGCTCACAAAGTATCGTTCGCCGTTATGGACGAAACGATTTTTGCTATATCTGAGGAAAGTGCAACGCTAGACGTTGCAAAGGCTCTTGGCGGAGAGGGTGCCCGCCAATAATGGCGCAATAAATGGCGGATTTCTGCGCCTCGCGGTTGTGCTTCGGAAACCGATACCCCGGATTATACCCCCAGCCGATTTTCGCTAGGAGGACGAATTCCGGGGCGTCCGCCTAACCCTGCGAATCATCCGCCGCAACGGCGTCCCGAAGGCGCTTCTCGAATCGCGCTGATGTTCCTATGATGTTCTCATGGAGAACGAACAGCCCTTCCCTCAGATCCTGACAGCCGACCAAGTCAGGTTCGAGATCACGCGCGGCATCCAGCAGATCCCGCGTTCGGTGCAGCGCGACATGCTGGTGAAGGACACGGAGAAAGCGCGGAAGGCTCAGGAGGCTGCCGTGCAGATCATCCTGGCGCGCTTCGATACCCTGCAGGTGCGAGCGCCACAGCCACCGGAGAACTTGTTCCATATGGGCGCTGGGCGATGACCTGCCGGATTTGCACCGCGAACGATGAGGAAGCGCTGATCGAGCAAATGGCCGAGGCCATGTGGCTGACGCAGGAGACGCGCGACCCAGATAACGAGTGGCGGCCATGGGATCATGCCGGGCCTTACTGGCAGCGGGTCATGCTGGATTATGCACGGGCATCTCTAAAGGTGATCCGCCGCGACTTCGTCGGCTAGTCGTCGTCCTCGCCGAGCTTGGCGTCCAGAATGCGGTTGAACGCCTCGAGCAGCTCAGCCGGGGTTGTGATCGGAAGGCTGACGTAAGCGCCCTCGAGTGTGGAGCGGCGTGCAAAATTGACCCCCTTAGCGGGGTGATCGGCGTCTAAAATTGACCCCCTTCATCTCATCATGAGAAGCGCC
>NZ_MSQB01000004.1 GCF_002149965.1 Novosphingobium panipatense | reverse complement strand
TGTTGATCTCGGTGGCGATCCAGCCGGGTTGCACGGTGTTGACGTTGATCCCCTGCCGCACCCAGTCGCGCGCCAGTTGCCGGCCGAGGTGGGCGAGGCCGGCCTTGGTGGCCGCATACATGGCATCGCCGGTGCCGTTCTGCTGCGCGGTGATCGATCCGATCAGGACCACGCGGCCCCGTCCGTGCTCGCGGCTCCCTCCGGCGATCAGTCGCCGCGCGCCTTCGCGGGCGACCAGCATGGCGCCGAGCAGGTTGGTGTCGAGCACCCGGCGCAGGCCGTGTTCGGGCACATCGGTAGGGCGCCCTCCGGTGGCGACGCCTGCGTTGCAGATCATGCCGTCGATCATGCCGAAACGCGCCTCGGCTGCATCGAAAGCAGCGCGCACGGAAGCCTCACTGGTGACGTCGAGTTCGACGGCCAGCGCTTCTCTCAGTTCGGCGGCAAGCGCCTCGCAGCGATCTAACCGCCGCGCTCCCAGCACGACGCGGCCACCGGCGGCGGCAATGGCGCGTGCGAAACCGGCGCCGATCCCGGAGGAGGCGCCGGCCACGAAGACGGTGCGGCCTGAAAGCGAGAACGTCATCAGCGCTGGAGAGCGTTAAAGTCAGGACGATAGGGCGGCATCGCCATGTACTTGTCGATGGTCTGCTCGAAATGGCGCACGCGCACTTCCTGATAGTCGCCCAGGGTCAGGCCCGGCTTGGCGCTGGCTTCCAGCCCTTCCTGCTGGGCGTAGAGATTGTCGGTATCCTGATCGAGAATATGGCCGAAACCGGGATCCATGCCCCGCGCCTCCGCGAAGGACTGGTGGTCCTGCAAGATCTCGACTTCGGCGGTCTCCACCTCGCTGCCGTCCCTGGGCTTGGGGCGCATGAACATCACTTCGTAGATCGTGCGACGATGGTCGCGCGCATCGGGGCGGAAGCGGTAGATCATCGGCAGCGAAATGCCGGGGAACAGGAACAGGTTCGGGAAGAACGTGTAGCTGTAAGTATCGAGCAGCTCGGTATCCGAAACGTGGCTGAGATCGGTGTTGGTCGCCGTCTCGAACATGTCGCGGAACATGTCCGCCATCACTTGCCGCGCGCGTTCGCCTGCCTTCAGTTCGGGCTTGCTGCCGCCCAGCGAGGAACTGTCGCCCAGCGTGAAGTTGGCGATGATGTCCGCCTCGCTGTACTTGTCGCGCAACTTTGGGCTGACGACGCCGAGCGTGGAGATGAAGCGGTCCACGTGATCGCCGTAGACATCGTATTGCGAGTTCACGTCGCCATTGGCGGGCGCGACTTGCGGGTGGGTGTCGCCGACGTGATAGGCCTCCATGAAGGCTTCCATCGTCAGCTTCCAGTTGGCCGGGTAGCTCTTCTGGACGTGGAGGTAGATATAGCGATCCTCCAGCTTCCACGCCTTGAGATGGGCGAGGGCCTCGGCGCCGAGATAGTCTTCAAGGCTGGGTGCGGCGGGGTCCATGTTGACCCAGACGAAGCCGCCCAGCCGCTCCACCCGTGCTTCGGGCAGGCACATCTTCTGCGTGGCGACATGGGCGAAGTCCCACTTTTCGGGGATTTCCTTCAGCGATCCGTCGAGGTTCCAGGTCCAGCCATGGAACGGGCACTTCAGGTTCGCCGCGAAGCCTGCCGTGCCGGAGGGCTTGAGCTTGGTGCCGCGATGGAGGCAGGCGTTGAAGTAGGCGCGGATCTCATCGTCATCACAACGCGTGACGACGAACGAGTACGATCCAATGTCGTAGACGTAATAGTCGCCCACTTCGGGAATGTGGTCCTCTCGGCAGGCCATCTGCCAGGTGCGCGTCCACATCCGCTCGAACTCCGCTTTGGCGAAGGCGGGATCGGTGTAGCGTTCCTTGGAAACGTCCTCGCTGCCGAGGTAGTGGTAGCTTTCGCTGGCGGCCCAGGCGGGCGCGGCGTTGCGGTCTGCGGCGATGATGTCCTGCGTGGATTCGGCGGGGCAGCGGGCCTCGCCGGGCTGCAGCGTTCCGGTGGCGACGTTCATTCCGAGGCTCCTTATTCCGCCGCTTCGAGCGTCGGAGTGCTCGCATGTGTGGTGAGGGCAGGGCTGATTTTCTGGACCACGCCGTCCTTCATCACGAAGGCGACCTTTTCCGGCCCGGCAAGGATGGAAATGTCGGCAAGCGGATCGCCGTCGACCAGGATCAGGTCGGCCAGCTTGCCCGGTGCCAGCGTGCCGAGTTCGCCGCCGTATCCCATGGCGAGGCCGCCGTTGCGGGTGGCGCAGACCAGCGCTTCGGCCGGGGTGTAGCCATAGAAATCGACGAAGGATTTGAGGTCGCGCCCCTGCGTGCCCTGCGGGCTCCAGCCGAAGCCATAGTCGCCGCCGATCAGGTGGCGGATGCCGCGCTTGCGCAGTTCGGTATGAGTCTTCAGCGAGTTTTCCAGCAGGTCCGGAATGTTCATGTAGCCGCCGACTTCGGGCGAGAGGCCGTGCGCCGAAGCCTCACCCGCCATGATCTGCGCGAAGAGGCCGACGGTGGGGACGACGAAGATGCGGTCCCGCGCCTCCTCCATCATGTCCAGCAGTTCCTCGTCCACGTATTCGCAGTGGAACAGGCCGTCCACGCCCGCGCGGACGCAGTGCTTGGAGCCTTCGATGGAACGGGTGTGGGCGTTGATCTTGCGGCCATAGGCATGGGCCGTCTCGGCGGCGACGCGCACTTCCTCGAAAGTCATCGGCGTCGTGTTGCCGGGGGTGCCGGGGTAGAACGGGTCGCCCGAGACATCGAGCTTCACGTTGTCGATCCCCTCGCGGCAGTGGAGGCGCACGGTCTTGCGCATCTCCTCCACGCCGTCGACGATGGCGGAGGGGCCGATGCGCGGGTTGTGCAGCTTGCTCTCATCCCCCATCGCGCCGGTGACGGAGATTTCGAGGCCGCCGGCACGGATGCGCGGGCCGGGGAGGCGGCCGGCGTTGACCTCGTCACGCACGGCGACCGCCAGTTTCAGCTTCGCTTCGGACGCGCCGTAGGCAGAGGTAAAGCCCGCCTCGATCAGCGCCTTGGCCCCGCGCGCGGCGGTGAAGACCTGCGTTTCGGGACAGGGGGCGATCAGGTCCTCGGTCGCGCAGACATTCTCGAAAGAGAGGTGCGCGTGGCCTTCGACCATGCCGGGCATCAGGAACATGCCGCTGGCGTCGATCGTGATGTCGTCCGGCTGCGCGGCGGTCGTGGTGCCGACTGAGGTCACGCGGTTGCCCTCGACCACCAGATCGCCCTTGATAGTAGCCTTGCCTGTCCCGTCGAATATCGTGGCGTTCTGGATCAGTGTCCGTCCCACGGTTTTTCTCCTTTCGGCCATCGATGTGTGCGCGGCTCGTGGAAGGCAGGTTAGGAGCGGGGAGGGGCGCGGCAAATGACGGGCCGGGCAGAGGGCTTGTCCTGTACGGGAAGGCGCGCGGGCTACGTGGTGGCGGTTTTCCCGCTGGGGCAAGTCGCAAGGCATGGGGAGCGCTTTGCGCGGCCCCCCGGCTGCGGCATCAATCAGGAAAATCAATCGAGAGGATTTATGGGCAACCTTCATGTCACCATGACCGACATCGACGGCGTGAAGCACGAATTTCCCGATGTAGAGGAGGGCGTGAGCCTGATGGAACTCGGCCGTTCGCGCGGGGTTGCCGGGATCATGGGCGATTGCGGCGGCGGCTGTGCCTGCGCGACCTGCCACGTCTACGTCGCGGCAGACTGGTGGAACGAGGTGGGCGAGCCGGATGATGTGGAATTCGCCATGCTCGACATGGTGGCGGACGTCATGAAGGACACCAGCCGCCTGGGGTGTCAGATCAAGATGAACGGCAATCTGGATGGCTTGGAAGTCACCGTGGCGCCTGCGTCGGGGTATTGATCCTTCCCCTCGGGGCAAGCCTTGGTTCGAGGGCGGGCATGGCTGACCGCCGCTGCCCGGTCCATAAAAGATCGCAAAGACACAGAATACGGGACAGGCTAATGGCGACGTCAACGCAACTTGGGGCAAGCGAAGATCGGATCAGCGAGCGGCGGGAACTGACCGCCGAGGAACAGGCGCTGCTCGACAGCGGTTCGCTGGCCGATACCGCGATCCAGGCGCAGCCCAACGCGTTCTATCGCGCCATGCGCCACGGCGATCCGATCCACTATGACGAGCGGCTCGGTTCCTGGCTGGTGACGCGGCATGAGGATATCGCGCAGATCCAGTCGGATCCGGTGACCTTCTCGGTCAAGCACGGCTATTCCGAACAGCAGGCGCGCGGGATGCGGGAGGAGTTTCAGGCCTACCTCCAAGAACACGGCGGCGGCTATTTCCCGGACGCGATCATGTCCGATCCGCCTTACCATACGCGCATCCGCAAGCTGATGGAGCAGGCCTTCACCGCGCACCGCGTGAAGGAACTGGAGCCGCGCATTACCGAAGTGGTACGCGGGGTGATCGCCGATGTGGTGGCGCGCGGCGATGGTCAGTGCGATGCCGCGAAGGACATCGCGATCCCGCTGACCATTCGCGTGATCGTGGAGCAACTCGGGCTCGATCAGGGCATGGAGGAGCAGATTTCGCGCTGGTCGGTCGCGGTTACCGCGCAGATCGGGGCGATGCAGAGCCGCGAGACGATGCTGGCCAATGCCGCGCAGATCGCGGAGCTTCAGCAATACCTGATCGCCAAGATGAAGCAGCGCGAGGCGAATCCTTCGGAAGACATGCTTTCCGATCTGGTCCATGCCGAAGTCACCAATGAGGATGGCGGCAAGGAAAAGCTGACTTTCGCAGAGGCCGTTTCGCTGGTGCGTGCCACCTTGATCGCGGGCAACGACACCACGGCGACCGCCATCGGCAACTTGTTCTACGTCCTCACCACGCGCCCCGGCATGGCCGAATTGCTGGAAAGCGTGGCGGACGACGATCGCCAGCTCAATCGCTTCGTGGAGGAGCATCTGCGCGCCGAACCGCCGGTGCGCGCGCTCAGCCGCATGACCACGCGCGAAGTCACCGTGAACGGCACGACGATCCCCGCCCACGCGCATATGCTGCTGGTCTACGGATCGGGCAACGATGACGAGACGGTGTTCCCGGAGCCGCGCAAGTTCGATCTGACCCGCCCCAATCTCGGCCGCCATGTGGCCTTCGGCGGCGGCCCGCACCGCTGCATCGGATTGGCGCTGGCGCGCATGGAAGTGAAGGTGGCTGCGCGCGAAATTGCCCGGCAGATGAAAAACCTGCGTCTCGCCATTCCTGAGAGCACGATCCGCTACACGCCCACCGTCGCCACGCGCACCATCGAGTCGCTGCCGATCACTTTCGAGGCGCGCTGATGGAACTTGCGGGCAAAGTAGCGGTCGTCACCGGCGGCGCCAGCGGCATCGGCCGCGCCACCGTGGAACTGTTCGCGGCGGAGGGGGCGAAAGTCCTGATCGCCGATATCGCGGACGAGGCGGGAGAGGCGCTGGCGGAAAGGCTCGGCGCTTCGGCGGTCTATCAGCGCACCGACGTATCCGATCCGGCGGCGGTGGAGGCGATGATCGAGGCTGCCGTCTCCCGCTTCGGCGGGATCGACGTGCTGTTCAACAATGCCGGCATGTCCTGCGGCGCCTTTCCCAGCTTTCTGGACGATACGCTTGAGGATTTCGACCGGGTGATGCGCGTCAACGTGCTCGGGCCGATGCTGGGCACGCGCAATGCGGCGCGGATCATGGCGAAGGCAGGCCCAAATGGTCAAAAACGAGGAGGCGTGATCCTCAACAATGCCTCCATCGCCGGCACGCTCGCAGGGCATGCGATGATGACCTACCGGGCCTCCAAGGCGGCGCTGATCCAGTTTTCCAAGTCCTCCGCCATCGATCTGGCGCGGCACGGCATCCGGGTGAACTGCATCGTGCCGGGCCATGTGCGCACCGAATTGTCCTCGTTCGGAGAGAAGGGCGCGGAGAGCGGCCTTGCCGCGCGCATCGAGGAGGGGGTGAACGCGGTCTACCTCTCCAACCAACTGATCAAGCGGCGGGGCGAGCCGGATGACGTCGCGCAAGTGGCGCTGTTCCTCGCCAGCGATCGTTCGCGCCACATGACCGGCGCGGTGATCCCGGTGGAAGGCGGCGTGACCGTGGGCGATCCGGTCAACCATCTGGAGCAGATATTCGACGCTCGCGCGGCGGCATTCGCGGCTATGGAGCGCGTGGAAAGCTGAAGACCCTGAAGACGGGGCGAAGCATTGGAAGCGGTGGTGTGCCGCTTTCCGGGGAGGAGAGGAAACATGAGGAACTGTCTGAAGGTCGCGCTTGCGGCCGGAACCGTGCTGTCGGGCGTGAACGGCGCTCATGCACAAACGCAGCAAGCCCCAGCAGGCAATGTCACGGTCCATGAAGGCGATATCGTCGTCACCGCACGGCGGCGTGACGAAAGTCTGTCCACCGTGCCGGCGGCGATCACCGCGCTGAGTGCCACCGATCTGGTCGAGCGCGGGGTGAAGACCGATTCCGACCTGCAACGTATCGCGCCGGGCCTGACGATCCGCCAGACACAGGGCAACAACTCGCTGACGTACTCGATCCGTGGGCAGTCCGCCGATACGTTCTCGGGTTCGCCCTCGGCCGTCATCGCCTATCTCAACGAAGTGCCGCTGACGATCAACAGCGCCTCCTCGTTCTACGATCTGGAGAACGTGCAGGTGCTGAAAGGCCCGCAGGGCACGCTGTTCGGCCGCAATGCCACCGGCGGCGCGGTGCTCTACAATTCGGCCAAGCCCAGCGACAAGCTGGAGGCGGCGCTGACCGGCCGCGTCGGTAATTACGACATGTGGGAAGGCGAGGGGATGCTGAACGTGCCCCTGCTGGCGGACAAGATCCTGCTGCGCGGCGCTTTCGACGTGATCCGCAAGGATGGCTATATCCGCAACCTGCTGAACGACGAGCGGCTGGGCGACATCCGCCGCGACAGCGGCCGCGTGACGCTGACGGTGAAGCCCACCGATACGATCAGCAACACCACCATGCTGCAATATACCAATACGCGCGGCACCAATACCGGCGCGTCCTACACCTACAGCGTCTATTCCTGCGGCCAGACCAACAACGGTTTCGCGCTGACCTGTGGGGCGGGCTCGCTCTTCGGGCCGGGGCTGGACGCGATCACCGGGCCCGGATCGTGGGACGCCTATCTGGCCACACACCCCGATGCCTATGCGCCGGGCCTGATCGACTACGTGAACGAACAGCGCCGCATCGGGCCTTACAAGACGCGCCATCCCGGCGGGGCCAGCCACCACGGCAAGGACTGGTTCGTCACCAACACGACCGAGGCGGAGCTGAGCGACAGCATGACGCTGCGCAACATCTTCGGCTGGTCGGATTCCAAGACCCGTTCCGAACAGCCGCAGCTGGGCGCGCCCTTCGTGACGATCCTGACCGCCAATGCCGCGGCGGACGAGTATGGCAACCAGTTGAAGGTCCGCTCCGTCTCCGAGGAATTGCAACTGGTCGGCGATGCGATGGACGGCAAGCTGGACTATATCTTCGGTTACTACTTCCAGAACCAGCGCAGCGATACGCTCTGGCCGCAGACCTATTTCGACGTCTCGCCGATCATTGCGCCCAGCTACGTCACCAATAACTTCCGCATCCGCAACCGGACCAATGCCGTCTACGGCCAGATCTCCTACGCAGTCTTGCCGGACCTGAAGCTGACCGGGGGGCTGCGCTATACCTGGGAGCGGGTCTCGATCGCCCAGCTTCCCGGCGCGACCTACACTTACGGCGCACCGGACCAGAAGAAGACCTTCCACGATCCGTCCTGGGAAGTGGGGCTGGAATACAAGGTTACACCGGACTGGTTCGCCTATCTCAAGACGCGCGGGAGCTTCCGTTCGGGCGGTTTCAACGGCGCCGCCCCGCCGGTCAACGCGACGGCGACCGATGGCGGCAACTTGTTCAATTCGGAGCATACGCAGGATATCGAGGGCGGCGTGAAGTTCGCGGGCGATGTCATGGGCCGTCCCGCCAATTTCGCCAGCGCCGTGTTCATCCAGTGGGTGCAGGATGTGCAGCGCGTGGAATTTCCCGACCCGGACGGCCCCAGCGGCCTCGCCTCGATCGCGGTGACCGCCAACGTGCCGTCGGAACGGATCTGGGGCTTCGAGGCGCAGGGCAATATCCGCCCGGCTGCATGGCTGGAGATCGGAGGTTCGGCGGCCTACACCAAGGCGACGTTCACCGACGGCCAGATCGAACTGTTCGGCACGCCCTATTCCTACGGGCCGGTGGGCGATACGCCGAAGTTTTCCGGCACCGCCTATGCGCAAGTGTTCCTGCCGGTGGGTGAGGATGCGGGCGAAGTCTCCCTGCGCGGCGATCTCTACGGCCAGACCGCGCAGTATTTCTCCAACGCAGCGGATTCCATCGCGCCGGGGACCAGGCTGCCGGACTATGTGCTGGTGAATGGCAGGCTGGACTGGAACAAGATCATGGGATCGGGCTTCTCGGCCGCGCTATTTGCCAAGAACCTGACGGACAAGGCCTATTTCGTCGGCGGCATGACGCTGGCCGCCGCGCTGGGCCACAATGCCGCCGCGGTGGGCGAACCGCGCACTTATGGTCTGGAAATACGGTACAGTTTCTAGAGAGTTCTTGGAAAGGCGGCGATCTCGCGGGCGATCGTCTCCGGGAGTTCGAGATTGAGCAGGTGGCCCGCATCCTGATGGTCGATCCGGTGGACCTGGTCGCTCGCCCCGGCGATCAGGTCCGCCATCAGACGAAAGTCCTGCGTGTCATGGCTGCCGGTCAGCAGAAGCGTGGGACGGCTTAGCGCGGTCAGCCGATCGACTTCGGGCAGTTCCGGCCGCTGGAGGTCTTCCACCCACTGGCTGCCGTGAAAGGCCTCGATCCCGGCGCGCAGGCGATCTGCGGAGGGGCCTTGGCGGGTGGTATCGAACAGGGGATGGCGCCACCAGAGTTCGCGGGCGGCGGCCATGTCGCCGCTTCGGGCCGCGCGGCCGATCGCCTTCCAGCGCTCCACCCAGTCCGCACTCCATGACCAGCCGACCATGAGCGGGCTGACCAGCACCAGCCGCCGCACCCGCTCCGGCCAGTTCAACGCGAAATTGAAAACGGTGCCGCCGCCCATCGAAAGGCCGCACAGATCGGCTTGCCCGATGTCCAGGGTATCGAGCAAGGCGAGCAGGTCCTCGGCATGCGAGAAGGTCTTGCCCGGTACGGCTGGCGACTCTCCGAAACCCCGCTGGTCGTAGGCGATCAGCGCCATGTCGGCAGGCAGCTCGGCAATGACCGGCTCCCAGTCGTGCCGGGAGCCGCCGAAGCCGTGAACGAGCACCAGCGTCGTGCCGGTGCCTTCGCGGCGCCATCCAGAGAGGGTTGCGCCGTTCGTTTCGATACGGAAGTCCTGCGTCATGGGGACGAGGCTAACGCGCCCATCCCCTTTCCGCACCCTAAAATCAGGCAGAGCCCATGTACCGGCCGCCATTGGTGCTGATCGTCTGCCCGGTCATGTAGCTGGCTTCCTCGGAGGCGAGGAAAGCGGCGGCGGCTGCGATATCGGCGACCTGACCGAGCCGCTTGACGGGCAGGGACTTGCCGTAGGCATCGGCATCGATCGGCGCCTGGCGCAGCATGGGCGTGTCGATCGAGCCCGGTGGGATCATGTTGGCGGTAATGCCGGTGCCGCCCAGTTCCATCGCCAGAGCCTTGGTCATGCCGAGGAGGCCGCCCTTGGACGAAACGTAATGGCTTTGCGCGAAGGAACCGGACTGGGTGGAGGACGAGGTGATGTTGATGATCCGGCCCCATTGTGCCGCCAGCATGTCGGGCACGATCTCCTTGGTAACCAGCCACGGGCCCTTGAGGTTGATGCGGATCACTTTGTCGAATTCGTCATCCTCGATATCGAGGAAGGGCGTGAAGGGGGCGATGCCCGCATTGTTGACGAGGATCGCGATCGGGCCGAACTTTGCACGAGTCTCGTCGGCGGCGGCCTTGATCGCTGCCTTGTCCGAACAGTCGGCCGTGACCGCGATGGCCTTGCCGCCTTCCGCCTCGATCATCCGCACGGTTTCCGCCGCGCCTTCCGGGTTGAGATCCCATACGGCAATGGCGGCCTTGTCCTCGGCCAGCCGAACGGCGATGCCGCGTCCGATGCCCGAACCGCCGCCGGTAACGACGGCGACCTTGCCTTCAAGCGAACGTGTCATGAAATTCTCTCCCGCGGTGCTGCTGCGTTTGTGCTGAACGGGTGAACAGCGCGCGCGGCGAGAGTCAAGCGGGCAGGTTACATGCGTTCGGCAAAACCGCCGTAGCGGCCTTTGTGGAACAGCATGGGATCGTCCTCGCGAACCACTTCCATGCTCAGGACTTCGCCCAGGACAAACCAGTGATCGCCCGCTTCGGTCACCGAATAGAGGCGGCATTCGATGGCGGCGATCGAATCCTTGATGATCGGCAGGTTGTGATCCGAGACGATGTAATCCACGCCCACGAACTTCTGCTCGCCCCTGGCGGTTACCGCGCGGCAGACTTCGGTCTGGTCGCTGGCCATGACGTTGACGCAGAAATGCCCGGCCTTCTCGATCAGCGGCCACGAGGTGCTCTTGCGATCGGGGAAGAAGCCCACGAGCGGGGGATCGAGCGAAACCGAGGTGAAGGAACCGACCACCATGCCCGCGGGCCTGTCTTCGTCGAGCGCGGTTATCACGCAGACGCCGGTGGGGTAGCTGCCCAGCACCTTGCGGAATGCTGCCGGATCGATGGTGGTTGTCGTCACTGGGTGGTTCATCCTGTCATGGAAAGGCGGGCGTCAGGGCTTGAGTATCCCCTCCATCCGCGCGGCGGTTTCGTCAAGCCATTGGCGGAAGGCCGTTACGCGCGGGAGCTTGCGTATGTCCTGGTGCGTGACGAACCAGAAGCTGCGGACGATGCGCTTTTCGGGCAGGACGGCAACCAGGCGCGGGTCGGTTTCGGCCATGAAGCAGGGCAATACGCCCAGGCCTCCGCCACCGGCGATCATGCTGTGCTGCGCGGTGATGCTGGGCGAACGGATCGCCGCTTTCAGGCCCGGCTGGATCTCGTCGAGATAGCGCAGTTCGGGCGAGTAGACGAGGTCGGGGATATAGCCGACCAGGGTGTGCCCGTCGAGCAGGTCCGCCGGGCGGGCCGGGGTGCCGCGCGCGTCGAGATAGTCCCGCGTGGCATAGAGCCTCAAAGTGTAGTCCGATAGCTTGTGCGCCACCAGCGGGCCGGTGCGCGGGCGCGAGAGCATCACCGCCACGTCCGCCTCGCGCCGGGTCGGGCTGAGAAAGCCGCTGCTGGCGACGAGATCGATGGCAAGGCGCGGATGGGCCGCCTGGAAGCGGGGGATATGGCGGGCCAGGAACCAGCAACCGAACCCTTCGGACGTGCTGATCCGCAAGGTGCCGTAGAGCCCGTCATGGCCATCGGCCTGCTCGGCGATCCTTCCGGCGGCGCTGGCCATGGCCTCGACCGAGGAAAGCAGCGTTTCTCCCGCTTCGGTCAACTCCTGCCCGCTGCGGGTCTGTTCGAAAAGAGCCGTGCCCAGCGAGGCTTCGAGGCGGCGCAGGCGGCGGCCTACGGTGGTGGGGTCGACGCCGAGTGCGCGCGCGGCTCCGGCCAGTTGCCCCGCCCGGGCGATGGCGAGGAAGGCCTGGTAGTCGCTCCAGTCGATCGAAGGTATCGTCAATGTATCGTCACCGCGGCAAAGTGATCCTCTAGGCTGCAAATGTGCAGTTATCGATGGCGTATTTTCAGCTTGCCTGCAAATCGGAGCGGGACCACCTACCGTGGAAAGGGCGCGAAGAGTGCCTGCGAGAAAGATTGCGAAAGGATGAGGAATGCGCCTGATTGACCACCTCGTTGTCGGCGGAAGCGGCGGTTCGGCCGCGCGCCTGGGCGACGTCTTCAACCCCAGCACCGGTGCGGTGCAGGCCCAGGTTCCGCTGGGCGATGCCGCGCTGCTCGACCGCGCGGTGGCCACGGCGCAGGCGGTGCAGCCTCAGTGGGCGGCGATGAACCCGCAGCGCCGCGCCCGCGTGCTGTTCAAGTTCAAGGAACTGATCGAACAGAACATGCAGAGCTTGGCCGAACTCCTGGCCAGCGAGCACGGCAAAGTGGTGGACGATGCCAAGGGCGACATACAGCGCGGGCTTGAAGTGGTCGAGTTCTGCTGCGGCATCCCGCATATGCTCAAGGGCGAGTACACGCAGGGCGCCGGTCCCGGCATCGACGTCTATTCGCTGCGCGCGCCGCTGGGCGTGGGCGCGGGCATCACCCCGTTCAACTTTCCGGCGATGATCCCGATGTGGATGTTCGCCCCCGCCGTCGCGGTGGGCAATACCTTCATCCTCAAGCCGTCCGAGCGCGATCCTTCGGTGCCGAACCGTATCGCCGAACTGTTCCTGGAAGCGGGTGCGCCCGAAGGCGTGCTGCAGGTGATCCATGGCGACAAGGAGATGGTGGACGCGATCCTCGACCATCCGGGCATCGCGGCCGTCAGCTTCGTCGGTTCGTCCGACATCGCGCACTACGTCTATTCGCGCGGTGTCGCGGCGGGCAAGCGCGTTCAGGCGATGGGCGGCGCGAAGAACCACGCGATCGTCATGCCCGATGCGGACATGGACCAGGCCGTGAACGACATCATGGGCGCTGCCTATGGCTCGGCGGGCGAGCGCTGCATGGCGCTGCCGGTTGCCGTTCCCGTGGGTGACGAAACCGCAGACATCCTGCGCGAAAAGCTGGTCGCCGCGATCGACAAGCTGAAGGTGGGCGTCTCCAACGATCCCGAGGCGCAGTACGGCCCGGTCGTCACCGCCGTCCACAAGCAGAAGATCGAGAACTGGATCCAGACCGGCGTCGATGAAGGCGCGGAACTGGTGGTAGACGGTCGCGGCTTCTCGCTGCAGGGCTATGAGGAAGGCTTCTTCGTCGGCCCGTCGCTGTTCGATCATGTGACGCCCGAGATGAGCGCCTACAAGGAAGAGATCTTCGGTCCGGTGCTGCAGATCGTCCGTGCCAAGACCTTCGAGGAGGCAGTGGAGCTTCCGACGAAGCACCAGTACGGCAACGGCGTTGCCATCTTCACGCGCAATGGCCATGCCGCGCGCGAGTTCGTGAACCGGGTGCAGGTGGGCATGGTCGGCGTCAACGTGCCGATCCCGGTGCCTGTGGCCTATCACAGCTTCGGCGGCTGGAAGCGTTCGGCCTTTGGCGATCACAACCAGTACGGCATGGAAGGCGTGCGCTTTTGGACCAAGGTGAAGACCGTGACCCAGCGCTGGCCTGACGGCGGCGCAGGCGACAGCGCCTTCATCATTCCGACCATGGGGTGATATGAGGGAACATGCCTGATAATGCGGGTGTTTCCCTGGAAACGCCCGCATTATGGAAGGATGCTTGATGATGAAGATCGGCAACGCCCTTTTACCGAAGCTCGTATTGGCCCTGGCCGCCTCCGCGCTTGCCCTGGGCCTGGCGGCCTGCTCGAAGGAGCCGGCAAAGCCCACGGACACCCCCACGGCGGTGGCGGCGCCTGTGGAGACGGCCACGACTGGCGATGAAGCGCAGGGTTCGGCGGAGACAATACCCACCGCCATTCCCGCGCAGTTGCAGGGGCGCTGGGGTCTCGTCGATGCCGATTGCACCAGCACCATGGGCGATGCCAAGGGCCTGCTGACGATCGACGCCGATACGCTCAAGTTCTATGAATCGGTGGCGAAGCTCGGCACCATTAAGTCCGGCTCGGCCTCCGCGCTCGACGGCGCGTTCGCCTTCTCCGGGGAAGGTCAGAGCTGGAACCTTGACGTCGCGCTCTCCTCGCCTGACGGCGGCAAGACATTGATCCGCAAGGATACGGGACCGGATGCCATGCCGGGCACGCTTACATATACCAAGTGCTCCTGAGGGGGCCGCTTACCTGACAGGGACTAGGATGACTGAACAGTTTGGCCTGACCGAGGACCAGCTTGCGATCCAGGAGACCGCACGCAAGTTCACCGCAGACCGCATCACCCCTTATGCCGCCGAGTGGGACGAGAAGCACCACTATCCGGTAGACGTGTGGAAGGCGGCGGGCGAGCTGGGCTTCGGCGCGATCTACGTGTCGGAGGAAAGCGGCGGGATCGGCCTTGGCCGTCTGGACGCGGCGCTGATCATGGAGGCCATGTCCTACGGCTGCCCGGCGACCAGCGCCTATATCTCGATCCACAACATGGTCGCCTGGATGATCGACAGCTTCGGGGACCAGCAACTCAAGGATCGCTATCTTCCCGATCTCTGTTCGATGGAGAAGATCGGCTCCTACTGCCTGACCGAGCCGGGCTCCGGCTCCGACGCCGCAGCGCTCAAGACTACCGCGCGCCTCGATGGCGATCACTATGTGCTGAACGGAACCAAGCAGTTCATCTCGGGCGGCGGCTATAACGATGTCTATGTCGTCATGGCGCGCACCGGCGAGCACAAGTCGCGGGGGATTTCCTGCTTCGTGGTGGACAAGGATACGCCCGGCGTCTCCTTCGGCGCGCCCGAGAAGAAGCTCGGCTGGAATGCCTCGCCCACCGCGCAGGTGATCTTCGAGGACGCCCGGATCCCGGTGGAGAACCGCGTCGGCGCCGAGGGCGAGGGCTTCAGGTTCGCCATGGCCGGGCTGGACGGCGGCCGCCTCAACATCGGCGCCTGCTCGCTCGGCGGGGCGCAGCGCTGCCTCGACGAGGCGGTGCAATATGTGAAGGATCGCAGGCAGTTCGACCAGCCGATCGCGGAATTCCAGAACACCCAGTTCCGCCTTGCCGAAATGGCGGCGGAACTGGAGGCGGCCCGCGCGCTGCTCTATCTTGCCGCCGCCAAGGTCACCGCCGGCGCTCCCGACAAGACCCGTTTCGCTGCCATGGCCAAGATGATGGCCAGCGATACCGGTTCCTCGGTGGTAGACCGCGCGCTCCAGTTGTTCGGTGGATACGGTTATCTTCGCGACTATCCCATCGAGCGGTTCTGGCGCGACCTTCGCGTCCATCGTATCCTCGAAGGCACCAACGAGGTCATGCGGATGATCATCGGCCGCGACCTCCTCAAGTAAGGGGCCAGAGGACATGACCACCGATACTTTGCCCGCAGAGACCCAGGCCGCGGAAATCCTCGATCGCCGTGAAGGCGTGGCAGGGGTGATCTCGCTCAACCGCCCCAAGGCGATCCACGCGCTGACGCTCGGCATGTGCGAATCGATGAGCGCATTGCTGGCCGGATGGGCCGGTGATGCGGATCTGAAGGCCGTGATGATCGAGCATAGCGAAGGGCGCGGGTTCTGTTCCGGCGGGGACATCAACCTGCTGCGCCGTTCGGCACTGGAAGACCACGGCGCGGAAGGGCGCCGGTTCTTCCTGGCGGAGTACCGGCTCAACCACCAGCTTTTCACTTACGGCAAGCCGGTCGTTGCGTTCATGGACGGGATCACCATGGGCGGCGGCGTCGGCATCTCGCAGCCCGCGCAGTTCCGCGTGGCGACCGAGCACACCCGCTTCGCCATGCCCGAAACCGGCATCGGCCTGTTTCCCGACGTCGGCGGCGGCTGGTATCTGTCCCGGCTGGACGGGCGGCTGGGCCAGTTCCTCGCGCTGACCGGCGCGCGGCTCGACGGCGCGGAATGCCTTTGGGCGGGCCTTGCCACCCATTACCTGCCGAGCGAGGCGCTGCCCGAGGCCAAGCGCCGGATCGCCGCCGGGCATGAAATCGGCGGCGTGCTCGGCGCGCTTTCGGTAAAGCCCGGCGAAGCGAAGATCGCAGGCCATGCCGCGCAGATCCGCAGGCACTTCGCCTTCGATACGCTGGAACAGGTGCTCGCCTCGCTGGAAAGCGACGACAGCGAATGGGCCGCGCGCGAGCTCGCCACCTTGCGCATCAAGAGCCCGCAGGCCTGCAAGGTCTCGCTGCGCCAGCTTGCCACGTCGCTGACCCTCGACAATTTCGCGCAGAACATGGCGATGGAGTACCGGATCGCCAGCCGCGTGCTGGTCCTGCCGGACTTCGCGGAAGGCGTGCGCGCGGTGATCGTCGACAAGGACAATGCGCCGAAATGGAATCCCCCGGCGCCCGAAGGCGTCACCGATGCGATGCTGGATGCGATCTTCGCGCCGCTCGCCCCAGAAGAGGAATGGAAGCCTTTATGAGCTACGAGACGATCCTGGTCGAGCAGAAGGGCCGCGTCACACTCATCACCTTGAACCGGCCGCAGGCGCTCAATGCTCTGAATTCGAAGGTTCTGGACGATCTCATCAAGGCTTTCGCCGCTTTCGAGGCTGATCCCTCGCAAGGCTGCGCAGTGATCACCGGTTCGGGAGAAAAGGCCTTCGCGGCCGGTGCCGACATCAAGGAAATGGCCGACAAGCCTGGCGCGGAGTTCTATTCCGAGGACTTCTTCGCGGGCTGGACCAGCCAGATCGTCAAGACCACCCGCAAGCCCTGGATCGCGGCGGTGAACGGCTTCGCGCTGGGGGGTGGCTGCGAACTGGCGATGATGGCGGATTTCATCATCGCCTCTGAAAACGCTAAGTTCGGCCAGCCCGAGATCAAGCTGGGGGTCGCTCCCGGCATGGGCGGATCGCAGCGGCTTACGCGCGCGGTCGGCAAGTCCAAGGCCATGGACATGTGCCTTACCGGGCGGATGATGGATGCCGCCGAAGCCGAGCGGGCCGGCCTCGTCAGCCGCGTGGTGCCGCTCGACCAGTTGCTGGAAGAGGCGTTGAAGGCGGCGGAGGCCATCGCCGGAATGCCGCCGCTGGCCGCGACGATGAACAAGGAAATGGTCAATCTCGCCTTCGAGACGACGCTCGATACCGGCCTCGTCATGGAACGCCGGATGTTCCAGGTGCTGACGGCCACCGAGGACAAGGCCGAGGGCATGGCCGCCTTCGTGGAGAAGCGGCCGGGGGTCTGGAAGGGGCGCTGACGCCATCCGCCGGGCGATGCCGCGATGTGTCGTCCGCTCCATTGTGCAGAGTGAAGTAACGGCTCCGGTTCCGGTCCTTGCCGGAATGACGGGCTTTGCCTGGAGAGAAATCTGGGCCTGCACGAAAACCTGGGAGAGAATGTCATGAAAATTGCCTTCATCGGCCTCGGCAACATGGGCGGCGGCATGGCTGCCAATCTCGCGAAGGCGGGCCACGAAGTTCGCGCCTTCGACTTGTCCGCCGAAGCCCTCGCCAAGGCCGCGGAGCACGGCTGCGCCACTTTCTCCGCCGTTCCCGAGGCGGTCGAGGGCGCCGATGCCGTCGTCACCATGCTGCCGAACGGGGCGATCGTGCGGTCGGTTTACACTGCCGAAGTCTTCGGCCATGCGCCCGAAGGCGCGCTGCTTCTCGATTGCTCGACCATCGACCTCGAAACCGCGCGCGAAGTGGTCGCACTGGCGCAGGCGGCGGGTTACGAGATGGTCGATGCGCCTGTCTCGGGCGGGATCGCGGCGGCGAATGGGGGCACCCTGACCTTCATGGTCGGCGGCAGCGATGCGGTGTTCGCCCGCGCGAAAGCCGTGCTGGAGCCCATGGCCAAGGCCGTGATCCATGCCGGAGAAACCGGCGCGGGGCAGGTCGCCAAGATGTGCAACAACATGCTCCTGGCGATCCACATGATCGGCACTTGCGAGGCGCTGGCCCTGGCGGAGAAGGCCGGTCTCGATCCGCAGACCTTTTACGAGATCAGTTCGAAAGCCACCGGCTACTGCTGGTCGCTCAACGACTATACGCCGATGCCCGGCGTGGGCGCGACCAGCCCTGCGGACAACGGCTATGCAGGCGGCTTTGCCTCGGCCCTGATGCTGAAGGACCTGCGGCTGGCAATGGCGGGCGCGACAAGCTCCGGCGCCACTGTGCCGATGGGCGAGCACGCGACGAAGATCTACGAGGCCTTCGTCGAGGCAGGCAACGGCGGCAAGGACTTCGGGGCCATCTTCACGACGCTGTGAAGATGAAACTGGCGCGAGGGGCAGGGGGCTATGCTCCCCTGCCTTCCTCTTCCTTCTTCCTGTCCAGCACGAACCGAGGCACGCGCATCCCCTTGGTCCTGCCGGTCAGATGAAACTGCCGACAAAGCGCGCAGCGGTAGGGGCGCAAGGTCACGGCCGCCTTCGCTGCTGCCTCCAGCGCTTCCGCCTCGCTGGCGTAGCGCCGCTTGCGCTGGCAGACGCCAAAGTGCGTGCGCATCTCAGCCGAGCAGCCGCGCGCCCAGAAGCATGAGCAGTTTCACGTCCATGGCGTAGCCTTCCGCCCGCCAGTCCGCGATCGCCTGTTCGATCCCGGCGAGGGGAACGCGGTGGACGACGATATCCTCGCTGTCCACGCCGCCGCCTTCGCCTGTCTTCACCAGATCGTGGGCGCGGAACAAGGTGAAGCTTTCGCTGACCATGCCGGGCGAGGAGAAGAATTCGCCAAGGTTTTCCATGCGGCCCGCGCGGTAGCCGGTTTCCTCTTCCAGCTCCCGTGCGGCCGCGACCATGGCGTCCTCGTCGGCACTGTCTTCATGGTCGCCGACGAGACCGGCGGGCAGCTCGATGCAGCGCTTGCCCAGCGGTACGCGGTACTGATCGACGAGGATGACATGGTCTTCGGCATCGATTGCCAGGATCACGGCGGCGCGAATGCCGCGTGCGCGGCTGACATATTCCCAGCGGCCGCGCTTGCGGGTGGTGATGAAGCGGCCCTGCCACATGACCTCGTCGGGCGCGTCGGCATCGGGGGGCAGGGTGGTGGTATCGCTCATATCTCGATCAGCCTGTCGGGAAGTTCGTTCACGTCGTCATCGGCGCGCGGGAAGTGTTCGGAAAGGATCGCGCCGACTTTGCCGACGGCCACGACCATGCCGTCACAGATGCGGCCCTTGCCGACATGGGCGAGCATGGCGGTCATGGCATCGCCCCAGACTTGCGGGTCGACCTTGGCGGCGATGGCACGGTCGGCGACGATCTCGGCGCGATGTTCGCGCATGGAAAGGTAGATGAGCACGCCCGTGCGCCCGGTGGTGCGCTGCTCCGCACCGATGCGAAAGGCGCGGACGGCATGGGCGTGGACGCGCATGGTCTTGATCCGGGCCGGGACGAGCCAGAACTTGAGCGGCGGCCAGAGCTGCAGAAGCAGCATGGCGCCGAACTTGATCGCCGCCACGCCGCCCGCAAGGCCCAGGATCATGCGCGGGGTCCATTCGTGCCCCCAGTCAGCCAGAAGGCTGTCGTAGAGCCCCATGTAGAAATCGGGCGCGATTACCAGCGCGCCCAGGGCGAGGAAGGCGATAATGGCCGACCAGGCGAGGGCCACATCGGTATAGCCGTCCGAACGATCGGCCAGCACGGTGACGATCTCTCCGGCGCTGTGCATCTCGGCCTCGCCCACGGCGGCGCTGAGGCGCTCGTGATCCTCGGCGGAGAGATATACGGGTTTTGCCATTGTCTCTCCCCTTACCAGCTGCCGCTCGCGCCGCCGCCGCCGAAGCTGCCGCCGCCGCCCGAGAAGCCGCCTCCACCGCCGAAACCTCCGCCGCCACCCCAGCCGCCACCGCCGCCCCAATGGTCGTCGTCATCGCCGCCGAAGCTGCCGGGCATCCAGATGATCGGGCCGCCGAAGCCGCCCCGCCGCCTGCCGCCGCCGCGCGCCTCGTTGATCATGGGCAGGACCACGAAGAAGACGATGATCAGGATGAAGATGATGGTGCCGATCGGAAAGCCGCCGCCGCTGCCTTGCTTGCGCGCGGCATCGGCTTCTGCCGCCACTTTCTGCGCTTCTTCCTGGGGCAGGGTGAGCTGCTTGACGAGTGCGTCGGTGCCGGCCTCGATCCCGCCGGCGATGTCGTTCGCCTTGAAGCGGGGAACGATATCGTTGTTGATGATGAGGAAGCTCATCCCATCGGTCAGGATGGGTTCGAGGCCGTAGCCGACCTCGATCCTCAGCTTGCGCTCGCTGGGCACGACGATCAGCATCGCGCCACTGTTCTTGCCCTTCTGGCCGATGCCCCAGGCGCGGCCGAGCTGGTAGCCGTAGTCGGAAATCTCGTAGCCTTGCAGGCTGGGGAGCGTGACGACCACGAGCTGGCGGCCGGAATTCTTCTCCAGCGCCTCAAGCTTGCCGTTGAGGCGTGCCTCCACGTCGTCCGGGATCACGTTCGCATCGTCGACGACGCGGCCGGTCAGCTTCGGGAAGGTGGGCGCGGCGACTGCCTGCTGGGCAAGCAGCGCGCCGAACGCCAGGAGAACGGCCGCCAGAACGGCCCGGAAGCGGGTCACGTTATCAGATCTTGCCTTCGAGGCTCGGCGCGTTTTCGGCACCCGGCGTGGTCGCCTGATAGGGAACCAGCGGGTCCGCACCGCGCAGCTTGGCGCCGATCATCGTCGGGAACGTGCGGACTTCGGTGTTATAGTCCTGCACGGCCGCGTTGTAGTCGCGCACGGAAATGCGGATGCGGTTTTCCTGACCTTCGAGCTGGGTCTGGAGCATCTGGTAGTTCACGATCGACTTGAGCTCGGGATAACGCTCGACGCTGACCAGCAGGCGCGAGAGGCTCTGGCCGAGCTGGCCCTGTGCGGCCTGGAACTGCTGCATCTTGGCCGGGTCGTTGAGATCGTCCGCGGTCAGCTGGATCGAGGTGGCCTTGGCGCGCGCCTCGACCACGCCGGTTAGGATTTCCTTTTCCTGCGTGGCAGCACCCTTGGCGACAGCGGCAAGGTTGGGAACGAGGTTGGCGCGTTCCTGGAAGGCGGCCTGCACGTCGGCCCACTTGGCCTTGGCGGCTTCCTGCTTGGTCGGAACCGAGTTGAAGCCGCAGGCTGCCAGCGACAGTGCGGCGGCAAGGGCCAGCACCGCGCGGCTCTTGCGGGCCAGGTTGGAAAGGGACATGCGAGATCCTCCTGATCGGCAGGAGCGATGAGCCCCGCCTGTTGCCCAGATAGATAGCAGTCGCCCGGTCCGGTTCAAGGACATGTCGCGTTGCAACTTATTGCCGCAACCGATTGTTAGCTAAACGACGATGTGGCAGGTCTCCAGAGCCACGAATGGCCAGAGATGGCCCGATCGATATGGATCGCACAGGATCGAGGGGAAACGACCCATGCTTCAGGATTTCAAGACTTTCATCGCGCGCGGCAACGTGCTGGACCTTGCCGTCGGTGTGATCATCGGCGCCGCTTTCGGCAAGATCGTGGCGTCGCTTACGGATGACGTGATCATGCCGTTCATCGGCCTCATCACCGGCGGTATCGATTTCAGCAACAAGTTCGTGGTGCTCGGCACCATTCCGGCCGGTTACACCGGGCCGATGACGTATGCCGGTCTCAAGGCGGCGGGCGTGGCCATGTTCGGCTACGGCGCATTCCTCACCGCAATCATCAACTTCCTGATTCTCGCTTTCGTGATCTTCCTGATCGTGCGCCAGGCCAACCGCCTGCTGCCGAAGAAGGAAGATGCGCCCAAGGGGCCGACCGAGGTGGAACTGCTCTCGGAAATCCGGGATACGCTCAAGCAGCGGTGAACTGTTCCACAGGGTTCTGACAGCAAGGAAGGGGCGGGGCATATCCCGCCCCTTTTCATTTCCGCGCGGCACCCTATATGAGGTTTCGCCGGTTTCGACCGGCTATGATGATAAACTGCGCCGTATAATAGGCACAGCGGACCCGGGGGCGGTACCCGGCGGCTCCACCATCACCCGTCCTGCCTTCGGCCGGACAACCCTGTTGTCGCAGGGGTGATGACGGGGCCGAACTAGGATCGACGTGTGTTGAAAAGCGGTGTTTTCATTCGGGCTGAGTAACCCGTTCAAGGCTCAAAACTCACAAGTGCCAACGACAACGAAGCACTCGCTCTCGCCGCGTAATTCTAGGGGCTAACGCCCTGAAGTTACAAAGCTAAAGCGCGGTTGGACCCACCGGGCAACAGAAGGGATTCCAGGGGTCCGGGGTGTACCTTGCAACAGAAACACCCCACCTTTCCCCATCGTTGAACATAGATCGGCCTGTTTCGGGACGATCAGGCGCTGTCGGCTGTCGCCCCGCGTATTTGCTCCGCTTCGGATGCGGTTGTCGCGTCTCTTGCCGCGGCTTCCTGCTGGGCCTGTTCGAACTTGAGGCAATCGAGGATCTTGGCGCCGGCCATGAAGACCGCGCCGGTGCAGGCCAGGAACAGCAGTTTTCCGCCAAAGCCCGGAAAGCGGGTGAGGTAGGCGCTGCCACGTTCCACCGCGCCGAGGGCGAGGGCATAGATGATCATGAACGCTTCCCAGCGGGTCTTGATCACGAAAAGGCGGCTGATCCTGCGAAGCATTTTTAGTCCTTCCAGCACGCAAAATCGCCCCCGCATGAGAGGCAACAGCCCGCGGCGCCGCCTGTTCCCGAGCGGCCGTGGGTGGGGAGAGTTTTCTCTGTAAGTCTTTCCGACGCAAGGTGTAAGCTGGTCCGACGTGGTGCCAATCTGGGACGAAGCGCTTCTCGCCCCAACCCCTGAAGGGCCGCGCTGGTCTTTTCGGATTTGCCAAGCGATGTCGCTTGGGGCATAGAATGCACATTCCTCCCCAGGACAATCTTGAAACAGATGTCACGATCGCGCGCGCAGATCTTGTGTGCGCGCACGGAATGCGAGGATAAATGACCGACAGAATTGAACGTTCGGGCCTTCTGGTCGATGCCGCGCTGGCGCGTTTCGTCGAGGAGCAGGTTCTGCCGCCGATCGGGCAGGACTCGGTTGGGTTCTGGGCCGGATTTGCAGCGCTCGTAGCCGAACTGGCGCCGCGCAACCGGGCCTTGCTGGCGCGGCGCGACGCGCTTCAGGCGCAGATCGATGGCTGGCATGACGAACGGCGGGGGAAGCCCCTCGAACAGCCCGAATACCAGGCTTTCCTGCGCGAGATCGGCTATCTCGTCCCCGAGCCCGGCGATTTCGCGATTGCCACGCGGGGTGTCGATCCCGAAATCGCGGCGATGGCGGGGCCGCAGCTCGTCGTTCCGGTGCTCAATGCCCGGTTCCTGCTCAACGCGGCCAATGCGCGGTGGGGCAGCCTCTACGATGCGCTCTATGGCACGGACGCGCTGGATGCCCCTGCGGCAGCGGGCACGGGGTACGATGCTGCGCGCGGCGCTGCCGTCATCGCGCAGGGCCGCCGTTTTCTGGACAAGGCCTTGCCGCTGGCATCGGGCAGCTGGGGCGATCTGGCCAGCTTCGACGCCGTTTTGGCGGATCCCTCGCAATATGTCGGGGAAACCCGTGTCGGACGATTCTATCGCTCGAACGGGCTGGGAATAGAGATCGTCGTCGATCCCGCCAGCGACGTGGGCCGTTCGGATCGGATCGGGATTGCCGATATCGTGCTTGAAGCGGCGCTCACGACGATCGTCGACCTGGAGGATTCCGTTGCGGCCGTCGACGCCGAGGACAAGCTGGCAGCCTATCGGAACTGGCTGGGCGTGATTCGCGGCGATCTGACCGACAGTTTCGAAAAACACGGTCGGGCGCAGACGCGGGAACTGGCATCCGACAGGACCGTCACCACGCCTTCGGGCGAAGTGCTCACGCTGCCGGGCCGCAGCCTGCTGTTCGTGCGCAATGTCGGCCATCTCATGACCAATCCCGCGATACTGCTGCCGGACGGCTCGGAAATTCCCGAAGGCATCATGGATGCGGTGCTGACAAGCGCCATTTCGGCGCAGGACGTCAAGGGGCTGGGCCGCTTCGGCAACAGCCGCGAAGGATCGATCTATATCGTCAAGCCGAAGATGCACGGACCGGAGGAATGCGCCTTTACCAATGACCTGTTCGATGCGGTCGAGGATCTGCTCCGGTTGCCGCGCCATACCGTCAAGGTCGGGGTCATGGACGAGGAACGCCGGACTTCCGCCAATCTTGCCGCCTGTGTCCACGCCGTGAAGGACCGCATCGTCTTCATCAACACCGGCTTCCTCGACCGTACCGGCGACGAGATCCACACTTCGATGCGGGCAGGGCCGATGATCCGCAAGAACGCGATCAAGGGATCGACGTGGATCGCGGCTTATGAGACGCGCAATGTCGCGATCGGTCTGCGCCACGGGCTTTCCGGCATCGCGCAGATCGGCAAGGGCATGTGGGCCGCGCCGGACCGGATGCGCGACATGCTGGAACAGAAGATCGCCCATCCCCGTACGGGCGCCAATACGGCCTGGGTGCCGTCTCCCACCGCGGCGACGCTGCACGCGATGCATTATCACGAGGTCGACGTGTTCGCGCTCAGGGACGAGATGGCGGGTGCCAGGATTCCCGGCCTCGACCTGCTCCTGCAAGTGCCGCTGGCGGACGGCGCGAACTGGTCGGAGGAAGAGATTCGCGAGGAACTCGACAACAATGCGCAGGGGCTGCTGGGCTACGTCGTTCGCTGGATCGACCAAGGCGTCGGCTGCTCCAAGGTTCCCGATATCGACGACGTCGGCCTGATGGAGGACCGTGCGACGCTGCGGATTTCCAGCCAGCATCTGGCTAACTGGCTGCTTCACGGGGTTTGTTCGCAGGAACAGGTCATGGATTCGCTCCGGCGCATGGCGGAGCGTGTCGATGCCCAGAACCTTGGCGACCCGCTCTATGAACCGATGGCCGGAAACTGGGACACGTCCTTCGCCTTCCGTGCCGCCTGCGACCTGGTTTTCAAGGGCACCGATCAGCCGAGCGGCTATACCGAGCCGCTGCTCCATGCCTGGCGCCGCCGCAAGAAGGAGGCCGTGGCGGCAGGCCGGATTTTTGCGGAAGTCTGACTCTCGCATTAACTTTAATTTGATCTATCGCCCCCAAAGCACTATTCAAAGGATTGTTCGCTAGGGGGGCCCGGCGTTGAAGAGACATAATGTTGACCGTGCCCACGGGCACGACCTGCCAGCTACGCCGTCGAATGACGGTCCGATCGACGGTGCTGTCGCAAGCTCGAATGAAACCGCGCGTGTGGTGCGTCTGGATCTCCGGCGCGCCGCGCGCGATTCTTCTGAGACAGGTGAACCGCTACCGGTTGCCCTGGCGGCGGAAGCCCTGCGTTTCCCGCGCGATCGCGGTATCGCCGGGCTTCTGGCGTCCGATGGACCGTGGGCGGGGCGGATGATCCAGTTCGCGCTGATGGTGCTCGGCGTTGCCGTGGCGATCTGGGTGGCGGGCCAGCTTGCGAAGCCCGATCTCGGTGCCGGCGATCAGGCGGCACCCGCATCGCAGCAGATTTCCGGCGAGTAGGGCATACCCCAAGGTCGCTGACCTTGGGGACGCAGAGCTATTTTTGGGGCGTCAGTTCGCGCGCCACGCTCACGAATTCGGCCACCGAAAGCGTTTCCGCACGTCGCTGCGGATCGATACCCAGCTTTTCCAGCGCATCGAGCGCGCCCGGTACGCCTTTCAGGCTCTGCCGCAGCATCTTGCGGCGCTGGCCGAAGGCGGCTTCCGTCACGCGTTCCAGCACGCGCATGGACACGCCCTCCGGGGCCTCGCCCGGAACGACGTGGACGATTGCCGACATGACCTTGGGCGGCGGCGTGAAGGCGCTGCGATGGACTTTCATCGCTAGCCTGGACTTCGAGCGCCACTGCGCCAGCACGGCAAGGCGGCCATAGGCGGACGTGTCCGGCTCGGCCACGATGCGGCGGGCGACTTCCTCCTGGAACATCAGCGTCAGCGACGACCATTGCGGCGGCCAGGTTTCGCCGGAAAGCCAGCCGGTAAACAGCGCGGTGCCGACATTGTAGGGCAAGTTGGCGACGACCGCATAGGGCCCGTCGAACAAGTCGGCGGGGGCGATTTTCATCGCATCCCCTTCGATGACCTTGAGCTTGCCGGGGAAGGCCGCTTCCACTTCCGCCAGTGCGGGCAGGCAGCGGCGGTCCATCTCGATGGCGGTCACCGTGGCACCGGCGCGCAGCAGGGCGCGGGTGAGGCCGCCGGGGCCGGGGCCGACTTCCAAGACATTGCGGCCTTCGAGCCCGCCGGGAATGGCGGCGATCCGGTCCAGCAGTTGTTCGTCGAACAGGAAATTCTGCCCGAGCGCCTTCGAGGCGGAAAGCCCGTGGCGGGCGATGACCTCGCGCAGGGGCGGGAGATCGGCAGTCATGCGGTTTTCTCCGTAAGCAGCCTGCGCGAGGCGCAGTCCCCGGCCATGCGCAGGGCGGCAATCGTGGCGCCGGCGCTGGCCACGCCCTTTCCGGCAATTCCGAAAGCGGTGCCGTGATCGGGCGAGGTGCGCACGATCGGCAGGCCGAGCGTGACATTGACCCCGGCGTCGAAATCCAGCGTCTTGATCGGGATCAGCGCCTGATCGTGGTACATGCAGAGTGCCACGTCGAACTTTTCCCGCTCATGCGCGGCGAACAGGGCGTCGGCGGGGTGAGGGCCGGTCACGGCCAGACCTTCACCGGCAAGGGCGGCGATGGACGGGGCGATCGTATCGATTTCCTCGCGGCCCATGCGGCCGTCCTCTCCAGCATGTGGGTTGAGACCGGTAATGGCGATACGTGCGGGCGAGAGGCCGAAATCGCGCGCGAGCGCGGCGGCGACGATGCGGGCCTTGCGCTCGATCAGTTCACGGGTGAGCAGGGCGGGGACGGCGGACAGGGCGACGTGAACCGTCAGCGGCACCGTGCGCAGGTTCGGTCCTGCCAGCATCATCACCGCGTCGGCATGGGGCACGCCGCAGGCATCTGCGAGAAACTCGGTCTGTCCGGGCTGGACGAAGCCGATCTCTGCCAGCTTCGATTTGGCGATCGGGCCGGTGACGATGGCGCCCGCTTCGCCCGACAGGGCAAGCGCGGCAGCGCGGGTCAGGGAATGGAGGGCAAGGGCCGCGCCGTCGCCATCGGGATGGCCGAAAGAGGGCTGGGCATCCTCGTCGCCCAGGACGGGAAAGGCGCTGTCGAACACAGCCGCCGCTTCGGCGGGGGCGGCGATGCGGGCGATCGGCAGATCGATGCCCCGGCTTCGCGCGGCGGCCACCAGCACTTGCGCCCCGCCGACCGCGAAGAACGGGGCAAGGCCCGCCTCGCGGCGATCCGCCCAGGCCTGCGCGAACAGTTCAGGGCCGACGCCGGCCGGATCGCCCAACGAAACGGCCAGTGGTGCTATTGCCGGGAGCGAAACCGCGAGGGGCGGCGCGCCGTCGGTTTTGGCCGCCATATGCGCCGCCCTCACTCGTCAGTTGTATTCGATCACCGCGTCGCGGCGAAGGTCGCGCAAGTACATCTGCGCGCGCTTGTTGACGCGGTCGTCTTCGAGCTGGGCCATGACCTGCTCGAAGTTCGGGCCGGAATCGACCTGCGGATCGTCGCGGCCGCAGAGCATGAGGATGCGCACGCCCTCGGTCAGCGAACCGAACGGCGGCAGGGTCTCACCCGGCGAGAGGTTGAGGATCGACGACTGGATCGGCCCCGGCAGGTCGCGCGCCTTGACCTGGTCGTTGGCGACGACCTGGGCGCCGATGGTGGCGGCCACCTTGTCGACATCGCCGCAGCCCTTGGCGGTCTGGATGGTCTTGGCGAAGCTTTCCGCCTTGGCATTGGCCTGCGCCTCGGAGAGGCCCTTGGGGAACTCGATCGAGATCTGTTTGAGGGCCAGCACGGCGTCGCGCGGATCGGCGGTAAGCACCTGGCGCTTGTCGATCAGGTAGACGATGTCGTAGCCGCCCGGAATGGCGATCGGGCCGCCGAGCTGGCCGGGCTGCATGTCGCGCACGGCTGTAGCAACCTCGCCGGGAAGCTGGCCGAGGCGGACCCAGCCGAGGTCGCCGCCGACCGATGCGGTGGAGGCCTGCGAATACTGGCGGGCATAGGCCACGAAGCTGCCGCCCTGGCGGAGCTGCTGCATGATCTGGTTGGCGTTGCCTTCAACCTGCTGCTCGGTTTCGGGGGTGGCGGCCAGATAGATCTCGCCGAGGCGATACTCTTCGGTGCCCTTCGACGCCTTGAGGCGGTCGATCACTTCGTTCACTTCATCGTCGGAGACGTTGATGAAGGGCTGGACGTTGCGCTGGAGCAGGCGCTGCCAGGAAAGCTCGCCGCGGATCTGGCGCTTGAGCGAATCCGGCGAGGAACCGACGCGCTTGAGATAGGCGTCCATCGCCTGGGTGTTCTGGTTGAAGTTCTGGGCCGCGACGCGGGCGTAGGACTGTTCGATCTCGGCATCGTCCACCGAGACTTCGGCGGCCTTGGCTTCCTGGATCTGGAGCGTTTCGTCGATCAGGTTGCGCAGCACCTGCAGGCGCAGGCGCTTCTGTTCCTCTTCGCTGATCTTGCCCTGGTTGGCGGCAAGGATCAGGGCGAGGCGCTGGTCTACGTCGGTGCCGGTGATGACCGCGCCGTTTACCACTGCCGTGGCGCGGCGCAGGTTGGGATTGTCGTTGCCGAAGATCTTCACATCGTCAGGAATGACGATCTCGCCCTGTGGGGCCGACTGGGCGAAGGCGGCCGGAGCAGAAAGCGTCGCCGCCCCTGTACCGCAGGCAACCAGGGCGCCGCACGCAAAGGCGGCGCGCTTGATGAACGTGTTGCGTTGGATTGCTTTCACCTTGACCTATATCCCGTATTCGACCCGCACGGCCGATGCCGCTCGATGGAAATTTCGCCGAGGGACGCTTCCCGGCCTATGTCGGCACGCGGCTTAACCGAAACTGAGCACGTCCGATAGCCGCTTTGGCCCAGAGTCCCAAGTGCCAGTCCCAAGTGCCAGTGCCGAGCGTCCTAAATCCTGGTGTCCTGAACCTTCCTCTTCATCGCCGCATCACCATGCACCGATGTTCTTGAGCGCAAAGCCCAGCTGGAAGGAGTTGCCCTTGCGGGCATCGCCGAAGGTCACGTAGTCGCGCCGCCAGGTGAAGGAGATCTGGAGGCAGTCGTCCTCGTAAGCCATGCCCAGGCGCGAACGCAGGGGCTGGAAACCGTCCGAACCGTAAGTCGGGTCCTCGACGCGGTCGGTCAGGTTGACCACGGCGGAGCCGAACAGCGACCAGTAGTTCGCAAAGGCCACGCGCCCGGCGGCGCGGACTTCCTCGCGGTCCTTCAAGTCCTCGATGTCCATCGAGATGTCGCGGTTCAGCTTGGTATAGCCGAATTCGAGGTAAGTCTGGTTGTTGCCCAGCGAGATGTCGAATTCGTTGCGGCGGACCGCCAGCGTGTCCTTGTCCACGCGGTAGCGGTGGATGATGTTGAAGAAGTTGCGGTAACGCACTTCGGTGCGGCCGACGATGTCGGAAGTCTTGCTGGCAAGGCCGGTGCCGTCGGGCAGGATCGAGGGCTTGTTGCTCAGGCGCACCGACTGGCCGATCGTGGACTTGATGCGCCAGCGCGGGCGCTCGAACATCCAGTCGAAGCCGTAAGTGAAGCGCACCCCGTCCTCGAAGCGGTCGTAGCCGGGGAAGCGGTTGAGCGCGAAGAGGTTGGAATCCTCAAGCTCGATGGCGCGCGAATCCTCGTTGGGAATCGCCAGGTTCTTGACGCGCGGCGTGGCGACCAGCTGGACGCGCGGGGTGAGGACCTGGCTGCCGCCGAAGACCTGGCCGATCAGCGGCCATTTCACGTCCACCGCGGCCAGTGCGATGGCGCGGGTCTGCCAGCCTTCCTGGCCCTGGTAGAGCACCGTCGGGGTGAGGTCGTTCTGGTCGGAATGGTAGACGTCGCCGCGTACGAGGCCGGTCAGCGTCACTTCCTGGCCCATGCCGGTCAGCTTGCGCAGCGACCACTGGGTGCTGGCGAAGGCGCGCTGGGTGTCCTGGCCGTCCACGCGGGTGATGCCCATGGTGTTCACCTGGGTATCGATCTTGCCGCCCAGAATCGATTCGTCGAAACGGTGGCGATAGTCGATCACCGGGAAGGCGACCGGGATCTGCCCCTGGTCACGGCTCGATTGCAGGGTCTGCGTGGCATAGCCCGCGAACGAGAAATAGCTGTCCTGATCGATCCGCTCCACTTCGACCGACGAGCGCAGGCGATCGTCGCGCGAGATGTCGTAGCGGCGCACGAATGTGCGGTCGGTGGCGCGGCGGATCGAGGTGGCGATGCTCCAGTTCTCGTCGAGCTGGAACTTGCCGTTGGCGAAGATGTAGCCGCGGAAGGCACGTTCCCGGTTAGGGTCCGGGTTGGTGCTGTTGATCGGGATGCGGTTGCTCGACGTGGCGTAGCCGGTGATCTGGTAGGCGCCGATGTCGGTGAGCGCGCGGTACTGGAACGAGGCCATCGGTGCCGCCTTGGTATAGGCGTGGAGCGAGCCGGTGAGATCCCGGTTCTCCGCGATCTTCCAGTAGTACGACTGCGCAACTTCGATGCCGTTTGACGGGCTCGACCGCAAGTCGGGCACCAGGAAGCCGGATACCGCGCCGCCGTTGGTGCTGACCGAAAGACCCAGCAGCGGCAACTGGACGACGCCGAACAGTTCGAGCCGGGCATCGCTGAAACGCACGCGGTTCTGGGTTTCGCTATAGACCACCGTCTTGGCGACGACGCGCCAGGTCGGCTTCTTGGGGCAGCCCTGGTCGTTTTCCACGGCGCAGCCGGTATAGGCGGCATGCTGGAGCACGACGTCGCCGTTGGCGATCCGCTCGCCCTTGTTGGCGGCCAGTCTTCCGCCCTGGCGCATGACCAGGAGCAGGTTTTCCATCATGCCGGTCTTCAGCTCGTCGGTCAGCTCGACGCTTTCGGTGTAGAGCTGGTTGCCGTCCTGATCGACCATGCGGACATTGCCGCTACCCATGATCTGGCCGGTCTTGCGGTTCCACGTCACCTTGTCGGCGCGGACGGACTGCCTGTCCTTGCGCAGCACGACATTGCCGGTGGCGGTCACGAACTCGTCGTTCTGGTCGTATTCCACCGTATCGGCTTCGAAGGCGATCGGCACGTTGTCTTCGGTCGAAGCGGGCGGGGCGGGCGGCGCACCCTCGATCGGGCCGGTATCGACGGGACGCGAGACGTCCTGCGCAAGCGCCAGCGAAGGCATGCCGAGCGCGGCGATTCCAAGGGCCATCACGCTCAGCGAAACGGGTCGCAAGCGGCGAACGGGGGCTTGCAGCGAGGTCGGCGCGGCAGGGAGCATCACTTGCCTATCGCACCGCCTGTGCCTAACTGCAATCCGCTGTTGCGGCGAAGCGCACAACATCGACGCTCGCCCACGTGATTCAGGAGATCTCATGAATATCCAGTTCCTTGACGCTGCTGCCGCCGCTCCGGCGCGTCTCGTCGCCCGCTTCGTGAATCAGGATTCGATTCCCGCCGATATCGAAACGGTGCTGGTCGAAGGCGCGAAGGCATCGCGCTTCACCGGCAAGGCCGGGCAGCTCTTCGAGGGCTTCGTCGAGCGTGACGGCAAGGCCGTGCGCGTGGCGCTGGCCGGGATCGGCGCGGCTGACGCGAAGGATCGCAAGGGCGCCGTCGAGCGCGCGGGCGCGGCCGTCGTCGGCAAGTACCTGACCTCGGGCGAGACCGCCGTGACGCTGGACCTGACCGGCGCTGGCCTTTCCGCTGACGAAGCGGCAGGCGTTCTGCTCGGCGCGGTGCTGCGCGCCTGGCGCCTGGATACCTATCGCACGAAGCTGGCCGAGGACGCCAAGCCCAGCCTGGTGGACATCGCCGTGGTCGGCGCGCCGGAAGGCACCGAGGCGGTCTGGGCGGTCGAGCAGGCGATCGTCGCGGGCGTTTCGTTCACCCGCGAACTCGTCACCGAGCCCGCCAACGTGATCTATCCCGAATCCTTCGTCGCCCGCGTCGAGGCGAAAGTGGCGGGCAGCGGCCTTAAGGTCCGCGTGCTCGACGAAAAGGAAATGGCTGATCTCGGCATGGGTTCGCTGCTCGGTGTGGCCCAGGGCTCGGTGCGCCCGGCGCGCCTGCTGGTCCTCGAATGGATGGGCGGCACTGCGGGCGAGGCGCCGGTCGCCTTCGTCGGCAAGGGCGTGACTTTCGACACCGGCGGCATCTCGATCAAGCCCGCGGCCGGCATGGAGGACATGAAGTGGGACATGGGCGGTGCAGGCGCCGTCGCGGGCACCATGCTCGCGCTGGCGCTGCGCAAGGCCAAGGCCAACATCGTGGGCGTCTGCGGACTTGTGGAAAACATGCCCGACGGCAACGCCCAGCGCCCCGGTGACGTCGTCACCTCGCTCTCGGGTCAGACCATCGAAGTCATCAACACCGACGCCGAAGGCCGCCTGGTGCTCTGCGACGCGCTGACCTGGGTGCAGCGCGAATACAAGCCTGCCAAGGTGGTCGACCTCGCCACGCTGACCGGCGCGATCATCCTCAGCCTTGCGCATGAATATGCGGGCCTGTTCTCGAACAACGACGACCTCGCCGCACAGCTTGCCGCCGCGGGTGACGCTTCGGGCGACCGCCTGTGGCGCATGCCGATGGGCCCGAACTACGACAAGATGATCGACAGCCCGATCGCCGACATCAAGAACGTTGGTCCCCGTTTCGGCGGCTCGATCACGGCGGCACAGTTCCTGCTGCGCTTCATCGAGAACGACACGCCCTGGGCGCACCTCGACATTGCCGGTACCGTGTGGACCGACAAGCCGGGCGCGACCTGGGACAAGGGCGCCTCGGGCTTCGGCGTGCGCCTTCTGGACCGCTTCGTGCGCGACAATCTGGAAGCCTGAGGGACGGCCTGAGAACAAGGAGGGGTCACGAGATGCGCGTCGATTTCTATCAGCTCAGTCGTGACCCCGCCGAAAGCGCATTGGCGCTGATCGCCGGAAAGGTCGCGGAGAACGGCGAGCGTCTGCTCGTCGTCTCCGGCGATCTGGCGCAGCGCCAGCGCATCTGCCAGGCACTATGGTCGGCCGGGCCCGAGAGCTTTCTCGCCAACGGCTTCGCGGGCGAAGGCAATGAGGATCGCCAGCCGATCCTGCTTTCGGATGCGCCCGATCCGGTGAACGGGGCAAGGTTCATGGCCATTGCCGACGGGCAGTGGCGCGAGGGCGAGCCCGCCTTCACGCGCACGTTCTTCCTGTTCGACGATACCACCCTGCAACACGCCCGCGACACCTGGCGCATGCTCCGCACCCGCGACGGGGTGGAACATCACTACTGGAAGCAGGAAGGCGGACGCTGGGTCCAGGCGGGATGATAGCCAGCGAAAGCGGCGTGAAATCTCGTCGGGACGACGAGAAGTTAATCTTGCCCGCCTTGCGATTCCCTTGGTTCCCCGCTAGTGGCGCGCGCAAGAATCAAACCCTTTTCCAAGGAAACATCCCATGGCGGTCACCCGCACCTTTTCGATCATCAAGCCCGACGCCACCCGCCGCAACCTGACCGGCGCCGTCACCAAGATGCTCGAGGAAGCCGGCCTGCGCGTCGTCGCCTCGAAGCGCATCCAGATGAGCAAGGAACAGGCCGAGGGCTTCTACGCCGTTCACGCCGAGCGTCCCTTCTTCAACGACCTCGTCTCGTTCATGATCTCGGGCCCGGTCGTGGTTCAGGTTCTCGAAGGTGAAGACGCCGTGAAGCGCAACCGCGACATCATGGGCGCCACCAACCCCGAGAACGCCGATGCCGGCACCATCCGCAAGGAACTGGCCGAATCGATCGAAGCCAACTCGGTCCACGGTTCGGACTCGGAAGAGAACGCAGCGATCGAAATCGCCTACTTCTTCAAGCCGGAAGAACTGGTCGGCTGAAGCACCTGCTTCGCAAGACAATGAAAAGGCCGTCCTTCGGGGCGGCCTTTTTGTTTTTGCGCACGTCTCCGGTTTTGCGTTAGGTTCGCGCAAAAGGTGGAGAGCCAGGATGCAGAACATGGGCGGTGCGGACGAAGTGTGTCCGTTCGAATTCAACTTCGACGAGAAGACGTTCAAGGTCGGGGATACCGTCAGCTACCGCGTGAACGGCAGTCTTGAGGGCTTTCCTTTCGTCGGCACGCTGGTGGAAGTGCATGACGATCATGTCGTGATCGCCGGGGATCCCCAGGAGCCCGAGAAGCGTTATCGCGGCACGCGCGAAAGCCGCCCGCAGGTCGATTACTCGGAAGTGTGAGCATCGGGTCCGTCTTTTCGTCCGCGCGTTCTTGATCTTGCGCAAGGCACGCGCCGGGCCGGACGGGATAGACTGCGCGTTAAGCCTTCAATGCCGTTCGAGCGATAGAGGAGAGCCGATGTCCCACAAAGCCCATGAACTCGCTGCGGAATTCCCCAACGATCTGGAAGTCCTGTATCACCTCAAGGCCACGCGCGGGCACTTTGCGGCGCTGGCGGATCGCTACGACGAAGTGAACGGCGCGATCTACCGGGTCGAAGCAGGACTGGAAGTCGCCTCGGATGCCCGGCTGGAGGACCTTAAGAAGGAGCGGCTCTGCCTGCTGGATCAGCTGGGCCGGATGATCCGGGATGCAGGCGCCGTGGGTGCCTGATCGATCCGAAACGCGAGGCGTCGCTCAGAACTGATCGGCGGCGTTCATGAGCGCCGTCAGTTTCTTCGGCGCGATCGCGCGCCAGGAACGGCTGAGCCAGCCTTCGATGGCGTCCCAGTCGTTCTCGCCAAGATCGAGGCGGATGCCGATCCAGCCGTCGCCGAAGTAGGCGGGGCGGAAGTAGCGTTCCTCGTCCTGTTCGATCAGCATGGCCTGCTCGTCGGCGCCACTGATCTTCACCAGCAGGGCGGTTCGTCCGTCGGCATGATGGTTCGAGGTGAAATAGGCGAATTTCTTGCCCTTGATCACGCCGAAGCACGGCATGCCGTGGCTTTCCACTTCGTCGGCTTCGGGAAGGGCCATGGCCCGCTCGCGCACGCGGCCAAGCAGCCATTCCGGGCTCGATTCGCGCACGACCAGCGCCGAAAGGCAGCGCGAATAGAGCTGGTGCTCGGCGATCAGGACGCGCGCGGCCAGCGTTTCGGCGGTATCGCCGGGCACGATGGCGACGGGCGTCTGGCCCAGAATCGGTCCTTCGTCGAGTTCGGGAATGACGAGGTGGACACTGACGCCGCCGTGACTGTCACCGGCATCGAGGGCGCGCTGGTGCGTGTGGAGGCCGGTGTATTTCGGCAGGAGCGAAGGATGGATATTGACCATCCGGCCTTCCCAGCCCCGCACGAAGCCCTCGGTAAGAATGCGCATGTAACCTGCCAGCGCCACCCACTGCGCGCCGGATTCGCGGATCGCCGCGTCCATTGCCGCGTCGTGTTCCTCGCGCGAGAGGCCCTTGTGGCTTAAGGCGAAAGTCGCCACGCCCTCGGCGGCGGCAAGGGCAAGCCCGCCGGCATCCGGCCGGTTGCTGGCGACGAGGACGATCTCGTAGGGACAGTCCTCGTCCCGGCTGGCATAGAGCAGGGCGGCCATGTTGGTGCCGCTGCCCGAAATCAGGACGGCGACTTTTGCCTTCCCGGGAGCCTTCTCAGGCAAGATGCACCGCTTCCCAGTCCTCGCGGGCAGACCATTCCTCGGCCTTGCCCTGGACGGTGCAGCCCTTTTCGCCTTCCTCGACGATGCCGATCACGAAGACGGTCTCTCCGGCGGCTTCCAGTTCCGCCTTGAGCGCGGCGGCGTCATCGGCCGGAACCGCAAGCACCATGCCGATGCCGCAGTTGAAGGTGCGGGCCATTTCCGCCGGTTCGATGTTGCCCTGGGCCTGGAGGAAGGCCATCAGGCGCGGCTGCGGCCAGGCGCCGACATCGATACGGGCATGGAGGCCCTTGGGCAGGACGCGCGGAATGTTTTCCAGCAGGCCGCCCCCGGTTATGTGGGCGAGGGCGTTGATGCGGCCAGGCTTTCCGTCTTTGCCGCGGATGAAGGGCAGCAGGCTCTTCACGTAGATGCGCGTAGGCGCGATCAGCGCGTCGATCAGCAGGGTATCCGAATCGAACAGCGCCGGACGATCGAGCTTCCAGCCCTTGTCCTCGGCCAGGCGGCGGACCAGCGAGTAGCCGTTCGAGTGAACGCCCGAGGAAGCGAGGCCCAGCAGCACGTCGCCGTCGGCCACCTTGTCGCCGGTCAGTTGCTCGCCGCGCTCCACCGCGCCGACGCAGAAGCCTGCGAGGTCGTAGTCGCCCGCGGCATACATGCCGGGCATCTCGGCGGTCTCGCCGCCGATCAGGGCGCAGCCGGAAATGCGGCAACCCTCGGCGATACCGGCGACGACGCGCTCGGCGACGCCGTTCTCCAGCTTTCCGGTGGCGAAATAGTCGAGGAAGAACAGGGGCTCCGCGCCCTGGACGATAAGGTCGTTCACGCACATGGCGACAAGGTCGATACCGATATGGTCGTGGCGGTCATGATCGATCGCCAGTTTGACCTTGGTGCCCACGCCGTCGTTGGCGGCCACCAGCAGCGGGTCCTTGTAGCCTGCCGCGCGCGGATCGAAGAAGCCGCCGAAGCCCCCCAGTTCCGCATCGGCGCCGGGACGCGCGGTGGATTTCGCGAGCGGGGCGATGGCCTTCACCAGCGCGTTGCCGGCGGCGATCGAGACGCCGGCCTGCTCGTAGGAATAGCTCTGCGGGGTGTTATCGTCGGACATTGCGCGCGCATAGTGCGCAAACGCGCCGCTGTCACGCCCGAGCATCGGATCGGGCATGGATAATTCCGGCAATTCGGGCGGAAAAATTTATTGCGGAACGGCGGTTCCACGCTGTTCCGCCGAATTTCGGACAGGCGCGCAAATGCAAGAGCGGCGCGGCGTAGGATTACGGCTTGGTTTTCCAGATCGGTTTGGGCAAAAGGCCACACGGTTTGATGATGGCGATGACGTTTTCCCATAATTTCCGGCGCGTGACCGGTACAGGCTCGGGCGAAGGCGCGGGTTGGCGTTCGGTGCGCCGTGTTGCGCTCATGGCCTGCGGCGCCGCGATTCTCGCGCTGGGCGCGGCAGGAGGCTATCGACTCGTCGCGCAAGTGGAGGGCGATCGCGGCATTGCCCCGCTGGCGAACTCGGAAGACATCCAGGTCAACGGCATCAAGGTGGACGTTACCGCCAAGACCGGCGCCGATGCCCGCCTCGAAGGCTGGAAGCAGGCGGAAAAGGAAGCCTGGAAGAAGCTGGGCGGACCGGACATGCCGGTCGAGGCGATCGACGCCATGGTCTCTTCGGTGGTGATCGGCCAGGAGCAGGTCGGGCCGCGCCGCTATATCGCCACGCTTGGCGTCATCTTCAGCAAGGCACGCGCGGGGCAATATGTCGGTGCCGGCGGCGCGACGATCCGTTCAGCGCCGATGCTGGTGCTGCCGGTGCTCTATTCGGGCGGCGTGCAGCAGGTTTTCGAGGTGCGCGGGCCGTGGCAGCGCGCATGGGCCGAATTCCAGGCGTCGCAGAGCCCGATCGACTACGTCCGGCCGGTGGGCGCGGGCGGCGAATCGCTCATTCTCACGGCCGGGCAGGCTTCGCGCCGCAGCCGCCTGTGGTGGCGCAACGTGCTCAACCAGTTCGATGCCGCCTCCGTGCTGGTGCCTTATGCGCGCCTTGAGCGGCAATGGCCGGGCGGCCCGATCCATGGCACGTTCACCGCGCGCTACGGCCCGGACAATACTTTCCTCGGCACTTTCGAGATGGACGCGGCAAGCGAGCAGGAACTCGCGGGCATGCTCGACAAGGCGGTGCAGCGCATGGACGGGCTCTACCGCGATGCGCTTGCAAGCGGCGAACTGCGCACGGACCCCACGCTGACGACCAGCGGACAGGTGCTGGACCGCGCTTTCGCTGAACTTCGCACCAAGCTCATGCCGAAGGGCGGCGCACCGATAGAGGCGCTGCCGCCGCAGGTCGTGACGCCCACGGCCGCGCCTTCGCTGGCGCCGACCGCGCCGGTGGAAACCGTTTCCGTCCAGTTCCCGTCGCCCGACGCCGCTGCCGTGGACGCGGCGCTGGCGGCGGTTCGCGGAGTTCCGGGCGTGCGCGGCGCGGCGACCGTCAGCCTTGCGGTCGGCGGCACCTCGGTCATGCGCGTCACCGTGGAAGGCGGCAGCGAACGTCTTGCCGGTGCTCTGCGCGGGCAGGGCTGGAAAGTGACGAGCGGGGGCGGTGCCCTGAGGATCACCCGCTAGGTCCTCCCGGTGATGAAGCAGATCGCACTCCCGCTGTCCGCCGCGAGCGACAGCCCGCCGCGCATTGTCGTCGGCAATGCCAACGCCGGTGCGATCGATGCCCTGCTGGAGCCTGCTACGTGGCCGTTTCACAGCGCGATACTTTCCGGGCCGCCGCGTTCCGGCAAGTCGCTGCTCGCCCGCTGGTTCGTCGAGGCGGGGCATGGCGATGCGCTGGATGATGCCGATCGCATGGATGAGGACGCGGTGTTCCACAGCTGGAACCGCGCCCAGGAAACCGGCCGTCCGCTGCTGATCGTTTCCGCGCGCAGGCGCGGCGAGGGCGAGGGACGCTGGCAGGTGTCCCTGCCCGATCTCGGTTCGCGGCTTGGCGCCGCGCTGGAACTGGAAATCGGCGATCCCGACGAGGAGATGCTGGGCGAACTGATCGACGTTCATGCGCAGATGCGCCGTCTTTCCCTCGACCCTTCTGCAACCGACTACCTTGTACCGCGTTGCGAACGTAGCCATGTGGGCGTCGAAAACCTGGTCGCCGCCATCGACCGCCTCAGCCTTGAGCGCAAGCAGCCGCCGACGCTGGCGATCTGGCGCGAGGCGCTGATCGAACTCTACGGTTCGGAAGGCAGTGGCGGCGATCCGAGGCCCCTTTGACCTCATGGCTTGCCAGACGAGCCAATTGATGGGAGATTCGCGCGATGCTGGGTAATCTGGTTCGCTATCTGGATTCCGTTGTCGCGCGCGACCCCGCGCCGCGTTCGCGTTGGGAAGTCCTGCTCTATCCGGGCGTCTGGGCGCTGTTCTTTCACAAGATCGCGCACCGGCTGTTCCGTGCCGACCTGTTCTTCCTGGCCCGCGTGGTGAACCACGTTTCGCGCTTCCTGACCGCGATCGACATCCATCCCGGCGCCACGATCGGCCGCAATTTCTTCATCGACCACGGCTTCACCGTGATCGGGGAGACCGCGCATATCGGCGACAACGTGACGATCTATCAGTGCGTCACGCTCGGCGGCTCCAACCCGACCAACGGCAAGGGCGGCAAGCGCCACCCCACCCTGCTGGACAATGTGATCGTCGGTTCCGGTGCGCAGATCATCGGCCCGGTTACCGTCGGCAAGCGGGCCCGCGTGGGCGCCAGCGCCGTCGTGACCGAAGACGTGCCGGAAGGCGCCACCATGATCGGCGTCAAGGCCCGCTCCACTCTGGTCAAGGCCGAGACTTACGCCAAGGAATTCATGCCCTACGGCACGCCCTGCAAGGAACCTTGCGAACCTGTGGGCAACCAGCGCGTCGATGAACTGGAAGAGCAGGTCGCGGCCCTGCGTGCCCAGCTCGATACGGTGATGCGCAGGCTCGAAGAAGAGAAACAGGCCGAGCCCGTCGTGAAGGGCGTCTGACGGGCGAATGTCGGCGGGTTCGAATCCTCTGGCCGGAACCGTCGTCGCCTTCCCGGGGCGCGGGCCGCTTCAGGTCGGTTTCGACCGCCTCGAACTCCAGCGCATTCTCGATCTCTACGGCCGCATGGTGGCAGCCGGTTTCTGGCGCGACTATGCGATGGATTTCGGCAAGGAAGCAGCCAACTTTTCCGCCTTCCGCCGCGCGGCCGAACGGCCGCAGGCGCGTGTCGAGAAACGGCCGGCGCTGCGCGGAAAGCAGGGCATGTGGACCCTGTTCGGAGAAGCGGGGCAAGTGCTCAAGCGCGGCCACGAACTCGCCGGTGTGCTGAGCCCGCTGGAGCGCAAGCTGCTGAAAATCGTCGAGGACTGACGCTTCCAGGTCGGCCCAAGTCAGGCGCTTCCAAGTCAGGCGAAAGCGTGGCGCACGCTCATTTCAGATGACTGTGCTTTCGTGACGGCATTTACAATCATCAGCAGGACCGCTGCTGCAACGATGTGAAAAGCGTAGCCTGCGAGGTCCAGGAGGTTGATCGCGCTGGCGAATCCACTGCTTTTCAGACTCAGGTTTGCGATCATGTTGCCGAGTATCCAGCAGGCCCACCAAACGATCAGCTTGCCATCCGTTCGCTCAGGCAGGCGTTCGTCGGCGAGATGGCTGGACTGCCAGAGTTCCTGCATCGCTTGAAACGGCTTGAACCAGAAGGCAAAGGGCACGAAATACCAGCCCACGGCCCAATTTGGCTTGTATTTCAGATCCTGAATGCCTGCGACAAAAAGGTTGGCATGGGCGCGATTAAGCCAGAAACAGACGGCAACTATGCTGGCTATGAAGAGAACGGCATAGAAGCCGCCGGATAATCCGGCTGCCAGTAACAACGGATCGTCCCCTTCCTGGTCGATACCGCGGCCGATAACCGCTCCCCACAGAGAAAGCGCTACCGTCGTACAGACAAGGTAAAGTCCGATCACGACACGGAGGGCGGTTTCCCTTTTGCGCAGCGAGATCAATCCCTGCTCAAGCTCGGCTTCGTTCACGGTGTCGTCCCCTGGTCCCTTTACAGGATCGACGCTGTATCTTCTGTCTTTTGGGCGTCAACGGGATTTCTGGACTTTAATCACGCGATTTCAAAAGCATCGATAAGGCATGATGTGCTTGGTCCATGCCCGTTGCCAGCACTTGGTCGCCTCGGCGGTCGGCAATGCGGGGCCATGCTTCGGCGACGCCTTCGACGGTCAATTCACCCCCGTCCAGCAACACGCCTTCGTTCATGGTGATGAAGGCGCTCTGGTAGACGCTGCCTCCCGCGCCGACCACGGCGTCGTTGGGGGCATTCCGCGACACCAGGAACAGCGCCGCTGGAACGACAGCTTCGGGGCGGAAGGCGTTGTAGGCCTCGTCCGGGAAGATGTCCGCCGTCATCCGTGTGCCCGCCGTGGGGGCGAGCGAGTTGACGCGGATGTCGTATTTGGCGCCTTCCATGCGCAAGGTGCGGGCGAGGCCGAGGACGCCCAGCTTCGCGGCGCCGTAGTTGGCCTGGCCGAAATTGCCGCCAAGGCCGCTCGAACTCGTGGTCATCAGCACGCGGCCATAGTTCTGCTCGCGCATGGTTTCCCACACGGCCTTGGTCGCATAGGCGCTGCCGAGCAGGTTGACCCGCACCACGCGCTCGAAATCGGCCATGTCCATCTTCGCGAACGTACGGTCGCGCAGGATACCGGCGTTGTTGATGAGGACATGGATGCCGCCCCAGACCGCGCGGGCGCGGGCGGCCATCTCTTCCATCTGCGCGAAGTCGGAAACGTCGCCGCCATCCGCCATGGCTTCGCCGCCGCCCTCCCGGATTTCCTCGACGACGGCGAGGGCCGCATCGGAGTGCCCGCTTCCGTCGCGCGCGGCCCCGATATCGTTGACGACCACTTTTGCGCCGCGCCGCGCCAGTTCCAGCGCGTAGGCGCGGCCGAGGCCCTGTCCGGCGCCGGTTACCACGGCGATTTGTCCGGCGAACGAGATCTTGTCCTGCATGGCCTAGGAAATGGCAGGTTGTGCCGAAGGCTTCAATGTCGGTTCGAATCCCTCCCGCTCAATAAGATCACAAACCTTGCCCCCGCGCCTGTCCGGGGCCATAGGCGCTGAAACGAATCTGCGCCCTTACCGAAAGGCCCTGTGATGAAAGTCCGCGTCCACGTCAGCCTCAAGCCTGGTGTCCTCGACCCGCAGGGCCGGGCGATCCATCACTCGCTCGAAGGTCTGGGCTTCTCGGGCGTCAACGACGTGCGCGCCGGTCGTCTCTTCGAACTGGATGTCGAGGAATCGGTGAGCGACGAAGCGCTCGACGACATGTGCCGCAAGCTGCTCGCCAACATGGTGATCGAGAACTACCGCATCGAGAAGGTCGCCTGATGGCTTTCCGCTCCGCTGTCGTCACGTTCCCGGGCTCCAACTGCGACCGCGACCTGGCGGTGGCGCTGGAGAAGATCTCGGGCACCGAGTGCATCCGCGTCTGGCACGGCGATGCCGAGCTGCCGGACAACCTCGATTTCATCGGCCTGCCCGGTGGCTTCTCTTACGGCGACTACTTGCGCTGCGGCGCGATCGCCTCGCGCTCGCCGGTCATGCAGGCGGTGATCGAGGCGGCGAACCGCGGCGTGCCGGTGTTCGGTGTCTGCAACGGTTTCCAGGTGCTCACCGAAAGCGGCCTGCTTCCCGGCGCCTTGCTGCGCAATTCCGGCATCCGCTTCGTCTGCCGCGAGGTTTCGCTGAAGGTGGAGAACGCGCAGTCGCTGTTCACCTCGGGCTATGAGAGCGGCCAGCACATCCGCATCCCCGTGGCGCACCATGACGGCAACTACCATGCCGACGAAGAAACGCTGGACCGTCTCGAAGGCGAAGGCCGCGTGGCTTTCCGTTATGCCGAGGACGTCAACGGTTCGGCTCGCCAGATTGCGGGCGTGCTGAACGCGGCCGGCAACGTGCTGGGCATGATGCCGCACCCTGAGCGTGCGATCGAAAGCACCCACGGCGGCACCGATGGCCGGGCGCTGTTCGAAAGCGCCATTCGCGGCCTCGTCGGGGCCTGAAACCCGGCATGGGACGGCGGGGCCATGGCTCCGCCGCCTTCCGGCGTCAGGCCTTCGCTTTCCCGCCGACGCCCTTCAGATACTCCTCCATGCCTCGGATATAGTCCGGGTTGAGCATCAGCGCACTGTTGGCCATGCGTTCGATGTGGCGGGCGCTGTCTCGGCCCACTTCGGCGCTGAGTTCGATGGCGACCTTCGCCGCGCCCATCTGTTCGGGGTTCTGCCTGGTCAGGTGACGGCAGAACTCCATGACCTCCGCCTCGAACGTCTCATCCTCATAGACCTGATGGACCAGCCCCATGGTGAAAGCCATGTCGGCCGGGGCAGGCTTGTTCGCCATGATCAGCCACCGCGCCCAGTGCGGCCCGCAAATGCGCGTGAGGCGCGAGACGCCGCCCGATGCGGGGAGCACGCCGAACAGCCCTTCGGGGAAGGCATAGGACGCACTCCTGGCGGCCAGGCGGAAATCGCACGATAGGCTCATCTCCAGCCCGCCGCCCACGCACATGGCATGGTGGGCGACGACGAAGGGCTTCTCGATATGCTCGATCTCGTCCCACAGCTGCTGCATGTTGTTGAGATTGAGGCGGTGGTTCTCGCGAATGCCGCGCGCGCTGCCGCTGGTGGCGGTGGGCGAGATGATGTTCTGGTTCCCGCCACGTAGGTCCGCGCCGGAACTGAAGTAGCGCCCGGCCGATCGGATCAGCATGACCTTCAGTTCGGGCGTCTCGCGAAACCGCAGCACGGCCTGCGTCAGCAGATCCATCATCTGCCGGCTGATCGCGTTGAGCTTGTCGGGCCGGTTGAGCGTGGCGATCAGGATGCCGTCCACGTCTTCGGTGAGCAGGTGGGGTGCTTCTTCGGTCATTGTATCCCCCAGAATCAATTGCGTGAACGCGGCAGGCCGAGGCCCTTTTCGGCGATCATCGAACGGTGCACCTGGCTGGTGCCGCCGTAAATGGTCGTCCCATGCGCATGGCGATAGGCGAGGTTGATCGCATCGGCGGCCCCCTTGCGCTTGGCCAGCGAGTAGGGCGCCGTCAGGTCCAGCAGATCGCGGGAATCGGTGATGAACAGTTCGGACGAGAACATCTTCGCCATCGGGCCATAGGCACCGTTGCCCTTGCCGTGGACCTGCGTCCAGTTGGCGCGATAGGCGATCAGTTCGGAGGCGAGCACATTGGCGTAAGTACGCGCCAGCCGCGCCTGTGCCTTGGCCGTTTCGATCAGCTTGCCGCCGCCCGCCACGGGGATTTCCTCGCAGAGTTCGACTGCGTTCTCCAGCATCGCGCGCTGCACTTTCGCAAAGCCGCCGCCGTGTTCGAGTTCGAGGCTGGCCGCCATGGTGCGGCCGCCCGCGTTGATCTCCCCCAGGCGCCAGGTGTCGGGAATGCGCACGTTGTCGTAGAAGGTGATGTTGGTGCGCTCGTCCATGAAAGTGTGGACGCCCTGGACGGTGACGCCTTCGGCCTTCAGCGGCACGATGAACATCGTCAGCCCCTTGTGCTTGGGCGCATCGGGATCGGTGCGGCAGAGCATCAGCACATAGTCGGTAAGGTTGGCGCCGCTGGTCCACATCTTGGTGCCGTCGATCCGCCAGGAGCCGTCCTCAAGCTGGGTCGCCTTGCACTGCGCGGCGAAGACGTCCGATCCGCAGCCCGGCTCCGAATAGCCGAGCGAGCAGATCGCCTCGCCCGCCATGACCTTGGAGAGCACGTCGCGCTTCAGTTCCTCGGTGCCGAAGCGGTACATGATCAGCGCCACCATCTGCGCGACATTGGCGACCGGGTTGCTCCAGCCTTCTTCCTCGAAGGCATAGCGTGCGCCGGTGACGGCGTAAGGGCTGAGGCCGCGCCCGCCGACATCCTTGGGCAGCTGGAGGTAGGCGAGGTTCGCCTCGACCAGCTGCTTGTGGATGACCGGGTTGTGGCCTTCCCACGAGAAGTGGAACTTCTCGCGCTGCTCGTCGGTGACGTTCCTGGCGAAGAATTCGCGGATTTCCTGCTGGATCGCGCGGGCATCCTCGCCCAGATCGAACTCGACCGGCACTTCGCCCACGTCAGGAAGGCTGGCTTTCTCACCGGCGTAAAGGCGGCGGCCCGCTTCGGCAAGCCAGTCCTCGGGATCGCCCGCCACCAGCGGCCAGGCCTTGGCGCGCAGGTTATAGAGGTGAACGTCATGCTCGGTGGTGAGGCCGATGCCGCCGAAAGTCTGCACGGCGTGGCGCACGGTGCGGCCCGCAGCACCGGCGGCGTACCATGCCGAAAGCGAAACCTGGGCGCCTGCCGCCGCGTCGCCATCGGCGATCGAGCGCATGGCCTGCCACGCCAGGAACTTGGCGGAATCGATCTCGCAGATCAGGTCCGCCATGGGGTGCGACAGCGCCTGGAACGTGCCGATGAACACGCCGAACGCCTTGCGCTCTCCCGCATATTCAGCCGCCATCGTCAGCGCCGCACGGCTGAGGCCGGACAGCGCCAGCGCCATCAGGATTTTCCATTCTTCAAGACCCGCAGTGAAAGCTGCAAGCGCCTCTTCGCCGCTGCCCAGCACCGTCGTCGGCAGGGCGGCGAGATCGAGTTCCGCGATTGCCGTGGTGGCAAGGGTCGGTTCCGCGATCCGTGCTTCGGCGGGAATGGAGATGAGCACGACATCATGGCCCTTGCGTGCGACTACGGCCTCGGCAACCAGTCCGCCAGTGACCCACTGCCGGGGGAATTCGGCAATGTCCTGCATGGCGATCGTAACGACCGCCTCGCCGCCGACGGCACTCGCCAGCAGTTCATCCTGACCGCCCAGCAGGCCAAGCAGGCGCGTTGCCACCAGCGCTTCCGTTAGCGGGCCGGAGACCAGCGTGCGCCCCGCTTCTTCCATCAGCACGCCCGCATCGAACAGGCCAAGGCCCATGCCGTCCGCGTCCTCTGGCACGCGCATGGAAAAGGCGCCGAGTTCGGCAAGGCCGCTCCACAGTGCGGGGTCGAAACCGCCGGTTTCCTGCGCCTTGCGCACGCGGGCCATGCTCGAATGTTCATCGAGGAAGCGCGCGAAAGTGTCGCGCATCATGGACTGTTCGTCGGTGAGGTCGAAGTTCATGTTTCAGGCTTTCCCCGGGGCTTTTTCTTGTGACGTTTCCTCGTCAACATCATACCTCGCCGCCCTGCACAATCGCCCCCGGCACGCAATCGCGGGCGCGATAGCTCCATGCCCGGATCGATCGCGCTGGCCGGTGGCGGAGGGTGGGCGTAGCCTCCACTCCGAAGGCGCCGGAAAGATGCGCCCGCCGGGGACCGATCCGGCCCGGCAACTTTGGGAGTGCCGTTATGCAAATGAACGACATGGTGCTGATCAGCGTGGACGATCACATCAGCGAGCCGCCCGATCTGTTCAACAAACACCTCTCCGGCGCCGCTCTGGAATCCGCGCCGAAGCTGATTCAGGATGAGAACGGCAAGGATCTATGGGTCTATCAGGGGCAGAAGTTCCCCTCGGTGGGGCTCAACGCCGTGGTCGGCCGGCCTTTCGAGGAATACGGCATGGAGCCGACATCGCTCGATCAGCTGCGCGCCGGTTGCTATGACGTGCATGAGCGTATCAAGGACATGGACGTCAACGGCATCGCAGCCTCGCTGAACTTCGGTTCGGTGTTCGATTTCGCCGGTGGCCGCCTTCACCGCGTGCCCGATCGCGAACTCGCGAAAGTGCACGTAAGCGCCTATAACGATTGGCATATCGATGAGTGGTGCGGCGCCTATCCGGGCCGTTTCATCCCCTGTGCGATCCTGCCGACCTGGGACATGGACGCGACGATTGCCGAGCTGAAGCGCGTCTCTGCCAAGGGTTGCCACACCGTCTCGATCAGCGAGAACCCTACCTGCCAGGGCCTGCCGAGCATCCACAACGCCTATTGGGATCCGTTCTACAAGGCGATCAACGATCTCGACATGACGATCTGCATCCACATCGGTGGGGGCAATCCGGCGCCCCATGCATCGATGGAAACGCCGATCGAGGCATGGATTTCGACGATGCCGATGTCGATCGCCTATGCCGCGTCGGACTGGCTCCAGCTTGAGGCGCTGCACCAGTACCCGGACATGCGCATTGCGCTTTCGGAGGGCTCGATCGGTTGGGTGCCCTACTTCACGGAGCGGGCGGACTTCTCGAACTGGCGGCACAAGGCCTGGACCAACTCGCGCTTCCAGAAGATGAAGCCCAGCGAGATGTTCAGGCGGCACTTCCTCAACTGTTTCATCGACGATGCCTTCGGCCTTCAGAACATCCAGTTCATCGGCGAGGACAACATCGCCTATGAATGCGACTATCCGCATTCCGACACGCTCTGGCCGGAAGTGCCTGAAAATCTATGGCCCTCGATCAATCACCTGACCGAAGAGCAGATCGACAAGATCACGCACCGGAATGCGATGCGTTGGTTCCGCTTCGATCCGTTCCAGCACTACACGCGCGAGCAGCTGACCGTTGGCGCGCTGCGGGAGCGGGCGAAGGCGGAAGGTGTGGATACCAGCCCCAAGTCCTCTGCCGGCGAACGTCCGGTGGAACAGCACGAAACGCGCCCCGTCACTTCGGGAGACATCATGAAGATGTTCATGCGCCACGAAGATACCGATCGCACGGCGCGGATGAAGAAGCAGGAAGCCTGAGTTTTAAAGGTCCTGAGCGGAGAAGTTCGTTTCCGCTCAGGACCGCGCGCGGAATTGCTGCGGGGTCATGCCGGTCCAGCGCTTGAAAGCGCGGCCGAAGCTGGTCTGTTCGCCATAGCCCAGGCGATCCGCGATCTCGTCGAGCGAGAGACGACGGTCGGCAAGGTGCAGGCGGGCAAGGCCTTCGCGCTGTTTCTCGACCAGTTCGGAAAACCGCACGCCTTCGGCCGCGAGGCGCGATTGCAGGGTGCGCACCGAAATGCCGGTCTTCTCGGCGCAGCGTTCGATCGAGCACGTCCCGGAGGCAAGCGAGCCGCGAACGTAGCTTTCGACCCTTTCGACGATCGAAGGGCTGTGCGCGGATTTCACACGTTGCAGGTAGGAGCCGAGCAGCTTGTACAGCAGGCGGTTGGCGCTAGGCACCGGCTGTTCCAAGGCGCGAACCGGAAAGGCCACCGAGTTGCGGCTTGCCTGTCTCACGACCTTGCACCCCAGCAGTTTCTCGATCTCGGGCAAGTCGCTCTGGCGGGGATCGGCGGACAGACTGACCCAACTCGGCTTGAACGAGGGCCCTCCGATGGCCTGGAGCAACTTGAGATTGAGCATCGCCGCCTGGTAGTTGGCCTGGTCGTTCACGCCGATGTCGGCATTTACCAGCCAGGTCAGTTCGGCCGTTTCCCGGCCTTCGATCAGCACGACCTCGCAGTCGGGCGCATGGACAGCGGGAAGGAAGTCGATGAGGCAGCGGATCCCGGCCCGGACGGTGGGCGCCGCGCGGCACAAGGCTGTGACGCAGCCGAACACTTCGGGGTCCTGCAGGGAGCCGAAGTGGAGGCCGAACAGGGGATCGTCGAAGATCGCACTGCAATACTCGAAAGTATCCGCTACCTGCTGGGGCGCGATCAGGCTTTCGGGGTCAACCAGGACCCGTGCCTCCATGCCGTGGCGTTCCACGATGCCGCGCGCGTCCCGGCCATGACGGCGAGCCAGCCCGGCGAGCCCCGAGAAGTTCGCGGCCCGGACTTGTCCCCCGGCCGGTGCGACGTCGAGCGGGCCGTCGAGGCTGAAGAAGCTGTTGCGGTCTGGTTCCATCGTCCCGGCCCCTTTCGGTAACGGCATCCAATATCGAGAACGCCGCGCCTATTGCCAATACCCTCCCGCTTGCCTGTGGCAGCAAACGGGCAAGCCGCGGATCGCAGTACGGCGCGGGAAAGCGGCGGGAGAGACCGATGAAAACGATAGCCGATCACAAGAAGGCCGCGGAAGAACACGTCCTCTACGAAAAGGACAAGGCGACCAGGATCGCCACGATCACTTTCAATCGGCTGGACAAGCACAACACGGCCACCATCGGCATGCGTGCCCGTTTCGGCGAACTCGTATTCCGCGCAAACATAGACGATGACGTGAAAGTTCTGGTGATCCGGGGCGAGGGTGACAACCTGGGCAGCGGCGGCGACCTGGACGAACATGGCGATCTCTATCTCAACCCGAAGCCGGGTGACGGCTTCCTGGTGGATATGGAGATCGAGGACCCCGACGTGAGATACCCGCCGCCGGGCTCGTTCCGCTACCTTCACGGGCTGACGGACTACTATGCCAAGGCCCGCTCGGGGAACCGGCCGCTGCAGGAATTCAAGAAGATCTCGATCATCGAGGCCAAGGGCTATTGCTATGGCTGGCACTTCTACCAGTGCGCCGATGCCGACATCGTCGTCTCCAGCGACGATGCGCTGTTCGGGCATCCCTCCTTCCGGTACGCGGGGTGGGGGCCGCGCATGTGGCAATGGCTGGAGATGGTCGGCCTGCGCCGTTTCTCGGAAATGCTCTTCACCGGCCGCCCTTTCACTGCGGACGAGATGTATCACTGCAATTTCGTGAATTCGGTGGTGCCCCGCGGCAATCTGGAGGCGGAAACCGCCAAATATGCCCATGCCTGCTCGATCACCCGGCCGACCGACGTGGTCGTCGCGCAGAAGACCTTCATCGAAGCCTACAAGCAATATCGCGGCGAATACATGGGCAGCCTGCTGACCGGCTGGCTGGAGGGCATGCTGCCGCTGATGAAGGACGATGGCAGCAACGACGTCAATCTCGGCAAGGGCAGCACGTTCCAGCAGGGGATCGGCAAAGTCGTGAAAGGTCACGATCTGAACTATCCGCCCGAATGGCGCCTGTCGAAACAGGGCCGCAAAGGCTGAAATTTCACGCTCGGGCGATATCTGCGCCGAATGCGGATCGCCTCGCACGAATTGCAGAGTGAATGCGCGGGCCGGTGATATTTTCGCTCGGTGTCCGCAGACCGGGTCAATCGGCAGTTCACGGTTCGGTTCATGGACCGGCGCTCATACCCAGGGAGAGGGTCATGGCAGAAACCTTGTTCACGCTCGACAGGCGCAATTTCCGCGATTGCCAGCACATGTTCAGAGGCAAGCGCGATCAGGAATACTACAGCGGCGACTTCTGGGTGGAGGAAAGCGCCAACGTGGATGTCCGCTCGGAACGCAAGGCGGTTGGCGCGATGTCGATCATACGCCAGCGTTCGGCGAGCAATCTCTTCTTTCGCCGTTCGCAGCAGCACATCCGGGACGATGCGACGGATCTCTCGATCTTGTGGTTCGTAAGGCGCGGCGCACTGTCCTTTTCAAACCAGTGCGGCAGCAAACTGGCGCGCCCTGGCGACGTGATGGTGACGCGCTCGATGTCACCGTTTCTGATCGAATGCCGGACCGACGGCGATCAGATGCATGAGGGGCTGCACGTTACCGTACCCACGCATCTGCTGCGGTCCCATATCGCGCAGGATCTGGGAGCCGGGCTGGTCATGACAGGCGGCCGGCCCGAACTGGCCATGGCCGAACGCATGCTGGGTGAGGTCTTTGCCGACGATGGCCGCCTGGGAGAGCCTTCCGCGCGGCTGCTGGTGGATACCGCGATAGCCCTTGTCGCCAATGCGATGCAGGGACTGGGAGACTTGCAGCCTTCGCGGCAGTCCATTGCCGAGCGTAGGCTTGAGGAAGTTCTGCGGTTTATCGAGGTTCATCTTTCCGATCCGCAGCTCTCGACGGCGATGGTTGCCCGGGGCTGCGGGATTTCGCCGCGCTATCTCTCCTTTCTGCTGCGTCTTCGCGAGACTTCGTTTTCGGAGCTTGTGTGGGAGCAGCGGCTTGCGAAAGCCCGGGAATGGCTCGGCAAGTCCGACCCGCGCAGCATCTCGATCAGCGAGATCGCCTATGGTGTGGGCTTCAAGAGCCCGGCGCATTTCAGCCGCATGTTCAAGCGGGTGTTCGGATCCAACCCCCGCGAGTTTCGCGGCGAAAGGTGCGGGAGCGAGGCCTTTCTCGAACTGTCGAGCGGCAGCGCGCTGCTGCAATAGAGTGGCCGGCCCCCGCGCCGGGGCGATGTTTGGACATCGCAGGCTTCGGATCTTGCACGGCGGCGCGCCGATGGCCGAAGTTCGCCCCCGTTCCGGCCGAGCCGGATTGAGCGCCGGAAAAAGGGAGAGAATGACCATGGCCCGATACAAGCTGATCGCCCTCACCACGCCGCAGCCCGGCCGCGAGGACGATTATCACGATTGGTACGACAACAATCACCTGCCCGAACTGGTGAACAAGTTCGGCATGAACGGCGCGCAGCGCTACGATCTGGTCGCCAGACTGGTCGGCAGCGACAGCAATCCCTACCTCGCCATCTACGATATCGAGACGGACGATCCGATGGCCCTGCTGGGTGCGATCGGCAAGGCGACCGCGGCAGGCGAATTGACGCCAAGCGATGCCCAGGACATGGCCACCTGTTATACGGCGCTGTTCACCGAACGCGGCGAACGGGTGGTTCCGGCTGCCTGATCTCGACTGCCTGATCCCGACTGTCTGATCCATGGCGCCCGGCGAGCCGGTCTACTGGCCGGTAAACCGGGGGGCGCGTCTCTCCCTCAGCGCCGCGATGCCTTCGAGGTGATCGGCGCTGCGGACGGAGAGGCTCTCATAGGCGATCCCGGCATCCATTACCGCGGTTGCCAGACGCTTGACTTCAAGGTTGGTCAGGATCTTGGTCGCGCGGATCGCGATCGTCGCTCCGGCAAGCAGCCCGGCGCAGAATGCGTCCACGCGCTGGTCCAGTTCCTCGGCCGGGACGCAGTGGTTTACCAGCCCGATCTCGGCGGCCTTGTCGGCAGTCAGGAGTTCGCCGGTAAGCAGATATTCCTTGGCCCGCGCCAGACCGATGCGCTGGGCCCAGATGACCGCGCCGCCGTCCCCCGCGACTAGGCCCAGGCCGACATGAGGGTCGCCGATCTTCGCCCCTTGCGCCGCGAAGATCACATCGCAGAGCAGGGCGATGGTGGCGCCCAGACCGACTGCATGGCCGTTCATCCGGCATATGACCGGCTTGTCGATGTCGAGCAGGGTGGAGACGATACGCTTGGCGACGCGCGCCTCATGGTCGAACAGATGCGGGTTGCGGGCATTCCTCTCGATATGGTCGAGATCGCCCCCGGCCGAGAACGCGCGGCCTGCACCGGTGAGGACGATCACGTCCGAACCGGGATCGCCCTGGGCGAACCACAGGGCTTCGGCCAGATCGTCATGAAGCTGGAGATTGATCGCGTTCATTGCGTCCGGGCGGTTCAGCGTAATGCGCAGCAGGCGCCCTTCGCGGGAGAGGGTGATCGTGTTCAGGTTTGGCGGCGCTGTTTCGCTCATGTTCGGCAGGTCTCCCGGTCTTTCCTGCGGTCATAGTCCGCCGGCGTTCGGGAGGGCAGGGGCCAATCGCCGCCGGGATCATCTTTCGCCGGGGCGAAACCTTCGGGCTTGGCGGGCTGCGCGCGCGGCGGCGCCTTGCCAAGATGGGACAAGTCCGTTCTATCTCGCAGCAGGTCGCGGGCTGAACATGTGAACAACAAGCCGCGATCACGGAGAGGAAGCGAATGATGGCGCAGTTCGACGAGAGCTTCGACTGGGTGGTCGTCGGCAGCGGGGCGGGCTCGATGGCTTCCGCGCTGCTCATGAAGCAGGCGGGCAAGTCGGTGCTCATCCTGGAGAAATCGCCTTGGATCGGCGGCACGACGGCGAAGTCGGGCGGGGTCATGTGGATACCCAACAACCGCTTCATGGATCCCGGTGAGGACAGCTTCGAACAGGCCTGCACATACCTGGATGCCGTGGTGCCGGACGGCGAGGACAGTCCCGGAACCAGCCCGGAACGCCGCCGCGCCTATGCCCGCGAAGCGCCCAGAATGCTGGACTTCATCGTTTCGCAAGGGGTCGACATGGAGCGGGGCTCGCGGTTCTGGCCGGACTATTACGACGAATTGCCGGGCGGAATGAAGACCAGCCGCACCGTCACCGCCGCTCCCTTCGACAAGAACCTGCTGGGCAAGGACTGGGCGGGCAAACTTCGGCGGGGTTTCGCCGAAGCGCCGATCAGGCTCGACGATGGGATGAAGCTGCCTTTCGCCAAGCACTCCTGGGCGATCAAGAAGATCCTGCTCAGGACAGCGGTGAAGATCGTGGCGGGCAAGCTCACCGGCAAGCATTGGGTCACGGCGGGCGCAGCTCTCCAGGGCCGCATGCTCAAGGCCGTTCTGGACCGGCATGCGGCGGAGATTCGCACCGACAGCCCGGTCAGCGAGACGATCGTCGAAAACGGGCGCGCCCTCGGGGTCGTCACGGTCAGGAACGGCAAACCGTGGCGCGTGGGCGCGCGGCTGGGCGTGCTGATGAACGCGGGCGGTTTCTCGCAGAACCAGGCCATGCGGGACAGATATATGCCCGGAACGCGCGCCGCATGGTCCAACGGCATCGAGAGCGACACCGGCGACATGCATGTCGAACTCGAAAGGCATGGTGCGGTCTTGGCGCAGATGGACCAGATGGTGGGCTTCCAGATGTCCGAGGCGCCGGGCTGGGATACCGACTACGTCAAGCCGGGCACCCAGAGCACGACCGGAAAACCGCATGCCATCCAGGTCGACCAGAGCGGTGTGCGCTACATGAACGAGGGCGGATCCTACGAGGCGTTCTGCGAGGCCATGCTGGAGCGCAATCGCACGGTTCCGGCCATTCCGAGCTGGGCGATCATGGACCAGCAGTACATGGACGAATATGCGGTCGCGGGCAAAGGCACGGCGAAAAAGAACATGGGCGCGTGGCTCGCTTCGGGCTGGATGCGCAAGGCGGATACCGTCGAGGAACTGGCGCGGCAGATATCCGTGCCCGAAACGGCCCTTGCTGCCACCGTCACACGCTGGAACGGCTTCGTGCGCGGCGGCCGGGACGAGGACTTCCATCGGGGCGAGCGTGCCTATGACAACTGGCTGGGCGATCCCTTCTACAAGGACGGCCCAAATGCCTGCATGGGAACGATCGACAAGGCGCCGTTCTATGCGATCCCGGTGGTTCCCGGCGATGTCGGAACGTACGGCGGCGTGGTCTGCGACAGCGAATCCCGCGTGCTGAAGGCGGACGGTTCTCCGATCGAGGGGCTCTATGCCTGCGGGGTGAGCACGGCTTCGCCGATGGGGCGCGTCTATCCCGGCGCGGGCGCGAGCGTGGGTCCGTCGATGACGTTCGGCTGGATCGCCGCGCGGCATGCGGCCGGTCTGGGAAACCAGGTCTGAACCGGCGGCCATAGGCATTCGCGCGGGCGGCAGATCGGTAAGCTGCGCGGGCGCATGGTATTGTCTGGAGCGGCGAATGGGCATGACTGCCGTGCCAAGGCCGCTCACATCGCGTTTGGGAGCAGGAACCAGGCTGCTACGAGCGAGCGAGGCGGGTGTGAGATCCCCGTCCGGGAGATAAGCCAGTCATGATGGGCCCATCGATAGTTGCCGGACCGCCGCTCGCCGAGGAGCCGGGGCAGGGCGCGCAGACGATCGCCGGTTACTTGCGCGAAGTCGCGGCGCGCTACGGCTCTCGCGAGGCGGTGGTGCTGCGTTCTGACGCTCATCGCACGGCCTGGAGCTACGACGAACTGCTGGCCCGTTCGCTCGATGTGGCGCGTGCGCTCGTCTCCTGCGGGGCGGCAAAAGGGGAGCGCATCGGCCTATTGATGACCAATCGGCCGGAGTTTCTTTCCAGCCTTTTCGGCACGGCGCTGGCCGGTGCGGTTCCGGTGGCACTCAGTACGTTTTCGACCGCACCGGAACTCGACTATCTGCTACGCAGTTCTCAAGTTTCGATGCTGCTGTTCGAGCAGCAGGTTCTCGGCAAGAATTTCGCGGAGATGCTGCACGGGTTGGATCCGTCGATCGCCTCCGCGCTTCCCGGCGGTCTGGGATCCACGCATTTTCCCTATCTGCGAAGGCTCGTCTCGTTAGGCGGTGCTCCCGGCGGGAGCGAGCCCCTGGCCGTTGCAGCGGGGGGAGCGATCGAAACCTGGGACGAATTCCTTTCTCACGGTGCCGCGACGGACGAGGCATTGGTTCTGGAACGTGCCGACGGAGTTCATCCGGCCGATATCGGCGGCATATTCTTCTCGTCCGGCACGACCAGCAGACCCAAGGGCATCGTCCATTCGCAGCGCGCCATCACCGTGCAGTGGTGGCGGTGGCCGCGTCTCTTCGCCATGCATGAGCCGGTGCGAAGCTGGACCGGCAACGGCTTCTTCTGGTCGGGCAATGTCTCGATGGTGGTGGGCACGGCGCTGTCGACTGGCGGCGCGATCGTGCTCCAGCGGCTGTTCGATGCCGATGGGGCGCTGGACCTGGCGGAGCGCGAGCGGGTGACGTTCCTGAACGGTCGGCCGCACCAATGGGCAAGGCTCCAGGCTTCGCCGCGCTGGGACACGGCCGACCTGTCCAGCGTGAAGTACGTTCCGCGCGGCGCGTTGATCTGGCAGCATCCCAGCGTGAAGACAGACTGGGAAGTGCCGATGTCCTTCGGCTGCACCGAGACCATGACGATCTGCACATCGTTTCTTGCGGACGATCCCGATGGCGGGTTCGAAGGGTCTTTCGGCATGCCGCTGGCAGGCAACATCCTGAAGATCGTCGATCCGGTGACCCGCGATGTCATGCCGGTGGGATCGGTGGGAGAGATGTGCATCAAGGGGCCGACGCTGATGAACGGCTATCTCGGAAAGACCCCGGAAGAGTGTTTCGATGCCGAGGGATTCTTCTGCACCGGCGACGCCGGACGGGTGGACGAAGCGGGCCGCTTCTTCTGGGAGGGGCGCATGACGGAGATGATCAAGACCGGAGGCGCCAACGTCGCGCCGGTCGAGGTCGACGAGGTGATCGCCCGGATTTCAGGGGTAAAACGCAGCCAGACGGTGGGGGTGCCGGACGATCTCCTGGGCGAGATCGTGGTTTCGTGCATCGTCCGCCTGGAAGGTGCGGTGCTGGACGAGGCGGCGGTGATCGCCTCCTGCAAGGAGCAGATCGCCAGCTTCAAGGTGCCGCGCCGCATACTGTTCTTCGAAGACGAGGAATTTGCGGGCGCCGGGGCGGTAACCGGCAGCGAAAAGTTGAAGGCCGGCGAAGTTCGCAAGCTCGCTCAGGCGCGGATCGAAGCGGATAACGCCGAGGCGGTTCGGCGCACTCTTGCGTGAGGTTCCTCTTGGCGTACTGAACTAGAGTTCAGCCAGCCCGGCGCAATCGGGCTGATCGAGAGAGGACCTATGAGCGAAACATCGGAGAATCGGGCGCTGGAGAACCGGGCCGTCCCGGACGCCAAGACCCAGCTCGACATCTATCGCCGGATGATTCGGATCGAGCGCAACGACGACGCAACCCGCAGCCAGATCCGTCGCGGCCGCATCACCGCGCCGTATTACTCGGCGCGCGGACAGGAATGCATTCCATCCGCCATTTCCGTGCTGCTCAACAACGACGACAAGATCTGCACGATCTATCGCGGCATCCACGACATGGTCGCCAAGGATATGCCGCTGCGCCCGCTCTGGGCTGAGATCTGCGGCCGTGTCGACGGCACCTGCAAGGGCAAGGGCGGCCCGATGCACCTCACCCACCCGGAAACCGGCGTGATGGTGACGACGGGCATCGTCGGTTCGTCCATGCCGATCGCCAACGGCTTCGGCTGGGCGGCGCTGCTGGACGGCACCAAGCAGGTGACGGTTGCCTATTTCGGTGACGGCGCCAGCAACATCGGCGCCTTCCACGAAGCGCTGAACCTGGCTTCCGTATGGAAGCTGCCGGTGATCTTCGTGTGCCAGAACAACGGCTTTGCCGAACATACCCGTTACGAGAACGGCACGGCGGTGGACCAGATCTCAAAGCGCGCGATCGGCTACGGCATGCCGGGCTACACCGTGGACGGCAACGATCCGGTGGACGTCTACGCCCATGCCCACGCCGCCATCGAGCGTGCCCGTGCGGGCGAGGGGCCGACGCTGCTGGAATGCAAGACCTTCCGCTTCATGGGCCACGTCTTCGGCGACAACGACGCCTACATGACCAAGGAAGAGAAGGCGGCGGCGATGGCGGACGATCCGCTGCCCAAGTTCCGCCAGAAGCTGATCGACGACGGCGTGACGACGGCCGAGGAACTCGACGCGCTGACCGGCAGGATCGAGGCCGAAGTGAACGATGCCATCGAATTCGCGATGGCCTGCGAATATCCCTCCGACGACGAACTGCGTCGCGACGTCTTTGCCGAGGAGATTCCGGCCAAGGAGTACATGGCATGAGCACCGATACCCTTGACGCTCCGGTCGTCGAGACCGTGAAGATGAACGGCCTTCAGGCGATCAACGCTGCGCTGATGGAGGCGATGGAGGCCGATCCCAAGGTCCTCGTGCTGGGTGAGGACATTGCGGACAACGAAGGCGGCGGCGTCGTCGGCGTCACCCGCGGCCTTTCCACCAAGTTCGGCACGATGCGCGTGCGCTCCACGCCGATCTCGGAACAGGCGATCATCGGCGCGGCCATCGGCGCGGCCATGGGCGGCTACAAGCCCGTTGCCGAAATCATGCTGATGAACTTCACGACCGTCGCCATGGACATGATCGTGAACCACGCGGCCAAGCTGCGTTTCATGTCGGGCGGCCAGAGCCAGGTGCCGATGGTGATCCGCACCCTGACCGGCGCGGGCAACCAGACCGCCGGTCAGCACGCCGACTTCTATGAGGCTTGGTTCTGCCACACCGCCGGTATCAAGGTTGTGATCCCCTGGACCCCGGCGGACTTCAAGGGCCTCTACCTCTCGGCCATTCAGGACCCGGATCCGGTCATCATCGTCGAAAGCGGCAAGACGCTGTTCGTGCCGATGGACGTGCCCGTCAATCAGGGCCCGATCCCGCTGGGCAAGGCCAATGTCGTCGCACCCGGCAGCGACATCACCATCGTGTCCTACGGCCAGATGATGTTCACCGTCATGCAGGCCTATGAGGAACTGACCAAGGCGGGCGTCTCGGTCGAAGTGATCGACCTGCGCACGATCTCGCCCTGGGACAAGGAAACCGTACTGGCCTCGGCGGAGAAGACCGGGCGCCTGCTGGTGGTCCACGAAGCCGGACGCAACTTCGGCCCCGGCGCGGAGATCGCCGCGACCGCGCAGGAAGCGCTGTTCGGCAAGCTGAAAGCGCCTGTCGGCCGCCTTGGCGCGCCCTATTGCTCGGTGCCGTTCGCCAAGAAGCTGGAAGACGCCTTCCTCGTGCAGCCACCGGAGATCATTGCCGAGGCCCAACGCCTCGTCGCCATGGGCTGAAGCGGCAAAGGAAATTGACTGCAAGGGAAGGGCTTCGGCAAGGCTGCCGGAGCCCTTCTTGTTGCGGTGCGGCCTGAAAACCTTTGCTTTGGCAGGCAAATGACGGAAACCGGGCGATCTGTTTTTTCGCATTCGCAACACGGCATTTTTCATCGCTTCTGGCGATCACAATAATTGAATCGATCAGTTTTTTCGAAAACCCGACCATCGGTATTCGGGACCTCCAACAAGCGTTCGTCCAACAGGAGGAGGACCCATGTCCAGAACATCGACCGCGCTCTGTGCGCTGATTTCGGCCGCCATACTGCCGCTGGCCGGTAGCCCGGCAAAGGCCGCCGAAGAGACCAAAGCGGCCACCACGTCTTCCACCGTCACGACCGAAACACCGCGCCCCATGTCGAATGCCGATTGGTGGCCGGATCGGCTCGATCTCTCGCCGCTGCGCCAGAACGATCCCGCATCGAACCCCTATGGCACCGATTTCAACTATGCCAAGGAATTCGCCACGCTCGATATCGCGGCGGTAAAGGCGGATATCCGCAAGACGCTGACCACGTCGCAGCCCTGGTGGCCGGCGGACTATGGCCACTACGGCCCGTTCTTTATCCGCATGGCCTGGCATAGCGCCGGCACCTACCGCGTGGTCGATGGCCGCGGCGGCGGTGCGGGCGGTGAGCAGCGCTTCGATCCGCTCAACGCCTGGCCGGACAACGTCAGCCTCGACAAAGCGCGCCGCCTAGTATGGCCGATCAAGCAAAAGTATGGCCGCAAGATCTCCTGGGGCGACCTGATGGTGCTGACGGGCAACGTCGCGCTGGAGGACATGGGCTTCAAGACGCTGGGCTTCGCGGGCGGCCGCGCCGATAGCTGGGAGCCGGACACGGTGTTCTGGGGGCCCGAGAAGAAGTGGCTGGGCGATGAGCGCCGCGATGCCAAGACCGGGCTGAAGGGCCCGCTCGCCGCCACGCAGATGGGCCTCATCTACGTCAATCCCGAAGGCCCGAACGGCAACCCCGATCCGCTGGCCGCCGCTGCCGACATCCGCCTCGCCTTCGGCCGCATGGCCATGGACGACGAGGAAACCGCCGCGCTGATCGCGGGCGGCCACACCTTCGGCAAGGCGCATGGCGCACACAAGCCGGAAGAGTGCCTTGGCGGCGATCCCTCTGCCGCGCCGGTGGAGCAGCAGGGCCTCGGCTGGGCGAACAAGTGCGGCAAGGGCAATGCCGAGGACACGATCACCAGCGGCCTTGAAGGTGCGTGGTCGGCCGATCCGGTGAAGTTCACCACCCAGTACCTCGACAATCTCTACGGTTTCGACTGGGTGAAGACCAAGAGCCCGGCAGGCGCCACGCAGTGGATTCCCAGCGATCCGAACGCCGGGCAACTCGTACCCGATGCACACCGGCCCGACGTGCGCCACGCGCCGATCATGTTCACCACCGACATTGCGCTGAAGGAAGACCCGGGCTTCCGCGCGATCACCACCAAGTGGCGTGAGAACCCCGAACTCTTCGGCCAGGCTTTCGCGCGGGCATGGTTCAAGCTGACCCACCGCGACATGGGCCCCTCGGCGCGCTACCTCGGCGCGGATGCGCCGAATGTCAGCTTCGTCTGGCAGGACCCGCTGCCCAAGGCCACTTACGCCGCGATCGATCAGGCCGACGCGACTGCGCTGAAGGCGAAGATCCTCGCCACCGGCATTGCGCCGCGCGAACTGGTGAAGACGGCATGGGCGGCTGCGGCGACCTTCCGTGGCACGGACATGCGCGGCGGCGTCAACGGCGCGCGGTTGCGGCTCGATCCGGCCAAGGGCTGGGCGGTCAACGATCCGGCGGAACTGGCCAAAGTGCTGACCAAGCTGGAAGGCGTGCGCAAGGCGTTCAACGCTTCGGCTCCGGCCGGAAAGCAAGTCTCGCTGGCGGACCTGATTGTGCTGGGCGGCAACGCGGCGGTGGAGCAGGCGGCGGCGAAAGCGGGCTATAGCGTGACCGTGCCGTTCACGCCGGGCCGTGTCGATGCCGCGCAGGCGGAGACCGATCCCAAGTCCTACGACTACCTGCGCCCGCGCGCCGACGGCTTCCGCAACTACTACGGGGCGGACAGCGATCACTCGCCGGCCGAGATGCTGGTGGACAAGGCAAACCAGCTGGAACTGACGGTGCCGCAGATGGCCGTGCTGGTGGGCGGCATGCGCACGCTGGACGCCAATGCCGGCCATTCGGCGAACGGCGTGTTCACGGCCGCGCCCGGAACGCTGTCGAACGACTTCTTCGTCAACCTGCTCGACATGGGCACGAAGTGGCAGAAGTCGGCCAAGACCCCCGGCGTCTACGAAGGCTATGACCGCGCGAGCGGCAAGCTGAAGTGGACGGCGAGCCCGGTGGACCTCGTGTTCGGATCGAATTCCGAACTGCGCGCGGTTTCGGAAGCCTATGCCTCCGATGACGCGAAGCAGATGTTCGTCACCGACTTCGTGGCGGCCTGGGGCAAAGTGATGAACCTCGACAGGTTCTAATGCCCGGTTTCTGATGTTGGACGGCGGCGCTGGATTGCCAGCGCCGCCACTACCCCACCCAATACTCTCCGTCGCCCCCGCGAAGGCGGGGGCCCCGCTTCCTTCTTCTCGAGCGTCGCGAAGAAAAGCGGGATCCCCGCCTTCGCGGGGATGACGGGGTGGTTTGGATCGGCATCGGGCGTTAGAGGCGCCAACCCACATACCAGTCCCACCTAACAGCTCCATTCATCGGATTGTTTTCTTGTGAAGACCTATCTCCTCATCGCGGCTCCTATTGCGGTTATGGCCGTCGCATTGGCCTCCGCTGGCGCCGCGCAAAACGCCGCGCCCCGGCCGGCCATGTTTGCCACTTGCGCCGCCTGCCACGCGACCGAGGCGGGCAAGACCTCCTACGGCCCGAACCTCCACGGCGTCGCAGGTCGCAAGGCGGCGAGCCAGCCCGGCTATGCCTATAGCCCAGCACTCAAAGCATCCGGTCTCACCTGGGACCGCCCCACACTCGACGCCTGGCTGACGTCTCCGCAGAAGAAAGTACCGGGCACGAAGATGCCCTTCGCCGGCATCCCCGATCCCGCCAAGCGCAAGCAGGTGATCGATTACCTGATGACGCTGAAGTAGCTCACCACACCATCGCATCCGCCCGTTTTTCGGGGCGGATGTAGATCGAGGTAATCCATGGGGAGAGGGCTTTCATCCGCCGCTCCAGATCCTCGATCAGGGTTTCGGCGTCGCCCATCCTGAGGTCGTCGGAGAAGTCGGCGCTGATGGCGATGAAGATGGCCTGCGGGCTCGTGTGGATGGTGCGGATGTGGTTGACCGCGTCGATGCGGGGATGGCCGTCCAGCACCTCGCGGATTTGCGCGATCAGCACCGGATCGGCCGCTTCGCCGATCAGCAGTTCCTTGGATTCGCGGGCGAGCAGCATGGCCACGCCCGCCAACACGCAGCCGATCAGCACCGATGCGACGCCGTCGATGCGCGGGTCGGCGAAGTGGATCGAGGCCCAGACGCCCACCGCCGCGATGACGAGGCCGATCAGCGCCGCACTGTCTTCGAATAGCACGATGAAACCTGGCGGGTCCTTGCTGCGGTGGATCGCCTGCCACCATGTCTGGTCCCCACGTCCTCGGTTGAATTCGCGTACGGCGAGGACCCAAGAGGCGCCTTCCATCAGGAAGGCGATGGCGAGGACGATGTAGTTGAGCGTCGGGTCCTCGATCGCGTGCGGCTGCTGGATGTGGACCACGCCTTCGTAGATCGACACGCCCGCGCCGATCGCGAAGATCAGGATGGCGACCACGAAGGCCCAGAAATAGAGTTCGCGCCCATAGCCGAACGGGTGCGTCGGGTCCGGCTTTCGGCTGGCGCGTTTCTGGCCGTAGAGCAGCAGCACCTGATTGCCGCTGTCCACCAGCGAGTGCACGCCCTCGGTCAGCATCGAGGAGGAGCCGCTGATTGCGGCAGCCGCGAACTTGGCGATGGCGATGCCAAGGTTGGCCGCCAGTGCGCCGTACAGCACGATATTCGCCTTGAAGTGCGCGGCGACGCTGTCGGGTTGGTCCATCGGCGGGCCGGTTCCTCGTCAAAGGCGGTGAAGCACCTTCAACTGTCACCGGCCCGGCAGGTTTCCGCAAGTCCCTTAAGTTTGTAGGGCTTGGCGCCCCACGCGCTCGTTCCACAGGTCCGCATTGCCGCAAAGTTGCAGGTTCAGCAGCGCGCGCTTGAGGAACAGGTGGCAGGGATGCTCGTCGGTGAGGCCGATGCCGCCATGAAGCTGCACCATTTCCTCGGTCACGAAGCGGAAGGCTTCGGCGGCCAGCACTTTGGCGGCGGCGAGTTCGGTGACGCTGGCGCTCTCGTCCCGCACGCGCTTCCACAGCAGCGCTTCGGCGACGACGATGCGTGTCTTCATGTCTGCTGCGCGGTGCTTCAGGGCCTGGAACAGCGCGATCGGCCGATCGAACTGGCGGCGGACCTTCATGTACTCGATCGTCATGTCGAGCGCCGCACCTGCTGCGCCGATGCAATCGGCCGCGAGCGCGAGTTGCGCCTCGCCCGAGAGCCGGTCGTGCAGTGCCTTCGCGCCCGCCGCGTCGGTGAGCATCAGGGCAGGGGTGAAACCGTCCAGCACCACGTCGAACAGGCGGCGGCTGGGATCCCAGATCGGCCGCTCGACCAGCGAGACGCCCGGTGCATCCAGTGGGACTAACGCATAGCCGCCGGGAAGCTGCGCGACCACGGCAACCGCCATGTCGCCTTCGAAGACGCCGGAAATCGTGCCGGAAACGGTGCCATCCGAGCCTTGCGTTAACTTGGAGGAGAGCATCGGCAGCGGCGCATATTCGCCGCCGGCCAGCCGCTCCAGCCAATCGGTCCGTTCGGCAAAGTCGTGGCTGGCGGCAATCGCCTGAAGGCCAAGCTGCGCCGAGATTAGCGGCATCGCGGCCAGCACGCGCCCCATTTCCAGATGCAGCGCGGTCGAAGCCTCGCGGGTAAAGCCAAGGCCGCCGTCCTCTTCGGGCAGGCGCACCATCAGCCAGCCCATCTCGGCGGCGAGCCCCCAGCTTTCATCGCGCGAGGGGGAGAGCGAACCCGCCGGGAATGCCTTCTGCGCGGCGTCGGTCAGTTCGTTGAGTTCGATCACAGCACCCACCCCTTCGGCTCTCGCGGCATGTCCAGCATGCGTTCGGCGATGATGCCCCGCTGCACTTCCTCGCTGCCGCCGGCGATGGTCCAGGCATAGGAATTCATGAAATCGGCCATCCAGTTGCCGGTATTGAGATCGCCGAAAGTGATCGGCGCGACGTATTGTTCGTCCATGCCGCCCAGTCGCAGGCCCAGCGCCGAATAGGCCCGCAGCGCACGGCTATAGGCGTTCTTGACGATGGAGGCGTCGCCCATGCGCTCGATCCCGTTGATGCGATTGTCGAGGAATTGGTCGGCAATCGCGCAGACGGCGTCCACTTGCGTGACCAGCACGCCGAAATCGCGCAGCACGCCGCGATCTTCCGTGTGCCCATGATCGCGGATCAGCTTGGCCACGCGGCCCAGCGCGCCGCGCATTCGGTAAGACAATTCCATCAGCGTCAGCCCGCGTTCGGAGGCGAGCGTCGCCTGTGCCACGGCCCAGCCTTTGCCTTCCTCTCCCACGCGTTCGGAGGCCGGGATCTCCACGTTGTCTAGGAAGATTTCGGCGAACTCCTCGTCCCCCTGGATCTGGTGGATCGGGCGGACGGTGACGCCGGGCGCCTTCATGTCCATCAGCAGGTAGGTGATGCCCGCCTGCTTCACGCCGTCGGACGAAGTGCGCGCCAGCAGCAGGCACTTGTCGGCGAACTGGGCCATCGTCGACCAGACTTTCTGGCCATTGATGACGTAGACGTCGCCGTCCGGGCGTGATTGCAGCTCGGCCCGCGTCTTGATCGCGGCAAGGTCCGATCCGGCGCCGGGCTCCGAAAAGCCCTGGCACCACGTCTCGCCCTCAAGGATCTTCGGCAGATAGCGTGCCTTCTGCTCGGCATTGCCGCATTCGTGTAGCGTGGCGAAGGCGTGGTAGGTGGAGACGAACGAGAGCAGCAGGCGCGGGCAATCGGCGCCGGCCAGTTCCTCGTAGATCACTTTCTGTTCGGCCAGACTGCGACCGCCGCCAGGATATTCGGCGGGCCAATGCGGGATGGCGTATCCGGCGCGGACGAGCTTGCCGAACCAGTCCCGCTGGGTGCGGACGAAATCGTCCTGCGTGCGGCTGGCATCGCGCCAGCCGGTGGGCGCTTCGGCGGCGAGGAAGCTGCGGACTTCGCGCTGCAGGGCTTCTAGGTCGTTGGTCATGTCCTTGTCTGTGCCGATGGGGTGTCGGGGCGTCCAGACGGCGGCGGGTCGCTGCGGCGATATCGGGAAGAGAAGGGAAGGATTCTGGGGGATGATTCCCCAGACCCGCAGAATGTCTTCGTTGCGCGCTACCTTTCCGTAGTGCGCTCCTTGCGGCGCAGCCATTTTGTCTTCCTACGCGGCTATGGGCGCACAACGAATAGTCGTGCGTGACGAAGACGGTAATGGGGGGGCAGGGGGCGGAGTTTATCCCGAGCTTCGCCGAGGGGCACCCCTGCTTTCAAACTTCTACTTCGATGGCATCTCCGACAACCCGCATTGCGTAAGTCTCGATCGGCATGGTCGCCGGCGGGTTGATCGGCGCGCCGGTTTCGAGATCGAAGCGCGCGCCGTGGACGGGGCAGGATATCCAGCCACCCCGCATCCGTCCGCATTCCAGCGTCTCGTAGGCGTGGCTGCATAAGTTGCGGACGGCGAAGATGCGATCCATCGTGTTGCAGAGGAGCATGCTGATCCCGTTCACCTCCACGACGAGCTTGGTGCCGGGGGGCACGTCTTCCAGTCTGGCTGCGGCAACGAAGGTCTTTTCGGTCATCATCTTCCCGGTTTCTCTCGAATCTTGGCCATGGAACTGTCCGGTGCCGCCGCCTCGGCGCAAGCGCGGCGCGGGCACAAGCAGAGCCAAGCAAGACGCTGTACCGTGGCGGTCATTTCGTGGGCAAGCCGCCGACGCGATAACGATGCCCGGGAACAGGTTTCGGGAGAGTGCGGGTGTCGGCAGGCGAGAGCTTCGATGTCGTGGTGGTGGGATCGGGCTCGGCTGGGGCGATGGCGGCGCTGCGCAGCGCGGACCTTGGCCTGAAAGTGCTGATCGTCGAGAAAGCGCACAAGTTCGGCGGCACTTCGGCAACTTCGGGCGGGGTGATGTGGATACCGAACCACGGGCTGGACGGCGATCAGGGGGACAGCCGCGCCTCCGCGCTGGAGTATCTGGATGCCACTATCGGCGTGCCGGTGAACCGCGAGCGGCTGGAAGCCTTCGTGGATGAAGCGCCGAAGATGCTGTACTTCCTGAAATCGACCGGCGTAGAGGTCGCGGCGGCGGCGTGGCCGGACTATTTCCCGAACCGAGCAGGCGCGCGGGCGGATCGATCGGTGATCGTGCCGACGTTCGACGGGCGGCGGCTGGGCGACGGGCGCTATGCCCTGATGCGGGAGCAGTACAATCGCTTCAAGCTGTTCGGCCGCTATGCGATGGACTTGAACGAGACGTTTGCGCTGATGATGCAGTCGAAAGGCTGGCGCATGGTCGCGGGCAAGATGATCGGGCGGTATTGGATGGACCGCTCGACGCGCAAGGTCTCGCACCGCGACAAGCGGTTCACCCAAGGCGCCGCGCTTATGGGGGCGACGTACGAGCAGGTGTTTGCGCGCGGGGTCGATCTCCGGCTGGAAACGGCTTTGGAAGGGCTGACCGTGGATGAGGGTGGCCGTGTCACCGGGATCGAGGTGTCCAACTTCGGGCGCAAGTATACGGTTGAGGCGCGGCACGGCGTGGTGCTGGCGGCAGGCGGGTTCGAGTGGAATCAGGCGCTGCGGGATCGCTTCTATCCGGTGCCGGGGCTGACGCGGCACTCCTCCACGCCCGAGGATGGCAATCGCGGCGAGGCGCTGGTCGCGGCAGAGGCGGTGGGGGCGTCCACCGAGCATACCTCGCAAGGCTGGTGGATCCCGACGATGATGCTGCCGATGAAGGGCGCGTCGAACTTCCACGAGATCCATCAGGCGGCGTTCGATGTCGGCCGTCCATGGAGCGTGGTGGTCAATCGCAAGGGCGTGCGCTTCGTGGACGAGGCCTGCGGGTACGATCAGTTCGGGCAGGCCATGGTGCGCGATCAGATCGAGAGTGGTGCGAACTGTCCGTGCTGGCTGATCTTCGATACGAAGTTTCGCAGGAAATTCAGCGCGGGCGGACTCATGCCCACGGTCCATACGCCCGAGCACAAGGTGCCGGAAGACTGGTGGGATCATTACCTGTTCCGCGCCGATACGATCGAGGAGCTTTGCGCCAAGACGCATCTGCCGGTGGAGGCGGTGCGGCAGACGGTCGCCAACATGAACGCCTATGCGAAGACCGGCGTCGATCCCGAGTTCGGGCGGGGCATGAATCCCTATGACCAGATGTTCGGCGATCCCTCCTCCACACCCAATCCGAACATCGGGCCGATCGAGAAGGCGCCGTTCTATGCGGTGCCGATCAACAACGGCGATCTGGGCACCAAGGGCGGCCTGCGCTGCGATGCGCGGGCGCGGGTTCTGGACGGGGCGGGGCAGCCGATTGCGGGGCTCTATGCGGCGGGCAACAATTCGGGAACGCCCTTTGGGGATACCTATCCGGGGGCGGGGGCGACCATCGGACCGGCCATGACCTTCGGGTTCGTAGCTGCCAACGACATTGCCGAACGGGCGGGAAACCAGCGAGCGTCGGATAACGCATCACGCGACGCCGCGATGGTTTGAACGTTACGGCCCGCGGGGGAGATACGGGAATGCAAGGCAAGGTAGCAGTCGTCACCGGAGCGGCAGGCGGCATCGGCGAGGCGATCGTGCGGGCGCTGGGGGCGAGGGGCGTCAAGGTCCTCGGCACCGGGCGCAATGCAGAGAAGTTGCAAGCGCTCAAGGGCGCGCTGGCAGGTTCGGTCGAGTTCGACTTCATCGCCATCGATGCCACGGCCGATGAAGCCCCGCGCGCCATCATCGATGCCGCGGTGGAGAAGTTCGGTCGGCTGGATGTGCTGGTGAATAACGCCGGATCGTTCAACTTCGGCCCGGTGGACCGGACCACCGATGCCATGCTGGACGAAGTGCTGGGCATATCCCTGCGGGCTCCGTTCCGGCTCTGCCGTGAGGCATTGCGGGTGATGGGAGAGGGGAGTTCGATCCTGTTCATCGGATCGACCTGGGGGCTTTACGGCACGCCGGGCGGCGGGGCATATTCCACCGTGAAGGCCGGGCAGATCGGCCTGATGCAGACGATGGCCGCCGAATACGGCCCGCACGGCATCCGCTCCAACTATATCGCGCCGACCGTGGTGCGCACCGAGATGACGACGGCGTTCTGGGATCTCGACTTCTTCCGCCGCACCAATCACGAGCTGACGCCTCTCCAACGCGATTGCTCGGCCAGGGACGTCGGCAACATGGCGGCTTTCCTCGCTTCGGATGAGGCGGGGTTCGTCAATGGACAGACCATCGCGGTGGATGGCGGCATATCGACCACCCGCTACGTCTCCCCCGCCGCGATCGGCGCGGTGCGGCAGTAGGCTTCCATTCGCCGGAGCCACCTCGGCGGTTTTCGCCCGGGCGTTGGCCCTTTGCTTGTGAGGGCGTTGCCCGCTGGGTAACGCCGGAGGAAAGCAAAGACGAAGGATGCCATGCAGTTCGAATGGACCGAGGAACAGGATGCGTTCCGGCGCAGGATCCGCGACTTCCTGCAGGCGAACCTGCCGGGTGACTGGGAAAAGTTCTCCGAACACGGCCCTGCCTCGCCCGCGCTGACGGCCTTCGCGCGCACGTTCTGCGTGAAGCTGGCCGAAGTCGGCCTGCTGTTCCCGCACTGGACGCAAGAGATGGGCGGTGAGGGGCTGGGGCCGTGGGAGCAGCAGATCCTTTCCGAAGAGATGTGGATCGCCGGTGAGCCGCGCGGCGGCCAGTACATGAACGTCAACTGGATCGGCCCGACGCTGGAAAAGTACGGCACGCCTGAGCAGAAGGCACGCTATCTGGAGCCGATCACGCGCGGGGAATCGCTGTGGTGCCAGGGCTTTTCGGAGCCCGATGCCGGATCGGACCTGGCCAGCCTGCGCACCCGCGCCGTGTTGAAGGACGGCAATTACGTCATCAACGGCCAGAAGATCTGGACCTCCTACGCCGGGCTTGCCGACACCTGTTTCCTGCTGACCCGCACCAGCGACGATCGCAAGAAGGGTATCACCATCGTCCTCGTGCCGATGGACACGCCGGGCATCACCGTGCGCCAGATTCCCTCGCTGATCGGCGAGGGCGACATTCATGAGGTCTTCTTCGACGACGTCAACGTGCCCGAAACCGCGCGCTTCGGTGAGGAAGGGCAGGCCTGGGAGATCGTCGCCTATTCCCTGCGTAATGAGCGGCTGGGCATCCCTCGCTTCACGCTGGCCCGCGCCGCGCTGGACCGGGCGGTCATGATGCTGAAGCAGCGCGGCGATTTCACCCGCGAGTATGTTCGCATCGAAGCGGCGCGCTGCGCGGCGCTTTGCGAGGCGGCGGGCACGGCCAACTATGCCGTCGTGCAGAAGCGCGTGGACGGGCTGGCGATCGGCGCGGAGTCCAGTTCCGCACGCTACGCCACCGTCATGGCCGAGCGGGCCGTCTGCGAATTCGTGGTGGAGTTCCTGCCCGAAGCGCTCGCGGGTGCTTCGCCTTATCTCAAGATGCACCACCAGCGCGGCATCGTCGCCGGGGTCGCCGCCGGATCGGCGGAGATCCAGCTCAACATCATCGCCAGCGACGTGCTGGAACTGCCCCGGGAGCCGCGCTGATGCAGCTTGCTCTCAATGAAGACCAGAGGCAGGTCCTCGATTTCGTCGAAGCCCTTGCGCGGCCCTTCGCCTCCGCTCCGCTGCATGATGCGGGCTTGGCGCTGGAAAGCGAAGAACTCGACGCGGCACTGGTGGAGAACGGTTTCCTCGATGTCATGACGGTCGAGGAACTCGGCCCTGTCACCGCTGCGCTGGTGGTGGAGAAGCTGGCCCGCCTGCCGTTCGCCGTGGAGGCGGCCGCCTCGGCGCTGGTGCGTCCGCTGATCGATCCCGAACTGCCGCGGCCGCTCTGCCTGGTGGAGGAAGGGCGCACTTCGGCGCTGCTGCGCTTCCTGCGTCCCGGCGCGACGGTGGTTGTCGTCGGCCCCTCCGGCGTGCGCAGCTTCACGGCGAGTGAGGAGCTGATTGCTCCTGCGCAGGAGGATACGCTCTATGCCTATCCGGTGGCGTTCCTCACGGGCCTGCCCGAAGCCACGATCGCGCACGATGTCGATCCGGTCGAAATCACCCGCGCATGGCGTGTCGCGATGGCGGCGGAAGCGGCGGGCCTGCTGGGCGCGGCGCTTACAAGCGTGGTGACATATGTGTCCGAGCGCAAGCAGTTCGGGAGACCGCTCGCGACGTTCCAGGCGATGCGGCACCGCCTTGCAGAGGCGCAAGTGGTGACCAACACCGTCTACTGGCTCGCCATGCGGGCGGCTGCGAGCGGGGATTACGCCGATGCGGCCATGGCGCTGCTCCATGCGCAAGAGGCGGCAAAGCGGGTGTGCTACGACTACCACCAGTTCCTCGGCGGCATGGGCATGACGCTGGAACATCCGCTGCACTTGTGGACCTATCGGCTGAAGTTGCTGACGGCGGAACTGGGCGGGCGCGGGGCGCAGGGGCTGGCGGCGGCGGAGGCGCTCTGGGGGTAATCGGTTAGCACCGCTCATTGCAGCGATGCCCTCACCGCGCTCGCGATATCCGGCTTCGAGACGTCGCGGAGCAGGCGCGGGCATGCCAGAATTGCCGCAACAGACAGAACATTTGTGAGGGCAGGGATGCAGGGACGTGACTTGATCGATCTGGGCGGACAGGTGGCGGTGATCACCGGCGCAGGTCAGAATGCGGGCAGGGCAACGGCACTGGAACTGGCCCGGCACAATGCGGGCGGCATCGCCATCAACGATTTCGTGCCGGAGCGCGCCGAGGCGGTGGCTGCCGAGGTGCGGGCACTGGGGGTTCCGGCGCTGGCAGTGCCGTTCGACGTGACCGATCTGGATGCCGCGCGGGCGGCCAATGCCGCGATCACGGCTGAACTTGGCCCGGCGACGGTACTGGTGAACAACGCGGGCATGGCCGGTCCCGGGGCCTCGATCCGGCCGTCGCAGAACTTCTGGGAAGAAGATCCCGCAAATTGGCAGCGCTACCTCGGCACCAATCTCTACGGTGTCTACAATTGCTGCTTCGCCTTCATTCCCAACATGGTCGAAGCGCAGCGGGGCCGCATCGTCACTATCGTTTCGGATTCGGGGCGCGTGGGAGAGGCCCGGCTGGCGGTCTATGCCTCTTCCAAGGCCGGTGCGCAGGGGTTCATGCGTTCGATCGCGAAGGAGCTGGGGCGCTACCAGGTAACCGCCAATTGCGTATCGCTCTCGGCCCTGCTCCCGGACATGGAGGAGGCGCAGCGGGCGGAAATCATGGAGGGAGAGCACATGAGGGGGCTCATGTCGCGCTATTCCATCCGTCGCTGCGGTAAATCCACGGACGTCGCTGCGCTGGTCACCTTCCTGTGCTCGGGCGCTGCCGAATGGATCACCGGGCAGACTTATCCTCTCAACGGCGGTTACGCGCCTTCGATGTGATCGGCGGAAGCGCGTGGCGCGGGGTCAGCCCCTTGCACCACGCGCGAACAGGCGCTGGTCGCAGATCGAATAGCTTGGGTCGCGCGGCCCCTGACCGAGCATGCCGCCGCCGTCGAACGGGCGGCGCAGCTTGAAATCATAGGTCACCAGGCGCTTCGAGAAACGCCAGCGGCCGTCGTCGCAGCGCCGGTAATTGTCGATATAGCGCACCGCCATGAAGTCTTCTTCCCGCCCGCCTTCGCGGTTCGGGATCAGATGCCAGGCGAGGGCATAGACTTCGCCGCTCGCCGTATCGCCGTCCACCGCGATCAGATGGTTGCAAACATGGTGGCCCGAATAGGGCATGAAGGGAAAGGCGGCGGCGATGAAGCGGCAATAGTCCTGTGCCGAACCATCGAAGTTGTCGCCATGCGTGTCGGTGGCATCGTCCGTATAGAGATCGCGCAGCAGTTCGATGTCCTGCCGGTCGATCGCGCGGCAATAGAGCAGGACGAGGTCGCGAATCGCGTCCTTGTCGATCAGTTGCTGCATGGCGATCTGCTGCTGCGGTGTCATGGCCTTCCTCCCCGTCTAGGCTCTAAGGCTTTAGCGGGGAGCCGGGCAAACCGCTCAAGCGATCACTCTTCGGTCTGGTTGATGCTGTCTTCGGGTTCGAGCGGGCCGCGACCGGCATTGGTCAGGACGCAGCGGATGTCGTTGTCGAGGCCGTCCGTGCCGACGTGGCGGAGGAAGCCCTTGGACGTGCGATGCATCCGGGTGCCCTTCAGCTCGCCGCCGGTCATGATGATCTGGTCGCCGGTCATCAGGTAGCTGCCGCGAACGCCGTCCGGGGTCTTGTAGTTGGAGCCGGTGACGGCGCGGAAATCGTATTGCGGCAGGCGGATGCCGACCGGACCACCGGCCGTGCCGTCCCGTTCGCAATTGTACTGCCCGAGGTCCAGCGTGCCGATCGGGCCGCCCGGAACAGGCGGAGGAGCGGGCTTGGCCGCCAGGGATGGTCCGCTTCCGGCCACGAGGCCCAGGGCAAGCAGGAAAGCGGCGAAAGGAGCGTTACGAGGGGCGCGCGTCATGACTGACCGCTAGCATCGGCGCGAAGCAATTGCCACAGCCAGTCTCCTCGGCTAAGGGCGCATGCTTTCGGTAGTACCGGCTCTTTCCCATCTTAAGGTTCATTCCATGAAGATCAGCGGCGTCGACATTCGTCCCGGCAACATTCTCGAATACGAAAAGGGCATCTGGAAAGTTGCCAAGACGCAGCACACCCAGCCGGGCAAGGGCGGCGCCTTCATGCAGGTCGAGATGAAGAACCTCATCGACGGCCGCAAGACCAACGTTCGCTTCCGCAGCGCCGACACCGTCGAAAAGGTCCGCCTCGACACCAAGGACTTCCAGTTCCTCTACGTCGAAGGCGACCAGCTGGTGTTCATGGACATCGAGACTTACGAGCAGATCCAGCTTCCCGCCGACCTTCTGGGCGATGCGGCTGCCTTCCTTCAGGACGGCATGCAGGTGCTGCTCGAACTCTGGGAAGAGCGCCCGATCTCGGTGCAGCTGCCCGAGCAGGTCGAAGCCACGATCGTCGAAGCCGATGCCGTGGTGAAGGGCCAGACCGCTTCCTCCAGCTACAAGCCTGCCGTGCTCGACAACGGCGTGCGCGTGATGGTTCCGCCGCACATCGAAAGCGGCACGCGCATCGTCGTCGACGTTTACGAGAAGGCTTACGTCAGGAAGGCCGACTGATGCGGGGCAAGGCGTCTTTCATCGCCGCGGTTGCCCTGGTGGCAGGGCTTGCCGCTCCGGCTCAGGCCGCCGCGCCGAAGAAGGCGCCGGCCAAGGCTGCGGCGCCGGCAAAGACCGCAGCCGCACCCGCCGCGGGCGCGCATGCGCCTTCACCGGAAGTGGAGCGCGCGATGCTCTATCTGAAGGTGCTGATCAGCGGTCTGCAGTCCGACAAGGTCGAGCCTCCCGCCAAGGGGGCACTGGTCGGCTGCATCTACACCAACTCGCTCCAGAAGATCAGCGATTCGATGGACAAGGTGATTGCCGAGAACCCCGGCAAGATCCATCGCGAGAACCCCAGCGAACTGCTGAGCGCCATGGTGGCGATCTGCGGTTACAAGCCCGCCGCCGCCGCGCAACCCGCGCCGCAGGGCCGATAATCAGACCGGCTGCGGCCGGTACTCGAAGGACAAGGTAAGTTTTATGGCCATCTCCGGTCTCATTCGCGTCATGGAAAAGGCCGCCCGCAAGGCGGGTAGCCGCCTGCGCCGCGACTTCGGCGAAATCGAGCACCTCCAGGTCTCGCGCAAGGGACCGGCGGATTTCGTCTCCAAGGCGGACCAGGCTTCGGAACGCACCATCTGGGACGAGCTGCGCGCGGCGCGTCCTGAATGGGGCTACCTCTTCGAGGAAGCCGGCGAGATCGAGGGCGATCCCGACAAGCCGCGCTTCATCGTCGATCCGCTCGACGGCACGACCAACTTCCTGCACGGCATTCCGCACTTCGCGATCTCGATCGCCGTGCAGGAGCCGCGTCTGGACGGCAAGGGCTGGGGCGAAGTCACCGCCGGGCTGATCTACAACCCGGTCACCGACGAAAGCTACTGGGCCGAGAAGAGCCGCGGCGCCTGGCTTCAGGACAAGCGCCTGCGCGTGTCCTCGCGCCGCCACCTCGACGAGAGCGTGATCGCCACCGGCATTCCTTTCGCCGGTCACGGCGATGCGGGCGAGTGGACCAGGATCTATCACGCGCTGGCGCCGCAGGTCGCGGGTATCCGCCGTTTCGGCTCGGCTGCGCTCGACCTGGCCTGGGTTGCTTCGGGCCGTTACGAGGGCTTCTGGGAAGCCGATCTCAAGCCCTGGGATACGGCAGCGGGCTGCCTGCTGGTGCGTGAGGCCGGTGGCTTCGTGTCCGACTGGAAGGGCCGTTCGCAGCCGTTCCACGACAAGGAAATCCTGGCGGGCAACGATACACTGCATTCGCGTCTCCACAAGATTCTGGCAAACGCGCTCAAGTGACTTGAGCCGAAGCCAAGGCGCGGCTAAGTCACCCGCGCCGATGCCCTTCCGTCGATGACGGGAAGGCAGCACGTGAGTGCCCCTGTGGCGGAATGGTAGACGCGAACGACTCAAAATCGTTTGTCGCAAGGCGTGCCCGTTCGAGTCGGGCCAGGGGCACCATACGAAGAGCCGCGAACCCGCACCGGGTTTCGCGGCTTTTTCGCGTTCGGGTTCCACGCGTCGGCGGCGGATCGCAGGATCTCACATATGTTCAATAGTGAACGAACAGAGCTGTGACGCGGTCTCCGTAGAGCCGATCGCCCGGAAATGAGCGGAATTTAACAGTTAAACACGCATGATTCGCCGGGCAATTTTTCTACATTGGTAACATCCTTGAAATCCCATCGCGTCTTCGCGGTGGCATGTCTTCATCCCTTCGGGCCATGGTCCCTTTGGGACCGATCCCTCATTGGGATGTGATGACCTCGAGGTCTGCTGGAAGCCCGTTCCGAGTCGAGGAAGCGAGGTTCCGGGACACCGGCGGCGTGGATCGCCGGCGTGCTTCCAGCAGTTCCCGACCGCGCCGCTTCCGCCAGCCATGCGGCGGGCAGCGGGTCTGGAGCGCCGAATAGAGTTTTGGAGAGCCGCTTCGGGTCGCAACAAGAAGCGCGTTTGCCAAATAGCCCCCTCCAGACTATTCAGTTCTGGAGGGGGACGACATGGAACCCACCGCCGACGAATATCGCGACGCCCTCTCGCGCGTCGTCGCCGCCTCTACTTTCCAGTCTTCGCCAAAACTGGCGGAACTTCTGTCCTATCTTGTCGATCAAAAGCTCTCCGGTCACGGCGATCGGCTGAAGGGCTATCCGATCGCGCTGGATGTCTTCGGCCGGGATGAGGATTTCGACGCATCGTCGGATTCGATCGTGCGCGTGCAGATGACGCGCCTGCGCCGGGCTCTAGGAGAGTACTATGCGGGCGAGGGGGCAGGGGATCCCTATCGCATCGTCGTGCCGCGTGGGTCCTATGCGCCCATGCTGGAGCGCGAACCGGCGCCCGTCTTGCCTGTGCCGGAGGAAGGCGCAAGTCCGACCGAAGCACCCCCTGCGCAGGGCGAGGATATCGTTCGCTCTTCCAGCGCGCTCAGTCTGCGGCGGCGCTCTTGGGGATTGCTTGCGGCTCTGGCGCTCGTCGCGTCCCTGCTGATCATCTACTGGCCGGGCAGCGAGAGCGACGGCGTTCTGGTGCGGGCCGGAGAGATGCCGGATGGCCCGGTTGTATACGTCGCGCCCTACAGACTGGCGGGAGAAGGTCCGGCGATCGCGCGCGTGCGCGACGGGTTGCAGTTCGATCTGATCAATTACCTGTCGCAATTGCCCAATCTCGCCGTTCTGGCGCTGGCCCCTCAGGGAACCGAGCATGTCCGAGCGGAGCGCGCACGCAAGAGCGTTGCACCGACTTTCGTGCTGCAAGGCACGATCGACGGTTCCGAGGGCGTGCTCAGGATCAATTCCAGCCTCGTGCGCATGCCGGGCGGTGTCGTCGTCTGGTCCGGCCGCAGCGCGCCGATCGACTACGATCCGGCGCAGATCCTCAAGGTGCAGTCCAAGATCGCGCTGGGCGTGGCATCGCGTCTCGGCCAACCCTACGGCGTCATTCACGAGACCATGCGGGAGGACCTCGAAAATCACCGCGATCTCGGGATGGAGCGCTATTTCTGCGAATTGGAAGCCTACGAATTCATGCGGTCCCGTAGGGAGGGGCAGCTTGGGCAAGTGAAGGAATGCCTGGAGCGGGCGGTCTACGACAAGCCCAACTATTCCAATGCCTGGGCGCTGCTTTCCTGGATCCATGCCTATCAGGCGCAGGCGCGGGGCATAGGCGATTCGCCCGAGGCACTCGAAGCCGCGAGACGGGCGGTGGCCGCCAATGCAACCAATGCGGTGGCCTATCAGTATCTGGCAATAGCGCTCTACCGGCACGGAGAGGACGAAGCGGCGCGCGAGGCGATCGGCAAGGCGCTTGAAATCAGCCCCAATCATTCGGAGGTCCTTGCCAATGCCGGGCGGATACTGGCCGCGCTTGGCGAGCACGAGGTGGCGCCGACGCTGGCGCGCAAGGCCATTGCGCTCAATCCGGGACACCCTGCATGGTACTGGTCGGGGCTGGCGCTCGATGCCCTCTACCGCAAGGATGCGGCTCAGGCCCTTCGCTATGGCCGTCTAGGCGCGGAGGACGGCGGTCTGATGTCGCGCTATCTGCTGGCGGCGGCCCTGGCGCAGGACCGGCAGGTGAGCGAGGCGCGCGGCGTGCTCGAAGCCGCCGCGAAGGCCTATCCGGGGATACCGAAGGACCGGCGGCAGGTCGTCCGGGAACTGCGCTTTCCCTCCTTCGCCACGGAGCCGCTGGAGACTCAGGGGCTGCTGGGGCAATAAGTGCAGGAGATGACGGGAGATCCTTGTTGCGGATCTCTCTTGCGGGACGGCCGGAGCCGCCATAGTCTTCCGCGCATGAACGCGCTCCCGGTCCGGTCCACTCCGGCTCTCGCCGCCCTTGGCCTCGCTGCCCTGGGGCTTGCCGCAACATCCGTTCCGGTCCGGGCAGAGGCGGTGACGGACAGCATCGCCCGCGACCTTCCGGGCCTGATGACGATCTACCAGGACCTCCATGCCAATCCCGAACTGAGCTATCAGGAAGTGCGAAGCGCGGGCATCATGGCCAAGGCCGCGCGCGAGGCAGGATTTACCGTGACCGAGAAAGTCGGCCAGACCGGCGTGGTCGCCGTGCTGAAAAACGGCGAGGGGCCGACCGTCCTGATCCGGGCGGACATGGACGGTCTGCCCGTCGTCGAGCAGACGGGTCTGGCTTTCGCCTCGAAGAAGCGGGGCACCTCCACGGCCGGGGTCGAGAGCCGGATCATGCATGCCTGCGGGCACGACACGCACATGACCGCGTGGATCGAGACGGCGCGGCTCATGGCCAAAAGGAAGTCGGAATGGTCCGGCACACTGGTCATGATCGGCCAGCCTGCCGAGGAAGTCGGTACCGGTGCGGTCAGCATGCTGAAGGACGGGCTCTACCAGCGCTTTCCCAAGCCCGACTATACGCTGGCGTTCCACGATTCCGCCGATCTTCCCGCCGGTCAGGTGGGGGCGGCCGTAGGCTGGGCGCTCGCCAATGTCGACAGCGTCGATATCCTCGTCAAGGGACTGGGCGGCCACGGCGCCTATCCGCAGGCGACCAAGGACCCGATCGTCCTGGCCAGCGCCATCGTGATGAAACTGCAGACACTGGTCAGCCGGGAGACCAGCCCCCTCGACCCGGCGGTAGTGACGGTGGGCTCGTTCCATGCAGGCGCCAAGCACAACATCATTTCCGATCAGGCCAAACTGGAACTGACGGTCCGCAGCTACTCCGACGAAACCCGCGCCCATCTGCTGGACGGCATCAAACGTATCGCCCGGGGCGAGGCGATCGCCTCCGGGCTGCCCGACAACCTGATGCCGGACGTCAGCGTCAAGGATCCCTATACCCGTGCCACCTGGAACTCGCCCGAGTTCACCCAGGAAGCCGTGGCCGACCTCAAGACCAGAATGGGCGAGGCCAATGTGGTGATCACGCCCTCCGTCATGGGCGGCGAGGATTTCGGCGAGTTTCGCCGGGCGGACGAGGATCACATCAAGTCGGTGATCTTCTGGGTCGGCGGGGCCGACCCGCAGAAGCTGGCGGCGGCGAAGGCGGGCGGCCCGCCGCTTCCCTCGCTCCACAGCCCGTTCTGGGCGCCCCAGGCCGACAAGGTGATCGCGTCCGGCAGCGAGGCCCTGACCCTGACCGCCCTGAGGCTCATGCCGCGCAAGTGAAGGGGGTGAGAGGTTTGCCCTGTAAACGCGGCCGACATCGCGTGACGGATTTCCGTGCATGGACCCGACGCCGCGTGGATAGCGGCAGTCCGGCAATTGTCAGATTCACCGACAGTTTACGCCTTGCTCCTAGAATCGGGGTCATTGCCGGTATCGGCTCGGAATATGGCGCCCCGCGACGATGATTCGCCTTTTCAAACACTACATCCCCCATGCGGTGGCTCTGCTGTGGCTGGTGGACATTCTGCTGCTGCTGGCGGCGAATGAATTCTCGTGGCGTTTGCGAGCCGGGCAGATCGGCATGGCCATGGGCGATCCGGGCGACCGGATCGGCCTTCACGCCGGTTTCGCGGTCGTGCTGTCGCTGTCGATGGTGGCAGTCGGTGTCTACGGCGCCGAGGCACTGCGCTCCATGCGCTTCGCGGCGGCCAGATTGCTCGTGGCGATCTCGCTTGGCGTCATCGCGCTGGCTTTCGTCGATTTCCTGTTCGCGGCGCAGAATTTCTGGCGCTCGACCCTGGCCTACGCCATGGCTTTCGCGATCGTCCTGCTGGTAGCCAATCGCCTGATCCTGGGCGCATTCCTCGGCACTTCAGCGTTCCGCCGCCGCGTGCTGGTGCTCGGCGCCGGTGCGCGCGCGGGTCGCCTACGCGATCTGGCGGAGCGGCCGGAAAGCGGCTTCGTCATCGTCGGATACGTCTGCATGGGAGAGGGTACGCCCACGATCGAGGAATCGATCTCGCGCGGCGCGATTCATAACCTGACCCGCTATGTTGACAACCTGGGCGTTACCGAAGTCGTCCTCGCACTGGAAGAACGGCGCAATGCGCTGCCGCTCAAGGACCTGCTGCGGATCAAGACCACCGGCGTTCACGTCAATGAATTCTCCAGCTTTCTCGAACGCGAAACCGGGCGGATCGATCTCGACACTGTGAACCCGAGCTGGCTGATCTTTTCCGACGGGTTCTCGTCCGGTAGGATGATATCAAGCGTTATCAAGCGCTTGTTCGACATTGTTGCGAGTGCTCTGGTTCTCTGCCTGACCGGCCCGATCATCCTGCTCTTCGCGCTTCTGGTGAAGATCGACAGCCGTGGGCCGGCCTTCTATCGGCAGCAGCGCGTTGGGCTGTTCGGCGAGAACTTCGACGTCATCAAGCTGCGCTCCATGCGTACGGATGCGGAAGTCGCCGGTGCGCAGTGGGCGGCCAAGGACGATCCGCGCGTCACCCGCGTCGGCCGTTTCATTCGCAAGGTGCGTATCGACGAATTGCCCCAGGCCTGGAGCGTGCTCAAGGGCGAGATGAGCTTCGTCGGCCCAAGGCCCGAGCGCCCGCAGTTCGTGGCCGAATTGGAAGAGCAACTGCGCTACTACGCCGAACGGCACATGGTGAAGCCGGGGATTACTGGCTGGGCGCAGATCAATTACCCATACGGCGCCTCGATCGAGGATTCCCGGCACAAGCTGGAGTTCGACCTCTACTACGCCAAGAACTATACGCCTTTCCTCGACCTGCTGATCATCCTCCAGACCTTGCGCGTCATCCTCTGGAGCGAAGGCGCGCGATGAGCCGCGCCGGGGCCTTCGACTTCTGGTCTACCGCAGGCGTGGCGTTCGATCTGAGCGGCGCCATTGCCCTGGCCAGCCTTGCGCTCTGGCTCTGGCCGAAGCGCGCGCGGTTCGAAGAGGCGGGCGGCAGCGTCGTCGCCGCGCTTTTCCTGACGGCCGCCTGGTGCGTGACGGCGGCGGCAGTGGCCACCGCGCAGGCGCCGATGCTCGCCTCTCTTGCGGAGAGTATCCGCAACCTGGCCTGGCTGGTGGTGATCTACCGCCTCTTCGCGGGTGACGGCCGCCATTCCAGTCTGGCGCCGATCCGTCCGGTGATCTTCGCGCTGGTCTTCGTGGGCCTGCTGCATATCGGCATGACGCTGGCACTGTCCTATCTCGCGGTGCAGCGCGGTCTGGCGAACCTCGGTTTCGAGATCGAGGTCATGCTGCGCCTGCTGGTGACGGTGGGCGGGCTGGTGCTGGTTCACAATCTCTATGCCGGGGCCCCGCGCGAGCTGCGCCCGGGCCTGCGCTGGCCGACGATCGGGCTGGCGATCCTGTGGTCCTTCGATCTCAACCTCTATACCGTGGCCTATCTCGCCCGCAGCTGGCCGAGCGAGATCGCGGCGCTGCGCGGCGCGGCCGGGCTCGCGCTGGCGGCATGCCTGGCCATCGCCGCTTCGCAAGGGCGCGACGAACTGCGGCTCAAGCCATCCCGCGCGGTGACGTTCCAGACCTTTTCGCTGCTCGTCATCGGCGTCTATCTCGTCGCCATGGTCGCTGTGGCGCAGTGGCTTTCCTATGCGGGCGGCAATTTTGCGCGCCTGATAGAGATAGCCTTCCTGACGTTCGCCAGCGCCATCGCCCTTGTCGTGCTGCCTTCGCGCCGGGTTCGCAGCTGGCTGAAAGTGATCCTCGCCAAGCATTTCTTCCAGCATCGCTACGACTACCGCGAGGAATGGCTGCGCTTCACCCGCACCATCGGCAGGAACGACGACGAGACATCGCCGCTGGGCGAGCGCGTGGTCCAGTCCGTGGCGGATATTACCGACAGCCCCGCGGGTCTTCTGCTGACGCCGGGCGAACAGGGCGAGCTGACCCTGGCAGCGCGCTGGAATTGGCCCGATATCGAAGTGCCCGCCGCTGCCTGTCCGCCGGAAATGCTCGTGCCATTCGAACAGGCGGGCTATATCGCCGATCTCGACGATGTGCGCGAGGGCGCGGTTCCGGCGAACCTTAATTTGCGCGTACCGGAATGGCTGCTTGCCGAGCGCCGCGCCTGGGCCATGGTCCCGCTGGTCCATTACGATCGCCTGGTCGGCATGGTCGTGCTCGCCCGCCCGGCGATGGCGCGCAAGTTCGATTGGGAGGATTTCGATCTCCTGCGCGTGATCGGTCAGCAGCTTGCCAGTTACCTGGCGGAAAACGCCAGCCAGGAGGCGCTCGCGGAATCGAGCCGCTTCGAGGATTTCCACCGCCGCATCGCCTTCGTGATGCACGATATCAAGAACCTCGCCAGCCAGTTCAGCCTCTTGGCGCGCAATGCCGAGCTTCATGCCGACAAGCCGGAGTTCCGCGCCGACATGCTCGTCACCCTGCGCAATTCCTCCGACAAGCTGAACGCCCTGCTGGCGCGCCTGTCGCGCTATGGCGCCGGGGCGGTGGACCGGTTGGAGACAGTGAGCGCGGCAGAGGTGGCGCGAACCGTGACGGCGCGCTTCAACGGCAATCCGCAAGTGGTCCTTTCCGATGTGAAGGATCTTGCTGTGACGGCGAATTTCCACTCGCTCGAACAGGTCCTCGTCCATCTCGTCCAGAACGGTCTCGATGCCAGCCGCGCCGAAAGCCCGGTCTTTCTCTCGCTTGCCGCGGATGGTCTCTTCGCCCGTTTCGAGGTCGTCGATGCCGGATCGGGCATGTCGGCCGAGTTCGTCCGCCACCGTCTGTTCAAGCCCTTCGTCTCCACCAAGAGCGGCGGCTTCGGGATCGGCGCCTTCGAAGCGCGCGAGCTGGTGAAGGGCATGAAGGGGCGGCTCGAGGTGGAATCGCGCGAGGGGCTGGGGTCGCGCTTCGTCGTTCGCATTCCGCTTGCCGCCACGACCGAAATCTTTCTCAACAGCACTAGCCAGGACCAGAAAGTAGCCTGAAATGACCGAAACCCGACCCAAGCTCCTTGTCGTCGAGAACGATGCCGGTCTTCAGGCGCAGCTCAAATGGGCATACGAGGATTTCGACGTCGTCGTTGCCGGGGACAGGGCCTCGGCTCTGGCGGCCCTGCGCGTGGAAATGCCGGACGTGGTGACGCTCGATCTCGGCCTGCCGCCGGATCCCGACGGCACGAGCGAGGGCTTCGCGGTGCTGGACGAGATCATGGCCCTGAAGCCCGATACCAAGGTGATCGTCGCTTCGGGGCACGAAGCAAGGGAATCCGCGCTTCAGGCGATCGCGCGCGGTGCCTACGATTTCTATCGCAAGCCCGTCGACATCGATGCGCTGGGCCTCATCGTGCGCCGCGCGCTGGAGCTTCACCGGCTTGAGGAGGAGAACCGCCGCCTCGCCTCGCGGGTGGAAAAGGACGAAAAGGTGCTCGGCCGGTTGATCACCGCCGCGCCGGAAATGATCCGGGTTGCCCGCACGATCGAGCGCGTCGCCAATACGAATGTCTCGGTGATGTTGCTGGGGGCGAGCGGCACCGGCAAGGAACTGCTCGCGCGCGGCCTTCACGAAGCCAGCGGACGCGCGAGGCGCGAATTCGTGGCCATCAACTGTGCGGCGATCCCGGAGAACCTGCTGGAAAGCGAGCTGTTCGGGCATGAGAAGGGCGCATTTACCGGCGCGGTCAAGACGACGCCCGGAAAGATCGAGCAGGCGGCGGGCGGCACACTGTTCCTTGACGAAGTGGGCGACATTCCGCTCCAGCTTCAGGTCAAGCTGCTGCGCTTCCTGCAGGAGCGGGTGATCGAGCGGGTCGGTTCGCGGGAATCGATCCCGGTCGATACCCGGATCGTCTGCGCGACGCATCAGGACCTCGAAACCATGATCGGGGAAGGGCGCTTTCGCGAGGATCTGTTCTACCGTCTGGCCGAGATCGTGGTGCGGATCCCCGCCCTTGCCGAGCGGCCGGGCGATGCCACCCTGCTGGCGAAGGCGCTCCTGCATCGCTATGCCGGGGAAATGAACCCCGGCGTACGCGGCTTTTCCGCCGATGCCCTGGCGGCGATCGACGCCTGGCGCTGGCCCGGGAATGTCCGCGAGCTGGAAAACCGCGTAAAGCGCGCGGTGATCATGGCGGACGAGAAGCTGGTGAGCGCTGCCGACCTCGATCTCGCCGATCCCGACGAGCAAGTCGTCAATGCGCTCAACCTCAAGACCGCGCGGGAGCAGGCCGATCGCAAGGTCATCCGCCATGCCCTGGCCCGGAGCGAGGGCAATATCTCCAGCACGGCGAAGATGCTGGGGATCAGCCGTCCGACGCTCTACGACCTGCTCAAGCAGTACGATTTGCAGAACTGAGCCGGCCGGGGAGCGCGCCGCGCTCCCCGGTTCCCGACATCACTTCGGCTGATAGGTCTGTTCCGGCCCGGGGAAGTTGCGGGCGCGCACTTCCTCGGCATATTTCGCGGCAGCTTCCGAGACGAGCCCGGCCATGTCGGCATAGCGCTTCACGAAGCGGGGGACACGGTCGAACATGCCGAGCATGTCCTCTGCCACAAGCACCTGCCCGTCGCACTCTGCCGAAGCGCCGATGCCGATGACGGGAATGTCGAGGCTGTGGGTCAGCGAGATCGCGATCGGTTCGAGAACACCCTCGACCACGACCGAGAAGGCTCCGGCACCGGCGACGGCCTTGCCGTCGGAGATGATCTTGGCGTGTTCTTCCTGGCTGCGTCCGCGCGCGCCGTACCCGCCCAGGGCGTTAACGGCCTGCGGGGTCAGGCCGATATGGGCCATGACGGGAATACCGCGCTGGGTAAGGAAGGCGATGGTTTCCGCCATGGCGACGCCGCCTTCGAGCTTGACGGCGGCGCAGCCGGTTTCGGCCATGATGCGCGCGGCCGAGGCGAAGGCCTGCTGCGGGCTTTCCTCGTAAGAGCCGAAAGGCATGTCCACGATCACCAGCGAATGATAGCTGCCGCGCACGACGGCAGCGCCGTGGGCGATCATCATGTCGAGGGTAACGGGAAGGGTCGAAGGCAGACCGTAGATCACTTGGGCCAGCGAATCTCCCACCAGCAGGATGTCGCAGTGCTCATCCAGCAACTGTGCCTGGCGGGCGGTGTAGGCGGTAAGCATGACCAGAGGTTCGGTCGTCCGGCCTTCTACCTTGCGGCGCTGGATGGCAGGCACCGTAAGGCGCTTCATCGGCGCGGGCGTGGGATTGGCGCGACTGGTCGCGGTATCGAGCTGAAAGGTCGTGGACATGGGAAAGGCTTCTAGCGCGGGGTTGGAAGATGCGCAAAAGCGCATTTTCCTTGCCGCCCGCCGGAACAAGGTAACGGCTGTCGCGCATTGGCCCCGTCGTCTGGGCCAATTACCGTAATTATGAGGAACCAGTGGCGTTAAGGCTTGCCATGGCGTCGCAGCCCGCTAGCGTCGCGCCATACAAAAATTCGGGGGTCCACCGCATGTTCGGACGCGTTAAGCCGCTCGACGCCATTCTGGCGACGGCGGAAAAGAAATCTCTTCACAGGTCGCTGGGCGCATTCCAGCTCACCATGCTCGGCATCGGCGCCGTCATCGGTACGGGTATTTTCGTTCTCACCGCGGAGGCCGCGCAGAAGGCCGGTCCCGGCATGATGCTCTCCTTCGTCATCGCCGGCTTCGTCTGCGGCGTGGCGGCGCTTTGCTATGCCGAAATGGCGGCGATGGTGCCGGTTTCCGGCTCCGCTTACACTTACAGCTATGCGGTCATGGGCGAAACGGTCGCCTGGATGGTCGGTTGGGCACTGATTCTCGAATATGCGATCGCCGCAGGCGCGGTTTCGGTCGGGTGGTCCGGTTATTTCGTGGGCTGGCTCAACAGCAGCTTCGGCATGAGCATCCCGCTGGACTTCGTGCGCGGGCCGTTCGACGGCGGCCTGATCAACATTCCCGCCATGCTCATCGCGGCGGCCGTCACGGCCCTGCTGATCAAGGGCACCAAGGAAAGCGCCACGGTAAACGCGGTGCTGGTGGGCATCAAGATCCTGGCGCTCGCCATGTTCGTGGTGCTGACGATCCCGGTCATCAAGTCCGGCCAGTTCACGCCTTTCGCGCCGCTCGGCTTTGCGGGCATCTCCAGCGCGGCAGCTTCGATCTTCTTCGCCTATGTCGGCTTCGACGCGGTTTCGACCGCAGCGGAAGAGACCAAGAACCCGCAGCGCAACATGCCGATCGGCCTGATCGGCAGCCTGGGCATCTGCACGATCTTCTATATGCTGGTCGCGTCCGGCGTGATCGGTACGGTCGGCGCCCAGCCCGTGCTCGGCCCTAACGGTGCCGCTCTCTCGCCGGGAACGCCGGAGCTTTCGCAGGCCTGCGCCGCCATTCACGAGAATGCGGTGGTCTGCTCGAAGGAGGCACTTGCCTGGACGCTGCGCCAGGTGGGCTATCCCTTCGTCGGTTGGCTGGTCGGCGCGGCGGCAATCATCGCGCTGCCTTCGGTCATCCTGATGATGATGTTCGGCCAGACCCGCATCTTCTTCGTCATGAGCCGTGACGGCCTGCTGCCGGAATTCTTCTCCAAGGTGCATCCGCGTTTCCACACGCCGCATGTGATCACCATGCTGACCGGCCTGTTCGTTACCCTGTTCGCGGCGTTCTTCCCGGTCGGGCTGCTGGCCGACGTGTCGAACTCCGGCACGCTGTTTGCCTTCGCCGCCGTGTCCATCGCGGTCATGGTGCTGCGCAAGACCGATCCGACGCGCAAGCGCCCGTTCCGCACGCCGGGCATCATGCTGACCGCGCCGCTGGCGATTGCAGGCTGTATCTACCTGTTCTTCAGCCTTTCGGCGCAGACCATCGGTCTGTTCGTCGCATGGGCGATCCTGGGTCTCTTCGTCTATTACACCTACAGCCGCTCGCGCAGCCATGTGGGCAGAGGCCTGGTCGAAACGCACGAGGTCGATCCCGACGCCCCGCCGCAGCCCGTGCCGCCGGTCTGATAGCAGGCGATCAATGCTGAAAGGGAAGGGGAGCCGATGTGCTCCCCTTTTCTTTTGGGAAATGCACAAGGCATCCACCGGAAATCCTCTGCCGATGCACAGGCTATGCCGGAGTTCTCCACAGGGTTGTCCTCCTGTTCGGTAGGGGGATATTTACCTGTTCTCGTCAGAATTCCGACAGGCTTATCGAAAAATCGGAAAATCTGTCATGTCGGCCATCAAGGCGCTGATCCCGGGCTTTCTGCTCACTTGGATCGTTTCGATCGTCATTGGATCGCAAGGGTCGCGTGGAGGCATGCTGGACATCACGCATACCTTTTATCAGGGGCACGAATTCTACTGGTCCTGGCCGCTGTTCTGCGGTGCCACGGCTCTGGCCTGGGCGCTGTTCGCCATGATGGAGTGATCCGCCTCGGAGCAAGCGCGCTGCCGAGGCGTTTGATAGCGGATGTCCTTCCCCTTCGATCGCTTCGTAGTCGCTGCGCTCCTGCTGGGCTGCCTGCTGTTTGCGGGCAGAGGCTGGCTGCGCGAGCATCCGGGGTACGATCCCTGGGCGCCGCTGACGCTTGAGGAGAAGCCGGGCTGGGCGACGCCGCGCAAACTTTCGGCCCTGCGCGCCGATCGCGATCTCTGCCGGGCGTTCCTTGAGCGCAGCCGGATCGACAGGCGCGCTCTCACGCCCTTGGGCGAAGGTTCCTGCCGCCGCGACGACCGAAAGCGCCTTGCAGCGCCCCAGGCCTTGGATGTGAGCCTTGTGCCCGCCCGTGCGGAGGCGACGTGCTCCGTCGATGCAGGCCTCGCCTGGTGGCTGCGCAACGGCGTCCAGCCGCAGGCCGAGGCGATATTCGGCAGCAAGGTCGTTCGCGTCGAGCAACTGGGAACCTACAATTGCCGGCGCATAGGCGGCGGCAGCGATGGTTCCTGGAGCGAGCATGCGACCGGCAACGCCATCGACATATCGGCCTTGATATTGGCCGACGGCAGGCGCGTGACCGTACGCAAGGGCTGGACCGGCTCCGTAGAGGAAGCCGCGTTTCTGCATGCGATACGCGATGCCGCATGTGATGCCTTCGCGACGGTGCTGTCACCCGACTACAATGCGGCCCATGCCGATCACCTGCATCTGGACCAGGCGATTAGGGTCGGAGGCTGGCGCGCCTGTCGGTGAACGGCAATTGCCGAGGGATAATTCTGATGATGGGGGCGTGTCCAGGCCAGGTGCTTGAAAAGTCTGGTGACCCCTACGGGAATCGAACCCGTGTTTCAGCCGTGAAAGGGCCGCGTCCTAACCGCTAGACGAAGGGGCCGTACCGGGTTGCGCCGGAGGCAGGACCGGCCCTCTAGCGGGGGTCCGGTGGGGGGTCAACCCCTTCATTGCGAATAATTTGAACTCTCTATGACATGCCCGGCAATGACGGGCCTGGAGCCTGCTAAAATCCGCTGTTTTCAGGCCGCAAAGGCGGCGTCGTCGATGTGAAGTTCTGCCTGGGGGCGGCTCCCCCAATCGTCGATCTTCGCCCGCCCGGCCAGCCAGAGGCGGCGGCCCTGGGTCGCATGGAGCAGGGCCTGGCCCATTTCAGTCTCGGCGGAGCGGAAGGCCATGGCCTTGAAGCGGGCGCCGTCCTGCCCGCCGACGATCAGCCGAACGTGATCGGCGCCCACGGTATCGGCCTTGATGACGTGGACCGGGCCGACCGCGACACGCGGCCCCGGCCAGCCCATGCCATAGGGACCGGCGCTTTCGAGTTTCTCGACGAGTTCCGGCGTCAGCCCTCGCGGGGCCAGAGCCAGGTCGAGCAGCATCGACTGATTGGCGCTCGCCCGTGCGACATCCGCCGCCAGAAGCGAATCAAGCCATTCGGAAAGGGCGTCGAGCTTGTCGGGCGCCACGGTGAGCCCTGCGGCCATGGCGTGGCCGCCACCGGCCACCAGCAAGCCGGTCTCGCGCGCCGCGATGATGGCCGCGCCGAGGTCGACGCCGGGGATCGACCGGCCCGAGCCCTTGCCGTTTCCGGCCTCATCGGCATCCATCGCGATGACGAGGGTGGGTTTTCCGGTCTTTTCCTTGATGCGCCCGGCGACGATGCCGATCACGCCGGGATGCCATCCCGCTCCTGCCAGGACCATGACGGAGCGATTGTGCTGGCGTTCGATCTGGGCCTCGGCCGCTTCCTGGACGACCTGCTCGATGCCGCGTCGCTCGTCGTTGAGCCGGGAAAGCTGCGCGGCGATGACCTGCGCTTCGTCGGCGTCGGTGGTCGTGAGCAAGCGCACGCCGAGCGTCGATTCGCCGACGCGCCCACCGGCATTGATGCGCGGGCCGAGCGCGAAACCGAGATCCGAACAGGTCGGGGCACGGTTCAGGCGACTGGCGTCTATCAGCGCGGCCATGCCGATATTGTCGCGCCTTGCCATGACCTTGAGCCCTTGTGCAACCAGCGCGCGGTTCAGTCCATGCAGTGCCGCGACGTCCGCGACCGTGCCAAGAGCCACGAGATCGAGCAGGGCGAACAGGTCCGGCTCGCTGCGTCCTGCGAAGAACCCCCTTCGGCGCAATGTCCGCACCGTCGCGACAGCGAGCAGGAAGGCCACGCCGACTGCAGCGAGATGGCCGTGCCCGGCCGCGATTTCGCTCTCGTCCAGCCGGTTGGGATTGACCAGCGCGGCGGCCCGGGGAAGCTGGGGCGCGCACTTGTGGTGATCGACCACGATCACATCCACACCCGCGCCGTGCGCCATCTCCAGCGCCTCGAACGCCATCGCGCCGCAGTCTACCGTGACGATCAGGCTGGAGCCTTCCTGCGCAATCCGTACGAGTGCCTCGCCGCTCGGGCCGTATCCTTCGAGCAGACGGTCGGGAATGTAGTATCGCGCGTCGTGACCCAGCCCGCGCAGGAGGAGGATCAGCAGGGCGGCGCTGGTGGCACCGTCCACGTCGTAGTCGCCGTAGACCGTCACCGTTTCGTTCGCCATGACCGCCTGGGCGAGGCGCTCGGCCGCCGCGTCCATATCGCGGAACACCGAAGGATCGGGAAGGAAGGCGCGCAGGGAGGGGGTGCGGTGACGCTCAAGATCCTCGCGCGGAACACCTCGGGACAGCAGGATCTGGGTGACGATATCGTCCTCCAGCCCGCCGGAGAATCCGGCGGAAATGCCGGAGGCACTTTCCGATAGGTCCATGTTGCCGCCCCGCCAGCGCCAGGACTTGCCGGTGAGGGAATGATCGATGCCGAATACGGAACTAACGGGTCGCGAAGCCATGGCGAACCGATTAGACTAAGGCGAGAGGCGGGAAAAGGCCGGGAAACGGATCAATCAGGGAGAAGCCGCGATGCTGGCAATAATCTGGCATAGCCGCACTGGCGCTTCGAGAGCCATGGCGGCTGCCGTGGCGCAAGGCGCGGGCGGGCAGGGCGTGTTGCTGACGGCCGCAGAGGCCATGCCCGCGATCCTACTGGGTGCGCAGGGCTATGTCTTCGTTTGCCCGGAAAATCTCGGGAGCATGTCGGGCCAGATGAAGGAGATGTTCGACCGCTGCTACTATCCTATGCTCGGACGGGTGGAAGGTCGGCCTTATGCCACGGCGATCTCGGCCGGATCGGACGGAAGTGCGGCACTGGCGCAGATCGATCGGATCGTCACCGGTTGGCGACTCCGGCGCGTCGCGGAGCCGCTGATCGTCAATCTGGGGGCGCAGACGCCCGAACAGATCCGGGCAGAAAAGACCGTTTCGGAAGGGGATCTGCAGGCGTGCCGCGAGCTTGGTGCGGCTTTTGCCGAAGGGTTGAAGCTCGGGGTCTTCTGAAGATGAAACCGTTTCGGTTGCATCAGTTAGGTAACGGACTCGACGGCGGCGGCGAACTGCTGCCTTATGATTGGTGTGAACATCATCGAGCCTGAACCCGTGAAAACGAACCCCTCATCCCGGAAAGCCGAGGATCGGGGCGTGTTGGCTGCTGCCGCGCCGCGCAACGGCGTTTCTCTCTATTTCAAGCCTGCCGAACGCCCCTCGGTCGAAATGATCGCGGCGCTGATGGAAGACTCGGCGGGGCGGGAGATCATGGCAAGGGTAACGCATCGCCCGCCCGCGGAGGAAGGCTGGGTGGAGCTTCTTGCGAGCGGCCTTACTTTCGACCTTTCGGGACTGGCTCCGGCAAAAGCGGCTGCGCAGGGTGACATTTTGCAGAACCATGGGTTCGAAACTGTCCCGCGTATCGAGGAGCTTGAGGCGATCGAGCTGGCGCCCGGTGGGCATATCGCCGGGGGGGCGGGACTTGTTCCCGTGATCCGCACGCTCGCGGGTCTGGCTGCGAGCCTGTCTCTGAAGCTTCCCGTGTCGGCCATAGGCTGGCAGTCGGCGCAGACGGTCATGGAGCCGCGCTACTTTGCACAGATCATCGTCAATTGGTTGGCTGGCGGCGCTTTCCCGGCGCTTGGCCTCACAGCTTTGCTGCGTGCAGACGATGGCAGCCTGCTGACGCGAGGGCTCTCCCGATTTGTCGGCAGGGAAATGCAGCTCGAAGGTGCGAGCGGCGAAACGCCGTCCGAAACCTTGAAGTTGGCCATTCGCGTGGCCGATTACCTTGTTCGTCAGGGGGCGTTCGATCAACCCAGAGAGATCGACTCGCCAAGGGGGCGACTTCTGCTGGAACCGTCGCGAAAGGGAAAACAAATCTGGGTCTGGCGACAGCACTGACCGTGATCGTCTCCGCTGAGACAGCATCTTTCCTTTCGCGCCGTCAACCGCAGGGGGCAGCCCGACTATGACGACGGGCTGCAACGGCATCACCTGCTTCCGCTCCAGATCGGGCGCAGCCGCTGCTTTCAACCTCTGCTCGTGGCCATCGGTGGGCTCCATGCCTGTTTCGAGGATTTCCGTCGCAACGGCCTGCTGCTTCCCTGCGATGAGGCAGCAAGCATACGCATGGGCCTGCCGCTCCATCGCGGCCCTCATCGACAATACACTGCACTCGTCAGTGAACGGATCGGCCAGATTGAGGCGAAATGGTTGTTGGACAGGCGCAAGACGCCATCGCGCGCAGCTAACGATGCGCGATGGCGGATAGGCCTTTTGCAGCGGGCCTTGCGACGCCTCCTGCTGGGGGCGCCGTTTCACGGCCCTCGGCTTAACCGCAACGATCCGTTACGGCCGGAAGTCGAATTTTCGGAGCTCGACGATCTGGCGGACAAGCTCTGGTTGGGAACGGCGACTATCCTGTCAGGCGCCGATGCTCAGTCCACCAGATGCGAGGCCATGCCCACGCGATCGCGCAAAGCGTCCATTGCGGCGCGGTACTGCGTTTCGAGCGCGGCGATGCGCGATTCCACAGGCTCGATCGAGGAAATCGCGCCGATTCCTTGTCCCGATCCCCAGATGTCTTTCCAAGCCTTGGCCGCGGTATTGCCGCCGGAACCGAAGTCCATCTGGGTCTTGTCGCCTTCCGGCAGATTGTCCGGGTCGAGACCTGCAGCGGTGATGGAGGCGCGCAGGTAGTTTCCGTGAACGCCCGTGAAGAGGCTGGAATAGACTATGTCCGCCGCTGCGCCATCGACGATGGCTTGCTTGTATTCCGATGCCGCGTTGGCCTCGTTCGTGGCAATGAACGGGGTGCCGATATAGGCAAAATCGGCGCCCATCGCCTGGGCAGCCAGAATGGATCGACCGCAGGCAATGGCGCCGGACAGCGCAAGAGGACCGTCGAACCAGGCACGGATTTCCTGCATGAGGGCGAAAGGCGACTGAGGCCCCGCATGTCCGCCGGCGCCGGCAGCTACGGCGATCAGTCCGTCTGCACCCTTTTCCACGGCCTTGCGAGCGAAGCGGTCGTTGATCACGTCGTGGAAGACCAGGCCTCCCCATCCATGCACTGCGGCATTCACCTCGGGCATTGCGCCAAGGGAAGTTATGACCAGCGGGACCTTGTGCTTTTCAAGCACCTTGAGGTCTTCCTGAAGCCGGTTGTTGCTTTTGTGAACAATGAGATTGACTGCCAAAGGTGCTGCGCAACCTTCTGTTTTTTCTTCAATTTCACAGAGCCATTCGTCGAGCTGGCTGGCCGGGCGCGCGTTCAGGGCGGGGAAGCTGCCGACAATCCCCGATCGCATCTGCGCAATGACGAGATGCGGTGTCGACACTATGAACATCGGCGCTGCAATCACAGGCAGGCGAAGCGAGGCGAAAGGCGCTGGAAGAGGCATATCCGGTCCGTTTAAGTGATCGATTAAACCAGACATAGATCGGCGGCGATCCACTGTCGAGAGTTCGCGCGTACCGCCGGGGCGTTGACGGGGCCGTAGCGCGGCAAGGCGCGTGACCAGATAGACCGGCTGTAATAGACAGCACTGTCGATCAACGGAAAGGCGGCTCAAGTCGCCATCGGGAGAAGGGAAGCGCCATGTCGGACCAAGTCGCGGCCGAGTTTGATTGCTCTGATATTGATCAATACCTTGGAAAAGTGATCGATTCCTCGCCTATTCGCGAGCCTCTGGGAAACAATGACATCCGCCGCTGGGCGCAGGCGATGCACTATGCGAATCTCCTTCATTTCGATCCTGCTTTCGCTGCCGAAAGCCGGTTCGGGAAGCTTGTGGCGCCGCAGAGCTTTCCCATCGTGATGGATGACGGCCACGGTACGGCGCCTTCGTGCGTCGGCTGCATTCCAAATTCCCACCTGCTCTTCGGCGGCGACGAGTTCTGGCATTACGGCCCGCGCGTATTCGGCGGGGATGTCGTTACGAATGAGCGAATTCCGTTCGATTACACCGTCAAGAACACCGGTTTCGGGCCGACCTGCTTCCAGCGTGGCGACAACTTCTATCGCAACCAGGCAGGCGAGCTGATCGCGAAGCAGCGCTCTACCGCGATACGCTATCTCGCCCATGCGGGCGGAGACACCGTCAATACCGCAGAGTTCGAAGAGCCTGAATGGACGGATGCCGAACTCGATCAGCTGGAGCAGCGCAAGTTCGCCTGGATTCGCATGCTCCATGAGTTGGGGCATGGCGAACGTTGGTGGGACGATGTCGCCATTGGCGATCAACTGCCCGAGCGCGTCTTCGGTCCGCATACTATCGCGAGCTTTACGACCGAGTGGCGCGCCTATCTCTTCACGACATGGGGCACGCTGGATCGCCGCGAACTCGATCTGGCGGCCTTGGGCTTCACGCCCGAGATGGCCGGTCATGAGAACGATCCGCATATGGAACGAATCAATCCCGAATTGACCGACGGTGCCTATTTCGGCCCTTCCCGAGGGCATCTCTTCCCCAAGTATGCCCGCAAGATCGGCATGCCGAGAGCTTACGGCTACGGCGCCTCCATGGGAGCATGGGTTACCGACTATTTGGCCGGTTGGGCTGGCGAGTGGGGAATGATCGTACACTCGACGGCCAATTACCGTGGGCCGGCGCTTTCGGGTGACGTCACTATCCAGACCGCCGAGGTGGTGGACAAAATGGTGGATGAGCAGGGCTGTCACCTCGTGCAGGTGAAGCACAGGATGACCAACCAGAAGGGAACGCTGATGTGCGGGGGTATTGCAGAGATATCTCTGCCCAAGCGAACAGGTTGATCAATTCGGGATAGCTAGGGCAATTGCTCCTGCTGGACCCGATTCAAATGGACTGGCGGGCCGAAGCGGTTTTCCCGCTTCGTGCCCGGCCATGCGATAATCACGATATAGGCCAGTCCGAACGCCGGAAAAACGGCCCAGTCCACCCATGTGAAGAGGCGTTCGGCAGTCGCTCTCGCGTCCCAGCCAAGGCTGCCCTGCAGGATCTCCAGGATCAGGAGCCGAACGGCGCCGAGAGCGAGTGCCAAACTCCACCAGCCGCTGCGGTCCAGATCGTGAAAGCGTCTGATGACGAGCGACACCACAGGAATTGCAATAAGCAGCATGACTGCAAGCGATGCCCAGCGGGAGAGGGCGGGGGCGAGAAACCATGCGGTAATCGCTGAAAACAGGACACCGATCAGCGTGGCCGCCAGAAGGTAGACCCAGACTTCCGTTCTCCCAGATCTGCCGGAAGGTGAAAAGCTTCGGCGGACGCTCTGTGCGAGGTAGGCCGGGATCATCGCTCCGGGCCCTCGGGGAAATGGCTGTGGCTGGAGGTGTCCAGCCCTGCGCGCTCGGCGTCTTCGGAAACGCGCATCGGGAAAACGAGAGATGCCATGAGGGCAACGATGGCAGTCGCCATGGCAGACCAGAACACGACGACGGCAAGTGCGGAAGCTTGCGCTATTGTCTGCGAAATCATGGACATATCGCCATAATATCCGACACCTCCGAGGGTGTTGGACAGAAACGCCCCGAGCAGGAGCGAGCCGAGGGCGCCGCACAGCCCTGGCACCGCGAAGACATCCAGGGCATCGTCTACCTGTAAGCGGGCGCGAACGACGTGGCTTGCCAGATATCCGGCGCCCGCCCCGAGGATGCCGAAAAGAATCGATGCGCCCGGAGAAATGTAGCCGGCTGCCGGAGCGATCGTGGCGATGCCTGCCATGGCGGCCTTGCCAAGGCCAAGTGCCTTGATCCGTCCCGAAGCGAGCCATTCGATCCCGGCCCAGGTCACGATTGCCGCTGCAATGGCGAGATGGGCCGAGATCATCGCGGCTGCTGCGTCGTCATTGGCAGCGACGGCCCAGCCGCCGCTAAGGCCGAGCGCGCCGACCCAGGCCATGGCGGCTCCGACCAAGGAGAGCGCCGGATTGTGCGGTATCGGGGGCATGCCTGAAAACAAGGATCGGCGGCCGAGAATGGCCGCGACTACGAGAGCGGAGACCCCCGCGCTCGTGAAGATGACCAGTCCGCCGGCCCAGTCCAGCACGCCCAGATTGCGGGAGAGCCATCCGCCGCCCCAGATCCAGTGGGTGATCGGGGCCTGCACGATAAGCGTCCAGAGCGCGCCGAACGTCATCACCCAGCCAAAGCGCGCCCGTTCGGCCCAAGCGCCGACCATCAGCGCCGGTGCGAGCGCGGCCACTACGATCTGGAACAGGGCAAAGGCGCTTTCGGGCGTATCGGTTCCGCCGCGCACATTTCCGAGCTCGATAAGCATCCATGCATTGCCGCCGCCGATCCAGCCGCCGGTGATGTCTCCGAAGGCCAGCGTATATCCGACGATGCCCCAGAGAACCGTTACCACGGCAGCGAGGGCGAAGGACTGGATCACGACCGACAGTCCGTTCCGCCTGCCGACGCTGCCGAAGTTGTACAGCGCGATGCCCGGCAGCGCGAGCAGCAGGACCAGTCCGGCCGCCGCCATTATCCAGGCGGTGTCGCCGCTGTTGGACAGGTCTATCCGCGCTTCCTGGGCCATGGCCCGTTCCGGCAGGACGGCCAGCAGACTTGGAATGGACAACAGCGCCCGCTTGATCATCGATTTTCCCCACGGATGCCGGCAAGGACCGGTGCTCCCCAAGGGCGGTCTAGAGCAGGGCGGCGGCCGGGCACAAGGTGTTGCACCTTCGGGAATTTCCCGGAGCAGGAAAAGGTTTGCAAGGCACGCGGGCCCCTATCGCCTGGGCGGCGTCAGCGGGCGCAACCATTCCACAGGGAGAGTGGCGAGAATCCTTGATGAAGGACGCTGCATCGCATTATGAAACAGCCATGTTTTCGCGAAAAATTCGACAGTCGATCCTGGCGGCCTGCGGCGCCGCCGTCTGCACTCTGGCCGGTGCGGCACAGGCGGCCGATGACGACAAGGTCCCCTACTGGGCTTCGGTCGACACCGATCTGGCGAATTTGCGCGTGGGCCCCGGCGAATCGTACAAGATCGACTGGGTCTATCGCCGTCTCCATCTCCCCGTGAAAGTGCTGCGCAGGGAAGGGCCATGGCGGCTCGTCGAGGACCCCGACGGCACCAAGGGCTGGATGAGGGACCTCCTGCTTTCCCGCCAGCGCGCGGCCCTAGTAAAGGGACCGGGAGGCAAGGTTGGAGGCAGGGCTCTGGTGGAGATGCATGCGGAGGCCAATTCCGGCTCGCCCATGCTGTGGCGGATCCAGCCCGGGGTGATCGGCCTGCTGGGCGATTGCAAGGATGGCTGGTGTCCGTTCGATGTGCAGGGGCACAAGGGCTATGTCGAACAGGACATGCTGTGGGGCGCAGGCGCCCCCTGAAGTTCATGCTATAAGGTATTGAAATGAAAGCCCCCGCCGGAAGGACGGGGGTTCTCATTTTGGGATTGATCAGACGAGTTCGACCGCAACTGCCGTGGCTTCGCCGCCGCCGATGCAGAGCGAGGCGACACCCTTCTTCAGGCCCTTTTCCTTGAGGGCGTTGATGAGGGTGACGATGATGCGGGTGCCCGAAGCGCCGATCGGATGGCCGAGCGCGGTCGCGCCGCCGTGGACGTTGACTTTGTCGTGCGGGATGCCGAGGTCGTGCATCGCGAACATGGCGACGCAGGCGAAGGCTTCGTTCACTTCGAACAGGTCCACGTCCGAAAGCTGCCAGCCCACCTTGTCCATCAGCTTGGTGATCGCGCCGACCGGGGCCGTGGTGAACTTGGCGGGTTCGTGGGCGTGGGCGGCGACGCCGACAACGGTGGCGACGGGCGCCAGGCCCTTGGCTTCGGCCACGCTCTTGCGGGACATGACGACAGCGGCGGCACCGTCCGAGATCGAGCTGGACGTGGCGGCCGTGATCGTGCCGTCCTTGGCGAAGGCGGCGCGCAAAGTGCGGATCTTGTCGGCATTGCCCTTGGGCGGCTGTTCGTCGGTATCGACCACCAGCTCGCCCTTGCGGGTCTTCACGGTGACGGGAACGACTTCGCCCTTGAATGCGCCATTGGCGATCGCTTCCTGCGCACGGCGCAGCGATTCGATCGAGTAATCGTCCTGATTTTCGCGGGTCAGCTGATATTCGTCAGCCGTTACCTGCGCGAAGGAACCCATCGATCCGCCCTCGTAGGCGTCTTCCAGGCCGTCGAGGAACATGTGGTCGTAAAGGGTGTCATGGCCGGCGCGGGCGCCCGAGCGGTGCTTCTTCGACAAGTACGGGGCATTGGTCATCGATTCCATGCCGCCCGCGATGATCACGTCGAGCGAGCCGGAGGCGAGGGCCTCGGCGCCCATGATCACCGTCTGCATGCCCGATCCGCAGACCTTGTTGACGGTGGTGGCTTCGACCGACTTCGGCAGGCCGGCCTTCAGCGCCGCCTGGCGGGCAGGCGCCTGGCCAAGCCCGGCGGGGAGCACGCAGCCCATGTAGATGCGCTCGATGTCTTCGCCGGAAACCCCGGCGCGTTCCACGGCGGCCTTGACGGCGGTTGCGCCGAGTTCAGTTGCCGAAACGTCGGCGAGGGCGCCTTGGAGGCCGCCCATCGGGGTACGAGCATAGGAAAGAATGACAATCGGGTCTGAAGCCGAGATTTGGGCCATTATTATGCCTTTCACGCTTGGAAATCAGGTATCCTTCGAAATTCAGGTAGTGCTGCACTGCATCAATTGCAATTGATGACTCCTTCGCCATCGCGCTTCAACATGCGCCATCCCCGGGGCGTTGACGCAACCATTTCCTGCTCCGATCCGGGGCTGTGATAACGGCGATTTTCGCAAGCTGGATGCGAAATCTTGCATCCGTAAGGCGATCGCACTCAATTCGCATGGAATTGCCCAATCTCCCGGCTGCTGCGGGTTTCGACTTGATGCGCCTCCGTGACGAAGCATGTCCGCTCCCCAGCTTGTTGCGAATGGCTCGCAACACCGCAGAGTTCCGCCATTTATTCCCTTCGGACACCTTGCAGAGGGGGAGGGGCTGGCCTAAGAGCGCCCGCAACAACCGGACGTTGCCTGAGGCATGAGTCCGGCTGCCGTATCCGGTATGAAGGCCAGAACCATTGACTGATCTGTCACAATACCTGCCGATCCTGATCTTTCTCGCGGTTGCGCTCGCGCTTTCGTCGGTGATCGTGCTGCTGCCGATGGGCGTCGCCCGCCTGACCGGCACCCATAATCCGAGCGCCGACAAGAACAGCGAGTACGAATGCGGCTTCCCCGCGTTCGAGGACCCGCGCAGCCAGTTCGACGTCCGCTTCTACCTCGTGGCGATCCTCTTCATCGTCTTTGACCTTGAAGCCGCGTTCCTGTTCCCCTGGGCCGTTTCGCTCAAGCTGACCGGCTGGGCCGGCTGGCTGACGATGATGGTGTTCCTCGGCGAACTGGCCATCGGCCTCGCCTATGCATGGAAGAAGGGAGCTCTGGACTGGGAATGAGCACGCTCGTGAACTCCGCCGGCCAGCCTCTCGCTCCGGCAATCGCTCAGGGCGGCGCCGTCGTGCCGCCCGATCAGGCATTCTTCAAGGACCTCAACCAGGAAGTGTCCGACAAGGGCTTCCTCGTCACGTCGACCGAGGAACTGTTCCAGTGGGCCCGCACCGGCTCGCTGTGGTGGATGACCTTCGGCCTCGCCTGCTGCGCGGTCGAGATGATCCACGTCAACATGCCCCGCTACGACATGGAGCGCTTCGGCGCCGCGCCGCGCGCATCCCCGCGTCAGTCGGACGTGATGATCGTGGCAGGAACGCTCTGCAACAAGATGGCTCCGGCCCTCCGCAAGGTCTACGACCAGATGTCGGACCCGAAGTACGTCATCTCGATGGGTTCGTGCGCCAACGGCGGCGGTTACTATCACTACAGCTACAGCGTCGTACGCGGCTGCGACCGGATCGTTCCGGTTGACATCTACGTGCCGGGCTGCCCGCCGACCGCCGAAGCGCTGCTCTACGGCATCATGCAGCTGCAGCGTAAGATCCGCCGCGTCGGCGCGCTCGAAAGGTAAGGGCACGATGACTGTTCTGCATTCCGCCCCCAAGATCGCGTCGAACGAAGGCGTGGTGGAGACTCTCTCCGCCGCGCTGGGTTCGATGCTGGTTGCCGCCCGCGAAGAGCACGGCGAAGTCGTGCTCACCGTTGTGCGCGACCAGGCCGAGAACGCCCTGCGCCTGCTGCGTGACCATCACGAATACCAGCAGCTCATGGAGATGGCCGGTGTCGACTATCCGTCGCGTCCCGAACGCTTCGAAGTCGTCTACATGCTGCTCTCGATCACGAAGAACCATCGCCTGCTGGTGAAGGTCAACGCGGCCGAGAATACCCCGGTGCCGACCGTGACCACGCTGTGGCACAACGCCGGTTGGCTCGAGCGCGAAGTGTTCGACATGTACGGCGTGATCTTCGCCGGCAACCGCGACCTTCGCCGCATCCTCACCGACTACGGCTTCGAAGGGCATCCGTTCCGCAAGGACTTCCCGCTCACCGGCCATATCGAGCTGCGCTATTCCGAAGAGGACAAGCGCGTGGTCTACGAGCCGGTCCAGCTTGCGCAGGATCTGCGCCAGTTCGACTTCATGAGCCCCTGGGAAGGCGCGGAATACGTGCTGCCCGGCGACGAGAAGGCCGAAGGAGAGAAGGCGTGAGCATGCAGCTCGAACAGTCGCCGACCACCGGCGACGAAGTCATCACCAACTACACGATCAACTTCGGTCCTCAGCACCCCGCGGCCCACGGCGTTCTGCGCATGGTCATGGAACTCGACGGCGAGATCATCGAGCGTATCGATCCGCACGTCGGCCTGCTGCACCGCGGCACCGAGAAGCTGATCGAGCACAAGACCTACCTCCAGGCGCTGCCGTATTTCGACCGTCTGGACTACTGCTCGCCGCTGGGCATGGAACATTCCTACGTCCTCGCGATCGAGAAGCTGCTGAACCTCGAGGTTCCGCTGCGCGCCCAGTATCTGCGCGTGCTGTTCGCCGAGCTGACCCGCATCTGCAACCACATGATGAACATGGGGTCGCACATCATGGATATCGGCGCGATGACGCCGAACCTGTGGCTGTTCGAAGTCCGCGAGGACTGCCTCAACTTCTTCGAACGCGCTTCGGGCGCCCGCATGCACTCGGCCTGGTTCCGTCCCGGCGGCGTGCATCAGGACGTGCCGCTCAAGCTGCTCACCGACATTGCCGACTGGCTCGACACGCGCCTGCCGGAACTGTTCGAGGACGCGCTGAGCCTGGTCATCGACAACCGCATCTTCAAGCAGCGTAACGTCGACATCGCCGTCGTTTCCAAGGAAGATGCGCTGGCCTGGGGCTTCTCCGGCCCGATGATCCGCGCCACCGGCATCCCCTGGGATATCCGCAAGAGCCAGCCTTACGACGTCTACGACCGCATGGACTTCGAAGTCCCGGTCGGCACCGCTTCGGACTGCTACGACCGCTTCATGGTACGTGCCGAAGAAGTGCGCCAGTCGGCGAAGATCATGAAGCAGTGCCTCGCGCAGATGCCCGAAGGCCCGATCATGACCACCGACCGCAAGGTCGGCCCGCCGAAGCGCGGCGAGATGAAGCAGTCGATGGAATCGCTGATCCATCACTTCAAGCTCTACACCGAAGGCTTCCACGTTCCCGCGGGCGAAGTCTATGTCGCCACGGAAAGCCCCAAAGGCGAGTTCGGCGTCTATCTGGTGTCGGACGGCTCGAACAAGCCGTACCGCTGCAAGATCCGCCCGACAGCCTTCTCGCACCTCCAGGCGATGGACTTCATGTCGAAGGGCCACATGCTGCCCGACGCCACGGCGATCCTCGGTGCCATGGACATCGTGTTCGGGGAGTGCGACCGTTGAGCAAGCTCGCCGTCGCAGAGGCCATGATCGCCGCCTACAACGCGCAGGACGCCGATCTCTACGTCTCGTACATGACCGAGGACGCCAGCGAGGCGAACTATCGCGGCGCTGTTGTTCGCGAGGGCCGGGAAGGCACGCGCTCGGGCCTCAAGGCGGCTTTCGCCAAGTGGCCCGAGAACCAGGCCGAGATCGTCTCGCGCGAGGAAACCGACAATTACGTCGTCTTCCGCGAGCACGTGACGCGCGGCCCGGCGACGGACGGTTCCGATCCCGTCGAGCCTTTCGACGTTCTCGCCGTCTACAGCTTCGAGGGCGACAAGTGCTCGCGCGTCGAATTCATCCGGTGAGGGAGTTCATCCGATGAAATTCAACACCCTCGAACTGACCCGCATCTGGGCCGCCGTCACCGGTGTGGCCCTTGCGGTGTGGTATTTTGTCGCCGTCTATCTCGACCTCCAGCCCACGGCCGTGCTGCCGATGCTGGTGACCGCGATCGGCGGCTTTGAGTTGTTTCTTTTCGGCCAGGACCAGTGGCTGAAGCGCAGGGGTAAGCATGGCTGACCGCTATATCGAACCCGACACGCCCGAACTCCGGGCCCGTTGGGGCAATTTCGCCTGGACCGCCGAGAACGCCGAAAAGGCGAAGGATGTCGTGTCCCGCTATCCGGCAGGGCGCCAGCGCTCGGCCGTGATGCCGCTGCTCGACCTCGCCCAGCGCCAGGTCGGTGCCGAGCTGAACACGCAGGGCTGGCTGCCGATTCCGGTGATGGAATATATCGCCGCCTATCTCGACATGCCGGTGATCCGCGTGGTCGAGGTCGCGTCGTTCTACACCATGTACAACATCGCGCCGATCGGCCGGTTCCACGTGCAGGTCTGCGGCACCACGCCCTGCATGCTGCGTGGTTCGGACGACCTGCTGGAAACCTGCAAGTCGCGTGGCATGAAGAAGGGCCACATCTCGGAAGACGGCTTGTGGTCGTTCACCGAGGTCGAGTGCATGGGCAACTGCGCCTCGGCCCCGATGGTCCAGATCAACGACGACAACTACGAAGACCTGACGTCGGCCCGCCTCAACGCGGTGCTCGACGCGCTGGCGCGTGGTGAAACGCCGAAGGCCGGCACGCAGGATCCCGCCCGTCACACCGTCGAACCGGTGGGCGAGCCTACCAATCTGGCGGCGATGATCACCGAAAACCATGACTATCGGAGTGAGTGGTAATGGCTCTCCTCGATAAGGATCGCATCTTCACCAACCTCTACGGCTATCAGCCGTGGAACCTGAAGGAAGCGCAGGCACGCGGTGCCTGGGACAACACCAAAGCGCTGATCGAGCGCGGCCGTGACGCCATCATCGACGAGATGAAGGCTTCGGGTCTGCGCGGTCGCGGCGGTGCTGGCTTCCCGACCGGCATGAAGTGGTCCTTCATGCCCAAGCAGCCGCCGCTCGACCAGGCAGGCAACCCGAAGCCCAGCTTCCTCGTGATCAATGCGGACGAATCCGAACCGGGTTCGTGCAAGGATCGCGAGATCATGCGGCACGATCCGCACCTCCTGTTCGAAGGCGCGCTCGTCGCGGGCTTCGCCATGGGTGCGCGCGCGGCCTACATCTACATTCGCGGCGAATATATCCGCGAGGCAGAGACGCTGTTCGCGGCACGTGAAGAGGCTTACGCAGCCGGTCTGCTGGGCAAGAACGCCTGCGGTTCGGGCTACGACTTCGACGTCTTCGTCCACCGCGGCGCCGGCGCCTACATCTGCGGCGAAGAAACCGCGATGATCGAAAGCCTCGAAGGCAAGAAGGGCCAGCCCCGCCTGAAGCCGCCGTTCCCGGCCGGCGCAGGTCTCTACGGCTGCCCCACCACGGTCAACAACGTCGAATCGATCGCCGTCGCGCCGACCATTCTGCGCCGCGGCGCCGCGTGGTTCTCCAGCTTCGGCCGCGAGAACAACAAGGGCACCAAGCTCTTCCAGATCAGCGGGCACGTGAACCGTCCCTGCGTGGTCGAGGAAGAGATGTCGATCCCGTTCAGCGAACTGATCGAGCGTCACTGCGGCGGCATTCGCGGCGGCAAGGACAACCTGCTGGCGGTGATCCCCGGCGGTTCGTCGGTTCCGCTGGTTCCGGCGGCCGACATCTGGGACGCGCCGATGGACTTCGACGGCCTGAAGGCGGTCGGCTCCGGTCTCGGTACTGCCGCCGTCATCGTCATGGACAAGTCCACCGACATCGTCCGCGCCATCAGCCGCATCTCGTACTTCTACAAGCACGAGTCCTGTGGCCAATGCACCCCCTGCCGCGAAGGCACGGGCTGGATGTGGCGCGTGATGGAGCGCCTGCGCACCGGCGACGCGGAAGTCGAGGAAATCGACATGCTGCAGCAGGTGACCAAGCAGGTCGAAGGCCACACCATCTGCGCCCTGGGCGACGCTGCGGCGTGGCCGATCCAGGGCCTGATCCGTCATTTCCGTCCGGAGCTTGAGCGCCGGATCGCCGAAAACGTCCGCGAGGCTGCCGAGTAATGCCCAAGGTCAAAGTCGACGGCGTCGAGATCGACGTCCCCAACGGCGCAACCGTGCTGCAGGCCTGCGAGCTTGCCGGCAAGGAAATCCCGCGCTTCTGCTATCACGAACGCCTGAGCATCGCCGGCAACTGCCGCATGTGCCTGGTCGAAGTGAAGCCCGGACCGCCCAAGCCCCAGGCTTCGTGCGCGCTTCCGGCCTCCGAAGGCCAGGAAATCCGCACGGATTCCGAAATGGTCAAGAAGGCGCGGGAAGGGGTGATGGAGTTCCTCCTCATCAACCACCCGCTCGACTGCCCGATCTGCGATCAGGGCGGCGAGTGCGACCTTCAGGACCAGTCCGTCGCTTACGGTCGCGGCGCTTCGCGCTATGACGAGAACAAGCGAGCGGTCACCGAAAAGTACATGGGTCCGCTCATCAAGACGACGATGACGCGCTGCATCCACTGCACCCGCTGCGTGCGCTTCTCGGAAGAGATCGCAGGCGTGGACGAGATCGGCGCGCTTTATCGCGGCGAGAACATGCAGATCACGACCTATCTCGAACATGCTGCCAAGCACGAGATGTCGGCCAACGTGATCGACCTGTGCCCGGTCGGTGCGCTCACCTCGCGTCCTTACGCCTTCGAGGCCCGTCCCTGGGAACTCAAGAAGACGCTGGGCATCGACGTGTCGGACGCCACTGGCGCCAACATCCGCATCGATGCGCGCGGCCGCGAAGTGCTGCGCGTGCTTCCTCGTAACAACGATGACGTGAACGAGGAATGGATCAGCGACAAGGCGCGCTACATGGTCGACGGCCTTACCAAGCGCCGCCTCGACAAGCCGTTCCTGCGCCGTGACGGCAAGCTCGTCGCGGTCAGCTGGAACGAGGCATTTGCCGCCATCGCCACGCTGAACCCGGGCAATTCGATCGCCGCCGTCGCCGGCGACATGGTTGATTGCGAAACGATGTTCGCGGCCAAGAAGCTGGTCGGCGCGCTCGGTTCGAAGCTCATCGAAGGTCGCCAGACCGGGATGGACTACGCGACCGACAGCCTCGCTGCCGTCAACTTCAACACGACGTTCTCGGGTATCGAGACCGCCGATGCGATCCTGATCGCGGGCAGCAACGTGCGCTGGGAAGCCCCGCTGCTCAACGTTCGCCTGCGCAAGGCGGTGAAGCGCGGCGCCAAGGTGTTCCTCATCGGTCCCGAGTGGGAAACCACTTTCGGCGGCGAGTTCCTTGGCGAAGACCTCTCGGTCCTTGGCAATCTGCCGCAGAACGTAGCCGATGTGCTGTCGAACGCGAAGCGTCCGGCGGTCATCCTCGGCGGTGCGGCGCTCGGCCGTGGCGGTCTGGAAGCGGGTCTCGCGCTTGCGGCCCAGTTCAACCTCGTCCGTGATCTCGAAGACGGCACCAAGTGGAATGGCTTCAACGTCCTCCACATGGCGGCGGCCCGCATGGGCGGCCTGATGCTCGGCTACGCGCAGAAGGGCGGCATTGCCGACCTCGTCGCCGCCAAGCCCAAGGTCCTGCTCGCGCTCGGCGCCGACGAAGTGGACTTCACCCAGTTCGCCGGTTCGATGATCGTCTACATCGGTCACCACGGCGACAAGGGTGCCCACGCGGCGGACGTTATCCTGCCGGCTTCGGCCTATACCGAAAAGGCAGGCACTTACGTCAACACCGAAGGCCGCGTGCAGTGGTCCGACAAGGCCGTGTTCGCACCGGGCGATGCCCGTGAAGACTGGACGATCCTGCGCGCGCTCGCCGATGCCTTCGGCGTGACCGTCGGTTTCGACACCTTCGATCAGCTGCGAAACGCAATGATCGAGGAAGTTCCTGCACTTGGCAGCGAAGGTCTTGCCGATTACGGGAGCGTTCTGCCTCTCGGCGGCGGTTCCGCTGCCGGTCAGATCGCCTATCCGATCAAGGACTTCTACATGACCAACCCGATCGCCCGTGCGAGCGCCGTCATGCAGCGCTGCTCGGCTGAACTTCTCCACGGGGAAGAGATCGCGGAGGCAGCGGAATGACCGTTTTCTTCCAGAATCTCGGGATGAGCTACGAGTGGGCATGGTTCGTGTCCACCGTCTGCGGCATCCTGCTCATCGCGCTGCCGCTGATGCTGGCCGTCGCCATGATCATCTATGTCGACCGCAAGATCTGGGCCGCCATGGCGCTGCGCCGCGGTCCCAACGTGGTCGGCCCGTTCGGTCTGCTCCAGTCCTTCGCGGACGGTCTGAAGGTCTTCCTTCAGGAAACCATCGTTCCCTCGGCGGCGAACAAGGGCCTGTTCCTGATCGCGCCGATCGTGACGTTCACCCTGGCGCTGCTGTCCTGGGCAGTGATCCCGTTCAACTCGGGCGCGATCCTGGCCGATATCAACATCGGGCTGCTCTACATCCTCGCGATCAGCTCGCTGGGTGTCTACGGCACGATCATGGCGGGCTGGGCTTCGAACTCGAAGTACCCGTTCTTCTCGGCGATGCGCGCCTCGGCGCAGATGATCTCCTATGAAGTCTCGATCGGCTTCATCCTGATCTGCGTCGTTCTCTGGGCGGGTACGTTCAACATGAACGAGATCGTCTGGGCGCAGAAGGGCCACGTCTTCGGCATCATCAACGGTTTCGTCGCGAACCCGCTGCTGTTCCCGATGTGGGTGATGTTCCTGATTTCGAGCCTTGCGGAAACGCAGCGCGCACCCTTCGACCTTGCCGAAGCGGAATCGGAACTCGTCGCCGGTTACCAGACGGAATATTCGTCGATGGCTTTCGCCGCCTACTGGCTGGGCGAATATGCCAACGTGCTCCTGATGTGCGCGCTCAACGCGACGCTGTTCTGGGGCGGATGGCTGCCGCCGCTCGACATCCCCGTTCTCTACCTCGTGCCGGGCTTCGTATGGTTCCTGCTCAAGGTCTTCTTCTTCTTCTTCGTGTTCAGCTGGATCAAGGCCACCGTTCCCCGGTACCGCTATGACCAGCTGATGCGCCTGGGCTGGAAGGTCTTCCTGCCCGTATCGCTGCTGTTCGTCGTAATCGTCAGCGGCTACCTCATGGCTACCGGACACTTCCAATGACCGTCGGACAACTCATAAAGAGCTTCACGCTCTGGGAGTTCGTGAAGGCGCACTGGCTGACCTTGAAGTATTTCTTCAAGCCCAAGGCGACGATCAACTACCCCTTCGAGAAGAACCCGCTTTCGCCGCGCTTCCGTGGTGAGCATGCCCTTCGCCGTTATCCCAACGGCGAGGAGCGGTGCATCGCCTGCAAGCTCTGCGAGGCGATCTGCCCGGCGCAGGCGATCACGATCGAGGCTGCGCCGCGTACCGACGGTTCGCGCCGCACCACGCGCTACGACATCGACATGACGAAGTGCATCTACTGCGGCTTCTGCCAGGAAGCCTGTCCGGTGGACGCCATCGTCGAAGGGCCGAACTTCGAATATGCGACCGAAACGCGCGAAGAACTGCTCTATGACAAGGCCAAGCTACTGGCGAACGGGGACAAGTGGGAGCGTGCGATTGCCGCGAACCTTGAAGCCGATGCGCCGTACCGATAGGGGCCCGCGGACATGATCCAGACCATCGCCTTCTATCTGTTCGCCGTGCTGACGATCGCGTCGGCCGCTGCGACCATCCTCTCGCGCAATCCGGTCCACTCGGTGCTCTTCCTGATCCTGGCGTTCTTCAACGCCGCCGGGCTCATGATGCTCACGGGGGCCGAATTCATCGCCATGCTGCTCGTCATCGTCTATGTCGGCGCGGTCGCGGTGCTGTTCCTCTTCGTCGTCATGATGCTCGACATCGATTTCGCCGAACTGCGGGCAGGCTTCATCAAGAACTTCCCGCTCGGCATGCTTGTGGCCCTGGTGCTGCTGGCCGAGATGGTGCTCGGCATCGGTGCCTACAAGGCCGGAGCCCTGACCCTCGGCACGCCGGACGGTACGGCGGCCACCCCGGCGGGTGCCTCGAACATCGAGGCCATCGGCGGCCTTATGTACAGCCGTTACCTGTTCCTGTTCGAAGCGGCCGGCCTGATCCTGCTCGTTGCGATGGTTGGCGCCATCGTGCTGACCCACCGCCAGCGCGGCGATACGCGCGGCCAGAAGATCAGCAAGCAGGTTGCGCGTCGTCCCGAAGAGGCAACCTTCAACGTCAAGCCGGAAGTCGGCAAGGGGGTCCAGCTGTGATCGGCGTCGAACATTACGTGGTCGTGAGCTCGATCCTCTTCGTGCTCGGCGTCCTCGGCATTTTCCTGAACCGCAAGAACGTCATCGTTCTGCTCATGGCGATCGAACTGATCCTGCTTGCGGTCAACATCAACCTCGTCGCGTTCAGCGCGTTCCTGCACGACCTCACGGGCCAGATCTTCGCGATGTTCGTGCTGACGGTCGCTGCCGGCGAGGCCGCAGTGGGGCTCGCAATCCTCGTGATCTATTTCCGCGGACGCGGCAGCATCGCTGTCGACGACGTCAACCGGATGAAGGGATAAGGCCTTGCACCCGATCCTATTCATCGTCTTCCTGCCGTTACTGGCAGCGATCATCGCCGGGCTCGGCAACAAGCAGCTGGGCAACGTTCCCGCAAAGGTCCTGACGACCGGCGCGCTGTTCGTCGCCTGTGCGCTGAGCTGGCCGATCTTCATCGGTTTTCTCACCGGAAACGCCGAAGCCAGCGTCGTGCCGGTCCTCAAGTGGGTCCAGTCCGGCGCCATGACCTGGGACTGGTCGCTGCGGGTGGACTCGCTCACGGCGGTCATGCTCGTGGTGGTCACCTCGGTTTCCGCGCTCGTACACCTCTATTCCTGGGGCTACATGAGCGAGGAGCCGGATCAGCCGCGCTTCTTCGCGTACCTCTCGCTGTTCACGTTCGCCATGCTCATGCTGGTGACTGCGGACAACCTGGTGCAGATGTTCTTCGGTTGGGAAGGCGTGGGCCTTGCCTCGTACCTCCTGATCGGCTTCTGGTTCCGCAAGCCTTCGGCCGGTGCCGCCGCGATCAAGGCCTTCGTGGTCAACCGCGTGGGTGACCTTGGCTTCATGCTCGGTATCTTCGGCTGCTTCCTGGTGTTCGGCACCGTCTCGATCCCCGAGATCCTGCAGGCCGCACCCAGCATGGCCGACTCGACGATCGGCTTCCTCGGCCACCGCTTCGACACGATGACCGTGATCTGCATCCTCCTGTTCATCGGTGCGATGGGCAAGTCGGCGCAGCTCGGCCTGCACACCTGGCTCCCGGACGCGATGGAAGGCCCGACCCCGGTTTCGGCGCTGATCCACGCGGCCACCATGGTCACCGCCGGCGTCTTCATGGTCTGCCGCCTGTCGCCGCTGTTCGAAACCAGCGAGACGGCGATGCACTTCATTGCCTTCATCGGCGCCTGCACCTGCTTCTTCGCTGCCACCGTCGGCTGCACGCAGTGGGATATCAAGCGCGTCATCGCCTATTCGACCTGTTCGCAGCTCGGCTACATGTTCTTCGCCACCGGCGTCGGCGCCTATGGCGCGGCCATGTTCCACCTGTTCACGCACGCTTTCTTCAAGGCGCTGCTGTTCCTCGGTGCGGGCTCGGTCATCCATGCGATGCACCACGAGCAGGACATGCGCTTCTACGGCGCGCTGCGTAAGCACATCCCGATCACCTTCTGGACGATGACGGCAGGTACGCTGGCCATCACCGGCGTGGGTATCGCGGGCTTCGTGGGCTTCGCAGGCTTCTATTCGAAGGACGCGATCCTCGAGGCAGCCTTCGGGTCGGGCACGGCAGTTGGCGGTTTCGCCTTCTGGATGGGCATCGCCGCCGCGCTGATGACCAGCTTCTATTCCTGGCGCCTGGTCTTCCTGACCTTCTTCGGCAAGCCGCGCTGGATCCAGTCGGAGCACATCCAGCACGCCGTCCACGACGCGCACGGCCACGATGATCACGGTCATGACGATCATGCCCATGCTCACGACGACCATGCCGACGATGCACATGCCCATGCCGCACCCGAACTCGGTTCGCGCGGCCCGGACTACACGCAGCACGGCGACGGCACGGGCGGGTATCATCCGCACGAAAGCCCGCTGGTCATGCTGCTGCCGCTGCTGATCCTCTCGATCGGTGCCGTCGCCGCGGGCTTCGTCTTCAACCACGCCTTCGTCTCGGAAGGGACCGGCGAATTCTGGAAGGGCGCCCTGGTGTTCCACGAACACCTGATCCACGCGATGCACGGCGTGCCGACCTGGGTTAAGTGGGCACCGTTCACGGTGATGTCGCTGGGCCTGCTGATCGCATGGTACGGCTACATCAAGAACCTCTCGTTCCCCAAGGCAGTCGCCGAGCAGCTCGGGCCGGTCTACACCTTCGTGTTCCGCAAGTGGATGTTCGACGAACTCTACCACAACATCTTCGTTCGCCCGGCCTTCTGGCTCGGCAAGGTGTTCTGGAAGGTCCTGGATACCGGCGTGATCGACAAGTTCGGTCCCGACGGTGCCGCCTGGGTCGTCGCCAGGGGTTCAACTTACGCGCAGAAGGTCCAGTCGGGCTATCTGTACAGCTACGCTCTTGTCATGCTGCTGGGCCTTGTCGGCGCCATCAGCTGGGTGATCGCGGGATAAGATGATGAGTGGTTTTCCGATCCTCAGTCTGATGTTGCTGGTGCCGCTCGCGGCGGCACTGGCATGTCTCTACCTTGATGCCAAATCGGCACGCACGGTGGCGCTTCTCGCCACCCTTGCGAACCTTGCCCTTGGCGTCGTCCTCTGGCTGAACTTCGATGTCGGCGGTGCGCAGTGGCAGTTCCAGGAACGGCATGAGCTGTTCTCGGGCTTCTCCTACGCCCTCGGCATCGACGGCATCGCGCTGCTCCTGATCGAGCTTTCCGTCTTCCTCATGCCGATCTGCATCGGCGCGAGCTGGAACTCGATCGAGAAGCGCGTGGGCGAATACATGGCGGCGTTCCTGCTCGTCGAAACGCTGATGATCGGCGTCTTCGCGGCCCAGGATCTCTTCCTGTTCTACATGTTCTTCGAAGCCGGCCTCATTCCGATGTACCTGATCATCGGCATCTGGGGCGGCGCGGATCGCATCTACGCCTCGTACAAGTTCTTCCTCTACACGCTGCTTGGCTCGGTGCTGATGCTCGTGGCGATGCTGTGGATGGTCCACACCGCCGGCACGACCTTCATCCCGACGCTCATGACCTACGACTTCGACCCGCAGGTCCAGACCTGGCTGTGGCTCGCCTTCTTCGCCAGCTTCGCGGTGAAGATGCCGATGTGGCCGGTCCACACCTGGCTTCCGGCGGCGCACGTCCAGGCGCCGACCGCAGGCTCGGTGATCCTGGCAGGCGTGCTGCTGAAGATGGGCGGCTACGGCTTCATCCGCTTCTCGCTGCCGATGTTCCCCGAAGCTTCGGCCTACTTCGCACCGCTGGTCTGGGGCCTGTCGATGGCCGCCGTCGTGATCACCTCGCTCATTGCGCTGGTGCAGGACGACATGAAGAAGCTGATCGCCTACTCGTCGGTCGCGCATATGGCCGTCGTGACCATCGGTCTCTTCGCCTTCAATCCGCAGGGCCTCGAAGGCTCGATGCTGGTCATGCTCAGCCACGGCCTCGTCTCGGGCGCGCTGTTCCTCTGCGTCGGCATCATCTACGACCGCCTGCACACCCGTGAGATCAGCCGCTACGGCGGTCTTGCCATCAACATGCCGCGTTACGCGCTGTTCTTCCTGCTCTTCACGATGGCCTCGATCGGCCTTCCGGGCACCAGTGGTTTCGTCGGCGAATTCCTGAGCCTTGGCGGTATCTACCAGGCATCGAGCTGGACGGCGCTGATCTGCACCACCGGCATCATCCTGGGCGCTGCCTACATGCTCTACCTCTATCGCCGTGTCGTCTTTGGCGACCAGAAGAATGCCGATGCCGCCGCCATGGCCGACCTCGACCTGCGTGAATACCTGATGGTGATCCCGCTCGGCCTCGCGGTGCTGTGGATGGGCGTCTATCCCGAGAGCTTCATTGCTCCGATGCGCGCAGACATTGCCGCGCTCGACGCCCGGCTCGCTCGCGCAAAGCCGGAAGGAGACGCCAAGTTGGCCATGGGCAAGGAAAAGCCTGCACATGAAGAAGCAGCCGCGCATGAGGGGGCACACTGATGGACTGGTCACAGTCGCTGCGCCTGATCGCGCCGGAAGAAACGCTTAGCGTCGCAAGCCTGGTCTTGCTCCTTGTCGCCGCCTGGGGCGGTGACAAGGCGGCGAAGCTGATCTCCGTTCTCGCCGTGGCGGCGCTCGTCGCCGCCGGCATCCTGGTCGCTCCCGCGCTTTGCGGCGGCGCGATGGGCGCCGAAACCTCGGCCTTCTTCGGCCAGTATCGTGCCGACGCCTTCGCGTCCTACGCGAAGATCCTGATCTACCTTTCGGCGGCAGTGTCGCTGGTAGTTGCGCCGGCCTACTTCGACCGCTTCAAGGCCATGCGGGCCGAATATCCGGTCCTCGTGCTGCTGGCCTCGATCGGCATGGGCATGATGGTTTCGGCCACCGACCTGCTGACGCTCTACATCGGCCTCGAGATGAACTCGCTCGCGGCTTACGTTCTGGCGGCCTTCCTGCGTACCGACGGTCGTTCGGCCGAAGCTGGCCTCAAGTACTTCGTACTCGGCGCGCTGGCCTCGGGTATCCTGCTCTTCGGCATGAGCCTGACCTATGGCTTTGCGGGCACCACTTCGTTCGCGGGTATCAGTGCCTCGATGGCACAGGGCCTCTCGAACGGCGCGCTGTTCGGCATCGTCTTCGTCTTCGCGGGTCTGGCCTTCAAGATCAGCGCCGTTCCGTTCCATATGTGGACCCCGGACGTTTACGAGGGCGCGCCGACCCCGGTGACCACGCTCTTCGCGACGGCGCCGAAGGTTGCCGCCATGGCCCTGACCATGCGCGTCGCCATTGAGGCCTTCGGCGACCAGGCTGCGGCCTGGCAGCAGATCGTGGTCTTCGCCGCGCTCGCCTCGATCGTCGTCGGTGCCCTTGGCGCCATCGGCCAGACCAACATCAAGCGCCTGATGGCCTACTCGTCGATCAACAACGTGGGCTTCATGCTCGTCGGTCTCGCCGTGGCGACGCCGCAGGGCGTCTCGGCCATGCTGTTCTACCTCGCGATCTACGTCGCGATGTCGGCGGGCGGTTTCGCGGTGATCCTGATGATGAAGGACGCGGACGGCAACCCGGTCGAGGAACTCGCCAAGATGGCCGGTCTGTCGCGCACGCGTCCGGGCCTTGCCCTGGCACTCGCCATGGTCATGTTCAGCCTTGCCGGTATCCCGCCGATGTTCGGCTTCTGGGGCAAGTTCCTGGTCTTCAAGGCCGCTGTGGACGGTGGCATGATCGCTTTGGCGGCGATCGGCTTCGCGGCCTCGGTGATCGGCGCCTTCTACTACCTGAAGGTCGTCAAGGTCGTCTATTTCGACGAACCGGCCGATGTGGTGAAGGGTGAAAGCGACGTCTGGCACAAGCTGATCCTGGTGCTGTCGTGCGTGTTCATCTCGCCGCTCGGCTTCCTGCTGACCAAGTGGCTCGGCCACCTGAGCGAGACGGCTGCGGCCGCACTCTACTCCGGCCTTTGATAGAGGTCGTCGAAGAGACCGCTTCGACCAACGCGGACCTTTCCCGGCGCCTCGGCGCCGGGGAGGGCCTCGCGGAAGGGTTCTGGCTGCGCGCGGTCAGGCAGAGCGCGGGACGCGGTCGCCGCGGTCGGCAATGGTCCTCGCCGGAGGGCAATCTCTACGCCAGCACCGTCGTCGCGCTGAGAGCCGACGATCCCTCGGTCCATACCCTGGCATTCGTTGCGGCGCTGGCCGTTTACGACCTGATGCTGTCGCAATTGCCCCCCGGGGCTGACTGCCAGCTAAAGTGGCCGAACGATGTTCTGGTCGGCGGCGCCAAGATTTGCGGCATCCTGCTGGAACGCGCGGGCGATCATGTCATCATCGGCATCGGTGTGAACGTTGTGAGCGCGCCCGATCTTCCCGACCGAGCAACCACCTCGCTCCTTGCTGCAAATCCCGATAACGACAAAGACGCGCAGGCCGTTCTGGAAAAGCTTGCCGCCTGTCTCGCAGAGCGCCTGTTGCAGTGGCGGCGGGTAGGGCTCGCGGCGACGCTGGCCGCGTGGATCCGCCACGCGCACCCCCAGGGAACGCCGCTGCTGGTCACGCTGGATGAAGAAGGGCTGCTACCGGGCGCCTTCGCCGGGCTTGACCCGGACGGAGCATTGCGCTTGCGTCTGGCCGACGGGTCCCTACGTGTCGTCCACGCCGGTGACGTTTCGCTCGCCTGAAGGAAATTCCATGCTGCTTGCCATCGATGCCGGCAACACCAATGTCGTCTTCGCGCTGTTCGAGGGCCGCACCTTGCGCGGTCGCTGGCGCATCGCCACCGATCCGCGTCGCACGGGCGACGAGTATGCGGTCTGGCTGATGCAGCTCCTCTCGATCCGCGGCGTTGCGGCGGAGGAGATCGAGAGCATCATCATCTCCACCGTGGTGCCGCGGGCGCTGCACAATCTGGAAATTCTCTGCCGCCATTATTTCGACGTCGAACCGCTAGTGGCAGGTGTCGGCAAGGCAGACTATGCGATCGACATCGACGTCGATCAGCCCAAGTCGCTGGGCGCCGACCGCGCCGTCAACGCCATCGCCGCGCATGAGCGGCACGGCGGCGACCTGATCGTGGTCGATTTCGGCACCGCGACGACGTTCGACGTGGTAGACTACAACGGCGCCTACAAGGGCGGCATCATCGCGCCGGGCATCAATCTTTCGCTGGACGCGCTGGTGGGCAATACCGCCAAGCTACCGCGCATTGCCATTGCCGTTCCCGCCAGCAAGAGCGTGATCGGCCGCAATACCGAGGACCAGATGCTGATCGGCGTATTCTGGGGCTATGTGGCGATGATGGAGGGCCTGATCGCCCGCATGCGCGCCGAAATCGGGCGGCCCGCGAAGGTCATCGCGACCGGCGGGCTTGCCGTGTTGTTCGACGAGGCTTCCGATATTTTCGACGCGGTCGATCCCGACCTGACGCTCGAAGGCCTCGCCATTCTTGCCGAAAGGGCATCGAAGACGTGATTCCAGGTAACGAACTGCTGTTTTGTGCGCTCGGGGGCTCGGGCGAGATTGGCATGAACGTCAATCTCTATGGCTGCCAGGGCAAATGGCTGATGGTCGACCTGGGCATGACTTTCGGCATGAACGAATATCCCGGCGTCGATCTGGTCTTCGCCGATCTCGACTTCATCGAAGGCGAGCGGGAGAATCTGCTCGGTATCGTGCTGACCCATGCGCACGAAGATCACATCGGCGCGGTGCCGTACTTCGCCCAGGAACTCGACGTTCCGATCTATGCCACGCCCTTCACCGCGCGCCTGGTGGCTGCGAAGCTGGAAGAGGCAGGCATTCTCGATCAGGTCGAGCTGATTGTCATCGATCACCTCGACCGTTTCGAACTCGGGCCTTTCGGCATTCGCTATGTGCCACTTGCGCACTCGATTGCCGAGGGCAACGCGCTGCTGATCGATACGCCGTTCGGCCGGATCTTCCACACCGGCGACTGGAAGCTCGACGACGAGCCGCAAGTCGGCACCCCGGCGACGAAGGCGGAACTGACCGCGATCGGTGATGAGGGCGTGCTGGCGCTGGTCTGCGATTCCACCAACGTGTTCAATCCCGAGGCTTCGGGCAGCGAAGGCGAAGTTTATCGCGGGCTGCTGGAAGAAGTGAAGAAGCATCGTGGCCGGCGCGTGCTGGTGACGACTTTCGCCTCGAACGTCGCCCGTCTCCAGACTTTGGGCGAAGTGGCGCGCAAGACCAACCGAAAGCTTTGCGTGGCCGGGCGCTCGCTCGACCGGATCATCGAGACCGGGCAGGCAAGCGGCTATCTCAAGAAGCTGCCCGAACTGGTGGATATTGAGACGGCGATGGACCTGCCGCGCGGCGAAGTGCTGATCGTTGCCACCGGCGGGCAGGGCGAGCCGCGCGCCGCGCTCTCGCGCATTTCCGATGGCAATCACCCGATAAAGCTGGAGAAGGGCGATGTCGTCCTGTTCTCCAGCCGCCAAATCCCCGGCAACGAAATCCCGATCGGGCGTATCCAGAACCGCCTCTCGGACGCGGGGTTCGTCATCGTCACCGACCGCCAGAGCATGATCCACGTTTCCGGCCATCCCGGTCGGCCGGAACTCGTTGCGCTCTATGGCTGGCTGCGGCCGGAAATCCTGCTGCCGGTCCACGGCGAGATCCGCCACATGCGCGAACAGGCCCGGCTCGGGCTGGAAAGCGGCATTCCGAACGCGGTGTTTCAGAAGAACGGCGATCTCGTCCGCCTCGCACCGGGCAAGCCGGGCAAGTTCGGGGAGGTCCATTCGGGCCGCCTGATCCTGGACGGCGATATCATCGCGCCTGCCGACGGCGACGCCATGGTCATGCGCCGCCGCATCGCCTTCAACGGTGTGGTTTCGGTGGCCGCAGACCGCAAGGGCCATGTGCAGGTGGCGGCTATCGGCCTGCCGCTTGACGAGGACTATCCCAAGTTCGTCGAGGAAGCGCAGCGCGATGTCGCCGATGCGCTGGGGCGCGCGAAGAAGTCCGACCGTGAGGTTCGTGTCGAAGCAGCGCGCCTTGCCGCGCGCCGCGCTGCCACGCGCTGGTCGGGCAAGAAGCCGCAAGTGCAGGTGATGCTGCTGGAGGATTGAGCGAATGGCGATGCAGTGGACCTCGATGGTGGCGATCTACGGCCTGTTCTGGGTCTTGAGCGCCTTTCTGGTCATGCCGTTCGGCCTGCGCACGCCCGGTGAGGTGGAAGGCTATGAGGTCGGGAAAGGCCATGCCGACAGCGCGCCGGTCAATTTTCGGCCCCGCATGATCGCACGGCGTGCGACAGTCTTGGCGCTGCTCCTGTTCGGGCTCTATTACGTGAACTATGCAAAGCAGTGGATCACGGTTAGCGATCTCAATTTCTTCGGAAAACCACCCGTCGAAGACCTCGGTTACTGAAATAAAAAGAGGCCCGCCTGCGTTACAGGCGGGCCTCTTTTTGTAGGGCGAAGATGGCTGCGGATCAGCTGCGAAGCCTTTCGATCCCCTGCGCCAGGGCGACGTAGAGCTTGCCCATGTCCGAGGAGAGCAGGGTAACACCCAAGGCATTGCCGTCCCGGGTCGAAAGCACCTGACGCAGGATCGATTCGAAGTCGTGGATGTAGCGGCTCACATGCTCGCGGAAGGCCTCGTCGCGTTCGAACAGTTGCTGGATCGACTTGATCTCGCCCGCATCGAGCAGGGAAACCGCCCGGCGCGTGAAGATCCCGCGATCGCCGCGCAAGTAGGAAGCCCAGGCGGTGTCGGAGACTTCGCTCGACAGGGCCGAGGCGATATCGATGGCGTTCGAATTGAGCGCTTCCGTGATCAGGGCGACGCGGCGCGCAAAATCGTTGTCGACCTGCTCCTCGGCCTTGTCGCGGGCATCCGCGACGCGGCTTTCGAGGTTGCCGACGAGTTCGTCGACTTTAGAAAGCTGGTCGCGCAACTGGATCGTCGCCTCGCGGGTGGCGCCGGATGCGTGGGCCACGGCCTGATCGAGCTGGCCGGTGACTTCGGCCACGCGCGTCCGCATCGAGCGATCGATGGCCTGCGCGCTTTCCGTGCCGAGGTTCTCGGCGACGCGGGCGATGCGAACGGCGCTGTCGGTCTCGATCGCGGTGACGGATTCCTCGATCGTCTTGCCGAGCGCGCCAATGGCTTCGCGCAGTTCGTCCTGCGCGCGTCCGGCGGCAGTCTTCGTTGCGGCGTCGATATCGTCGAGCGAGGTGCGCAGGACCTGCAACAGGCTGACGTGGGCCGCGCCGTGCTCGGACAGATCCGAGTGCATGGCCGAAAGCTCGTCGGCAAAGTCCTTCAGATTGTTGCCCGAGGTTTCGACCCCGCCTGCGAGTTCCTCGCCGCTGCGTGCCGATTGGGCAAGGCCCTCGAGTACCGCCGTAATGCCTGCCTGAAGCCGCTCGAGGCGGGTTTCGGAAACCGTGAGAGCCTCGGGAAGGTCGTGATGGGCGTAGCGTGCGCTGCCCTGGATCAGTTCGAGCAGGCGCACGCTGGTTTCGGAAAGCCTTTCCACGTCGCCGTCGGTCGCGGAAAGCGTGGCACGGGCGGCCGTGAGGCGTTCGGTCAGGGCAGCGAGACTGCCGCGCAGGCGTGCTTCGAGCGTTTCGCCGCTGCCGACGATCGCTTCGAACCGGGCTTCATATTCGCCGAGCTCGCCGGTGACGGCGGCGGCCCGCTCGCTGAGCACGGCTGCCTGGAGGCGGTGACGCTCCAGGCGTTCCGCGATAGCATTGTCGAGATCGCCCAGCATCTGGTCGATCCGCGAAATGGCGTGGCGTTCCTGTTCCGCCTGGCGGGCCTGACGCTCGCCGGTTTCCACCGAGAGCTTGTCCCAGCGCGCGGCGATCTGCTGGTCGAGCGCGGCGGCGTCGCTGCCGACGGCTTCGAGGCCGCCGCGCAGCGCGGTCAGAGCGGCTTCCTGTGCGCGCGAAATGCCGCGTGCGACTTCGGCCTGTTCCTCGTGAATTTCCTCAAGAGCCTGTCGCCAGGCTTCGGCCGCGCGGCCTTCGCCGTCGCGCAGGGCGCGCGACACGACGTCGCTTTCCTCGCGGAGCGCAACCAGGCGTGCCCGTAGCGACGTCAGGCTTTCTTCCTCGTGACGGTCGAGCTGGCTGCGGGTGTCGATGATCTCGGCTTGCAGCGCGGCCGCGCGGGTGCGGATCGATGCGAGGGCGGCGGCTTCGTGGCCGTCCAGTTCCGCGCGCATGGTGCTGCCGTGTTCGGAGAGTACGGCGAAGCGTTCGTCGGCAAGTGTGCCGATCTGCTCGCTGCGGGCATGGATCGCGGCGAGAGCGGAGTCCACGCTTTCACCGAGCCGGGCGACCTGCCGTTCGCTGGCAGAGCCGAACTCGTTGAGGCGGTTAAAGCCATTGATCATGTCTTCAAGCTGGACATGCGCTGCGCGGCCGGCATTGCCGATATTGTTGGTGACGTCCTTGGCGGAGCTGGCGATGACCGGGAGCTGGCTGCGCAGCTTTTCCATATTGTCGAGCGCGGCCTGACTGACCCCGCAAATCGATTCCACGCGCGCGCCGTTGTCGCGGATCAGGTCCTGCAATCGATCGGCATTGGTGGACAGGCGTTCCGTGGCGATGCGGCCGAGTGCCTCGAGGTCGCGCGACTGGGCGGCGATGAACTCGCGCGCCAGGCTGAGTTCGCGGTTTACCGTGATCAGGCGGGTCTCGAGCTGCGCCGATTCGCTTGCCAGCGTGCGGGCGACATGGCCGAAGCGCCTGCTTTCACGGGTGCTGTGACGGATCACCAGCAGCCAGATCATGCCGATCAGCAGGAGCGGGACGGCCCACTGCATGACATAGGCAGATACCGCATCGAGACCGGCACCCTGCTCGAACAGGGCGCGGTGGGCGTAGAGAAAGAAGGCGGTCCAGACGGCGGCGGCAGCGCCTGCCAGCGCCGGGGCCAGCCATTCCCGCGCGGGCGGTGTCTCGGCCGAATCGTCCGTGGCGACCCATGCATTACGCCAGACATCGTCCGAAATCTCTTGTCCGCTATCCTGCGGGGAGACGCCGAGCGCCTGGGATTCGTTCATGGGGTCTTCCGATTTTCCGTTCGAAGCGCGGCCCGAGCCGTCTTCTCGATCCGAGCCGTTTTCCCGGTCCAAGCCGTTTTCACTACCGCTCGCACCGAATGCGATGATCCTGTTTTCCCCAGCCATGCCGATCAGGATAACACGCGGGGGGCGTCGATAAAGCCCGCTTTAACCCTTTGGGCATTAAGCTGGGGAAATGGCATATGAAGCAGGCGCCCTCGAAGCGACGCTCGCCGCGGCTGCGGGCGGTGATCCCGCGCTTTTCGCGGAGCTGCGCGCGTCCTATCTGGAAAGCGTGGCGCGGCAGATAGACCTGCTGTCCCGCGCCAGGTGCGACGGCAACTGGAACCTCGCCGCGATGCGACTCAAGGGGCTGGCCGCGAGTTTCCATTCCGCCGAGCTTCTGGCCCTGGCCGAACGTGCCCTGGAGGGGGCGCCGGGCGAACCGAGCGTGATACGCCGCCTTAAGGCCTATCTTGCCGAGTTTTCCGCCGCCTGATGCGCGTGCCCGGCTTGGCACCACGCAGCCCTTTGCCTAAGGGTTGAGGGTCGCTGGAGTGTAACGAACTGCGTATCGCATTGCTCGCCATGATGGAGCCTGCCGTGGCGGGCCAGTCCCTGTCGCGTGCGTTCCTGCGCGTCGGCGGCGCTACGCTTGCGCAGCATCAGCTGGGCTTGGCCCTGGCGCTGGATTGTCAGCGCATCATCTGCCTCGCGCGCGGAACCTCGCCGGAGATGATCGCCCTGCAGCGCATGGCGGAAGACGCCGGCCTGCAATTCTACATCGCGCCCGGTGCGAGACCCCTGGCAGGACTGGTGACCGCCAGCGACGAACTCGTGGTGATCGGTGAAGGGCTTTTCGTCGATCCTGCGAGTGTCGCGCCCTTTTTCGAGGGACGATCCTCCGCGGTTCTGGTGCAACCGGTGGAGGGCGGGCTGGCGGCGGGCTTCGAGCGGATCGACATCAACCGCGCGAGCGCCGGGGTCATGCGCATTCCGGGGCATCTGGTGGAAAATCTCCAGGAGCTTCCCGACGACTGCAACGTCCCCTCGGCATTGACGCGGATCGCCCTGCAGGCGGGCGTGCCGATGCACGAGGTTCCGGCAGACCTTCGCAGCGGCGTGAACTGGCGGCTGATTCGCGACGAGAGCGAAGCGCATGTCGTGGAAATGGAATGGCTGCGGGATCGTTTCGCGGAGGGGGAAGGGACGTCTCCGGGCCGGGCGATCGCGCGCTACGGGGTTCTGACATTCGGATCCTCGCTGCTCCACGCGGGCAATGCCAGCAACATGGTGAGCCTTGGCGTGATCGTGGCGCTGGCGATCGCGGGTGGTTTTGCCTGGTTCGGATTCGCCGCTGTCGGATTTCTCGTGCTGGTCGTGGCCGCAGTGCTCGTGGAAGCGAGCCGTTTCCTGCGTTCGGCCGAGCGTCATGCGCTGGGTCAGTTGCCGCCCGCGATCCCGCGCGCCAACGTTCTGCGCTGGCTTGTCGATGCGGTATTCGGGCTGTCCCTGCTTGCCGCGATTTCACGTCTCGGCGGCGAATCGCTGATCTCATGGATGTTTCCGCCGGCCGTGCTGATGATGCTGCTGGCGATGATTCCCCGCGTCGTGACCGGGACGGCCGCATCGCTGGCGGCAGACCGTGCCACATTGGGACTTTTGCTGGCTTTTGCCGCAAGTTTCGGGCAAGTTGAAGCTCTGGTGGAGGTTCTGGCGATCGCGCTCATTGTGATCGGCATGTCACTTCCGCTACGTCGGAAGAACTAACCGGGGCTTAACCAGATACAGGGTAAACGGGACGGATGATCGACAACGCTGTTCATCCGGCCGACGACCAGACCGCGGAGGCCTTGCTCCGTGCGGAGCTGGCGCGCGGCGATGCCATGGCCGATAGTGTGCTGCCGATCCTGCAGTATCTGCTGGCGGCGGAAGACAGCGCGCTGTTCAGTGACGAGATTCTCGCGCGGGTGCGCGGAATGGTGGCCGACATGGCGCGCCAGATCGTGGAGCAGTTGTTCTGCGATTCTGCCGGACCGGGGCAATTCGCCGAGGATATCGAGGATCTCTCGCGCGCCTTCATGGCGGATTCGCTGCTCCTGGCCCACGTTCATGCCCTTGCGCTGGAATGGCAGATGACCGAGCGGCTTCAGTCCCGCCTTGCCCTCGATCCGGTGGTTGCGCCGCTGGTTCAGGCGATGATCGCGTCTGCCGAGGGCACCGTTCACGGGCTGGCGGTGAGCTGGCTCGCGGCGCAAGCGCGCTGGTGCCAGGCCCAGAGGCGCATGAGCCTGCCGTTGGAGGAGCTTCCGGGCGACCTGCTTCACCGAGTGTTGCTGGCGGTGCGCGGAATTTTCGGCGCAGGGAAGGCGCCGCTGGCGATCCGCTCCGGCGAAACCGGAACTTTGCGGGACGAGCGAAGCGAAAGGCTGGCACTCGCGGAAGCGGCCATTCGACGGCAGTACGATGAAGGCTCTACCCGGCTCGGTCTGGCTTCGCGTCTTCTGACCGGTCTTGGCGGCGCGAGCCATATCGCCTTGTCGGTGAGCCATGCGGGGGTCGCCCTGTTCCTGACGGCGCTTGCGAGCGGATCGGGCCTGAGACGGGAGGCGGCGGTTCTCGCCACGCATGAGGCGCAACTGGCGCGCCTGGCGCTGGCATTGCGTGCCGCGGGCCTCAAGGCGGCGGATATCGAGAAGCAGTTTCTGGCCATTCACCCGGAAGCGATGTTGCCTGAAGGGTTCGAGAGACTGGGGGCCGACGTCGCGGCGTCCATTCTGGCCAGCGGACGGCAGGGCGGCTGATGCTGATGGAAGGTTCCATTCTTGCCCGCGCCGTCAGCGACGCGCAGGACCGGCTGCTTGAGGCGGACGAGCCGCTGGCCGGTCTTCAGGAGCGCTGCGGCGGCGAACTTCCCGGTACGATCGCCGTACCGGAACTTCTGGAGCTGGTGCGAAAGGCGCGCCGATACGGGTTCCGCCTTGCCCGGGCCGTTTCGGCACATGACGGCGGAGACGTGATCACCGCCTGGGTGGAAGTCGAGCCGCAGGGGCTGGGCGAGGGGTGCCAGATCGTCGTGCGGAACTGGCAGGCTGCGCCCGCGCCGGTGGAGGATGCGGCCTCGGTCGAACGACGGCGCACGATGATCGATCGGCATCTGGCCGAACTCAGCGCGCAGCTCGATGCCGACCAGCGCGTCCTGGCGGTCCTATCGGAAAGTACGGAACTCGCTGCCGTCGCGGCGGCGATGGGCGCCGGTTTCGGACAGCACTGGACGGAGTTTCTGCCGCCCGAAAAGGTCACGCACAAGCAGCCGTTGCACTGGCGCCTCCTCGACGGATCGCGGGTCGTGGTTCCGGGGTCGCGTCGGACCTGGCGGGTTTCGCTCGTACCGCATATGCGGCCGGGGTTCGATCCGGCCGGATTCGAGCTTCTGCTGGTATCGGATACGCCGTCGGTGGCGGCCCGGGCGGCGCGCGAGCCGATGGAGCCGATGCTGCGGCGCAGCCTTGTCGGCCATGATCTTGCGCCGGTGCTGCGCCAGCCTATCTCCCGGATCATCGCCAATGCCGAGACGATCCGCACCCGGCTCGCCGGGCCGCTGCCCGATGCCTATGCGGAATATGCAGGGGAGATCGCGGGCGCCGGAAAGCTGCTGCTGGGCTTGCTGGAAGACCTCGCTGACCTCGAAGTGGTCGAGACGGAGGGCTTCACGACGGCGCCGGACCGGGTGGACCTGTCCGAACTGGCGCGGCAGGCTGCGGGCATCCTCAATGTGCGGGCGCAGGAGAAGGCGATCGTCATAGAGGCGCCGCACCTCTCCGAAACGCTGCCTGCCGTGGCCGAGTATCGCCGCGTCTTGCAAGTGCTGCTCAACCTGATCGGCAATGCGATTCGCTATTCGCCGGAAGGCTCGCACATCTGGATCAGGCTCGAAAGCGCGGGCGATCGTGCGCGGATTACCGTGGCGGATCAGGGGCCGGGGCTGTCCAGCGAGCAGCAGGGCAAGATCTTCGAGAAGTTCGAGCGCCTGGGGCGCAGCGGCGATGGCGGATCGGGGCTCGGCCTCTATATCTCCCGCAGCCTCGCGCGGGCGATGGGCGGCGATCTGTTGGTAGACAGTGCGCCGGGGCAGGGCGCGCGCTTCATCCTGGATGTTCCCGCCGACCCGGATGCCTGATTAGAGGTGTCTGATTACAGGTGCCTGATTACAGATGGTTGTCGTTGGTGCCGTTGCCGCGACGTGCCAGCCACAGCAGGATCGCGCCCACAGCCGCCATGACCGCGCCGCGCACGGCCCAGCTTCGATCATCCAGCATCAGGCTGTCGCTAGGCCAGGAGAGCAGGCCCGTTCCCTGGGCGACCCACACCAGGCCGACGACGATGCCGGAAAGTCCGATCACGACTGCAAGTATTCTGAGGAACAGCATGACAATTCCTCCCGAGAGATGCTCCAGGAATGATGACACCTTGCGGCCGATTTAAGGCACCGGCTGCGATAATACGCTCATTTGCTCGCCGGATCGCGGACAAAGACCCCGTCCTTCATGATGGCGACGAAATTCTTCTCCGGGTCTGCGATGAGGTCGATATCGGAGATCGGATCGCCATCGACCAGGATGAGGTCGGCAAGTGCGCCGACCTCGACGACGCCGAGCTTGCCCTTGTAGGGTGACCTTTCGCCGGACAGTGCAAGAAGCTGGGCATTGTCGTAAGTGACCATCTTCAGGATCTCGGCAGGCGCGAACCACTGCTTCAGCCTGAGAATATAGGCATTCTGTTCGCGGTTCTCTTCCGGCCGGAACAGGAAATCGGTGCCCCAGGCGAGCTTGAGGTGGTACTTCTTGGCCCAGGCCCAGGCGTGATCCGAGCCTTCACGCACTTCCATTTTTTTCGCGCGCCGTTCCGGTGGATCGCCGGGCAGCGGCGGCGGCAGGTTCTGGAGGGAAAGCCAGGCGCCGCGCTCACCGATGAGCTTGATCGTGGCTTCGTCCAGCAACTGGCCGTGTTCGATGGATTGCACGCCCGCATCGAGCGCCCGGCGCACGGCACGCGGGGTATAGGCGTGGACCGCGACGTAAGTTCCCCAGTCCTGCGCCGCGGCGACGGCTGCCGAGAGTTCCTCCGGCAGATATTGGGTGACGTCCAGCGGATCGTATTCGGACGAGGAACCGCCGCCGGCCATGAGCTTGATCTGGCTGGCACCGAAGCGCAGGTTTTCGCGGGTTGCGGTGAGCACTTCGTCGCGCCCGTCGGCAATGAACGTCGCGCCGAGTTCTTCGGCGCGGGCCGGTTTCCCGAAGAAGCGGCGCGATCGTTCGCTGGGAAGACGGAAATCGCCATGGCCGGAAGTCTGGCTGATGACGGCGCCGGAAGGCCAGATGCGCGGGCCCTGGTATTTTCCGGCGTCGATCCCCGCCTTGAGCCCGAAGATCGGCCCGCCCATGTCCCGCACGGCGGTGAACCCGCGCAGCAGCATCGCCTTGGCCTGCACGGCGGCTGCGACCTCGGCGGATTGCGGCGTGAGATCGGGCGACAGCAATTGGGGCTCGGTCAGTGCGCTGAAAGTCAGATGGACATGGACATCGATCATGCCCGGCATCAGCGTGCGTCCCTTGCCGTCGATCACATGGGCGCCGGAGGATGTGGAAGAGCCGGGTCCGATCGCGGCGATGACATTGCCTTTGACCGTCACGCTGGTTGGAGCGGAAAGCCTGCCCGAATGCCCGTCGAAGACGCGCACGTTTCGAAACACGGTTTCCGTTTGCGCGGGTTTCACGTCCTGGGCCTGCGCGGGAACGACCAGCGACGCTGAAAGTAGAAACACGGCAATCCGTCCGAAAGCATTCGGGATCATTCGCTAACGCCCCCGTCGCCAATAGTCTGGAATCCTTGGAAGGCTATATAGCGGCATTTTGCATTTCAAGTACTTGTACGAATGCGACTGAAAGTTCGGCTCCCCGGATGGCAAGATCGTTCGCTTCAAAAGAAAGGCCCCCGCTTTCGCGAGGGCCTTCTTTTTCTCGGCAAAACCGGATCGCTCTATCGAGCGACGGGCTCAGCGCTTGTCGATCGAGACGTAGTCGCGCTGCGTCGGGCCGGTGTAGAGCTGACGCGGACGACCGATCTTCTGGCCGGGATCCGAGATCATTTCGTTCCACTGCGCGACCCAGCCCACGGTACGGGCGAGGGCGAAGAGCGCCGTGAACATCGTGGTCGGGAAGCCGATGGCCGAAAGGATGATGCCCGAGTAGAAATCGACGTTCGGGAACAGCTTCTTCTCTGCGAAGTACGGATCGCTGAGAGCGATTTCCTCGAGGCGCAGGGCGGTCTCGAACAGCGGGTCGGTGACCTTGAGCGCGTCGAACACTTCGCGGACGGTCTTCTGCATGACCGTGGCGCGCGGATCGTAGTTCTTGTAGACGCGGTGACCGAAGCCCATCAGGCGGAACGGATCGTTCTTGTCCTTCGCACGGTCGATGTAGTGCTGGATCTTGTCCGGCGTACCGATTTCCTTGAGCATGTTGAGCGCGGCTTCGTTCGCGCCGCCGTGGGCAGGGCCCCAGAGGCAGGCGATGCCGGCGGCGATGCATGCGAACGGATTGGCGCCCGACGAACCGGCAAGACGCACGGTCGAGGTCGAGGCGTTCTGCTCGTGGTCGGCATGGAGGATGAAGATGCGGTCCATCGCCTTTTCGACGGCGGGGATCACTTCATATTCTTCCGCCGGCACGCCGAAGGTCATGCGCAGGAAGTTGCCGGTGTAGCTCAGCTTGTTGTCGGGATAGACGAAGGGCTGGCCGACCGAGTACTTGTAAGCGGCAGCGGCGATCGTCGGCATCTTGGCGATGAGACGGTGCGAGCTGATCTTGCGGTGCTCGGGATCCGAGATGTCGGTCGAGTCGTGGTAGAACGCCGAAAGCGCGCCGACCACGCCGCACATGATCGCCATCGGGTGGGCGTCACGGCGGAAACCGCGGTAGAAGTTCGCCAGCTGCTCGTGGAGCATGGTGTGGCGCGTGATGGTGTTCTCGAAAGTCGCCAGTTCGGCTGCGCTCGGCAGTTCGCCGTTGAGCAGCAGGTAGCTGGTTTCCATGAAGGACGAGTTTTCGGCCAGCTGTCCGATCGGGTAGCCGCGATGGAGCAGGACGCCTTCGTCGCCGTCGATATAGGTCAGCGCGCTTTCGCAGCTGGCCGTCGAGGTGAAGCCGGGATCGTACGTGAACTTGCCCGTCTGGGCATAGAGCTTGCGGATATCGATGACATCCGGGCCGACACTGCCCTTGAGCACAGGGTAGTCGAATTCCGTGCCACCAGCATTCAGTTTTACCTGATCACCCACCAGTTCTTACTCCTTATATGTGCGACCCGGTCGAAGCGTCCGCCTGCGCGCCAATGCGTGCAAGGCTTTCGTCCCGGCCGAGCAGAACCAATACGTCGAAAATACCCGGAGAGGTCGTTTGACCAGTCAGGGCCGCCCGCAAGGGTTGTGCGAGCTTGCCGAGGCCCAATCCCAAGTCCTCGGCCATTGCCTTAAGGCTGGATTCCAGTGCCTCCAGAGCCCATTCGGGCTGCGAGGAAAGACGCTCGTGCATGGCGGCAAGGCGCCCCCGCGCCTCGTCCGTCAAGAGCGCCTGCGCCTTCTCGCTGAATGCGAGCGGACGCTTGGCAAAAAGGAATTCAGCACCTTCCGCAAGTTCGTTGAGGTCCTTCGCGCGGACCTTCAGCACCGGCATCGCCCGCGTCAGCAGGTACAGATCCGGGCTTTCGTAGCCGGCCTTGGCAAGGCGCGGCGCAACCAGTTCGGCGAGGCGCGCATCGTCGGCCTCGCGCAAGTAATGGCCATTGAGATTCTGCAGCTTGGCGAGGTCGAAGCGCGAGGGCGACTTGCCCACGTCCGCCATGTCGAACCACTCGACCGCCTTCTCACGGCTGATAAATTCCTCGTCGCCGTGGCCCCAGCCCAGGCGCAACAGATAATTGAACAGGGCTTCGGGAAGCACGCCCATCTCGTCGCGATAGGCATCGACCCCCAGCGCGCCATGCCGTTTGGAGAGTTTCGCGCCATCGGAACCGTGGATGAGCGGGACGTGGCCGTAGACGGGTTCGTCCCAACCCATGCCGCGAATGACCACCAGCTGGCGGAAGGCGTTGTTCAGATGATCGTCGCCGCGAAGGACATGGGTGACGCCCATGTCGTTGTCGTCGACGACAACGGCCAGCATGTAGGTAGGCGTGCCGTCCGAGCGAAGAATGACGAAGTCGTCGATTTCCTCGTTCCTGACGGTGACTTCGCCCTGAACAAGGTCGGAAATGGTGGTTTCGCCTTCACGCGGCGCCTTCACGCGCACAACGTAAGACTGGCCCGCCGGCCAGGTCGCGGGATCCGCATCGCGCCATTCGCTGTCGATACGGAATGGGCGACGCTCTTCCTGGGCTTTCTGGCGGCGTTCGGCGAGTTCTTCGGGCGTCAGGTAGCAGCGATAGGCATGGCCATTGGCCAGCAGCTCGGCGGCCACTTCGGCATGACGGTCGGAGCGGGCGAACTGGAACACCGCGGGTTCGTCACCATCCAGGCCCAGCCAGGTCAGGCCGTCGAAGATCGCCTCGATCGCAGGCTCGGTAGAGCGGGCGCGGTCGGTGTCCTCGATGCGGAGCAGGTACTTGCCGCCGTGATGACGGGCGAACAGCCAGTTGAAGAGCGCGGTGCGGGCGCCGCCGATATGGAGATAGCCCGTGGGCGAGGGGGCAAAGCGCGTCACGACGGTCTTGCTTGCCGTCGCTCCGCTCGATGCACTGCCGCTTGCCATTATAAAAACCTTCCTGTCCTATGCGCGCCATGGCCAGCCACGCCGCCACGACGGTTGATTTCGAGCGCCCGGATGTCGCCGGAGGCGCTGCAATGCAGCATCGCCCATGGATCAGCCAGAGCCACTTGTCGAGCAGTTTGGCCGGTGTCGAGTGTTTTCTTTCGAACTGCGGTTTCGCAAGAGGGCCATGGCTGACGGTAGCCTTTGGAATCGGCATAATCGCGTGGTTTTTATCGTTAACCGCGGAGGCATGGGCAGGCATTTGCGTAGTATGCGTCACGATTGCATTTTTAGCACTGCACTCGCGCAGCGGCATCCTGCGCTTCCCTTACATCAGGCAGGCCGTCCTGTCCCTTTCTTTACTGTTTCTGGCGGGTTTCCTTTCCATCTGGATACGTTCGGAAATCGTTGGGCGTCAGGCAATTTTACACCCGGTCAGCGGCAGCTTCACGGCGCGCGTCATCGGGATAGAAGAACAGCCGGCCCTTGACCGCTTGAGGCTCACCCTGGCCATGCGCGATCCCGAAAGCGCCAACCCGATCAAGGTGCGCGTGAATCTGCCGCTGTCTTCGGGCGACAACGAACTCGCCAGCGGCGCGGTCATCCGATTTCGCGGGCGGCTTTCGCCTCCGGCTTCGCCGATGTTTCCGGGCGGGTATGACTTTGCTCGGGCTGCATGGTTCATGGGTATTTCCGCCACGGGATCGGCGACATCGCCGGTCGAGATCGTGTCCCGGGGCGGGGGGCAGGACTGGCTGGCCGGACAGCGCATGGCGCTCTCGCATCATATTGCGAAACGATTGCCCGGGACAGCGGGGGGCATCGCAACGGCTCTGACGACCGGAGACATGGGCGCAATCGGCGATGTGGAAGTCCAGGCCATGCGGGATTCGGGCCTCGCGCATCTTCTGTCCATCAGCGGGCTTCACGTTAGCGCGGTGATCGGGTTCGCCTATTTCGTGGTACTTCGCCTGCTGGCCCTCTCGCCCGCTTTGGCGCTGAGGGTTCGGCTTCCGATCCTGGCGGGCGCTGCCGGAGCGCTTGTGGGTATCGGCTATACGCTACTGAGCGGATCGCAGGTGCCCACGGTAAGGTCTTGCCTGGGCGCCTTGCTGGTCCTTCTGGCGGTCGTTCACGGCCGTGATGCCTTGTCGATGCGGCTGCTGGCCGTTGCGGCCTTTCTGGTCTTGCTGATCTGGCCCGAGTCGATCGTCGGCCCGAGCTTCCAGATGAGCTTCGCAGCAGTCATGGTTCTTGTAGCCTTGGGCAGCGCCGAGCCGATGAAGCGCTGGCTGAGCCCCCGTGACGAAGCCGTTTCGACAAAGGGCTTGCGCGCGCTCGCGATGCTTCTCGCAACCGGGCTTGCTATCGAAATCGTCCTGATGCCGATCGGCCTCTTCCATTTTCATCGGGCCGGACTTTACGGCGCTTTCGCGAACCTCGTTGCAATTCCGTTGACCACACTGGCGATCATGCCGCTGATCGCCCTGGCGCTGGCGCTCGACATTGTGGGATTGGGCGCGCCGGTCTGGTGGCTCGCTGCCCATGCCATCGATGGCTTGCTTGAAATTGCCCGATTCGTGGCAGCGCGCCCCGGCGCGGTGATCGTCACGCCCGGAATGAGCGGAGGGCACTTCCTGCTCTTCGTGGCGGGCGGTCTATGGCTTGGGCTTTGGAACGGCACATTCCGTCTCTGGGGGCTGCTGCCGATCATGGCTGGACTACTGGCGCTGCTGGTGATGCAGGCGCCGGACATCATGGTCTCAGGCGATGGCCGTCATGTGGCGTGGGTCGAACCCGGCAGCCGGCGCATCGCCATGCTTCGCGACAGTTCCAGCGACTATGCCTTGGATAACATCATGGAGGCGGCAGGTCTTTCCCAGAGACCGCAAGCGGTGCGGGATAGTCCTAGTACACGGTGCAACCAGGATTTCTGTGCAGTCGCCCTGAACAGCCCCGGGAAAATCACGCATCTTCTTATTGCCCGGGGGCGCAGTATCGTGTCGGAAGAGCAATTGGCCAAGGCCTGCGCACGTGCAGATGTGGTTATCGCCGATCGGCGCCTTCCCGGCTCCTGTCGGCCAAGATGGCTAAAGGCCGATCGCCGGTTGCTGGATCGAACAGGCGGCCTTGCGATTTCTGTCGGACCCCGGACGGTCAAGTCGGTGAGCGAAACGCAAGGTGATCATGGATGGTGGCGACCGGGGGCCTTTCGGCCCTTCGCAACCCAAGTGGAAAGGGCGTCCCGGGCAAGGGAGGCGACATTGGCACCTCCCCGTGCGACCCATCAGTGATAGCGGCGGAGCAAGCCTGCAAGTTTGCCCTGAACTTCCACTTCGTCCGGCCCGTAGATCTGGGGTTCATAGGCCCCGTTCGCCGGGTCGAGCCGGATCATTCCGCCTTCGCGGCGCAAGTATTTCAGCGTGGCTTCCTCACCGCGGATGAGAGCGACTATGATCTCGCCGTCCCGCGCCGTGTTGGTGCGCTTCACCAGTGCGAAGTCGCCATCGAGAATGCCGGCTTCCACCATGGAATCGCCTGAAACTTCCAGAGCATAATGATCGCCCGAGCCCAGCAGCGCCGCCGGAACCGGAAGCGAGGACTGGCCTTCCAGGGCTTCGATGGGAACGCCTGCGGCAATCCGGCCATGAAGCGGAATTTCGATGACGTCGTTGGCGGGCACACCGACCGCAGGAGCGCGCGTAGTCGCTTCCCGCGCAGGTGTTGCGGGCGCGGCCTTGGCAGGCTTGGGGTTTGCATCTTCGGGCTGGCGAAGAACCTCCAGCGCGCGGGCGCGGTTGGGAAGGCGCCGGATGAAGCCGCGTTCTTCGAGCGCCGAGATCAGCCTGTGGACACCCGACTTGGACTTGAGGTCCAGCGCTTCCTTCATTTCCTCGAAACTGGGGGAAATGCCGCTTTCCTCAAGCCGGACCTGGATGAACCGGAGCAATTCGTGCTGCTTGCGCGTCAACATCTGCTTAGCCTCATGTGTTCTGCGGCACTTGGACCTGATTCCGCCCGCCGGGCCGTCCGTCAGCGCATTTCGCCTTTCAGCGACTTACCTGCGAACAATGAGGGAACAATTATGCAACGAACCGGGTATAGTCAAGCAATACCGCCATTTTGGAGCAAGAATACCTGAACATCGTCTCCGGCAAGGGCAGCGGGGGCGTGAGCCGGGCGGTCGATCAGAACATTGCTTGCAGCCAGGGACGAGAGCGCCCCGCTATCCTGAAGGGACAGCGCTCGAACCGTTTCGCCATCCCACTGGGCTCTTAGGAATTCCCGCCGCGCACCGCCGGGTTTCAGCGGCTCGGCGAGGCGTATCGTGATTTTCCGGGGCAGGGGATCGGCGGCGCCGAGGAGGGCGCGGAGCACGGGCAGCATGAAAAGGTAGGCGGTTACGAGGCTGGACACGGGATTGCCGGGCAATCCGATGACAAGTTGCCTGCGCGCGCCGCGATTGCGTGTTGCGATCAGCAGCGGCTTGCCCGGCTTGATCGCGATGCGCCAGAATTCGATCCGGGCGCCCCACGCCTCGAGGGCCGGACGCAGGAGATCGTGGTCGCCCACCGACGCTCCGCCGCTGGTGACTATGATGTCGGCATCCGATGCCGCTTCCAGGGCCGCGACGAGTGCCTCGATATCGTCGGGAATCGGTCCATTACGCTTGGCATCGACCGGGAGGCTGCGTGCCAGCGCCACGAGCATGGCGCCGTTGCTGGCGGGAATCTGATGCTCGGCGCAGAATTCGGGATCGCTGGAAAGTTCGTCCCCGCTGTCGATCACGGTGAGGCGGGGGATCCTGCATACCGGAAGATGCCTGTGCCCAGCGGCGAGGGCCAACCCGGCCTGCGCCGGGCCGATCTGCGTTCCGGCTGCCAGCAGCAGATGACCGTCCGGGAAGTCCATGCCCTTCGCGCGAATATGGCGGTTTCCGGGCGAAGGCGCCTCTCCGGCAAGGGTCAGTTCGTCGCCTGTGCGGCCCAGGTCTTCCTGCAGGATCACGGCCCGGCCGCCGGAAGGTAGCAGGGCGCCGGTCGAGATCCGCACGGCCTCGCCGGCATTTATCGTGCCCGTGAAGGGATGACCTGCGGCGCTTTCTCCGATCACCCGCCAGGGGCCGGCAAGATCGTCTTCAGCCACGGCATATCCGTCCATGGCCGACATGTCCGCCATGGGCTGACAGCGCCGCGCATGCAGCGGCGCGGCGAGATAGCGTCCGAGCGTGCCCTCGATATCGACATGTTCGATGGCGAGCGGTTCGACCAGCGCCAGCAGGTGGGACTGCGCCTCATCCAGATCCATCGGCGGCTTCATTGCAGCTGGTCTGCCGCCTTCCAATGACGGGACTTTCCGCCGATCTTCTCGATCAGCCTGATGTCGCCGATGACCATGGCCTTGTCGAGCGCCTTTGCCATGTCGTAAATCGTCACGAGAGCCACGGAAACGGCTGTAATCGCTTCCATTTCAACGCCGGTTCGCCCGTTTAGCGATACGGTCGCCCTGGCCGTTATCGCGCTGTCCTCGAAAGCGAAGTCGAGATTGACGGCGTCGAGCGGCAGCGGATGGCACATCGGGATGAGGTCGGAAGTCTTTTTGGCTGCCATGATCCCGGCAATGCGCGCCGTTCCCAGAACATCGCCTTTCGGCGCGTCGCCTGCGCGAATGGCGGCGAGGGCCACGCCGGTCATGGATATCCGGCCCGATGCCACGGCCACGCGCCGGGTTTCCGCTTTCGCGCCGACATCGACCATGCGGGCCGTTCCGTCAGCATCGATATGGGTGAGGGACTTGCTCATGCACCCAGCAGCAGTCGGCGGGTTGCCGCCTCGACGTCGGCCTCGCGCATCAGGCTTTCGCCGACCAGGAAGGTACGCGCGCCGCAGGCCGACAGATGCTGGAGATCGGCATGGGCGTTGATCCCGCTCTCGCTGACCAGAAGGGTTCCTTCCGGCGCCAGGGGCGCAAGCCGCACGGTGGTTTCGATGTCGGTGACGAAGCGCTTGAGGTCGCGATTGTTCACGCCGATCAGCCGCGATTTCAGGCGGCTTGCACGCTCCATTTCGGATTCGTTGTGAACCTCGACAAGGCAATCCATGCCCCGTTCGAGGGCGGCGGCTTCGATTTCCGCCATGACGACGTCGTCGAGCGCGGCGACGATGATCAGGATCGCGTCGGCGCCGATCGAGCGGGCCTCGGCGACCTGCCAGGGATCGACCATGAAGTCCTTGCGGATGACCGGCAGCGAGCAGGCTGCACGGGCCTCGACCAGGAAATCCTCGTGGCCCTGGAAATAGGGGGCATCGGTCAGGATCGAGAGGCAGGCCGCGCCGCCGCGCTCATAGGCGATGGCATGTTCGGCGGGACGAAAATCTGATCTTATCAATCCCTTGGAGGGGGATGCTTTCTTGATTTCCGCGATTAGCGCGAAACCGCCATCCGCCTTGCGGCGCAGGGCGGCCTCGAAGCCGCGTGGGGGGCTCTGATCGGCGCTGCGGGCATCGAGGTCGTTGACCGTGGCAAAGCCCTTGCGGGATTGCACTTCCGCGCGCTTGGTGTCGCAAATCTCGGTAAGCTTGTCTGACATCGGTACCTCGAAAACGCGCCGGGATCAGCCCTTGAGCGCGGAAATCCAGCAATTGAGCAGGGCATTGGCAAGGCCCTTGTCGATCGCCTCGGCTGCTTCCTCAACGCCTTCCTGCCAGGTTTCGACTTCGCCTGCGACGATGAGCGCACCTGCGGCGTTAAGCAGGACGGCGTCGCGATAGGGACCGTGCTCGCCCAGCAGGAGGCGGCGCAGGGCATCGCCGTTGTAGGCGGCATCGCCGCCGCGAATGGCGCCGACCGGAGACACCGGCAAGCCGACATCGTCCGGCGATACCCGCCGCATGGAGAGTTCGCCGTTCCTGATTTCGGCCACTTCATTGCCGCCGGCGAGGCTCAGTTCGTCGAGCCCTTCGTCGCCGGAGATCACGAAGGAATGCTCGCTGCCCAGGTGCATCAGCGCCTCGGCATAGATCGGCACATAGGCGGGGCGGGCGATCCCGACGAGTTGGCGGCTGACGTTTGCGGGGTTCGCCAGCGGTCCCATCAGGTTGAAGATCGTGCGGCGGCCGATCGCCTTGCGAATGGGCATGATCCGGCCCATCGCCGGATGATGGCGCGCGGCGAAGAGGAAGCAGATGCCCAGATCGCCCAGGGTTTCCTCGGCGGTTTCCGCGGCACGGTCCAGATCGAGGCCGAGCGCTTCGAGCGTATCGGCGGCGCCAGCCTTGGAACTGGCGGCGCGGTTGCCGTGCTTGGCGACCGGAACGCCGCAGGCGGCCACGACCAGCGAGACCGCTGTCGAGACATTCAGCGTATGGTGTCCGTCCCCGCCCGTGCCGCAGACATCGATGGCGTTGGCCGGAGCGCTGATCGGGATCATGCGCGCGCGCATCGCGCGGGCGGCGCCTGCGATCTCGCTGGCGGTTTCGCCGCGATCGGTGAGGGCGACGAGGAAGCGGACGATCGCCTCGTCATCGACCTTGCCGTCGAGGATCCGGCCGAAAGCGTGTTCGGCCTCCGCCTCGTCGATCGGGTGCTGGGGATCGGGGAGCATCGCCTGGACCGTCATGCCGCGATCCGCGAAGGCAGCCTTGCCTCCACGCCGCAAAGTCTCAGGAAATTCGCGAGCATGGCGTGGCCATGTTCGGTGGCGATGCTCTCGGGGTGGAACTGCACGCCGTGAATGGGGAGGTCCACATGGCGGAAGCCCATGACATGGCCGTCGTCCGAGCGGGCGTTGACCTTCAGCGCCTCGGGAATATCCTCGACAATGAGCGAGTGATAGCGGGTGGCCGTGAAGGGCGAGGGGATCCCGGCGAAAACGCCGGTATCGTCATGTGTCACCGGCGAAGTCTTGCCGTGCATCAATCCGCCGCGCACCACTTTCCCGCCGAAGTACTGGCCGATCGACTGATGGCCGAGGCAGACGCCGAGCAGCGGCTTGCCGGAATCGGCAGCGGCGCCGACGAGATCCAGGCTGATGCCCGCCTCGTTGGGCGTGCAGGGTCCCGGCGACAGGAGGAAGCCCTGGGCGCCGCTCTGGATGGCCTGCGCTGCGGTAAGGGCGTCGTTGCGGACGACTTCGACTTCGGCGCCCAGTTCCATCACATAATGGACGAGGTTCCAGGTGAAGCTGTCGTAATTGTCGATGACGAGGATCATTTCCTGCCTTTCGTCGCTTTCTCGACGACGATCAAGGGGCCGAGCGGAGGTCCGCCGTCCACCCGCCCATGCTCCGGGTCCCAGAGCGAGGATACGCTGCCGTCGAGGAACAGCGCATTGGGGCAATCCAGGCTGTCGCGGAAATAGCGCGCAAGCTTGCCGAAGGAAACCGGTTCGTCCGAGATCACGAAGTGCGCGCGGCCCTTTCGGTCGACGCCAACGGCGTTGCGCAGCTTCTTCGATGCGCCATCCGCGTCGATCTTCGGATGAAGTTTTCCGCCGATCACGAGCATCGGGCCGGACTGGGTGCCGAAATCGGGACGATCGGATACGGACTTCGCAAAGTCTGCGGCGGTGCGAATGGTCCATCGTCCTGCCGCGTCGCCATAGAACACGCCGTTGGGCTGAAGATGAAAGTTGCCCCAGCCCTCGTTGGTGTTGAGCTTGTGCAGGCGAAGGCCTTCCTCGACGTAGTAGCCGATCGGCTGCCCTTTTTCGTCGAACATCCCGCCGTTCATCGCGAAGGCCACGGCATGGTTCTTGCCAGGACGATCGACCGCCAGTTGCGACAGGCTGCGATAGGGCGCGCCGCCCTTGGGGCCGAGCGCCATGTGGATGGTGTGCCGGGCCGGATCGGCCGTGCAATGGGTGAAGGACGCGCCCTCGAAAGTCGCGCCGCCACAGGCCGGTGGCGGCGGCGCGGCGACTTCCTGTTTGGCGTCGCCTTGCGAGCAGGCGGCGAGAAGAAGCGCGGCCGCTGCGGCGGCCGCCCTCACTGCCCGAAACCCGGCTCCCCCGCGACGCGCACGGCTTCGCGGGCGGCGGCGAAGAGCGCGCCGGACTTGGCCTCGCACTCGCGCTGTTCATAGGCGGGGATGCTGTCCGCCACGATACCCGCACCTGCCTGGACATGGAGAACCCCGTCCTTGAGCACGCCGGTACGCAGGACGATGCAGGAATCGACCGAGCCGTCCGGGGCGAAATAGCCGACCCCGCCCGCATAGGCGCCGCGGGTTTCCGGTTCGAGTTCGGCGATGATCTCGCAGGCGCGGACTTTGGGGGCGCCGGAAACGGTTCCGGCCGGGAACCCGGCGAAGACCGCATCGATCGCGTCATGCTTTCCGCTATCCAGTCGTCCGACCACGTTCGAGACGATGTGCATGACGTGGCTGTAGCGCTCGATCGTGTAGCTGTCGGTCACTTCGACCGTGCCTGCCGCCGCGACGCGGCCTACGTCGTTGCGCCCGAGATCGAGCAGCATGAGATGCTCGGCCCGTTCCTTCGGATCGGCGAGCAGGCTTACTTCGTTGGCCTTGTCTTCCGATGCCGTCTTCCCGCGCGGGCGGGTGCCCGCAATTGGGCGGATCGTGACTTCGCCGTCGCGGACGCGGACCAGGATTTCCGGGCTCGAACCGATCAGCGCAAAGCCGGGCATGTCGAGGAAGTAGAGGAACGGCGAAGGATTGACGCGCCGGAGTGAGCGATAGAGCGCCAGCGGCGGCAGCGGAAATTCGCAGGTGAAGCGCTGGGCCAGCACGACCTGGAAGATGTCCCCGGCCTCGATGTAGTCCTTGGCGCGCAGGACCATGGATTCGTAATCGGCAGCGGCCATGACCGGCGTCTGGACCGGTTCGGCAAGCTCGCCCATGGGCGCGCAGGCCGGTGCCGGAGCGGCCAGCTTGCGCAGGGCTTCGTCGATTCGCTCGCTGCCTGCATCGACCAGGCGCTCCGGCGTATTCGCGTTCGGCCCGGCTTCCGGCCAGAGCGGCGCGACGCAGAACAGTTCGTCGCTGAGACGGTCGAACACGAGGATCAGCGAAGGCCGCACGAACAGCATGTCGGGCAGGGCGAGGGTGCTCTGCGGCGCGCGCGGGAGCTTTTCGACAAGGCCGATGGTCTCGTAGCCGAAATAGCCGACAAGGCAGGCAAGCGCAGGCGGAAGCTGCGGCGGAACGTCGAAACGGCAGCTTTCCACAAGGGCGCGCAGTTCCGCCAGGGTAGCGCCCGGCAGCGGCGAGAAGGCCTGACGGTCTTCCTGCCAGTTCCGGTTGATCTCGCAGGTATTGCCTTCGGCACGGAACACCAGGTCCGGGTCGAGGCCGATCAGGCTGTAGCGTCCGCGGGTTTCGCCGCCTTCGACCGATTCCAGCAGAAAGTCGCCGCGCCCTTCCTCGAAGAGCTTGAGCGCGACGGCAACCGGGGTTTCGGTATCCGCGACGAGCTTTCGCCAGAGCAGGGCCGGCTTGCCCTGAGAGAGCTGAGCCAATGCCGCAAGGCGATCCGATTCGCGTTCCATAACCCCGGTCTTCATCTTCATTGCTTACTCGGCACTGCTTACTCGGCGCTACCGGCGCCGGCGAGTTGGTCGCGCACGGCGGCGATGGCCTTGTCGTGCTTGGTGACGCCCACTTCCTTGCGGATGGCCTTGCTCAGCGCGTCGGTATAGGCTTGGCCGAGCTGGCCGCCGAGTTCACGCTGGGTGCCTTCGACGAGCTGGGCCGATTCCACCTTGCCGGGCACGACATCCTTCAGGACGACCACGAACCAGCCGCGATCCTGTCCGGCCGCCTGAACCTTCACGGTGCCCTTGGCCATGTGGAACATCAGCGAGACCGGCGGCGGCACCTGGCGGCCCGAGCGCAGCGCCGCGGTGAGCGTGGCGCGCGACATCGAGACCTGCTCGGCGGGCGGCAGCGTCTTGCCGAGGGCGGCGACGGCCTGCTCCAGGCTCTTGCCCTGACGGATCTGGGCCTGGATCTGGATCGCGGCGGCTTTTGCGGCGGCTGCGCCCTTGTCGAGCTGCCAGGCCGACTTCACGTCGTTCACGATTTCCTTGAACGGCGCGGGCGCGGAGGGCGTGATCTGGGTGACGTCGTAGACGATGAAGCTGGCTTCCGGCGAAACCTGGTTGCCTTCCTTGCCGACCTGCGCACTCTGCGGCTTTTCCTGATCCATGCCGAAGGCGGTCTTCAGCACGGGCTGGAGCAGCGCAGGCGCGGTTTCGCCGGGCTTGCCGTAAACCTGGCCGTTCGCGGTGATCGGCGCGGTGGTTTCCACGGTAGCGCCCAGCGACTTGGCGACTTCGACGAGGCTGGCGCCGTTGCCGAACTCGTCCTCGATCTTGGCGAGGAGATCGGTGAAGGCGGCGCGCTTCTTTTCCTCGGTCAGCTTGGCGACGATCTCGTCCTTCACGGCCGCGAGGGTGCGTTCCGGCTTCTTCTGCTCTTCCTCGACGCGGATCAGGTGCCAGCCCAGCGCGCTCTTCTGCGGCGCGGCAAGCTTGCCGACGGGGGCCGCGAAAACGGCATCGGCGACGGCGGGCGAGAACTGGCCGGAGAGCTGTTCCTTGCTGAAGAATTCGAGATTCGCGGTCGAAAGGCCCTTTTCCTTGGCCACCACTTCAAGGGTCTTGCCGCCGGCGACTTCCGCAGCAACGGCCTTGGCCGCGGCTTCGGTGGGCACGATCAGCTGCGTGATCTTGCGGTTGTCCTGCGCGGCGTAAAGGGCCTTGTCTGCCTGATAGCGCTTGGCGATGTCGGCATCGCCGGGCGCGGCGACATCTTTGACCGCGCTTTCGCCGAAGGCGGCGTAACGGATCACGCGGCGCTCGGGGCGGATGAAGGCGTTGGTATGGGCCTTGTAGAACGCCTGGAGTTCGGCGTCCGACGGCGCGTTGGCCGGGAAGAAGACCTGCGAAGGCAGGGCGACGACCGAACCGGAACGGTTTTCGTCAAGCAGCGCGGCGTAGCGCTTTGCGGCAAAGCTCGACATCGTGGTGCCGAACTGCGCGGGCAGCATGAGTTGCTGCGCGATCAGGCCCTGCGCGATGTCGTCGCGGAGCGACTTCTCGGAAAGGCCCTGCTGCGCCAGGAGCTGGCGGTAGGTGGTCTGGTCGAACTTGCCGTCCACGCCCTGGAAGGCGGGAATGCGCGCGATCTCGCTGTCGATCAGGCGATCGCCGGCGACGACGCCGATCTTCTTGCCGAAGAATGCCGTGGCGGTGCGATCGATCAGTTCGTCCAGCACTTGCTCGAGGCCGCCCTGGGCGATGAGCATTTTCATGGTCATCGTCGGGTCTTCGGCCTGGACGCGGGTCAGCGCGGACTTGGCGGCGAGGCCGAGTTCGTTCTCCTGGATATCGTCCTTGCCCACGGTGGCGACGGACGAGCCGTTGGTGATTCCGGTGGAATCGCTAAGGCCCGTAAGGTCGCCGCCCACGAAAGCCAGAGTGATGAGCACCAGCACCGCCAGGGCAATGCCGGCGCCGATCTTGGACTTCAGGACGTTGCGGAAGAATGAAAGCATGTACCGTGCCGATCAGCGTGGAAATTCTGGGTTCAGGTCGCAGCGATGGCCTTGCCGTCGCACGAAATCCGGCAGGCTTTAGGGTGGCTTGTGTGATCCTGCAATGGCGACGTTCGATAACCGCGCCGCGACTCGTCGATTGGACGGTGTCGATCACTGGAGTTGGCCCGAGCCGGGGCGAACCGGGAAAGCACGGATTTTGACAAGATGGGGCTCATTGCCCTAGCAGCGCCCCGACAGCGCGGCGCGCGATTCCCGCTCCCTTGCGGGTTTCCGAAGCGCCGATGCGCCCTGAAATCAAGGTTTCTCAAGAACATGGCTGGTCTGCCTTACATCGTCGGTAACTGGAAAATGAACGGCACGCGTGCGATGCTCAACGAGGCGCGCGCGATCGACCGGGCTGCCGCACGCTTCCCAAAGGTGCAGGTGGCGGTCGCACCCCCGGCGACATTGCTCTACCGCCTTCGCGATGCGGTCGAACTGATCGGCGTCGGCGGGCAGGATTGCCGCGCGGAGGAAAGCGGCGCCTTCACCGGCGACATCTCCGCCCCGATGCTCAAGGATGCCGGTGCGGACTTCACCATCGTCGGCCATTCCGAGCGCCGCACGCTCCATGGAGAGAGCGATGCGGACGTGAAGGCCAAGGGCGAGGCAGCGCTGTCGGCGGGCCTCGCGGTGATTCTCTGCGTCGGCGAAACCGAGGCGCAGCGCGATGCAGGCGATGCCGAATCCGTGGTCGCCGCGCAGATCGAGGGATCCTGCCCGGCTGTCGATGGCGCGCCGGAGAAGCTTTCCGTGGCTTACGAGCCGGTCTGGGCGATCGGCACCGGCCGCGTTCCCTCGATCGAGGACGTCGCGGCCATGCATGCGGCGATCCGCGCGAAGCTCGTCGCCATCTACGGCGAGGGCGGCGCGGACGTGCGCATTCTCTACGGCGGCTCGGTAAAGGCCGACAATGCCGGCGAACTGCTTTCCGTGCCTGACGTGGGCGGAGCGCTGGTCGGCGGCGCGAGCCTGAGCGCCGAGAGCTTCCTGGCCATCGTCGGTGCCGCAGCTTCGCTGGGCAACGACTGAGCCGGGGATTTTCGCCGGAACAGGGGTATTTGCCCGGTGTTCGGCTGATGACTTGCGCGGAAGGCGGGGAGCGCCTATCTGCGCCGCTTGAGATGCGGGCTTTCGGCCCCCGAGAAGACTGAGAAAAACGCAAGATGCTGTTCACCTTCCTGACCGTTGTCCAGGCGATCGTCGCGCTCCTGCTCGTCGTCGTCATTCTGATGCAGAAGTCGGAAGGCGGCGGTCTCGGCGTGGGCGGCGGCAGCCCTTCGGGCCTGATGTCGGCGCGCGGTGCGGCCAATTTCATGACCCGTGCCACCGGCGTTCTTGCGGCAGTCTTCGTGATCCTTTCGATCGTGCTTGCGGCGCTGGCGGTCAATACGACCACCGGCCGCGATATCGACACGTCCCTTCAGCGCGAGACGGCTCCGGCCGCGCCCGCGCAGCCGGCCGATCCGCTCGCCGGCGCGGCCGCACCGGCCGCTGCTCCGGCGGATGGCGCTACCTCGGCTCCGGCCGGAAACGCACCGGCCAACGATCCGCTTTCGGGTGCTGCCGGCCAGTAACTTGGCATTCGGCAGGGCTTCGCCCGGCGTATCATCGTAACAGGAATGCCGTCTGGCTCTGGCAGGCGGCATTTCATTCGTTTTGAACTGTGGATTGAGGCACAGCGCTCTTGCGCTCGTGCCCCCATGCAATTTAAGGGCCGACTCCCATGGCGCGGCATATTTTTATCACCGGCGGCGTGGTTTCCTCGCTCGGCAAAGGTCTCATGGCGGCGAGCCTCGCGGCTCTCCTGCAGGCACGCGGCTATCGCGTGCGCATCCGCAAGTTCGATCCCTATCTGAACGTCGATCCGGGGACGATGAGCCCCTATCAGCACGGCGAGGTCTATGTGACCGACGACGGTGCCGAGACCGACCTCGATCTCGGCCACTACGAGCGCTACACCGGCGTCTCGGCCCGTCAGGCGGACAACATCACGTCGGGCCGGATCTACCAGGACATCATCGCCAAGGAACGCCGCGGCGATTACCTCGGCGCCACGGTCCAGGTGATCCCGCATGTCACCGACGCGATCAAGGACTTCGCGCTGACGGAGACCGACGACCTCGACTTCGTGCTCTGCGAGATCGGCGGCACGGTGGGCGATATCGAAGGCCTGCCCTTCGTCGAGGCCCTGCGCCAGATGCGCAACGAGCTCGGCCGCGAGCAGACCTGCTTCGTCCACGTCACGCTGGTGCCCTACATTGCGGCGGCCGGCGAGCTGAAGACCAAGCCGACCCAGCACTCGGTGCGCGAGCTGACCGGCCTCGGCATCCAGCCCGACATCCTGCTGTGTCGCTGCGATCGTGAGCTTCCCGAGAGCGAGCGCCGCAAGATCGCGCTGTTCTGCAACGTCCGTCCGCAGGCCGTGATCCCTGCGCTCGACGCGCCGAATATCTATGCGGTGCCGCTCCAGTATCACCAGGAAGGTCTCGATGCGGAAGTGCTCCACCACTTCGGCATGGAATCGCACGCGCCCGACCTTTCGCGCTGGAACGACATTACCGACCGTTTCGAGCACCCCGAAGGCGAAGTGACCATCGGCGTCGTCGGCAAGTATGTCGGCCTGCAGGATGCCTACAAGTCGCTGAACGAAGCACTCGTTCACGGCGGCATGGCCAATCGCGTCAAGGTCAACGTCAAGTGGATCGATGCCGAGATCTTCGAAAAGGAAGATTCGGAAATCGCCGCAGCCCTTGAGCCGATGCACGGCATTCTGGTGCCCGGCGGCTTCGGCGAGCGCGGCACGGAAGGCAAGATCGCCTCGGTGCGCTTCGCCCGCGAGCGCGAAGTGCCGTTCTTCGGCATCTGCCTCGGCATGCAGATGGCCTGCATCGAGGGCGCCCGCTCGGCCGGTGTCGAGAAGGCGAACTCCACGGAATTCGGTCCGACCGAGGAACCGGTCGTCGGCATCATCACCGAGTGGATGGGCAAGGACGGTCTCGAAAAGCGTGCCGAAGGCGGCGATCTGGGCGGCACGATGCGCCTTGGCGCCTACAAGGCCGAACTCTCGCCCAACAGCCATGTCGCTTCGATCTACGGCAGCACCGAGATTTCCGAGCGTCACCGTCACCGCTATGAAGTGAACGCTTCCTACCGCGAGACGCTGGAAGGCAATGGTCTGATCTTCTCCGGCATGTCGCCGGACGGACTGCTGCCCGAAATCGTCGAGCGGCCGGATCATCCGTTCTTCGTCGGCGTGCAGTTCCACCCGGAATACAAGTCGCGCCCCTTCGAGCCGCATCCGCTCTTCGCAGGGTTCGTTGCCGCAGCACTCCGGCAGGCCCGACTGGTCTGATCCAGGCCGGTTCGCAGAAACAGGAAAAAGGGGGCGGAACCGGGAAGGTTCCGCCCCCTTTTTCGTCTCGATCAGCCGATCGCGGTGAGGAGGAGCGTGATCGTTCCGACGGAAAGTATCGTCGAGATCAGGATCACCTTGGCAGTAAGAGCGCCTTCGCGCCGATGGAATTCCGCGAGCATGAAGGGGCCTGTTCCAGTCGGCAGCGCGGCGAGCAGGACTGCCGCGTTGCGCAGCGGTTTGGCCAGCGGGAAGACCCAGTACGCCAGCGCGAATGTCAGCGCGGGATAGGCGAAGAGCTTCAGGGCCACGAGCAGGGCGGTCTTTCCCGCACCGCCGCTTTCCGCTTCGCGAGGTTCGGCGAGGAACATGCCGAGGCATACGAGCGCGCAGGGGCTGGCGGCGGATCCCAGCAGCTTCAGAAAGGCGTCGAGAGGCTCCGCGACGCCCACGCCGCTGAACATCACCATTGCGCCGAGCAGCGGCGCAAGGACCAGCGGATTGCGCAGCAACGCCTGGGAGACCCGCAAGAGGATGGTCAAAGGGCTGGCGCCGGCCTGGTTGCCGAATTCGATCAGCACGATGGCAACGGCGAAAAGCAGGCACACGGTGTTGATGGTGGCGATCAGGGTGAGCGTCTGGGAGGCGGGGCCCAGCGTTGCCAGCAGGAGGGGAAATCCGAGGAAAGCGGTGTTGGAATAGGCGCCGTTCAGCCCATGGATCGCGGCATTTCCGATCTCCGCTCCGCCCATGCGGCTGATCAGCACGGTGAGGGCGAAGAAGAAGAAAGTGCCAATACCGAAGACGGCGATGAAACCGGGCTGCCAGAGCTGCGCGGCATCGGCCTTGGCGACGATGTCGAGCAGCAGTGCGGGCAGGGCGAGGTAGACGACGAAGCGGTTCAGTTCCGTCGTCGATTGCGGACCGAAGATCCCGGCGCGCCGAGACAGCCAGCCGACAAGGGTCAATGCGAAGATCGGCAGGACGACCGACAGGATGGATAACATGAGAGAAATGCGGCCCGCTTGCTTGGCAAAGCTTTCGGCTTAGACGCCCGGCTCGTCCAGTCCATCTCTCTTTTGGTCGCGTTTGCCGCGTGCCACGCAACATTCCAGCAAAAAGAGCGGTCCGGACATTCCCGGACCGCTCCATCATGTTAGTGATTAGGCCTGTCAGGCCGCGGCCGAATCGTCTCCGGCGCTGCCTTCCACCACGGTCAGCGTATTGCCGCCGATCGTGATCTTCTTGGGCTTCATCGCCTCAGGCACTTCGCGCACGAGGTCGATGATCAGAAGTCCGTCGGCAAGGTCGGCGGCATCGACGCGGACGTAATCGGCAAGTTCGAAGCGGCGCTCGAAACCGCGCTGGGCGATGCCGACATGCAGCATTTCGCCTTCGCTGGGTTCTTCGGGCTTGTGTCCCTTGACCACCAGCAGGTTCGCCTGCGCGGTGATATCGATGTCGGCCGGCTTGAAGCCCGCGACCGCCAGAGTGATGCGATAGGCATCGGCGCCGCGGCGTTCGATATTGAAGGGGGGGTACTTGTCGCCCGGGTTTGCGCGGCCCTGGTTCTCGATCATGTCGAACAGGCGGTCGAAACCGACCATGGTGCGGCGATAGGGCGAAAAATCGATACGGTTCATGACAAAAATCCTCCAATGAGCAATCTTCGTGCGATCGGGGCCCGGCATTTCCGGCGCCCCGTTCCCGAGCCATGCCCTTGGCGGGCCATGACTCGAATACCTAGATATGATAGCCGCCCGGCGTTTCAAGGCCTGCGCCGAAGCGCCGCGAGCGCCCCGTTTCGGTATCGGGTTTCGGTATCGGGTTTCGATGTCGCCAAAAGAAGAAGGAAGAGTTCGATGAGCCAGCCCAAAGTGGAAATCTACACCAAGTGGGGCTGCCCTTACTGCACCATGGCCAAGTCGCTGCTGGACGATAAGGGCGTATCCTATGAGGAATACGACATCACGATGGGCGGCCCGAAGCGCGAGGAAATGCTCGAACGCGTTCCCGGTGCGCGCACCGTTCCGCAGGTGCTGGTCGATGGAACGCCTTACGGCGGGTTCGACGACATCAATGCCCTGAACCGTGCGGGCAAGCTCGATCCGGTTCTCGGACTCTGATGGCCATGAGCCGCGCCGCACTGTTCCAGATGACGTCGGGGATTTCGCCCGAGGTCAATGCCGCCGCGATCGTGAACGCCGCGCGCGAGGCCGGCGCGGGGGGTGCGGCCATGTTGTTCACGCCAGAGATGTCCGGCCTGCTTGATCGCAAGCGGGAACGGGCCGCCGAGAATATCGTCATCGAAGCCGAGGACCGCGTCCTTGCCGCCGCGCGCGAGGCGGCGGCGCGCGAAGGGATCTGGATGCATATCGGCTCGCTGGCGGTGCGCCCGGACGGCGAAGGGGGCGATGCCCGCTATGCCAACCGCGCTTTCGTGATCGACGACAACGGCGAGATCCGCGCACGTTACGACAAGATCCACATGTTCGACGTCGATCTCGCCTCCGGCGAATCCTGGCGGGAATCGAATGCCTATGCGCCGGGAGACCGGGCCGTCACGGTGGAGACACCGCTCGGCCGTCTCGGTCTGGCGATCTGCTACGATGTGCGGTTCCCTGCACTGTTCGAGACGCTGGGGCGGCAGAAATGCGATGTGATCGCGGTGCCTGCGGCGTTTACCGTCCCGACCGGCCGCGCGCACTGGCATCTCATGCAGCGCGCCCGCGCGGTCGAGGCGAGCGCTTTCGTGCTGAGTGCGGCGCAAGTCGGCGATCATGAGGACGGGCGCGAAACCTACGGCCATTCGCTTGCGGTCGATCCCTGGGGCGAAGTGCTGCTCGATCTAGGCGGCGATACCGGGGGGCTGGGTTTTGTGGATATCGACCTCGCTCGCATTGCTGAAGTGCGGGCGCAATTACCCAGTCTTGCCAATCGCCGCGATATCGCCAAATAGGCCGCGATGCCCATCGTCTTTGATCTCGAATGCCGTTCCGCGCAGCACCGTTTCGAGGGCTGGTTCAAGTCCTCCGACGATTACGCGCGGCAACAGGAGCGCGGCCTTCTGGCATGTCCGCAGTGCGGATCGGTGGACGTGTTCAAGGCGGTCCAGGCGCCGCGCCTGGGGCGCAAGGGCAACCAGCGCTCCGAATCTGCCACAGCCCCGCTTCCGGCCAAGGTCCCATCATCGCCGGCCGCCGACTTGCCAGCCCCGCCGCCGGTCGAGCTTCCGCCGCAGGCTGTGGAAGTCCTTCAGAAACTGGCGGTGATGCAGGCGGAGGCTTTGAAATCCAGTCGCTTCGTCGGCGACAGCTTCGTGGAGGATGCCAGGGCCATGCATTACGGCGAGCGCGACAGCGAATCCATCCATGGCCGCGCGACGCCGGAGCAGGCGAAGGAACTCATCGAGGAAGGCATCGCCGTTGCGCCTTTGCCGTTCCCGATCGTTCCCCCCGAAAAGGCCAATTGAAACGGCTCCATCGAACGATTGCCAAGCATCGCGCGCCAAGCTAGGAGGCCCCTCGAGTGCGCCCGTAGCTCAGCCGGATAGAGCACCAGATTCCTAATCTGGGGGCCATGGGTTCGAATCCCGTCGGGCGCACCATCCATAAAAAATGCCCGCGGAATCGCGGGCATTTTTGTTTTCAGCCTTGAGACTGGCTCAGCCGAACTTTTCCTTGAGGTCGTAGAGCGCAACGGCCGCCTTGGCCGCTTCGCCGCCCTTGTCCTTTTGCGACGGTTCGGCGCGGACGAGGGCCTGCTCCTCGTTCTCGACCGTCAGGATGCCGTTGCCGATGGGAATGCCGTCCATCGTCAGCGCCATGATGCCGCGCGCGGATTCGCCTGCGACGATCTCGAAATGGTAGGTTTCGCCGCGAATGACGACGCCGATCGCGACGTATCCGTCATAGTCGCCGGTCGCATCGGCCAGCGAGATCGCGGCGGGGATCTCCAGCGCGCCGGGAACGGTGATGACTTCCGCCTGGTGTCCGGCAGCCTTGAGCGCGGCCTTGGCGCCTGCGATCAGCTTGTCGTTGAGGTGGTCGTAGAAGCGGGCTTCGACGATAAGGAAACGGGCCATGTCAGTTGGCTCCTTCAGAAGCAGTGATGGGGCGCTCGCCTGCGATGTTAAGCCCGTAGCCTTCCAGCGCGACAAGCGAATGATGGGTATTGGTGAGCAGGATCATGTCGTGGATGCCCAGCTCGGCGAGGATCTGGGCGCCTACCCCATAATCGCGCAGTTCCTCAAGGTCTGGCGTCTCTCCGGCGCGAACCTGGTGCTTGATATCCATGACCCGCGAGATCGAACCGGTGGCCTGGCGGTTGATGACGACGATCACGCCGGTGCCTTCCTCGGCGATCATTTCCATCGAGCGGTGCAGCAGGTCGCCGCGATCGGTGGATTCCTCGCCGAGCACATCGACGAACATCGACAGGGTATGCATGCGCACGAGCGTCGGCTTGGCGGGGTCGATCCGGCCCTTGATGAGCGCCATCGTCTCTTCGCCCGTCGCCTTGTTGAAATAGCTGCGGGCCAGCCACTGGCCGCCGTAGCGGCTCTGGAAAGTGATCTCGTTCTTCTTTTCGACCATGCGGTCGTGCTTGCGACGATAGGCGATCAGGTCGCGGATCGTGCCGATCTTGAGGTCATGGATGCGGGCAAAGGCAATCAGGTCGTCCATGCGCGCCATGGTGCCGTCGTCCTTCATGATCTCGCAGATCACGCCGGAAGGATTGAGACCGGCAAGGCGCGAGATGTCCACCGCCGCCTCGGTATGGCCGGTGCGGACCAGCACGCCGCCGTCGCGGGCACGCAAGGGGAAGACGTGGCCGGGCGTGACGATATCGGCCTTGGTCTTGGTGCCGTCGATCGCGACCGAGATGGTGCGTGCGCGGTCGCCCGCCGAAATGCCGGTGGTCACGCCTTCGCGGGCTTCGATCGAGATGGTGAAGGCTGTCTCGTGACGCGTGCCGTTATGGCGGCTCATCAGGTCGAGGCCGAGTTCCTCGACGCGCTGGCTGGTTAGCGTAAGGCAGATCAGGCCGCGACCGTGCGTGGCCATGAAGTTGATCGCCTGGGGCGTCGCCATCTGCGCCGGGATCACCAGATCGCCCTCGTTCTCGCGGTCCTCGTCATCGACGAGGATGAACATGCGGCCGTTGCGGGCCTCGTCGATGATCTCTTCGATCGGGACGAGAACCGGCCTGTCGTCGTTGGAAAGCAGGAAGCGTTCCAGCTTGGTCAGCGTTTCGGCGGTGGGATTCCAATCGGCCTCGGTGCAGTCGCGCAGCGTATTGGCATGAAGCCCTGCGGCGCGGGCGAGACCGGCCTTGCTCATGCCGCCCTCGTTGACGAGCCTGCGGACTTGCTCGATTACATTACCAGCCATGGGTACAATCCATTTTCACATTTCGATGTGATCGCCATATGCGCCAATCACATCGAAATTCAAGATCCCTTGAACACTGGCTTGCGCTTTTCGAGGAAAGCCTCGACGGCTTCGGCGTGGTCGTCCGTTGCATGGGCGGCGGATTGCATGGCGGCGGCCATCTCAAGCAGGGTGGCCAGATCGCTGCGGCGCCCTTCCCAGAGCAGGCGCTTGGTCATTCTCACCGCGTGCGGCGGGTTTGCGGCGATGCGGCGGGCAAGGGCGCGCGCCTCGTCCATGAGCAGGTGATCCGGCACGACCTTGGAGACGAGACCGCAGGCGAGCGCCTCGGCGGCATCGATCATGTCGCCGGTCAGCGCCATCTCGGCAGCCTTCGACCAGCCGACGACGCGGGGCAGCAGCCAGGAGCCGCCGTCGCCGGCGATAAGTCCGATCTTCACGAAGCTCTCGGCGAAGCGGGCGCTTTCGCCGGCGATGCGCAAGTCGCACATGCAGGTGAGGTCGCAGCCTGCACCGGCCGCCGCACCGTTCACGGCGGCGATCACCGGCACTTCCAGCGCGGCAAAGGCGAGCGGGAGGCGCTGGATGCCGCGCTTGTAATTGACGCGGGTACGGGTCGGCACGCCGCCGTTGACATTGCCGCCGGGCTTCATCTCGTTGATATTGCCGCCGGACGAGAAACCCTTGCCTGCACCGGTCAGGATGGCGACCCGCGCCGCCGGATCGCTTTCCAGCCTTTCGAGAGCACCGAGCAGCCCTTCGATCACTTCGGGGTCGGAGATCGGGTTGCGCATGTCCGGGCGATTGAGGGTGAGGGTGACGATGCCATCACCGTCGATCTCGTAGAGTACCGCGTCGTCCATGCTGCCAGGTCCTTCTCCGTTTTCCGGCACATGCCTTAGCAGGTTGACGCATAGGTAAAAGGGGCCGGACGTCACTCGGTCCAGCCCCCTTCGTTTCGTCGACAGGTATCAGGCCGCCTGCTTGCCCATCATCTTGGAGATATCCACCTGCCCCGTGGCAAGTCCGCCCATGAAACCGCCATCGACCGGCATGACGATCCCGTTGACCACACCGGCCAGCCTGGAGTTGATCAGCACCAGCGGTCCGGCCTGTTCCTCGGGCGTGGTATAGCGGCCGAGCGGTTCAGCGGCGGCATCGACGATCTCCTTGCCGGAAGTGGCATGGAAAGTCGCCATCATCGGCGTCTGGGTCGGTGAGGGCAGCGAGCAGTTGATGCGGATGCCCTTCTTGATCAGCTGCGCCCCCATGAACTGGGTCCAGACGATTACCGCTTCCTTGGAAAAGGCATAGCCTTCGGCGACCTGGTCGAGATTGGCTTCGCACCAGGCCAGGCCCGCGTCGAAGCCCTGCGTGGCAAGAAGCTGCATATGGACGGGAATGCGTCGGCTCCAACCGAGCCCGCCGGTAGAGGCGATCGAGACGATCGCGCCGCCCGGTTCCATCATGGGCACGACGGTGTCGGTAAGGTGGCGGGTGCCGAGGAAGTTTACTTTCATGACGTCGATCGCCGGGAAACCGCCGCCACCGGGAAGGCCCGCACAGTTGAACAGGGCGTCGATCCTGCCGCCGACCTTGGTCGCGGCGGCTTCGATCGTCGACGGATCACGCAAGTCGATCTGCGTGAACGAGGCCATCGGCACCGAACTTTCCCTGAAGTCGAAGCCGTGTACTTCCGCGCCGAGATCGACCAGCATCCGCGCTGTAGCCTCTCCCATCCCCGAAAAGCACCCACTCACGATGACGCGTTTGCCGCGGTATCCCAGAACGTCGTCCATGCTGCTGTCCTTCCTCTCCTGCGGGCCCCGTTGGGGTGGGCGGGCGTTCGCGCCGATCCCGCTTCGTGCGATCCTTAGCTAGTCACAGAGCCATGGTCGCTTCAACAGCGCCGAAGGCTGATCGCAGGCGCGATGCGCAAGGGGCTGCTTGCCAGGATCGCCGGTTCCGAAGAAAGAGGCTTGATGAGACGCGACGACAGTCTTCGCAGTGATCCGCAACTGGATCCCCGTCTGGTCGAGGCCGTGATGGAGCAGATCCGCTCGGCCTTGGGCAAGTATCGTCATCGACCGGTGGTCATCGGACTGTGCGGCGCGCAAGGGTCGGGCAAGTCCACTCTGGCAGCCGAAGTCATGCAGCATTGCTCCCGGGAGAAACGGCATGCGGCCATCCTGTCGCTCGACGATCTCTACTTGACCCACGACGAGCGCGCGGACCTTGGGCGGAGTCTTCATCCTCTTTTTGCGACACGCGGTGTGCCGGGCACCCATGACATCGCCTTGGGGCTTGAAGTTCTCGATACCCTTGAAAGCGGGCTGCCGGCGGCGCTGCCGAGGTTCGACAAGTTGCGCGACGATCGCATGCCCGAGCGGGACTGGCCGATCGTGGCGCCGGGATGCGAGGTGCTTCTGTTCGAAGGCTGGTGCCTGGGCGCATTTCCGCAGCCGGGCAGCGAACTGCGGCAGCCGGTAAATTTTCTGGAAGCTTCGGAAGACCCGGATGGGCGCTGGCGCCGCATCGTCAACGATACCCTGGGCGATTCCTATCAGCGTCTCTTCGCACGGATCGACCGGCTGCTATTGCTGGCGGCACCCGGCTTCGAAGTGGTTCACGGTTGGAGGCTGGAGCAGGAACGCGGGCTTGCGCCGAGCGATGCGGGAACGCGGCGCATGGACGAGCAGGCCGTCGCCCGTTTCATTGCCCATTACGAGCGGCTGACGCGGTGGATCCTTGCGGAAATGCCCGCGCGCGCAGATCTGCTGGTGCGACTGGACGAGAAGAGGCGCGTTATCGAAATCCGCCCCTCCTGATCCCAGTCTTCCTGATACCTAGTCGGCCTGATGCCGGACTTGCTCTGCCCGGCGCCGCTTGTGGCGCTCAAGGTCTGCGGCGGAGGGCACGCGGTTGTCGATCAGGTCGGCCAGTACGGCGCCGCGTTCCCCGGCCGGAAGCGTGGGGCCTGTGGTCGTGTCGCAAAAGGTCTGCCGCTCGATCTCGGCATTGACGAGGGCGCCGAGCAATACGCCGTAGGCCGAGAGATAGAGCCACATCAGGAAAACGACGATGGCCGAGAGCGATCCGTAAGTCGCGTTGTAGTCGCTGATATAGGCCACATAGAGCGAAAAACCGAAGGAAACCGCGATCCACAGCAGGGTGGCCAGCAGCGAACCGGGGGCCAGCCATCGCCATTTTGCGGGGCGCCGATCCGGTCCGTAGCGCATGATCAGCGCGAAACCTGCGCTTCCCAGCGCGACGGCGGCCAGCCAGGTCAGCCACTTGAAGAGCACGGCGGTGGCATCGCCCAGGAACACGCTGGTCTGGGTCTGGAGCCAGGCGAAGACGCCGCCCGACAGAACTCCGGTCAGGGCGATGAGCACGGCGGAAACGGTAAGCCCCACGGCGCGCAGGGTAAGCGCGATGGTGCCGCGGGTCTCGCGCTCCTCATTGATGATGTTGAGCGCGCTCATCATGCCGTTGGCGGCACGCATGCCACCGAAGATCGCGAAGAACAGGGCGATCAGCAGCGCGAAACCGGTAACGCCGCGACTGGTGGTGACGATCTGGAGCAATTGCTGTTCCAGCATCCGCGCGACTTCGGGTGGGACCACTTCGACGATGCTCTGCATCTGCGAATGGACCGATTCCACATTGCCGATCAGGCCGTAGATCATCACGGTGGCGCCGATCAACGGTGTCAGCGCGAGGAAGCAGTAGAACGCGAGGCCGCCCGCCAGCAGGCCCAGTTCGTGGAAGCCGCTCATCACGTAGACGCGCTTCAGGATCTTCCACCAGGCACGGCCGGGGATATTCCAGGGCGCATTTGCGTCCGTTCCGGGCTGATTTGGCACGGACTGTGTAGACATCTCGTCCTTGGCGGTTGACGTCGCTGTTCCTTCGTCGGATTTCATCGCTTACCCACTTGCGGCAGGGAACTTTCGCTGTTGCAATGCGATAGGGTATTCCGCGAGGGGGCCTGTTGCCCATTCTCGACAGGGGGTTTACATCGCGCTGCTCATGCCTTGGCTAATCGATCAGAAGCCGGCTTGTTCCCTTTCGCTGCGCGACGGTGCGGGACTTGCCACTCTTTCCATACTGCTGGCCTGTACTTCCGCACCTGCCCATGCGCAGGACAAGGACGCGCAGACATCGGTGCAGGCCGCTCCGACCGGCCAGACATCGAGTGGCCAGACATCAACCAACCAGCCTGCATCGGATGCGGATGCTTCCGCTGCGGAAACCGGGAGCGACCCGGTTCAGGCGGGCAAACTCGTCGTTCCGGCACCGCCTGCCGATGTCGTCTTGCCCGAAGTGAAGCCGGTCATTCCCGACGACGAGTTCAACAGGGCCATTCCCGCACTCGATTCGCAGGATGATCCCGAGATCGGCAAGCCGCTCGAATCCATCGAGGACTTCGAGCGCCGTATGGCGAGCGGGCAGACGGATCCCAAACCGGCTGAAGGGCAGGCCGCGCCCCTGGGGGATCCGGCGCTGTCGGATGGCGATACGAACGAAGCGGTAGGCGATGCCCCGGTGCGCGATGCGGAACTGAACGCACCGCTGCCGTCGATCGACCAGTTCGAAGTCACCCCGGTCCAGTTCGCGGAGCAGAAAAAGGACGATGAAAAGGATGTCGAGATCGCCTATCAGACCCGCATCGACGGGCTCGATGGCGCCGACGACGATACCGGAACGGATCTGAAGAGCGAATTCCGCTCTCACTCGGCGCTGAAGAAAGGGGACGGGAAAGCCGCGAACCTTGCCATGGTCAACGCCCGCCTGAGCGAAGACGCCACCCTGATGCAGACGGTGCTGGCATCCGAAGGCTGGTACTCGCCCATCGTCACCACCCGCGTGGAGCGGGCGCCCGAAGGGAGCGAAGGCGCTCCGCTTGTCGCGGTGATCAAGGTCGTGCCCGGCAAGCGCTATTCCTTCTCCGACATCGTGGTGAAGGCCGATCCCACCGTTCCGTCCGATCTCATCGCCAGGAACCTGTCGCTCAAGGTCGGAGAGCCGATCATTGCCGAGCGCGTTCAGGGCGCCGAGGCGCAAGTCGCGCTGGCTCTTCCCGAGAACGGCTACGCTTTCGCCAAAGTCGGCGATCGCGACATCCTGCTGGACGAGGATAGCGGCGAAGGCGTCTACACTCTTCCCGTGGATGTGGGGCCGCGAAGCCGGTTCGGCGGTTTCAGCACCGCCGGAGACCAGGCTTTCGACGCCGAGCACATTGGCGTTCTGGCCCGTTTCAAGCGGGGCGATCTCTACGACAGCCGCAAGGTGGACGATCTGCGCAAGGCGCTCGTCGCCACGAGCCTGTTCTCCACCGTCGCCGTCGAACCGCGCAAGACCGGCGAAGCCGCACCGGACGATACCGAATATGTCACGCTGCACGTGCAGCAGGACGCAGGGCCGCCGCGCACAATCGCAGGGTCCGTGGGCTATGCCACGGGCGAGGGCGTTACCGCGCAGGCGACCTGGACCCATCGCAACATGTGGCCGCCGGAAGGTGCGCTGATCGCCAAGGCTATCGCCGGTACGCGGCAACAGGGTGCCGGCGTCACGTTCCGCCGCTCCAATGCCGGCAAGCGCGACCGGACTTTCGAGGTCGTGGCCGAGGCGTTCCACAACGATTACGATGCCTACAGCGCCTATACCGGCCGCATAGCCGCGCGCGTCGCTCGCGATTCCACCCCGATCTGGCAAAAGAAGTATACTTATGCCTTCGGCGTCGAAATGCTGGCCACGGCGGAAACCGACTACAACCGCACGACCGGCGACCGCGACCGCAAGCTCTATTACGTGGCGGGCGTCAATGGCCAGATCGGCCTCGATCAGACCGACAGCCTGCTCGATCCCACCAAGGGTTACCGCCTGACCACGCTGATCCAGCCGGAAGCCACCGTTCGCAACGGATTCGATCCTTATGTCCGCGCGCGCATCGATGCATCGGCCTATTATCCGGTTTCGGACGGTCTCGTTCTCGCCGGGCGGGTCCGCTTCGGCACGATCCAGGGCGCGGGCCTGTTCGACATCGCGCCTTCGCGCCGCCTCTATGCGGGCGGCGGCGGCTCGGTGCGCGGCTACTCGTACCAGGCGCTAGGCGAACAGGCACCGGACGGCACGGCCGTCGGCGGGCGCAGCCTCAACGAAGGCTCGGTAGAGGCACGCTATCGCTTCGGTAACTACGGCGTCGTGGCGTTTGTCGATGCTGGACAGGCCTATCGGGAGACGATGCCGCAGTTCAACAACTTGCGTTACGGCGTCGGTATCGGCGGCCGTTTCTACACCAATTTCGGCCCTGTTCGCCTCGACATCGCCACGCCGGTCAATCGCCAGCCGGGTGAATCGCGCTTCAATCTCTATGTTTCGATCGGACAGGCCTTCTGATGTCGGACGATGACACCATGATCCCGGCCGACGAGCCTGAAACCGCCGAAACCGGCGCGCAAAAGTCAAAACCCTCGCTCTGGCGGCGTGCCCGCATACGTGCGCTCAAGACGGTGGTGGGCCTCGTGCTCGGCGCCGTCATCTTGGTTGCCGCGGTGATCTTCGGTATCGATACCGGGCCGGGCCACCGCTTCGTGGCCGAACAGATCGCCGGATTGCAGTTCGAGAACGGCATGCGGATCAAGGTGGGCCGCATCGAAGGCTCGCTGTACAACAAGATGACCCTTCGCGACCTCTCGGTCAGCGATCCTCAGGGTGAGTTCCTGTTCTCGCCGGAAATCGACGTCGATTGGCGGCCCTTCGCCTATCTCAGCAACCATGTCGATGTGCGCAGCGCCACCGCCCAGCGGATGATCCTGCGCCGGGTGCCGAAGTTCAAGCCGACACCGCCCAGCGATGCACCGCTCCTGCCGGATATCGACATCGACGTGGGCGAACTGCGGATCGACCGTTTCATCTCCGAGCCGCCCGTTTCCGGCAATCGCCGCATCGTCACGATAGACGGTAGCGCGCACATCTCCGACGGCCGCGCGCAAGTCGCCGCAAAGGGCGGTACGATCGCTATCGAGGGCAAGGAAGGCGGAGATCGCTTCAACCTCCTGCTCGATGCCGTGCCTTCCCGAAATCGCCTCGCCATCGATGTCGATCTCGACGCGCCGACCGGCGGCGTGATCGCCGCGCTTGGCGGGCTCAAGCAGCCGCTCAAGCTCAAGCTGGGCGGCAAGGGCGACTGGAAGGCATGGAACGGCAAGCTGGACGCCAGCCTTGGCGGCGGCGAACTGGCCAAGCTGGATCTTGCCGCGCGCGACGGAACTTTCATGATCAAGGGCCCCACCCAGGTGGCGCGCCTCATGACCGGACCCACGGCGAGCCTGCTGGGGCCGATCACCAACCTCGACATCAAGGCGGCGCTCGACAAGCGGCGTGCGCAGGTGACCGGACGGATCTGGAGCGATGCCTTCACGCTCACCCCGGACGGCATCGTCGATCTTTCGGCCAACAGCTTCGAGGATTTCAAGCTCGACTTCGCATTGCTGAAGCCCGCCGCCATCGCGCCGAACCTCAGCGGTTCCGGCCTGACCGCTTCCCTTGCCCTCGACGGCGCCTTCACGACGCCGAAGGTCGCCTATCGGATCAATGCCGCGCGCGTGGTGATGAACGACATGGGGCTGGAACGCCTGAGCGCCAGCGGCGCGGCGCGGGTCGATGCGGACAAGATCCTGATCCCGGTCAGCGCACGCGTCCAGCGCATCACCGGCCTAGACACGGTCGCAGGCGGGCGGCTGGACAATGTCCGTCTGGACGGCGACCTGGCCATTGATGGAACCCGCATTCTTTCCGACAATATGCGGCTGCGTTCGGATCGCATCGATGCCGGGCTGATCCTTGTCGCCGATCTGAGCAAGGGACTTTATACCGGCGCTGTCGATGGCAAGATCGACAATTACCGGCTCGATAGCGTCGGCATCTTCAATATTCGCACCAATATGGACCTGAAGAGCGAAGGTAATGGCTTCGCCCTGGAAGGTACGGTGCGCGCGCGCTCCACCAGGCTGCTCAACGAGAGCCTCCAGACTTACCTGGGCGGCAATTTCGCGGCGTCGTCGCGGGTCCGCTATGGTTCCGACGGGGGCGTGCGGTTCTCCTCGCTGCAACTGAACGCGCCCGACCTCAAGGTCAGCGGCGGGCAGGGGAGTTGGTCTCCCAATGGCCGCATCTCCCTTGCAGCACGCGGAAGTTCCAATCGCTACGGCGCCATCGGCGTGCGCGTGACCGGCACGATCGCTAATCCCGACGCCCATGTCACCGCCGAGCGTCCCGGCTTCGGGATCGGCCTTGCGAACCTTGACGCGCGGATCACCGGGATAAGGGGCGGCTACCGCTTCGACCTGACCAGCGACACCGACTACGGCCCGCTCAAGGCCGACGTGTCGCTGGGGCTGGGCAATCAGATGTCGGTGGACATCAACAGCGCCAATCTCTCGGGCGTCGATTTCGCGGGTCGTCTGGTCCAGACCAAGGCGGGGCCGTTCGCCGGGCAACTGACCGCCAACGGCAATGGCATCGGTGGTGCGCTGCGGCTCGATGCCGAGGGCAAGTACCAGGCCGTGGACTTCAACTTGCGAGGCAAGGACGCGGTGTTCCCCGGTCCGGCCAAGCTGACGATCGGCTCGGCCATCATCGACGGCCGCGCGGTGCTCTACGACAAGCCCAGCGTGGTTGCCGACGCCCAGCTGGCGGGAACGTCCTTCGGGGCAGTGGATATCGCGGCAGCGCGCGTGCTGGTGGATTATCGCGATGGCCGGGGCAAGGCCAAGGGCCTGATCGAAGGCGTCAGCGGCGTGCCGTTCCGCGTAGGCCTCAATGCCGATCTCACGCCGGAAGTCTGGCGGGTCGCCTTGCAGGGCCGCGTTCGCGGGCTTTCGCTCAAGACGCAGTCACCTGCGCGGATCGTGCCAAAGGAAGGCGGTTACGAGCTTCTGCCGACCACCATCACTTTCGGATCCGGCACGGCCAAGATCGCCGGAAGCTACGGCGCCGGGATGAAGATCCAGAGCCGGCTCGAGAATGTGGACGTCGCGCTCGTGAATGCTTTCGTGTCGGGCTACGGCCTGGGCGGAAAGGCGAGCGGCAGCTTCGACTTCGAACAGACGGACGCGGCCGCTTTCCCGCGCGCCGATGCCCGCATGAGCCTTGTGAACTTCACCCGCACCAGTTCCAGCACGGTAAGCCAGCCGGTCGATATCAACTTCGTCGGCAAGCTGCTTCCCGATGGGGGCGAAGCACGTGCCGTGTTCCGCAAGCAGGGCAGCGTGATCGGCAGGCTGGTCGCCAGCCTGCGTCCCCTGCCGCCGGGCGAGGGCGCGTGGATGACCCGCCTCATGCAGGCGCCGCTGGGCGGTGGGATCCGCTACAACGGCCCGGCTGACACGCTGTTTTCCTTCGCAGGACAGCCGGGGCAGACGCTCACCGGTTCGGTCGGTCTTGCTGCGGACTTCTCCTGCCGTCTTTCGGACCCGTGCATCACCGGCCTGGTGAAGGGCAAGGACCTGACTTACGAGTATCAGGCCTATGGCACCCGCCTCAGCAACATGACGCTCGACGGCAAGTTCAGCGGCAACTCGTTCGAGCTTACATCGCTCAATGCCAATGCCGGAAGCGGCACGGTCAGCGCGAATGGACGGCTCAGCCTGGCCGCCGATGCCGGCTATCCGATGGACCTCAACGTCAAGCTCGACAATGCCCGACTGGCGCGCAGCAACTCGCTCTCCGCCAGCGCGACGGGAACGCTCAATCTCAGCAAGAAGGCCGGTGAGACGCCGCTTCTTTCCGGGAACCTGCGCCTGCCGGAAACCCGCTACGAGATCGTCCGGCAGGGCGCCGTGGACGTGCCCCAGCTTACCGGGGTGCGCTTCAAGCCGCGCTCCGGCCCGACCCGCGTGACCGGCGACGAACCGGCAACGCAGATCACCAGCGCCTTCTCGTCGGTGAGGCTGGACCTTCACTTGCGGGCGCCCGAAAAGCTCTATGTCTCGGGCATGGGCCTCGAATCGGAATGGAGTGCCGATTTCCGCCTCAGCGGAACGAGTTCGGCGCCCAGCATGGCCGGTGAGGTCAAGCTGGTGCGCGGCACCCTGGGCTTTGCCGGACGATCGTTCGAGCTGTCGGACGGCCTGATCTCCTTCAACGGCGGCCAGACCATCGATCCGACCGTGGCCATCACCGCGACCGAGACGATCGACGACGTGGATGTGACCGTTGCCGTCACCGGCCGTGCCTACAACCCGCAGATCGAGTTCAGTTCGGATCCGAGCCTGCCGCAGGATGAAGTGCTCTCACGCATCCTCTTCGGCAGTTCGATCGAGAACTTGTCGGCGATCCAGGCGGTTCAGCTGGCGACCTCGCTCAATTCGCTGCGTGCGACGGGCGGCGGCATCAACCCGCTCGGCAAGCTGCGCTCAGCGGCGGGCATTGATCGCCTGCGCATCCTCAGTCCCGACGAGGCGAGCGGACGCGGCACGGCGCTTGCGGCGGGCCAGTACCTGACGGACGACATCTACGTCGAACTCATCACCGACGCGCGCGGCTTCACCGCGACGCAGCTCGAAGTGAGCGTGACCAAGTGGCTTTCCGTTCTCAGCCAGGCGGGCGGCTCGGGCGTCAACAGCCTGAACGTGCGGATCAAGAAGGACTACTGATGCTTCGGGTGATGAGGCGGGCTTTCTTCGTGTTGGCAGGCGCGGCGGCATTGTCCGCCTGCCACAAGGAGCCGAGCTTCGAAGAGCGCTACGATGCGGCCAGCGAGAAGATCGAGCAGCGCGCCAAGGCGATAGATGCGCAGATCTCCGGTACGGGCACTCCTCCTGCGGAGAATGCCTCGCCGTGAATTTCGCGTCGGAGGGCAACCTCGGGTTTACCACTCTCTGCTAGGCCTCTGCGCCTCTACAGGCGAAAGGGGCAGGCAGTGCAGGTGCGAGACGATTGCGGCAGGATCAATCCGCGCCATGTCGTGCTGCTGGAGGCGCGCTGCCGGAAGTCGAGCTGGCATGTCTTCGGCGTGGAGCTTTCCGACATTTCCCAGGGCGGCTGCTGCATCGTCGGCAGCACAGAGAATTTCGAGCCGAATCAGCGCGTGGCACTGCGCATTGCGAACCTGAAGGCGATCGAGGCGGAAGTGCGCTGGAGCCAGGAAGACCGCGTCGGCCTGGAATTCCTCACCCCGCTGGGCAAGGAGCAGATCGACGGAATCGCGAGCCTTTACGGCATTCCCGTCATGCGGCGCGCGATGCCCGGCATCGGAGGTCCGGGATAGGAGGTCCCGGCATGGCAGGATAGCCGCCTGCGACGCAGGACGCCTAGCAGGGCATATCATGTTTCAAAGGGGAAGGTGGTGGACGCACTTGGGCTCGAACCAAGGACCCGCTGATTAAGAGTCAGCTGCTCTACCAACTGAGCTATGCGTCCACACTGCCCTGACCTGGGCTGCCGTTTCGGAAAGTCTTTGGTGGACCTCCCCGGCGGCGGAGAGGCCCCTATAGCGGCTGTTTTCAGGATGGGAAGAGGAAATTTCGATTATTTTACGAGATCGATCCCGGACGGCGATTCCAACGGTTTACCGCCATCAGGGTCCCCACGCAGATCATGTTGGTCAGCATCGAGGTGCCGCCGTGGCTCATGAAGGGCAGGGGAATGCCGACGACCGGGGCGAGGCCCATGACCATCATCAGGTTGATCGCGACGTAGAAGAAGATCGTCGCGCTCATGCCGGCGGCGAGCAGGCTGGAGAAGCGATCCGGTGCGCGCCGTGCCACGCGCAGCCCCCAGGACAGGACGATCGCGAAGACGAACAGCACGAACAGGCCGCCCAGCATGCCCCATTCCTCGGCCATCGTCGCGAACACGAAGTCCGTATGCGATTCGGGAAGATATTGCAGGTGGCTCTGCGAACCGTTGCCGAATCCCTTGCCAAGGAAACCACCCGAACCGATCGCGATTTTCGACTGGGTGATGTGATAGCCGGTTCCCAGCGGATCGCTTTCGGGATCGAGGAACACGAGGACGCGGTTGCGCTGATAGTCATGGAGCAGGGTGAAGAAGGCGATCGGCGCCACGACAGCGGCGGTCGCCCCGGCGCCGATGAACCATGACAGCGGCAGGCCCGCCAGGAACATGGTCACCGCTCCGCCGAAGCAGATTGCCAGAGCCGTGCCGAGGTCGGGCTGGATCATGACGAAAAGTGCGGGAATGCCGATCAGTACCCCGGCAGGCACCAGTCCGCGCCAACTGGCGGTCATGGCATGGGGCAGGGTCTCATAGAAGCGGGCCAGCACGAGGACGATGGCAGGCTTCATAAGCTCGGACGGTTGCAGCGTCATGAATCCGAGGTTGAGCCAGCGCTGGCTGCCGCCGCCCACGGCGCCGATGGCTTCCACCAGCACCAGGAGAACGACGATGGCGCCGTAGACCGGATAAGCGGCCATGCGGAAGAAATCGCGGCTGAACCGGGAAATGACGATAGCCATGCACAGGAAGATCAGGAAGCGCATCACATGGCTGAGCGCGTAGGGCTGGAGGTTGCCCCCTGCGGCCGAATAGAGCACTGCCGCGCCCAGGCTGACGAGGCTCATTAGCGGTATCAGCATGTGCCAGGGCTGGCGGGCGATGGCATCGGGAACGATGGACCGGCTGATCATGGCGTGTTCCCTCCGGTATTGCCCGGCGCAGGCGCGGTCGGCGTGGGAGAAGGAGAGGGCGTCGCTGCGGCGGCAGGGGGCTGGTCGGCCGGATCGGGCTCTGGCGCGGGCGAGGCGGCATCGCGGACGATGGGCTGGCTCGGGTCCTGCGGCGTATCGGCGCCTTGCAGCTTGCGATTCTCTTCCTCGGCCGAGACGGCGGGCGCGCCTACGCCATATTGCGCTGAATAGGTGCGATAACGGGCGTCGAGACGCTCCTTGGGCGTGCCGCCCCACTTCTTCTCAAGCTCGGTGAGGACATCCATGCCCTTCTGCTTGTCGAAGATGTAGGTGAGCACGTCGCGGGCGATGGGATAGGCTGATGGAGAACCGCCGCCGTGTTCACAGACAACCGCGCATGCGTAGCGCGGGTTATCGAACGGAGCGAAACAGATGAAATGCCCATGGTCGCGGTGCTTCCATAAGCCGCCCTTGCCGCTGCCGATGTTGAGGCCGACGACTTGCGCAGTCCCGGTCTTTCCAGCGAGCTTGATGTCGGGGAATGGCAGAGCAGCGTGTCTCGCGGATCCTGGTCCGTTGGCCACATCGGACATCGCTTGATGGATGTAGGCAAGGTGATCTGAAGGGATGCCCAGCGAAGGCGCAACTTCATGCTCATGGCCATGTACCAGACGCGGCATGATGATACGGCCACTGGCGATACGTGAAACTTGAACTGCCTGTTGCAGCGGGTTTACCAGGAAGTAGCCCTGACCGATCGTGGCGTTGACCGTGTCGAAAGTCTGCCATTCCTTGCCGTACTTCTTCAGCTTCCAGGCCGGGTTGGGCACGGTTCCGTAGGACTGACCGGAAACCGGCAGCGGGAAGTCCTTGCCCAGGCCCAGACGTCCGGCCATGGCCGCGATCGGATCCATGCCGATGCGCTGGGCGAAGTGGTAGAAGTAGACGTCGCAGCTCTGGTAGATGCCCTTGGCCATGTTGACCGAGCCATGGCCGCGCCGGTTCCAGCAGTGGAACACGCGGTTGCCGACCCGCAGGCCGCCGCCGCAGAATACCGATTCGTTGGGGTCCAGACCCGCTTCCATGAAGGACAGCGCGACCATCGGCTTCACGGTCGATCCGGGCGGATAGAGCCCGCGCAGGACCTTGTTGCGCAGGGGCACGTGGTCGTCGTCCGACAGCATCTTCCATTCGAGACGGCCGATGCCGTCCGAGAAGCTGTTCGGATCGAAGCTGGGCATCGAGCACATCGCCAGGATGTCGCCCGTCTGGCAGTCCATCACCACGACGGCTGCCGATTCGGGGCCGATACGCCGCGAGGCATATTCCTGGATGCCCGCGTCGATGGTGAGCTTGAGAGTCTTGCCGGGAACGTCCTCGCGCGTGTCGAGGTCGCGCACGATGCGGCCCGAGGCGGTCACTTCGACGCGCCGGGCGCCGGGTTTTCCGCGCAGGTCCTTCTCGTAGAACTTTTCCAGCGCGTCCTTGCCGACCTTGTAGCCGGGCGTGATCAGGACGGGGTCACGGTCCTTCTCGTATTCCTCGGCCGAGGCCGGGCCGACATAGCCGATCAGGTGGCCCACCGAGGGACCGAGCGGATAGAAGCGCGAGAAGCCGCGCTGCGTGACCACGCCGGGCAGATCCGGCAGACGCACGCTGACGGCGGCGAAAGTATCCCAGTCGAGACCGCTGGCCACTTCCACAGGGGCGAAGCGCCGCGCGCGCTCCAGCTTGTCCTCCAGGTCCTGCATTGCGATCGGGGAGAGGCTGAGCAGCTTGCCCAGCGTCTGGATCGTATGGGCGGGATCCTGAACGCGCTCGGGAATGAGATCGACGCGGAAATCCGCCCGGTTCGAAGCGAGCGGCGTGCCGTTGCGGTCCATGATCCAGCCGCGACGGGGCGGAATCAGCGAGAGATTGACGCGGTTGCTTTCGGCCTGAAGCTCGTACTTCGCGTTCTGGGCGATCGAGAGATAGCCTAGACGGGCAGCGAGAAGCACGCCGACTCCGCCCTGAATAGACCCGACGACGATACTGCGCCGGTCGAAGCTGTTGCGAAGCGTACCGGCGCTGACGTGGCGTTGCGGGAAGAACCGCTTGAAGCTGATCTTCATCGCAGCAGCACGATCGGCGCGAGGCGAATCCGATCGAACAGGGCGACAACTCGACCGACAAGCGGGTAGGAAAGCACGGAAATAATGACCTGCGGCACGATGACACGAATGGGAGACGATGCGCCCGCGATGTTCGCCAAGGCGAGGCACAGGACTATATAAGCGACGATGAGGCCCATTGCCATGAGCCATTCCGTAACGAAATTGCGCCAGGGCAGGCGAAGTTCCACGATTTCCAGCGCGATCGCGGTCAGCGACCAGAGCAGGACCGCACAGCCGAAGGGCTGGCCGGAGAACAGATCGTCGAACATGCCCAGCGGCAGTCCGGCCCAGATCGGCAGGAGACCGGGGCGAAGCTGCCGCCAGCCGAGATAGATGAGGAACCCGATCGGCGGCATGACCGGCGCCGAAGCGACCAGGAACCAGCCCGGCACTATCGATCCCAGCATGATCGTCAGCCACGGGAACCCCCTGGCGAGAAAGCGCGAGGGGGCGTGGTTGATGCGTTGCCCGGAAGAGGATCGTGAGGCGCTGCGTTGGAACATCAGCGCTTCTTGGTCGTGCTATCGGTCGCGGGTGGAGGCGGCGGCGGGGGCGCCCAGCTTTTCTCGACCATGACGTAGTCGGTATCCGAAGGATTGCTGAGCACGCGGGCGATGGCGCCGTCGCGGATCAGGTCGGTGACGATGGCCATGGGCGTGCCGGGTCTATAGAGGCCGCCCGATCCCGAGGTCACCAGCACGTCGCCCTTGCGCAGCGGATTGATGCCGAGGTTGATCAGCCGGATGCGCAGGGTGCCGTCGCCGTTGCCCTGCGCGAAGGCCGGCACGCCATCGGCGGCCCGGCGCACCGGGACCAGGCTTTCGCTGTCGGTAACCAGCAGCACGCGCGCGCTCGATGCGCCGACTTCCATGACGCGGCCGACAAGGCCCATCTGCGACCGCACCGGCATGCCGGGGGCGACATTGCGGTCCCGGCCGGCGCCCAGCGTGGCATAGCGGCGCGAACTGGCGCTGGTGGACGCGGTGAGGCGGGCATAAGTCACCGCGCCCCCGTCCTGTTCGGACAGGCCCATGAGGTCCTTCAGCCGCTTGTTCTCCGCCATGGCGGCGCGCGCCTCGACGAGGCGGACTTTCGCTTCCGCAAGTTCGCGCGAGATGCGCGCGTGCTCGCTTCCGGTATGGAAGAAGCCGGAAAGATTGGCCCAGGCATCGCGTCCCATGTCGCGTCCACTCGCGGAGACTTGCGCGGCCGGTTCGGTCGCGTCGTCAGCCAGCCCGCGAAGGGTGGAAAAGAAACCGGGATTGACGAGCGAGATGATGACGAGCGCCAACCCGACCGCGGCGCCGAGAACGCCTGCGGTATAGCTGATGAACGTGGTGTACTGCGCCCGGCGCGAATAGCTGGAGCGCCTGTTTGCTGGCGGCGCCATGCGCCATGCACTCCTTCGTAGATGCGGTGCCGTGGCTGGGCTGCCGCTCGACCGTCAAAAACACCGGCGATCGCGTCGCCGGGCAAGCAGGCCGGATGACCGGAGCCCATGCTCCGGCCATCCGGCGCGAAAATCAGGCAGACATCAGCACGCCGCGATAGACCGGATCTTCCATCGCGCGGCCAGTGCCGAGCGCCACGCAGGAGAGCGGGTCTTCGGCGACGCTGACGGGCAGGCCGGTTTCCTCGCGAAGGTAGTCGTCCAGACCCTGGATCAGCGCGCCGCCGCCGGTCAGCACGATGCCCTGGTCGACGATGTCGGCGGCCAGTTCCGGTGCGGTGTTCTCAAGCGCGATGCGCACGCCCTCGACGATGGCGCCGATCGGTTCCGCCAGCGCCTCGGCGACGTTCGCCTGGGTGATGGTGATTTCCTTGGGCACGCCGTTCACGAGGTCGCGGCCCTTGATGTGGATCGTCTCGCCGATGCCGTCGGCCGGCATGACGGCGATGCCGTAGTCCTTCTTGATGCGTTCCGCCGTGGCATCGCCGATCAGCAGGTTGTGGTGGCGACGCACATAGGAGACGATCGATTCGTCCATCTTGTCACCGCCGACGCGCACCGAAGTGGTGTAGGCAAGGCCGCGCAGCGACAGCACCGCGACTTCGGTGGTGCCGCCGCCGATGTCGACCACCATCGAGCCGACCGGCTCGGTGACGGGCATGTCGGCGCCGATCGCTGCGGCCATCGGTTCGAGAATCAGGTAGACCTGGCTGGCACCCGCGTTCGAAGCGGCGTCACGGATGGCGCGGCGTTCGACCGAGGTGGAGCCCGAGGGCACGCAGATCACGATTTCCGGGTAACGGAACAGGTTCTTCTTGCCATGCACCTTGCGGATGAAGTGCTTGATCATCTCTTCCGCGATTTCGATGTCGGCAATCACGCCGTCGCGCAGGGGGCGGATCGCTTCGATGTTGTCGGGCGTCTTGCCCATCATCATCTTGGCGTCGTCGCCGACGGCCTTGACCTTCTTGACGCCGTTCAGCGTCTCGATCGCCACCACCGAGGGTTCGTTCAGCACGATTCCGCGGTCCTGAACGTAGACGAGCGTATTGGCGGTCCCAAGGTCGATCGCCATGTTCTGTGAGCCGAGTTTGAAGAATCGCGAGAAGGGCGAGGCCATCAGTAATCCGTTGTCTTTCCCAGCGCTTGCCAAAGGGAATCCCCATGGCGCGAAGGGCAGGTTGGCATGGAAGGGGACCCCTTAGCCCATCGATTCGCGAAACGCCAAAAATTTGTGTCGATTTCATGGGGGAATCGTCAGAAGCCCGTCTCGAATTCCATCCGGTTCATCGCTAGTGTTTGGAACAGTTCGAGATCGGGGCGCCATACCTGCCTTGCGCCCATGGCGGCCGAATGGCCCCGCAATGGCGCGCCATGATTGTGCGCTGCCCGCGTAAGTCTCCCTTGCCTGCGAAAGTCCAGCCGAATGCCTACGATCCGCCGTCTTCCCGAACATCTCGTCAACCGCATCGCGGCAGGCGAGGTGGTGGAAAGACCGGCTTCCGCGCTGAAGGAACTGGTGGAAAATGCGATAGATGCGGGATCGACGCAGATCACCGTGCGTATCGCCTCGGGCGGGCTCGACCTGATCGAAGTGACCGATGACGGCTGCGGCATGGTGCCGGACCAGATCGCCCTGGCGCTGGAGCGTCACGCCACCTCGAAGCTGCCGGACGAGCATATCGAACTCGTGGCGACCCTGGGCTTTCGCGGCGAGGCCCTGCCTTCGATCGGTTCCGTCGCGCGGTTGACGATCGAAAGCCGTCCGCACGATTCGGCGGAAGGCTGGAAGAGGGTGGTCGATCACGGTGTCGTCGCGGCGGACGGACCTGCGGCTCTGCCGCCGGGGACGCGGATCCGGGTCGAGGATCTCTTCGGCAAAGTCCCGGCGCGGCGCAAGTTCCTGCGTTCGGCGCGGTCGGAATATGCGGCCTGCCAGGACGTGGTGCGGCGACTGGCGATGGCCCGGCCCGACATCGGCTTCGTGATGGAACACGACGGACGGCGCGTCGTCTCGGTCCAGCCGCGCGAGGAACTCGCATCGCGTGTGGCCCGCCTCGTCGCGCGCGAACTGGCGGAAGACGGCGTGTTGATCGATGCCGAGCGGGGCAGTGCGCGGCTTACCGGCGTGGCCGGACTGCCGACCTACAATCGCGGCGTGGCCGATCATCAGTATCTTTTCGTCAACGGCCGCCCGGTGAAGGATCGCCTGCTGGTTGGGGCCGTGCGCGGCGCCTATTCGGACATGCTTGCGCGCGATCGCCATGCCGTGCTGGCCCTTTTCCTCGAAATTCCGCCCGAGGAAGTGGACGTCAACGTCCATCCCGCCAAGACCGAAGTGCGGTTCCGCGACCCGGCCTTCATTCGCGGCTTCCTGGTCGGCGCACTGCGCCATGCGCTCGAGTCTTCGGGGCAAAGGAGCGCGCAGCCTGCCGCTGCAGCAGCGATGAACATGTGGCAGGTTGAGCCCGTGGCGCCCGCCCCGGCCCCTGCAATAGGATCGCTGTTCGCCCGCGAATATTCCGCGCCTTCCCGCAGCGACTTCCGCCCTGCGCCAAGCCGGGTATCGGAGGCGGGCACCGTCTGGCGCTCCTACGAGGAAGAAGTCATGGCGCAGCCGTCCGGCCGCGCCGAACCCGCGCCGGAGGAACCCGAGGAAGCGCTGCAATATCCCCTGGGTGTCGCGCGCGGGCAGGTTGCAGGCACTTATATCGTAGCCGAAGCTGACGACGGCCTGGTGATCGTGGACCAGCATGCCGCGCACGAGCGCCTCGTGCTGGAACGTCTCAAGGCGGCCGGGGCGGAGGATGCAATGGCCCGGTCGCAAGCATTGCTGCTGCCCGAAGTTGTGGAACTGGAGGAAGCGGCTTGCGATGCGCTAGAGGAAAAGACTGCCGATCTGGCGCGTTTCGGATTGGTACTCGAACGTTTCGGGCCTTCCGCCATGCTGGTCAGGGCCATACCCTCCGTCCTCGGCAAGTCGGATGTTCACGCATTGGTCCGCGACATCGCGGACGATCTGGCGCGCAACGGCGATGCCCTGCTGCTCGGCGAAAAGCTCGATCTGGTACTGGCGACAATGGCCTGCCACGGATCGGTGCGGGCTGGCCGCTCGCTTTCAGTCGCCGAAATGAACGCGCTTCTTCGCGAAATGGAGCGCACGCCGCGTTCCGGGCAATGCAACCATGGACGCCCGACGTGGGTTAAGCTGGCACACCACGATATCGAGAAACTGTTCGGGCGAAAATGATGCGAAAACCGATCCTTGCCCTGGCGCCTTTCCTCCTGATCTCGGCATGCGGGCAGGAGGATCCGCAAGGCAAGGCGGTCGAGGACGCGCATGACATCGCCATGGTCGAGCGAATGAGCAAGGAGCCGTTCAAGCCGATCATTCCCCATGCCATTACCGAGATCGACATTGCCCGCTACGGGCTGGACAAGCCGGGCTGCGCGTTTCGCAAACCGGGCGAGAAGGATCCGATCTTCATCGCCAATCCCGATGAGGGGTTCATGCGGATCGGCGGCGATCTCAAGCGTTACGCCGCGAAAATGGAGAGCGCGCAATTGCCTGGCAACGCGCGCTCCACTTATGTCGGTCTGGCAAGCTGGGTCGATCTGGTCAGCCTGGCAGACCGGGGCGGCGGCTCGGACACTCTGAACTGGCCGGCCAAGCTCATCCTTCACGATGCCCAGGAGCGGGTCGCCTTCATGGCCGAAGGCGAGATTTCCTGCCAGCGCTGACGGCGTTCAGTCCTTTCGCGGGTGCTTCATCACGTCGCGGAAGGGGGCGTCGTTTCCGTCGCTATCGCTCGATTGCGGCAGGCCCAGCAAGCCGCGAAGCAGCGGGGCGACATCGACATTGTCGAACGCCGGCAATTTACCGCGCTTCATGAAGTCCGGCCCGGAAGCCACGAACAATGCGGCCATTTCCGGGGCGGCATTGTCATAGCCATGGGCGCCGCCCGTCGAGGCTTTGTCCGGCCGTTTGGTCGCGATCTGCCAGCCCGTTTCCGCCAGACAGAAGAACGGCGCGATTCGGGGATTGCTGCCATAATGGAGACGCGCGGGAATATCCTGCTTGCGCCAGCACTGCATGTGATCGTGTGGCTTCAGCAGCGCGGCGGCAAGGGCCTGCTCGTTGCCGTCGGTCGGCGTGATGGCGGCAAACGGCCCCGCGTCGCCCAGCTTGTAGAGCGACGGCGCCGCAACGGTATCGAGAGCGATGGTCCTTTCGCTCGATACGGCTGCCATGCCGTGATCCGCGACCACTATCAGATCGGTAGCCCGGCCGAGTTCGCGAAGACCGGCAACGAGCTTGCCGATGTCCGCATCCACGTCCGCGATTGCCGCATCGGTATGGGCATCGACGGGGCCGTAGCGGTGCCCGGCCGTATCGACCTGATCGAAGTAGAGCGTCACCAGCCTGGGACGATTTGCCGCCGGGCGGCGCATCCAGTCCAGCACGGCGTCCACGCGCTGCGAGGGTGAAACAGCGCCGTTGAACTGTTGCCAGTCGCTCGGGCGGGTGCCTCCCTCGATCGTTTTCCAGGGCTCCTTCACCAGCGTTCCGCCCCAGGCGACATTGGAGCCGGGCCAGAACATCGTTGCCGTGCGGATACCGGCCTTTTCGGCGGTTACCCAGATCGGCTCGGCCTCGTCCCACCAATAGGGCTCGTCGCTGGCCATCGTGAACTTTTCACCGGGGTGGGCAGGGTCTTCGAAAGCGTTGGCGATGATGCCGTTGCGATCGGGAACCTTGCCGGTCACCAGGGCCCAGTGGTTGGGGAAAGTCTTGCTCGGAAACGAGGGGCGCATCGCCGCGCTCACGCCGCTTGCCGCCAGTGCGGAAAGGTGGGGGGTGATCCCGCGATCGAGGTAGTCCTCGCGGAAGCCGTCGATAGAGACGAGGATGACGACGGGATCGGACTTTTCCTCGGCGGATTTGGCGCTTGTTGGGGTAGAGAACAGCGCCAATGCGCCGAGGACAGGTGCGAGCAGGGGAGCGAATGTCTTCATGTCAGCGCCTCTAGCGCCGCGATCATGACAGGTCGATGTCGCGTTATATCATCCGCGCCAGCATCCAGACGGCCATGGCGACCATGAACAGGTTTTCCGTGAGCGAGACGAAGCCCAGCGGCACCGCGCCGGAACCACCGACACAGGCGCACTTGAGTTCGCGCTTCTGGATATAGACGGCGTAAAACACCGAAATCGCGCCGATACCGCCGATGGCAAGGCCGATCGGGATCGAAAGCCAGGGCAGGGCATGTGCTGTCATCAGCGCCCCCGCCGCGAACTCCAGAAAAGGATAGGCATAGGCGTAAGGAACCCAGCGCTTCGCCAGCAGGTCGTAGCCCAGGAACATCGTCGAGAACTGCTCGACATCCTGCAACTTGAGCATGGCCAGCAGCATCATCGTCATCGAGACGAACCACTCTGCCGCGCGCAATGTGAAGGGTGTATCGAAGGCAGCCCAACTCGCCGCCATGGCAAGGCCGAGCCCTGTGGCGAAGACCGCCAGGACCGGGCGATAGGTCTTGGCTTTGGGATCATGGACCTTGAGCCCGACATGGGCACGCAAGTCGGTATATCCGCCGATTCGCTCTCCGCCGATAAAGGTCTGCGGGGTGGTGGCGACATCGTTCGCCGCCTTGAAGGCATCCGTCTGCGCGCGCGTGGTGAGCCAATGGTCCTCGACCCTGTAGCCCAGTTTTTCGAGCAGATACTTGGACTTAACGCCCCAGGGGCAGGAATGCTTGTCCATGACCATGCGATAGAGCACCGCGGTCGGCTTCGAGGTCTGTTGCTGCGTCATGAGAAGGCTTATACCTTCCGTACCATGGTACGGAGTCAAGCATGGCACTGACGATTTCCGAACTGGCCCGTTCAGGCGACGTGGGCGTCGAGACGGTGCGCTTCTATCAGCGCAAGGGTCTGCTGCACGATCCGCGCCCGGCGGCTACCGGCGGCGCGAAAGGGCAGCGGCATTATGGTGAGGAGGACGTGAGGCGGCTGCGCTTCATTCGCTCCGCCAAGGCCGCAGGCTTCATTCTCGACGAGATCGCGGAACTGATCAGCCTTGATCACACGGGAGACCGGCCGAGGGCACGGGAAATGGCGCAAGTGCGATTGGCGGCGCTGGACAGGGAAATCACGCAACTGGAGGCTGCTCGCCAGTCGCTGCGCCGACTGGCCCGGGAATGCGCCGGGTCGGACGAGGGGCCTTGTCCTATCCTCGAATCTTTCGAGGATGGGGCAGTATGTGGCGGCACAGGAAGAAAATCCTGCGCCGCCTGAAGGTCAAACGCTTAAGATCAGACGTTGAACTTGAAGTGCATGACATCGCCATCATGCACCAGGTATTCCTTGCCTTCCTGGCGCAGCTTTCCGGCTTCCTTGGCACCGGCTTCACCGTTCAGCGCGACGTAGTCGTCATAGGCAATGGTTTCGGCACGGATGAAGCCGCGCTGCATGTCGGAGTGGATCTCGCCTGCCGCTTCGGGTGCCTTGGCGCCCTTGTGAACGGTCCAGGCACGCGCTTCCTTGGGGCCGACCGTGAAGAAGGTCAGCAGGCCGAGCAATTCGTATCCGGCGCGGATGATCCGGGCGAGGCCGGTTTCGTGGAGGCCCATTTCCTCCAGGAACACCATGCGCTCCTCGGTATCCATGCCGACGAGATCGGCTTCGATCGCGGCGGAAACGATAACGGCGGTGGCGCCTTCGGCCTTGGCCTTCTCGAACACGCGGGCCGAGAACGCGTTGCCCTCGGAGGCAGCTTCTTCCTCGACGTTGCAGACGTAGAGCACCGGCTTGGCGGTCAGCAACTGGGCCTGTGTGAAGACGCGCGCTTCGTCGTCGTCCTTGGGCTGGGTCAGGCGTGCGGGCTTGCCGTCGCGCAGCAGCTCAAGCGCCTGGCCGAGGACCGAAGCGATGATCTTCGATTCCTTGTCGCCCTGCGCGGCCTTCTTCTGGGCGGCGGGAACGCGCTTTTCGAGGCTTTCGAGGTCGGAGAGCAGCAGCTCGGTCTCGACCGTCTCGGCATCCGCGATCGGATCGACGCGCTCGTCGACATGCTGAATGTCGTCGTTCTCGAAGCAGCGCAGGACGTGGACGATGGCATCCACTTCGCGAATGTTGCCGAGGAACTGGTTGCCCAGGCCTTCACCCTTCGATGCACCGCGCACAAGGCCGGCGATGTCGACGAAGGACAGCTGCGTCGGGATGATCTTGGCCGAACCGGCGATTTCGGCCAGCTCGTCCAGACGCGGATCGGGCACGCCGACCTGACCGACGTTGGGCTCGATCGTGCAGAAAGGATAGTTGGCCGCCTGCGCTGCCTGCGTTTCGGTGAGCGCATTGAACAAGGTCGACTTGCCGACGTTCGGCAGGCCCACGATTCCGCAACGGAAACCCATGTGTAACTCCGGGAAGAAATGTATGGGCCGCGCCTTAGCGCCCCTGCGCGGGTATTACCAGTTGCCGCGCTCGTTTCATGGAAACTTCAGAGCTTGCTGGCTAGACCGGCGCGATGAAAGCCTTGGGCAACCTCTTCCTGATCGTTTCGGCATTCGCCGCGCTTTCAGCTTGCGGCGAGCGTGGACCAGCCCCGTTCGATGCCGCGCAGACGGCCATTGGCGCTCAGGACTATGAGGCCGCGCGTTCCAGTGTGCTCGAAGTGCTCGAAAACGAGCCGGAAAATCTCGATGCGCTGCAATTGCTTGCGAGGGCCGAAATTGCCCTTGGCAATGCGGATGCGGCGGATCGGGCCATGTCCCGTTTCGCGGCAGCGGGCGGCGACGGGAAGGTGCTGAACCGGCTGAAGGCGGGCGCTCTGCTTGTCCGAGGTCGTCCGAAGGACGCGATTGCGCGCATTGTAAACGATTTCGACACCGATGCCTGGCGACTGCGCGGCGAGGCTCATCTTGCCATGGGAGAGAAAAACGCGGCCGCTCAAGCCTTCGAGCAGGGCATGGGTGTGGGCGACAATCTGCCGCTGGCCGTCGCCTATGCGCGTTTTGCGCTGGGGAACGGCGACTTGGCTCTGGCGGAGAAAATTCTCTCGCGAATGCAGATGTTTGCGAAGGACTCCTACAACACTCTCGTGCTCTCTGGCGATCTGGCTTCCGCGCGCGGGGAGACAGAACGCGCTATCGGTGCCTATCGCCGGGCGATCGCTGCCTATCCGAACCGGATAGAGCCGATGCTGGCGCTGGCCGAGACCTATGGTTCCGAGGGCAAAATCGATGAGGCGGCGGATCTGGTCGACAAGGCGGGCAAGGTGAAGCCGTCCGATTCCCGTGTCGAAAATCTGCGTATCCGGCTGATGGCGCAGCGGGGCGATTGGGAGAAGATCCGCCTCACGCTGCAAGGCCAGGAGGCGGGGCTCGATCCTGCATCGCCGCAGGGTCTCGCTTATGGAGAAGCTCTGCTGCGGCTCGGTCAGGCCGAGCAGGCGCGCGTCCTGTTCAGCCGGGCGACACTGCTGGACCCGGGCAACCCCTATTGCCGCGCGATGCTGGGCGAAGCGATGCTGGCGACCGGCGATGCCAGCGGGGCATGGAGAACGCTGGAGCCGCTGAGCGCCAGTCCTCTCGCGCCTGCCGAGGTTCTTGCGATCGCCGAAAAGGCGGCGCGCGCCTCCGGCGATCCGAAGGCCGATGCTTTGAAGGCTCGGCTCGATCCCCGGCGCATGAAGCAGACCGTGGAACTGATCGAGAAGGGGCAGGCCGCTCTCGATCGACAGGACTGGAGCGAGGCGCGCGCGGTCTATACCCGATTGCTTGCCGGAGGGGAGGATGCTGAAGTGCTGGGGCGTCTCGCCTGGGCTTCGGCCGGTCTGGGGCGCCCTCGCGAGGCTATCGCCTATGCCGACCGGGCCTTGGCGCAGGATGCAGACAATCCCGCCTACATGCACGCGGCGGCATTGGTGCGGCTTGAACTGGGTGTCGATCTGGCTGGAGCGCGAAGCCTGCTGGAAGCGGCGGCCGAGGCGGACCCTCGCAATGCCGATATAGCCCGCGACCTCCAGAAAGCGAAAGCCGCCGCCGGTTGAAATACCGGCAGCGGCTCGAAAAATACCGGCCCTGACTTCAGGGCCATCGCCGTATCCCGATCAGTCGCGGGTCTTGCGGCGGCGTGCGTAGGCCAGGCCGAGCAGGCCAAGGCCCATCATGCCCAGCATGCCGGGTTCCGGCACGGCGGTGCTGCCACCCGAAGTCGAACCGCCCGAGGTTCCGCCCGAAGTCGTGGTGCCACCGGACGTGCTGGTATTTCCGCCCGAAGTCGTCCCACCCGAAGTGGTCGTCGTGCCGCCGGAGGTGGAGGTGTTGCCGCCCGAGCTGCTGCTGGAGCCGCAGTTCTTCTTGCCCCAGCCGCAGCCGCTGTTGCCGCCACCCCAGCCCCAACCCCAGGTGGCCTGGGCAGGCGTGGCGAAAGCGAGCGTGGTGCCGGCGGCGAGGGCCAGTGCGAGCGTGGACTTGCGGATCATAACTATTCCCCTGTTTGCCGAATGGGCATGTTCCGAATGGATCGCAACCAACTAAGCAATAGCCGTGCCAACATCGGAAATCCGGGGATCTGGCTTGTCCGCAAGTCGCCGAACGGACGCATTTGTAAGCTAACCCGACACTAATTTGCGGTATTAGGTAGCTAATCCGGCAGATCAGTCCTGCTGGCGGAGTGCCACGTCGTTCATGAAGCGGACGTCGTCGCCTGCCGAGAGCCTGTCGGCTTCTCCGGCCACGGCGCCCAGCATGTCGGCTAGCGGGTCCATGTCCGCCTTGGCATAGTTGCCCAGAACGTAGCCATGGACGCGGTCCTTGTGGCCGGGATGGCCGATGCCCAGCCGGATGCGGCGAAAGTCGGGGCCAAGGTGCTGGTCGATCGAGCGCAGGCCGTTGTGTCCCGCATGGCCGCCGCCTTGCTTCACCTTGACCTTGAAGGGCGCCAGATCCAGTTCGTCGTGGAATACGGTGAGGTCGGACAGCGCCAGCTTGTAGAAGCGCATGGCTTCGCCAACGGCGCGGCCGCTTTCGTTCATGAACGTTGCGGGCTTGAGCAGCAGGATCTTCTCGCTGCCGATGCGGCCTTCCTGAAGCCAGCCCTGAAACTTCTTCTGCGTCGGTCCGAAGCCGTGAACTTCCGAAATCGCATCGATCGCCATGAAGCCCACGTTGTGGCGGTTCAGCGAATATTGGGGACCGGGATTGCCGAGGCCAACCCAGAGCTGCATGACGAAAAATCCTGTATTGTGAACGCGAAACGGCCCCTCCTGCTCGCCGGTTTGCCGGGGCGGGAGAGGCCGTTCCTTTATCCGAAGATAGCGTGAGGCGAAATTACTCGCCTTCGCCTTCCTTCGTCGTGTCGCCTTCCGAGCTCTTCAGAGCCGAAGGTGCAGCGATCGTGGCGATCGTGAAGTCACGGTCGGTGATCGCGTTCTCGACGCCGGCGGGAAGCTTCACGTGGCTGGCGTGGATCGATTCGCCCACGTCGAAGCCGGTCACGTCGATGACGATCTCGTGCGGGATCTTCTCGGCGTCGCAGACCAGTTCGAGGTCGTGGCGAACGACGTTCAGCACGCCGCCGCGCTTCAGGCCCGGCGAGGCTTCTTCGTTGGCGAAGACGACCGGCACGTTGACGTGAACGGTTGCGCCCTTGACGACGCGCAGGAAGTCAGCGTGAAGCGGACGATCCGACACGGGGTGGAAGGCAACGTCCTTGGGCTGCGTCCGGAACTTCTTGCCGCCGACTTCGACTTCGATGATCGAGTTGAAGAAGTGACCGGTTCCAAGCTGGCGAGCCAGCTCCTTTTCCTCGACGTGGATTGCGAGGGGTTCTTCGTTACCACCATAGATAACGGCGGGGACGCGGCCATCGCGACGCAGAGCACGGGAGGCTCCCTTGCCAGCCCGATCACGCGTCTCGGCCGGCAGGTTAAGCGTATCGCTCATGTGGACTTGCCTTTCGAAAACTGGATAATGTTCGGATACGAACCGCGTACCGGCCCGCACCGCCCCGCCACGCCTCCAGGGATGACCATGACGGGAAGCGGGCGCCCTTAATGCGAAATGCGGGAAAAGGCAAGCATCCGGCGATTGCGGCCAGGGATCGTTGCCTGCATCACTGGATGCGCGTCACGGTATAGCCTTTCTGCGCCAGCATTGCCGGAATGCCTTCCGGCCCCGCCATGTGAGCGGCCCCTACCGCCACGAAAGGCCGCCTGCCGCTGTCGACGGCATTGGCGATCTGCGCCGTCCAGTCGCGATTGCGCCCGACGAACAGGACTGCCCGCAGCTCTGGATCGGCCAGCAGCCCGCGGCGCGTTTCGGATTCGATGGCCTTCATGTCGCCCTTGCGCCAGCTTGCCGCAAGATCGGCATCGGAACGATTCGCGTCCGCGACCACGGCCGACAGGAGATCGCGCTGCTCGCGCTCGGGGAGGGAATCGAACAGCCCCAGCTGTTTTGCCGCACCTTCAAGTTCGATGACGGGGCGATTTCCGGCCGCGGCGATCACCCCCCGGTCCACGCCGTTGCGGGCCTCGTCCTTGTTCGCGCCTGCCTGCGCCACGGTGAGGGCCGCCGCCCAGGTGTCCATCGCCGCAAAGTCGCCGTCGGAATAGCCGCTCTTGCCGAGCAGGGCTTCGAGGGCAGGACGCTCCCTTGCGGCAATTCGCTGCGAAAGCGGTGGCTGCCCCTCGCTACGGGCAAGGCGGGCGAAAGTGGCGGCCACCTCGCTTTCCTCCGCGAGATTGCCGACTTCGACAATGATCGCGTTCGAATCGTCCATCGCCTGCCTGACCTTGCCGGTCTGCCAGGCCAGCGGCGCCTTGGCGCTATGGATCGTGCCGAAGAGCCATGCCGTCTCTCCCTGCGGACTCTCGACATGCCAGAGGGCCGGTTTCGCTGCTTCGGGGCTCGGGCTGCACGCGAAAAGCGCAAGTGCGGCGGCCAGCAGGGCCATCCTCGGGAAAGGCCCGACCACAGGTTATTGCACCCGGGACGAGCGGAGCCCGGCCTTGGCCAGTTCGTCCTGCACGCTTCCGCGCCCAGCGAGATGTCCGGCGCCCACCGCCACGAAGACCACGCCCGGTTCGGCAAGGCGGGTCTTGAGCCACTTGGCCCAGGCCTTGTTGCGATCGGTGATGAGTACTTTGCGCATCCTTTCGTCCGACTCGTCCTCGTTGAGCAGCTTTGCCAGTTCCTCGGCCTGCCCCGCCTTCCAGGCCTCTACCAGCTTGGCGATATCCTCACGCAGAGTGGGAAGTTGTTCGATTACCTCATTGAGATAATTGCGTTGGCTCTTCTCGGGAAGACCGGCGAAGAGGCCAATCTGATAGTCTGCCGTCTCCAGCGGATGCCGGGCAATCCCGCTAGCCGCCGCCTTGGCTTCGATCTGCGTCTCGATACCGTTCGACTGGTCATAGCCCGCTGCCTTCAGAGGCAGGAGAGATAGCACGAGGCCAGCGTACCAGGGCTGGAACTGATCGAAGGATTTCTTGGCAAGGCCCGAATTAACAAGCGCTTTTTCTAGATTTCCGCGTTCCTTCACGCTTAGGACCTCGCGCAAGGTCTTGCCGTCGTGGCGGATGCCCTTGTCGATGAAGACCTGCTGGAGGCTTGCCGGTGAATCCAGGGTGGTTTCCGTCACCAGGAGGTCTGCCGCCTCGAAGGCCTGCTTCACCGGACCTTGGAACCACGCCACGTTCTCCGGCAGGATATGGATTGTGCCGAAGAGATAGATCGTCGTGTCCTTGTCCGCGATCTTCCAGAGGGCGGGCCGGGCTGGAGCAGCAGTCTCGGTGCGCGGCGCGGCGGTGGGCGCGGCATCCTGGGCCAGTGCCGGTGGTGCAAACAGGAAAAGCGGGGCGAAAGCGGAAAGGAGGAACCGCTTGTGGGACCGGTAAGAAATCATCGGGTTTCCTTGGCAGGAAAGGGCAAACGCGCCGCATAACAGCGCTCTTCCGCCGGGAGATAGCCGCAGGCGCGGGTTTCCGGTAGCGTCAGGTCGGTTTTAACTGGTGCTTGCGCGGTTGATTTGCCGGGTTCGATCCGCCAAAGGCCGCGAAGCCAAGAGTTTTGACGGGATTTCGATGTCGACCGCAGCGCAGCAGCCGCTCAGTTTCCAGGACATGATCCTGACGCTCCACAATTTCTGGAGCGCGCAGGGCTGCCTCATTCTTCAGCCCTATGACATGCGCATGGGGGCAGGGACGTTCCACCCGGCGACCACGCTGCGCGCGCTCGGGCCCGAGCCGTGGAAGGCCGCCTATGTCCAGCCTTCGCGCCGTCCCACCGACGGCCGCTATGGCGAGAACCCGAACCGCCTTCAGCACTATTACCAGTATCAGGTGATCCTGAAGCCGAACCCGGACAATCTTCAGGAACTCTACCTCGCCAGCCTCGCCGCGATCGGCGTGGACCCGCTGGCGCACGACATCCGCTTCGTGGAGGACGACTGGGAAAGCCCGACGCTCGGGGCCTGGGGGCTGGGCTGGGAAGTCTGGTGCGACGGCATGGAAGTGACGCAGTTCACCTACTTCCAGCAGGTCGGCGGGTTCGATTGCAAGCCGGTCGCGGGCGAGTTGACGTACGGCCTTGAACGCCTTGCCATGTACATCCAGGGCGTCGACCGCGTCTACGACTTGCGCTTCAATAACGAGGGCGTCAGCTACGGCGACGTGTTCCTCGCCAACGAGCAGCAGATGTCGAAGTACAACTTCGAGATCGCCGATACCGAGGCGCTCTTCGCGGGCTTCAAGGCTGCCGAAGCCGAATGCATGCGCTGCATCGAGGCGGAAATCCCGCTCGCCGCCTACGACCAGGCGATCGAGGCCAGCCATCTCTTCAACCTGCTTCAGGCACGCGGCGTGATCTCCGTGCAGGAACGCGCCAGCTACATCGGCCGCGTCCGCGATCTCGCCAAGGGATCGTGCGAGGCCTGGATCGAGAAGAACAAGGCCGAATGGGAAGCCAAGTTCCCGGGGTGGACCGTATGACGCTTGGACAAGCTCAGCCTGAGCGGATCGCCGCTCAACTTCCGCGCGTCCTGAGCCTGTCGCAGGACCTGCTCTCCACCATTCGTCGAACGGCCCTCTGACATGACCGACTTCCTTCTCGAACTGCGCTCGCAGGAAATCCCGGCCCGCATGCAGGCCGGTGCCCGCGCCGACCTTGAAAAGCTGTTCCGCAAGGACATGGCCGCCGCCGGTGTCGCCGTGGGCGAAGTCACCGTATGGTCGACCCCGCGCCGTCTGGCACTGATCGCGCGCGGTCTGCCGCTCGCCACCGAGGCAGTGCATGAGGAAACCAAGGGCCCGGCTACGAGCGCACCCGAACAGGCGCTGGAAGGCTTCCTGCGCAAGACCGGCCTGACCAAGGACCAGCTCGAAGTCCGGGACCTCAAGGGCAAGGACACCTATTTCGCCGTCGTCGAGAAGCCCGGCCGTGCCGTGGCGGACGTGCTCGCCGAAGTGATCCCGGCGATCATCCGCAACTTCCCCTGGCCCAAGTCGCAGCGCTGGGGCGCTGCCTCGATCTCGACGGAGTCGCTGCGCTGGGTGCGTCCGCTGTCCGGCATCGTCGCGATCCTCGGCGAGGATCTGGTCGAATGCGAAGTGGGCGGCATCCGCTCGGGCTATGTCACGCTCGGCCATCGTTTCCACGCGCCCGGCGAGATCACCATCGGCGGCGCCCACGACTATGCCGACAAGCTGCGCCTCGCTCATGTCCTCGTGAACCATGAGGAGCGCCAGGACATCGTGCGGAGCAAGGCGCGTGAAGCCGCCGCCGCTGCGGGTCTCGTACTGGTCGAGGACGAGGGCCTGGTGATCGAGAACGCGGGCCTCACCGAATGGCCGGTGCCGCTGCTCGGTCGGTTCGAGGAGGACTTCCTGGAAGTTCCGCCCGAGACGATCCAGCTCACCGCGCGCGTGAACCAGAAGTATTTCGTCTGCGAAGACGCGGCAGGTTCGCTTGCCAACGCCTTCATTTGCACGGCAAATATCGCCGCGACCGATCATGGTGCGGCGATCGTGGACGGCAACCGCAAGGTGCTGGCAGCGCGTCTTTCGGACGCCCGCTTCTTCTGGCAGCAGGACCGCAAGACTCTGCTTTCGGTTCACGCCGAAAAGCTGGCGCGCATCACGTTCCACGAGAAGCTGGGCACTGTCGCCGACAAGGTCGAGCGCGTGGCGAAGCTGGCCGAATGGCTGGCGAGCGAAGGCGTGGTGCCGAACTGTGATCCTGCGCTCGCGCGTCAGGCGGCGGAACTCTGCAAGGCCGATCTTGTCACCGAGATGGTCGGAGAATTTCCTGAACTTCAGGGACTTATGGGCGGATATTACGCCCGTGCCGAAGGTCTGCCGGATGCCGTGGCCGATGCCATTCGCGATCACTACAAGCCGGTCGGTCAGAGTGATGAAGTGCCAACCGCGCCGGTGACGGTGGCGTTGGCGCTCGCGGACAAGCTGGATACTCTGCGCAGCTTCTTCGCGATCGACGAGAAGCCGACCGGATCCAAGGATCCTTTTGCCCTGCGCCGTGCCGCGCTGGGCATTATTCGCCTGATAACCGATAACGGTTTGCGCTTCGGTGTGGCCGAGGGCGATCTGCTCGACTTCTTCGCGGACCGCCTCAAGGTCCAGCAGAAGGAAGCGGGCGTGCGTCACGACCTGATCGACGCGGTCTTCGCGCTCGGCGGCGAGGACGATCTCGTTCGCCTGCTCGCCCGCGTCCATGCGCTTCAGGCTTTCGTCGCGACCGACGACGGCGTGAACCTGCTGGCGGGCTACAAGCGCGCGGCCAATATCCTCAAGAAGGAAGACTGGCACGGCGTCGAGGGCGAGATTTCGCGCACTGGAGAGGAAGATCCGCTGGCCGGTGTCGAGGATCCCGATCTTGCCGAAGTGATTGCCGCCAAGATGGCGCACCGTCACGCCAGCGAGCAGGCGCCCGCCTATCAGGCCGAGCCCGCGGAACTGGCGCTGATCGGTGCCGTCACCTCGGCGGAAACCGAAGTGGCGCAGGCCGTCTCGGCGGAGGACTTCGCGGCGGCCATGACGGCGCTGGCCTCGCTCCGCGCGCCGATCGATGCCTTCTTCGAGGATGTGACCGTCAACGACGCTGATCCGATCAAGCGTCAGGCCCGCTTGGCCCTGCTCGATCGCTTCCGTGCGGCAGTCCACAAGGTCGCGGACTTCTCGCGCATCGAGGGCTGACGATTTGACCCCGGCTTCGCGGACTGTCGAAAAGACAGGAAGCGTAGCCGGGGTTTCAGGCCGTAATTCCTATTTTTTCCAGCCAGATAGCGTTATAATCTCGAACTGCTCTACGGTCCTGCCGCTTTCGCCTGCAGCGGCGAAGGCGGAGCGCGCGCGGGAGAGGGCGGCTTTGCCCAGTGCCGGTGCCATATCGGCCAGCACATTGCCCATGGCCTGTGCCCGGACGTCGCCGACCAGTCGTTCGAGGCTTCGGAAGCCGACCTTGAGCGGCCGGTGATCGATGACCGGGGCCGCGAAAAGCGTGCGCTGAAGCAGTTGTCCTCCCGCGCGAACGTCCACCATGGGGTGAATGCGCGCAGCGGGCCGATCACCGTCAGCTTCCAGCATGACGTCGCGCAGGGTGGAGAGGCTTCCCGCCGACAGGAAGCTGGCGATCATCATGCCGCCCGGTGCGAGGGCCTTCCGAATGTGAACGAGTGCGCCCGGCAGGTCGTTGACGGTATCCAGGGTGCCCAGGCTGGCAATGAAGTCCAGGCCTTCGAAGGGGAAGGGGGCTTCCTCGTCGAATCCCTGCGCGGGTTCGGCCTCGATGACTTCCGCGCCGCGGCTTGCCAGTTCCCGGGCCAGTTGGCCGGTGAAATCGCCAATGACGAGCGCGCGCTTCGGTTCGAAGCGCAGGAAGGCCAGGCGTTCGAGCACGTCTTCGACCATGTCCTCATGGATATAGCGCGGTGCATCGGGCTGTTGCTGCAAGGCCAGGGCGCGGCGGCGGGCGGCGATGCGGCGGGTGGGCGAGAAGATGCGAGGGGGAGCTTTGCTGGCCATTTCCGTCCCCTGCCGATTTGTGCGGGCGGATGCAATCGCGCTTCCTGCAAGCCCATTAACGCCTTGTAGTTTGCAGTCCTGCGCAGCCGGTCGCTAGCCTCAACTCCGATGTCATTCGCCCGCGCGTTCGATCCGCTCCTCGATCTGGTGTTTCCGCCCCGATGCCCCTTGTGCGGGGCGGGGATCAGTACGCATGGCGGGCTCTGCGCCGCTTGCTGGGGAGATCTGGCAATTCCGGGAGAGCCATCGTGCCGCACCTGTTCGCGTCCGTTCCCGGCCGATATCCCGAACGGCGCGCTCTGCGCACCCTGCCTTGGCGATCCCCCAAGGCACGACGGTATAGCCGCCGCTACGCTCTACAACGATGCTTCGCGCAAGCTGGTGCTAGCCCTCAAGCACGGCAATCGCATCAGCCATGCGCGCCTGATGGCAAGGCTCATCGGCGCTAAACTGGATTTCGTGGACGAGACCCGGCTGATCGTGCCAGTGCCGCTGCATCGCTGGCGGATCTGGCGGCGCGGCTACAATCAGGCGGCGGAACTGGCCCGGGAGCTTGCACGGATCACGGGCGGGAAGCTGGTCGTGGACCTGCTCGAACGCCGAAAGCCCACGCCTTCGCTGGGCGGTCTGGGTAAAGCGGCCCGGCGGCGCGCACTTTCCGGGGCTATCGCAGTGCGGCGTGGCAGGAAGGCGGCGATGAAGCAGGCCAGGATCATTCTGGTCGACGATGTCCTGACCAGTGGAGCGACCAGCGAGGCCTGTGTGTCCTGCCTAAAGCGATCCGGGGCAAGTAAAGTCGTGATCGCCTGCTTTGCGCGTGTTCTCGACGAGGCTCTGGAACTCGCAAATCAGGCCGAGTGAAAAAAACAGGCTAAGTGAAGATACGAAAACGCCCGGAACTCTCGCTCCGGGCGTCCTCGTGACGAAACTGTTGAGCCCTGCATAGCAGTTCGGCGGTCCCCCTGTCGGCCGCCTGGCCCGATCCCTCATTACCTGAAACCAGACCACCCGAGAGTATTCCGGCCTTGTTCCCTGAACCGTGGCGCTTGTATCAGCGACCTGTGGGTCAGCAGCAGCCCCCCGACTGCATGTAGACAATCCTACGAAACCTCGGGGTTGAAAAGAGGCGCAGCGTAGGTACGAGGATTTTGGTCAACGGCTGTGGTTATCGTGCAACAACCGCGTCCAAGGAATTCAAATCGGAGAAATTTCCGGCATGTCCGAACCAACCAAAGCCGAACGCGAATTGGGTAGCGAGTTTCTGCCGCGATTCGACGCGCAGGGACTCCTTATCGCCATCGCCGTCGATTCGCAGACGCGGGACATCCTGATGGTCGCTTACATGAATGCCGAAGCGCTGGAGAAGACTCGGGAAACCGGGCTGGCCCATTTCCATTCGCGCTCTCGCGGCAAGTTGTGGCTGAAGGGGGAAACCTCGGGTCACTTCCTGCGCGTGGAGGAAATCCTGGTGGACTGCGACCAGGACGCGCTTGAACTGCGTGTTCGCCCGGAAGGACCGGCCTGTCACACCGGTGCGAGGAGCTGTTTTTATAGGAAGCTTTCCGGCGATTCCTTGATTCGCGTTTCGGACTAAATGGTTAGCAATCGATTGAGTAAATCGAGTATAGGAAAAACATCTCTTCCCTTAAGAACATGCACTTATCGGCCGATTTCAAAATTAACCAAGGAATCAGCATGTTCCACTTGTCACGATTGGGCGGATAGAGCGGACGGATCGTCGCAATCGGCTCGCAAGTGGTCTTCGACCAAGGAACTATCTTGGACGACAGGGTGCAACGGCCTTCCTTGGCCGCGCCCGTCCTACGACAAAAATCGTTGAAAGGCAGAGGCTTTGGTCGGTGCTTCGTGCCCCATGTGCTGATCCACGGCTCTGCCTAGGTCGGGTTGCCGCGTTTTCGAGGCAGACCGTCAGTGAGGAGATGGGTGCCTTGTCGGGTGCCTGGGGTGCATGAATGGAAGGGAAGCATCAATGAAGCACAAAGCGTTGATAGCGGCCATGGTGTTGGGGCTGGCCTCAGCTCCGACGGCCGCCATGGCAACGAGTTCGTCCTCCAGCAACTTCAACCCTTCGTCGATTTTCTCGGCGCTTTCGGGTCTGGGGAATGCCGGTTTTGGTAATGCCAATTTCGGCAACATCAATCTCGGCAACATCAGCTGGGGCAACATCAGCTGGGGTAACATCAGCTGGGGCAACACCGGTCCCGGTGGCGCCAGCTGGGGTAACATCAGCTGGGGCAACATCAGCTGGGGCAACGGCCCCGGCGGTTGGGACCCGGACGACGGCAAGTCGGACGGCTGCTGAGCTGACGGCCTGACCACCGTGGCCGTCTTTCGCGGACGGCCACGGCTTGGAACGTTTCAGGCCAGTTTTTAAGTCAGTATCTCTTCGAAGAAGGCGAGCATCGCCGCCCAGCTCTGGCGGTCGGCGCTGGCATCGTAACCGATTGCGGCCATGCCGCGTTCGTCACTGCCCGGATCGGTGAAGCCATGGCGGACGCCCGAATAGGCATGGAAATGCCAGTTCGCTCCGGCTCGGTCCATTTCCTCCCAGAAGCCGATCACCTGCTCGCGCGGCACCAGCGGATCGGCGTCGCCGTGGCAGATGAGGATGCGCGGCTTGATCGCACCGGGCGCTGCCGGTTCGGTGGTAGACAGGGTGGCGTGGAAGCTGACGGCGGCGGCAAGATCCTCGCCGCCGCGCGCTGCTTCGAGCACGGCCTGGCCGCCCATGCAGTATCCGATGCCCAGCATCGGCAGACCGGCCGCTTCGGGACGCGCCTTTAGCGCGGCGATGGCGGCGGCAATGCGGGCGCGGTAGTGGCCGTTGTCGGCGCGCAGTTTCTCGGCCATCGGGAACGAGGCTTCGAAGCTGGCGACCGGCTCGCCGTAGAAGTCGGCAACCATCACGAGATAGCCGAGCGCGGCGAGCATCGTCGCGCGGCGTTCCATCGGCGCGTTGAAGTTGGCGATTGTCGGGAACAGGATCACGGCGGCACGCGGCGTGCCCTCTGGCCGAGCCAGGTGGCCGGTCAGATCCTGACCGGCATGGCTGTAGGCAATCGTTTCGAGCATGTTCACTCCGGCAGGAAGTCGGGAACCGAGAGATAGCGCTCCCCGGTATCGTAGTTGAAGCAGAGCACGCGGCTGCCCTCGGGAAGCTCCTTCAGCTTCTGCGCGATGGCGGCAAGTGTGGCGCCGGAACTGATGCCCACCAGCATGCCTTCCTCGGTCGCGCAGCGGCGCGCCCAGTCTTTGGCGTCGGCAGGATCGACCTGGATCGCGCCGTCGATCGACTGGGTGTGGAGATTGGCGGGAACGAAGCCGGCACCGATGCCCTGGATGGGATGGGGGCCGGGCTGGCCGCCGGAAATGACCGGCGAGAGAGTCGGCTCCACCGCATAGGCCTTGAGCGAGGGCCAGGACTTCTTCAGCGTTTCCGCGCAGCCGGTAAGGTGGCCGCCGGTGCCGACGCCGGTGATCAGCGCGTCGATTGGCGTGTCCGCGAAATCGGCCAGGATCTCGCGCGCGGTGGTTTCGACGTGGACGGCCACGTTCGCCGGATTTTCGAACTGCTGCGGCATCCACGAGCCGGGGGTCGTCTCGATCAGTTCCTTGGCGCGTTCGATGGCGCCCTTCATGCCCTTTTCACGCGGCGTGAGGTCGAAAGTGGCGCCATAAGCCAGCATCAGGCGGCGGCGTTCGATCGACATCGATTCGGGCATGACGAGGACGAGCTTGTAGCCCTTGACCGCCGCGACCATGGCGAGGCCGATGCCGGTATTGCCCGAGGTCGGCTCGATGATGGTGCCGCCGGGCTTCAGCGTTCCTTCGGCTTCCGCGGCCTCGATCATGGAAAGCGCGATGCGATCCTTGATCGATCCGCCCGGATTGGTGCGTTCCGCCTTTACCCAGACTTCATGGTCCGGGAACAGGCGCGAGAGGCGGATATGCGGCGTATTCCCGATCGTGGCGAGAATGCTGTCGGCCTTCATGTTCATTGCTCCCATCGTGGTGCGAAGGTGCGGGCGCGGCGGATCTCGGGAAAGCTCCAGGCCCAGATTGCGGTTATGACTATGGCAGCGCCGCCGCCGAAAACAACAGCCCCGGTCGCGCCCAGCAGGGCCGCTGCCACGCCGGACTGCATTTCGCCAAGCTCGTTCGAAGCCGAAATGGCGAGGCCCGAGATGGCCGAAACGCGGCCGCGCTTGTCGTCAGGGGTGCGAAGCTGGACCAGCGAACTGCGGATGAAGACCGAGACCATGTCTGCGGCGCCGAGCAGCGCCAGGAAGCCGAGCGAAACCACGAAGCTCCGCGAAAGGCCGAAGCCCACCGTCATCGCGCCGTAGGCGGCGACGGACAGCAGCATCTTCACGCCGACGTTCTTCGCCAGCGGCCTGAAAGACAGCATCACGGCGACGGTAGCGGCACCCGCCGCAGTCGCCGCGCGCATCTGGCCCAGACCTTCCGGTCCGACATGGAGAATATCGCGTGCGAAAACGGGCATGAGCGCCGTTGCGCCGCCGAGCAGCACGGCGAAAAGGTCCAGCGTGATGCAGCCCAGCAGGAATCGCTCGCGCCAGATGAAATGGAACCCGTCGACGATCTGCCGGATGGGGTGGTCGCGGCGGGCATCCTTGGGGACGGGCGGAAGGTTGCGGATGCTGGTGATGCTGAAGGCCGCGATTGCCATCAGGACGGCCGCGACCCAGTAAGGCGCCGCATGATGGCGCGCGAAGATGAAGCCGAAGGCCGCCGGGCCGATGATGGTGCCCGCTTCGATGGCAATCGAGTTGAAGGCGATGGCGCGCGGGATCAGCTGGCTGGGAACGATGTTCGGCGCGATAGCCGTCATCGAGGGGCTTACGAAAACGCGCGCGATGCCGTGAAGTGCCGCGAAAAGGTAGAGGATCGGCAGGCTGCGCAAGTCCAGCTCGGTGACGAGGGCAAGGCCGATCGCGACCAGGACATCGGCGCCCATTGCCAGGCCCGCCACCTTTCGCCGGTCGAAACGGTCGGCGATGACACCCGCTACGGGGGTCAGCAGAAAGATCGGCAGGAACTGCGCGAAACCCAGCAGGCCAAGCTGAAAAGAGGCTTCCGCGATCGACATTCCGTAGAGCGTGCGCGCCACGTCGTAGAGCTGATAGCCGATGATGACGACCATGCCCGTCGAGGCGAAGACCACGGCGAAGCGGGCGAGCCAGAACTTGCGATAGTCGGCGATCCGCAGCGGGGAGGAAGGTTCGGGCGGCACGGATGTGCGGGGATTTTCGGTCGTATTCACAGCAGGCTGCATGGCAGCATGTCAAAGCATTGCCAAGACATGCCGCTCATGCAGAGCGATAGCATATGTTTTTGATCGATAAGTGAACCGACAGGACGCCGGGTTTCCGCTGCGGAAGATCAGCGGCGAGGGCGCAGGCGCGGGTTGGGTTGGACCGTGTCCACCAGCTTCAGGAAGTCGTCGATACGGATGATGCGTTCGAACTGGAATCCGGCGCGGCCTTCATGCGACCAGATCATGTGCGCTTCGATCCGGCCCACGACCGGCAGGCGCATGACTAGGCGTTCGCCGCGATCGAGCGGAAGATCGCCCTGCGACATGAAACCCTGGGCAGAGAGATTGACGATATGCAGGTGCAGGTCGCCGAGCTGGCGATGTTCCGCGATCACCTGATAGTCCACAGGGTGCCGCGCCGCGCGCCGTTTATCGGTTACAGTGAGCTGCGCTCCTGCAGTCATCTCATGTGCCTCTTTGTGACTGTGAGGGGTAACAGTGCATCGAAATGGCAAAGAAACGGTAAACTCGTTCACTTTTGCGCATTAACAGGCGGCAAAACGTGCCTACCTTGCGTTGAAGCGCCCCGGTTTCGGGAACCGGGGCGCTGTCGTTTAATCCAGTTAGCAAACGATTACATCGTTATGCTGACCGGAGTACCGCGTGCTTCTTCTTGCCGAGGCTGAGTTTACGCGTTTCTCCGGGGGCAACTTCGACAAGAAATGCCGGATCGTCCATCGTCACGTCGTCGATCTTCACCGCGCCTTCGCCGATCTTGCGCTTTGCCTCGCCGTTGGAAGCAGTGAAGCCCAGCTGGGTCAGTGCCGCGCCAAGGCGCACGCCTTCGCTCGAGACGTCCAGGGTCGGAAGATCCTCGCCAAGGCCGCCGCCCGCGAAAGTAGCCTTGGCAGTGGATTCGGCAGCGATCGCGGCATCCTCGCCGCGGCACAGCCTGGTCACTTCGTTGGCCAGAACCACCTTGGCATCGTTGATCGCGGCACCTTCGAGTGCTTCGAGACGGGCAATCTCGTCCAGCGGCAGGTCGGTGAACAGGCGCAGGAACTTGCCGACATCGCGGTCGTCGCAATTGCGCCAGTACTGCCAGAAGTCGTAGCTGGGCAGCATTTCCTCGTTGAGCCACACGGCGCCGGAGGCGCTCTTGCCCATCTTGGCGCCGTCTGCCGTGGTGAGGAGCGGCGTCGTCAGGCCGAAGACTTCCTTGCCGTCCATGCGGCGTGTCAGTTCGATCCCATTGACGATGTTGCCCCACTGGTCCGAGCCGCCCATCTGGAGCCGCACGTCGCTTTCCTTGCAGAGATGGCGGAAATCGTAGCCCTGCAGGATCATGTAGTTGAATTCGAGGAAGGTCATCGGCTGTTCGCGTTCAAGGCGCAGCTTGACCGAATCGAACGAGAGCATGCGGTTCACCGTGAAGTGCGTGCCGACTTCCTGCAGCAGCTGGATGTAGCCGAGCTGCCCCAGCCAGTCCTGGTTGTTCACCATGACCGCGTCGGTCGGGCCGTCGCCGAACTTCAGCAGGCGCGAGAAGATCGAGAAGATGCCTTTGATATTGGTCTCGATCGTCTCGTCGGACAGCATCTTCCGGCTCTCGTCGCGGCCGGTCGGGTCACCGATGCGCGTGGTGCCGCCGCCCATCAGCACGACCGGCTTGTGGCCGGTCTGCTGGAGGCGGCGCAGCATCATGATCTGCACGAGGCTGCCGATATGGAGCGACGCGGCGGTTGCGTCGAAGCCGATATAGCCCGGCACGACCTGCTTCTCCGCGAGGGCATCAAGGCCCTCGGCATCCGTCGTCTGGTGGATGTAGCCGCGCTCTTCGAGGACGCGGAGCAGGGAAGATTTGTAGGTCATGACCGTGCTTCTTGTTGGTGGGAGCCGGGCGCCTAGCACGGGCGGCGCGCAAGATGAAGCGGTTGGTCGCCTCGCGCGGCATGCCTGTCGAATTCGGAGCCGAATGCGGATTGCCAGCGCCAGCCCCGAGCCTCTAGTCACTGCCGCATGGCTGACCTGACCTGCCACCCGGCACATCCTTCCGCACTTGTACGCGCCATCGAAACCCGCGTGATCGGGTTCGATGCCAACTGGCTGCGTGTGCGCTGGCGCATTCTGGGGGGCGGAAAGCTGGTGGTTCCCGCTTTCGCGGGCAAGGGCAGGGCAGACGACCTCTGGCAGACCACCTGCTTCGAACTGTTCCTCCAGGAACCGGAAGGCGCGGGCTACACCGAGTTCAATCTTTCTCCGTCGGAGCGCTGGAACGCATACGACTTCACGGGAAGGCGCGAAGGCATGACGCAGCGGCCGATGCCGCGCGAACCCGAATGCACGATGCGCAAGGGATCGGACATAGCGGTGTTCGATGCGGCGATTCCCGTCGGCGGTTTGCCGCAAGGTCCGCTGCGCTGCGCCTTCACGGCTGTCATCGAGGAGGAGGGCGGCGTGAAGAGCTATTGGGCGCTGGCCCACCATGCCGATGCGCCCGATTTCCACGATCCGGCTTGCTTCACGCTTCAGCTTGCGGCACCCACCGCGCCATGAAATTCGGTATCGATCGCCTGCTGGCGGACCCTGAACTCCGCAAGCCTCTTGAAGGCCGCCGCGTCGCACTTGTCGCCCATCCCGCTTCGGTGACGGAAGACCTCGTCCACTCGCTCGACGCGCTGATCGCGGCGGGCGTGAATGTCACGAGCGCTTTCGGCCCCCAGCACGGGCTGAAGGGCGACAAGCAAGACAACATGGTCGAGACGGCCGACGAGCTGGATCCGACTTACGGAATCCCCGTTTACAGCCTCTACGGCGAAGTCCGCCGTCCCAGCGAGGCGATGATGGATAGCGCCGATGTGTTCCTGTTCGATCTTCAGGATCTTGGCTGCCGTATCTACACTTTCGTCACCACGCTGCTCTACCTGCTGGAAGCTGCCGAAAAGGAGGGCAAGAGCGTCTGGGTGCTTGATCGTCCCAACCCCGCCGGCCGCCCGGTCGAGGGGCTGACGCTGCTGCCGGGGCAGGAGAGCTTCGTCGGTGCCGGTCCGATGCCGATGCGGCACGGGTTGACGCTGGGCGAGATGGGCCACTGGTTCGTCCGCCACTTCAAGCTCGACGTCGATTACCGCGTGGTCGCCATGGAAGGCTGGGAGCCGGAAGGCCCCGGGTTCGGCTGGCCGCAGGATCGCATCTGGATCAACCCCAGCCCCAATGCCGCCAATCTGAACATGGCCCGCGCCTATGCGGGCACGGTGATGATCGAGGGTGCGACGCTGTCGGAAGGCCGTGGCACCACCCGCCCGCTGGAAGTGCTGTTCGGTGCGCCGGATATCGATGCCAAAGCGGTGCTCGCCGAAATGCAGCGCTTTGCCCCCGAGTGGCTCGAAGGCTGCGCCCTGCGCGAATGCTGGTTCGAACCGACCTTCCACAAGCATGCCAAGACGCTGTGCAGCGGTCTGATGATCCATGCCGAAGGCAAGTTCTACGACCATCACGCCTTCCGTCCCTGGCGGCTGCAGGCGCTGGCGTTCAAGGCGATCCGCAATCTCTATCCCGACTATCCGATCTGGCGCGATTTCCCTTACGAGTACGAATTCACGCGCCTCGCCATCGACGTCATCAACGGCGGGCCGGGCCTTCGGGAGTGGGTCGATAACCCCGACGCACTTGCCGGCGATCTCGATGCCGCAGCCGGTGCGGACGAGGCAGCTTGGAAGGCCGAGATCGCGGACCTCTTGCTCTACTGAGCGGGTAAATGCCGGGCAGGTCCGTCGGTATAGGCGGGCGGCGCCATCATCCTGCCATCGGTCTTGACCAGCACCGGGCAATCATCGAGTCGCTTGTCGACGGCGCGGATCAGGCCGGGCTCGGGTTCGTCCTTGCGGGGCGCGGCGTGTCCGGCTGCCGCATTGGCGCGCTGGATGACATAACCGCATGCCGCTTTGGCCTTCGCAGGGTTGTCCGAAGCGGCTGGCGGAGCGGCTCCCGTGGCCAAGGCGCCTAGGGCGAGGATCAGCAGAGCTTCCTTCATCGTCGCACTCCCATTTCAGGTCAGGGGCGAATAATGCTCAAGATTGTCCGCGCAGGAAAGCGCAATCACGCCTTCTTGCGCGTCAGTTCCCGCATCGCCGCGTCCAGTCCGTCCAGCGTCAGCGGAAACATTGCGCCGCCCATCAACTCCCGGATCATCCGTGTCGAGCTGGAATAGCCCCACTGGATCTCCGGCGTGGGGTTGAGCCAGACCGTCGCCGGATACGTCTGCACGACGCGCTGCAGCCAGACCGCACCGGCTTCATCGTTCATGTGCTCCACTGATCCGCCCGGATGGCTCAATTCGTAGGGGCTCATCGCCGCGTCACCCACGAAGATCACCTTGTAGTCATGCCCGAACTTGTGGAGCAGGTCCCAGGTCGGCGTGCGCTGCGACCAGCGGCGGCGGTTGTCCTTCCACACGCCTTCGTAGAGGCAGTTATGAAAGTAGAAGAACTCCAGATTCTTGAACTCGGCGCTGGCGGCGCTGAACAGGTCTTCCATCATCTCGATGTACGGGTCCATCGATCCCCCGACATCTAGGAACAGCAGGACCTTCACGGCATTGTGCCGTTCCGGCCGCATGACCACGTCCAGCCAGCCTTGCTTGGCGGTGCCCCGGATCGTCTCGTCCAGGTCAAGCTCCTCGGCTGCACCTTCGCGGGCGAAGCGGCGGAGGCGGCGTAGCGCCACCTTGATGTTGCGGGTGCCCAACTCGCGGGTGTTGTCGAGATTGGCGAACTCGCGCTTTTCCCAGACCTTGATCGCGCGACCGTGCTTTCCCTCACCGCCGATGCGGATGCCTTCGGGATTGTAGCCCGAGTGGCCGAAGGGCGAGGTGCCGTTGGTACCGATCCACTTGTTGCCGCCGGAGTGGCGTTTTTCCTGTTCTTCCAGACGCTTCTTCAGCGTCTCCATGATCTCGTCCCAGGAGCCGAGCGACTTGATCTGCTCCATTTCCTCCTCGGAAAAGTAGCGCTCCGCCACCTTGCGCAGCCAGTCTTCGGGAATATCGACCGGCTGCTGGCCGTAGTCGCTCAGCACGCCCTTGAAGACCTTCTGGAATACCTGGTCGAACCGGTCGAGCAGCCCCTCGTCCTTCACGAAAGTCGCGCGGCTGAGGTAGTAGAACGCCTCGGGCGTCTGCTCGATGACCTCGCGCTCCAGCGCTTCCAGCAGCACCAGATGTTCCTTGAGCGAGGCCGATATGCCCGCAGCGCGCAGTTCCTCGACGAAGTTCAGGAGCATGGCGGTACAAACCTCACGTGGCTTGTGGCGGCGGGGGCGGTTGCTGCGGCCATGCGTCCAGAGCCGGATCGAGATGAGCCCATTCCGGCGCGTCGTCGGTCCAGATCACGGCATCGGGCTTCAACCCATGGCCCGCATCAAGCGCGCCGAGGCGCATGGTCTTGAGGTGTGGGCGCGCCGAACTCTGCGCGAATATCTGGGTGCCGCAACCGGGGCAGAAGTGGAAGGTCAGGGTATTTCCGCTGGCCGCTACCCACGTGGACGAGGCCAGCTCGCCTTCGATAGCGACATCGTCCGCCTTGAAGATGGCATTGTTGGTAGGGCCGCCCGCTGCGAGTTGCTGGCACTGGCGGCACCAGCACTGGCGCGTGGCGATGGGCTCGCCCGAGATTTCAAGCGTGACGGTGCCGCAGGCGCAGCGTCCCGGATAAGGTGCGGTCATCGCATCAATTCCCGCGGCGGGCCATGAAGGCCAGCCGTTCGAACAGCATGACGTCCTGCTCGTTCTTGAGCAAGGCGCCGTGGAGGGGCGGGATGGCCTTCTTGGGGTCCCGGTCCTGCAGCACGTCGAGCGGCATGTCCTCGCTCAGGAGCAGCTTGAGCCAATCCAGCAGTTCGCTGGTCGAGGGTTTCTTCTTGAGGCCCGGCACTTCACGCAATTCGTAGAAGATTTCCATGGCCTTGGAGACGAGGCACTTCTGGATACCGGGGAAGTGGACATCGACGATGGCCTGCATGGTCTCCCGTTCCGGGAACTTGATGTAGTGGAAGAAGCAGCGGCGCAGGAAGGCGTCGGGCAGGTCCTTCTCGTTGTTCGAAGTGATGACGACGATCGGCCGCTCGGCGGCGGCGACATGTTCGCCGGTTTCGTAGACGTCGAAGGCCATGCGATCGAGTTCGGCAAGGAGATCGTTGGGAAACTCGATATCGGCCTTGTCGATCTCGTCGATCAGCAGGACGGGAAGGCGCGGGGAGGTGAAGGCCTCCCAGAGCTTGCCCTTGCGGATATAGTTGTTGATGTCGTGAACGCGGGCATCGCCAAGCTGGCCGTCGCGCAGACGGCCCACGGCGTCGTACTCGTAAAGGCCCTGGTGCGCCTTGGTGGTCGACTTGACGTTCCAGCTGATGAGCGGCGCATCGAGTGAGGCGGCGATCTGTTCGGCCAGCACGGTCTTCCCGGTGCCCGGCTCTCCCTTCACCAGCAGCGGACGACGCAGCAGCACAGCGGCGTTTACGGCCACTTTGAGATCGTCGGTGGCAACATAATTGCTCGTGCCTTCGAAACGCTGCATCGTCCTGTCCCTTAATCGTTCGCTTAAGCTCTATGTTTTGCGGCGCAGCAAGGCAAGGGGGCAGCCGCTCACTTGATCGGAGCATGGACTTCGCCGCCGGGGCGTTGCAGACAGCGATCCATGGGGGCCGATTTTCTGAAACACATGGACTGGCTGAACGCGCGGCGCGTCACGGCATATCTGCGCCTATTCGCCGCAGTTAACATCGCGATGCTCATCTGGCTGGTGGCGACCTCCCATGGGGGCATCGATGCCAACGGCTATCTTTTAGGCAGTGATTTCATCAGCTTCTGGACGACCGGGCATATGCTGGTCGATCATGGCAATCCCTACGACGGTGCCGCCCATATCGCCGCGCAGCGCAGCTATTACTCGGCTGAAGGCGCCTATACGGCGTTCTATTATCCGCCGCCGTTCCTGCTGTTCTGCTGGCCGCTCGGATGGCTGCCCTATTTCACGGCGCTGGGGCTCTGGCTGGTGATGACGGGCGCCCTGTTCCTGGCCTCCGTGCGCCGATGGTGGCGCAGCGCCGGGACCGGCATGCCGCGTCTGCTGCTGTTCGCGGCGTTCCCTGCGATTCTCATCGTTATTACCCATGGGCAGACGGCGTTTCTGGTCGCGGGATTGCTGGGTCTCGGGGCATGGCTGGTGCCGACCCGGCCATGGGCTGCGGGCGTGCTGTTCGGATTGGCGACGATCAAGCCGCAGTTCGGGCTGCTCCTGCCTCTGGTGCTGTTGGCGACGGGACAATGGCGCGTGATCGCCTCCGCCGCCGCAACGGCCATCGCGCTGGCGCTGGTTGCGGCTCTCGCATTCGGCTCGCAGTCATGGATCGACTGGCTCGGCGCCAGCGAGCGGGCTCAGGCCGCCATGGCGCTCGGGCAGATCGGCTACGGCAAGATGATGAGCCCCTTCGCGGCGTTGCGGCTGCTGGGCGCGCCGATGTCCGCGAGTTATGCCGTTCAGGGCGTGGTTTCGCTGGCGGTGGCCGCGCTCGTTCTCATGGCTTCCTGGCGCAGGACCTGGACCATGCCCCTGGCGGCGCTCACTCTGGCGGGAGCGCCACTCGCAACGCCCTACGTGCTCGATTACGACATGGCGATCCTGGCTTTCCCGATGCTCTGGCTGACGGGGGAGGGGCTGCGCAGCGGTTTTCGCGACTGGGAGCGATGCGCTCTCTTCGCCGCCTTTGCGGCCCCCGCTCTGGCGAGGCCGCTGGCCCTGCAATTCGGCGTGCCGATCATGCCGTTGGTGGAGATCCTGCTCTTCGCCGTAGTCTGGCGCCGTGCCAGGATGGCCTAATCGGGCTTATCTTCCGCCATCACCTTGCGAAGATCTTCCGCTGCGGCGGGGTCGGTCTTTGCGATGTGGCTGACCATGGAGTCGATCACGATCCGCTCCAGTTTAGAATTCGGTTCCGGCGAGATGTAGTTAGACCATTTCTGGTCCAGTGCGATTTTCCGTGGGTTCAGCGCCATGAAACGGGCGCCCAGCGGCGTGCGGTAGAAGGCGGTGATGAAGGTCATGTCCGCTCCGTCGACCTGAAGCGCAGCGGCCATTCCCGCGGTTCGAAGGTCCGCCTTGATGCTCTCGACCGATATGTCGCGATCCGCCAGAGCATCGCGCGCGATCGCGTTCATGCCGTGGTTGGCCTTTGCTGCGGTAACGAAGCGCACCATTTGCGGAGAACGAAGAAAGGCCGCGATCTCCGCGCCTTCCGTTTCGTTGAAATTGGCTGCGTAGAGATCTGCGAGATCCTGCCGGTAGAGCGGCACGACGCGTACCGCCTCTTCGGCGACGAGCGGCTTCATGGCCTCCGCGAAAGCGGTCAGGAGGCCGGGGTAGGCAGTTTCCATCTCGCTCATGTTCTCGTCGGCGGCAAAACCGTCGACCAGAGCCTGGAGCATTCGCTCGCTGGACTGCACCATCTGCTCGTCGGAGACGATCGCGCCCGCAAGGTGGAGCCACACATCCTCGCGTGGTGAGGACGATGGCGCCTCCACTGCCTTCGATGCAGGCATTTCCGCTGCGGCAAGAGCGGTTACGGGAAGGGCGAAAGCAGCGGCGGCCATCGCCCATGCCGCTCCCTTGCCGATAGACGCGTGAAACCTGCCCCCGGAGGTATCAGGCATCGATGAGTTCGGGATCGATCTCGCCCGCACGGTTCTGGATGAACATGAAGCGATGCTCGGGATTGCGGCCCATCAGCCGGTCGACGAGGTCCTTCACCGCCGCTCGGCCCTCATATTCCGGCGGCAGGGTGATACGGATCAGCGAGCGGGAATCCGGGCTCATCGTCGTTTCGCGAAGCTGCTGCGGGTTCATTTCGCCTAGGCCCTTGAACCGGCCCACTTCGACTTTCTTGTTTTTGAACACCGTCGCTTCGAGTTCGGCCCGGTGGGCATCGTCGCGGGCATAGGCTGAAGTCGATCCCGCCGTGAGGCGATAGAGCGGCGGCTGGGCAAGATAGAGATGACCGCGCCGCACGATGTCCGGCATTTCCTGGAAAAAGAAGGTCATCAGCAGCGTGGCGATATGCGCACCGTCAACGTCGGCGTCGGTCATGATGACGATACGGTCGTAGCGCAAGTTGTCCGGGTTGCAGTCCTTGCGGGTGCCGCAGCCGAGCGCGAGGCCGAGATCGGCGATTTCCTGGTTCGCACGGATCTTGTCCGCCGTGGCCGAGGCGACGTTGAGGATCTTGCCGCGGATCGGCAGGATCGCCTGGGTCTTGCGGTCGCGCGCCTGCTTGGCGGAGCCGCCTGCCGAATCGCCTTCCACGATGAAGAGCTCGGTCTCGCCCGAACCTTCGCCCGAACAGTCGGTCAGCTTGCCGGGGAGGCGCAGCTTGCGCGCATTGGTGGCAGTCTTGCGCTTGACCTCGCGCTCCGCCTTGCGGCGCAGGCGTTCGTCCATGCGCTCCATCACCGCGCCGAGCAGGGCCTTGCCGCGTTCGAGATTGTCGGTGAGGAAGTGATCGAAATGATCGCGAACTGCCGCTTCCACGAGGCGCGCGGCTTCGGGGCTGGTGAGGCGGTCCTTGGTCTGGCTCTGGAACTGGGGGTCGCGGATGAAGACCGAGAGCATGACTTCGCTGCCGGTGATCATGTCATCCGGCGTGATGTCCTTGGCCTTCTTGGCCTGCCCTACCAGATCGGCAAAAGCGCGGATGCCCTTGGTCAGCGCGGCGCGCAGGCCCTGTTCGTGGGTGCCGCCGTCCGGGGTGGGAATGGTGTTGCAGTACCAGGAAAAGGAACCGTCCGAGTAGAGCGGCCAGGCGATGGCCCATTCCACGCGGCCCTGTTCCGAGCCGTCATCGCCCTTGGGGAAGTCCTGGCGGCCGGAAAAGAACTGCGTGGTCACGCATTCGCGGCCGCCGATCTGTTCGGCAAGATGGTCGGCAAGGCCGCCCGGAAACTGGAAGGTCGCTTCGGCCGGGACGTTCTCGTCCGCCAACGAAGGCGCGCATTTCCAACGGATTTCCACGCCCGCAAAAAGGTAGGCCTTGGAGCGGACCAGCTTGAACAGACGCGCGGGCTTGAACTGCTGGTCGCCGAAGATCTCGGTATCGGGCGTGAAGGAAACCGCAGTGCCGCGCCGGTTGGGCGCCGCGCCGATCTTCTGGAGCGGCCCAAGCGTCTGACCGCGCGAAAATTCCTGCGCGAACAGCTCCTTGTTGCGCGCCACTTCCACCCGCGTGAGGCTGGACAGCGCATTGACCACGGAAATGCCGACGCCGTGGAGGCCGCCCGAGGTGGCATAGGCCTTGCCGGAGAACTTGCCGCCCGAATGGAGCGTGGAGAGGATGACTTCGAGTGCCGACTTGCCGGGGAACTTGGGATGTTCGTCTACCGGGATGCCGCGCCCGTTGTCGGTGATCGTCAGCCGGTTGCCTTCGTCGAGCGTGACCTCGATGCGGTTGGCGTGGCCGGCGACGGCCTCGTCCATGGCGTTGTCGAGAACTTCGGCGGCAAGGTGATGCAGCGCGCGCTCGTCGGTGCCGCCGATGTACATGCCGGGTCGGCGCCGGACAGGCTCAAGCCCCTCCAGCACTTCGATCGCGGAACCATCATAGGATTCCCCGCCCGAGGACGGGAGCTTGTCGAACAGGTCATCGGACATGGGCTGGACTATAGGGCGCCTAAACCCGCGATCAAGCACGGGTTTAGGCTTATCCGCAAAGAGATGTTCGCTGTCTGATCTTTTCGCCCGAAACGGGCGGGATTACTTCGCGAAACCGCTGGGGGCTGCGCTGACGACCTTGACGGCGCCGCCTTCCACCGCGCGAACTTCCAGGGCGCGTTCGATCAGACCGGTCTTGCCGAAGCGGAACGGGCCGTCCACGCCCAGGAAACCGCCGGGATCGAGCATGGCCGTGGCCGGAAAGACCTTGCCCGGCGCCCAGTCGCGCGCGACGCGCAGGGTCAGGAGCACCGAATCGTAGCCCAGCGTGGCGATACGGAACGGCGCCGTCCCAAAGCGGGCGCGGTAGCTCTTGGCGAACTGTGCGAAACGGACGTCGGATACGGTCGAGAACCAGGCGCCGTTCAGGGCCGGGCTGGTCGCGAGTTCGCGTTCGCCGCCCCAGAGTTCGGTGCCGAGCAGGCGCACGCCCGCGCCGCCGCCCGCCGCGCGGTACGAAACCGCGGCCTTGGCGGACAGACTGCCGCTGTCGGCGATGAGCAGGGCACCATAGCCGGTCTTGGCCTTGATCCGGTTCGCCGCCGCGCCGATCGATGCGGCCGACCGGTCATAGGTCTCCATGGCGACAACCGAGCCGCCCGCGTCACGCACCGAGGTGAGCAGCGAACTGCTCACGCGCTCGCCGTAGTCGCCCCTGGGGACGAGCGCGGCGAATGTCGTGACGCCCTTGCCGCGTGCATAGGCAACGGTGCGGGCGATCGACTGCCCGGGCAGGTTGCCGATGATGAAGACGTCCTTCGTCGCAGCCTTCTCGTCGTTGGAGAACGAGATCAGCGGGATATGCGCGGGCTTGGCCACTGCTGCGACCGAGGCGATGTCGTCCGACAGGAGCGGGCCGAGAATCAGCTTGTTGCCGTCGACAATCGCGCGGCGGGCGGCTTCGCCGGGATTGGTGCCGGTATCGTAAGTGGTGATGCGGAGATTTTTCGCGCCGGTATCGAGCAGGGCCATGTTGGCGGCATTGGCCAGCGACTGGCCGACACCCGCGTTGGCACCGGTCGTGGGCACCAGCAGAGCGACGCGGTGACGCTCGGTATCCGTGGGAATCTCGCTTTCCGAGGGTGTCGGAGCGGGGGCGGGTGCCGGGGCAGGTGCCTTGGGAACCACGGCGCAGCCTGCCAGAGCTGCCATCGTCGCCGTCATCGCTGCCGCCGCGAGAAGATTGCGCCGGTTGAGGCGATTATAGAACATTGCTTGCCGCTCCCATAGTGCTTGGGCCATGAGTTCCCGCGATGGAACACACTCTCAACTCAGGCCTCTACATAGTGGCAACCCCGATTGGCAACCTCGGGGACATTACCTTTCGCGCGGTGGAGATCCTCAAGGGTGTCAGCGCGGTCGCCTGCGAGGATACCCGCGTCACCGGAAAGCTGCTGCATCACCTGGGCATCAAGCAGAAGATGATCCGCTATGACGATCATGCGGGCGAGGGCGATCGCGAACGCCTGCTGGCGCTGATGGAAAGCGAGCCGGTGGCATTGGTCAGCGACGCGGGGACGCCGCTGATTTCCGATCCGGGCTATCGCCTCGTGAAGATCGCGCGCGAACGGGGCATCCCCGTCACCAGCCTGCCCGGCGCCAATGCTGCGGTGATGGCCATGACGCTTTCCGGCCTGCCCAACGACCGTTTCCTGTTTGCCGGGTTCCTGCCGAACAAGGCCAAGGCGCGCGAGACGGTGCTGGGCGACCTTGCCAAAGTGCCCGCGACGCTGATCTTCTACGAAACGGCGCCGCGTTTGGAAGATGCGCTGGAGGCGATCGGCACGGTCCTGCCGGGCCGCGAAGTCGCGGTGGCACGGGAGCTAACCAAGAAATTCGAGGAATGCCGCAGTGGCACACCCGAGGTACTTGTCGCGCACTATGCGGCGCATCCGCCCAAGGGCGAGATCGTGCTCCTGATCGCCCCGCCGGGTGAAGAACCGCTGGGCGAGGTCGATGTGGACGCCCTACTGCGCGCGGAACTGGCGCTGGCCAAGCCCTCGCAAGCGGCGGCCAGCGTGGCCAAGGCGACCGGGCTCGATCGCAAGATGCTCTACGCCAGGGCGATGGAACTGAAGTGAGCAGGCAGCGCGCCGAAGCAGAGCGCAAGGGGCGCAGGGGGGAGGCCCTGGCCGCGTGGTACTTGCGGCTGACGGGCTGGTCCATTCGGGCGCAGCGCGTGAAGACTGCGCGCGGCGAAATTGATCTCGTCGCCCGCCGGGGCCGCACGCTGTGCTTCGTGGAAGTGAAATGGCGCGCGCGCCGGGCCGATCTCGACCATGCGATCGACCACTACCGCCTGCGCCGCGTGGCTGCCGCCGCCGAGGCCGTCGCCCACCACTACCAGAGGCCCGGCGACGACGTGAGGGTGGATGTCCTGCTCATGGCGCCGGGCTGCTGGCCGCGCCGCATAACCAATGCCTGGCAGCCTGCTTCCTAAAGATGCGGCCCGATCCCGAAACCATTCGCACACGCCGCCGATTTTGACTAAGCCGCCTTCCCGAAAGATACCGCTCGGTACATATCCGCGAGCACCGGAGTTTTCATGACCTTACGCATCGCCGTTCAGATGGACCCCCTGGAATCGATCAAGATCGCAGGCGATTCCTCGTTCGCACTCATGCTCTCGGCACAGGCGCGCGGGCATGAGCTGTTTCATTACGACGTGCGAACGCTTGCCTACGATGCCTTATCGGGCGCGGCCGGTCGGCTGACCTGCTGGGGAGCACCGGTGACGGTGCAGCGCGTGGAAGGCGCGCACTTCACCCGCGGCGACTATCGCCTGATCGACCTCGTGGCCGATATCGATGTCGTGCTGATGCGGCAGGATCCGCCTTTCGATCTCGGCTATATTACTGCCACGCACCTGCTGGAGCGGCTTGCCGGGCAGACGCTGGTGGTCAACGATCCCGTCTCGGTTCGCAACGCGCCCGAGAAAGTCTTCGTGCTCGACTACGCGCGCTTCATGCCGCCGACGTTCATCGCGCGCCGTATCGAGGACGTGCGCTTGTTCCAGCAGCGCAATGTGGAAGCCGGTTTCGGCGGCGATCTCGTGATCAAGCCGCTCCACGGAAACGGCGGCAAGGCGGTGTTCCGCGTGCCCGCCGACGGCAGCAACCTTGGCGCGCTGATCGAGATGTTCGAGAACGCCTGGGTGGAGCCTTTCATGGTTCAGCCCTTCCTTCCCGACGTGGCCGAGGGCGACAAGCGCATCGTGCTGGTGGACGGCGAATTCGCAGGCGCCATCAATCGCAAGCCGGGGGCGGGCGAGTTTCGCTCCAACCTGGCGGTCGGCGGTTCGGCGGAGGCGACCGGCCTCACTTCTGCCGAAGAGGAAATCTGCGCGGCGCTGGCCCCGGAACTCAAGGCGCGCGGCCTTGTTTTCGTGGGCATCGACGTGATTGGTGGAAAATGGCTGACCGAAATCAACGTGACCTCGCCCACCGGCATCGTCGCCATCGACCGGTTCAACGGAACCGATACCGGCGCGAAGATCTGGGACGCCATCGAAGCGCGCCATGCCGCGATGGCGAAGGGAACGGTCTGATCCGCCCGGCGGAATTGCTCCGCCGTGGATGAATGGGTTATCTCGCTCATCGAAGGAGGAGGGTACTGGGGTATTCTCCTCCTGATGGCGCTTGAGAACATCGTGCCGCCGATCCCCTCGGAACTCATCATGGGGGTTGCCGGGATAGCCATGGCGCACGGGCGGATGGATTTCGCGCCGGTGCTTCTGGCAGGCACCCTGGGATCGACGCTCGGCAACTATGTGCTGTTCCTGATGGCGGATCGTCTCGGCTATGAGCGGCTGAAGCCCTTCGTCGACCGGTGGGGCCGCTGGCTGACGATGGAATGGCGCGATATCGAGCGCGCCGGGCAGTTCTTTCGCAGGCACGGGCGCTGGGTGGTGTTCGTCATGCGTTTCATGCCGATGTTTCGGAGCATCGTCTCCGTTCCCGCCGGGCTGGCGCATATGCGGCACCTGACTTTCCTGAGCTACACGGCGGCAGGGGCCGCGATCTGGAACACGATCCTCATTATGGCGGGTAGCTGGCTGGGCCGCCGCTTCTCGGAAGCCGAAACCTGGATCGGCTGGGCCACGGTCGTTTTTGCTGTTGTAGCAGCCGTTTGGTACTTCTGGAGAGTATTCACCTGGCAGCCCTCGCAAGGGCAGACTGAAGACTAACCGTAAACTATTCATCATTTTTGTACAAAGCGCCGAGTATCGCCACTAGGTACAATGCCGTAGTCTTTGCTCGCAACCATTTGGGAGCAGGGGTTATGTCCAAGCGATTGGCAGCGGAATTCTTCGGTACTTTCTGGCTTGTCTTCGGGGGCTGCGGTTCGGCGGTCCTTGCGGCGGCCTTTCCCGATCTCGGCATCGGCTTCGCCGGTGTGGCACTGGCCTTCGGCCTTACGGTTCTGACGATGGCCTACGCCGTCGGCGGGATTTCGGGCGGACACTTCAATCCCGCCGTCTCGCTGGGAATGGCTGTGGGCGGCCGGCTCGAGTGGAAAGACCTCGTTCCCTACTGGGTCTCGCAAGTCCTGGGCGCCATTCTGGCGGCAGCGGCTCTCTACGCGATCGCTTCGGGGAAGGCCGGCTGGACCCCCGGAGGCTTCGCCACCAATGGCTACGGCGAGCTTTCGCCGGGCGGTTATGCGCTGTCGTCGGCCCTGCTGATCGAGACCATCCTGACGGCGGGTTTCATCGTCGTCATCCTCGGATCGACTTCGAAAATCGCTCCGGCTGGGTTCGGACCGCTAGCCATCGGCCTGTGCCTGACCTTGATCCACCTGATCTCGATCCCGGTCACCAATACCTCCGTCAATCCCGCGAGATCGACCGGCGTGGCGCTCTTCGCGGAAACCGCGGCACTGGGACAGCTCTGGGTGTTCTGGGTGGCGCCGCTGGTAGGCGCGGCGATCGGTGCGCTGATCTGGCGCGGCTTGCTGGCGCCGCACGAAGGCGCGCTTTGACCTCTCAACCCTGCTCGCGAGGATGCGCGCTGCGATAGACGTCGAGCAGGGTTGCCGCATCCACTCTGGTATATATCTGCGTCGAACCCAGGCTGGCATGGCCGAGCAGTTCCTGAAGGCTGCGCAAGTCCGCGCCGGCGCCAAGCAGATGGGTGGCGAAGCTGTGCCGCAAGGCGTGCGGCGTAGCGCTGGCCGGGAGCCCGAGCACGATGCGCGCACGGGCGACCGCTTTCTGGACCATGCCCTGAGACAAAGGCCCGCCCTTCGCCCCGCGAAAGATCGGCGCGCCCGGCGCCATCGGCCAGGGGCACTTGTCCAGATAGTCGGCCACACCCTCGCGCACGATCGGAAGCAGCGGCACCATGCGCTGCTTGCCGCCCTTGCCGGTGACGAGCAGCGTCTCGCCAAGGGGAAGGGCGGAGGCGGTGATCGCCAGGGCTTCGGCAATGCGCAGCCCGGCGCCGTAGAGCAGCAGCAGCACGGCACGGTCGCGCGCGCCTATCCAGGGGGCGCTGGCGTCGTCTTCGACCATGGCCGCCAGGTTGACGGCCTCGTCCGGCGTGACCGGGCGCGGCAGGCCCTTCTTCACGCGTGGGCCGCGAAGACGCGGGGCCTTGGCATGAGGCGATCCCGATTGCTCGCGGGCAAAGGCGAGGAAGCTCTTGAGCGCGGAAAGCTCGCGCGCGGCCGAGGTATTGCCGATGCCGTCTTCGCGGCGATCCGCCAGATGGTGGCGCAGTTCGGCCGCCTCCAGCCTAGCCAGGGCATGCCAGTCGGCAGGTTTGACACTGTCGATCAGCCGTCCTGCCGTGGCGAGATAGGCCCGCACGGTATGGGGACTGCGTCGCCGCCCGTTCCTGAGGTGGTTGCCCCAGGCCTCGAGCAGGTCGGCCTTGGTCATCAGGCTCAAGGCCCCACCAGATCGACCGGCACGATTTCGCCCAGCAATCCGTCAAGCAGCGGCATGCCCTCTTCGGTGACATGGAGCCGCGCGCCCTCGCGGCGGACGAGGCCCTGCCTCTCGTAGAACGCGGCCTTGGCCGGATCGCACAGCTCTGCGCCGGTCAGGCCGAACCGTGCCGCCATGGCATCGAGGTCCACACCCTCGCGCAGGCGCAGGCCCATGAGCATGGCCTCGCTCGCCTGTTCGCGGCGGCCGAGATCGCGGTGTTCGTTGATGCCCTGGGCCTTGAGATCGATGGCCTCGAGCCAGTTCTCCGGCTTGCGGTGGCGGGTGGTGGCAATGCCGCCGCGCCGTCCATGAGCGCCAGGGCCGATCCCGCAATAGTCCTGATAGCGCCAGTACGTCAGGTTGTGGCGGCTTTCCTCACCGGGGCGGGCGTGGTTGCTGATCTCGTAGGCCGGGAGGCCCGCGTTGGCCGTCATTTCGCGGGTGAGCGCGAACATGTCGGCGCAGGCATCCTCGTCCAGCGGTTCGAACTGGTTCTGCCGCACCATCGTGGCGAACTTCGTGCCGGGTTCGATCGTGAGCTGGTAGAGCGAAAGGTGGCCGGTCCCGAACGACAAGGCCCGTTCAAGCTCCGCCTGCCACGCATCCAGAGTCTGGCCGGGGCGGGCATAGATGAGGTCGAAGCTGACGCGGGAGAAGCGTTGCTGCGCGACTTCCAGCGCCTGCAAGCCTTCCGAGGCATCGTGAAGCCTGCCGAGGAAGCGCAAGGTTTCGTTGTCCAGCGCCTGAAGTCCAAGCGAGACGCGGTTCACGCCGGCATCGGCCAGAGCGGCGTAGTTGCCGGCTTCCACCGATGAAGGGTTGCCCTCCAGCGTGATCTCGATTCCCTCTGAAAAGCCCCAGAGCTTTTCGGCCTCGTCGAGCAGCCGCGCGACGAGGGCAGGGGGCATCAGCGAAGGCGTGCCGCCCCCGAAGAAGATCGAATCGAGTTTCTCTCCGCCCGCGACGGCATGTTCGTGGCGCATGTCCGCCAGCAGGCCCGCCTGCCAGCGATCATGCTCCACGCGTTCGCGGACATGGCTGTTGAAGTCGCAATAGGGGCACTTTGCGAGGCAGAACGGCCAGTGGATGTAGAGCGCGCGCGCCATCGTTGCAGATTAGCCTGCGAACTGCTCCGCGACCAGCTTGGCGAAAGCGTCGGCGCGGTGGCTGATTTCGTGCTTCTTTTCGGGCGCGATCTCGGCAAAGGTCTGGTCGAGGCCGTCCGGCACGAAGCAGGGATCGTAGCCGAAGCCCATCTTTCCGCGCGGAGGCCAGGCGAACGTGCCGTTGGAGCGGCCTTCGTAGACGGCTTCCTCGCCGTCCGGCCAGGCGATCGCCAGGACGCAGGAGAACCAGCAGGAGCGATCGACTTCCGGTCCCTGTTCGCAGAGCAGGCCTTCGACCTTGCCCATCGCTATGAACCAATCGCGGCCGGAAGGGCCTTCGAACCACTGCCGTTCGGCCCAGTCGGCGGTGTAGACGCCGGGCCTTCCGCCCAGCGCGGTCACCGACATGCCGCTGTCGTCGGCCAGCGCGGGAAGCTGCGCGGCCTTGGCGGCGGCGTGGGCTTTCAGGAGCGCGTTCTCGACGAAAGTCGTGCCGGTCTCTTCCGGTTCGGGCAGGCCGAGTTCGCCTGCGGAAACGCACTCGATGCCGAAGGGTGCGAGCAGGGCACCGATTTCCCGCAGCTTGCCCGCATTGTGGGTGGCGATGACGAGGCGGGTGTTTCCGAGTTTGCGGGTCATGCGGCTGATTCCATTTTCGCCGTCCCCGCGCAGGCAGGAACGGCGATAGTTATGCGTACGTGAACTTAGCGGCCGACGGCCTTGGCCTGCTCGGCGAAGATGCGGTCGCAGCCGATGCGGGCCAGGCGCAGCAGGCGCAGCAGGCCTTCCTCGTCGTAAGTCGCGCCTTCGGCAGTGGCCTGGGCTTCCGCGATCTTGCCGCCTTCGATCAGCACGAAGTTGGCGTCGGCATCGGCCGAGCTGTCCTCGATATAATCGAGATCGAGTACCGGGGTGCCTTCGCAGATGCCGCAGGAGATGGCGGCGACGCGGCCGGTGATCGGGTCTTCCTTGATCTTGCCTTCCGCCATCAGCTTGTCGACGGCAAGGCGCAGCGCCACCCAGGCGCCGGAGATCGAGGCCGTGCGGGTGCCGCCGTCGGCCTGGAGCACGTCGCAGTCGAGCACGATCTGGCGTTCGCCGAGCTTCTTCATGTCGACCACGGCGCGAAGCGAGCGGCCGATCAGGCGCTGGATTTCCTGGGTGCGGCCCGACTGCTTGCCCTTGGCCGCTTCACGCGAACCGCGCGTATGGGTGGCGCGGGGCAGCATCGAATATTCGGCCGTCACCCAGCCTTCGCCCTTGCCGCGCAGGAACGGCGGCACCTTTTCCTCGACCGAGGCGGTGACGAGGACGCGGGTATCGCCGAAGGAAATCAGCACCGAACCTTCGGCGTGCTTGGTGAAACCGGTCTGGATATCGATAGCGCGCATCTCGTCGGGCGTACGGCCTGAAGGTCGCATGGAGGTTCCTTTGCTCAAAGTTCTGATCGTCGATTACCGGCGCGCCCTAAAGCATTTTTGGGGCCAGTGGAAACACCTCAAGCGCGTAAAAATGCGCGCAATCGAATGGCCCCCGCGCATTTGGCTTGAGACGCCCGCGCCATTCCCTAGATTGAAGGCAGATGCCGACACCGCCGATCACCGAACTTTCCGACCGCGCCCGCGAGATATTCCGCCTCGTGGTGGAGGGATATCTTGCAACCGGAACTCCGGTCGGCTCCAAGACCCTGGCCGGGCCGGGCGGCCTGAAGCTGTCGTCCGCCTCGATCCGCTCGGTACTGGCGGACCTCGAATCGTTCGGCCTGCTGGCTGCGCCGCATACCAGTGCGGGAAGGCTTCCCACCGAGGCAGGCCTGCGTCTTTTCGTGGACGGCATCATGCAGGTTGCCGAACCCACCGCCGAGGAACGCTTCGCGATCGAGAGCCGCCTCGCCGCGCCGGGACCGATCGAAGCCGCGCTGGAGGCGACCAGCACGCTCCTGTCGAACCTCACCTCCAGCGCGGGCGTGGTCATGGTGCCACGCCGCGAGCCGCGTCTGATGCACCTGCAACTCGTGCCGCTGGGGCCGGGAAGGGCGCTGGCGGTGCTGGTGGGAGAGGACGGCGCGGTGGAGAACCGCATCGTCGAATTTCCCGATGCCTTGCCGCCCGGTGCGCTGGAGGAGGCCTCCAACTACATTACCGCGCATCTGGCCGGGCGCACCCTCAGCGAGGCGGCGCGCGCCATGCGCGCGGATATCGCGACCGGCAAGTCCGCCCTCGATGCCGCCAGTCGGGACCTTGTCGAACGCGGCCTGGCGGTCTGGAGCCAGGACGCCATGGCCCGTCCGGTGCTGATCGTCAGGGGGCAGGCCAACCTGCTCGACGAAACCGCGCTGTCCGACCTCGAACGCGTGCGCTCCCTGCTGGACGACCTCGAGAACAAGCAATCGGTCTCGGACCTGCTTGATCTGGCGCGCGAGGCCGAATCGACGCGTATCTTCATCGGCTCGGAGAACCGGCTCTTCGCGCTTTCCGGCTCTTCGGTGATCGCCTCGCCCTATCGCGACCGCGATGGACGGGTGGTCGGCGTAGTGGGGGTAATCGGGCCGACTCGGTTGAATTATGCGCGCGTCGTCCCCATGGTGGATTTCACTGCCCAGAGCCTGGGCAAGCTCATCGGATAGTTGGAACCTTACAATAATGACTGACGACAAGACCCAGCCGCCAGAGGGTCAGACTGTAGATCCCGCCATCGCGGAAGAACTGAAGGGCGTGCCCGAAGACATGATCGACAGTGATAAGGACAGCGGTGAACTCGCCAAGCTGCGCGAGGAACTGGAAACCGCCAAGCAGGAAGCGCTTTACGCCCGCGCGGAAACGCAGAACGTGCGCCGCCGCCTGGAGAAAGACGTTGCCGACACGCGCGCCTATGCCGCAACCGGTTTCGCCCGCGACATTCTTTCGGTGGCCGACAATCTGACGCGCGCGCTCTCGGCAATCCCGGCGGACCTGCGCGAGGACGAGAAGCTGAAGGGCATAGTCGCCGGTATCGAGGCCACTGGCCGCGAGATCGACAAGGTCTTCACCAACCACGGCATCACGCGTGTCGCGGCGATGGGTCTGCCGCTCGATCCCAACCAGCACCAAGCCATGATCGAAGTGCCTTCGGCCGACGCCGAGCCCGGTACCATCGTTCAGGAACTCCAGGCCGGTTACATGATCAAGGACCGCCTCCTGCGCCCCGCCATGGTCGCGGTCGCCAAGAAGCCGGACTGATCTTCCCGCAGCGCTGCGCCCGCCACTGGAACTTCAAGGTCCGTCAAGTCCTTGAGGGACGAATGGGGGCGCGGCGGGGATGGCCCGAAAGATCTGATGGAACCCGTCCGCATCGGGGCCGTTGATCAGGTAGAGTCCTGATATTCAGCGGAGACAACCCATGCGACTGTTCATTCTTCCGATCCTCGCAGCCGGTGCGCTTGGCATGGCCGGTTGTGCTAGCAACTATACAGGCGAAGGCGCTCTGGCAGGCGGCGCGCTGGGTGCCGGTGTCGGCGCTCTCGCAGGCGATGTCGGCGCAGGTGCTGCCGTCGGCGCGGCGGCCGGTGCCGCGGTGGGTTCGACCCAGAAGAAGCACAACGGCTGCTACCGCTACGATCGCAGGGGCGACCGCTATTGGGACCGCGATTGCTGACCTGGCGGCAAGACCACTGGAATTTCGAAAAAGGGCGCGGATCGTTCCGCGCCCTTTCCTGTTTTCGAAACCGCAGCTGAAACCGCAGCTTCAGGCCGAAAGGTGGCCGAACGGAAGAATGCCGCGATAGCTGCCCAGCGGCGGCGCGCCGGGCACATGCCGTCCCAGATCCAGCAGGAAGGCATGGCGCACGATTTCCGCCTGCTGCTCGATCCCGTAACGATCGAGGGTCCAGCCCGGCCGCAGCGTGTAATCGTAGCGGCAGAACGGGTGCCGCATGAGCGGCAGATACCATCGCCCCTTTTGCTGGCTCTGCCAGACGTGGGTCATCTCATGGATGAAAAGGCCCTGGAGACCGATCGGCGCCGACGAGAAATCCTCCCGGTAGAGATCGGAGCGGTGATGGAAATGAAGATGCCCGCAAGGCGCCATCACCACTTTGGCCGGTTGCAGGGGGAACCACTTGCGACGGCGGATCCGCACCGGACCCGCGTCTACGGCATCTGCGAAAACACTGCGGACCAGCGCGACTTCACCTGAGGTGAGCGGCCTTTCCCCACCCGGCGGGCAATTTGCCGTCAGTGGTCCATCCCCGGCATATCGCCGCCCATGTCCTTGCCGCCGAGGCTTTCCACGCGCAGCGGCATCGAGAGCTTGTCGCCGCCCGAGAAGGTCAGGGTCAGCTCCGCCGTGCCGCTGGCTTTCACGGTGTCCTCGATATCGAAGACCATGACGTGCATGCCGCCCTGCTTGAATTCCACCTGTGCGCCCGGTGCGATCTCCAGCGAATCGACCGCCGCCATGCTGCCGCCTTCGGTCTTGTGCATCTGTGCCTTGCCGGTGCCGCTGACATGGACGCCCACCAGGCTGACGGGCGCGGGGCCGTCATTGCGCACGGTGAAATAGACCGCACCCGGCCGGCCCGCCACGATCGGCAGGAACAGGTGCCCGTCGCTGGCGCTGATCCCGGGCTTCGCGGTCGGCCCCGAATTCGCGCCCGATCCTGGAGCAGCGCTTTCCTGTGCAGCGGGGTTTTCGGCCTTCTGGCAGGCCGCGAGCGAAGCAAGAAGGCCGACCGAGCCGACGACAGCAAGCATGCGGAGGGGCTGGGGAAAACGCACGGTCTTCTGGGCAGGCTTCACGGCAGATCGGTCCTCTCGGGTAGGCGCCTGATGCCAAGGAGCTTGGGGCGCTGAAAATTTCCACCGCGTAATGCCATTGCGACAGACTTGTTCCAAGCGAAACCACACCTATATGCCGCTCCGACGACTTTGAACGTCATCGAGCCATGCAAGCCGCCTTGCCTTGTGGAGGGAGGCGATCCGCATGGTGTCATCCACTGACGTGAGGAATGGGGATAATGGCAAAAGTAATTGGTATCGACCTCGGCACCACCAACAGCTGCGTCGCCGTGATGGACGGCGGCAAGCCGAAGGTTATCGAAAACTCCGAAGGCGCGCGCACCACGCCCTCGATCGTCGCTTTCACCAAGGATGGTGAGCGCCTGATCGGGCAGCCTGCAAAGCGCCAGGCCGTGACCAACGGCGACAACACGATTTTCGCGGTGAAGCGCCTTATCGGCCGCCGCTTCGACGACCCGGTGACCAAGAAGGACACCGAGCTGGTTCCGTACCACATCGTCAAGGGTAAGAACGGCGACGCCTGGGTTCAGGCCGGCGGCGAAGACTACAGCCCGTCGCAGATCTCGGCCTTCACGCTGCAGAAGATGAAGGAAACCGCCGAATCGTACCTCGGCGAGACCGTGACGCAGGCCGTCATCACCGTGCCCGCCTACTTCAACGACGCGCAGCGCCAGGCGACCAAGGACGCCGGCCAGATCGCGGGTCTTGAAGTGCTGCGCATCATCAACGAACCGACTGCGGCCGCGCTGGCCTATGGCCTCGACAAGCAGGACGGCAAGACCATTGCCGTCTATGACCTTGGCGGCGGTACCTTCGACGTTTCGATCCTCGAAATCGGCGACGGCGTGTTCGAAGTGAAGTCGACCAACGGCGACACGTTCTTGGGCGGTGAAGACTTCGACACCAAGCTGGTCGAATGGCTGGCCGACAAGTTCAAGGCCAAGGAAGGCATGGACCTGCGCAGCGACAAGCTGGCCCTGCAGCGTCTGAAGGAAGCGGCCGAGAAGGCGAAGATCGAACTCTCGTCCACCGCGACGACCGAGGTCAACCTGCCCTTCATCACCGCACGCATGGAAGGCGGCGCCACCACGCCGCTGCACCTCGTGGAAACCGTTACCCGCGCCGACCTTGAAAAGATGGTTGCGGACCTGATCCAGCGCACGCTCGAACCCTGCCGCAAGGCGCTGGCCGATGCCGGCGTTTCCGCCAAGGACATCGACGACGTCGTTCTGGTCGGCGGCATGACCCGCATGCCCAAGGTGCGCGAAGTTGTGAAGGACTTCTTCGGCAAGGAACCGCACACCGGCGTGAACCCTGACGAAGTCGTGGCCATGGGCGCTGCGATCCAGGCCGGCGTGCTTCAGGGCGACGTCAAGGACGTGCTGCTGCTCGACGTGACCCCGCTGTCGCTGGGTATCGAGACGCTGGGCGGCATCATGACCAAGATGATCGACCGCAACACGACGATCCCGACCAAGAAGAGCCAGGTCTACTCGACCGCCGAGGACAACCAGCAGGCGGTGACCATCCGCGTGTTCCAGGGCGAGCGCGAGATGGCGCAGGACAACAAGATGCTCGGCCAGTTCGACCTCGTCGGCATTCCGGCTGCGCGTCGCGGCGTGCCGCAGATCGAAGTGACCTTCGACATCGACGCCAACGGCATCGTCAACGTCTCCGCCAAGGACAAGGGCACCGGCAAGGAGCAGCAGATCCGCATCCAGGCTTCGGGCGGCCTGTCCGATGGCGACATCGACCAGATGGTCAAGGATGCCGAGAAGTTCGCCGAAGAGGACAAGAAGCGTCGTGAGGCCGCCGAGGCCAAGAACAACGCCGACAGCCTCGTCCACGCGACCGAGCAGCAGATCGCCGAACATGGCGACAAGATCGACGCCGGCCTGAAGTCGGAAGTCGAAGCGGCCATCGCCGCGACCAAGACGGCGATCGAAGGCGGCGACCCCGCTGAGATCACTGCCAAGTCGCAGGCGCTGACCGAAGTCGCGATGAAGATGGGTCAGGCCATCTACGAGAAGGAACAGGCTTCGGCTGCTTCGCCGGAAGCCGCTCCGGCCGGTGGTGACGACGATGTCGTCGATGCCGAGTTCTCGGAAGTCGACGAAAACAACAAGGGCTGATCGGTCCTCATGACAAGCGTGGCCGCCATCGTTACATCGCATGACGGTGGCGGCCAGGTCGCACGCGGGGAATAACGAGACGTGTCAGCTACCGAAATCGACTATTACGAACTGCTCGAAGTAGAGCGCGGCGCCGACGACAAGACCATCAAGTCGTCCTACCGCCGCCTTGCGATGCGTTATCACCCGGACAAGAACCCGGGCTGCGGCGACAGCGAAGCACGCTTCAAGCAGATCAGCGAGGCTTACGATTGCCTCAAGGACCCGCAGAAGCGGGCGGCCTACGATCGCTACGGCCATGCCGCGTTCCAGCAGGGAATGGGTGGTGGCGGCCATCCCGGCGGCGCCGAGTTCGGCGACATCGGCGATATCTTCGAATCCATCTTCGGCAGCGCCTTCGGTGGCGGCGGTCGTCAGCAGGCCCGTCGCGGCGCCGACTTGCGCTACGACATGGAAGTCTCGCTGGACGAGGCTTTCCACGGCAAGCAGACCGAGATCACCATCGAAGTCTCGCAGAGCTGCGAGCCGTGCAACGGTTCCGGCGCTGAACCGGGAACGGGCAAACGCGGCTGCAACATGTGCGGCGGGCATGGCAAGGTCCGTGCCCAGCAGGGCTTCTTCGTGGTGGAACGCACGTGCCCGACCTGCCACGGTCGCGGCGAAGTGATCGAGAAGCCCTGCCGCTCCTGCGGCGGCGAAGGCCGAGTCGACAAACCGCAGGCCTTGCAGGTGGAAATCCCGCCGGGTGTGGATTCGGGTACCCGGATCCGCCTTTCCGGCAAGGGCGAGGCCGGGCCGTTCGGCGCGCCTCCGGGCGACCTCTATATCTTCCTCCACGTCAAGCGGCACAAGGTGTTCGAACGCGACGGCACGACGCTGCTCACGCGCGTTCCGATCACTTTCACCACGGCGGCGCTCGGCGGTTCGATCGACATTCCCGGCATGGACGGTGAGACCATCTCGGTGGACATTCCCGCAGGCATCCAGTCCGGCAAGCAGCTTCGCAAGCGCGGGGCAGGCATGCCGGTGCTTCAGGGCCGGGGCCGGGGCGATCTCGTCATCGAGATCAGCGTGGAAACGCCGACCAAACTGTCCGCGCGCCAGAAGGAACTGATCCGCGAGCTGCAATCGACCGAGACGGGCGATGAATGCCCGCAGTCAAAGGGTTTCTTTGACAGGATCAAGGAAGCCTGGAACGATCTGACCGAGTAATCTCGGTCTGGGATTGGATCGATACGTCGTCCCGGACTTGATCCGGGACCGCTGGCAATACTTTAGGCGATACATCGCGCGCGAACACAGCGCCTAAAGACGGCCAGCGGTCCCGGGTCGAGCCCGGGACGACGTAATACCGCCCCACCGCATTACCGCTCATCACCCGCCGCGCAGCACTTCGTCTCTGACATTGCGCAGGAGCGCCGGATCCGCCGTCAGCCGCTCCTCTTCCTCGTCCAGCACGGCCAGGAATGCCTCGCGCTTCAGCGCCCATAGTTCGCCTTCGAGCAGGGCATGCTCGCCTTCCGCGGTGGAGGAAATCAGGTCGATCATCCGCTCCGCGCCATGAAGTCGTCCCCAGAGATAGTCGTTCTCACGATAGGCGCGGCTGAAGAAGGCGCCGAAGTTGAAGAACTCGGTGCCGCGCAGCACCGGTCCCTTGCGGATCATGTGGCAATCTTCGGGCGAGATGCGATCGACGCGGATGGGATCGAATTCGGTCAGCCCTTCGCCGCGCAGCAGAGGCAGGGTGACGGTGTCGTAGAAAGGGAACCCGAGGTAGGCGAGCAGCACCCGCCGCCGCAGGACCTGGGGCATTTCCGAGAGCGCCTCCGCCAACATGCTGTCGACTTCCGCATCGATCTCGCCGAGGTTCCGCACCCGTTCGACATGCTCGATCACGGCGCCGGGATCCGTGAATACGCCCGCAGCCAGGGCCGCGAATTCCGTTCCCATGGCAGAGACCGGCTCCCTGTCGAGGTAGAGCGCCAGCGCGGCATAGATCGCCTCCCGCGCGCGGTCGCGTTCGGCTTCGTCGACGCTCGCTTCCTGCTGCCATTCCTGCGTCACGCGGCGTGCGAGGAGACGAAGGCGCCGTACCCGGAAAGCGAGGTCGTGGCTGCGGAAGAAATCGATCATTCCGGGAGAGCCGTCGCCCTTCAGACCGTGGATACGGTCCAGCCCCATGCTGGCAAAATGGTCGTGAAGACGGCGCGCGACGGGTTCGCTGGACGATAGCCCCAGTTCGGGCGCCGCTTCGTGGATCAGCTTCGCGAGCTTGGCGACGATGCCGGAGAACTTCACCTGGACATAGCCGTGATAGGCGAAACCGGCCTGCTCCAGCGCCGCTCTCTGCGCCTTGTCGCGCCAGGCAGCGAGACGCTTGGGTGTCGGGCGATCGAGGAAGAAGGTATTGCCGAACAGGCGGTCCACCGTTTCCTCGATCTCGGGCCGCATGGCGAGAACGATGGCGCGAAGTGTCGCCATCTCCTGCGAATCCCGCTCGAGCGTCTCCAGATTGTCGCGGATGGGCTGCTCGCGCGGGATCGAGGAGAGCGAGCCGAAGATCGTCGAGAAGAAGCCCGGTGCTTTCCTTTCCTGCCGCACCGAGGCGCCGATGCGATCGGGGGTAGGGTCGATATAGACGAAGCGGCGATCCACCTCGCGCGTGGCCGGGCGGTCTCGCAGCACGCTCATGGCGTCCGCGAAGGGCGCATTGTTGAGCACCGATCCATCGATGAGGGCCACATTGTCGAGGTCGCCGCGCTGGCTATGCTCCGGCATGATCCGGCGGAAGAACGCCTCGCGCCCGGGCCATGCAAGCCCGAGTTCCTCGACCAGCCCGTCGATCTCCTCGATCTGGAGCGGGGGGAAGGCGCCGGGGAAGCTCGCCGTCGAACGTGCCGCCAGCAGCAGTTCCGGCATGGCGGCAAGGGCAGGGGTGCCGGCCCGCGATTCGAAACCGATGCTCAGGCGGTGTTCGCTTTCCAGCACGAGTTCGGGCGAATGCAGCCTCAGGGTTTCGAGATGGCCCTTGAAGTCTGTGGCCGTCACGAAAAGATTGATCGGATGGCCGTGCGGCAGGAGCGGCGGCCCGGGCTCGCTTTCGGCCATGGCGGTAAGCGCGCCTGCCAGCAGGCGCGAAAGGCCGATGCCGCTGAAGGGCGGTTCGAACCAGCGCGAGCGGATCAGGCGGGAGAGCTTCTGCCGCACTTCCTCGCGCGTTTCCGGTGCAACGCTGCTGCTCACCGCATTGCCGGGACGATGGAGCAGATAGGAAACGATCGGCCGCGCCCAGAACTTCGTAACCTCGCTGCGCGCCCGCGCCTCGGGATCGAGCAGCACATCGACGTCGGCATTCTCGAGCCAGAGTTCGGTCAGGGGTTCCAGCGAGTGGCCGGAATGGATCGCCTGCGAGAGGAACACGCTGTTGATCCCGCCCGCACTGGCCCCGGCGACGATGTCGGCAAGGATGCGCAGTCGCAGGTTACTTCCCGATTCGAGCCTTTGCAGCAGCTTACGATAGACTGCCGCGGTTCCCTTTCCCGCTCCGACGTTACCCGGCTCGCCGCTCCCCGCCCAGAACGCCTGGCTGGCCTGAAGTGCCTTCCAGAGTTCCTTGGTTACTCCGTGCATGTAGACGGCAAGGCTGATGCCGCCGTAGCAGACCAGCGCGATCCGCAGTTCCTTTTGCCGCATTCCGCCATGTTGGCGCGATCGTTCGGGAAAGGCAATTGCGTTCTCATTCCGTTCCAGATAATCGAGGCGCATGGCAAAGCCCAAGCGTCGATATGTCTGTCAGGCCTGCGGAGGCGTCTCGTCCCGCTGGCAAGGTCAATGTCCCGATTGCGGAGAGTGGAACACGCTGGCGGAAGAAGCGCCGCAGACGGTGTTTTCCTCCAAGCACGATCTGTCCTCGGGCGGTCGGCCCATTCTCTTCACTCCGCTCGATGCCCCGGGCGAGCTGCCCAAGCGCCGCGCCAGCGGTTTTGCGGAGTTCGACCGTGCGCTCGGCGGCGGGCTGGTGCCCGGTTCGGCGATCCTGATGGGCGGCGATCCCGGTATCGGCAAGTCGACCCTCCTGCTTCAGGCCTCCGCGCATATCGCCATGGCGGGCGGCAGCGTGGTCTATGTCAGCGGCGAGGAAGCGGCCGGGCAGGTGCGCCTGCGCGCGGAGCGGCTCGGGCTGTCCAAGGCGCCGATCCAGCTGGCCTCGGCCACGTCCGTCCGGGATATCCTGACCACGCTGGGCATGATGGAAGCGCCGACCCTGTTGGTGATCGATTCGATCCAGACCATGCACTCGGACACGATCGAGGGCGCACCGGGCACCGTCAGCCAAGTGCGCGGCTGCGCTTTCGAGCTGATCCGCTATGCCAAGGAGAACGACGTAACCCTCGTGCTGGTCGGCCATGTCACCAAGGACGGCACGATCGCAGGGCCGCGCGTGCTGGAGCACATGGTGGACGTCGTCATGGCCTTCGAAGGCGAGCGCAGCCACCAGTACCGCATCCTGCGCAGCCTGAAGAACCGCTTCGGCCCTGTCGACGAGATCGGCGTCTTTGCCATGGAGGGAGCCGGGCTCGCGGAAGTCGGCAATCCTTCGATGCTGTTCCTTTCGGGCCGCGACGAGGAAATGGCGGGGAGCGCCGTCTTCGCCGCCATGGAAGGCACCCGGCCGGTGCTCGTGGAAATCCAGGCCCTGATCGTCCGGCTCCAGAGCGGGGCCACGCCGCGCCGCGCGGTGGTCGGTTGGGATTCGGGGCGCATGGCCATGCTGCTGGCGGTGCTGGAGGCGCGCTGCGGGCTCAATTTCTCCAGTGCGGAAGTCTATCTGAACGTCGCGGGCGGCTATCGCCTGGCAGATCCCGCTGCCGATCTCGCGGTGGCGGCGGCCCTGATTTCGGCGCTGGGAGACCGGCCGCTGCCCAAGAACGCGGTGTGGTTCGGCGAAGTCTCGCTGGCGGGCGAGATCCGCCCGGTTTCGCATTCATCGATCCGTCAGCGCGAATCGGCCAAGCTCGGCTTCGGGCGCGCGATCGGGCCGGCGGGCGGGGCCAATGCCGAAGGTACGGCTAAGGGCATCGAATTCACCGGTTTGACCATGCTGCCCAATCTCGTTGACCGTATCCTGACGGATGCCTAGTTCGGGGCATTATGACCGGTTTCGATATTGCTGTTCTGGTGTTCGTCGGCGTGGGCGCCGCCATCGGATTTCTGAGAGGTTTCGTGCAGGAGATCCTCGCCCTGGGGGCGTGGATCTTCGCGGTGTTCGCGATCAGGGCGCTGCATACCCCGCTGTCTGCCTGGCTTGAACCCTACACCGGCTCCGGCACTGCAACGCCGGTGATCGCCTTCGCGCTCCCGCTGCTGGTGCCTTTCATCGTCGTGAAGCTGGTCGCAAGCTGGGCCGGAAAGCAGAGCCGCGCCTCGGTGCTCGGACCGATCGACCGCGTGCTCGGCTTCGGTTTCGGCGCAGTGAAGGGGGTGATCGTCGTCATCCTCGGCTTCTCGGTTCTGGTGCTTGGCTACGATACCGTCTGGGGCCCCGGCGGACGCCCGGAATGGATGAAGGAGGCGCGCACTTATCCTTTCGTCAACGCCAGCAGCGAAGCGCTCGTCAAGATGATCTCCGAACGCCGCCGCGAAGCGCGCGAAGCAGAAGCGCGCGAGGCAGAAGGCTGATGTCCAGCGCAGTGCTCTACACGCCCGACGTGCTGGGCCTGACGATCCGGCTTGCCGCCTATCCCTGGGATGAGGGCTTGCCCCTCAAGGGCGAGGCGCGATCGCAGAGCTGCGGCTCCACGATTGCCCTTGGCCTGGCGCTGGACGGGCAAGACGCCGTCGAGCGCATCGCTGTCCGCAGCCAGGCCTGCGCCATAGGACAGGCCGCTGCCGCCATCTTCGCCGACGCAGCTATTGGCCGCAGCCCGCAAGACCTGCATGCGGCAGCCGAAGCAATTGCCCTTTGGCTTTCCGGCGAGCGCGAACTGCCGGAATGGCCAGGCCTTGCGGCGATCGCCAGGGCGCGTGACTACAGCGCCCGGCACGGCGCCGTTCTGCTCCCCTGGCGCGCCGCCGTTCAGGCGCTCTCCGGTGCGTGCGGCTAGCGCTGGATTACCTTCGGCCGAGCCTGCGACGATCACCCGCCAGACCAGATTGGCGGTTTCCTTCCGCTGATTTCCGGCTACATGGTCGCGAGCAGCGGCAATCCCTGCCTGATTACCCGGGCCGTTGTCGCGGCCTTCCGCGCGATTATGGTGAAGATGTTTCCTGAGTTTCCCGCTTCCGCCCTCCGTCTCGCTTTCGACCGCGATGCCCTGCGCGCCAACTGGCAGGCGCTCGATCGCCTGTCTGGAACCGCGCGTGCCGGAGCGGCGGTAAAGGCCAACGGCTACGGCCTGGGTGCGCGAGAAGTGGTTCCGGTGCTTCACGCAGCCGGATGCCACGATTTCTTCGTCGCCCACTGGGGCGAGGCGCAGGATCTGCTCGAGTGCATCAGCCCTGCCGCGCTTTCGGTGCTGCACGGTCCGCTGACCGCGCAGGACGCCGCTTTCGCGCGGGAAACCGGCGTGACGCCCGTGATCAATTCGCTGGCGCAGGCCCGGCGCTGGAACGAGGCAGGCGGCGGGCGTTGCCACCTCATGGTGGACACCGGGATGAACCGCCTCGGCATTCGCCTGGAAGAACTGGGCGACGAGGCGATTGCCGCGCTCGATATCGACGTGCTGATCTCGCACCTCGCCTCGGCGGAAGAGGAAACCGATCTCAATGCCGCGCAATGCGCGCGCTGGCAGGATGCCCGCAGGCAGGTTCGCCATCTGCGCGCCAGCCTGGCCAATAGCGCCGGGATCGCGCTGGGTAGCGACTATCACGGCGACCTGACCCGCCCCGGCATCGCCCTCTACGGCGGCATTCCGCGCGAAAGCATGGCAGGGGACTTGCGGCAGGTCGTCCGTCCCGAGGCAGCGATCTTACAGGTCCGTGACGTGCCCGCCGGCGAAACCATCGGCTACAACGCCACTTTCACCGCGCCTGCCGCGATGCGGGTGGGGACGATCGCGCTCGGCTATGCCGACGGCTACTTGCGCTGCTGGTCCGACAAGGGAATGTTCCGCGCCAAGGGCTACGAATTGCCGGTGCTCGGCCGCGTCAGCATGGATCTTACCGTCGTCGATCTGACCCAAGCGCCGGATGTGGGCGAGGGGGACTGGATTGCCGCCGACTATGCCCTGCCGCAAGCCGCGGCGCGATCGGGGCTGTCGCAATACGAGTTGCTCACCCTGCTCGGCCGAAGGTTTGGCCGCTAGGGCTTCTACCCGGACTTTTGCTGCGCAGCAATTTGTGTTGCGTTGCGATATCGGGGGGTGGTAACCTGCGGCGATACTGTACTGGGGATTGGCAATGGCTGAAACGGCGTCGCAGGACGACAACACGGTAATCATAAAAAAATACGCAAACCGTCGTCTCTACAATACACGTTCATCGAGCTATATTACGCTCGATCATCTCGCGAAGATGACCCGCGAAGGGGTCGATTACAAAGTGCTCGATGCCAAGACCGGCACCGACATCACGCACACGATCCTCACGCAGATCATCATGGAGGAGGAATCGAACGGAGAGCAGATGCTCCCGGTCAACTTCCTGCGCGAACTCATCAGCATGTACGGCAATTCGATGCAGTCGCTGGTGCCGCACTATCTGGAAGCCTCGATGGACATTTTCCGGGCCAACCAGACCAAGCTGCACAAGGCTTTCGAAGACAGCCTCGGCAACAATCCGCTGGCCAAGCTGGCCGAACAGAACATGGCGATGTTCAAGGCCGCTGCCGCCGCCTTCATGCCCGGATCGGAAAAGCCCGAGCCCAAAGCACCTCCCGCAGAAGACGCCGGTGACCTTGCCGCGCTGCGCGATCAGATGGCGGAAATCCAGAAGAGGCTTGACGCGCTGGGCAAATAAGGGTCTGCGCGAGGGGCTTTCGCGGTGCCCGAAATGGCGCCGCGATTTGCCTGGAATGCAACGGATGGTCCGTCGCATCGCTCAGTTCAGGAAGAAGCACCCGTGCCCGCCATTCGCCACGCCCTCTCCACCAAGCGCGAGGACGACTTCGCCCAGTGGTATCAGGAAGTCATTTCCGAGGCCGAGATGGCCGAGGAATCGGGTGTTCGCGGATGCATGGTCATCAAGCCGTGGGGCTACGGCATCTGGGAACGCATCCAGCGCCTGATGGATGACCGCATCAAGGCGGCCGGTGTCACCAACTGCTACTTCCCGCTGTTCATCCCGCTTTCCTACTTCGCCAAGGAAGCCGAGCACGTCGAAGGCTTCGCGAAGGAAATGGCCGTCGTCACCCATCACCGTCTGGTCGGTGACGGCAAGGGCGGCCTCGTGCCCGACCCCGAAGCGAAGCTGGAAGAGCCGCTGATCGTCCGCCCGACTTCGGAAACGGTGATCGGCGCCGCCATGGCGCGCTGGGTGCAGTCGTGGCGCGACCTGCCGCTCATGGTCAACCAGTGGGCCAATGTCGTGCGCTGGGAAATGCGCACCCGCATGTTCCTGCGCACCAGCGAGTTCCTCTGGCAGGAAGGCCATACCGCCCACGCCGACCGCGACGACGCCATGACCGAGACGCTGCGCGCGCTCGAAATGTACCGTGATTTCTCCGAAACCGAGCTGGCCATGCCGGTGATCGCGGGTGAAAAGCCCGAGAATGAACGCTTCCCCGGCGCCGTCGCGACTTATTCGATCGAGGCGATGATGCAGGACGGCAAGGCGCTTCAGGCGGGCACCTCGCACTACCTGGGCACGGGCTTTGCGGAAGCGGCAGGCATCCAGTACCAGGACAAGGAAGGTACGCAGCAATACGCGCACACGACCAGCTGGGGCACTTCGACCCGCATGGTTGGCGGGGTCATCATGACCCACGGTGACGACGATGGCCTGCGCGTGCCGCCGATGATCGCGCCGCACCAGATCGTGATCCTGCCGATGCTGCGCGACAACGACGAGGACGAAGCGCTGCTCGCCTATTGCGAGGAACTGCGCAAGGCGCTCGTCACGCAGTTCGCTCTGAACGAACCGCTGCGCGTCCTGCTCGACAAGCGGCCCGGCAAGGCCACGCAGAAGCGCTGGGCCTGGGTCAAGAAGGGCGTTCCCCTGATCCTCGAAATCGGCGGCCGCGATGCTGCCGGTGGCCAGGTTTCGATGCTGCGCCGCGACAAGCTGTGGAACGATGCGGCCAAGGCCAATTTCGTGGCCATGTCCAAGGAAGATTTCGTCGCCCGCGCCGCAGCCGAGATCGAGGATATCCAGACTTCGCTCCACGCCGAAGCCAAGGCGAAGCTTCAGGCAAACATTTCCCAAGCCGCCAGCTTCGAGGAACTCGCTTCCTTCTTCTCGGAAGACAAGCGCTATCCGGGCTGGGTGGAAGTGGAATGGTCCCGCCCGACCGGGGAAGCGCTCGAAGCCGTGGTGCAGAAGCTCAAGGCACACAAGCTGACGATCCGCAACACGCCGCTCGACGCCGCGCCCGTCGCCGGTAATTGCGTGTTCACCGGCGATCCCGCAGTGGAACGCATCTACGTGGCGAGATCCTACTGATCTGAAAAGGGGAAGAGGGCGTGTTGGGATCGATCAAGTACAACCTGACGAACCTGCTGAACTTCAAGGGCCGCGATGCGCGGCAGACTTTCTGGTTCTACGTCCTCTTCCTCGTCGTCATCCAGTATGCGGTGGGCATGGTGATTGCCATGCCGATGATGGGCGGCATCATGAAGGGCGCTTTCGTTGCCGCGCAGCAAGGCGCGACCGGTGCCGACATGAATGCGCGGGTCATGAGCCAGATGGCCGGCTACATGCGCACTTCGATGACGCTCTCGACGATCGTCTCCCTCACCGCCGGGCTTCTCCTGCTGGCGTCGTTCGCGCGGCGGCTTCACGATTCCGGCAAGCCGGGCTGGATCTCTGTGCTGACTTTCCTGCTTTCGCTGACGTCGAAGGCGATTGTCTGGTCCAGGATGGATGAAATCGTCTCGACCATGCAGAAAGTATCGGCGGACAATCTCGAGACCGCCTTTGCCATGCAATCCAAGATGGTGGCCGCCAGCCTGCTGGGGTACGCGGCTATCCTGATCGTCATAATCTTCGGCGTATGGCCATCCAACCCGGGGCCGAACCGCTACGGCGAAGCGCCCGTTCGCTTCTGACCTCTTGCCAAGCAGGCCGTCGGACGTGACAAGCGCCTGCATGAACAAGATTCTGGTCGCGACCGCGCTTTCCGCCACGATCCTTCCCGTTGTTCCGGCCGGAGCTGCCGATTCGAACACCGCATCTGGCGCCACTTCGGCTCAGGTGTCCGAGGCCCGGATGCGCGCCGATGTGGAAAAGCTCGTTGCTTTCGGCACGCGGCACACGCTTTCGTCGGACACCGATCCCAAGCGGGGCATCGGCGCAGCACGGCGCTGGGCGGCCGATGAGTTCCGCAAGACTTCCAAGGCCTGCGGTGGCTGTCTCGAAGTGGTCATGCCCGAAGCCATGGTCAGCGGCACGCGCATCCCGACACCGGTAAAGATGGTCGACGTCGTCGCCATCCAGCGCGGCACGGAGCGACCGAACGAAGTCGTCATCGTCGAGGCGCATATCGACAGCCGCGTGACCGACGTGATGGACGTGAAGAGCGACGCGCCCGGCGCCAACGACGACGGTTCCGGTACCTCGCTGGTGCTGGAAGCCGCCCGTGTCCTCTCCAAGCGCAAGTTCGCCACGACCATCGTCTACGCAGCGCTTTCGGGCGAGGAGCAGGGCCTCTACGGCGGCAAGCTGCTGGCCGATTACGCCCGGAAGCAGGGCTGGACCGTGAAGGCCGTGCTGAACAACGACATCGTCGGCGGCACGCACGGCTCGGACGGGCTGGTCGACGACAAGAACGTGCGCCTTTTCTCGGAAGGGCCGCGCGCCGATTCCACCGACAAGACCCGCGCGGATGCCCGCCGTTTCGGCGGCGAGAACGACAGCCCCGGTCGCAATATCTCCCGTTTCATCGCGCAGCTCGCGGGCGGCGTGCAGGACGATCTTGCCGTGAGGCAGGTCTGGCGGGCCGACCGCATGGGGCGCGGCGGCGACCAATTGCCGTTCCTCGAACAGGGCAATCCCGCCGTGCGATTCTCGGTCGCCATCGAGGATTACGAGCACCAGCACCAGGACCTGCGTACCGAGAACGGCATCAAGTATGGCGACACCATCGACGAGATGGACTTTCCCTATCTCGCCAAAGTGACGCGCCTCAACATTGCCGCGCTCGCGGCTCTCGCCAGCGCGCCCATGCCGCCTGCGCCCACGGCCGATGCGGCGGTGAAGACCTGGACCGATGTGACCTGGCAGCCGGTGCCGGGCGCGGCGGCCTATTCGGTCTGGCGTCGGCGTACCGATGCGCCGGAGTGGGAAGCGGAGCCGATGGTGGCGCGCACCACGCAGACCAGCGTCAAACTCGACGGATTTCGCGGGGACGACTGGATCCTCGGCGTCCGCTCGATCGCGGCGGACGGCAGCGCTAGCCCGATCGCCGCGGCCGTTCCGGGCGGAGGGTTTACTCCGCTTGCCCAATTGCCCTGACCGTTCCGATGGTCGAATTTCATTCGGGGCAACGGGCTCGCCCGGTGCAGGGGAAATCGCTCGGGGCATCGCTCGGGACAAGGAATTCTTTGTTGTCGGCCGCGCGCGGGCGTGACACTCGCCCCGTGAGAACAGCGCAGGATGGCGATTTGAGAGAGCGAATGATTTCGGGCAACGGTGGGCAATCATGGCGCTGACGCAGCATTTTGACTATCTGCATGTCTTCGCTGGCATGCTCGTCGGCGTGCTGGTGGGGCTTACCGGCGTGGGCGGCGGCTCGCTGATGACCCCGCTGCTGGTCCTGCTGTTCGGCGTCAGCCCGCAGACGGCGGTCGGCACCGACCTGCTGTTCGCCGCCATGACGAAGATCGCGGGCTCCGTGGTCCACGGCAAGCGCGAAACGGTGGACTGGCGCATCGTGCGCCGGATGGCTTGCGGCAGCGTGCCGGCAGCGGTCCTCACGCTGGGGTTCCTGTCGTGGTTCGGGAAGGTGGGCAATTCCACCGAGCACCTGATCATGGTTTCGCTCGCGGTGCTGCTCGGCATTACCGCGATTGCGGTGATCTGCCGCAAGTGGCTGCTCAGGCTCGCGCACGATATCGACCCCGCCCAGCCCCGCTCGAGAGTGCTCGCTGGTACGGTCCTGCTGGGCGCCGCGATTGGTGTCGCCGTATCGATATCCTCGGTAGGGGCAGGCGCCATCGGCATGACCGTGCTGCTGGTGCTCTATCCCAAGCTCCCCGTCGCCCGCATCGTCGGTTCCGATATCGCCCACGCCGTGCCGCTGGCGCTGATCGCCGGGTTCGGTCACTGGATCATCGGAGACGTGGATTTCGCACTTCTGGCAGTGTTGCTGGTCGGCTCGATCCCTGGCGTCGTGATCGGCAGCTACCTTTCGTCCCACGCTTCGGATCGCATTCTCCAGCCCTTGCTGGCCTGCGTTCTGGCGGTGTCGTCCTGGCAGCTGTTCCTCAAGGCCAATGCCGGTCAGAAACCGGCCCCTGCGCAGAGCACTGCCCAGTCGGTATCGATTGCAGGTGAAGCGGACGCGAAACAGCCCTGATTTTTGAAGGGGCTGAGTTTCGCAGGCTATCACGCAGCGCCATCCCGCCCTCGTGCTGCGTCGATGCCATGCCATTGCATTGACGGCCATTCCGGCGCATGGCGGAAACCATGCCTCCCAAGAACCGGCCCGCGCCTGGCCTGCCGACGCGCCAGCAGATCCTCGATTTCATCCAGAACGCGGTCGACCCCGTCGGCAAGCGAGAAATCGCGCGTGAGTTCAGCCTGAAAGGCCATGAGAAGATCCAGCTCAAGGCTTTGCTCAAGGACATGGCCGAGGAAGGCCTGATCGACGGCAAGCGCACTGCCTTCCACCGCATGGGCGGGTTGCCCAAGGTCACGGTGCTGCGCGTGGTGGACGTGGACGAAGGGGAACCCGTCGCCATTCCCGATACCTGGACGCCCGACGATGCAACGCCGCCGCCGCGTATCCGCCTGATCGAAAAGGGTCGCTCGGCGCTGCGCAAGGGCGACCGCGTGCTCGCACGCACCGAAGAGACGCAGACCGGATGGCGCGCCTATCCGATGAAGAAGCTGATGCTGCGCTCCGAACAGATGCTCGGCGTCGTGGAAATCGACGGTTCGGGCAAGCCCTGGCTGGCGCCGGTGGACAAGCGCATCCGCAATTCCTCGCCGATTTCGGACCTTGGCGGCGCCGAAAAGGGCGAACTGGTGCTGGCCGAGCCCATCGGTCGCTCGGCGCGTCCTTCGGTAAAGGTTACCGAAGTTCTCGGCGAACCGCTGGCGCCCAAGGCATTCAGCCTGATCGCGATCCACAAGCACGGCATTCCCAACCACTTCGACGGCGAGACCATTGCGGAGGCTGGCGCTTCCGCGAAGATGCCGCTCAGCCACGAAAAGCGGGAAGACCTGCGTCATCTTCCCATCGTCGCGATCGACCCTTCGGACGCGCGCGACCACGACGACGCGATCTGGGCCATGCCGAATGAGGAAGGCGGCTTCGACGCGCTCGTCGCCATTGCCGACGTCTCGTTCTACGTCCGTCCCGGCGGTCATATCGACCGCGAGGCACGCAAGCGCGGCAACTCGGTCTATTTCCCGGACCGGGTCGTGCCGATGCTTCCCGAAGTGCTGAGCGCCGACGTCTGCTCGCTGCGTTCGGGCGAGGACCGTGCGGCGATGGCTTGCCATCTCAAGGTGGACGGTCAGGGCAAGGTCACCGAATGGCGCTTCACCCGCGCGCTTGTCAGGATCGATGAAGTCATCGCCTATGAAGAGGCGCAGGCCCGCATAGACGAGGGCAGGGCGGCCGAGCATCTCCAGCACCTCTGGGCCTGTTGGAAGCTGCTGGCCAAGGCCCGCGAGGCCCGCGACCCGCTGGAACTGGAACTGCCCGAGCGCCGCGTGAAGCTGGACGAGCAAGGCCGCATCACCGAGATCGCCATCCGCGAACGGCTCGACGCGCACCGCGTGGTCGAGGACTTCATGATCGCTGCCAACGTCGCCGCTGCCAAGGCCCTCGAAGCCAAAGTCGCGCCGGTAGTCTACCGCGTCCACGAAACCCCGAGCCGCGAGAAGCTGACCGCGCTTAAGGACTATCTGGCGACATTCGGCCGCAAGCTCGCACTGGGGCAGGTGATCACGCCGGGTCTGTTCAACCGCATGCTCAAGGACATCGCGGACGAGAGCGAAAAGGCGCTGATCATGGAAGCGGTGCTGCGTAGCCAGACCCAGGCCTATTACGGCCCGCGCAACGAAGGTCACTTCGGCCTTGCGCTGGGTTCCTACGCCCACTTCACCTCGCCGATCCGCCGCTACGCCGACCTTCTCGTCCATCGCGCGCTCGTCGATGCCTATGGCCTGGAGCAGCCGAAGCCGGAAGGCGATATTCCCGCCACGTCAGGCCTGTCGGACCGCGACCGGGACGACCTCGGCCGCGTCAGCGAGGCGATCAGCAATGCCGAGCGCCGCGCCATGGAGGCCGAGCGCGAGACTATCGACCGCTACGTCGCCGCCTGGCTCTCCGGCCGCGTCGGCCAGGTTTTCGACACCCGCATCACCGGCGTCCAGAAATTCGGCTTCTTCGCCACGATCATCGGCCTTGGCGGCGACGGCCTCGTGCCCGTCTCCACGCTGGGCGACGAACGCTTCGGCTATGACGAGAAGGCGCAGGTCCTCGAAGGCGAGCAGACCGGCACCACGTTCGCAATGGGCCAGATCCTGCGCCTGCGCCTGGCCGAAGCCAATCCGCTGACCGGTGCGCTGAAGTTCGAGCTGGAAGAGGGCGGCGGCCGCATCGAACAGCGCGGCAAGCCGCTTGCGCTCAAGAAGAAGGGCAAGCACTTCGTCTCGCCGCGCGGCCGTCCGGGGAATATCCGGCATCAGGGACGCAAGAAGAAGTAAGGCACCCGTCGTCCCGGATCAAGTCCGGGACGACGTTGCATCCTTACCTCAGCTCAGGCGCTCGATCGCCTCGGCATCGAGCGTGCCTGGGATCACGAAGACCGGGCAGGGCATCTGGCCGAGCCCGGCGCCCGTGAAGTGCGTCACCAGCGGACCGGGCCCGCCTTCCTTCGCGGCGCCGAGCACGAGTGCGGAAACCTCGCCGTGCTCCTTCAGGTATTCGCGTACGATCTTGATGTCTTCTCCCATGCGAACGGAGATGACCGGCATCTTAGCGCCTTGTGATAAAAGGTTTCCGGCGGCGGCCGTCACCAGCGTCTCGGCGCGGGCGCGAGCCTCTTCCTCGATGGTGGCCTGAACGCCGCCGAAGGCATTGAAAGGCTGGGGCGGAACCACGGCGAGAAGGTGGAGCGCGCCGTCGGTCTTCGCGGCGCGGCGCGCGGCGAACTGCAGCGCCACCAGCGCTTCTTCCGTTTCGTCCACGATGACCAGGTAGATGCGCATGGGTTTCCTCTCGATGGGGGCTTATCGGGCTATTCAGGACATGGTGCAAGCCATCACGATTGCGAAAAAAGGATCGTGAAGGCGCTTGTGCGCGCGCCTCAACTTGTCCAAGGAAAGGCGGACCCCGCATACCTCCCCAAGGAAAACAAGGGACACACAAGCTTCCATGCCCATCGACATCAAGATGCCCGCCCTGTCCCCCACAATGGAAGAGGGAAAACTGGCAAAATGGCTGGTTAAGGAAGGCGACACCGTCAGCTCCGGCGACATCATGGCCGAGATCGAGACCGACAAGGCCACCATGGAGTTCGAAGCCGTCGACGAAGGCGTCATCGGCAAGATCCTCGTGGCCGAGGGTACCGACGGCGTGAAGGTCGGCACCGTGATCGCCGTTCTCGCCGGTGAAGGCGAAGACGCCAGCGCCGTTTCCGCCGCGCCTGAAAAGGCCGAAGCGCCCAAGGCTGCCGCCAAGCCCGCGGAGGCTGCTCCGGCGCCTGCCGCTGCTGCGCCCGCTCCCGCCGCCGCTTCGGCTTTGAAGGAAGGCCGCGTCGCCGCCTCGCCGCTCGCCAAGCGCATCGCCGCTGACAAGGGCGTCGACCTTGCCACCGTGAAGGGCTCCGGCCCGAACGGCCGCATCGTCAAGGCCGACGTCGAAGGCGCGAAAGCCGGCGCCGCCAAGCCCGCCGCCACCGCACCTGCTGCCGCAGCAACCGAAGCGAAGGCCCCGGCCGTCGACATGGCGCCCGAAACCCGCGCCCTGCTGGACGACCGCGTGCCCCATTCGGTCGAGAAGCTCTCGGGCATGCGCAAGACGATCGCCAAGCGCCTTACCCAGTCCAAGCAGGAAGCGCCGCATATCTACCTCTCGGTCGATATCTGCCTCGACAAGCTGCTGGCCCTGCGCGGCGAGATCAACTCCATGCTGGAAAAGCAGGGCGTCAAGGTTTCGGTCAACGACATGCTCGTGAAGGCCCTCGGCCGCGCGTTGCTCGACGTGCCGGAATGCAACGTCACTTTCGCAGGCAACGAGCTGATCAAGTATGCCCGCGCCGACGTGTCGGTCGCGGTCTCGATCCCTGGCGGTCTGATCACCCCGATCGTCACCGACGCCAGCGGCAAGTCGTTCTCGCAGATCGCGCGCGACATGAAGGATCTTGGCACCCGCGCCCGTGAAGGCAAGCTCGCCCCCACCGAGTATCAGGGCGGCACCGCCTCGATCTCGAACATGGGCATGATGGGCATCAAGCAGTTCTCCGCCGTGATCAACCCGCCGCAGTCGACCATCATGGCGATCGGCGCGGGCGACAAGCGTCCCTGGGTCATGCCCGACGGCTCGCTCGGCGTGGCTACCGTCATGAGCGCGACCGGCAGCTTCGACCACCGCGCGGTGGATGGTGCGGACGGTGCCCGCCTGATGGCCGCTTTCCGCGAATACGTGGAAACGCCGCTCAGCATGGTCGCTTGAAGTGACCGAAGCACGACGTGACCCGGTAATCCGGGTCACGGCCATGCCGGCCGACGCCAATGCCTACGGAGACATCTTCGGCGGCTGGCTGATGAGCCAGATGGACATGGGTGCCGGCCTCGTCGCCGCCCGTCGCTCGCGCGGACGCGCGGTGACGGTGGCGATGGACGGCATGCAGTTCCACCTGCCCGTAAAGGTAGGTGACGAAGTCTCGGTCTACGGCGAGATCCAGCGCGTGGGCCGCACTTCGCTGACCATCGCCATCGAGGCCTGGCGCCGCCACCGGCACGAAGAGGAAGAAGTGAAGGTGACGCAGGCCGTGTTCACCTTCGTCGCGGTGAACGAATTCGGCAAACCGCGCGCCATCGATCAGGAGAAGTAAGACAGTGGCTGATACCTACGACGTCATCGTCCTCGGTTCGGGCCCCGGCGGCTATGTCGCGGCCATCCGCGCCGCCCAGCTGGGCCTGAAGACCGCCATCGTCGAGCGCGAGCTGCTCGGCGGCATCTGCCTCAACTGGGGCTGCATCCCGACCAAGGCGCTGCTGCGCTCGGCCGAGGTGTTCCACCAGATGCAGCATGCCAAGAACTACGGCCTGGCCGCGGACAACATCACCGCCGACCTTGCCGCCATCGTCAAGCGTTCACGCGGCGTTGCAGCTCAGCTCAACGCGGGCGTCACGCACCTGATGAAGAAGAACAAGATCACCGTCCACATGGGCACCGGCAAGTTGGTGGCCAAGGGCAAGCTGGCGGTGACCGACAAGGACGGCAAGACCGCCGAACTCGGCGCGAAGCACATCATCGTCGCCACCGGCGCGCGTGCCCGCGAACTGCCCTTCGCCAAGGCCGACGGCAAGCGCATCTGGACCTATCGCCACGCGATGACCCCGTCCGAAATGCCGACCAAGCTGCTGGTCATGGGATCGGGCGCCATCGGCATCGAATTCGCCAGCTTCTACAACGACATGGGCGTTGACGTCACGGTCGTAGAGATGCTCGACCGGATCGTGCCGGTAGAGGACAAGGACGTTTCCGCGTTCCTCGAAAAGGCGCTCACCAAGCAGGGCATGAAGATCATGACCGGCGCCGGCGTCGAGGCAATCACCGCCACCGACAAGGGCGTGAAGGCCAAGATCAAGGGCAAGGACGGCAAGGTCGCCGAGCACGACTTCAGCCATGTCATCTCGGCCGTGGGCATCGTGCCCAACACCGAGGAGATCGGCCTGGAAGCTCTCGGCATCAAGGCCGACCGCGGTTTCATCCAGATCGACGACTACGGCCGCACCAATGCCGCCGGAATCTGGGCCATCGGCGACTGCACGCCGGGACCCTGGCTCGCCCACAAGGCCAGCCATGAAGGCGTGACCGCCGCCGAATCGATCGCCAAGGAACTGGGCAACAAGGACGTCCACCCGCACGGCCTCGACCGGAACAATATTCCGGGCTGCACCTACTGCCACCCGCAGATCGCTTCGGTCGGCATGACCGAGGAAAAGGCCAAGGAAGCGGGCTACACCGTCAAGGCCGGCACTTTCCCGTTCATCGGCAACGGCAAGGCGATCGCACTGGGCGAACCGGAAGGATTCGTGAAGACGGTGTTCGACGCCAAGACCGGCGAGCTGCTCGGCGCCCACATGATCGGCGCGGAAGTGACCGAGATGATCCAGGGCTACGTCGTCGGCAAGACGCTGGAAACCACCGAGGCGGAACTGATGCAGACCGTGTTCCCGCATCCGACGATCTCGGAAGCGATGCACGAATCGGTGCTGGCCGCTTACGGACGCGCGATCCACATCTGAGCCTTGGCCAGAGACGCAAAAGAGAAGGGCGGGTCCGCATGGGCCCGCCCTTTTTCTTGTTGGCGCTCGGCGTGGATATTCGCTTCAGAACGTCCGTGAGAGGATGACCAGCGTCGGGTCTCCGATAAACGGCTCCGGGATGAAGCCCTTGTCGCGTTCCACTTCGATGGCGGCGCTGTTCTCGCGACTTTCGATCGCGATCACGCGTTTGCAGCCGCGCTTCTCGGCCTGCTTGCCGAGGAAATCGAGCATGGCCCAGCCCACGCCCTTGCCCTTGTGGTCCGCGCGCACGGAAATCGCGACTTCGGCCGTATCGCCCTGATCGTCGAAGGCGAGCACGCCCGAGGCGATGATCTCTCCGCCATCCGAGAAGCCCAGCCAGGATTCGGTCTGGTAGTGATCCGCCTTCACGATCGGGGCGATCTGCTGTGGGCTCACGCGGTCCGCCGCCGCGAAGAAGCGGAAGCGACGGTCGTCGTCGGTCACATGTTCGAAGAACCGCGAGAGGGCGTCGGCGTCGCTTTCCCGGGCCGGGCGAACGTCGAGCGCGATGCCCGAACGGGTGGGCAGCGTGATGGCGTCATTCAGGGACATGGATCGAGACTCCGCTTGATTGGTATCGGATTCCTAAGCCTTTCTATCACGCAAGGTCTTGATCGGGATCATTATCCCTGCGCGCAGAGGCAGCAAGGCTAACACAGGCTGCCGCTTATGTCCCACTGCCGAGACATATCGTGGGAAGACAGTGGCGCTGGCCGATTCATCGGTTAAGGTAGCAGGGAAACGGCGGCTTCGAAGTTCGCCGGGAACGAGATCTGCCGGAGAGGATACCGGCGAGAGGAGAAGGACATCATGGCCGAGGCCATCTATCCCGTGCCCAGCGAATGGGCGAAGAACGCCCTGATCGACGAGGCGCGCTACCAACAGATGTACGCGCGCTCCGTGGAGGATCCCGAAGGGTTCTGGGCCGAGGAAGCGCAGCGGATCGATTGGATCAAGCCGTTCAGCGTGGTCAAGCAGACCAGCTTCCACGAAGCGGACTTCGGGATCTCGTGGTTCACCGATGGTACGCTCAACCTCGCGGCCAACTGCCTCGATCGCCATCTTGCCGAGCGCGGCGATGCCGTGGCGATCCTCTGGGAACCGGACGATCCGAAGAACCCGGAACGCCGCATCACTTACCGTGAGCTTCACGAATCCGTCTGCCGCTTCGCCAATCTGCTAAAAGCCAGGGGCGTGAAGCGCGGCGAGCGGGTGACGATCTACCTGCCGATGGTGCCCGAAGCCGCCGTGGCCATGCTCGCCTGCGCGCGGATTGGGGCGATCCACTCGATCGTCTTCGCAGGATTCTCACCCGACGCACTGGGCGGGCGCATCCAGGACTGCGACAGCCGCATCGTCCTCACCTCCGACGAAGGCCTGCGCGGCGGCAAGAAGATCGCACTCAAGGCCAATGTCGATGAGGCGCTGAAGGCATGTCCCGGTGTCGAAACCGTCATCGTGCTCAGCCATACCGGCGCCGATGTGCCGATGGTGGAAGGGCGCGACATCGACTGGGCCTCGGCCGTTGCGGAGCAGTCTGCCGATTGTCCGCCGGAGGAAATGAACGCGGAGGACCCGCTGTTCATCCTCTACACCTCCGGCTCGACCGGCAAGCCCAAGGGCGTGCTCCACACGACCGGGGGCTACTCGGTCTGGGCCTCGATGACGCACGAATACGTTTTCGACTATCGCCCCGGCCAGATCTACTGGTGCGCCGCGGACATCGGCTGGGTGACCGGCCATTCCTATGTCGTCTACGGTCCGCTGATGAACGGCGCGACCACGGTGATGTTCGAAGGCGTGCCCAACTTCCCCGATCCGAGCCGCTTCTGGCAGGTCGTGGACAAGTTCCAGGTCGAGATCTTCTACGGCGCGCCTACGGCCCTGCGCGCGCTGATGCGCGAAGGCGACGACTGGGTGAAGAAGACCTCGCGCAAGAGCCTGCGCCTGCTGGGTTCGGTGGGCGAGCCGATCAATCCCGAGGCCTGGTCCTGGTATCACGAAGTGGTGGGCGAGGGGCGCTGCCCGATCGTCGACACCTGGTGGCAGACCGAGACGGGCGGGGCGATGATCACGCCGCTGCCCGGCGCCACCGCGCTCAAGCCGGGCTCGGCCAGCAAGCCGTTGTTCGGTGTGAAGCCGATGCTGCTCGATAACGACGGCTCCGTGCTCGAAGGGTCCACGGACGGCTGCCTCGTCATTGCCGACAGCTGGCCTGGGCAGATGCGGACGGTCTGGGGCGATCACGAGCGCTTCTTCCAGACCTATTTCACGACGTTCCCGGGCTATTACTTCACCGGCGACGGCTGCCGCCGCGATGAGGACGGCTATTTCTGGATCACCGGCCGCATCGATGACGTCATCAACGTTTCGGGCCATCGCATGGGCACGGCGGAAGTCGAATCCGCGCTCGTGGCGCATCCCGCCGTGGCCGAGGCGGCGGTCGTGGGCATGCCGCACGAGATCAAGGGGCAGGGCATCTATGCCTTCGTCACCTGCAATGCCGAGATCGAACCCGACGAGGACCTCCGCCGCGAACTGATCAAGTGGGTACGGCACGAGATCGGCCCGATTGCCACACCGGACGTCATCCAGTTCGCTCCGGGTCTGCCCAAGACCCGTTCGGGCAAGATCATGCGCCGCATCCTGCGGAAGATCGGTGAAAACGACTTCTCCAATCTGGGGGATACCTCGACGCTGGCAGACCCCTCGGTGGTGGACAATCTCATCGCCAACCGCCCGCAGCCGGCCACTGCCTGAGGCAGTAAACGGGTGGCGAACAATGCGGCGGCGGAACCGGAAGTCGGTTCTGCCGCCGTTCTAGATAGCTGGGCCTGACCAAGGGGCCAGAACCAAGCTACATGATGGTCCATCGATGGCATACCTGCAGACCACGAGACCAGAGGTCACCTGCTTCAGTGGCAGCTTTTCGGCTTTTTTCGCTGTGGCGATGCACTGTTCATTGGACCCATGAAACTTTCATTTTTGGCCGATTGAAGGGGGACAGGCGCCGCGCGACAGTGCTGCCATGAAGTTTCCATCCGGCTCCGCGCAAGACCTGCTCAAACTGATCGGCGATCATCCGCTCGCCTGGTTGGTCTCGGCGCGCGAAGGCCGGTTCCAGGCCATTCCCCTGCCGCTACTCGCCGAAACCGATAGCTCGGGCGAACTGGTTTCGCTGCTCGGGCACTGTTCGCGCAGCAATGCGCAGGTTGCCTATCTGCGGGAGAATCCGCAGGCGCTCGTGCTGTTTTCCGGCCCACATGGCTATCTTTCGCCTTCGCTGGTCTCGAACCCGACCTGGAACTATGCCGTGGCCGCGATCGAGGTCGACGTGACCTTCGTGGAGGAAGAGACCCGCGAATCCGTCGTTCGTCTTTCCGATGCGATGGAGGCCGGTCTGGAAGATCCATGGACCATCGATCGGGCCGGTCCCCGCGTCGGTCCCATGCTGGAACGGATCGTGGCCTTCCGCGCGGACGTCCGCTCGGTCTGGGCCAGTTTCAAGCTCGGCCAGGACGAGACGCTGGAAGCCCTGAACGAATTGATTTCCGGCACGTCCGACCGCGCATTGGCGGACTGGATGACCCGTTTCAACGCTGAGCGCCTGCCGCAAGGCGCGCTCGCGCCGGAATAAGGCTGCGAACCGGCCCCGGCCGGAGATGGCAATGGAGGAATGTTCCCAGGCCCCGAAAAAGGCGCGGGAAACGGCAGGGAGGCCGGGCAACAGTCCGGCGATCAAACGCGGGCGTACCGGGAAACGAGCCGGACGCTTCGACAACATGAGGGTTGAAACCATGCGTTCACGTAACATGATCAAGGGCACCATCCTGTCCTCCACCATGCTGTCCCTGGGCCTCGCCCTTGGGCTTGCGGCTCCAGCTTCAGCGGAAGAGGCCCCGGAAGGCGGCGCAAATCCCGAAATCGTCGTCACCGCCACCAAGCGTGCGCTCAAGCTCAGCGACGTGCCCATGCCGATCAGCGCGGTGACCGGCGATCAGCTCAAGGCCATGAACGCCAACTCGCTGGGCGACTACATCGCCCGCCTGCCCGGCGTGGTCTTCAACGACTATCAACCCGGCATCTCGGAAGTCGTGATCCGCGGCATCGCCGCCACGACCTATCACGAGCAGGGCCAGACCACCGTCGGCTATTATCTCAACGAAGTTCCCATCGTCGAACCCGGCTTCCCGATCGGCATTCCCGACATCGATACGTTCGATCTCGATCGCGTCGAAGTGCTGCGCGGACCGCAGGGAACGCTGTTCGGCACCTCGACACTGGGCGGCGCGGTGAACTACGTGGCCGCCGTGGCCGATCCCGGCAAGTACGATGCGGCCGCCCAGGGGCTGCTGGGCAGCACCAAGAATGCCTCGGGCCAGCTCAACTACGCCGCCAAGGCCATGATCAACCTGCCGCTGGTCAAGGATCAGCTTGCGGTACGAATGATGGCGCTCCAGCGCGTGGATGCGGGCTATCTCGACAATCCCGGCATCGGCGTGAACGGTTCGAGCGACTATCGCACGCGCGGACTGCGCGGCTCGCTGGTGGCGACGCCCAACGACACCACCAAGATCACCCTGATGACGACCTATCAGGATACCAGGCTCGACGACCAGACCTACCTGGATCTCGACAATCCCTACGTCCGCAACACGCCGCGTGCCGAGCCGCAGAAGACCGATTTCTGGATGAGCAGCGCGCGCCTCGACCAGGAACTGCCGTTCGGCACCCTGACCATGCTGGGATCGGTGATCGAGAAGCACAACACCACGGTCTTCTCCTATCCCTATGCCTATGTCACCGGCGTCACCACGGGCGAGGATGCCGCCTATTCGCTGGGCAAGGCCAACGCCAATATCAAGACTTTCGAAACCCGCCTGGCCTCGAAGGACGCAGGGCCGTTCCAGTGGCTGATCGGCTTCAGCTACATGAAGGCGAAGAAGCACAGCAACGACCGTATCTACCAGGGCGGCGCGGCTGACTTCATCGATGCCAACCCGGACCTTTACGATGGTTACGCGGGCGACCTGATCGCACCGGACGATGCGATCTACGGCTATCTTTCGGATACCAGGAACGAGAACTGGGGCCTGTTCGGAGAAGCCTCGTGGGAATTCGTGCCCACCCTCAAGCTCACGCTTGGCGGCCGCTACTACAATACCCGCAATTCGGCCGAGATCACCAATGCGCCGGGTTCTCTGGCGCCGGGCGACTACACGATCGCGCCGTCCAGCTTCGGCGTGAAGCAGAAGGAGGACGGCTTCACGCCGAAGGCCTCGCTGTCGTGGAAGCCGAGCCAGACCATGCTGGCCTATGCCACCTATTCGCAGGGCTACCGCGAAGGCGGGCCGAACCCGAATGCGGCCATTCTCGACGGCATCCCCACCAGCTACAAGAGCGACACCGTCGACAACTACGAAGCCGGGGTGAAGACCTCGCTCTTCGGCAACAAGCTGACCCTGGACGCCGCCGTGTTCCATATCGAATGGAAGGACATCCAGGCCCGTCTCTTCACCGATGCGCCTTATTACTATTCCTACGTGACCAATGCCGGCGGCGCGAAGATCGACGGCGTGGAGTTCTCGGGCGCGTTCCAGTTCAACCGGAACCTGGGCTTCAGTTCGAACGTGACCTATCAGGACGCCAGGTTGAGCAAGTTCCTGCCGGATACCTTCGCGGTGGGCGGCGGCTACGACAAGGGCACGACGCTGCCAGGTTCGTCGAAGTGGTCGGTCGCCAACAACCTGCGCTTCGACCTCCCCGACATGACCGGCGCGCCCAGCCTCGAAATCGCGCACCGTTACATTTCGAAGGCCCCGGTCGCTTTCGGCAACGAGGCGACACGCGGCAATTTCAACGTGTTCGACTTGCGCGCCTCCATGGGCCTGGGCGAGAACATCCGCGTCATGGCCTTTGCCAACAACGTCTTCGACAAGTTCGGCATTCTCAATGCGCCGTTCACCTCGCAGACCGTGCCTTCGGGGTCGATCATCCGGCCCCGCACGATCGGCGTGAAGCTGGACTGGAGCCTCTGAGGCAAGCCTTTCGCGGCGGCAGGTCTATCAAGGGCCTGCCGCCGTTTCCTTTTCATATTGCCCTACGACGGCCTCGTCCTCGGCAATATGCCGACCCTGCCGCCCCGCTGGTTGCAGGATAAGTGAACGGCTGCGCGAACCCATCTTTCGCGCAGCAAATCTGTCATCGAAGCTACGTAAGGTTTCCGCCTCTCCATCTGAGGCGAATCCATGAACGCGACACTGGCGGCACCATCCAGCACTACCCGGCCCGATCTCGACAAGGGGCTGGGCGCCGCAGGCCGGATCGGCTTCGGCGCCGCGATTGCCGCCGCGCTCGTCTATGTCGGTTACAGCGTCTATTCGGATGCGGCTGCAGTCGGCGTGGAACCGACCACCTATCTGCCGTTTCTCCTGCTGTTCGTCGCGCTGCTCATCGCGCTCGGCTTCGAGTTTGTGAACGGCTTCCATGATACCGCCAATGCCGTGGCCACGGTGATCTACACCAATGCCATGCCTGCCAATATCGCGGTGGTCTGGTCCGGGTTCTTCAATTTTCTCGGCGTGCTGCTCTCCACCGGGGCCGTGGCTTTCGGGATCGTCTCGCTGCTGCCGGTGGAACTGATCCTGCAAGTCGGCTCCAATGCCGGGTTCGCCATGGTCTTCGCCCTGCTGCTGGCCGCGATCATCTGGAACCTCGCGACATGGTGGCTGGGGATCCCTTCATCCAGTTCCCATACGCTGATCGGCTCCATCATCGGCGTCGGCGTCGCCAATGCCATGATGCACGGCAAGAGCGGCACTGCCGGGGTCGACTGGAGCAAGGCGACCGAGATCGGCCAGGCCCTGCTGTTCTCCCCGCTGATCGGCTTCGGCGTGGCGGCGCTGCTGTTTCTGGCCATGCGCGTTCTCGTTCGCAAGAAGGAACTCTACGAGGAACCCAAGGACGGCGTGCCGCCGCCGCTCTGGATCCGCGCCCTGCTGATCTTCACCTGTACGGGCGTCAGCTTTGCCCATGGTTCGAACGACGGACAGAAGGGCATGGGGCTTATCATGCTGATCCTGATCGGCACGGTGCCCACGGCCTATGCGCTGAACCGCGCGGTGCCGGAACGCTATACCGCCGAATTCCACAGCCGCTCGATCGCCGCCGAGGTCGCCCTGAGCGGCAGCCTTGGCGGGAGCGGCGGCACGGACATGACCCCCGCACAGGCCCGCCGTCAGGTGACGATCTATATCGCGGAAAAGACCTTCACGCCCGCCACGCTGCCCGCGCTATCCGTGCTCGTTCATGACGTGGACGCACAGGTCATGGGCTATGGCTCGCTCGCGAAAGTTCCGGCGGCGGCGGTCAGCAATATCCGCAATGACATGTATCTGGCCTCGGAAGCGATCAAGAGCCTGGGCAAGCAGAAGCCGGAGGCGCTGTCGGAAGCGGCGCAGGAAAGCCTGGCCACCTACAAGACCTCGCTCGACGCGGGCACCCGCTTCATCCCCACCTGGGTCAAGGTGGCTGTCGCCTTCGCGCTCGGCCTCGGCACCATGGTCGGCTGGCGCCGCATCGTCGTCACCGTGGGCGAAAAGATCGGCAAGACCCACCTCACTTATGCGCAGGGGGCGGCGGCGGAGCTTGTCGCCATGGGCACGATCCTGGGCGCGGACCATCTCGGCCTGCCGGTTTCCACCACCCATGTCCTGTCTTCGGGCGTTGCGGGCACGATGGCGGCCAACCGCTCCGGCCTGCAGATGAGCACGATCCGCAACCTGCTCATAGCCTGGGTACTCACCCTGCCGGTGTCGATCGTGATCGCCGGTGTTCTCTACATGATCTTCGCGCAGATATTCTGATAGTATCCCGTCTCCAGAACGGGGATAACGCGATGGCGAAAGACGCGCCGGGATTGATCCCGATCGAACTGCCGCATGGCAGCATGGGACCGGGGCTGATCTGGGGCATGGATGCCGGTGCCGACGGGGCCTTCGCCGTCACCGACTGCGAGGTTCCCCCGGACGGACGGTTCCGCTGGCTCCATCTCAACCTTGCGCATCAACGCACGCGACGCTGGATAGAGCAGTTCGAGCCGCTTCCCGCCGCGGCGCGCGAACTGCTGCTTTCGGCCGATACCCACCAGCGCGCACTGGTCGACCGCGATACGGTGGCCTGTGTTCTCCACGACTTCGAGCGCGATTTCGACGTGGCCGATACTGCCCGCATCGGCGGGCTGCGCATGGCGCTGATGCCGGGCCTGATGATCACCGCGCGGCTCCATCCCATCCGCTCCGCCGATATCGTGCGCAATCGCCTGTCCCGCTGGGTCGGCACTTTCGGCGGTCCTCAGGCGCTGGAACTGCTGGTAAGCGCGATCAGCGAGAACATGGCGGATATCTGCCGCTCTCTCAGCGCCGAAGTGCAGCATGTGGAAGATGTCTTCCTCGACGCACGGGACCCGCCCAAGGCGCGCGATCTCATCGGTATCCGTCGCCGCCTTGCCCAGATCCAGCGCCTCATTTCAGGCATGCGGGGCGTGTTCCAGCGTCTGGAAAAGGATGAGGATCTTCCCGAGGATCTGCTTCCCACCGTCGAAAAGATCGCGCAGCGCATCCAGTCCCTGGATGCCGACGTGATCGGCGTGCAGTCCCAGCTCCGGCTCCTGCGCGAGGAACTGGATATCCAGGAATCGCAGAGGACCAACCAGAACCTCTACATCCTCTCGATCATTACCGCGCTGATGCTTCCGGCAACGCTGGTGACCGGGATATTCGGCATGAATACGGGCGGGCTTCCCTTCGCCAACGGTCCCTACGGCACCTTGCACGCCGCGCTCATGGCGGGCGGCGCGGCCATCGCGACTTACCTGCTGCTGCGCTGGATGGGCTTCATGCGCCGGTAAAGGCGAGGGCCGTCAGCGATGCGGCGCCGATCCGGTATCGCCGCGTGACAGCGCTTCGGCCAAACTGTCTATCTCCGTCTCGGGAATGCGGCGGGCAATGACGGCCATCGGATCGCGCGGTTTTCGGGCGTCCGTCACCGCGTCGTCGCCGCGCCATTGGCGCAGGCGCGCAGCAAGGTAGGCGGGATGCTGTCCGGTCAGGACAGGCGCATTCTTTCCCGGAGCATGGCAGGATCGGCAGGCGGGAAGTTGCTTGCCGGGCAGGCCATGTTCCGCGATCGCATGGCCGGATGCGGAGGTCCCCGCAGGAAGACCTGGCAACTTTGCAAAGTGCCGTGCCGCCGCTCGCATTTCCGCCTCGCTCATCCCGCTTGCCGCAACCTGCATCACGGCGCCCTGGCGCTTGCCACTAGCGAAATCGCGCAAGGCCGAGAGGAGGAATTGCTCGTTCTGCCCGGCTATGACGGGAATGTCGGCCTGTCCGCGGCCTCTTCCATCTGTGCCGTGGCATCCCGTGCAGCCTGAGAGTGGGCCGGGAGGAGCGGCGGTCAGCGCGCGATATTCCTCGGCCTTCATGCCGGGCAGGCGGCGCAGGAAGCCGACCATGCGGCGCACTTCGTCGGGACGGTCCCCGGCGGGCCACGCCGGCATGCCGGTGTATTTCACGCCGTGATGCACGATCCAGAACAGTTCGCGGTCGTCATAGTGGCCCACCGTCGTCGCAAGGTTCGGGGCGGGCGGGGTCGCGGCCTGCATCACGGGCGAGGGCGGCACACCGGGAGCGCCGTGACAGACCTCGCAGGACTGGTGAAAATGCCCGGCGGCGCTGACCATGGCACGGTCGTCGCGCACCTCTTCTGGGGTCTGGAAGCTGCTATAGGTTCGCGCGGAATTCTGCATGGTCCAGTGCAGGAACCAGTCGGTGATGGCCCAGTGGCCGGACGAGGCGGCGATGGGAAAGAGGCCCGACCAGGCGAACCCCATGCCCAGCAGCAAAAGGGCGAGAGCGCCCGCCGCGAGCCGTTTCCAGGTCAGTCTGATCGTCATGTCGAACGCTCCGGCCCGGCCCTCAGCAGGCCGGCGAGAAGGGCAAGGCCGCCGAGGAAGTAGCTGACGCCGCCGATCACCAGCATCGCCACGCCGCCGAGTTGCTGGTCGGTCAGCGGGTCGAGACCGGGAAAGGCCGCGTGGTGCATCGCGTAGAGCGGGCGCGGCGCAAGGCCGATCAGCACGCCCAGCAGCGTCATGTGCATGGAGGTCAGCAACAGGGCCCCGATCCCGGCGGCGCGGTGCGGCGTGTGGACGACCGCGCTCCAGAGCAGCAGCCCGGCGATCAGGAAAGTGGCGTGTTCGGTGGCAGCGAAGGCGGGCGTGCCGTCCGCGAGACGTCGCAGCGCGGGCACGTGCCAGGACCAGACCGCGACGAGTTCCACCAGCATCATGGCCATGGGCGTCACCACGCGGGGCCAGCGGCGCGCGGGATCGAGGGCGCCTCCTGCGAGGCCGAAGGCCAGCAGCGGCGCGGCAACGGCAACCGCGATCATGTGGCCGGTCATGTGACCCGCCATGCCGAGCGGCGCCAGCGCCCCGCCCAGCGGAACCAGCACGAGCCCAACGAGGAGCGAGGCCTGCTTCACCGGCAGTCTCCGATGAAGACGACCGGCAGCGCGGTGAACAGCACGCCCACGAAGCTCAGGCCTGCCAGCAGCAGCGTCGATTTCGCAAGAAAACGCAGGCGGTCGATGTCGGTGCCCTGCTCATGCGGAGGCGGGTCGCCGCGCTGGCGCGTCTGGCGATGGGCAATCCAGCCCGACAGCGCGATCGCCATCAGCGCCAGCACGGTGCCGATGACGAAGAGCGTCGGAAACTCGGCGAAGACACCGGCCTTGGCGCAGGATACCGCGGCCCAAAGGTACGAGAACAGGAAATGCACCGCCCATACCGTCGGCGGGACGATCAGTGTCCAGAGCGTGACCTGCAGCCGCTCGTGCCATTTGCGCCGCTCGTCGGTCATGCCATCTCCGGGAACAGGCCGATCGTGGCGTAAGCGACGAGGGCGGTGAGCGCGAAGAAATGCATGTAGACCGTGACGTTGCGAATATCCGCATCGTGATGCGGCGTCATCCGTCCCGCGAAGCTGCGGGCAAGGACATAGGCCTGCATGATCGCGGCGACGGCGGCGTGGAGGCAGGTCCAGATCGCCAGGGTCCAGACGATCGCCGGATAGCTGTTCGCGGTCGGATCCATTCCCGAAAGCCACGGCCCGGCAAGCCCTGCCGGAACGCCGGCCAGACTGGTCAGGAGACCGAATATCAAAAGCATGCGCGCGGCGGCGATCGCGCCGCGCGCATGGACTTCGCGTGCGGCGATAGTGGCAATCCAGCCCGCAAGGCCCAGAGCGAGCGCCAGGAGCGGCCACGCCATGCCCGGCGCGGTGGCCAGCTCGGGCGGAGGAAAGGCCTCGTGCCGGGTCCAGAAGAAGAAGTAGCCGAAGACCAGCCCGGAAAAGGCGGTGGCGTCGGCCATCATCGTGATGAACATCGCCCACCACCCCGGAGAGGCACCGCCCGATATGTAGAGCGGAAGCTCCATGCCGTGCCCGATCGGCTTGCAGGACTTTTCGGGGATCTCCGCCGTTCCCGTCCAGAGCCACCAGAGCACCATGACCAGGGTGGCTATGCCCGAAACGAGTGCGGCCCAGTAGAGATGATAAGTCGTCAGGATGAACACCCCGCCCAGCGCGAGCGCCGTCAGCATGGGTTTCCAGCTCGGCCCGCCAAGGCGGATGACCGAGATCGGGCGGGCGTCGAGCACGGATGTCACGATGGTTTCGCGGCGGCCTTCCTCGGCGTCGGGCAGGAAGTAGCGGCCCTCGTCGACCTTGCGCACGAAATCGTCCTGATCCCAGATCGGATAGCGGCTTTCGATCAGCGGGATCGAGCGGATGCCCCAATTCTCGTCTTCCGGGTGAGCCAGCCATTCCAGCGTGCCCGCCTGCCACGGATTGCGCGGCGAACGTTGCCGCCACGGCGAGCGGGCAAGGTCGAGCACGATCACCGCAACCCCTGCGGCAATCACGAAGGAGCCGATCGTGGAGGCAAGATTGAGGCCGCCAAGGCCGAGGTCTGCCGGATAAGTGAAGACACGGCGCGGCATGCCCTCCAGCCCGGAAAGGTGCATCGGAAAGAAGCACAGGTTCGCGCCGACGAAGACCAGCCAGAACGCGATCCGTCCCAGCCTGTCGGACAGTTTCTTGCCCGTCACCAGCGGCCAGTAATAATAGAGGCCCGCGAAAAGCGGCATCAGCGTGCCGCCGATCAGTACATAGTGCAGATGGGCGACGACGAAGTATGTATCGTGCGCCTGCCAGTCGAACGGGGCAAGGGCGACCATCACGCCGGTCAGGCCCCCGATCACGAAGATCGCGAGGCTTCCGGTGGCATAGAGCAGCGGCGTCGACCAGACGACGCGGCCTGCCCAGAGCGTGACGATGAAGACGAAGATCTGCACCGCCGTGGGGATCGCCACGGCTTCGGAAGCTGCGGAGAAGAAGCCCAGGCTGATCTTCGGCAGGCCGGTCGCGAACATGTGGTGGACCCAGAGCCCGAACGAGAGGAACGCCGTCCCCACCGCCGCCAGCACGATCCATGGATAGCCCAGCAGATGGCGCCGTGCGAACGTGGGCACCAGCATGGCGAACAACGCGATGGAAGGCAGGAAGACGATGTAGACCTCGGGGTGGCCGAAGATCCAGAACAGGTGCTGCCAGAGCAGGGGATCGCCTCCGCGCGAGGCATCGAAGAAGGGCCAGTCCAGCAGGCGCTCCATTTCGAACAGCACGTCGCCCGCGATCAGTGGCGGGAAGGCGAAGAGGATCATCACCGCCACCACCAGGATGTACCAGGCATAGAGCGGCATGAGATTGAGCCGCATGCCGGGCGGGCGGCACTTGAGCACGCCCACGATCAGTTCGACGGCGGCAGCGACCGAGGATACCTCGATGAAGGAGAGGCCCAGCATCCAGATGTCCGCGCCCAGCCCCGAAAGATCGGTTCGTGTGGTCAGCGGGGGGTACATGAACCAACCGCCATCCGGCGCCGCGTCGAAGAATATCGATCCCGAGACGAACACCCCGCCCAGCAGGAACGACCAGTAGCCGAAGGCCGAAAGGCGCGGGAAGGGGAGGTCCCTTGCGCCCAGAAGCTGGGGCAGCAGGATGATCGAGACCGCCTCGAACATCGGCACCGCGAAAAGGAACATCATCACCGAGCCGTGCAGGGTGAAAAGCTGGTTGAATGTGCCTGGCCCGACCAGATCGTTGTCGGGAACCGCCAATTGGGTACGCATGATCAGCGCCAGCACGCCTGCGAAAAGCATGAAAGCGAAGGCGGTCAGCACATACCAGTTGCCGACCTGGTTGTTGTTGGTGTCCGTCCAGCGCAGGAACAGGCCTTTCGGAGGCGCCCATACCTCGCGAAGGCGGCGCTCCTGCGCGGCGCGCAGAGCGGGATCGTCCTGGTCGTGGAGGCTCATGGGCGCGCCTCCGGCGTTTTCGGCTTCCCGTTCCGCTTCAGCCAATGAGCGAGGGCAAGCGCCTCTTCCTGCGGCAAGTGGTCATAGGCGGGCATGCGGGCGCCGGGCTTGAAGCGTTGCGGATCGCGAATGAAGGCAGCGGTGTCCGCGGCCGTGGGCGCGAGAATACCGGCGCCGAGCGTCAGTCGCTCGCCATAGCGCGTGAGGTCCGGGCCGATCCGGGCAGTCTGCTCGCCATTTACCGAATGGCAGCTTCCACACCCTTCGCGGGCAAAGAGCGCCGCGCCGCGTTCTCGTGGTTGACCGACAGGCCGGACCCGCGCTTCGGCGAGCCATGCGTCGAAAGCCGCCGGTTCCATGGCAATGACGTCGAAGGCCATCAGCGCATGGCTCAATCCGCAGAACTCCGCGCAGACCCCGCGATAGGTGCCCGGCTTTTCGGCTTTCACGACCAGTCGATTGGTCCGGCCGGGTATCATGTCCATCTTGCCCGCGAGCCCCGGGATCCAGAAGCTATGGACGACATCGGTTGCGGTGAGTTCGAACACCACCGTCCGGTCCACCGGCAAGCGTATCTCGTTGGCGGAAAGTAGCGGCTCGGCACCGTCCTGCCGGTACGTTACGCGCCACCAGAACTGTTCGCCTTCCACCCGTATCCGCAAATCGCTGTCGGCCGCGGGCAGCGGACGCATTGCCGGAAGCGCCCAGATCAACAGCGCCGTCAGAACCACCGTGGGAACCACAGCACCCAGCCAGAGCACGAGGCGCATGCCGCTTTCATGCGTTAGCTTTCCCTCGGGCGCACGAGCGGCGACCACATAGATCGCGGCCACACCCAAAGCGATCACCAGCCCCCCGGCAGCAAGGACTATCGTCAGCCAGAGCGTCGAGCGCGCCTCCAACCCGAACGGCGCCAGCGCCGACTGGTGCGCGTTGCAGCCGGTCAGCACCAGGGACCACAAGACCAAGGATTTTCCGGCCATGGATTGCCCGGCACAGGATTTTCGCAAAAGACTTTCTTCCCTGACGCGTGCGTGACCAACGCGCGAAGGACAGAGCGGTTCGCCGTAATCAGCGGAATGCCGCGTTACAAATAGTTGCTGAGTTCTGTTTGTATCGCCGCTCAAACCTGCCGAACGTGACTTGGCGGAGTTTGTCGAGCCTGACGATTATATGGCGGACAGGGTGTCAGTCAAAAGTCACTCCTAAGTATTGAAATTAAATGAAAAACTTTTAAAACATCTGCCGTGATACCCCACTAAATACCCCACTTTAAGATGTGCTGGTTGCAGGAAATCGAACCCACATTTTTCGAGTAGGTAAGTCCCCGAATCACTTCCGTACCGCTGCGGTCATCAATTGACTGACCGCAGCGTGTCGCCTCTCCCTCATCTCTGCCATCAAGGAGGGGAGGTCCGGTTCCCAAACGCCGCCAACTGCACAGCTTTGGCGCCTGTCATTCCTGAAGGGCGAGTTGGTCGGATATTCCGCTTCCGGTTCCGAACCAGTAGCCCAAGAAAGCTGACGCTCCTTGCATAGAAATCGCCATCAGTGCTCAGGCTGAATAGCGCCCATTCCAGCCATTTGAGGATCGACCTGACGGTCTTGGAAGCCGACCATCAAGCGGAACGGTAGAGAGGTGAGCAGCTGCTACGCGCCGGTCTAACTCAGATCAGAGTCTCCTTAGCAACACTGCGAACCGCCTCGGTAAACGTGCGAAGTGCAGAGGCATGAAGTCTGGTCACAGTCCAGTACAGCTTCACATCAAGCGGATGCCCTGGCGCCAGTTCAATGAGTTGACCCTCAGCGATCTTAGCTTCCGCAATCACGGCTGGATGCATGCCCCATCCCAGACCGGACAATCCGAAATTCAGGAACCCGATGCTTGAGGGCACCCAATGCATCGGCGCATCCAGCTCAACCTTGAAGTTTTCGCGTACCCATCGGGCCTGAAGGCCATCCCTGCGTTCGAACCGCAGGCAGGGCGCATTCTGCAGGGCCTCCACAGTGACGCCCTTTGAGAAGTGCCGCTCTGCAAATTCCGGGCTGCAACAAGCGAGGTACTGGAGGCTACCAAGCTCAACCGTTTTGCAGCCTTGAACCGCCCCTGGGTCGTCTGAGACTGCCGCGATCACCTCACCGCAACGCAAGCGATCTGCGGTGTGAGCTTCATCCTCGATGATGAACTCAAGAAGGTAGCCGGTGGCATGAGAGAATTTTGCTGCAGCTTGAGGGAACCACGTCGCTATGCTGTCGGAGTTAACAGCCAGCTTCAGCGTGACCGGCTTTTCTGTCCGACCATCTGCGAACGACAAAGCCGGGACCAAATCGGCCTCAAGCAGTTGCACCATGTCGACATGCGCACACAGCTTGCGCCCGAGATCGGTTGGGAGGCATGGTTGCCCCCGCACAATCACAATGCTGCCGAGCCGCTCTTCCAAAGCGCGAACTCGCTGGGAAACAGCCGAGGGTGTAACGCCCAGTCGCTCGGCCGCGCGTTCGAAGCTCCCTTCCCGGACAACGCTAGCGACGGCGGCGAGTGCAGGATAATCTAGCATGATTTAGGGATACTTCATCAGGCGTAGAAGAACAAGTTTTCCTGCATGGATGAGCGAAGGCATAAGCTGGTCCATGACCAACGTTCTGCCCACTTTTGTTACCGGCTTTGCCATGTCGGCCGCACTGATCATGGCGATCGGTGCCCAGAACCTTTTCGTCCTGCGACAGGGGCTGAAGCGTGAGCATGTCGGGCCGATAGTCCTGTTCTGCGGCATTGCCGATGCGATCCTAATTGCCGCCGGCGTCGGCGGCGTGGGCGCGCTACTCGGCGCAATGCCTCAACTAACTCTGGTCCTCACCCTTGGCGGCGCCGCGTTCCTTGCGTGGTACGGTCTCAAGGCATTTCAGCGAATGATGACGCCTGAAGCAATGGCGGTATCGGCACAAGGCAAGCTCACGATGGGCAGCGCCTTGGGGGCGACAGCTGCGTTCACGTTCCTCAATCCGCACGTCTATCTTGATACTGTGCTGCTGATGGGGGCAGCAGGATCTGCTCATGCACCTGCCTTGCGTCCTGTCTTCGTCGCCGGTGCTGCGACGGCGAGCATGACCTGGTTTGCGGCGCTCGGCTACGGCGCGCGCATCCTGATCCCGCTTTTCGCCCGTCCCGTGGCTTGGAAGATCCTCGATGCCATCGTTGGCGTCGTCATGCTGACCATAGCGGCATCACTGATTGGGAGGATTATCTTATGACGCGCCTGACGACGAACCATGTCATGCATGGGTCATTTCAGCCTCGACATCCAGATAGCACGAAGGTCAGCAATTGCGGTCCGGCATCAATCGCATCGATCTGGCAATGGCTAGTCGCAATATCCGAGGTCGCGGTGAGGCATCGCTATGCTTCCCCATGGGACCAGACAGATCGGAGACCCGGCACAAATGCTACGGAAAGACGACAGGCCATGGCGTGGATCGTACTCGGGATCGCGGTGATCACCGAAATCGCATGGGCGCTTAGCATGAAATGGGCGGCAACGCAGGGAAGCTGGACGTCGGCATCTTTCCCCATCATCCTGAACTTCGTCAACATGGGGCTGCTTGCCTACGCCATGCGCACGCTTCCGGCAGGGACCGCATCCGCAGTATGGACCGGTCTTGGCGCGGTCGGCGTAGCCATCATGGGCGTGATACTGTTTGGGGAGCGATTGAGTCCGGTGCAGATGGTCTTTATTTCTCTCGTTGTTGTCGGCGTCGTCGGCACCAGGTTCTTCGCGACCGCGTAACATGTGGAATGATCTGTTCCTCGTGTACGGCGCTTACATCCTGACCGCAGGCAGCCCCGGCCCTAGCACCATGGGCATCATGGGAATCGCCATGCGGCATGGACGCAGACCTTCTGCGGCAATGGCAGCTGGCGTGGTGACGATGTCGTTCGCATGGGGCCTGATCGCCGTGACTGGGCTTGCGGCGCTGGTCATTCGCTATGCACAGGCACTCGCGATCCTGAAGTTCGCTGGCGGTCTTTACTTGCTTTGGCTTGCCTTCAAGTCCGCCCGGTCAGCTATGCAAACGGATGCGGCACCCTTGGTGATATCCGCTGGAGAGGAAAATCTTGGCGCCATGTATAGGCGCGGAGTGCTCATGCACGTCGGAAATCCGAAGGCGATCCTCTCGTGGGTCGCCCTTATGTCTCTAGGCGTTGGAGCACATGCTTCGACCGAGCGTTTGGCCCTGGCCTTTGGCTGCTGCGTCCTTCTGGGGGGACTTATCTTCTTTGGCTATGCCGTGCTGTTTTCAACTGCACCGATGGTAAAAGGCTATGCCAGAGCGCGACGCTGGATAGATGGGACGCTCAGTATTGTTTTCGCTGGCGCCGGTACGCGCCTCCTCTTCGGCCGATAGTACATTGGATTATCAGATATGACAGTTTTCAAGGGCCTTTCCGCATTCCCGCCCACTCCGGCAAACGAAGACGGCATTGTCGATACGGATGCACTGGGCATTCTTGTCGATCGCCTTGCTGATGCAGGCGTCAATTCAGTAAGCGTTCTCGGTAGCACGGGCACCTATGCCTACCTTGACCGGGAACAGCGCAATCGCGCTGTCGCGGCTGCCGTGGAAGCGGCGGCAGACCGCGTCCCTGTGGTCGCAGGTGTCGGAGCGCTCCGAACCAGCTGGTCCTGCGAACTTGCCGTTGCAGCTCAGAGCGCCGGGGCCAGCGGGCTGCTGCTTGCGCCGATGTCCTACACACAGCTGTCCGCCAAAGAAGTCGAGCACCATTTCAAGGCAGTCGCTGCGGCGACGGATTTGCCACTATGCATTTACAACAACCCGGGCACGACGAATTTCAAATTCTCGCACGACCTGATCGTCGAACTCGCACAAGTACCGGGCATCGTTGCGGCAAAGATGCCGCCGCTCGATGACCAGAACTATACGGCCGAAATCGAGGAGCTTCGCGCTCGCGTGCCGGAGGATTTCAGAATTGGCTATAGCGGCGACTGGTGCGCTGCGCCGGCATTCTTAGCAGGCGCCGATGCCTGGCATAGCGTCGTCGCAGGGGTGCTGCCGGAGCCGGCGGTTCGCCTAACCCGAGCTGCAATGGCTGGCGACACTTCCGAAACCGAAAGGCTGCAGGCGCTCTATGCCCCCATGTGGGCACTCTTCGAAAGGCATGGCAGCCTGCGCACCATATACGGGATCGCAGAAATCCTCGGCCTTGATGTCGGGATGGCCCCGCTGCCGGTGCAAGGGTTCGTCGGTGAGTACCAGTTGACCGCACTACCGGCTGCCGTCGACAGAATGAAATCCGCTGCGAAGTGAGATGGCGATAACACAAAGCTCGCCGAACGATGATCGCTTCTTAGCCGGACCTTTCATCAGGAATGCGCAGAACCGCGGCTTCCAGCTTTGGTGAGCGGGGAAGATCTCTGGATTTCGGTGAACGGCAGCTCCCAGCGTCGGCGGCCGTTCACCTTAGAAGCGATTACCGGAAAATGTCGGGCGGCAGCCGACTCCGATTGAACGTCAGCTATCCCTGCAGACTGAATCTAATCCAGACATTCCCCTATCGTGAAGAGTTTCGGGCGCCGGTAGGCGTACGAAAGTCTCCGAGGCACGAACCCGCGGGCCCCACTCACTGGCCTATGGATAT
>NZ_MSQB01000039.1 GCF_002149965.1 Novosphingobium panipatense | reverse complement strand
GATCTCGATCATCTGGTCGGTCGGATGAACCTCGGACTCGACCTCGCGCAGCACCTCTTCGCCCACATCGACATCAGTAAGCCACGCCGTCGACGCGACGGCGGCGGGCAAGTCCGCTCCGCTGGAGATGATCCAACGCAAGTACGGCACACGCGGCAGGCGCAGCGCGCCGCAAGTCTGGGCGGCAAGTTCGGGCAGCGCCTCGATGAGCCGGGTCACAAGATCCTTGCCCAGCATGGTCCGCTGAACGATCAGCCCCTGCACGTCGCTCTGACGCAGCACACGGACCAGTTCATTGGCGCGGATCATCGTGCTGATCGGCACCGCGACCGCACCGATGCGGGCAATGGCGGCCAAGACCGTGGCAAAGCCCGGACCGTTGCCGAAGATGAACCCGACGCGCGCGCCCTTCCCCACGCCGCGCGCCAGCAGTCCGCGTGCAAGGTCTGCGGATTGGCGGTCAAGATCGGTGAAACTGGCGCTTTCGCTGCCGGTTTCGGTCTCCAGCGTGATCGCCACGGCATCGCCATAAGCGGCGGCGGCAGAGCGGATCAGTTCGGGAAAGGTCCGGGCCGCGCCCGGCGTGCCTTCGCTGCTCAATGCACTTATCCTCTCGCCCGCTTCAAGACGCGATCCTGCGTCGCGACGGCTGCCATCGCAAGCTTTTGCACCGCGCCATCGCCACGGCGGAATCGTCACGTTAGAGAATTTAAATTCGCAATAGAGAATATCAGCTTTCGGAGAAGGTATAGGGCTGCGCCGCGCGGCGATAGTCGTCGGCCAGCACGTCGCGGCCGATCGGCGGCACCGATCGGGCCGCGCAATCGGCCCGCTGGCACAGGCGGCAGGTCACGCCGATGGGCGTTGCCTTGGCTTCCGGCTCACCGCCATAGACCAGCTTGCCCGCCTCTTCCGCGGCGCAGGCGAGCGCCACGGCGCGGGTGATTTTCATCCGCCCATGCCGCCCCTCGCCCGAAGTGACGGTGCGCGCGATCGAGAAGAAGCGCTGACCGTCCGGCAGTTCCAGCCACTGGGTCCGCACTTCGCCCGGCCAGCGGAACACCTGATGTACCGACCACAAGGGACAGCCGCCGCCATGCGCCGCAAAGGGGAAGCCCGCGCCGTCCAGCCGCTTCGAGACGTTTCCGGCCTCATCCACGCGCAGGAAGAAGAACGGCACCCGCTCCTCCCCCGGACGGTGCAACGTGGTGAGCCGGTGCGCGACTTGCTCGAAACTGGTGCCGAACAACCCGCAAAGCGCTTCGATATCGTAGCGCCGTGCCTCCGCCGCGCGGGCGAACTTGGCATAGGGCATCAGGATCGCCGCCGCCGCGTAGCCCGCCAGCGCCCGGCGCACGAGCGTCGCCGTGGTGGTCTGCACAAAAGCGGCGGCGCGCACGACCGCCACGATGTCGCCGCGCATCGCGGTATGGGCGATGTGGGTGGCGATCTGGAACGCCCGGCTTGAGGGGCCGAGCGTGTCGTCGATCAGCAGCTGCTGGTTGTGCCGGTCGAACCGCCGCAGGGAATCGACCATGACGTCGGGCGGCAAGAAGCGCACGCGCACGCCCTTGGCCGCAAGCCATGCGGTGGCACCGCCGGCCTGCTCGATTTCGCCGGCAAGTTCCTCCGCCCGCACGTCGATGGCGTGGAAGTAGTTGCGCGATTGGCCGAGGAACCGTTGCGCCTCACGCACCGGCTCGTTCTCTTCCGCTGCCGGGCCGGAGGCGCGCTGCTCGGCCAGGGCCTGACTTTCGCGGGTGTAGGCGCCATGAAGCCGCAGCAGCGCTTCCGAAATGCCCGGAAAGCTCATCGCCAGATCGGCGATTTCCAGTGAGGGCAAGTCGATATCGGCGAACAGCGGATCGCGCAGCACCTCCCCCACGCGGCGGGCGTAATCCTCGCCATCGTCCCCGGCGATATCGGCAATGTCCAGCCGATAGGTCCGCGCAAGGCGCAGCAACATGTCTGCCGTGACCGGGCGCTGGTTGCGTTCCAGCAGCGCGACGTAGCTGGGCGAGATCTCAAGATCGTCCGCCATGGCCTGCTGCGTCAGGCCCAGTTCGCGGCGCAGGCGGCGCAGCCTGGGGCCAAGGTACAAGGGGCGACTTTCTGCCAATTCATCCTCCGTCGTCCCGGACCTGATCCGGGACCGCTGGCGGCTCCGACGCCTTGTCTGCGGGTGGGCGCCCTGCCGTTAACTTGGCTGTTCATGGCCAGCGGTCCCGGATCAGGTCCGGGACGACGAGCGCTGCACACCCATGCGCTGTCACTACAACACATCTTTACAAAGAACATCTGTAAAGTTTGACAACCGGACTTCGCGAGCCGTTCCGCGCCGCAAAAATGGGGCCTAACTCAAGGTCATCGCCCAAACACATTTTTCGACGGGGACTTTTGGCAGTGACCTACCAGAGCAAGATCACCGAAGCCGGTCAGACCATCGGCACCGAGCCCAATTGGAACGGCATCGAGCCGGAATCGGTCGCGCGCATGCGCCTGCAGAACCGCTTCCGCACCGGCCTCGACATCGCCCGCCATACCGCGCGCATCATGCGTGAGGACATGGCAGCCTATGATCGCGACCCTGCCAACTACACCCAGTCGCTGGGCTGCTGGCACGGTTTCATCGGCCAGCAGAAGATGATCTCCATCAAGAAGCATTTCGGCACGACCAAGGGCCGCTACCTCTACCTTTCGGGCTGGATGGTTGCGGCGCTGCGCAGCGAGTTCGGCCCCCTGCCAGACCAGTCGATGCACGAGAAGACCTCGGTTCCCGCGTTGGTCGAGGAACTCTACACGTTCCTGCGGCAGGCCGATGCCCGCGAACTCGGCATGATGTTCCGCGATCTGGACAAGGCCCGCGAAGCCGGTGACGAAGTCGAGGCCAAGCGCCTTGAACACGCCATCGACAATCACGAAACGCACGTGGTGCCGATCGTCGCCGATATCGACGCGGGTTTCGGCAATGCCGAGGCGACTTACCTGCTCGCCAAGAAGTTCATCGAGGCTGGTGCCTGCTGCATCCAGATCGAGAACCAGGTCTCTGACGAGAAGCAGTGCGGCCATCAGGACGGCAAGGTCACCGTTCCGCATGAGGACTTCATCGCGAAGATCCGCGCGGTCCGCTACGCCTTCATGGAACTGGGCGTGGACGAGGGCCTGATCGTGGCGCGCACCGACTCGCTGGGCGCGGGGCTGACCAAGCAGATTGCCTTCACCCGGCAGCCGGGCGACATCGGCGATCGCTACAACAGCTTCCTCGACTGCGACGAGATCGCGGCGGGCGAGGTTGGCCACGGTGAGGTTTTGATCACCCGCGACGGCAAGCTGATGCGCCCGAAGCGGCTGCCCTCGAACCTCTACCAGTTCCGCAGTGGAACCGGCGAGGATCGCTGCGTGCTCGATTGCATCCATGCGCTGGAGAACGGCGCGGACTTGCTGTGGATCGAAACCGAAAAGCCGCACATCGGCCAGATCGGCGGAATGGTCAGCCGCATCCGTGAAGTGATCCCGAATGCCAAGCTGGTCTACAACAACTCGCCCAGCTTCAACTGGACGCTGAACTTCCGCCAGCAGGTTTTCGATGCGTGGGAAGCGGAAGGCCGCGACACCGGCGCCTATGACCGGGCCAAGCTGATGGGCGTGGACTACGACGGCACCGAGCTTGGCAATGAGGCCGACGAGCGCATCCGCACCTTCCAGAAGGACGCGGCGCGCGAGGCGGGGATCTTCCACCACCTCATCACCCTGCCGACGTATCACACCGCCGCCTTGTCGACCGACAATCTGGCGAAGGAGTACTTCGGCGAGGCGGGCATGCTCGGCTACGTCAAGGGCGTGCAACGTCAGGAAATCCGCCAGGGTATCGCCTGCGTGAAGCACCAGAACATGGCCGGATCGGACATCGGCGACGACCACAAGGAATACTTCGCCGGCGAGGCCGCCCTGAAGGCGGGCGGCACGCACAACACGATGAACCAATTCGCTGCCTGAGGCAGCAGGGGAACCAGTTAGCAGCATAGCCGATTTTCGAAGGTCACCGGGGACCGCCCGGGGCCGCCAAGCAAGGAAAGGAAGGTAGATGACCACCATGACCGCCGAACCGGCCCGCGCCCGCGCGGTGCTTTCGAACCAGGACTTCAAGCTGCTGCAGGAAGCCGTCCTCTATTACATGCGTGCGCATGAGGACGATCCGGTCAGCTCGACGTACTCGAACCTCTACCACAGGCTCGGCAGCGCCACGCGCCGCTAATCTGGAACACCCGGATCGGCGGCACCGATAAAGCCGCCGACCGGAACACCGGCCTTCGAAAGCCGGACAACCTTTCAGGCGTTTTCCTGGGGAGGAAAACCAGGCCCGTCGCGCTCCGGTGCGGCGGGCATTTTCCCGTCTGTTAACCCTTGCGCGCCGTGCCCAGCCAAATCCGCAAGAAGCGCCCCTGATCGACTGGGTGAAAAAATTAACGTATTGTGTCATACTCTTATACCAGAACAAGGGATCGCCAATTGGTTCTGGAAACGTCGGAAGAGTAAGAAGGCTTGGAAGGTTCAGCGCCGGAATCGCTCGATACTGCGCTCGCGGCTGCGTCGCGCGCGGAAAGACGGCTGCGCGAAGCGATCGATGCACTGCCGCAGGGCGTCGTGTTCCTCGACGACGAAGGCCGCTACATCCTCTGGAACCGCAAGTACGAGGAAATCTACTGCCGCTCCGCCGACCTGCTGGAGCCCGGCGCGCGGCTGGCCGACACCTTGCGCGTAGGCGTCGAGCGGGGCGACTATCCCGAGGCCGCGGGCCGCGAGGAAGCGTGGCTGGCCGACCGGCTCAGGCTGATGCAGGAACCGGCTTCCCGTCACGAACAGCGCCTTTCCAACGGCCGCTGCATCCTTATCGAGGAAACCCGTACCGAGGACGGCGGATCGATCGGGCTGCGGGTGGACATCACCGATCTCAAGCAGAAGGAAGAGAGCTTCCGGCTGCTCTTCGAACAGAACCCGCTGGCGATGTTCGTCCACGATCCCGTGACCGGCCTGATCCTCAATGCCAATGCCTCGGCCTGCCGCCTGTTCGGCTATGACCCGCAGGAAATGGAAGGCCTGCACGCCCGCCGCCTGTTCGGCCCCGATGCCTGGAGCGCCGCCGCCCGCATGCTGGGGTCCGCGAAACCCGCGTGCATTTCCAACTGGCGAATGCTCCGCCGCGACGGCGAGCTGGTGGAAGCGCATATCTCCACGCAAGTCTCGACCCTGGACGACCGGCAGGTCACGATCGCCTCGATCTTCGACATTACCGAGCGCCGCCGGATCGAACGGCGCATGGAGCACATGGCCCGGCACGACGACCTGACCGGGCTGGCCAACCGTTCCCATTGCCGCGACATGCTGCGCGAGATGCTGGAAGAGGTATCTCCGGCCGATACCGTCACGCTGGCGCTGATCGACCTCGATCACTTCAAGACGGTGAACGACACCTACGGCCATCATTTCGGCGATGCCCTGCTGACCGACGCCGCGCGGCGCATGCGCGATCTGATCCCGCCCAGCGCCCTGCTCTGCCGCATCGGCGGAGACGAATTCGCCATCATCTTCCGCAAGTCCAGCCTCACCCAGGCCGAACTCGTCAGCAAGGCAATCATCGCCACGCTTTCCGAACCCTTCCATGTCCACGGCAACACACTGCATATCGGCGCCACGGTGGGCATGGCGGCCGCGCCTTTCGACAGCAGCGACCACGAGACGCTGATGCGGTTCGCCGATCTTGCGCTCTACGCCGCCAAGGCCGACCAGCGCGGCACCTGCCGCAGCTTCGAGCCTGCGATGGACGAAGCGGCACAGGCCAAGAGCCGTCTGGAAAAGGACTTGCGCAAGGCCGTCCGCGACGGCGAACTGGAAGTCCACTACCAGCCCCTGCTGAACCTCGAGACGGGCGCGGTGGAATGCTGCGAGGCGCTGCTGCGCTGGAACCACCAGGAACGCGGGCAGGTCTCGCCCGAGATCTTCGTGCCCATCGCCGAGGAACTCGGCCTGATCGACAAGCTCGGCCGGTTTGTCCTGCAAACCGCCTGCCGGGAAGCGGTGAACTGGCCGGAGGAGGTACGCGTCTCGGTCAACGTCTCCCCCGTCCAGTTCCGCAACGGCAACCTGCTCAGCACGGTGATCAACGCCCTGTCCAGTTCCGGCCTTTGCGCCGAACGCCTGGAGCTGGAGATTACCGAGGCCGTGCTGATGGAGCGCGGCCCGCGCCCCGCCGCGATCATCCGCAACTTGCGGGCATTTGGCATCGGCATCTCGCTCGACGACTTCGGCACCGGCTATTCCTCGCTCAGCTACCTGCTCAACTACCCCTTCACGAAGATCAAGATCGACAAGTCCTTCATCATCAACCTGCACGAGGCCGCCACCTCACGCGCAGTGATCCGCGCCGTGATCGGCCTGGGCCGCAGCCTGGGCCTGATCGTCGCGGCAGAGGACGTGGAGAGCGAGGTGGAACGCGAATATCTCCGCTCGGAAGGCTGCACGCAGGGACAGGGCTACCTGTTCGGCAGGCCGCAGCCTGCGGCCATGCTGAGGTTCCCCGAAACGTCTACGCCCAGCAACCAGGACGTGGCCTGAGCCCCGTTTTCCAGCTCCCTTCCAGCCACCCTTCACGCCGCCAAGCGCCGAAAAAGCCGACCGAATGTTTTGCGTGAGCAAGCGATAGCGGGCATGAAGGCAGTCCTGCGGCCTCATGGCCGGCCAATTGGGGAACCGCCCGGATGAAGAGCATCGCCACCCTGACGATGAACCCTACGATCGACGTGTCCTACGATGTCGGCAAAGTCCAGCACACCCACAAGATGCGCACGGACAACGAGCACTACGCACCGGGCGGCGGCGGGATCAACGTGGCGCGCGTCTTCGTGCGGCTCGGGGGCAATGCGCGCTCCTTCTATCTTTCGGGCGGCGCGACCGGCCCCGCGCTCGACGGGTTGATCGACCTCCACCAACTGGTCCGCACGCGCATTCCCATTACCGGCCCTACCCGCATAGCCGCCGACATTCTCGAACACGACACCGGCAAGGAATACCGCTTCACGCCTGCCGGGCCGCATGTCAGCGAAGCCGAATGGCAGGACTGCCTGGACCATCTGGCCGAGGCGGACTGCGACATCCTCGTCATGAGCGGCTCGCTGCCGCCCGGCGTGCCCGACGATTACTACGCCCGCGTCTCGCGCCTCATGCGGGAACGCGGGATCGAGGTGGTCCTCGACAGTTCGGGAAAAGCGCTGGCCGCGGGAATCGCGGAAGGCGGGCTGCTGCTCATCAAGCCCAGCCACGGCGAACTCCAGAACTATGCCGGGCGCAAGCTCGAAGACGTCGAGGCGATCGGCAAGGCGGCGATGGAGATCGTCGAGGCCGGCAAGGCGCGCCTCGTCGCCGTCACCATGGGCCACGAGGGCGCGGTCCTGGCACGCGCCGAAGGGCCGTGCTTCCTGCCCGCGCTCAAGATCGACGCGGCTTCCGCAGTGGGCGCCGGGGACAGCTTCGTGGCGGCGATGGTTCATGCGCTGTGCCGGGGCGACAGCGAACTGGAAGCCTTCCGGCGCGGCATGGCCGCAGGCTCTGCCGCCGTGCTGCGCGCCGGAACCGATCTCGCCCGCCCGGCCGATATCGAGCGCCTGCTGGAACGCATCCAGCCGCTCTGAGATCAGAGTTTGTTTGAAAATTCGCGAAATGCGAATTTTGCGGCACCGGCCCCGTTTGGATTCAGGCGCCCCCACCCTACCACCCAACGGTAGTATCCTGCGGGTGGTAGGGTGGGGGCGCGGGCCGGTGCCGCGAGAAAATGCCCTTTCGGGCATTTTTCAAACAACCTCTCAGGCCACGATAGCCCGTCTGCAAAAGTCCCAGATCGCGGCGGCCAGCACTTCACGCTCGGCCAGATCGGGACCGCCCCCTTCTTCCTGAAGCAGGAGGGTGTGAACGGTTGTGGAGACGAGGTTGTAGATCAGCCGCGCCTGCAGATGCGGTTCCGCCGGACGGAACTCACCCGTCTCGATCCCCGCCCCCAGGTGCTCGGCCATGAGGTCCAGCAAGGGCTGGAGCGCGGCCTGAAGCTCGGCCGGTCGGGACTGGGCCAGGCGCAAGTGCTCCCGGCTCAGCGCCGCGCTACGCAAGTGCGCCCCGCTCCGCCCCCCGTCGAGCCCCGGTCCAAGCTGGCCCACCACGATGCTGGACACGATCAGGTGAAGCGCCTCCGTGGGGCTGGCGATACGGCGCGTCATCTCTCCGAACTGCATGGCCGCAGAGCGGAGCGAGGAATCGAAGACGGCCAGGACAAGGTCGTCCTTGCCCTGGAAACGTTCGTAGAATGCGCGGCGGGCCAGGCCGGTCCGCGCCAGGACGGCCCGGATCGTCAGGCCCTCCAACCCCGCCTCGTCGAGCAGGTCGTAGGCGGCATCGATGAGCAGACGGGTGCGGTCCTGCTCGCCGCTCTCGAAAACGGACATCGGTGCAGGCTGGTCGGCATGGGCGGGGGTCGGACGCGATAGGGCCATTCGCGCAGGACTAGGCGCTGTTTCGATCCCGGTCCAGTGCCCTCCCCGTGACGCCGCCTCGCCGATTGACTTGCCGAGGGAACCCACGCTAGACAGCATGAGAACAGCGTTCTCAGAAACGCGTTACCAGTTGAAGGACAGGAGAGTTCGATGCCCAAGGTCACTTATGTCGATCACGAGGGTCGCCGGGCCGACGTGGAAGTGGAAGTCGGCGACAACGTGATGCACGGCGCGGTCTACAACGGCGTGGAAGGCATTACCGGAGAATGCGGTGGAGGCCTCTCCTGCGCCACCTGCCATTGCTACATCGATGCCGACTGGATGGACACCGTGGGCGGGCCGTCCTCCCAGGCCGAGGCGGAACTGCTGGAATCCGCAGCCGCCGAGATCAGGGACAGCAGCCGGCTGTGCTGCCAGATCGAGATGACCCAGGCACTGGACGGCCTTGTCGTCCACATGCCCGAACATCAGTTCTGAGCGGAGGGAACGACCATGCCGATAGACGCCGCAAACCCCGTCCCGCCCAGCTTTCCCCGCCATGTTGGCATGGATCAGGTGCCGGACCATGTACCGGCCGAACTGATCCGCCAGTCCGGCCTGACCATCGGCCCGGAATTCCTTGCCGCTCCGCACGACTTCATGGCCGCGATGCATCACAGGCAACCGCCGATCTATTACGACGTGAGCCCGATGGGAAACATGTGGCATCTCACCAAGCATGAGGATGCGCTGTTCGGCCTGCGCCACCCGGATATCTTTTCCAACGAGGGCGCCACGCCTTTCCCGCGTGATCCGAACGACTATTTCTACTTCATTCCGATCGAGATCGATCCGCCGCATCATCGCAAGTATCGCAATATCGTCGACCCGGTGTTCAGCCCCAAGGGCGTGCTGAAGCTGGAGGAACTGGTCCGCAGGCGCTCCAACGATCTGATCGACGCGATAGAGGCGAAAGTGGCCGCAGGGGGCACTTGCGAGTTCACCGAGGACTTCGGCCGCCCGCTGCCCGTCTCGGTCTTTCTCGACATCATGGGCCTGCCCCAGGCGATGCGCGACACTTTCGTGGAATGGGCGATGGAGCTGCTCCATTCCAACGACCGCGCGATCATGGGCCAAGCCATGGCCAAGATCACAGCCTATCTCAAGGAAGCCATCGCGGAGAAAAAGGCGCACCCCGACGAAGGCGTGGTCAGCCTGATCGCCCATGCGGAGCCGGACGGGGTTCCGCTCTCCGACAAGGAGATCTTCGGCTTCGTCTGCTTCCTGTTCATCGGCGGGCTCGACACCGTCTTCGCCACGCTCAACAACATCTGGCTCTGGCTGGCACAGAACCCGGAAAAGCGGCAGGAGATCATCGACCGGCCGCAGGACATCGATCGCATCGTCGAGGAACTCCTGCGTCGCTGGTCCGTGACTTTCTCCGGCCGCGTGCTCGATCGGGACCATGAGATGCGCGGCGTGACGATGAAAAAGGGCGACCGCGTCACGTTCGTCCTGCCCGCCTGCAACTTCGACCCCGAAGTCTTTCCCGATCCGCTGACAGTGGACTTCGACCGCCCGCGCAAGACCATCCTCGCCTTCACGGTGGGCGTGCATAGCTGCATGGGCGGTCACCTGGCCCGACTGGAAGTGAAGATCGCGCTTCAGGAATGGCTGAAGCGCATCCCCCGGTTCGAACTTCAGCCCGGCACACACATCGAATACCGGCCGGGCGGGGTGATCGGGCCGGAAGCAGTGCCGCTGGTCTGGCAGGCGAAAGAGGCCTCCTGAGAGTCTGTTTGAAAATTCGCCGCAGGCGAATTTGGCGGCACCGGCCCACGCCCCCACCCTACCACCCAACGGTAGTATCCTGCGGGTGGTAGGGTGGGGGCGCCTAAGAGACTTGGGGGCCGGTGCCGCACAAAAATGCCCTTTTGGGCAATTTTCAAACGGGCTCTAAGAATTCATCGCCGCCGATAATCGGCTTCCGCGTCTGCAATTCCGCTTTGAGATCGCGAGAAATTGTTGCAGAGTGCTTGGTGAAAGGCCGCTAGCGGCTTTACCGGCGTTGGGAGAGAGCGCGCCGGGTAGGAAGTTTACTTTCTGTCCGGCGCGCCGAATCTTCGCAGATGCAGCATCTTCTACATAAACGGTTTTAGCGCGCTTGTCCTCCTCAGGGAGGGCAGGCAGCGCACCGTTTGCTGCACTCGGCCATGTTTATTTCGCACATGCAGCAACTGCGAATCCGCCTCTTCGCATAGGACCGGACGCATCGAATCGCTGCACCGATTCGCCTCCCCCCACCGGGCCGATTGCCCACCGTTGACGCCGGATGCTAGGGACGGCGCTCCACTCCAGTGCGGACCCGACTTGACCGACAGCCCTGCCTCTTCCCCTTCCAGTCAGGCGCGCCTGCTCTGGTCCATCGCCCTGCCGGCCATGCTCACCAACGTGGCCACGGCACTGTTCGGCCTGGCCGACATGTGGGCGATCGGCCGTCTGGGCGATGCCCCCGCGCAAGGGGCGGTGGAGCTTGGCGCCAAGTACATGATGGGCCTGCTCAACGTCTTCAACTTCCTGCGCACCAGCACCGTCGCGCTGACCGCGCAGGGCAGCGGGCGCGGCGACCGAGGCGCACAGGCCGAGACGCTGGCGCGGGCCAGCGCCGTGGCCATGGGCATCGGCGCGATCCTGCTCTGCCTGATGCCGATGGCGATCCCCCTTGGGCTTGACCTGCTCGAAGCCGAAGGGGCGCTGCGCGAGAATGCCGGGCACTACATCGCCATCCGCTACTGGGCCGCCCCGCTCTGGCTGGGGAACTGCGTGCTGGTGGGCTGGCTGATCGGACAGCGGCTCGTCCGCCATGTTCTGGTGGTCGAGATCGCCGCCAATGCGGTTCACATCGCGCTCGACCTGTTTCTCGTGCTCGTGGTGGAATGGGGCGTGACCGGCGTGGCGACGGCGACGTTCTGCTCCGAACTGTTCAAGTTCGCCGTGCTTGCCGCCCTGGTCCTGCGCCGCGCCGAACTGACCCGCCTCTTCGCGCTCAACCGCGACCTGTTCCTGCGCACGCTCCTGCTCACCGCCGCCCTGCTGGCCTTCGCGCGGACGGGCGCGCAGGCCGGGCCGGTGACGCTGGCGGCGAACGGCATCCTCTTCCAGCTCTTCATGCTGGCGACGCTCCTGCTCGACGGTTTCGAAAGCGCCGCGCAAGTGCTCTGCGGCGAAGCTGTGGGCGCGCGCCGCCGCGAGCACTTTCGCATGACCGTCCGCTCGGCCCTGTTCTGGGGCGGCGTGATGGGGCTCGCCCTGACGCTCGCCTGTGCCCTGGGCGGCCGCCCTCTTGCCGCCGCCTTCAACACCGACCCGCAGGTCATCGCCGCCACCGCGACTTATGCGCCCTGGCTGACCATGCTGCCGCTGCTCGGCGTATCGGCCTACGTCCTCGACGGCGTGTTCGTCGGCGCCGGATGGACGCGGGCGATGATGGCGACGATGCTGGCGGCAATGGCCGCCTATGCCCTGCTGCTCTGGCTGCTCCACCCCATGGGCAACCACGGGCTCTGGGCCGCCTTCACGCTGTTCTTCGTGGTCCGCGCGGCGGGGCAGATGATCGTACTGCCGGGTCTGGAGCGGCGCAGCTTCAGCGCTTCCTGAACACCACGCAAAGGTTGTTCGCGGGCATCGCCGTCACCCGTTCGAGATCGAGGCCCTGCGCCGCGGCCGCTTGCACGACATCCTCCAGCAGCCGCAGTCCCCAGTCGGGATTGCGCTGCCTGAGATCCTCGTCGAAAGCCGCATTGCCCGGCTCGATGGCATGGTCCCTGCGGCGATAGGGGCCGTAGAGCACGAGCGGCGCACCGGCGGGCAGCAGGCGCCCTGCCCCCGCCATTAGTCCGAGCGTCGAGGCCCATGGGCTGATGTGGATCATGTTGATGCAGATTACAGCCTCGGCACTTTCGACGGGCCAGCTCTCTTCGGCGGCATCGAGGCGCAGCGGCGCCAGCAGGTTCGGCGTTCCTTCCGCCTCGCGCCATGCCGCGATCGAGGCCAGCGCCTCCTCGTCGGGGTCGCTCGGCTGCCATTGCAGGTCGGGCAGTGCCCGCGCGAAGTGGACGGCATGTTCGCCGGTGCCCGAGGCGATCTCCAGCACGAGGCCCGCAGGCGGCAGGACCTCGCGCAGGACGGCCAGGATCGGATCGCGATTGCGGGCGGCGGCAGGTGCCTGGCGGCGGGCGTCGGTCATGCGGCAGGACTAGGCCGCAAACGTGCAAACCGCAAAGGCCTGATACGCGAAAGCCGCCGACGCTGGAGGAGGGGATAGCGTCGGCGGCTCGCTTGGCTTCAGGCGGGACGTTCAGGAACTCCTGGGCAGAACGTCCTGGGGATCAGTGCCCGCCCGAAGCCGGCTTCGCGCCGCGCGGGGGACGCGGGGCGATCCAGATAGTGCATGCCGCCACGAACAGCAGCACGGCACAGAGCGCGAAGACATGGACCGTGCCCAGCGCCGTCCCCTGCCCCGCGACCAGGTTGGCCAGGGTCTGGCGTGCCTGCTCGGCGGAGAAACCGGCGTTCTGGAGCTGGGTCATGGTCTGCTGCGCATTGTTCATCGACGCGGCCATGTCCGCCCCGTTGGCGCGGCTCATGTCGTCCCAGGTCGTCGTCACCAGGGCGGTGGCGATGGCGCTGGCGAGGGTACGACCGAAGTTGGCGATACCCGCCGCGCCCGCCGTCTCCTCGGGGCGGACCGAAGCCAGGCTGATCGTGGTGAGCGGCACCATGAACAGCGAGACGCCCACGCCCTGCACCAGCTGCGGCCAGGCCACCGTCCAGAACGGCACGTCGGTCGACCAGCTGGTGCGGAAGATCGCGCAGATGGCGATCCACGAAATGCCAAGGAACACCAGCAGGCGCGGGTCGAAGCGCTGCATCAGCTTGGGCACGAAAGGCGATGTCACCACCGCCAGCACGCCGGCAAAGGCCATCGCCTCGCCCGCGCTCGTCGCGGTGTAGCCCATCGAGGTCTGGAGCCACTGCGGGATGATCACGACGGACGAGAAGTCGGTGCCGAAGGCGATGGTCAGCGAGAACGTCGCCGCCGAGAAGCCGCGGTGGCGGAACACCTTGAGGTCCACCACCGGATGGTCCTCGGTCAGTTCCCATATGACGAAGGCGATGAAGAAGATCACCGCGATCACCGCCAGCACGACGATGAAGGGCGAACCGAACCAGTCATGCTCGCGGCCGAGGTCCAGCATCATCTGGAACGCGGCGACCCAGGTGATCAGCAGGCCCAGCCCGACGACGTCGATCGGCAGCTTGCGGGTCGGCGTCTCCACCCCGCGCAGCATCACCAGCGTTCCGAAGAAGACCAGCGCCACGATCGGCACGTTGATGAAGAAGATCCACTCCCACGACCAGTTGTCGGAGATATAGCCGCCGACGATCGGCCCCGCGATCGGCGCGGTCACCACCGTCATCGCCCACATCGCCATGGCGCGGGGATGCATGTGCTTGGGGAAGATTCGCAGCAGCAGGGTCTGGGTCAGCGGCATCAGCGGGCCGCCGCAGAAGCCCTGTCCCAGGCGGAACAGCACCAGCAGCGGGAAGGTATGAGCGATGCCGCAGAGCGCGGAGAACACCCCGAACCCGATCAGCGAGAGCAGGAACACGCGCAGGCTGCCGAAGCGCCCCGCGAGCCAGCCGGTAAGCGGCACGCAGATCGCCTCGGCCACGGCGTAGGACGTGATCGCCCAGGTGCCGTTGGACACCGAGACGCCCAGACCGCCCGAAATATGCGGGATCGAGACGTTGGCGATCGTCAGGTCGAGCACGACCACGAAGTTGGCCATCGCCAGCAGGAAGCCGGCGATGAGCAACTTGGCGCCCGAGAACGTGGTGTCGCCTTCGGTTCCCGGCGCAGTGGCTGCGCCGGCCATCAGTCGGCGTCCGTCAGTTCGATCTCGGCATCCATCGACAGGCCGATCCGCAGCGGGTGTTCCTGAAGTTCCTTGGGATCAAGCTCGATGCGAACCGGCAGGCGCTGCACCACCTTGATCCAGTTGCCGGTCGCATTCTGCGCCGGGATCAGCGAGAAAGCCGCGCCCGTACCGCCCGCAAAGCCGATCACCTTGCCGTGATAGACCACGTCGCCGCCGTAGAAGTCCGACTTGATCGTCGCCTTCTGGCCGGGACGGACCTTGCCGAGCTGCGTTTCCTTGAAGTTGGCATCGACATAGAGATGGCCCACCGGAACCACCGTCATCGCCACGCCGCCCGCCTGGACCTTCTGGCCGACCTGGATCGCGCGCTTGGCGATCACGCCGTCGATCGGCGCGCGCACCACGGTGCGTTCGAGATCGAGCTTCGCCTGATCGAGCTTGGCCTGGGCCTGGCGGATTTCCGGCGCCGTGGTGTCCGTGGTGCCCTTGGTGAGCGCAACGGCGGCGTCTTCCTGGCGCCGCGCGCTGACGGCGGCGGCCTGCATCTGGGCCAGCATGGCGCGCGCCTCGCCCGCGGTGGCCTGCGCTGCGGCAAGCTGCTGGCGGGCGGTGGTCAGTTCGTCACCCGAAACCGCGCCGCTGCCGACGAGGGCCTGACGGCGGGCGAAATCGGTCTTCGCCTTGGTGAGCGTCGCTTCCGCCGAGGCCATGCTGGCCTTGGCCGAGTTGATCTGCGCATCGCTGGCATCCGCAGACGCGCCGAGCGCGCGGTTCTGCGCCAGCGACTGGCCATAGCGGCGCTGCGCGGCGGCAAGTTCGGCTTCCGCCTGCGCCAGCGCGATGCGCTGGTCCGAATCCTCGATGCGGAACAGCAGCTGGCCCTTGCGGACGGGCTGGGTGTCGGTGACGAGCACTTCGACGACCCGGCCCGAAGTCAGCGGGGTCACTTGCGCATTGTCGCCGCCGACATAGGCATTGTCGGTCGAGACCGAGCGGCTGCCGATGAAGGCATCATAGGCGAAGTAGAGCACCCCCACCACGGCCACGCCGATGGCGAGCCCGACGAGAAGCGGCTTGCGCTTGTTCTTGTTGAGCACGCTCCCGGAGCCTTGCTCGTTGGTCTGTTCGTCACGCATTACTCGGGAGCCTTCTTGCTTGAATTGTCTTCGTAACCGCCGCCCAGCGCGCGCTTGAGCGCGACTTCGCTGGCGAGGGTTCGGAAATGGGCATCGACGGCGGCCTGGCGCGCATCGAGCGCGGTGGTCTCGGCACTGAGCGCGTCGAGGTAATTGCCGAGGCCGCCCTTGTAGCGCTTCATGGCGATGTCATAGGCGCGCGACGACTTGGCCTGCGCGTCCGACGTGGCCTGTTCCTGCTCGGCCGCCGCATTGCGGGTGGCCAGCGCATCGGCAACGTCCTGGAGCGCGCCGATCACGGCGGCGTTGTAGTCCGCCACGGCCAGATCGTAGGCGCCGCGCACTTTGGTATATTCGCCCTTGAGACGGCCGCCCTGGAAGATCGGCAGGCTGATCGCCCCGCCCGCATTGCCGTAAGTGGAACCGTCCTTGAACAGGTTCGAAAGGCCCAGCGACTGGAGGCCGAACAGTCCGCTGATCGAGATGTCCGGCAGGAACGCCGCCTTGGCGGCATCGATCCGCTTGCCAGCACCTTCCGCGCGCAGGCGAGCCGCGACGATATCGGGACGGCGACCGACGAGGCCGATACCGGCATCGGCCGGAACCGGCGTCACCGGCAGGCTGGCGATGGAGGTGGGCGCGATCGAAAGGCCGCGATCCGGCCCTGCGCCCAGCAGTGCGGCCAGGGCGTGGCGGCGCAGCAGGATCTCTTCGCTATTGGCCGAAAGCTGCGCACGCGCCGAGGCGGCCAGCGATTCCGACTGGCGCAGCGGCAATTCGCTGTCGAGCCCCTGCTGGTTGCGCTGGTCGCTGAGCGTGACCATCGCCTCGCGCGCCTTCACCGCTTCCTTCAGCGCCTCGCCGCGCGCCACCAGGCGGGCCAGGTCGAAGTAGGAGGAGACCACGTTCGAGGAGATCATCAACTCGGCCTGGCGGGCATCGGCCTCGGCAGCCTTCTGCTCGGATGTCGCAGCGGCCAGCATCTTGCGATACTTGCCCCAGAGGTCGAGATCGAAATTGCCCGAAAGCGCGAGATCGCCAGTGCTTTTCCAGCCCTTGGGAACGAATTCCGCCGGAATGCCGTTGTTGTAGCTCTGCTTGGTGCCGCCTGCGGAACCCTGCCCGTTGATCGTCGGCAAGGTCGATGCGCCGGCGACTTGCGCCGCGCCGCGCGCCTGCAGGATGCGGGCCTGGGCTTGCGCCACGTCGGGCGAACCGGCCAGTGCCTCGGCCACGAGCGCGTCGAGCTGCGGATCGCCGTAAGCGGTCCACCACTGCTGCTGCGGCCAAGCGGCATCGGTCGTGGAAGCGAGCGAGCCCGATGACAGAGACTGGGCGCTGTCCAGGGTTGCGGGAGCCCGCATCTGCGGCTTCGGCCCGAGGTCGGGCACCGCGCAGGCGGACAGCGAAAGGCCTGCGGCCAGCAGGGAGGCTGCCGCGACTCGGGGGATAGTGATCGTACTCATCAGTACAGTTTTTATCGGAGTCCGGCTTGCGCCTGTCAACGGAAAAGTGTACTAGCCAGTACCACTATGACAAACTGTATGGGCAAGAGAGAACTCAACAAGGCGAAGAAGCGCGCCGCGATCGTGGAGGTCGCAACCAAGTCCTTCTTCGAACGCGGCTATGCCGCCACCACCATGTCTTCCATCGCGGATGAACTCGGCGGCTCGAAGGCGACGCTCTGGGCGCATTTCGCCTCGAAGGAGGAACTCTTCGCGGCAGTGGTGGACAACAAGGTGGACAGCTTCGCGCAGGACGTGAACGAAGTGCTGGTCGGGCAGACCTTCTCGTTCCCCGCGCTGCGGCGCGCATGCCTGCGCTTCCTGGAATGCCTGCTGCGCGAGAACTCGGTGCAGCTGTTCCGCCTGGTCGTGAGCGAGGGCGAGCGCTTCCCCGAGATCAACGAGATGTTCTACGAACGCGGCCCCTGGCGTTTCCGGCGCTGCGTGACTGAATTCTACGCCACGGAATTCTCTGCGGAAGAAGCCGAAAGGCTGACGCAAGTGACGGTGGCGGCGATGGTCGGCTATCGCTCCGACATTCTCATGCAGCCTAGGCGCCCCACCCTGAAGGAGCGCGAGGCCTTCGTGGACAATCTGATCGGTCTGATCGACTGGCCGCGCCGTCCCTGCCCGCAAGCGGCGTGAAAACAGAGGAAGAGCTTGACCCGGAGCGGCCGGAATAAGAAACGGCGGCCATGGACAAGCCTTCCCCGCCAGCTTTGGCCCCGATCCTCGTCGTCACCACCGGCGGCACTTTCGACAAGCAGTATTTCGACGCTCTCAGCGAATACCAGATCGCCGAGAGCGTGATCGAGAAACTGCTCAAGGTCGCGCGCGTCGCCCATCCGGTGCGTGTGGTGGAACTCATGCGCAAGGACAGCCTGGAACTGACGGACGAGGATCGCGCGGCGATCCGCGCCATCGTCGCCTCGGCCCCTGAAGCCCATGTGGTCATCACCCACGGCACCGATACGATGACCGACACGGCCAAGGTCCTCGCGGACGTGCCCGGCAAGACCACGGTGCTGACTGGCGCCCTCGCCCCGGCCCGCTTCGCCGAAAGCGACGCCACCTTCAACCTGGGCATGGCCTTCGCCTGCTGCCAGTCCGCGCCCGAGGGCGTGTGGATCACGATGAACGGCTCGGTGTTCAACGGCCTCAAGGTGCGCAAGGACCGCGAGGCGGGCAAGTTCGTCAGCATCTGAGGATAAGGGGGGCGGGCTGAGGATAAGGGGGCCTGCCCCACCTCCGCCCGGCCCGGCGCCCCCGTCCTTCCCAAAACTAAGGGCAAAACCGGAAAGCCTCCTTCGTTACCTGCAAACGGCCTGTCCCTAGACCATCACGCGGAAGGCCGATCGCCGCGTCGCTCATGAATGCGCACGACCTCCCGGTCGCACGGTAGATGCCGCCCCCGTTTCGGGGCCATCGTTGGCATTCTCGGGGGAACGGTTCGTGACGGTAGCGCTTCAGAATCAAGCCGATGTCCATCTGGCGCTGACCCATGCGCCGATCGGCGCGATGATCATCGACCGGGCGGGCGTGATTTCCTGGGCCAACCAGCCGCTGGCGGCGCTGCTGGGCGAACCCGACCCTGCCGCCCTGCGCCTTACCCTGGCTTTCGCCTGGCTGCCGCAGGACGAGGCGGAAATCCTCCAGCAGATGCTGGACCTGTTCTTCGCCGCCCCGGTGGAGGCCCGCCCGGCCTGGTCGCGCGTGGTCACGATCAAGGCGCTGGAGGGCATCGAACAGACGGTCGAACTGACACTGACTTCCGCGCCCGGAGACTTCGACAAGCGCGCGATCCTGTGGTTCCAGAGCCTGACCCGCCAGACCATCGCCGAGCGGCGCTTCACCCAGATCTTCGAGAACCTCCCCCTCGGCGCGCTCGTGGTCGACAGCCGCCAGCGCGTGGTCCAGGTCAATTCCGCGCTCGCCGCCGAGTTCGGCTACCCCCGCGAGGAACTGGTCGGCCAGCCGCTGGAGATGCTGCTGCCCCCGCGCTACCGCGCGCCGCATGGCGAGCACGTCGCGGGCTACATCGCCGCGCCCAGTTCGCGGATGATGGGTTCGGGGCGCGACCTCACCGGCCTGCACCGCTCCGGGCAGGAAATCCCCGTAGAGATCGCGCTGACCCGGCTGGAAAACGGCGCGCAGCCGATGTTCATGGCGATCGTCAGCGACATTTCCTCGCGCAAGCGCGGCGAGACCGCGCTCCAGCAGACCAATGCGCAGCTTGAGGAATTCACCTATGTCGCCAGCCACGACTTGCGCTCCCCGCTGCGGGGCATAGCCGACCTCGTCACCTGGATCCGCGAGGATCTGGCCGGAACCACCCTGCCGGAGGACGTCGAGCACAATTTCGAGCGCATCGCCCTGCGCATCGACCGCGCCGAGCAGATGATCGACGATCTCCTCAGCTATGCCCGCGCGGGCGTGCAGGACCGGCACCGGGAAACGATCTCCCCCGCCGATCTCGTGGACGAGGCGCTCGGCCTTGCCCTCGTGCCCGATGGCTTCACGGTCGAGATCGACCTCCAGGGCGGCGACATCGTCGCGCCGCGCGCACCGCTTGCCACCTCGCTACGCAACCTCATCGGCAATGCCGTGAAGCATCATGGCGGCAATGAGAATGGAAGCGGGACGGGCCACATCCGCATCGCCATGCGCGAGGAAGGCCGCTTCTCGGTCTTCACCGTCGACGACGACGGCCAGGGCATCGCCCCCGGCAACGAGGAGCGGATCTTCAAGCTGTTCCACCGCGCCTCGCCCGGCACCAGCGGCGACGGGGTGGGCCTCGCCTTCACCCGGCGCATGATCAATGCCCATGGCGGCATGGTGACGGTCAGGTCGCCTGGATCGCTCGGCGGCGCCTCCTTCGAAATCCACTGGCCCCGGATCCTGCTGAAGGAAAACGAGGATGACTGAACCAGACGGGAAGACCGCGCCCCCCATGCCTCCGTTCGACTGCACGGTGCTGGTGGTCGATGACGACGACGTCGCGCTGGAAGGCGTGCTGCGCAGCTTCCGGCGTCACGAGGTGCCCTGCCGCGCCGAGACCGCGGGGGACGGCCGCGAGGCGCTGGAGATCCTGCGCGGGCACCACCCCCGCAAGCACGTCTCGACGCCGGTGATCGTCCTGCTGGATCTCAACATGCCGAACATGGACGGTTTCCAGTTCCTGGAGGAACTTCGCGCCGATGCCGAGCTGAAGCGCACGGTCGTGTTCATCCTCAGCACCAGTTCGCGCGATCAGGACCGCTCGCGCGCCTACGACGAGCAGGTCGCCGGATACATGGTGAAATCGGCGGTAGGCCCGCAGTTCGCCCGGCTCGCCCAGTTCATCACCAAGTACGCCACCACGCAGAACCTGCCCGCACCCGCGCATTGAACAGCATCCCCTGTCGGGGGTCACATTTCGGAGGGATCCAGAACGATGGACTACAATTACAACGGCAAGACCGAAATCCACGCCCTCGTCGTGGACGACGACGATGTAGACCGGGAACGCCTGATCCGCATGCTCCAGCGCGGCCCCCGCACCATCAATGTGATCGAGGCCTGCTCCCAGGCGGAAGCGCTCCAGATCATCCGTCACGCCGAGCCTTCGCTGGACATCGTCTTCCTCGACTTCGGACTGTCCGACGGCGACGGGCGGGATCTGGTGCCGACGATCCGCGCCGAAGTGGATCAGGACTGCCCGATCGTGGCCGTCACCGGCAATGCGGACGAACAGATCGCGGCGGATTCGATCAAGGCCGGCATGACCGAATACCTCACCAAGCGCGCCCTCTCGCCCGAACGCGTGGCCGCCTCGGTCGAGGAAGGCATCGCCTGGCGCAAGTACCGACAGGACCTGCGCCGTACCGAGGAGGAACTGACCCATCGCAGCCTGCACGACCCGCTGACCGACCTGCCCAATCGCACCCTGCTGTTCGACCGCCTGGGGCAGGCCTGCGCCCGGGCACGCCGCAACGGCAGCTCTTTCGCGGTGATGATGATCGACCTCGATCGCTTCAAGGAAATCAACGACAGCTTCGGCCATGCGGCGGGCGATGTCGTGCTCACCACCATCGGCCGCCGCCTGCGCGGCCACTTGCGCGAGGTCGATACGGTGGCGCGCCTCGGCGGAGACGAGTTCGCGCTGCTGCTGCAGGACGTGCCGGACTATGAAACCGCCACCGGGCTCGCCGGAAAGCTGGCACGCGTGATCGAACAGCCGATCGTCCACGAGAACCGCATCCTGCACGTGGGCGCCTCCATCGGCATCGCCATGTGCCCGCAGCGCGGCTATGCGCCCACCGGCCTGCTCTCCGCCGCCGACGATGCCATGTATGCCGCCAAGCGCGGGCTCGACAAGCTGGTGACCAGCCGCGAGAACCTGCCCGCCGCCCCGGCCTTCGACCCCAAGGACATGCTGGAGGAAATCGACCAGGCCATTTCCCACGATGCGCTGGAATGGCACTGGCAGCCCAAGGTGGACCTGCGCGACGGCCGCGTGCTCGGCTTCGAGGCGCTGGTGCGCTGGCGCCATCCGCGCAGCGGCAATATTCCCGCCGACCAGCTGATCCGCACGGTCGAGCAGTCGCCGCTGCTGGAGACCTTCACCAACCAGTGCCTGGACACCGTGCTCGCGCAGTTCGCGCGGATCCAGGACAAGGTGGACGGCGCCTCCATCGCCATCAACGTCTCCGCCCGGATGCTCGAACGCCCGACTTTCGTGGACAGCGTGGTGGAACTGATCGAATGCCACCGCATCGCGCCCGAACGCGTGACGCTTGAACTGACCGAGACCGCGCTGATCACCAACCCTTCCCAGGCGAAGCGGGTGATCGAGCGCCTGCACGAACACCGCATCCCGCTTTCGATCGACGATTTCGGCGCCGGTTTCACCTCGTTCGGCTACTTGCGCGAATTCGCGATCAGCGAGATCAAGATCGACCGTTCGTTCATCTCCCGCTTTACCGAAAACCGCTTCGACCAATCACTGGTCAACAGCCTCGTGGTGCTCTGCGAAAGCCTGGGTATTCCCCTCGTGGCCGAAGGCGTGGAAACGCCGGAAACGCAGGAACTGCTGGTCTCGCTCGGCTGCAACGCCGGGCAGGGCTACGGGATCTGCAAGCCGATGCCCTACGACGACGTGCTCGACTGGATGGACAACTGGCGGGGTCAGGCGCCGATGATCCGGCAGGTCAACGCTTGAGCCGCTCGCCCGTTCTTGTCACCGGGGCGCGAACTACGCCCCGGTGATACCTGCCGGCTCCCCGGCCATCATCGCTGGACCCCGGCGGCGTCATTCGCGATCCTTCGCCCATAGTTTGGAGAGGAACGCGTCATGAGCGACGAAACGGCAGCGGCGATCAGTGCCGTCCGGCGCGACTGGGTTACCGAGCACCGCGACATGTACCTTGGCTCCGGCGGAACCCAGGGGCACATCATGGACATTACCCCCGTCGGCGGGCGCAAGTTCGCGACGCACTGCCTGGTCAAATATACCGGTCGCAAGAGCGGCAAGACCTTCATCACGCCGCTCTGCTACGCCGATATCGGCGGCGAAGTGGTGATCTGCGGTTCGAAGGGCGGCGCGGACAACCATCCCCAATGGTATCTCAACCTCGTGGACCGGCCCGAGGTGGAATTCCAGATCGCCACCCAGGCTTTCAGGGGCACCTGGCGCGAACCGGAAGGCGCGGAACGGCAAAAGGTCTGGGACTTCTTCGTCGATTGCCACCCCTTCTACGCGACATACCAGACTTCGACGGAACGCGTGCTGCCGCTGGTCCTGATGACCGCCGAGGAACCGATCCCGGTGTTCCGGGCCGAAGACGCCACCGGCATCCGCACCACCTGACTTTCCCGGACACATTCTCAGGACCTTGCACCAAGATGAGCACCGCCACGATCGACTTCACCGATATCGACCAGTACCTCGGCAAGCCCATGGACTTCTCGCCCATGCGCGAACCCGTTGCCAACAACGACATCCGGCGCTGGGTCCATGCCATGCATTACGCCAACCTGTTGCACTTCGACCCGGCCACTTTCCAGAAGAGCCGCTGGGGTCGCCTCGTCGCGCCGCAGAGCTTCGCCATCGCCACCGATGACGGCCACGGCGCCGCCCCCGCCTGCGTCGGCTGCATCCCGAATTCGCACCTGCTGTTCGGCGGCGACGAATGGTGGTTCTACGGCCCCCGCATCGAGGCGGGTGACGTGGTGACCAACACCCGCATACCCTTCGACTACAAGATCAAGGATACCGGCTTCGGCCCCACCTGCTTCCAGCGGGGCGACAACAACTATTCCAACCAGAAGGGCGAAAGGATCGCCAGGCAGCGCTCCACGGCGATCCGCTATCTCGCCCATGCCGGCGGCGATTCCGTGAAGGCCGAGGAGTTCGACGAACCGGAATGGTCGGACGAGGCGATCGCGGCACTGGAAGACCGCAAGTTCGCTTGGGTGAAGATGCTGCACGACCTTGGCCACAAGGAACGCTGGTGGGACGACGTCGCCGTGGGCGACCAGCTTCCCGAGCGCGTTTTCGGCCCGCACTCCATCGCCAGCTTCGCCACCGAATGGCGCGCCTATATCGTCAATACCTGGGGCACGATGGACTTGCGCAAGAACGACCTCGAAGAACTGGGTTTCACGAGGGAGATGGCCGGGTACGAGAACGACCCCGACATGATGCTGGTGAACCCGGCCCTCACAGACGGTGCCTATTACGGGCCATCGCGCGGGCATCTGTTCCCGAAATATGCGCGCCGGATCGGCATGCCGCGCGGCTATGGCTACGGCGCCTCGATGGGATCATGGGTCACCGATTTCCTTTCGGGCTGGACGGGCGAGCACGGCATGGTCATCCATTCCGTCGCCAACTATCGCGGCCCGGCCCTGACCGGCGACGTGACCATCCAGACCGCCGAAGTGACCGAGAAGTCGGTGGACGAGGAAGGCCGCCACCTCGTCCACGTCAAGCACCTCATGACCAACCAGAACGGCAAGACCATGTGTACCGGCACCGCAGAAATCGCGCTGCCGAAACGGTCGCAATAAGGGCACGGCTCAATGCTAGGATGGCCGGGACTCAGAACGGTCCCGGCACCGTCCCACCCGCAGATACTGTCGCGACTTTGCCCGCCACCCAGACCGAACCGTCCGCTTCGCGGCGGCAATGGACAAGGCCGTCCGCGCCGACCTTGCGTCCCTGCGCGGCGACGTAGGCACGCTCGGCCTGTCCGCTGGCGAAGAGATGCTGCGCCACGGCGGCGTTGAGGCTGCCGGTCACCGGATCCTCGCAGAGGCGGCCTCCGGCATCGGCAAAGAACCCGCGCAGTTCCCACGCGGCCCCATCGCCTTCCGCGCGGCGGCCCAGCAGGGCCACATCGGTATGGAGCGGCGCCCGCGCCGCTGGTTCCGCCGCCAGCACGGCCTCTGATGACGTCATGTGCAGGACTTTCCAGCCCGGCCCGTTCGCCGCATGGATCCCCGCGACCACGTCCTCCGGCCGGACGCCGCAGAGCCGGATCGTCTCGGCCAGATCGGCGGCATCGAGCGGCCCCGAACGTGCGAGTTCGGGCGCGCGGAAGGCCAGCATCCCTTCCTCGCGGCGCACTTCGACAAGGCCGATGCCGCATTCCTGCACGATCGCGCCCGCCGCCTTGGGCACGCCGCCCGCAGCCAGCCAGGCATGAGCCGTGCCGAGCGTGGGATGTCCGGCGAAAGGCAGCTCACCTGCCGGGTAGAAGATCCGCACCCGGTAGTCGGCGGAAGGATCGCTCGGCGGCAGCAGGAACGTCGTCTCTGAGAAGCCCAGCCAGCGCGTGATCCGCTGCATCGCCGCGGCGTCCAGCCCTTCCGCGCCGCGCACGACCGCAAGCGGATTGCCGGTGAGCGGCCCGGAGCCGAAAACATCCACCAGATCGAGTTGCATGACCAGGCATTCCCTTTCTATTTCCGCTGCTTGGCGCTATTTTCCGGTTTGCCAATCCATTGAAGAAACGGCCCTCTCCGGCATTGCACCCCGAGATCAATCTCAGGGTTTTTCCCGTGGTTCATTCAGGGTTCTGGAGCAAGGGTGCAATCGGTTCGTTATGCCGTTTCGGAATTACGCTTTCAGGAGGAAACCTCGATGAAAAAGACCATTCTGGCGCTGACCATGGCCGCCCTCGTGCTGCCCTTGGGCGCCGCCATCTCCGCCCCTGCTTCCGCCCAGATGTGGCGTGGCAACGACCGTCATGACGATCGCCGTGACAATCGCGGCCGCTACGATCGCGACCGTTATGACCGTAACCGCTACGATTCGCACGGCCGCTATCGCGAACCGCGCCGCATGACCCGCAACGATCGCGCCTGGCGGGGCCGCGACGGCCGTTACTACTGCAAGCGCGACAACGGCACCACGGGCCTGATCATCGGCGCGGGTGCAGGCGCGCTGGCCGGTCACGAGATCGCGGGCAGCGGCGACCAGACGCTCGGCGCGATCATCGGCGGCGTCGCCGGCGGCCTGCTCGGCCGCCAGATCGACAAGGGCGACGTGAAGTGCCGTTGATCCGGGTCTGACAGGCCGGATACCAAAAAGGCGCGTCGTTCGAACGGCGCGCCTTTTTCTTGATCCTTATTGTGCGGAAACCAGCCGCAAATGCTGCTCCATGACCGGATCCGGTGCGGCGACCGTGCAGTTGCGACCTTGCCGCTTGGCCTCGTAGAGCGCCTCGTCCGCCCGCCGCATGACTTCCGCCAGCGTCAGCCCATGGCTCGCCGAAAGGCCGAGGCTGAGCGTGGGCACTACCCTGCCCCCGTTGAAGGTCGAGACCGCCAGATCCGCGACCGTCCGGCGCAGGCGCTCTGCGGCGGCATTGGCTTCGCGCCCGCTGCGGGCGTGGAGAAAGAGGCCGAACTCCTCCCCGCCGAGCCGCCCGCACAAGTCCCCCGCGCGCAAGTTGGACTGGATGGCATCGCCGATCGCCACCAGCACGCGGTCACCCACCCCGTGCCCGAAACCGTCGTTGATCTGCTTGAAATGGTCGACATCGGCCACGATCAGCCAGCCGTCGCGATCCACCATGGCATCCCGCGTCATTTCCATGAACACGTCGCGCGTGGTGAGGCCGGTCATCCCGTCGGTGCGCGCGGTGCGTTCGAGGCGCTTGAAGGCCTGCGCCAGTTCGTCATGAAGCGCGGCGATGCGGGCCTGCTGGCGGAGCAGCACCATGCACACCGGCGCCGAGACCGCCAGCGCCACGATCGCGCCGAGCACGACCAGTTGCACCGGCATCGCAAATCCCGGCACCAATGCCGCGACTTGCAGCAACAGCGACGTCGCCGCCACGGCCAACCCCGTGCCGGCCGCAACATGGCGAAAGCCATGGCTCTTCATGCAAACGATACCTTGCCCCGTTGAACCCCGCAGACCGATATAAGCCAGGATAGTTAACAGTTTGCTGTTCGCATTAACTGTCGATGGCCGATGACTGGTCCTGACGAGGCCGATATGCGCGGGTGCAATCGGATGCACTCTAGGAATACCCCTTACTGGGGCGCTATTCCTGCCCGGAGCTGCGCAGAAAGCGCTGCGAGAGGCCGTGGTAGAGCTTCTCCTTGCAGACGAACTGCGCGGTGAAATCCCCAACCAGCGCAGCGGCCACCAGCGGCATCATCAGGCCCCGGCTCGCCGTCGTTTCCGAAATGATGATCACGGCGGTAAGCGGCGCCCGCACGACGCCGGTGAAATAGGCGACCATGCCCAGCAGGACGACGGCGCCCGGCGGGTAGTCGGGAAAGACCGAGCGCAGCAGATCGCCGATCCCCGCGCCGATCGACAGCGAGGGCGCGAAAATCCCGCCCGGCAGGCCCGATACCGCCGTGGCTAGCGTCGTCGCGAACTTGGCAAGGCCGAACCAGACCGGCACGTCGCTGCCTTCGATAATGCCGTGCGCGGTCTCGTAGCCCGTGCCCCAGGTCAGGCCGGTCGCCGTGCCGAGCACCGCCACCACGCCGCCGCAGCCGAGCGCGAAGAGCACCGGCCGCGCCCTCAGCCAGGGCAGCGGGCCGAACTGCGTCGTGCCCGCCGAAAGCATCAGCCGCGAAAACAGCCCGCCCGCAACCCCGCCGAACACACCCGCGACGGGGGCGACGATCAGCGCCTCGGTGACGCCCAGGGTCTGGCGCATCGCGCCGAAATAGATGTAGTCGCCCGCCAGGCCCAGGCTGACCATGCCCGCGATGAGCACTGCCGCCATGACCAGCAGCGTCATGCGCTGCTCGTAGGCTGCGGCGAGTTCCTCGATCGCGAAGGCCACGCCCGCCAGCGGGGTGTTGAACGCCGCCGCCACACCGGCCGCCCCGCCCGCGATGTAGACGGATGAGCGGATCGGGATGCGCATCAGCCGGTGCATCCGCCCCATGATCGACGCCGCGATCTGCACCGTCGGCCCTTCGCGCCCCACCGAAGCGCCGACCAGCAGCGCCATGGCCGTCAGGAAGAACTTGGCCACCGCCGCCCGCGCCGACACGAAAGTGGAAAGCGCCGCTTCGGGGTTCTTGGTCGCTGCCATGACCTGCGGTATGCCCGAGCCTCTTGCGAGCGGGGCAAAGCGGTTGGTCAGCCAGACGATGGCGGCAAAGCCCAGCGGCGTCGCGATCAGCGGTGCCCACCAGAACCGCGCGTAGAGCGCATGGAACAACGCATTCGCCCGGTCCGCCATGTCCGCGAATACCAGGGCGACAAGCCCCACCAGCACCGCGCCGCCCAGGATCGCCACGCGCCGCCGCCAGATCAGCGCCTCCGGTCCGTGACGGCGAAGGAGTATGCGGAAACGGCGCGGCAGCAGGCGGGTAAGCGGCTTCACGGAAAGGACGATCTCGGATGAAGGGCGGGCTCGGATGGCGGCGAGGAACTCTCGCAAGTCCTCATGAGGGGGCGGGCCTGACATGTCCACAGCGCAAACGCGACCGAAACCGGAAATAGTCCGGCAACAGGACACGAAATCACAAGACCGCTCATCGCGCCATGCGGGCAGTTCGGCGCATATGTCGCTGCGTGCAATACTGTTCATCGCAGGTTCTGGCGCGCGCTGGAAATCGGGACGCCGGTCGTACAAGACATTCAAACCGGAAGGATTCTCAGATGCGCAAAGCCATCGCGGCAGCGGCCCTCGCCGCCCTCACCATTCCCGCCACTTTCGCCGTCACCGAAGTGGCCGAGGCCCGCGGCCCCCGCTACCACCGCACCGACAACGGCATCCGCTACTGGCGCGGCAATGACGGTCGCTACCGCTGCAAGAAGTCGAACGGCACCACCGGCCTCCTGATCGGCGGCGTTGCCGGTGCCCTGGCGGGCCGCGCCATCGATACGCGCGGCGACCGTGCCACCGGCACCATCCTCGGCGCCGCAGGCGGTGCCCTCCTCGGCCGCGAGATCGACCGCAACAACTCGCGCCCGCGCTGCCGTTAACAGCCGCTGGCAGTCGGGCCGCTGATTGATTTTCAGCGGTTTATCGACGCTGAACCACGACGCGCCGGCCGCACGGACGGCGCGTCGCATACCCGCCACGACTGAAATATTTCGAAATAGCCGGGCGACCATAAGCCCCTAAGCCCCGTCGCATGGCACCCGAGTTAGAAGCGACTACCGGCACCACCGGCGTCAACCGCATCGTCGCCTCGGCCTTCGGCGTAAGGCTCGTCAGCGACATTCCCGAACGACTTTGCCGATACGGCATCAGCCCCTGGCTGGACGGCAAGCGCCGCCGCCGCATCGACCGGATCCGCGCCAGCCGCCTCCTGTTCATCCACGTCCCCAAGAACGCCGGAACCTCGATCTGCGATCGCCTCTATGGCGCGCAGATGAAGCACTGCTCGGTCCGCTACTATGCCAAAGTCGCACCCGACCTGCTCGACTTGCCGAGCTTTGCCCTCGTTCGCGATCCGGTGGAGCGGTTTCTTTCCGCCTTTCGCTACGCCCGCACCGGCGGCACCCGCCACCGCACGATCTCCCGCCCCTTCCGCGAACGCTACGCGGGCTTCGATGGAATTTCCGACGCGATCGACCATCTGGCGCAGGCGCGATCGCCTTTCGACGTCGATCATATCTTCCGCCCGCAGAGCTGGTATCTGCTCGATGCGAGCGGCCGTGCCGCCGTCGACCGGCTGATCCCCTACGAGCAGATCGGCGAGATCGGCCGCCGCACGGGAAGGTCCGAACTCGACACCCTGCCGGAGTTCAACCGCAGCCGCGATAGCGCCGAACGCCCCAGCCCTGCCCAGCTCGATTTCCTCTGCCGCTTCTATGAGGCGGACTTTGCACTGCGCTTCCAGGCGATAACCGGGATCACCGCAGCCCTGCGCCCCGTTCCCGTCAGAACCGCATCGGTGCCAATGCCCGCAGGATAAGGCAGGCTTGCTGCAAGAGCGAAGAATGGTGAAGGAACTGCTTTCCTACACCCCCGGTATGTGCTCCTATGCCGCCCGATGATCGCCTGCCTGCCCTTCCCGTCTCGCCGCCTGTCCATGTTCGGAGCCGGGATCACGGATCGGGCATTTTTTCCCTCAGAACAGTGTAAACCGTGTCAAGCGGCCACGCCGAGGGCTGCGTCGGGGGCCAAACCATGACCACTCGGCCCATGACCGCCCGGCCAGCCATGCTGGTGACCGGCGGCGCCAAGCGGATCGGCGCGGCGATCGCCCGCCGCTTCGGCAGCGCGGGATGGCATGTCGTCATCCACTACGGCCATTCCCGTCAGCAGGCCTTGGCTCTCGCGGAAGAACTGCCCTCGGCGGAAATCGTCGGCTGCGAACTCGACGACTGGGAGGCCGGCCCCGCGATGGTGGCGGATCTCGCCGCCCGGCTCACCGACTGGCGGGTGCTGGTGAATTGCGCGGGGATGTTCGATCTCGACACCGCGCAATCGCTCGATCCCGTCACTTTCGAGAAGGCCATGCGGGTCAATGCCGGAACCCCGGCCCGACTGGCACAGGCCTTCCTGGCCCATGCACAGGCCCGTGGCGGCCGCCGGGTCATTCACGTCACCGACCAGAAGCTGCTCAATCCGAACCCGGATTTCTTCTCCTACACGATGAGCAAGCACGCCCTTGCCGCGACGATCCCCATGCTGTCGATGGCGCGTCCGCATCGGGATGACCGCATCTACGGCCTTGCCCCCGGTGCGATCCTCGCGAGCCATGACCAGACGGAGGCGGAAACCGAAGTCTCTCACCGCATGAACCTGCTCCAGCGCAAGACCACGCCCGAAGACGTGGCCTCTGCCGCGCTGTTCCTTTCGCAAGGCTGGGTGGAAAGCGGCGAAACCCTCTATGTCGATTCCGGCCAGCATCTCCTCTCTCAGCCCCGCGACGTGTTGTTCCTCGCACGTCAGTGAATTCTTGAAAGCACGAGTCAAAGTCATTTCGTTTTCGCTTGCGGTGATCGCAGGCGAAATTCTCTTGCACCGGGCCGAAGCGCCCTTCACAAATGGTTGATGGCAATGGGAATTCTCGATCGCTTCCTTCAGCGCGGCGTCCGTCAGGGCGTGTTGGAGGTTGTCCGCCCGGATGGCAGCGTGAAACGCTTCGGCACCCCTACGGCGGGCTTCCCCGAAGTGCGCATCCGCTTCACCGACAAGGCCGGTGAACGGCGCATCCTCACCGACCCCCGGCTCGGCGCGGCGGAAGCCTTCATGGACGGCCAGCTCGTCATCGAACAGGGCGACATCATGGAGATGGTCGAACTGATCCGCGCCAACGCCAAGTGGGACAAGGGCGGCGAGCTTCACGAACAGACCCCGCTCAAGAAGCTGAAGGGCAAGGTCGTCACGCTCGTGGACGGCATCAACAAGGCGGCAAGCGCCAAGAAGAACATCGCCCATCACTACGATATCGGCAACGAACTCTACAACTTGTTCCTCGATATCGAGCACATGCAGTATTCCTGCGCCTATTGGCCAGATCCGGCCACCATGACGCTGGAACAGGCCCAGACCGCCAAGCTCGCGCATATCGCCGCCAAGCTGGCGCTCGAACCGGGCCAGCGCGTGCTCGACATCGGCTGCGGCTGGGGCGGCATGGCCATCTATCTGGCCAAGCATGCCGGTGTCGCCGTGCTCGGCATCACCCTCAGCGAAGAACAACTCGCCCTGGCCCGCGAGCGAGCCGAAGCGGCGGGCGTTGCCGACAAGGTCACGTTCGAACTCGTCGATTACCGCGATCTCGCCGCACGCGGCGCCAAGTTCGACCGGATCGTCTCGGTGGGCATGTTCGAACATGTCGGCCAGGCGCAGTTCGGCCAGTTCTTCAAGGCGGCAGGCAACCTGCTGACCGACGACGGCGTGATGCTGCTGCACACGATCGGCCGGATGGGCGGCCCCGGCTCGACCGACGCCTTCACGCGCAAGTACATCTTCCCCGGCGGCTACATCCCCGCCCTCAGCGAGACCGTGGCGGCCAGCGAGAAGTTCCGCCTGATCGCCGCCGATGTCGAGAACCTGCGCCTCCATTACGCCCTCACCTTGCGCGAATGGTACAAGCGCTGCGTCGCGAACCGGGAAGCGATCGTACGCCTGATGGACGAGCGGTTCTACCGCATGTGGATCTTCTACCTTGCCGGCGCGACCGCCGCCTTCGAAAGCGGCAGCATGTGCAACTACCAGATCCAGTACACCCGCAGCCGCCATGCCCTGCCGATCACCCGCGACTACATGGCAGTGGCCGAGGCCGCGCTGCTGGGCGAATAACCCCGCAGCTTTCCTTCATTGCGCAAGGGGGCGCGTGCTGATAGGCGCGCGTCCCGAATCCAATGCCCATTCCTGCGGAGCCTGCGTCCATGTCCGACAGCATCAAGAAGGTCGTCCTCGCCTACTCCGGCGGCCTCGACACCAGCGTCATCCTCAAGTGGCTTCAGGTCACCTACAACTGCGAAGTCGTGACCTTCACCGCCGACCTCGGCCAGGGTGAGGAACTCGAACCCGCCCGCGCCAAGGCCAAGCTGATGGGCCTGCCGGACGAGAACATCTACATCGACGACCTGCGCGAGGAATTCGTGCGTGACTTTGTCTTCCCGATGATGCGCGCCAATGCCCGCTATGAAGGCGACTACCTCCTCGGCACCTCGATCGCCCGCCCGCTCATCTCCAAGCGCCTGATCGAGATCGCGCACGAAACCGGCGCCGACGCGGTTGCGCATGGTGCGACCGGCAAGGGCAACGACCAGGTCCGCTTCGAACTCTCGGCCTACGCCCTCGATCCCAACATCAAGGTCATCGCCCCCTGGCGCGAGTGGGACCTGACCAGCCGTACCGCGCTCATCGCCTGGGCAGAGCAGCACCAGATCCCCGTCCCCAAGGACAAGCGCGGCGAAAGCCCCTTCTCGACCGACGCCAACCTCCTCCACACCTCGTCCGAAGGCAAGGTTCTGGAAGATCCGTGGGAAGAGACCCCCGACTACGTCTACTCGCGCACCGTCAACCCGGAAGACGCGCCGGACGCACCGGAATACATCACCATCGACTTCGAAAAGGGTGACGGCGTCGCGCTCAACGGCGTGGCCATGAGCCCCGCCTCGCTCCTCACCGCGCTCAATGAGCTGGGCCGCAAGCACGGCATCGGCCGCCTCGACCTGGTCGAGAACCGCTTCGTCGGCATGAAGTCGCGCGGCATGTACGAGACGCCGGGCGGCGAGATCTATGCCCGCGCCCATCGCGGCATCGAGCAGATCACGCTCGACCGCGGCGCCGCGCACCTCAAGGACGAGCTGATGCCGAAGTATGCGGAGCTCATCTACAACGGCTTCTGGTTCGCCCCCGAGCGCGAGATGCTCCAGGCCGCGATCGACCACTCGCAGTTTCGCGTGAACGGCACCGTTCGCCTCAAGCTCTACAAGGGCAATGCCTCGGTCGTCGGCCGCAAGTCGCCGGACTCGCTCTACTCCGAACGCCACGTCACCTTCGAGGACGATGCCGGTGCCTACGACCAGAAGGACGCCGCCGGTTTCATCAAGCTGAACGCCCTGCGACTCCGCCTGCTCGCCCAGCGCGACGCCAAGTAAGCGGGTCGGATTCGGTCCTCCGAATCCTTTCAATGCGTTAACGACATAGGGCGGCCCGTTGCCAAAGTGCGACGGGCCGCTTTTGCATGGGTCCCCTTGGCGACGAACTGCCTGTAGGACTCCTCGCCATGACGGGGAAGCACAACCAACCGCATAAAGCCCATCGCCTTGCGCGCATCGGCTTTGCTCTTGCCACCGCTGCCATGCTGGTAGCGCCTGCCTCCTCGGCTGTTGCCGAGTCGAAGCTGGCGCCCGCAAAGGCAGCCGAGGCCGCACCGGCCCCCGCCGCCGTCATCGCAACCCCCGCAGCCACCGCGCCCGTCGCCGCCATTCCGCAGACGCTTGAGCAGGATGTCCAGGAATTCGAGGCCATCAAGGGCGGCACCGCCAGCTTCTACGGCCGCGAACTGCGCGGCAACCGCACCGCCAGCGGCGAGCGCTTCAACCCGGACGACCTCACCGCCGCCCATCCCTCGCTGCCCTTCGGCACCATGCTGCGCGTCACCAACCCGCGCAACGGGGACTCGGTGATGGTCCGTGTCAACGACCGCGGCCCGTTCCATTCCAACCGCGTGATCGACCTCTCCGAGGCCGCCGCGAAGGAAATCGGCATCGCCCGCATGGGCTCCGGCAAAGTCGAACTCGCCGTTCTTTCCGACGGCACCAGCGACGAATAAGCCGCGAAAATCTCTGAAAGAAGAGAAGGCCGACCCGGTAACGGAGGGGGTGGGGAAGCACCGCGCCGACCTTCACTCATGATAACCGCGCAGGCCCCATCGGGTTCCCGGCCCTGTTCGACTTGACACGCTTTACACGGTCCTGATCCGAAAAAGCCGTCCCCCGAACAGCCCACCCCAAAAGAACTGGCCGCCAGCGACTTGAACTCCATCGGCGGCAAATCCTCACCCCCGGCCTCCTCCGCCAGCACCGCATCGACCACCCCTTCCGCGCGGTCGCACCAGCCGTCCCAGTCCCGCGCCGAGGCCTCGCGCCAGAAGGTGACGTAAGGCACCGGCTCGTCCTCCGGCCCCGCCTCGCCCCGCGCGACGGCCCTGCTCCACGCCCGGTCCGCCTCGTCCTGCAACAAGGCCCCCGCCTTCTCGGCATAGACCCCGCGCGCCGGAGGCAGCACCGCCGCCTCCCGCCCCGGCAGCGAGAGCAACTCGTCCGGCCCCTCCCCCGCCACGCAGGCGAGCACCTCGTCGAACCGCTCCGCCAGGTCGCCGACGCGCTCCCCCGGAGCCCCCGTGCCCGCCTCCACCGCCCGGTCGAGCCGCGCCAGATGCGCCAGCAGCAACCGCGCGTCATAGCGCCGCCGCACCGCCACCTGCTCGCCGTGATAGAAAACCGGCTCCTCGACACCGTCCAGAGCCCGCGTCGCCAGCACTTCCTCGACATGCCGCCGCGCCAGCACCAGCGCCGCCTCCCACGCCTTCGCGAAAGTCCTGTCCCGCCGCCGCAACAAGTAGGCCGACTGCCGCGACATCCCCACTACCGCCGCCGCCGCCCGCACGTCGCCCCTGCCGGAGAGATGATGCAGAAACCGAACCCTCCGCGCGGGCGTCCACCCCCATTCCTCCCCCACCGGGGGAGGGGGACCATCCGCAGGATGGTGGAGGGGCACGCGCGCGTCATCCGAGGCCGAAGAAGAACAGCAGGAAGACAAGATGCGAGGGCCATCGCCCTCGCGCTCCCCGACCTTTTCCCCCGCGCCCCGCCGCACCGGAGCGCCCTCCCCGAGAGCCGCCTCACGCCCCCCGCGCAAAATGGACTCCCCCGGCAACCCGATATCCCGAGACGCCGGAATCCACCCCCGCCCGGCAGCGGTGGGATAGGAAGAGTTCGAATGGTCGGACATGGTTCACCCCCGGAGATTGGAGCCAAAGCCCCGACGCCTGTGCGTCGGGGTGAACCGGATCATTTATCGCATGTTGGGGGATGTAGGAAAGTGATTGTCTGCCCGGTTCCGGCATGTCTGAATCGGAGTCGGAAAGAGCGATAGCTGCCGTCGGCGCGGCATCGACTTATTAAACCCTAGTGAGACGATATATCGCGCTTCACAGGTTGTATCCATAGCCTATACCTCAGATGCTCAAACCTAGTAGCATCAGGGCCTCCCTCGAAGGAGAAGGTCATATCGCGGATCGGTGTTTCGCTCGCAGATCATTAGCGTGAGGCAAGGGCATGCTAATCACGCAGGGATGCGAAAATGCATGAAGGTGACGCTAGAGGTTCACTTTAAGAGAACTTTCTCCTTGATTTGACCCTCCGGTGCTGTATGTAGGCTGAGTGTGTAACGGAATAAGTTCTCATACTTAGCTTTGGAATGGTTCCGAAGCGTGGAGGGTTAAGCCTCTGCCGTTTTATCCGTTCACCGGGGCCCCCGCGGTCGCCGGGACGACGGGCGAAGCAGAGACGATAGCGAGAATAGCTATCGTCTCTAGATAGAAGGTGAAGTTGTCGGGTCCGATCCTTGTTCGGTGAGAATCCTTGGTGAGGTCAATTCGTTGTGAATTGACCGCCAAGGCGAATAAGGAAGAAAAGCATGGCTTTTTGGAAAAGCACACACCGACGACGGCGGCGACGTGAGCTGCGAGGTAAACCTCTTGAGCAGCGTCGGGGATTTTGGAAGCGTCTCCTTAATCCCAATACTTTGAAGTCTCTTATTACTTGGGGCTTCACGATCTGGAAGATTATCCATTGGGTAATCAAGCATTTCACCGAGTAGACCGCTAACCGATTATCTAATTTGTGCCGGAAGAACCGGCGTTGGGAACGCTAATGCTAAATGAAGCTCTCAGATTGATTCGTGTATTTCACGATCTGAAGCAGGTTGAGCTCGCTGCGCGTCTCAATGTATCTAAATCATTTATTTCTGAAATCGAGAAAGGGAATAGAACTCCATCTCTTGAAACGATACAGAAGTATTCAACCGAGTTTAAGATGCCAGTTTCGGCGATCATGTTCTTTGCTGAGGAGCTGCCTCATGCAAAAAGCGGAGAGCGCATTAGAACGAAAATAGCATCCACGGTTCTTGATCTATTGAAATTTATAGAAAGAAAAGCGGATGGCGGTTCTGAATGATGCGAGGCTGTATACTTTAAAAGATAGCCCGTTCTTTCGACTGCGAACTCGCAAAAAACTTGCTGATCTTCTTCAAATTTCATTGTCAGATTTGAAAGAAATCACTTCATCAGAAGAATCTTATAAGCGAAAGTGGAAGCACAAGGTCGATAAAGACTCTTGGTTGGAAGTGCAGCCTCCACCTGAAAAAGCGCCATTCTACCGGCCCATTGATATCCCTGAACCGAGCCTAAAAAAAGTTCAAAGCCGGATTGCCAAATTGCTGAGCCGCATAACTCCTCCAGATTGGCTTTTCAGTCCGTGTAAGGGACGGTCTTACGTTGATAATGCTGCGAGGCATAAAGGCGCCCGCGCTTTCTGGCTGTTAGATATCAAAGACTACTTCCCAAGCTGCACGAACCGGAAACTCGCTCACTTTTTCAGAAGCGATTTGCAGTGCTCTAAGGATGTAACCGCAATTCTTGTTAGGCTAACTACGCACCAATCTAGTGGTTTCCGCCTGACATAAGAGTCCGGTTCGGGATTCCCTTTGTTGCGTTCGCATGCGAGTCTGGCGCATGCGCACAGGAA
>NZ_MSQB01000038.1 GCF_002149965.1 Novosphingobium panipatense | reverse complement strand
GGCGCGCCTCACCGTCACTTATGCGAACGGCGAAGAGCAGACCGTCAGCTATTACATCACCAAGCCGCTTGAGCAGGTCATGGCCGATATCGGCCATTTCACCACGACCGAGCAGTGGTTCGAGGGCAATGGCGATCCGTTCCACCGCAGCCCGGCGATCCTCTCCTACGACCGCGAGGACAACAAGATTCTCACGCAGGACGGCCGCGTCTGGGTGTCCGGCATGAGCGACGAAGGCGGTGCCGGTTCCTGGGTTGCCGCAATGATGAAGCAGCTCGACAACCCGAACCCCGAGGAAGTCGCCAAGCTGGAACGCCTCGTCAACGAGACGGTGCTCGGCACGCTCCAGGTGAAGGACGGACCGCAAGCCGGTGCCGTGAAGAAGAGCATCTTCTACTACGAGCCCAAGGAATTCCCGAACTACTACGACCCCAAGATCAACTGGAAGAACTGGACCGCCTGGTCGAAGAAGGATTCCGACGATCTCGGCCGTTCGTACAACTATCCCCACGTCGCCATCGGCCACTGGGTGCTCTACCGCCTTGCGCGCGACAGCCAGGGCCTGGTCAAGCAGCACGACTGGAAGTTCTACCTCGACTGGGCCTATCGCACCACCGTGGCGATGATGCGCGACGCCCCTTACTATGCCCAGTTCGGGCAGATGGAAGGCGACGTCTTCGTCGACATTCTCAAGGACCTGAAGCGCGAAGGGATGACCGCCGAGGCGAGCGAGATGGAAGGCCTGATGAAGGCACGCGCCGATCACTGGCGCACGCTCAAGTATCCGTTCGGCAGCGAAATGGCCTGGGATTCCACCGGCCAGCCGGAAGTCTACGCCTGGATGCGCTACTTCGGCTTCCAGCCCCAGGCCGACGAGACCCGCGAGGTCATCCTCGGCTATGACCCGACGATCCCCAGCTGGGGCTACAACGGCAATGCCCGCCGCTACTGGGACTTCCTCTATGGCGGCAAGGTCTCGCGCATCGAGCGCCAGATCCACCACTATGGCTCGGCACTCAACGCAGTGCCGCTGTTCGATGCTTATCGCCAGAACCCCACCGACCTGCACCTGCTGCGCGTGGCCTATGGCGGCATGATGGGCGGCGTGACCAACATCGACCAGAAGGGCTTCGGCTCGGCCGCCTTCCACTCCTGGCCCGACATGATGAAGTGGGACGCCATCACCGGTGACTACGGCATGGGCTTCTACGGCCATGCGATCACTTCGGCCACTTACATGGTCGAGGATCCGCAGCTCGGCTGGCTGGGCTTCGGCGGCGACCTTACCACCAAGGGCGCCAAGGTCAGCATCGCACCGAAGGACGGCGCTCGCCGCCGCCTGTTCGTGGCACCCGCCGGCCTGTGGATCACGCTGGAAGCCGGCCGCATCCAGAGCGCGGACTATGACGCGAAGACCGGCAAGGTCGTGCTGACGCTCGATCCCGCCAGCGCCGCTACGCCCACCGCGCGCCTGCTGTTCGAAACCACGACGGCAGGCGGGAAGGCCTATGCCACCGATACCGGCACGGCCGATCGCGGCGGCTATGCCGTCGCGCTGGGCAGCGCACCCACTACCGTCACGCTGAGCCCGCGCTGAGCATGAGGCACCTTCTGCAGGCATCGGTGCTGGCATTAGCCATTCCGTCGGCACCGGCGCTTGCCTCCCCGGCCACCGGCGCCACGCCGAGTGCCGCCTGCGTGGCCGGGGACTCGCCAAACGCCTGGAAAGTTGCGGCGACCGACCCGTCGGACGCCGCCAATTCCGCCCTGCCGCTGCAGATGGAAAGCGCGCATTTCGCGCTGCACTGGAAGCCGGGCACGGTCGATGCCGAAGTCGCCAGGGCAGCCTCGGCGCATCTCGAATATGTCTGGAACTATTTCCTCGGCACCTTGCGCTTTCCCGAACCGCACTGCGGATCGGCCGAGAAGTTCAAGGTCAACGCCTACGTCGGCGTGGGCTATGGCCTGACCGGCGGCACGGACCAGCTTGGCCACATGGGCATGTGGATCGATCCGGGCGCGCTCAAGGATCGTTTCGGGCTGGCCCACGAACTGACCCATGCCCTCCAGGCTGCGACCGGGCGCCTGATGGATTCGCCCTACACCGGCTGGCTGTTCGAGAGCCATGCCAACTGGATGACGGTGCAACTGCCCGAATTCCGGCAGAACACGCATTGTTCGGTCCTGCTGAAGCAGTACCCGCACCTCTATTACGGCTCTACCCGTACCCGCTACTGCAACTGGCAGTTCCTCGAATATCTCAAGGATACCCAGGGCTTCGAGGCGGTGAACGCAATCTGGCGTACCGCGCCGGGCAAGGACGATCCCGCACGCCTGACCGCCGATCCCTTCAGCGTGCTCCAGCGCAACATGGGATGGACGCAGGACCAGCTCAACGACACCTTCGGCGACTGGGCGCTGCACAATGCGAACTGGGACTACACCAACCCGGACGGCAGCGATCAGGGGGCCGTGTTCCGCAGGAACTACGGCACTTACGAACAGACCACCGACGCGAACATCCTCTCTGCCACCGTGCTCGATCCCGTGGACCTGAAGCGCCGCCAATTTGCCGTGCCGGAGATGTGGGCGCCGCAGCGCTGGGGCTACAATGTGGTCAAGCTCCATGCCGATGCCGGGCGCAGCGAAGTGACCGTGACATTCCGCGGCGTGGTGCAACAGGCCGCCGCCGTATCCTCGCTGCCGGGCCTTGCCGACGAGCCCGAGACGATCCCCTCCCCCGCTTCAGACTGGCGCTGGGGCGTGGTGGCCGTGGGCGCGGACGGCAGCAGCCGCTACACGCCGCTCCAGCGCGGCGCGAAAGGTTCGGCGACGATCACGGTGCGGGCGGACGATACCGGGCTCTATCTCGTGGTCATGGCCACGCCCTCGCAGATGCAGAAGATCCGCTGGGACCAGCCCTACTATTCGATCTATCGCTACCCCTGGATGGTCCAGTTCGATGGCGCTCTGCCCGACCGCTGGCAACCGGGCGCACCGGATCCGATCCCCGGCGGGCATCGCCATGCCAACGGCGGCGGCTGGGCCGCAAGCCGATGTCGCGCCGACTGCCTGGGTCGGCCCCTACGCCCGCGTGATCTCCGGCACCGTTTCGGACAAGGCCCGGATCGAGGATCACGCCGTGGTGATGGACCGGGCGCAAGTGCGCGACGAAGCAGTCGTTTCCGGCCTCTCCGTGCTGCGCGGCGACACCGTGCTCAAGGACAAGGCCCGCGCCGCCACTGCCATGCTCGGTATCGGCGAGTACGAGAAAGGCATCGTCCTTTCGGGAACGGCGCAAAACATCGGCGACGTGGAGCAACGCGGCGGCTCGGCCTCGCGCGGGGTATTCTACGGCTTCGTCGATCCCGGCACGGTCAAGGATGCCGCCCACGGCGCGGACCTCGCCGCGCCGGTGCCGGAAGTCACCGCCAAAGTACGCTACAGGTGGATCCGGTAGACCCGAAAGCGTCCGGGGACGGCGTGAACCTTCCCCGGATCACCTGAATTATCGCTTCAAGTCGAAGGCCACGACCTTCTGGCGCTGTTCACCCAGCCCGGTAATGCCAAGACGCATTTCGTCTCCGGGCTTGAGGTAGATCGCCTGCGGCTTCTGTCCTTCGCCCACACCCGGCGGCGTGCCGGTCGTGAGGATGTCGCCCTGCTCCAGCGTGATGAAACGGCTCATGTAGGCGATGCATTCGGCAACCGGGAAAATCATCGTGCGCGTATTGCCGGTCTGCATGCGCTTGCCGTTGACGTCCAGGAACATGTCCAGCGTCTGCGGATCGGCAATCTCGTCGCGCGTCACGATCCAAGGGCCGACGGGGCCGAAAGTATCGCAGCCCTTGCCCTTGTCCCACTGGCTGCCCCGTTCCTTCTGGAAAGCGCGCTCCGAAACGTCGTTGACCAGTATATAGCCGGCGACATGTTCCAAGGCCTCTTCCTGCGAAACGTAGCGGCAGGTCTTGCCGATCACCACGCCCAGTTCGACTTCCCAGTCGGCCTTGGTGGCTTCGAGCGGCAGCATGACGTCATCGTCGGGCCCATTGAGGCAGGAGATCGCCTTGGTGAAGAAGATCGGTTCCGGCGGAATGGGCAGGTTCGATTCCGCCGCGTGATCGGCATAGTTCAGCCCGATCGCCAAAAACTTGCGGGCGCCCGCGACAGGCACGCCGAAACGCTGCGGACCTTCGACAGCCGGAAGCGCGGCCACGTCAAGTGCAGCGATCCTGGCCAGTCCTTCCTCGCCGAGCTGACCGGGCGTGATGTCGTCCAGATGACCGGAAAGGTCGCGCAATGTTCCATCGGAATCGATCAGGCCGGGTTTTTCTGCTCCCACCGGGCCAAAGCGCACAAGTTTCATAATTCTCCCTTCTTTTCAAAGTCGGAAACGTCGCGGAACGGTTCGTTGCAGGCCACGCCTGTCTTACCTTGCAGTATGGCTGCCTTGCGCCCGCGAACAAGCGCTATTGCCTGGCCCTGGGCGTGCCGTCCGGCAAGTCAGCCCGGCAGAGTGCCTGTCTGGCGCAAGGCTTCTCCCAGAGCGAGCGCCGCAGAAGTCGCGAGGTTCATCGAGCGCACGTGCGGCCGCATCGGTATGCGCACCCGCGCATCGCAGATCTCGGCCACTTCGGCGGGAACGCCCGCACTTTCCTTACCGAACAGCAGGACATCGTCCGCCCGGTACTGGAAATCGTAAGCGGAGCCGCTGCTCTTGGTGGTGAAGAGGATCAGTCTTCGCGAACCGATCGCCGCTCGGAACGCCCCAAAATCGGCGTGGCGCTCCACGGTGACGTGATCGATGTAGTCCATCGCGGTCCGGCGCACCCTGCGGTCATCCCATTCGAACCCCATGGGTTCGATAAGGTCCACTGTGGCCCCGAAACAGGCACCAAGACGCAAGACGGCGCCGACATTTCCAGCAATTTCCGGTTCGAATAGAGCAATACGCATAGGCCTAATTGCCGCCGGCGAACGAACCTTGCAAGCCTCCCATCCCCATGCACGAACCGATCCTTGCTGTCTCTAACGAGGGATCATTCCGGCCATTTGGAGGAGAGCGCCCTCTCCTTTGGCCGATTTCGCTCCTGCAGCAAGACACGTAAGCAGATGCAACGGATGGGATAGCGCCTTTCCGCGATGGCAGCGCGAGGAACCGATGAAGCATTACCTGGGCCTGGACGGCTTACGCGGCGTGGCGGCCGTAGCGGTCGTCCTGTTCCATCGGCGATGGCTCGGTCCCGGGGGGCATTTTTTCGATCAGGCTCATCTTGCGGTGAACTTCTTCTTCATCCTCTCCGGCTTCGTCATCGACCATGCCTATGCCGAGCGCCTGAAACAGGGCGGCATTTCCCTTGGCAGGTTCGTGACGAGCCGGATCGTCCGGCTCTATCCGCTCATCATCCTTGGAACCGCGCTGGGCTTCACTTACTGGGCCGGGGAAAGCCTGCGGACGGGACACCCCACCATGGGGACACTTTTCCTGGCGACGCTGCTTTCGGCCCTCTGCCTGCCGGCGCCTTCCTCGCTGATGGGGGAGATGTTCGCCATCGACCGTCCGCTATGGTCGCTGTTCTACGAGATCGTGGCCAACCTGATATTCGTGCTGATCCTGTTCAGGCTGCCCAGCAAAGCCGTCGCCATGCTGGCCGCCATCGGCGTAGCGGCATCGCTCATTCTGGCGCTGCGCTTCAACGTGCTCAATGTCGGTTACAAGAACGGCGATATCGGCTGGGGCATGCTCAACGTCCTGCCCTCCTTCGTGATGGGCATGGCACTCAACCGCATGCGAGGGATGTGGAACTTCAGCATGCCCTTCTGGCTGTCGTCGGTCCTTCTGGCCGCAACCTTCCTGCCGCACTCCCTGGGAGCGTGGCAGGGCGTCTACGGCCTTGTGATGGTCACGACATTCTATCCGGCGCTGATCCTCTCATCGCTCGATTTCGAGGAAGGCGCGCGCAGCGCCGCGGCGGCCCGGTTCAGTGCCTTCATTTCCTACCCCCTCTACGCCCTGCACTATCCCTTGCTGTTCTGGGTGTCGAAAGTGGCGGACAAGTTCGACCTGCCCGGAAAGGTGGAGCTTCTGGCAGGGCTGCTTATCTCCGTTGCCGTGGCATGGATCGCCGGAAAGTATTACGACGAGCCTGTCCGGGAATTCCTGTCGAAAGCCTTGCGAAAGAGACCGAAGCTGAACCCCACGGTTTCCGAAGCGTCCTGAAACCATGACCCGCTAGCAGCTCCTCACACCACATAACGGGCGTCGACCGTCCCTTCCGACTAGAGTGCCGGCATCACGGCACTCGAATGCGAAAAGGACGACAGCACATGGATCTTGGACAGCTTCTCGGCGACACCCGCTCGCAGCGACGCGGGTTTCTCGGCCTCGCAGCCGGGGCCGTCACCGCCGCCGCATTCCCGGCCGTGCCTTCGTTCGCAGCCTCCGGTCCGGCGAAGGGCAGCACTATCGCTGTTCCTGCCGTGTTCGGTCCCGTCAGGCAGATAGAGGCTGGTCCGCTGAACATCGGCTATGTCGAAACCGGCCCCGCCTCGGGGCCCGCCGTCATGCTGTTCCATGGCTGGCCTTACGACATCCATGCCTTCGCCCAGTCCGCCGGTATTCTTGCCGCCCAGGGCTACCGGGTCATCGTGCCGCATTTGCGCGGCCACGGAACCACGCGGTTCCGTTCCGCCGACAGCCCGCGCAACGGACAACAGGCCGCTCTGGCGGCGGACGGCATTGCGCTGATGGATGCCCTCGGCATCAAGCGAGCGGTGGTTGCAGGTTTCGACTGGGGCGCGCGTACCGTCAACATCATGGCCGCACTCTACCCGGAACGTTGCAAGGCGATGGTGTCCGTCAGCGGTTACCTGATCGGCAGCCCTGCCGCGAATGCGAAGCCCCTGCCCCCTAAGGCCGAACTCCAGTGGTGGTATCAGTTCTACTTCGCCACGGAGCGGGGCCGCGCGGGTTACGCCGCCTATACCGCCGATTTCGCGCGACAGATCTGGGAACTCGCCTCGCCGCAATGGCGCTTTGACGATGCGACGTTCCGCCGCACCGCCGCCTCGTTCGACAATCCCGACCATGTGGACATCGTCATCCACAACTATCGCTGGCGTCTGGGCCTTGCGGATGGCGAGCGCCGCTACGACGCCGACGAAGCCCGACTGGCCGCCGGTCCCGTGATAACCGTACCTACGATAACCATGGAAGGCGACGCCAACGGCGCCCCCCACCCCGACCCCGCCGCTTATGCCGCAAAGTTCAAGGGAGCCTACGCCTTTCGCCTGATCTCCGGCGGTATCGGCCATAACCTGCCGCAGGAGGCGCCCGAAGCCTTCGCGCAGGCCGTTATCGATGCTGACCGCATGGGAGCGCGCGCATGAACGCGGCCCGCCTTGCCCTGTTCGGCTGCGGCGCCGTGCTCATGGGCGCACTCGCCGCCAAGGCCAATGCTGGAAACGCGCTCCTGGCATCGCCGATCTATGGCGTAACCATTCCTGAAGGCTATCGAAGCTGGCAACTGATCGCTCCGGCCCAGGAAGCGCCGCCGCTCGACGAACTGCGCGCTACCCTGGGAAACCGTATCGCGATCCGGGCCTACGAAAAAGGAAAGCTGCCGTTTCCTGACGGCACGGTTCTGGTGAAGCTGGCCTGGAAGCACACCCCTTCGCCCGAGTTCGCCCCCGCCTCCATCCCCGGCGCCGCGACGACCGTGCAAGTCATGGTCAAGGATTCCAGGCGCTATGCCGCGACCGGTGGCTGGGGCTTCGGCCGGTTCGTCAACGGCAAGCCGGTTGACGAAGCCCAGCACCAGACATGCTGGTCGTGCCACCAGTCCCGTGCATCGGCGCACGATTTCGTCTTCACCCGCTACGCACCTTAGAATCTGTTTGAAAATTCGCGGAATGCGAATTTTTGCGGCACCGGCCCACGCCCCCACCCTACCACCCAACGGTAGTATCCTGCGGGTGGTAGGGTGGGGGCGTTGGCCGGTGCCGCACAAAAATGCCCTTGTGGGCACTTTTCAAACGGGCTCTTAGCCCTTCCGGCTGCCGCTGCGGTCAGGCCTTGCCCGCGGCGTGAGCCCCTACCGCCGCGTCTATCATGACCTGCCAGGCATCATGCGCGTCGCTTGCGCCGACGACATGGCCGCGTTCGGTTTCGAGCAGTTCGTGCCCTGCCTGGCACATGACCGGCGTGGGAACGCGCAGCGCCTTGATCACCGCCAGCGCGGTCTGCTTCAGCTTTTCCCGTTGGTCGGCATCGATATGACCCCAATCGTCGCGCCCGGTTTCAGCCATGGCCAGCGCCCGGGCAGCTCTCTCGATCAGCGGCATCGCGTTCTCCCTCGCGTTTATCCGGGGGGAGCGTAACACGATGTCGGGCAGTCAAGAAGCCGGTAATGAGGATTTCGGCCGCAGTGGCAATGCGCGCTGCCTTCGCTATAGGTGCGCCGTCACTCTCTTCAGGCAGACCCATGGCCCGCAAGCATTCGAAACACGCATTCCACGACGACGAACCGCAGGACGAGGACGCCCCCGCTCCCGCCGTACCCTGCTGGCTCTGCGGCAGGCCGACCGGCAAGACCATCGTCTGGCACCATCCCGTCCCCAAGAGCCGGGGCGGGCGCGATGTCGTGCCAATGCATGCGATCTGCCAGCAGACGCTGATCGTGAACTTCACGAATTCCGAACTGCAACGCCACGGCATGGATGTGGAAGCGCTGCTCGCCAACCCCACCGTCCGCAAGTTCGTGGACTGGGTGGCGAACAAGGATCCCGATTTCACCGCGACGATCGCGAAGAAACGCCGCTGATCTGCCGGGCCGTGCGATTCTTAAATCCGTTTGGAAATTCGCGGAATGCGAATTTCGCGGCACCAGCCCGCTCCCCCACCCGACCGCCCATCGGCATTATACTGTGGGCGGTCGGGTGGGGGAGCGGGCTGGTGCCGCTCTGAAAATGCCCCCCGGGGGGCATTTTCCAAACAAACTCTTAATCCGCCAGTCGCCAGCGGATCGTTTCTCCGGCGTGGAACGGCACGATATTGATCGCTCCGTCGGTGATCACTTCCGGCACCTGCACGTCTTCGCGCTTCAGGGTGACCGTGCCCTCGTTCAGGGGCAGGCCGTAGAACCGGGGGCCGTGTTCGGACGCAAAGCCTTCCAGCCGGTCCAGGACGCCTTCCTCATCGAAGACCTGGGCATAGCTTTCCAGGGCGTAAGGGGCATTGAAGATTCCCGCGCAGCCGCAGGAAGATTCCTTGCGGCCCACTTCATGCGGCGCGCTGTCGGTGCCGAGGAAGAACTTGGGCGAGCCCGAGACGGCCGCCTTGCGGACGGCAAGGCGATGCCGCTCGCGCTTGGCGACGGGCAGGCAATAGGCATGCGGGCGGATGCCGCCGTCGAAGATCGCATTGCGGTTGATGATCAGGTGCTGCGGCGTGATCGTCGCGCCGATCTGAGGGCCGCTATCCGCGACGAATTCGGCGGCATCGGCGGTGGTGATATGTTCGAGCACGATCTTGAGCGCCGGGAAATCGCGAACCAGCGGGTTCAGGATGCGCTCGATGAACACGGCCTCGCGGTCGAAGATGTCGACATCGCGGTCGGTCACTTCGCCGTGGATCAGCAGCGGCATGCCGATTCGCTGCATGGTTTCCAGCAAGCCGGTGAGCTTGCGGATATCGGTGACGCCGTGCGCGGAGTTGGTCGTCGCATGTGCGGGGTAGAGCTTGCAGGCCGCGAACACGCCCTGTTCGTATCCGCGTTCGATTTCCGCGGGATCGGCGCCGTCGGTGAGGTAGCATGTCATCAGCGGCGTGAAATCGGCACCAGCCGGCAGGGCTGCCGAGATCCGGTCCCGGTACGCTTCCGCCGCCGCGACGGTGACGACCGGCGGTGTCAGGTTCGGCATGACGATGGCGCGCGCGAACTGACGGGCGGTATAACCGACGACCGCTTTCAGCATGTCGCCGTCGCGCAAATGCAAATGCCAGTCGTCAGGGCGGCGGATCGTGATCTGTGCTGTCATGCCCGCCGCTCTAGCCGCCTTGGAGCGAGCCGTCGAGCGTCCACTTTCGCACCCGCCGCCCCGCCGGGAAACCGCCCTCAGCCGTCCATTCGCGCGGCGAGTTCGTCGCGGACGGCCTTGGCCGCGTGCGTCTCCTCATCGCTGAGGACGAGCCGGTCGAAATTTTCGTCCAACATGATCGGCAGCCTGGCCCGGGGATGCGCGGCGGCCAGCACGAAAGTCTCGTCCTGCACCGGATCGTAGTGCATCCAGGGGGTTTCGGACTTCTTGAAGATCGTGGTGATGCCCATCCCCTTGCGCAGGCCAGTCACCGGGAAATAGACGATGCGGTTCCCGCCGAGCTTCTTGCTGCGCATCGTGATACGCGCCCAGACCGGCTGGAGCACGGCGGGTTCGCGGAACGCCTTCAGCGTCGCGGAAAGGTGGATGAACCGCCTGCCCATCAGGATCGATACCCAGCCGAGCAGAACCACGATCGCCAGCGAGCCGATGAAACGGTTCCAGAATTTATCGATCGCCAGCGACAGGGTGATGTTGTCCGGGTTGCCTCGTTCTGCGACCACCGTCGTTTCGTAGTCCCCTTTGTCGAGGCCGAAGAACGAGAAGTCCACGGTGCGGATCTTCGTTTCGCCATCACGCGGATAGGCGATGCCTGCCTCGCAATTCACACTCATTTTCTTCGTCTTGCACTCGGCGCTGACGAGCGATGCTTCGGGAACTTCCACCGGCGCCTGCTTGATGCGGTAATCCGCATAGAGTCCGGGCCATACGACGACGGCCGTGCCAATCGACACCAGCCCCAGAACCACGCTGATAAACAGCATGCGGAAACGATCGGCAAATCCATGCCGCCTTACCGCGATCGCCCGGTTCGGAAGGAGTTGGCCCGGATCGGGGAGCCGAAAATCAGACTTCATCGTGATAACCTGTACTTCGATTTGGTGGGATATGAGGGTCGGCAAGCCAAAAACGTTAGCTAACCCATTGTGAGAGAAGATATTTTAACGAAAAAATGCGAGGCGAGAACATATTGCCGGTAGATGTCTGCGTCGGAACGCCCCAATTGACGCACGACTGATCGCAGCAAGCCCTTGGCGTTGAAATCAAAGAAAATAATGCGTGATCGGCAAGGCGATGCGAAGCGCATCGTTTACAGGAAAGTTTGCTGTCCCGATGGGGCAGCACCGTGATGAGGTTACGAGAATGATACGAAGCCGATCCCTTCTTTCGAAGTCGATCGCAGCGGCAGTCGCCCTGGCGGGCCTTTCCGCTCAGGCCCATGCTGCCGGCGGTGCTGCATTGGCGCAGCCCGACCAGGCCCAGGTTCAGGGCGTGGAAAAGGCGCTGGCCTCCGCGCCGACCGCCTTGAAATCGGATGTCGCCGCCGCAACCGCGACGCTACGTCCTTACATGATCACGCTGATGTGCGTGCAGGACGACCGGGCCACGCAGGGGCTGGTGCAGAAATTCGTCGGATCGCGCGGCACCGCCATGTTCAACGGCTGGGCCGGGGCGATGTCTCCCGGCAAGCGCATGCGCCATCACGACATGTCCGGCTGCATTTCCGTCACCCGGATCCAGAACTGGAAGCGCGTGGCGGCCAACGAATTCTCGTTCGACATCCTCTTTTCCGCCGATGACAGCGGCGAGAGCTATCTCTGGAACACCGTGGTCCACAAGGAGCCGGACGGCACCTGGCTGATCGCCTGACAGAGCTGAAAATGACGAAAGCGGCGCAGTTCACGAAGAACTGCGCCGCTTTCGCGTTCAGGCGCCGAAACCGCCGTCGATCGTCTGCATCGAACCGGTGATCATGCCCGCATGAGGCCCGGCGATATAGGCGGCATATTCCGCGATCTCCTCGGCTCTGGCATGGCGCTTGATGGCCATGAAACTGTGCATCGTCGCCGCCATCGGCCCCTCGGCGGGGTTCATGTCGCTGTCGGTCGGCCCCGGCTGTATGCTGTTGACGGTAATGCCCCGGTCGCCGAAGTCGCGGGCCAGTCCGCGCACCATGCCCTGCATGGCCGCCTTGGTGAGCGCATAGGCGGCACCGCCCGCGAAAGGCATGCGATCGGCGTTCACGGAGCCGATCACGATGATCCGGCCGTTATCGTTCATCTGCCGCGCGGCTTCGACGGCGGCGTGATAAGGCGCGCGGACATTGACGTCGATCATGCGGTCCACCTGATCGGGATCCAGCGTCAGCGGATCGCCCAGCACAAGCGTACCCGCGTTGATCACGAGGATATCGAGCTTGCCCCGCGCCGCGACGGTGGCGGTCAGCGCATCGCGGTCGGCACTGTCGGCCTGGATCGCTTCCGCGCCGGTTTCCGTCGCCAGCGCGCCGGCGCTCTCGCGCGATCCGGCGAAGGTAAAGGCCAGGTTTGCGCCCTCGGACGCAAAGCGACGGACGATCGCGGCGCCGATGCCGCGGCTGCCGCCAAGGACCAGAATATTCTTGCCAGAGAAGTCATTCATGATGTGTCTCCTGTTCTATCGGATCGGGCCGCATCGTGCCCTCTGGACTTGAAGATGCCGTGCAGGCATCGTTCGGACTAGCCGGCTTGTTCTGAACCTTGATGACGGGATATCCGAACGATGATCAAACTCGACGGGATCGTCGCTTTCGCCGCCACGGTGGACGCGGGCTCGATCAGCGCCGCCGCGCGGCGGCTCGGCCTTGCCAAGTCGGTCGTGAGCGAGCGGCTTGCCGAGTTGGAACGCGCTCTGGGCGCAACCCTGATCCAGCGTTCGACCCGCAAGCTCTCCCTCACCAACAGCGGCGAGACTTTCCTGCCGCGCGCCCAACGCATCCTGCGCGAAACGGAGGAAGCCTCCGCCGAACTGGCGGCGCAGAGCGGCAAGCTGGCGGGGCCGCTGCGCCTTTCCGCCCCGGTCGGCTTCGGCATCCTGCACCTTGGCCCGGCGCTTGCGACGTTCCTGCGCGACTATCCGCAGATCGAAGTCTCGCTGGAACTGGACGATCGCTTCGTCGATGCCGCGACCGGCGGTTTCGATGCGGTCCTGCGCCATGGATCGGTCGGCGACGGCCGCCTCATCGCCCGCAGACTGGCCAGGAGCAGGCGTCTTCTCGTCGCTTCGCCGGACTATCTGGCGCGCATGGGCACGCCCTCCTCGCTTGCACAGTTGGAAGGGCACAAAGGCATTCTTTACTCGAACCGCACCGGGGACTGGCGCTTCGCCACGCCGACCGGCTGGTCCGTGATCCGCCCCAAGGCGGCGCTGCGGGTCAACAACGGCCTGGTGATGCGCGATGCCGTGGCGGCGGGCCTCGGTATCGCCATGCTGCCCAGTTTCTTCATACACGAGGCGCTTGCCGAGGGATCGCTGGTGGAAGTGGACATCGGCCTGGAGTCGGAAGGCGCCGAACTGTTCCTGGCCTATCCCCGTGATCACGGCGCCGCCACCAAGATCCGCGCCCTCGCTGACAGCCTGCGCAGGAGCTTCGGGGATCCACCCTATTGGGAGAACCGCCCCGCACTTCCGGTGCGCGGCGATGCGGTCTAGTAACCTGCGATCACAAGACCGGAAGGCCTGAACTTGAACGTCTGCCCCGACTGTTTCGCGAACAATGGCCTCAAGAGGAAAATCGTCTCGATCCGGCGGGACGCCTCCACGGGGCCGTGCCGGTTACATCCTTCGAAGAAGGGGGTGCCGATCGGTGCCGTCGCGCAAATCGTCGATCCCGTCTTGCGGGGCCTCTACCAAGTGGCGAGTCATGACGACACCCGTTCACTGGATGACGGAAGCCCTCTCGCCCCTGTCCTGCGCGATCTGACACAAGCCGAAGACGACAGTATCTTCGAGGCATTGGCCGGTGCTCTCGAAAGCGCGAATGACCGTGAGGCCTTCTACGGCGCAGACCGGCTCTATGCTCTCCAGCCTGCCAGTGCGGGCGAGCATCTTCCCAACTGGCAGGCGTTCCAGCGCAGCCTGATGTTCACAAGCCGCTTCTTCAACCCGGATGCCGAGCAAGTCCTCAACGAGATTTTCAGGGGTGTGCAGCAGTTGCGGGACGCCGAAAGGCGGGGTCCGGTCTACATGATCGAACCGGGCATGGACGATGCCCTCATCCACCGCGCACGGATCGCCAACGCACCGGAAGAGGCGCAAAGAATCAGGGCCAATCCCGCGCAGGAACTGGGCCCGCCGCCGGAGCACCTTCGGAAGGCAGGCCGTCTCAACCCCTCGGGCATTCAGGCCTTCTACGGCGCGTTCGACCTGCCGACCTGCATCGCGGAGCTTCGCCCCTCGGTGGGCGGGCGGGTCATGTCCGCGCAGTTCGCCCTGACGCGCCCGATCTGCGTGCTGGACACCACGCGCTTCGCCAACAATCCGCGCGGCGTGAACTACTTCGCACCGGGCGCTCTGGCACGCGCCCGCCAGTGGCATTTCATGAAGACTTTCATGGCGGAGATCGCCCGGCCCGTATTCCCCGGCGACGAACATCTCCACTACCTGCCGACGCAGGCCGTGGCGGAATTCCTGAACCGCCGCTTCCAGATCTCCTTCGCGGGAGCGAAACGCGGCATTGACGCGGTGATATTCCGCTCCGCCCAGCGCCCCGAAGGTAGGAACATCGTCATCCTTGGCGATGCGGCGATCGTCGGAATGCCCGGCGGCGCGAAACCGCGCGTACCAGAAGCGGGGCATGGGCAGGACTGGCTCGATCAGGCAGCGCAACAAGCCAGGGCGGAAAAACCGGCAGGATTGATCGCACTTCCCGAAACCCTGCGCTGGACCCGGATCACCGGCGCGCAATTCACCTCCGAAGAGGTTCTAGAGGACGCCCCTGACACACACTGACGCCGCCGCCCTTTACGCCCAAAGCAACGCGAGTGAGAATCACTTGCAACAGGCAAGGCTTGCCGCAATGGTGCTGCAACCGATTTCAGGGGGAAGTCGGACGTTCGAACATCAGGGCCGTGATGTTCTCCAGGCAGGAGCCATGCGATGGCAGTTGCAGGTGCGCAGGTGTCGACTGCAGGCGGCTTGTCCTCGCCCTCCGAATGGTCCGCCCGCGCGCTGTTCACCGTCGGCTTCCTCGGCCTGACTGCCGGTGTGCAGATGAGCGACCGCGGCCTTCAGGCGATAGTCCTTTCCGCGATCCAGGACAGTTTTGCCGTCAGCGACGCAACGGTCGGCGCCCTTCAGGGGCTGGCGGGCGTGCTTGTCGGCAGCGCGGTTGCCGTACCGGTGGCCCGTCTGGCCGATCGCCATTCGCGCAAGCGCGTATTGCTCGGGCTCATCATGGCCTGGATCCTGCTGATGATCCTGAGCGCGCTTGCCCCGGACTTTCCGCTGTTCTTCATCGGCCGTGCGGCATCGGGCGTTACCGAGTTCGCAATGATCCCGATCGTCTATTCGCTGATCCCGGACCTCGCGCCGGAGCGCCACCGCGTTGCCGCCAATCTCGTATTCGCGGCATTGATGGCGGCGGGTTCGAGTGCCGGATACTACTTCGGCGATTCCCTCGTCACTGCTGCGCAGAGCGTCATTCCCGGCACCCTCGAACCCTGGCGGAAAGCCATGACGCTCCTGGCCTTCGCTGGCCTGCCTCTGCTCGCCCTCGGCTTTCTGGCATCCGATCCGCCGCGGCACATCGCCGCCATGGACGTCGAGACGAACGTATCCCTGGGCGCTTTCCTGCGTGAGCGCTGGCAGGCGGTAGGCCTGTTCGTCGGCGTGGCCGGAAGCCTGATGATCGCGGTCCAGGCGCTCAATCCGCTGATCGCCATGGCCCTGCAACGCCGCTTCGGCACCGGCCTTGCCGAGATCGGTCATGCGCTGGGGCTGGTCACGCTGGCCACCAGCATCGGCTGCCTGCCGGTCGCCGGGATGCTTGACCGGTTGCTCCGGCGGCGAATGGGGCTTGCCGCCCGTCCACTGATCATGGGTCTGGGCGCGGCGGCAGCCATCCCCTGCACGCTTCTGCTCATGTCCTCGGCGACGCTCGATCGCGCGCTGTCGGCCGTCGTGCTCTTCCTCTTTCTCACGTGCACGGCCAATGCGCTGGTGCCCACCATGCTCCAGGACCTGACCCCCGCGTCACTGCGCGCGCGAAGTTTTGCGATATGGAGTTTCGTGGTCTCCGTGTTCTGCGCCATCGGGCCGCTGATCGCAGGCCTGCTCTCCGACCTGATGCTGGGCGGCGCGCTGCTCAAGGCCATATCGGTCACGGCAATTCCCGCGCTGACCCTGTCGGCGGCCTGCGCGATCAGATCCGTACTGCGGCAGACTGGGGCCGCCGACGGCAATCCCGCCGTTCAGGAAGCCGCCCACAACAGAGGCTGAGGCCCGCTTCAGAGTTCCCGCTTCACAGGATAGAGGCCGCTGAAGGGATCGCGGTAGGGCAAGCGAGCGGACAGCCAGGCGATGCGCGCCTTCGGGTCTGCGGCGAATTCCGGTTCTCCGGCAAGTTTCGCCTGGAACTCCGCGCGCAGTTCCGCGTCGTCGGTCAGCCGGGCATCGAGAATTGGCGCAATCACGAAATCCTCGGTTCCGGCCGGTGCCGACAGGACTTCGGGAAACAGGCCCCAGGCGAGGAAGCTGTCCTGGCTCTCGGGCTCCAGCAAGGCTGCGGCAAGCAGGCCGAGCGGCTGATCGGAAGGGACGCGGATCGTGCCCGCGGGGATTTCCCGTTCCGCGCGGAGGTGCTCGAAGCGAGCCTCCAGCGGGATGCGGCCATCATGCGCTTTCGCCAGCTTCACATCGTGCAGGCGCACTTCGTCGATCGTCAGGGTGCGCGGTGCGGAAACCCTCTCGAATGCGATCCCGTGCAGGCGCAGCTTCTCGATCACTTCGACTTGTGCGGCCGGGATCAGCCAGGCCTTGGGCAAAGCGACCGTCTCGACCGCGTCCTGCCCGACGATCGGCATGCGGAACGATACCCGCCGCCCGGTCCAGCGCTGCTCCATACGGCCGGTCGCAGCGGAGCGATAGGTATCGAAGGCGACGCCCTTGAACTGTTCCACCCAGCCGATCGGTGCCTCGGCGGGCTTCCAGCGCGTCAGCAGGCCTTGCGGGCGCGTGGCGCGATCTGCCGCCTTCGCCTGCGCGATCTTCCCGGCATCCTGCGCGGCCAGCTTGAGCGCCGCTTCTAGCAGGACATATGTGCCCAGCACGCGCTGGCGATAGGGCTTGAGCATGTGGTTCTCGACCAGCACCGTCGGCACGGAGATGAAATCGCCGTAGCCGGTCGAGTAACGCGGCCCTTCCGGGCTGTAGCGTATACCCTTTTCCGGTGCTCGCGTATCGACGGGGCTGGGATAGATCGTCGGGATGTGCCCGGCACTTTTCAGCGCCGACTGCACGGTGGGGCCGAAGCGCTGCTCCAGCCAGTCCGCCGTGGCGCGGTGGCGCGCATACTTGCCCCACCCTGCGTACGTGTAGGTCACGTCATACTGCATGTCGAAGCCGCCGCTGACGTGGCAGTCGATGTAGAGCACCGGGTCTAGGCGGCGCAGCAGCGCCACCATCGCGCGGATTTCCGGCGTGTCCAGCTTGGAATAATCGCGGTTGAGGTTGACGTCGCGCGCATTGCCCTCGATTCCCCTGGACGCGGGGCCGCGCACGTGAAGGAAGTTCCAGGGGCTGGAATGCTCGTGCCCATCGATGTTGAGTATCGGCACGAAGACGAAATCGACCTTGTCCAGCAGGCCGTCCTTACCGCGAAGCGCGATGTCCCGCAGCAGCATGAGCCCGGCATCCTTGCCGTCTATCTCGCCGGAATGGATGCCCGCCTGAACCAGCACCACCGGCTTGTTCGCGCCGCCCTTGCTCGCCCGCACCATGAGCAGATCGCGGCCTTCGGCGGTCTTGCCGAAAGTCTCGACCGTGACCAGCGGCGAGACCTTGTCGAGCCGCTCAAGCCAGGCCCGCACTTCCTCATAGCGCGGGCTCGTCTCGAAATCGGCTGCCTCGGCGGGCGTGATCCATGGATCGCCTGCCGCTGCGATCAGCTTCTCGCTCTTGCCCGACCAAGGCAAGACAGGCGGCAGCACCGCAGGCGGCGGCGGCACTGCCGCAAAGGCGGCCTTGGCAAGCAGGACCGATGCGAGAGCGGCGGCGGTCGAACCGGATTTCAGCATGAACAATTCCCGTGATCGTCAGAACTTGGCGCGCAGGCCGATCGTGCCGGTACGCGGCGCGCCCGGCGTGACCCAGAGCGGCGAATAGCTGTTGGCGTACCAGTGCTTGTCGAACAGATTGGTGATCGATCCGAAGAGTTCCACGTTCTCGATCAGGTCCACCTTGCCGAACACCCGGAACAGCGTGTGCGCAGGCAGCATGAAATCGCTGCCGGTTTCGCCCCGGCGCTTGCCGACGTATTGCACGCCTGCACCGATCTGTGCCTCGCGCTCGCCGAATGCAAAAGTCCTGGCGACCTGCATGTTGAGATTGTGCTTGGGAATGTTCACCAGCGCATCGCCGGGCCGCAGCGCGAACGAGGTGTTGGGGTCCACCATCTCCGAACGCGATTCCGCATCGACATAGGCATAGCTCACCAGCACCTCGACACGGCCGGGCAGCGTCCCCGCGAGATCGAGTTCGGCGCCGCGGCTGCGCGCCTTGCCGATCGCCAGCGAGAAGCCGGGCGCATCGGGATCGGTGGCCAGGACGTTGTTGTTGGTGAGCTGGAAGGCGGACAAGGTGCCCGTGATCGCCCCGCCGAGCAGGCTCAGCTTGACGCCGGCCTCAAGGGACTCGCTCTGCTCGGGATCGAAGATATTGCCGCTGACATCCGTGCCGACATTGGCCCGGAAGCCCTGGCCATAGGCCGCATAGAGCGTCACCGGATCGCTCAGTTCATAGACCATGCCGGCCTGCGGGCTGAAGCGGCTGCGCGTGCGGCGGCTGTTCTGGCTGGTCAGGCGATTGTCGGTTTCCAGCGTCAGGTGATCGAAGCGACCGCCGATGCGCACCTGAAGCCGGTCGGTGATCTCGATCTGATCCTGCACATAGGCGCCGATGGAACGCTGGCGGTCGGTACGGTCCATCATCGCCGGGCCGATCGGCAGCGGGAAGCGGCCATAGACCGGATTGTTGATATCGATGACGTAGCCCTGCTGCTCCGAGGGGTTGGTGCTGAGGGCAGGCGGACGGAAGCGCAGGAACAGCTGCTTGTAGTCGAAGTTGTCGTAGTCCGCGCCGATCAGCACCCTGTGCCTGAAGGCGCCGGTCTCGAACTCGCCCGCGAGTTCCGCGCGAATGGCATAGTGCCGCGCATCGTAACGGCGCGAACGGCGCTGGCGCGAAAGCGAGCGGCCATCGGTATAGAGCGCCTGACGCGAGGCCGCCGTCTCTGCGTCGGACGAAAATCCGGTCAGCAGGGTGTCGCGGATGCTGCCGCCCACCAGCAGGCTCCAGCGGTCGCTGAACTGATGGTCGAGGCGCAGCTGGTGCCCTTCGGCGCGGGCGACGGTATCGCCGTCTCCCGGCTCACCCAGGAAGCGCGAGCGGGGCACGGTGTCGAAATTGCCGTCCAGCACCACGATGCCGCGATCGAACGGCACCGAGACGCGGGTCTTTTCCAGATCGTAAGTCAGGCGCGTGTCAGGCCCGAGGGCAAGGCCGATCGAAGGCAGGAAACCCCAGCGGGTCTGGTGGACGTGATCGCGGAAGGTATCGCCATCCTCGGTATAGCCGATCAGGCGCACGGTCAGGCCGCCGGTCACGGCCAGATTGACGTCGGCCTCGCCGCGCACGCGGTCCCAGCTGCCGTACTGGATCGCCGCCGTGCCGAAACTGCGGCCGAGTTCGGCCTGCTTGGTGACGAGGTTGATCGTGCCGCCCGGCTCGCCGCGTCCGATCAGTGCCGCCGCGGGGCCTTTCAGCACTTCGACCCGCTCGATCCCCGCCGTATCGCGCTGCCCACCGAAACCGCGCCCACCGTTGAAGCCGTTGACGAGATAGCCGCTCGGCATATTCTCGTCGCCCGTGAAGCCGCGGATCGCGAAGGCATCCCACAGGCCGCCCAGCGTGTTCTGCCGGACGACCGAGGCATTGAGGTCCAGCGCGTCGGCCAGGCGCTGAATGCCGTTCTGTTCGAGAACTTTCGCATCGATCTCGCTGATCGACTGCGGAATTTCCGAAACCGCGAAGTTGCCGCGATAGGCCTGGCGCACCCCGGTTACGGTGATCGCTTCGCCGCGTTCCTCCGCTGCGCCTTCCTCGCTTTCGCCAAGTGCCTCAGCGCTCGCGGGAAACGGTGCCGTCGCCAGGGCGAAAGGCAGGGTTCCGGCCAACAGCCGGCCGTTCTTGAAGATATGAAGCATGGCGACCCCCGGAAGCATCTGGACTTGTCCGGGCACCCTTACCCTTGACGGGGCGGACCTCTGTCAGGGCAATTCGGGCGAGTCAATGATATGTTGCAACATCACGATAGTTGATCGCCAAGTTCGCGGTATAGCAAATGTGATCGCGAGATCGGGCAACGTACCAGAAATATATCTGGCGATCAGCCGTTCAGCCGGTAGCTCATCGGCACCAGGAACTGGCGCTTGCCCATCGACGCCCCCCGCGGTGGCCTTGGGTAGGGAATGGCCTCGCGGATCTGCTCCAGCGCCAGCCGGTCCAGCGCGATATGGCCGCTGCTGCGCACCAGTTCCGCCAGTTCGAGGCGGCCCCTTTCGTCGATCAGCAACCGCACCAGCACCGTGCCTTCTTTTCCCTCGCGGGCAAGGCGGGCCGGATAGCCCTTGTGGCGGGCGATCCATGCAAAGACCCGGCGGGCGTAGACGTCCTCCCCTTGGGCAGTCGCAGCGGCGGAGGCGGCGCGAGGCGGAGCGGCGGTATGTCCGTCTTGCGTACTGTCACCGATAGCACTGCCTGCCGCAGGTTCGGAGAGCGACCTGCCCGGCGCCAAGGCGACAGGCGTGACCGGGACGGGCAGGGCATTGTCGGACAGGCGCAGCAAGGTTGGCGGCGCCGGGGATAGCGACATCTGCGGCCGGACGACCGGTGGGGCCATGGCAGCCGATGCCGAAGCCGCGACCTGTTCGCGCTTCTCGTCCCGACCCGGCTGCGTTTCCCGTGCCTGTGTCGGCGCCGAGACATCTACGGCGCGGAATGCCACCACGGTTTCACCCCCCGGCCCGGCCGAGCGACCGGCATCGAAAACCGCCCAGGCCAGCGCCAGAACCGCCGCATGAACCGCACCAGCCAGTAGGAAAGAGAGGGAACGAGACGAAACCATTGCGGCGCGCCTAGCTTTATTGCTATCGTATCGCAATAGCATATAAGGAATTCGGATGAGATTGCGCTGGCCGGAAATCCTGGCCCTGTCCGTCAACGGTGCCTATGCGCTGTTCAGCCTCGCAGGGGTCATCAACCTGATCCGGCTGCATCTTTACCAGGGAAATGCGCCGGAGCCAGTGCTGGTCTCCCTCTTCGCGCTTCTGACGCTTTTGTGGATCGCCAATATCGCCCGCGTCCTGTGCCCGATGCGAACGAATTCGCTCCTCCAAGCCATGCTCAACGGTCTGGCGATCATTCCCGGCCTGTTCGGCCTGCTGTTCGGCTTCATCGACCCGGCCGGATGGTTCGCCGCCATCGCGATCCTGCCGCCTCCCCTCGTCTATCTCCTGGCTAGACGCCGCCTCAAAGAGTCCTGAGGAACGCCGCCAAGGCCGCCTGCTCTTCGCGCGTCAGGCCCAGCCTGGACACCAGCGGATCGGGCACGGGCGGCGGCACATCGCCCGGCCGCTTCGTCCGATCCCGTCCGCCGCCGCCATTGTAGAGGGCGACGACGTTTTCCAGCGTCGGGAAGAGACCGTTGTGCATGTAGGGCGTGGTACGGCTTACGCCGAGCAGCGACGGCGTGCGAAACCTGCCGACGTCAGCGGCATCATGCGTCACTTCATAGCGCCCGAGGTCCTCGCGCGATCGGCCATAGAAACTGATGCCGATATTGTGAAACTGCCCGTCACTCAGCAAGGGACCGTTATGACAGGCTGCGCAGCCCGCCTTGGTGCGGAAGAGGTGAAGGCCTTGCAGTTCCTGGTCGCTGAGAACCGAGACGCCCTGCTCCATGACCCGGCTCCAGCGTGAGCGGGGCGGGCGCAGCGTCCGTTCGAAAGCGGCGATCGCCTCCGCCGCATCGCGCTGGGTCAGGCGGCGATGCAGGCCCAGCGCGCGGAAGGCGCTGCGATAGTTTTCGTCACGATTGAGCCGCCGCTCCACCAGCCGCGCTGTGCCTGCCATTTCCTTCTCGTCGAGCATGGGATGAATGGCCTGCTCTTCCAGACTGGCAGCGCGACCGTCCCAGAACAGCGGCGTGATCCAGGCCGCAGTATAGAGCGACTGCGCATTGCGCCGCCCGCGCTGCCGGTCGTGGCCAAAGGCCGTGCGCAGCCCGTCCGCCATGCCCAGTTCGGGGCTGTGGCATGAGGCGCAGGCGATCTGCCCGGAACGGGAAAGCGCCGGATCATCGAACATCCGCTTGCCGATGGCGGCCAGGGCTTTCTCCCGCGCGGTCGCCTCGGGGAGCCGGGGGAGCGGGCCGAACTCGGTGAAGCGAGCCCCCTCCCCCAGCCGCGGTCGCGGCCAGGATTCCGGCCCTCCCGCATAGAGCGCCCGCAGTGCCCCTGCCTGCATATCGCCTCCACCCCCTGCCTGTTGCGCGCGCCCGACGACACTGCCCCCGATCGCGACGATCGCCAGAGTCATGACAAGGCGCGGCAACAGGCGATAACGCGACATCGAACGATCAGAACCGGTAGTTGAGGCCAACCCAGAACGAGCGCCCGAACTGATAGGGATTGCTCGTAGCCGTGCTGTTCGGCGAAGGCAGGCGGTCGAACAGGTTCGCCACCCGCACGTCGGCGGTCAGCACGCCATATTGCGACCGGATCACCTCGGCCTGGGCATTGAGGTTCACATCCAGCGAACGCGGATAGTTCACATAGTCCCAGACGTCGTAAGTCGCGCCGTCGATCGTCGTCCTGGCGCCGGTTTCCTCGATGCGCCGGACCTTGTCGGTATAGCGCAAGTTGACGTTGGTGGTGATGCGGTCGCTCAGCCAGAGCGCGGTCCAGGTCATGTTCGCCATGAAGGGCACCGCCATGTCGTCGCGCTGGGTCATCGCGATGATGTCGGTATAGCTCACGACGCGGCCCTGGAAGGCGACCAGCGGATTGTCGATCACCTCTTCCACCGGAACGAAGTAATCGTCGTTGGTGGTCGTGGTCTTCGAGAAGTTGGTGCTGAACGCAAAGGAGTGCTTGCCGAAACTGCGGGTCCATTCCAGCGAAAGGCCGCGATACTTGCTGTAGCCGTCATTGTTGATGACATAATTGAGGTAGGAAACCGTCCTGCCGTTCTCCAGCGTCTTGGTCAGGGTTTCCCCGGCGGAGCGAACGAATTCGTCCTTGCCCTCGCGGTAGATGCCCTTGACGCGCAAGTTGCCGCCGAGGATGCGGGCCGAAAGCGCCGCGGAGAGTTCGTCCGAATAGGGCGTCTTCTTTTTCCCGTCGGAATAAGTGGCAGTCCGGCTGGTCCGGGACATGGCCCAGTCCGCTTCGGAATAGAGGCCGCCCTGATCGGCGGCACCGCGCGAGTATGTGAAGTTGTCCGGGTATTGCTCGCGCAAGGCATAGGCCAGCATGGAGCGCCCGTAATAGCGGTTCGCGCCCAGCGTCACGCTCCAGCCGTCCCACGGCAGCGCGTAAGTGGTGGAAAGACGCGGCGAGACGTTGTGATTGCCGAGGAAGCTCTCGTAATCGTAGCGCAGGCCCGCGCGCAGCGACAGGTCGCCGAGATCGGCCGTGTACTCGGCCCAGGCCGCCACGCTATCCAGGTTCACGCGAGCGCGGTAGGCCTGGTAGTATTGGTAGGTCGTCAGGGCATATTGCCCGGTCATGCAGGCCAGACCGTCCGGTTCGGCGCAGACGATGGAGGCCGCCAGATTGCGGTCGGTCGGCTGAAGGTAGGCATAGCCGTCCTCCGCGCGCCGGCGCATCGCCTCGATGCGCTGATAGTCCAGGCCCATCGCCAGTCGGCCCGGCCCCAGCGGCGCGGACCAGCGGCCGTTCAGAATGTAGTTGTTCTGCCACTGATCGAGCTTGCCGAACCCGCCGATCGTGCAGTTGGGATTGGAGCAGACTTTGCCCGCTTCCGTCCAGGACGGGATGGAGTAATTGATCGGCGGAGCATCGCGGCCTGTGTCGCTATGGGTGAAAGCGGCGGAGATCGACCAGTTAGTCGTCCCCGATTTCGCCAGTTCCAGCTTGCTGCTGATGCCCCCGCCATGCGTAACGATCAGGTTCTGCGTGCCGTTGGCATTGGAGGCTTCGCTGTCATAGGGCGTATAGGAAAATTGCCCGGTCAGCCGCAGATCGGCGGAAAGGTCCGCCTCTGCCTTGGCGAGGAAATTGTCGCTGACGCTCGACTGTCCGTACCGGGTCGAACCATAGGCCCTGCCGCGCGTATAGACGACATCCGCGCGCGAGCGGTTGTAGCCCAGCAGAAGCCCGAAATCCTGGCTGACCGGCAAGTCCACCGTCGCCCCGTAGCGCCATTTCTCGAACGACGGCTTCTTTGGCATTTCGTCGTCACCGATAGCCTCGCGCGCGCCTTTCGCCATCCTGAAATGGGTCAGCGCGTCGGAGCTGTAGGATACCGTCGTCGTGAAGCCGAACTCCCGTTTCGGGGAGCGGGTCTTGATATCCAGCGCACCGCCGGTGAAGCGACCGAACTCCGCCGAGACGTTCGAATCCCGCAGCGTCACCTCGCCGATCAGGTTGGTGTCGAACCAGGCCGTCTGGGGGCTCGCGCCCGATAGCTCCATGGCATGGGTCGGGTCTTCGCCCTCGACGTCCACGCGGGTATTGGCATCCACGCCGTCGATCGTGATCAGGTTCTCGTAATAACGCCCGCCGGAAATCGAGATGTCGGCAGGACTGATGTCCTGGATATCCTCCTCGTTCGTGGTGGTCTGGCGGCGGAACTGGACGGTGGGCATGGCCTTCAGCAGCTGGTTGGCATCGCCCGATCCCGGCGCGCGGGCACGGATTTCCTTTTCGGTGATGCGCGTGGTGCCGCTATCCGCGCCGGTGCCCATCACATAGCTGTCATCGGGGCGCTCTCCATCGGCGACCACTTCCGGGAGTTGCTGCTCCTGGGCATGAGCCTGAACGGCAGGCACGACCATGGCCGTCGCGAAAAGCGCTCGCGCGAGTGTAATCTGCATTGTGCGACCCCTGTTTTCTTTCGGGGGCGGCCTCTAGCCATATGACCAGATTATTGCAATAGATTCGCAATAGCATTAAATTCAATCGCGCGGACATGAGAGGCAAGTCAGGCGATGGGCAACCGGGCAAAATCGTTCAAAGCGCGCGCGTTGCATTTACCGGCGCCCATGGCGTAGGCTCTTGCCCAGCAATTCATCGCCGGAGCCTCCATGATCGACCGTCGCCGCTTCTTATCGTCCGCATCCGCAGGCGTTGCCGCCGTTTCCGCAGGCCCCGCACTGGCACGCGTCTCAGCGCCCAATGCCGGAAACGGTGCGGGCGACCCTGCCCTTGCCGCCTTCATGGACAAGTACTTCGAAAGCCAGGTTGATGCTTCGCCCGAAACCGCGACGCAACTCGGCCTGGACAAGGGCGCGCGCGCGGCCCTCAAGTCCCGCCTGACCATCCCCACGCGGGAGCAGGAAGAAAAGGACCGCGCCCGCGTACGCGCCGCGCGTGCCGAGCTAGGCGGCCTGAACCGCGCCGCGATGAACGCCCAGGACGCGATCCATTACGACACCATCGCCGCCAATCTCGATGCCGTAATCAAGACTTTCTCCATTCCCTATGGCCAGGGCGGATGGCCGCAGGTCTATCGCGTCAGCCAGGGCGGCGGCGCCTATCTGAACACGGGGGACTTCCTCGACAACCAGCACACCATCGCGACGCAGGCCGATGCCGAGGCCTATGTCTCGCGCGTCAACGACTTCGCGGATGTCCTGGCGGCCGAGACCGACCGTGTGCTTGAGGATTTCGCCCTTGGCGTGATCCCGCCGGACTTCATCCTCAAGAAGACGATCGGCCTCCAGGCGGGAATGCTGGGCACTGCGGCGGGCGAATCCACGCTCGTCCAGTCGATCGTCCGGCGCACCCGCGAAAAGTCGATCCCCGGCGACTGGGGCGCCCGCGTCGAGAAGCTGGTGTCATCGCGGGTCTATCCGGCCCTGCAGCGCCAGAACGATGCTTTGAAGGCGGCGCTGCCCAAGGCCGGTCACGAGGCCTCCGTCGCGCGCCTGCCGCAAGGCGCGCAGTACTACGCCAACAGCCTGAACTACATCACCACCACCCGCATGACCGCCGAGGAAATCCACCGCGTCGGCCTGGAGCAGGTCGCGGACCTGACCGCGCGCTCCGATGCCCTGTTGAAGTCGCAGGGCTACTCGCAAGGCACGGTGGGCGAGCGCATGGCGGCGCTGGTCGCCAACCCGGCGAACGTCTATCCCAATACGGACGAAGCCAAAGTCGAACTGATCGCGCATCTCAACGAGCAGATGGCGGCCATGCAGGCGCTGCTGCCCAAGGCCTTCGGCCGTCTTCCCAAGTCCAGCGTGGAGATCAAGCGCGTGCCCCCGGAGATCCAGGAAGGCGCCTCGCAGGGCTACTACAACTCGCCCAGCCTCGACGGTTCGCGTCCGGGGATCTACTGGATCAACCTGACCGACACTGCCAACTGGCCGAAGTTCGGCCTGCCGACACTGACCTATCATGAGGCGATCCCGGGCCATCACCTGCAGATCGCGCTCCAGCAGGAAAGCGCCGCCGCGCCCAAGCTGATGAACCTGATATTCTTCTCCAGCTATGGCGAAGGCTGGGGCCTCTACGCCGAGCAACTGGCCGACGAGTTGGGCGCCTACGACAACGATCCGCTGGGGCGCGTCGGCTTCTACCAGAGCCTGCTCTTCCGTGCGGTGCGCCTGGTGGTCGATACCGGCATTCACTTCAAGGGCTGGAGCCGCGAGCAGGCGATCCGCTACTTCATCGAGAACACCGGCCGGGCCGAAGGCGGCGCGACCTCGGAAGTGGAACGCTATTGCAGCTGGCCGGGCCAGGCCTGCGCCTACAAGGTCGGCCACAACGAATGGGTGCGCCTGCGTGAAAAGGCCCGCAAGACGCTGGGACCCCGCTTCGACCTCCGCGGCTTCCACGACATGGCCCTTGCCGGAGGCGGCATGCCGCTGACCGTGCTCGAACGCGTCGTCGACAACTGGATTCTTGCGCACAAGGCCTCCGCGGCCTGACACGGATCGCGCCGGAGGGCGGGATGCGATCCCCTCCTCCGGCGCCCTCCTCCGGCACAATGCCGATATGCTCCTCGCAGCTTACATGTTGGCTGCGGTCGGCCGAACGATCACTTCGTTGATGTCGACGCCTTCGGGCTGTTCCAGCGCATAACGGATCGCGCGGGCAATCGCGTCCGGCGTGAGCGCCTTCTGCCGCCATTCCTTGAGCGCCGTCGCCACTTGCGGATCGCTGATGTCATCGCCGAGTTCGGTTGCCGTCACACCGGGCGAAATGATGGTGGAGCGGATCTCGTCATGCTCCTGACGGAGCCCTTCGGTAATCGCCCATACCGCATATTTCGTGCCGCAGTAGACGGCGGCCGTCGGCAATACGAGATGGGCGCCCACCGAGGCGACATTGACGACATGGCCGCTTTTGCGCGCCAGGAATCCCGGCAGCACGGCGGCGATGCCGTTGAGCACGCCGTGGATGTTCACGTCGATCATCCGCTTCCATTCGTCCCGCTTCAAGGCCGCCAGCGGCGACAACGGCATGACCCCGGCATTGTTGACCAGCACGTCGACCCGCCCGAAGCGGGCTTCCGCAGCGGCCACGAAAGCGTCGAAGTCCGCAGCGTCCGTCACATCCAGTTCACGCCAGGCGACATTGTCTCCCAGTTCCTCCGCCAAGGCCTTCAGGCGCTCACCCCGGCGCGCGCCGATGAACAGTCTGGCGCCCGCGCCCGCCAGTTCGCGGACGGCAGCCTCGCCGATACCGCTCGAAGCACCGGTGATCAGCACGACCTTGTTTTCCATTTCCGACATGACATTTCCTTTCTTCCGAATTGCCCGGTCAGAATGGCGGCAGAAGAGTTACATGCGGTAGAGCGATCGGACGAAGACTTTGCACGATCCTCCAAATCACGCGGACCTGACTTGCGTGAAAGTCCCTCGTGGTGGATCAGGACTGCATGAGCGACATTACCGACCTTGCCAGTGCGATCGCCCGTCACGCCCCGCTATCGGGGATGATGCAGACTTCGGTGCCGCGCCTCACACTCATAAGGGCAGAGCAGCCGAGTGAGCCCTTGCCTGCGGTTTACGAAGCATCGCTTTGCCTGATCGCCCAGGGATCCAAGAGGGTTTCACTCGGAGAGCATAGCGTCCTTTACGATCCTGCACGCTACCTGCTGGTCTCGGTGGACCTCCCGCTGGTCGGGCATGTGCTGGAAGCCAGCCCGGACGCGCCTTACCTCTGCTGCAAGATCGATCTGGACCCTGCGGCCCTCGCCGATCTTGTCGCGGAACGGCATGACGAGATTCCCGAGGGCGAACTGCCTGTCCTCGCCGTCTATCCCGCGGATTCGGATCTCGTCGATGCCGCGTGCAGGCTGGTGAAACTGCTGGACCGCCCCGAGAGCATCCCCACTCTGGCCCCTCTCATCGAACGCGAAATCCTCTATCGCCTGCTGACCGGCCCCCACGGCGCGCTGCTGCGAAAGATGTCCTCCTCCGACAGCCACCTGAGCCAGGTCAGCCGCGCCATCGCGGCGATCCGAAAGGCTTTTCATACCCGGTTGCGGATCGACGACATCGCGAGCGCGGCAGGCATGAGCCCGTCATCGCTCCATGCCCACTTCAAGGCCATCACGCGGATGACCCCGCTCGACTACCAGAAACAGCTCCGGTTGCAGGAAGCGCGCAGGCTGATGATGACTGCCGGAGCCAGCGCCGGAGCGGCGGGCTTCGCGGTGGGATACTACAGCCCATCGCAGTTCAGCCGCGAATATCGCCGCCTGTTCGGCGCACCGCCACGGCAGGATATCGCACGCCATAGCGCCGCGCCGGATCGCGCCATGGCGCTTTGACGCCCATCCCTTCCGTCAGCGGCACTTCGGCGAGGAACCGATATCGGCGATGTTGGCCACTCTGCCGTCGGCTACGCCCATCTGTAGGCATTGCCGGGTCTGGCGGTTGTACCAGATCGTGTAGGCGGTGTTGCCGCTCTTCAACCCGTCGACATTGGCGAAGCCCCGGCGCTGCATCTCATCGTCGGCCGACGAACCGCGCGCGCCTTCCAGATCGCTGACATTGACCGAAGGGCTGTATCCGGCGCCCCTGCGATCATGATCGCGGTAGCTGGTTTCCCGCCCGCGCTGGCGGACGCCGGCCTCGTAACCCTGCGAATAGGCGTCGGACTTGTCGTAATTATGGTAGCTCTGCGCATAGAGCCCGTCCCGATATCCGCGCTCGTAGACGCCGTCCCGGTCATCGTCGTAATGCTTGCCGTCGTCGTGATCGTGGGACTTGTGGCTGAGCGCCAGCGCGCCCAGCAGCGCCACAGCGGCGGCGCCCGCCACGATCGCCCCGGTATTGCTTCCGCCTGAGGCTTTCTGGTTGCAGTCCGCCGGAAGCGTGCTGGTTATCGCATTGAACCGCCCGTCCATCGTCGCCACCGTGACGCAGCGTTTCGACGAACTCTTCCACCAGTTGCTCCAGGTACGATCGTCGCCCTTGGTGGAATTGATATGAACGTAGCCCCTACTCTCAAGCGCTTGCTCGCCACCGGCAGCGCGACTACCCACCAGATCGGCGAGATCCGAGGGCGCCTGTGCCATGGCCTCATGTGGCAAGGCCAGAGCGGTCGCAAGGCATAGTGCCAGAAATCCCGAGCCCTTCATCCATTACCCTCCGTCGGAAAACCGCCGCGTCGCACCCGGCATGAAAATCGAGGCTATAGAGGCCGAAATTCTGCGACATCGCCATGATGCGCAAGATCTCCGCCCGCTTACAGGAAAGTAAATTCAAGAACTTGATTGCGGGAAGCTTCTCACCTTTTCGGCATCGTGCCAAGTCTCTTCTGGACGCCCTCCATCTATACGCGGTGCAGTTCGGCGCGGTCGGGCGTGACCTGATACCGCACGAGCGTACGGATGGCGCCGCCCGGCTTTTCGATCTCGTCCATGACCTTCACGTCCGTGGTCCAGCTTTCGGCCGTAATGTCGAATATCTGGTAGCCCCGGCGGTCGGTATAGAGATCGAAGTTCGGGTTATTCTCCAGGATATGCGCGAAGCCGTCATCGCCGCGCCCGTTTCCGCCCGACGAGATCGAGGTCGCCAGGAACTCCACGGCCACGCCCTTTCCGTCCGGCGCCTCGTCGCGCTCGGGCACCACGCCTGCGGCATGCTTGTGGTGGTCGCCCGTGGCGATGACGACGTTGGTGAGGCCGTGGCGCCTGATGCTTTCGCGAAGGCGTGCCTTGGCGGGGCGGTAGCCGTCCCACAGATCGGTCTCGAATACCGGGCGGCTCGCGCCGGGTGCGCGCACGTCGAAGGGCATGACGATGACCTGCTGGGCAAGCAGGTTCCAGGTGGCGCCATTGCCCAGCCCCTCGTCCAGCCATGCCTCTTGCGCGTGGCCGAGCATCTCGGGGCTGGCGTGAGCCTCTGGCGTGCAGGTCTCGGCACGGGCCACGTCGTTGCACGACTGGTCGGTGCGGTAGCTGCGCGTGTCGAGGACGTGCGTTCTCAGGAGATTGCCATAGTCGAGGCGGCGATAGGCGGTGATGCCTGCGGTGTTCGGCATCTGCCCGCGGCGCACCGGCATGTTCTCGTACCACGCCTGATAGCCTGCCATGCGGCGCAGCAGAAAGACTTCTGGCGGAGTGCCGTCCTGATCGTAGTCGCCCGCCCAGTTGTTATCGACTTCGTGATCGTCGAACGAGGCGGCGAAGGCGGATGCGGCGTGGGCGGCCTGAAGGTGCGGGTCCGACTTGTACTGCGCATAGCGGCGGCGATAGTCGTCGAGGCTGTAGATCTCGTCTCCATGGTGGCTGCGTACCGCCCCCTGCCCGACCGGCCGCCCGGCGCCTTCGTAGATGTAGTCGCCGTAATGGAACACGAGGTCGAGGTCCTTCTCGCGCGCAAGGGCGCCCCAGACATCGTAGAAACCCGCCTCCCAGTGCTGGCACCCGGCAACGCCGATACGCAGCCGGTCCAGCGCCGCCCCGGCGGCAGGCGCGGTGCGGGCACGGCCGATGGGGCTGACATCGCTGCCCATGACCGAGAAGCGATACCAGTAGTGGCGGTGCGGCAGCAGACCGCTCACTTCGACATGGACCGCATGGCCAAGCTCGGGCCGCGCCAGCGCCTCGCCCTTGCCCACCACGCGGGAGAAGCGCTCGTCCTCGGAAACTTCCCAGGATACCGGCACCACCATCTGCGGCATGCCCCCGTGCTCGTCGAGCGGGCGGGTCGCAAGGCGGGTCCAGATCACGAAGCCGTCCGCCCAGGGATCGCCCGCGGCAACGCCGAGCGTGAAGGGATTGGCGCCGAGCGGGCGGCTCAGCACCGCTGCGTGAGCAGGCAGGCCCGAGAGCAGCAGCAGGCCAGCGCCCGATTTCAGCAGCGAGCGGCGGTCGATGGTCATGGCAGAAGGCATCCGGTTTCAAAGGAAAGGAAGAAGAGGCGCGGGATCATTCGTCCCGCTTCCACCCCAAAGCTGACAGCATGATGTCGAACAGGCGGGTATTGGGCATGAAACCGCGCACCTTGTCCGCGCCGGGGCCGGATGCGGCGACGATCACTTCCTCCCCGGTATGGTTGCGCTCCACGGTGATGACGGACTTGTCCGAGGGGTCGTACTGCTGCGCGAGTGGGGTAGCGCGGCTTCCGCCCACCATGCGCAGGCCGAAGCTGTGGTCGGCGGTGAAGAGGATCAGCGTGTCCTTCCCCGCCAGTTCGTGGGCGCGGCGGACCATGGCGTCCATCTCGCCGACATGGCGCAGCCCCGCGCGCGGATCGTCGGTGTGCATGTCCCACTCGACGACGAGCACGTAGCCCTTGGGGTTCTTCGCCAGACGCGCCAGCGTGGCTTCCAGCGCGGGCATCGGCGCGAAGTCCGCATCGTGCAGCACGGCGGCGCGCTTCGGCTTGCCCACGAGCGAGAGGTCGTCGCCAAGGCTGTAGTCGGCAGCGGCGAAGGCCTTGCGCGCATCGCCCCCCATCGCCGCATCGGCATCGGTGCGGCCCTTGCCGATCAGCACGTCCACCCCGTCACCATAGCGGGGTTTCAGCATCTGGCGGAAAATCTCGGTCTTGTCGGACCGCCGCGCGACGTGGGCATAGTTCGCGGCAGGGGTCGCATCCCAGATCGGCATGTTGGTCACGATGCCGGTGGCAAGGCCGCGCTGCTCGGCATATTCCATGAGGCTCTTGACCGGCACCGCCTGTCCGCCCGCTCCCGGCAGCGCCGAGACCATGGCGTTGTTGGTCTTGCGGCCGGTGACGATGGCAGTCATTCCCGCCGCCGAGTCCGTCACCCATTCATCGAGCGCCGAGGTATCCGACAGCGCGATGTTCGGCATCGACTGGATGAACAGCGAAAGCGGCCGGTCGTTTTCGAGGATGCCCGCAGCGCTCAGCGTCGAGACCCCGCCCGCATCGCCAAGGAAGAGGATGACGTTCTTCGCCTCCTCGGCCCGGCCCGGAGCAGCGGAAAGGCCGAGCGCTGCAACGCAGGCCGTGAGGGCGAGGGTTCGGATCATCGGGCAGGGTTCCTCTTTCAGGTTCAGCGAACGGGAGCAGGCGCGGGGGCCGAGCCCGTCTCGGGGTCGTAGTTGGGGTTGGCCGGGTCCTGCGGGCGCGGATCGCCCTCGCCCGGCTTCGCGCTTTCGGTCCATGCGCGCACGAGCAGGTCGCGCAGCATCGCCGCACCGGCCGCGCTGCGGCGGTAGACGAAATCGCGCCCCTCGCGGCTCTTCGGATCGGCAAGGACCTTGCGCTTGTCGAGGTCGAAGATCGTTTCGACATCGGCATTGCTCTCGTTCAGGAACGTGAGGACATGCTCGAAGAGGTCGCCCTCCTGACGCGCAGGGGCGCCGATGCGCTTGGCGAAATTCTCGGGCTGGAGGTCGATCGCGTCGGCATAGCCGATCTCGAAGGCGCCGTGGATGCCGCCCCCGGTCGCGTAGCCCTTGGGATTGGGGCCGACCCAGCCCTCGCAGTGGATGCTGACGTGGTGGGGCTGCGTGCCATCCCCGATATAGTGCGACATCCACGCGGTGTAGAAGGCGAGCGTCTGCTCGATGTTCGCGGTCGGCTCGCCCCGCATGCGCTTCCAGCGCAGGCTGCGCATGCCGGCCACGATGCGCCCGTAGCCTTCCATGATCGCGTAAGGCATCGTGCCGGTCCAGCGCACGTTGAGGCGCTCGGCGGCCTTTGGGTCGATTTTCCGCACGCGTTCATGCTCGCGATAGAGGGCCAACACGAAAGCATAGCGCGAGCGTGGGACAGGTTTAAGAAACTGGAGCCGTTCCACGAACCAGGTGTGGTTGGGGTCCTCGTCGATCTTGGAGAACGGCTCGGAGGATGAGCGCCAACTATCGGGCGCGCCCGCTTCCTCGCCGATGAACTCGGCATATTTGCGCAGGAACACCGGCCCATCCTCGGGCAGCGCATCGAGCGCGGCATGGTCGATCACGGCATGGCCGCGACCGCCCCAGGCAAGGGCGGGGGCGGCGTGGATGCTTGCGGCGAGAGTGAGGGCGAGAAGCAGATTTCTGCGCATTGGAAAGACTTTCACGAAACGAGAAAAGGGCCGGCCGAACGCAGCAGCGTCCAACCGGCCCCTCGGGTCAGGATCAGAAGTTGTAAGAGATGCCCACGTAGGCACGGCGGCCCGAGTAGATCGAGCTGGTCAGGCGGTCCTTGGTGTCGTTGCCGAGGTACTGCCACTCGTGCGACTTCGTCAGGTTGATGATCGAGGCAGTGAGCATCAGCCCGTCGCGGATCTCGTAGGAGGCGTTGAGATCCACCTGCTCGTATGGCGCGGTGTAGGTGTTGAGGCCCGAGGACAGGCCGCCCACCACCGTGCCGCGGCGGTTGTACGAGGCGCGCAGCAGCAGGCGGCGGGTCTCGTAGAAGACCGAGGCGTTCCACTGCGTCTTCGCGCTGCCGACCAGCGGCGAGGTGCCCACCTTCTGCCCATCCAGCGTGACGTCCGCCGTCGAGGTGTCGTTATAGGTGAAGTTCACTTGTGCGCCGAGGCCGAAGGGCAGCGTGTGCTGCGCGTAGATTTCCACGCCCTGCGACACCGCGTCCGAGCCGTTGGCAACGGTCGAGTAGGATTCGATCAGCACCTGCTCGCCGGCCACATCGCGCGTCACGTCCATGACGAGCGGGACGATGAAGTTCGACACGTCCTTGCGGAAGGCGGTGGCGCCGATGACCGAACCAGGGCGGAAGTACCATTCCACGCCGATATCGTACTGCCAGGCCTTGAAGGCATTGAGCTGCGAGTTGCCACCGCTGCCCGACCAGCCCGCGAATTCGCCGAACTGGTCGCGGTCAAAGGCATAGGCTTCCGACTTGTAGGTGAGCGAGCGCGCACCAGCGAGGTCGGAGATCGAGGGACGCGACACCACCTTGGCCACCGCGCCGCGCACCAGCAGCGTGGGCGTCACGTCATAGGAAAGATTGAGGCTGGGCAGCACGTCGGTATAGCTCTTGCGCTCGTTGAGGCGCACGTTCTCGATCACTTCGCGCTGGTCGAGCGGCAGGACCTGGCAGTTGCCGTCCGCGCCGAGTGGGCGGTTCGGGTCGAAGGGGCCGTTCGGGCCGTCCACGCAGTAATCGACGAGGTACTGCAGGCGGTCGGAGGTCTGGTCGCGCTGGATGGTCTTGACCACACGCACACCCAGGTTGCCACGCAGGCCGCCGCTCGCAAAGTTCGCCTGCGCATAGCCGCCCAGCGTCTCTTCCGAGAGGTCGTAGACGTTGTTCGGTTCGGGCTCGCGCACCGAGGGGCCGTAGCGCTCGTTGATGATCTCGAGATAGCGCTGGAAGTTCAGGCCCGGGAAGAGGTTGGCGCTGAAGCCGCCGTTGATGTTGCCTATCGGCTTGTCATAGTAATATTCGGGCAGCGCGATCGCGCCTTCCGGCGTGTTCTGGTAGCGCACCTTGTTCGCGGCATCGGCATACCATTCGTTGCGCCCGGTCTCCCGGTGCACTTCCAGCTTGCGCCACTTGCCACCGAGCTGGATCGAACGCAGGAACCCGCCATCGAACTGCCGCGTCAGGTCCAGCTGGACATAGGGCTGGTCGATCGCGCTGTTGGTGAAGCTGGAATTGGTGCCGCCGATGTCGATCTGGGCCACGCCGTTCATCAGGTTCTGTTGCAGCTCGGGCGAGAATTCCATCGCCACGCCCTTGCTGGACAGGTCCCAGGCGCTGAGGAAGTTGCCGTTCTGCTCCTGCCCCGTCACCGTGATGCGCGGCTTTGAGGCGACCTGGAAGCGCATCGAGGGACCGCCGCGCGAGGCGGTCTTGCCCACCTTCAGCACCGCATCGAAGCGGTCGAGTTTGTAGTGCGCCTCGCCCTCGAAAGTCTGCGAGTGCTGCTTTTCCTTCGAATAGTACCCTGTGATGCGCGGCGTCTCCATGGTACACATGGGGGTGGCATTGAGGCAGGCCGCGCCCGGAACCGCGAAAGTGGCGGACTTCATGACCGTGCCGCTCTTGTCGAACACGGCATCGCTGAAGAACTTGCCATATCCCCATTCGGGAATGGTCGACTGGTTCATGATGTAGTCGCTGGAGTATTCGAAGCGGAAGTAGTTCGCGGTCAGCGTCAGCGTGTCGGTGGGGCGGAACTGCGCCGTCGCCTGGATGCCGAAGCGCTCGCGGTCCTGGTCGAAGACTTCGGCGCGGACCGACTGCGGGGCCCAGTAACCGGTATAGTGATCGCCGCCGGTCGTGCTCTGGCCGCCGCCGGTCCAGTAGGACACCGCCGCATCGTTGGCGATGGGGTTGCCGTTGACGTCGGTGGCGCGCTCCAGCACCTGCCCGTCGGCGCCCCGGTCGCTCCACCAGCGCCAGGTGCCTGCGGTGGAGCGCATCTCGCGGTTGGTGCGCTTCTGGTAGACGCCGCCGATCAGGAGGCCGATCGTCTCGTCCTCGTTCTTCCACGAATATTGCGCGCCGATCTGCGGCTCGAACTTGTCGCTGTTGTCGGAATAAGTACCCTCCGCCGAGACGAAGCCCGAGCCCGAAGGGACGTCGAAAGGACGACGGGTGTTGAGGATGATGGTGCCGCCGATGCCGCCTTCTTCCAGCCGTGCTTCGGAGGACTTGTAGACCTCGGTGCTGGCGATGAAGTTGGCGGGCAGCATCACGTAGTTGAACGAGCGCTGCGGGTCGCCGCTATCGGCGCCGGCCAGGAAGTTGCCGTTGAGCAGGGTCTGGGTCAGGCCCGGCTGCAACCCGCGGATGCTGACGCGCGACCCTTCGCCGCCATCGCGGGTGATGACCACGCCCGGCATGCGCTGAAGCGCGTCAGCCACGTTCTTGTCGGGGAACTTGCCGATGTCTTCCGCCGTGATCACTTCGACGAAGGCGTTGGCCTCGCGCTTCTGCTGGAGCGCTTCCTCGATGGATTCGCGGTAGCCGGTAACGACGATGTCGGGATCGGCTTCGACCTCACGCGCCGCCGCAGCAGCGGGCGCGTTTCCCACCGTGTCCTGCGCCAGTGCAACGACCTGTCCGTCATCCCCGACGACGCGCAGGCCCGAACCTGCGATCAGGCGGCCGAGGGCTTCCTGGCGAGACATCGTGCCGCGCACCGAAGGCGCAGCCATGCCGCGGATCTCGGCGGCCGGATAGACGATCTTGACTTTGGCCTGCTTGGAAAACGCGATCAGCGCCTGACCGAGCGACTGTGCCGGAACATCGAAATAGATAACCGCGGCCTGGACCGGGCTGGCCACCATCGCGGTCGATGCCGCAAGGGCTGCGACAAGCAAATTCACTGTGCGGACGGACATGAAATCTAACCCCCGAGACGGTGCACCGTTTGCACCATTCGGGGGGATGACGGGCTGGAAGCGACTTGCCTCCAAGTCGGCCGAAAAAAAATTTAGCGGGTCAGTTCGTAGCCATCGTGTGTCGCCACGACGCGGGCATCGAGTGTCAGCGACACGGCTTTCAGGAACTGATCGGGCCGGTCGAGATCGAAGCGCCCGCCGATCTTCTCCCGCGCAAGATCGGCATTGCCCACAGTGATCTTGCGGCTAAGATGGCGGTTGAAATCGGCCACGGCCTCGGCAACCGACTGGTCGAGGAAAACGATCTCACCGGCCCGCCATGCCATGAGCGAGGCGACCTGCTCCTGGCTGTGCTCCTGCAGCCGGGGCGTGCCGGTGCCGTCGACGACGATCGACTGGTTGGGTCGCAGCGTCAGTCCGCCGCTATCCCGTGTCAGCGGCATGGCCGCGCCGCCCAGCATGGTCAGTTCCGCGCGCGTGCCGAGCAGTCTCGCATCGAAATGCCCCGGCGCGAGCGGCAGGGTCGTCTCTTTCACCCGCAAGGTGCCGGAGGCCCCGCGTCGCAGGTCCAGCGCCACTTCCCCGCGATCCAGCCGCACTATCCGCTGCTCGCGGTCGAAGCGCCAGGAAATCGCGCTGTCGGTATTGAGAAAGGCCGTGCTGCCATCGGGCAGGCCGATGCGCCGGGTTTCACCCACACCTGTGGCCGCGCTGTCCCAGGCATAGGCCCGCTGCGCCAGGAAGCCGGATCCCAGCAAGGCCACCGGCAGTCCTACAGCGGCAGCGGAAAGCCACTGGCGGCGGCTGGCGCGCATCGGCGCCGCCTGCACGGCCGGAGCGGCAAGGGGCGCGGAACCGGCCTGCTCCCAGTTCGCGGCGATCCGGGCATAGGCGACTGCATGGGCGGGATTGCTCCGCCGCCACGCCTCGAACTCTTCCGGCTGCGCGGTTCCCGCATCCAGAGCCGCGAACCAGCGCGATGCTTCGGCAAGGAGGGTGTCCTGTCCCAGGGGATCCGTCATCTTCGTCATTTCGCGCGGGGTCTGTAGATATGCCTGGAGCCAGCCGGGTTATGGGCCGTGTCATCCGCATCTATCAAGCTGTGGTGGATCAGAGAAGCACCTTCTCGCGCATCCCGGTTTCTGCAGGCATATCGGACGCTTCCTCGCCGCCGCGTTCGTGCGGCGTCAAGGCGTGGGTCAGAAGCTCGACCGCGCGCGCCAGCCGCTTTTCGAAAGTGGACACGCTGATGCCCAGATCGCTGGCGATCTGCCTAGGGGTTTCCTCAGCCAGGCGGCGGCGCACCAGCGCGATCCTGCACCGGTCTGGCAGGTTCGATATCGCGGTCTGCACCCGCTCCATCTGCACGCGCGCGGCGACGATGCGGAAGCTGTCCGGCGTATCGTCGGCAATTTCCAGATGCGAAGGCGCCGGCATCGGCTGCATGGTCACGACCCGCGCCTGCCGGATCCGTTCGATCGCCTGGTTATGGATCATGCGCATGACATAGCCCGGCGGATTGAGAATCGCGCTCCAGCCGTCGAGCGTGAACAGCCTGGCATAGACTTCCTGCACGATGTCCCCCGCCTCCTCGTCATTGCGCACCGTCCGGCGCGCATAATCGAGATAGGCGCGCTCATGCGGCAGGACTTCGTCGATAAACCAGCGATCTATGGGGCGGACATGAGGGGCGGTCACGAAGCACTCTGAACGAAAGTGTGAACGCGCCCGCACCTAGTGGTTTCCGCCTGACATAAGAGTCCGGTTCGGGATTCCCTTTGTTGCGTTCGCATGCGAGTCTGGCGCATGCGCACAGG
>NZ_MSQB01000037.1 GCF_002149965.1 Novosphingobium panipatense | reverse complement strand
AAGGCCGGACACGCGACTGCACTCGATATGGCATGTCAGAACGTCAGAAAATCGCACCGCAACGCGGGAGCCATCCACACGCGACGCGAAAAAGCACGTCGACGACTACAAGGCCCAGATCAACTTGGGCCCAGGAGAAGATCTTGATCGCCCCACATTGAACAATGTGTTGCGCGTGATGGTCAAGCCGATGTCGTTCGAGCCTCACCCCGCGGGCCATGGCTTGTGCAAGTGCACTGGAAAGACGCAGGATTTGGCTACGGCCAACTGCGTTCGTTCCTGGAAAGAGGCGTATCCGAATGCGCCCGCCCCTAGTGGTCCTGTTATTGAGTTCGCGACTGAGAGTGCTTGCGGGCTCTGCGTTCACAACATGCAACTTCAGTGCAACAGGCGCTGGTGGGCGAATGCCTTGGAGCATGAGGAGCATGAGCGCGAGCACGCCCTTTTACCTTTTTTGCGGGAAATTGCCGCTCAGCGAGCCGCGATGATCGATGGCGTCCTCAAGCGCTGTCACCCGGACCCTAAGAGCTAGATATGAGCTCTGAGCCTGCGCAACTTCGTGAAGGAAAGAACGGAAAGTCGTTTCGCCTGAAGATCGAATTTCTCGAAGCAACGGCACGAAGCGGCACGATTCCAGAATTCATTCGTGACATGAAGTTTCTGAAAGATTTGGCATCTTGGGAGGATGAAGAACGCGGCTTCACAGCTTGGACGAGTGAAAATGTTCATTCGGAGAACGGCAGGTACCCTGACTTAGCGAAGCGGTGGCACGACGTTCGCCAGAAGATCGACCGTATTATTCCACACAAACGCACGGGTCGAAATCTTAGCGAAAGTAAGAAGCAAGAAATATCCCTGCGCTCGGAGAACAAGGTTCTCATGCTTCAGAATGAGAGTCTCCTTGTGAATGTGGAAAATCTTCGCAAGCAGCTGAGAAAGGCACTGAATGACCTCGAGAGGGCAAACAAGAGCCTACGCGGCCATGGCCTTGAGATTATATTGCCAACGGCGACGGAGATTTAGTCGTGGGGACAGTCACGCCATTCATTCCGAAGAATAGCCCGTTGCGCTTGCAGCGAGTAGTGCATGACGGCGCCGTGAGTTTTTTCATCGTGGATCCCGCAATCGGCATTTTTCCCGAAGCGCAGGCCTTTATCCGCGAACTGACGAAATGGAGATCCAGTCACAATAAAACTGTTCGAGGCATAGCCTACATTATTATTGATTGGTGCAACTATCTTAGGCGCAACGGCCTATGGTGGTATCAGGCCACTGATCAAAATTACATCGACTGGATGAAAAACCAGAAACTTGGCAAAAAGAGGCTCAGTCGGAAGAATCGAGTTGTATGGAGATGGTATAAATACCTTTACGAGCACAGCGAATATAAGCGCCAGGCGTTATCGATTTTCGAAAGCATTTCGTTGCCCACAGATGCATCAGAATTTGGAAAGCCAAGATATTCGCCTCCGCTCCGGATAAGTATGGTCACAATGATTTTGCAACTATGAGGCCGTATGTAAATATGGCGAGAATTATGGACTCCATTGAGGAGGAAGTAATTGATCACTGCGAAAGATAGAAGAGAAACTCGCTAATCGTATTTTCGCGATCTTGGTTCATTTGTTCCCTTGGGGATCATCGACGCGATCAGCCTTAGCATTCCCTGAGGGGACATCAGATCGACCCGTCGCGACTCAGTTGACGAAATGCCCCATGCAATAGAACATATGGCGAACAAGTGAGTCGATGATTGAGCCATGTCTACCCTGCAACCCTCCACGCCTCGGCCTTCAGCCGAGTTGCTCGCCGCGCTTCGCGTCGATCTGGCGATCGCACGCGCGCATCGAGGACCTGTGCTGAGTTTCGGGCTGCCGGCGATCGACGAACGACTTTCTGATCACGGCCTTGATGCCGGTGGGCTTCACGAGATTGCGGCAGCTTCCGAACAGCTTACCGACGATGCAGCAGCCACCCTGTTTCTCGCTGGAATAGCGGCGCGCTTCTGCGATCAACCCGACTTCACCATGCTGTGGGCAGTCACTGCCTTTGACCTCTATGCCCCCGGTCTCGAGCAGGTCGGCCTCGGGCCTGAAAAGGTTCTGTATGGCCAGGGCCGAAAAGACGCTGAAGTGCTTGCTATGGCCGAAGACGCATTACGCGATGGATCTTTGGCCTGCGTAATCGCCGAGGTGAAGGCGGCCGACATGACGGCCACGCGCCGGCTGCAGCTTGCTGCCGCAGACGGTCAAACCCCTATGTTGCTGTACCGAAGGCATCGTTCGCGCGGGCGATGCCCGCTGTCGACGCCGTCCGCAGCCATGACACGTTGGCGGATCGGTAGCGCAGCCTCAGAGCGTACGCCTTGGCAAGGCGTGGGGCGACCTCGCTGGCAGATCGACCTGGTCCGCCAGCGCAATGGCAATCCCTTCTCCCTCGAACTGGAGGCGTGCGATGCTACGGGTCGCCTCGCTCTTCCTGCCGCAGTTGCCGATAGAGCGGTTGCGCAGGAACGAGCGACCAGCAAAGCAGCCTGAGGCCAGCTACGCGGCCGTGCCGCGCTTCGCTCCGCCGATCGACGACGACCCTGGCGCCTGCTCAGTCCCACGAGGAGGAGGCTGGCGACCCGGTGCGCGTTGGGCGCGCGATGGCGCACTACTCCAGCGGCCATCGCAGTCGGATATCGATGCGCTCCCTGCACATCAACGGCCAACGATGCGTGAGATGGGACGGCGAAGCGAACATGCCGAACATCCATTCAAGGCTATGCGGGCTGACGATGCTGGATCAGGTTCGGCAGTCATTTCGGCGGCGCCGACCTGGGCGTCTCTTTGGGGGCGACCGACCGTGCTGATCACGCGCACCGGGCAGCGGGAAACCATCGTGTCAGCCTGCCCCGCGGCGCTGGATTTCGGGCTGCGACCCGGCATGGCTGCAGCACATGCCCGTGCGCTTGTGGCCGATCTTGATGTTCGTGACGCCGAGCCAGAAGCGGACGCGGCTATGTTGGAGCGCCTGGCACTCCATGCAGCACGGCAGTGGACGCCGACTGCCAGCGTATCGGGGCCGGACGGACTATGGTTCGATCTCACCGGCACGACTCACCTATTCGGCGGTGAGGCCCGCTTCTGTCAGCGGTTGCTCCGGTTCCTCGAACGGCTCGGTTTGACCGCGCGGATCGCCATCGCCGGAACCCCAGGCGCGGCCCATGCGCTGGCTCGCTTCGGCAATGAAGCGGTCACGCTCCTAGAATCTGGAAGGGAAACCCAAGCGATTGCGGACATGCCTCTGGCTGCACTTCGCCTTGCCCCCGAGGCGCTGCTTTCTGCGTCGCGCTTCGGATTGGAGCGGATCGCTGATCTTTACCCGATGCCACGCGGGCCTTTGGCGCGTCGCCTTGGGCTGCGGACGGTCGAGCGCCTCGACCAAGCTCGCGGGAGCCTTGCTGAGCCGATTGTCCCAGTGGTGCCGACGCAAGCTCCGGTCGTCACGCTCCGACTGCTCGAACCAATCGGCACTCCGGAGAGCATCGCACAGGTGATAAGCGACCTTGTCGATAATCTCGTAATTCTTCTGCAGACCCGTGGCCTTGGTGCACGAATCGTGCGCTTGAAGGCTGACCGCGTGGATGGTGAAGCTCAGCACCTTGCCATCGGTGCGTCCCGGGCCACCCGCGACGGTCGGCATCTCAAACGCATGTTCGCTTTGAAGATGGATGGGCTGGACCCCGGCCTTGGCATCGAAGTGATGCATCTCACAGTTCCCCATCATGAACCCCTCGGCGCCATGAGTGCTGGCGCATTGCTCGAGACATCCAGAAAGGCGCGGGATCTTGCGCCGTTGGTCGATCAACTCACAAGCCGCGCAGGTCCCTCAGCCTTGTTTCGCCTGTCATCTCAGGAGAGCGATGTACCGGAACGAGCGATGCGCCGCCTGGCGCCCCTCGCGACTCCAAAGGGTTGGCCAGGCTGGAAACGACCAGCGCGCCTGCTCAAGCGTCCTGAACGACTATCGAACGTGGTGGCATTGCTGCCTGATCATCCGCCGCGTCGCTTCACCTGGCGACGGCAGGATTATCGCGTTGTTGCCGGCGACGGGCCAGAGAGGGTTCACGGTGAGTGGTGGCGAAACACTCAAGAGATGTGGGCCGTTCGCGATTACTTCCGTGTTGAGGCTGAAGGCGGCCAGCGCTTCTGGCTCTTTCGCCGCGGCGATGGCGTTGATGCCCCGACGGGCGACCTCAGCTGGTACATGCATGGGATGTTCGGCTGATGGGGACCTATGTCGAGCTCCAGGTCGTCAGCCATTTTTCATTCCTGCGTGGCGCCTCCTCGCCCGAGGAGCTGTTCGCGGCCGCCGCCTTGCTTGGTCATGGGGCGATGGGTCTAGCTGACTGGAATACCGTCGCAGGCGTTGTGCGTGGCTGGGATGGCCAGAAGACGACTGGCGTCCGCATGATTCCCGGTGCTCGCGTCGAACTCACCGATGGCCGCGCGCTGCTGCTTTACCCCCGCACCCGAAACGCTTGGTCCCGCCTGACGCGCCTGCTTTCCCTCGGGAAGGGACGTGGAGGCAAAGGCAAGTGTATTCTGGAATGGGCGGACATCGCTGCCCACGCCGACGATTTGGTCGGCATCCTGCTGCCGGATATGCCGGGCGAAACCACGCTCGCTCACCTGCAAGACCTGCGCCGCGTCTTTGGCAAGCGCGGCTATTGTGCGCTGTCGCTCCGCCGGCGCCCTGACGATGCCGAACGGCTGCACAGGCTTGATGCCGCCGCGCGCAGCGCCGGGGTCCGGGCAGTCGCGACCGGTGATGTTCTTTATCATGAACCTGAGCGCCGCCCTTTACAGGACGTGGTCAGCGCGATCCGCGAGCACTGCACGATTGATACGCTGGGCTTTCGCCGTGAGCGGTTCATGGACCGTAATCTCAAGTCGCCTGAGGAGATGGAGCGGCGCTTCCGCGCTTTCCCGGATGCCATTCGTGCCACGGCAGACATCGCGCACCAGTGCACCTTCGACCTGGGCGAAATTCAATACCAGTACCCCTATGAGCAGGTGCTGGAAGGGCGGACCGCCCAACAGGCACTGGCCTCGCTGACCGAAAGTGCGGCTGAGGCAAAGTTTCCGGACGGCGTGCCCAAGCGCTATCGCGATCAGATCAATCATGAGCTCGGCCTCATCGATCAGCTTGGATATGCGCCGTACTTCCTGACAGTGAATTCCATCGTGGCTGAAAGCAGGCGGCGCGGCATCTTATGCCAAGGACGCGGATCTGCCGCGAACAGCTGCGTTTGCTACCTGCTGGGCATCACGTCGATCGACCCCATCCAGCATGAGCTCCTGTTCGAGCGCTTCGTGTCAGGTGAGCGCCGGGAGCCGCCCGATATCGACGTTGATTTCGAACATGAGCGCCGAGAGGAGATAATCCAGTGGATTTACGAGACCTACGGACGCGACCGCTCGGCGCTGACCGCAGTGGTGACCCGTTACCGGACGCGCGGCGCTGTCGCTGAAGTCGGCAAGGCACTCGGGCTGCCTCGTGACCTGACGAAGATGCTGACGGGACTGGTATGGGGCTGGTCTATAGATGGCATCCCGAAGGAGCAGATTGAGAGCCTCAACCTCAACGCCGACGATCACCGGCTCAAGCTGACGCTGGATCTAGCCCGCCAGCTCATCGGCACGCCGCGCCATCTGTCCCAGCATCCGGGCGGCTTTGTGCTGACGCAGGACCGGCTCGACGACCTTGTGCCGATCGAGCCGGCGCGCATGGTCGACCGCCAAATTATAGAATGGGACAAAGACGATATCGACGCTCTGAAGTTCATGAAGGTGGACGTGCTGGGGCTTGGCATGCTCGGCTGCATGAACCGGGCCTTCAATCTGCTGGATCAGGAGAAGGGCATCCGCGTGACGATGGCGGATCTCCAGGACGATGATCCCGACGTCTACGGCATGATCCAGAAGGCCGACACCTTGGGCGTTTTCCAGATCGAATCGCGGGCCCAGATGTCGATGCTGCCCCGCATGAAGCCCAAGGAGTTCTACGACCTCGTCATCGAGGTTGCGATCGTCCGGCCCGGGCCGATCCAAGGCGACATGGTCCATCCGTACCTCCGCCGGCGTGAAGGCAAAGAGAAACCGGAATATCCCAAGCCGGAACTGCGGGCAGTGCTCGAGAAGACGCTCGGCGTGCCTCTATTCCAAGAGCAAGCGATGAAGGTCGCGATTGTGGGCGCGGGTTTTACGCCAGTGGAGGCCGACCAACTCCGCCGCGCCATGGCCACTTTCAAGCTCACAGGCGGGGTCAGCCACTTCTACGACAAGCTGGTGGGTGGCATGGTGGAGCGCGGCTACCCCAAGGATTTCGCCGAGCGGACATTCAAACAGATTGAGGGGTTCGGTTCCTACGGCTTTCCAGAGAGCCACGCGGCATCCTTCGCCAAGATCGCCTATGCATCCTGCTGGATGAAATATCACCACCCTGACGTGTTCTGCGCGGCGCTCCTGAACGCCCAGCCGATGGGCTTCTACGCACCGGCCCAAATCGTCAGGGATGCTCGCAACCATGGCGTCGAGGTTCGACCTGTATCAATCAACCATAGTCATTGGGACTGCACGCTCGAACGGTCACGGGGTCGTTACTTGGCGGTCCGCCTCGGCTTCCGGCAGGCACGTGGTCTTGCCAATGTCCATGGCGCGGCGGTCGTCGCTGCAAGAGGTCCGGCCCCATATGAAAGCGTCGAGGAGGTCTGGCGGCGTGCAGGCGTACCTCGCGCAGCCATCGAGCGGCTTGCGGAAGCCGATGCCTTCCACTGTCTCGCCCATGATCGGCGTCAGGGTCTTTGGAAGGTGAAGGGGTTGGGAGAAGCGCCGCTTCCTTTGTTTGCTGCAGCCGATGCTCGCGAGGCCAGCTTCTCTCCCGAAGGCGCGGAGCCCGCAGTATCGCTTCGGCCGATGGCCGCCGGCAGAGATGTGGTCGAGGACTACCGGTCTCTCCAGCTATCCCTGCGCGGTCATCCCGTTCAATTTCTCCGACCAGAACTGGATCGCATGCGGATCGTACGATGCGCCGATCTCCCGTCCATTCGGGATGGCCGCAACATCGAGGTCGCCGGCGTCATCCTCGTTCGCCAGCGCCCGGGATCAGCCAAGGGTGTCTTGTTCGTCACGATCGAAGACGAAACCGGCGTCGCTCAGGGCATCCTGTGGCCCAACAAGTTCGAAGTCTACCGCCGCCAGATCATGTCGGCCTCTATGATCGCCATGCGGGGGCGACTTCAGAAGGAAGGCGAAGTCATTCACATCATCTGCGACCGCATCATGGATCATGACGATATGCTCCGCTCGATAGGGAGCATGGATTTCACCGTGACGCCTGGTCGGGGTGATGGGGCATCACATGGCGGCGGCCCGGACCCACGTGATCCCGGCTTCCCGCGCGGACGCACGTTGGCGTCAGCGCCGTTTGGTAGCATTCAGGAGCAAGAAGAACTCGTGCGTATCCGTAGCCATGATTTCCACTGACGCGGACGCGCGCACCTCAGGCACCATCGACCGGGCCCTGAACGTCTTACGCGAGGCTACAGCTGCCCGGGCCAAGGTGCAGACGCGCGGCGTTGCCTTGGCTCTATGGGTGCTGCGTGGACGCTGCCCGGATGATTGGCTGTTGTCGTTCTGGGAGGCGGCCGGCTCCGACCATGAGATTGGGCGAAGCCAAGGCATGCACGCAGCATATAACGGGATCGTCCGTCAGCTTCGAAGCGGCAGAACGAGGATGGGTACGGCGTCGGACTGAGCAGTCCTGATCATTCGAACGAGATCCCAAGTCGCTCGCTGGCTACATGCTTCCCGTAGGCTTTCGCCATGTCCAACATGAGCGAAATGCTCGCGCCTCCGACCTTCTTTGCCCCATCCTTGGTACGCCGCCAAATTTCACCATCGCGGACAGTGTCGAGAAATTCATGACCGTTCCAGGTGATCCGCTCAACCTGCCGGTCTCCGCCACCGCCGCGATAGAACTCGACGAATTCTGCGTCGCGCAGCAAGCCGAGGTGGTAGTCGAGCCGGTCAGCCTCTTCAGGTTCAGTGGCCTGTGCCGGATCGACGCCAATCATTTCAGCGATCTCGTGACTGATGACATGGAAGACGCGCTTGCCACCCTCAATTTCCAGAAGGAGAGAGCGGATCAGATCCATGTCACGTTTCATCGGGCCGGGCATTTTCACTCCTGTTTGGCGGTAGCGGAGGCATAGCGCCTAGCGTGCCAACCGCCTATGCCGGGTGAATATCCCAGATCGCTCTGTCGTGCTGTGGGGGTGACGTTCGTGTCGCCTTGGGGTGCCGTCCGTGTCACCCATAACAGATAAGAAGAACGGACTGCTTGGTATCTGTTGCCGTTTGCGAAACTCCGACAGCGCTAAAATAGTCAACTTGCTTCCCATGCTTCCGTCAGAAGGACCGAGCCGAGTTCTCCCATTCGCAAGGTTATCACTTCACCGTGATTTCCCCGGATTGCTGAAACCTTATCAGCTGGGGCACGATCGTGCCGAACATGTCCTAAAACGATGCATTGGTTAATTTTTCCGCAGCAGGCATGGCGGGTGTTCTGCATAAGGACTATATCCATTCCCGATACGTTCGTCTCGGGGGCAGAAGTATGGCTAATGCAGTAGTAGCTGGGTGGCAGGGGCATGATTATCAAGCCCGCTTCTTCTGGCTTCACGCCTCGGCTCTGCGTGACCCTGACCAAACAAACGTGACGGAAGTGTCCTACGAGGCCGACTTTCCGAAGGGCTTCGATGACGTCGTGGTGCGGTATGACCCGCCCCGTCCGGGATCACAGGGTTACCGCATTGGGATCCACCACTATCAGATCAAGTACCATGTCGTGGCCGCTGGCCGATTCGGTTACGAGGACTTGGTCGACCCTGCATTTACTGGCGGCACCGCTGTTTCCATTCTTCAGCGCCTCCGTGAAGCCAAGGACAAATCGCCGGAGAATGCTGCTTTTACGCTGGTCACGACAGACCGGATTAAGGACGGCGATCAGCTTCTCGATTTGCTCTCCAGCGACGATCGGCGACTGCGCCTGGACAAGCTCTTTGTCGGCGGCGGCGACAAAAGCAGGATGGGAAAAGTCCGGAAAACCTGGCGTGACCATCTTGGGCTTTCGTCGGATGACGAACTGCGCAGCCTGCTATCAGGCTTCGGTATTCATGAGGGTCACGTTTCTCTGGAGCAGATGCGCGATGCCGTGAACGACCGTTTTCGTGTCGTCGGGCTCACTACCTGCCGCGACGCGTTGGCGTTCAAGTACGATGGGGCCGCCAAACAGCTTAAAATCAACGGCATCAACAATCTTACCCGCGACAGTTTCGACAGGCTGTGCATCGATGAGAATTGGCTCACCATCGGAGATCCGCCGCGCTATCACAACATCGCCATCCGCAGCTTCAGGGATGGAATCGCCGCGGATCTCGATTCAACCGCGGATAACCGTCTATCGCTGCTCGACCGCTTCGACGGACGGTATCTCATAGAAGGTCAGGATTGGAACACCGATGTCCGGCCGTCGGCTGAAGCCTTTATTCGCGACGCCCTCAATGTCGGCGAAGCGATCAGGCTCACTATCAACGCACATTCGAGCTTCGCTTACCTTGCCGGCACAGTGCTTAACCTCAAAACCGGCGCTGATGTTGAGCTGGTGCAGAAAGGTCGCGCTCCCACCTCAATCTGGCGCGCTGACGATGGCAAGGCCGGCCCAGAGGCCACGATCGAAACGACGGTCAGTGGAGACGGCCAAGACCTTGCATTGGTTGTTAGCCTAACCCGCGACGCCACAGCTGATGTGGCTGACTATGTTTCTAATCATCTCCCTACCGTCGGGAAAACCATGCTCGTGAAGGCTGCGCCAGCGCCTTCGCAAAGCGCTATCTGCGGTGGAACACATGCCGCGGCGCTGGCCGATCAAGTTGGTGAGGCAGTTCGCGCTGCTCGCCTTCCCATTGGGGCTCGCGTCCACGTGTTTGCCACAGCGCCCAACGGGTTCCTGTTCTTCTTAGGGCAGCAGCGTCCGGCGATGGGGCCTTCCACATACTACGAGTACGACTTCGACCGCCGAGTACACGGCACCTATGAACCCACCTTCAGGATCGACTGACATGGAGCTCAAGCCGCAATTCAAAGAATTTCTCGGCGCGATTAGGCCGACCGACGAGCAAAAGGAAAACTGGCGCTCCAGCTCCACGACGCTTCGCAATCGGCTGAGTCAGGACGACGACTTGAAGGGGCTTGTGGTGTCCACTTTCCTTCAAGGAAGCGTGCGCCGTTCGACGGCGGTTCGGCCGCTGGGCGACAAGCGTCCAGACGTCGACATTGTCGTGGTCACCAATATCGATTCCACCACTGAATCGGCCCGCGATGCGATGGATCGGTTCATACCCTTCCTGAAGAAGTGGTATCCCGGAAAGTGGCGCCCGCAGGGTCGTTCATTTGGGATCGAGATGTCGCTTGTCGATATGGATTTGGTGATCACTGCGCTGCCGTCCGACCAGAATTCTCGCGATTTCATGACGCGTTTGTATCGGTCGCAAGCAGTCGAAACCCTCGATACGCTGGAAGAAGCGCGTAGCTGGCGGTTGAACGAAGATTGGCGACCATTCGTCCCCAGCCCTTTCGGTGACAGCCGACAGATCGTCGAGCTTGCAGATGCTCCGCGTGAGAAGTGGCAACCGAACCCGCTTTGGCTGCCGGACCGCGACGCCGACGGCTGGGGCCGTACCCATCCCCTCGCACAAATCCAATGGACTGCTGCCAAGAACCGAGCGAACGATGGCAATTACGTTGATATCGTCCGTGCTATCAAATGGTGGCGGCAGACCAACAGCAATAGCTTGCCTAAGTATCCGAAAGGCTACCCGCTCGAACATATGATCGGGCACGTTTTGCAGGATGGCACCACCTCAATGGCCCAAGGGGTTGTTCAGGTTTTCGAGTCGATGCGGGATACCTGGGCATTGCTTGCGGCAGCTGGTATGAAGCCCCGGCTCGCCGATCACGGCGTGCCAGAGCACGATGTGCTGAAGCGCCTGGCTGTCGACGACTTCAAGGCGTTCCACGCAGCGGCAGAGAGCGCTGCTGAAACTGCCCGCGAAGCATTGCTTTCACAGGATGCTCAGGAGAGTGCTGGCCTGTGGCGCGAACTGTTCGGCTCTCGCTTTCCGGTCCCAGGACCTCAGGGTGGAGATCGCGCTCGCTCAGGTTTCACGGCTCCTGCTCAGGCGGCAGTTCCAAGCACCACCGGTCGATTCGCCTGATCATTCTGTGACGCCGCCAGTTCTACAAACCATCGCTGAGCAAATCCGCGATGAGGCGCGCATCCGGGTTGAGGGTGACTGGGAGATCGATGAAAAGGGGCGTTGGCATCTAGCGATTGTCACGCACCTTTCCGTCGCCCCCAGCCAACACATGCCTGGTGAAACCAAATGGCGCGTGGTCATCGGCCCTAATCAGCCGGCCGATGGCGTCTTCATCTATCCGGACGCTGTTGGCGGCATCGCAACAACGTTTCGACATCAGGATTACAATCCAGAGCCGGAGCCTGGCGCGATGTGGCGCGACGGCAAACCTTGCCTTGAGCGTCCGATCGATGGCTTGGGTCGAGACCAGTGGGAAGACGAACCGCGGGAGTTGGCAGCGGCTGCCCTCTGGAAGACGGGGCGCTTACTACAATGGATTGATGCGGCGGCCGCAGACGCACTTGTTGAGGAAGGCGCTGCGAACGAACTTCCGGCCGGCGTCGGGATAGGGTCCAAGCTGACACTCGGTTTCCGCGAGGTTTTCGAGGGACTCGACTGGGCGGCGAGTGTGGGCGAACGCTGGGGATTCGCGAGTATCGCATCTGTCCCCGGAGCCACTAAAACCTGGGCGCTAACCGAGCTTCTGGACGATCGCTCGAACTCCATACGCCGCTTCGAATGGGGGACATCTCTGGCTGCAGCTCCGAGTTCGATCGGCGCCGTGTGGCTGCTGGTGCCTGTGCTCCCTGTTCGTGAGCCGTGGGATGCTCCCAAGACTTGGGCTCAACTGCGAGATGTCCTGATGGCCCACAACGTCGATTTGGTAGATATCATGGTGCGTGCTGGTGCCCGCTACCGTGCCGGCTCGCGGAAGACTGCCACGCATCAGTTGCTGATCGGATTCCCTTACTCACAGCGTGTAGGCGAAGCGCCATCTCGGCTGCATTGGCTCGCCATAGGGAAGATGCCATTGGCGGGCCGAATAGAAAAGCGAGATGGTTTCCGGCCCCGAGAGGAATCGCGGAAATTATGGGATCGCCAGCTCGCCGGCTCGAGCAAATCTTTGAACTGGCTTCGAACGGAAAACTGGGCACCGGATCAGTTGCAATCTCGAGGAGGGGTGGAGCCGGAAGTTAGCAGCAAAAAAATCCTGATCGTTGGTGCCGGATCACTCGGAAGTGCGATCGCGGAGAACCTCGTCCGCGCCGGAGCCCATCGAGTGGGAGTTATGGACGGTGAGATTTTGGTAACCGGGAATCTCGTGCGGCACGTTCTCTCGATGAATGATGTCGGCCATGCCAAAGCTGACGCCCTCGTGCGCAAACTGAACGCGGTATCGCCAAATGCCGCCCTGCAGTCATTTCCAATGAGGTTCGACAGAGGCATGGCCTCTGATTTTGCCGAGAATGTGCGGGGTTACGATGTCATCGTCGACTGCACTGGATCTGATGACACTCTTGAGCACCTGTCGGACTTCGACTGGCAGGATGAAAAGACCTTCATCAGCCTATCAATGACGTGGGGTGCTGAGGGATTACTGGCATTCTGCGCCAAAGAAGGCAGTTTCCCGGTCATTGATGCCAAGAACCGGTTCGCTAAGGCAGGTGCGCCCGCAGTTCGTCACGACGAGGCGAACGTCGAGGCCATTGGCTGCTGGCATCCTGTTTTCCCAGCGTCCTCAGATGATGTCCAACAGTGGGCAGCACTCGGCAGTAAGTTCTGCCGGGCCGCCATCATCGATTCTACCCGGTGTCTGCGCTACTTCCGACGCAATGCGAGTGACGGCGTGGAGGTCATCGATGTCTGATCACGGTGACTTAGCGTTTCGCAGTCTCGATGATCGCTTCAACGTTGTGATCTCGAATTCCGCTCTCCAGGCGATGATCGATGAGTGTGCACAAGCCGGTCGAAAAGAAACGGGCGGCATCTTGATCGGTAGCATCGACCCAAGCGGCGATACGGCCGTCGTGATCGAAGCAACCCCCAAGCCGAAGGGCTCTGGGTTTGGCCTGTTCTGGTTCAAACGAAGTCCGACAGGCCTGAAGCAGTTGCTGGCTGAGCGCTGGAATAAAGGTCAGCACTACCTCGGGGAGTGGCACTTCCATCCGGGGGGATCGCCGGAACCGAGCGGCTCCGATTACCACACCATGGAAAAAATCGCTGCCGACCAACGTTATCAGGCCCATGAGCCGATACTCATCATCATGGGCGGAAAGCCGCCGGAACGATGGCAAGTGTCGGTGACAGTTATGCCCATTGGTGAATCACCTCACCGCTTGGTCACGATGGAATAGAGCGGCTGCTCCAATATTGCGGGGACTTTGGCAGCAACGCGCCCTTGTCAGCCGTTCGAGAGCCGATTTGACGCGCCGAACTCCGGTCAGTCCGGTTTCCCCTGCCGAGCAGGTTCGTCAGCAGCCGGGATGGGGTGGTTGCTAGCGCGCTACGATATGCCCGCCATAACGTTCCGCCCGGCGCCTGGCCGGGCGGAACGTTGCGATCATGCGACTTCGGGAACCGGCTTGGTCCACTCATTGCCATTCATGAAATCGTCGAGCGGGGTGTGAACAATGTGGTTGGTGTAGTTGCTCATCACCTTGGTCGCGACGCCGAGCACCACTTCGAGGACGTTCTGACGGGTATAGCCGGCAGCCAGGAAAGCGTCGGTATCGGCATCCGAAACCCACCCGCGCTGGCGCACCACGAGGCCGGTGAAAACGTGCAGCGCTTCCAGCTTGGCATCGGGCAGCGTTGTGCCGGCGCGAAGCGCAGCAATGGTGGCATCGTCCATCTTGATCATTCTGGCCAGCGAGGTATGCCCCGCCATGCAGTAATGGCACTCGTTCTCGAAGTTGGCGGTAAGGTAGACCACCTGCTGCTCGATCGGGCTGAGCGTCGACTTCGAGAACAGATCCCAGAGCGCCGTATAGCCGGCGAGCAGTTCGGGGGATTCGGCCATGTGGGCCTGCAGGTTCGGCACGAAGCCGAAGGCGGACTTGACGCCCTCGAAGATCGGCTTGGCCGCTGCGGGGGCGGTCTCGACGGTGTATGCGGTGAACTTGGTCATGGGAATTTCCTTTCGGATTGAGGCGATGTCGGTGGTGACAGAAGCGTTTTGCCTCCTGGCGTGAAGGCATCGTAGACAGGGGATGCGACTAGAGATTATTCCCCAAGGGAATAGGAAGCCGCACCCAAGAGAAACGGCGGACTGGCGGTTCAACCGTTCATTGAACGGGCGACCTCGGCGGCACTGATGCCTTCGAGCGCGAGGCCATAGCCGGTGCCTTCGTCGATCAGACGGCGCAGGCGCTGGGTCAGCGCGATGCGGGTATAACAACTGGTCAGCGGCGGCAGACTGGCAAGGCTATCGGCGATTTCATGCGCGCGGGCGAGCAGGCGGTCGGCCGGGACGATCTCGTTGACGACACCCCAGTCCTTTGCGGTCTGCGCGTCCAGTTCCTGGCGGGTGAGCAGGAAATAGCGCCCACGGATCGAGCCGAGCACTTCGGGCCAGAGCAAGTGGACGCCATCGCCCGGAACGATGCCGAAATCGAAGTGCGGCTTGTCCTGGAACACCGTTTCGGGCGTGGCGAGGATCACGTCCGTGAGCAGGGCATATTCGCTGTGCAAGCGCACCGGGCCGTTCAGCGCGGTAATCATCGGCACTTCGATATCGAGCAGGTTGGAGAGCACCTTTCGCCCTTCGCGCAGGATCTTGTCGTAGCCGGTGGGCGTGAAGAAATCGAAACCGTCGGGGCTGATCGTGTCCATGAAGGCATCGCCGCTGCCGGTCAGGATGACCACGCGGTTGTCGCGATCCTCGCCGATGGCGTGGAACAGGTCGACGAATTCCTCATGGGCATGGCCGTCGAAGACCAGCTTGCCGCCATCGCTGTGCAGCGCGACTTCGAGGACGCCGTTGTCCTTGCGGGTCAGGCGGGCATGGGGAAAGGCATCGCGATAGGTTTCAAAGCGGGACATGGGAAGGCTCCTTGGGTGAGGCCGCACCGTGATCGGTCGGCGTGCCACCCAGGTAGGCCATTCCCTTAAGTCGCGGACGAAGGCGCGTGGCGATAGCGTTTATGCTTCGCCGGAATGCGCGCCATCCGTCGACTGCTCCTCGTTCATCGCCTTCTGGACGAACTCGGCAAAGGCCCGTGCCTTCGCACTGGCCATGCGTCCGCTCGGAAACACGGCCCACAGATCCAGCGGTGGCAGCGACCAGTCCTGCAGGACTCTTACCACCGCGCCGCTCTCCAGTTCGGGTGAGAACATCCAGTCCGAGGCGATGGTCAGCCCCATGTCCGCCAGCACGGCCACGCGCAGGCCCTCGGCAGCGCTGAGGCGGACCCTTCCGCTTACCGAAACGGAGACTTGCGCGCCCGCGCGCGTAAAGCTCCAGCTATTGGCGAGCTGGCTGTAGACCACGGCTTGATGCTCGGCGAGTTGGGCCGGGCTCGTCGGCGTTCCGGCACGGGCGAGGTAGGCGGGCGTGGCCAGTACCGAGCGCGCGCCGGTCGCCAGCTTGCGGGCGACGGCGGAGGAATCGGGCAGAGCGCCCATGCGCAGCGAAACGTCCACGCCTTCGGCCACCAGGTCGATCACCCGATCGTCGAGGATCACGTCCACCGCCAGATCGGGGTGCATCTCGAGGAACCGCGGCAGGAGCGGCACGATATGAAGACGCGCAAAGGTGGTGGCAGCGGATACGCGCAGCGTGCCCGCCAGCCCCGATCCGGCACCGCGCGCGGCCAGTTCGGCCTCGTCCGCCTCGGTAACGGCGGCCTTGGCGCGTTCGTAGAAGCGCACCCCCGCCTCGGTTGCCGTCAGGCCGTGCGTCGAGCGGATCAGCAGGCGCACCTGCAGGCGGTCTTCCAGCGCGGCGATGGTCTTGGAGACGGCGGGCTGGCCGACATTGAGCTGGCGCGCGGCGGCCGAGAACGATCCGGTCTCCACTACCCGCACGAAAGTCGTCATCGCCTGAAATCGGTCCATCGCGGCATTCCCTATTCCTGAATGGCCTTATTCCAAAATGGAATGACGTCTATTGCCGCACGCCATCTGCCATGTCCAGCGTCGGTGAGGCATCTGAGGGCCTGCTGCTTCGGACGGTCCGGGGCAGCCTCTTCGCCAAAGGGCCGCCGCCATGCTCGCCTGCCTATCTCGCCTGCATCGAATCCCATCGGTGTTCGATGGGGTGATCCTGTTTCTCGACACCGGGAACGCGGTTGGCGCGCTGATCGTGGCTGCTGCGCCTGTTCTGCAGCGCCTGCGTGCTTCCCGTCCCTGACCTGTTCGCCCCTTTCCAAAGGACACCGCCCATGATCGACCTCTACGCCTTCGCCACGCCCAACAGCGTCAAGGTTCCCATCGCGCTCGAGGAGCTCGGCCTCGACTACACCCTTCACCCGGTCAACGTGCGCAAGGGCGAGCAGAAGGCCGATGCCTTCCTCGCGCTCAATCCCGGTGGCAAGGTACCGGTGCTGGTCGAGGACGGGTTCGTTCTTACCGAAAGCGCCGCGATCCTCGTCCATCTGGCCGAAACAACCGGCAAACTGATTCCGACCGATGCGCAAGGCCGCGGCCGCGTGTTCGAGCAACTGTTCTTCCACGCCTCTGGCTTAAGCCCGGCGTTCGGTCAGGCCGGCTTCTTCCTGCGCTTTGCCGCCGAGCCGCAACCGATCGCGATCGAGCGCTTCTCGGCCGAGGCACGCCGCACGCTGGGCCTGCTCGATGCGGTGCTGGCCGATCGCCCCTTCGTCGCCGGAGACAGCTTTTCCATTGCCGACATCACGCACTTTGGCTGGCTGTGGCGCCGCGCCTTTCCCGGCATCGACTTCGACCAGACGCCCCATGTGGCCCGCTGGTACGCCCGTATCGAAAGCCGTCCCGCCGTGCAGCGCGCCATCGCCCGCACAGAAGCGCTGGTCCCGCAGGACTGAGCGACGCTTCCGCGTTTTCAAGGAGAACCTTCATGTCCAAACTCTTCACGCCAATTCAGGCCGGGGCGCTGGAACTTGGCCACCGCGTGGTCATGGCCCCGTTGACCCGCATGCGCTCCGATCCCGGCGACCTGCCGAGCGACCTGATGGTAGAATACTATACCCAGCGCGCCAGCCAGGGTGGGCTGATCGTCTCGGAAGCGACGCCGGTGATGCGCGAGGGCTATGGCTATGCCGGCGCGCCGGGGATCTATGACGATGCCCAGATCGCCGGGTGGCGCCGGGTGACCGATGCCGTTCATGCGCAAGGCGGGCAGATCGTCATGCAGTTGTGGCATGTGGGGCGCCGGTCGCACGTATCACTGCAACCAGGCGGCAAGGCCCCGGTGGCTCCGTCGGCAATCCCGGCACAGGGCCATGCCTACGGTCCGGACGGCGAAGTGCCCTTTTCGATGCCCCGCGCGCTTGAGCGGGATGAGATTCCCGCCATCATCGCCCGCTTCGGCGAGGGGGCGGCGCGCGCCAAGGCGGCCGGTTTCGACGGTGTCGAGATCCACGGCGCCAACGGCTATCTGCCCGACCAGTTCCTGCAGGACCGCACCAATCACCGCACCGACGATTACGGCGGCCCGATCGAAAACCGCGCACGCTTCCTTCTGGAAGCAACCGAGGCGGCGATGGGTGCGTTCGGACCCGATCGGGTGGGCGTTCGGCTCAGCCCAAGCGGCACGTACGGGTCGATGCACGACAGCAATCCGCCCGCGACCTTCGGGTATGTGGCGGGCCGGCTTGACGCGCTGGGGATCGCCTATCTGCACGTCGTCGAACCGCGCATTCGCGGCACCGAGCTGATCGCAGAGACTGACGCGGTTGCCGCTCGCCACCTGCGCGCCGCGTTTGGCGGGACGATCATTGCCGCGGGCGGGTTCGACGGACCGAGTGCCGAGGCGATCCTGAAGGCGGGCGATGCCGATGCGGTTGCCTTCGGCCGCGCCTTCATCGCCAACCCCGATCTGCCTGACCGGCTGCGCGAGGGCGCCCCGCTCAACGCCTACGATCGCAGCACGTTCTACGGCGGCGATGCCCATGGCTACACCGACTATCCGCGGCTTCAACGTGCCCACGAACATTCCGCAGCGGAATGATGCCTAGTCGCTCGCCGCGACTGCCGCCGTCACGCGCAGTGCGACAAAATCCTTCCATCGCCCCCAGCAAGAAAGACCCTGTATCATGACCCTGCAAGCCAAGCTCGATGCCTTCAAGGCCGATTTCGAAGCCGGAAAGCCGCCCTACAATGTACCGCCCGAAGTCATTGCGACAATGCACCGCGCCACTGCCGAACTAATTGCCTCGGGCGCGGCATCGTGTGCGCTCAAGGCCGGTGACAAGGCGCCTGCTTTCATGCTCCACGATCCCGAGGGCAATCCGGTTTCCTCTGCTGCGCTGCTGGAGAAGGGGCCGCTGGTGGTCAGCTTCTATCGCGGTGTGTGGTGCCCGTACTGCAACATGGAGCTTCAGGCGCTTGAGGCGGCCTGCCCCAGTTTACCGGGCTCGGTGCCAGCCTGGTGGCGATCTCTCCGCAGAGCGCGCCCAACAGCCGCAAGTCGGTTCGTCAGAACGGACTCTCGTTCCCGATCCTGTCGGACACGCACAACGACGTCGCCGCCGCCTTCGGCCTGCGCTTCGAACTGCCCGACTATCTCGTCGATCTCTACAAGAGCCTCAAGAACGACCTGCCGATGTTCAACGGCGATCCCAGTTGGACGCTGCCGATGCCCGCACGTTTCGTGATCGGCCAGGACGGCACGATCCTCTATGCCGAGGTCAACCCCGACTACACCCGCCGTCCCGAGCCGGAGGACATGCTCCCCGCGCTGCGCAAGGCGAGTGCCATCGCGGCCTGAGGCCGTAACCTCCCGCCCCGGACGCTCGAACACCCCAAAATCTCCCCCCACCCGCGTCCGGGGCAAGTTTTTCCCGCAGGAGCCTCTCATGTCCCGCACGTTCCTTGTCACCGGCGCCAGCAAGGGCATCGGCCTTGCTCTCTCGCACCGCCTTGCCGATGCCGGACACCATGTCGTGGGCATCGCCCGTCATGCCATGGACGCTTTTCCCGGCACGCTGGTGCGCCTTGACCTTGGCGATACCGAAGCAACCGAGGCCACGCTGCGCGATCTGGCCGCAACCCATGCCTTTGACGGCGTGGTCAACAATGTCGGCCTTGTCCGCCCGCAGAAGCTGGGCGAAGTGGAACTGCCCGCGCTGGATGAAGTGCTGCGCGTCAACCTCCATCCCACCGTGCAGGCGGTCCAGGCGATCCTTGCCGGCATGCGCGTGCGGGGATGGGGCCGCATCGTCAACATCTCGAGCCTGACCGTCCTCGGCGCGCCCGAGCGCACGGCCTATGCCGCCGCGAAGCTGGCGCTCATCAGCTTCACGCGCAGCTGGGCGCTGGAACTGGCAACCACGGGAATCACCGTCAATGCCGTCGCTCCGGGGCCGACCGAAACCGAGTTGTTCCGCGCCAACAACCAGCCCGGCTCCGAAGGCGAGAAGCGTTACCTCTCGGGCGTGCCGATGGGGCGCTTCGGCAAACCCGATGAAATCGCGGCGGGGATCGCGTTCCTGATGGGAGAGGATGCCGCCTTTATCACCGGGCAGACCCTGTTCATCGACGGCGGGGCCTCGATCGGCAAGGCGCTGGTGTGACCGACGCGCCTGATTTTAGGCGGCTGACTCCGCGTGAGCGACTGCAATCTACGTAATCTGACTCCAAAGGGGACATTCGCCTATCGGCCAGCGGCAGGTGCCTGTTCATCGTTTTCTCATTGGCCACTACCGGCCAAAGGAGAAAACCAATGGGAATGTCTGAATATGACCCTGGCGCATACGACCGGCGGGCATGGAACGCCGGGCGCAAGGTTGGAGCCAAGCGACCGCTGAAACCGCGACAGGTCTGGGCGATCCGCTTTTTCCTAGACCAGCATCGACGCGTTCGGGATCGTGCGCTGTTCGACTTGGCGATCGACAGCAAGCTGCGCGGCTGTGACGTGGTAAAAATCAAGATCGGCGAACTTGTGGTCGGCGGGCAGATCCGGACAAGGGCGATCGTGATCCAGCAGAAGACAGGTCGGCCCGTCCAGTTCGAGTTGACGGCTGACGCCAGGGGCAGCCTTTTGGCATGGCTGGACCGTCGAGGAGGTGCTCTCCACGATTTCGCATTTCCGAGCCGGATCGATCACTCCGCACACCTGAGCACCCGCCAATATGCTCGCTTGGTCGATGAGTGGGTTACTGGCATCGGCCTCCGCCGAGAAGAATATGGCACTCATTCGCTCCGGCGGACAAAGGCGTCGATCATCTACAAGGCGACAGGCAATCTGCGGGCGGTGCAAATTCTTCTTGGGCATACGAAGATCGAAAACACGGTCCGCTACCTCGGCGTCGATGTTGAAGATGCCCTCACCCTTGCAGAAGGCACCGAAATCTGACCGACTGGCTCCTCGCCATGGCGGGGAGCCAGTTCGACAGCGATGCGCCCCAAATTCGGTCGTTCGGCCTTGTCGCGGACGATCCCGAAAGCCGCCATTCGTTCCGCCAGCGCTCAATTGGTTCAGACCCGACATTGCGCTCACGGCCCAACAGGCGTGGCCACAATTATGTTCGGAGTGCAGCAATCAGGGCGTCCCGAGCCATCGCCACGCGCGGGTGTCGCAGCGATGAGCGTGCCCAGACGAGGTAGTAAGCGTTGCGCGGCACCGTGACCGGGGCGGGTATCTCGATCAGCGTGCAGGCAGCGCGTTCGCTGCGGGTGAGATAGCCGGGCATCACCGTCCAGCCGAGACCCGCGCACAATCCCGATCGCAATACTCTCAGATCGGGCGCGGTCAACGCGGGCTGGCTCGTCAGCTCGATCTGGTTTGCATGGAGCCAGGTTCGCAGCAGCGGCCGGTCGAGGTCGTAGGCGAGGTGGGCCGTCCGGTTGAGCCCGTCGGCAAGCGGCAATTCGGCAATCCGCCTCGCCATGGCGGGCGAGGCGACGGCGCGCAGCTCTTCTTCGCCCAGCGCATGGAAGGCCAGCCGCGGTTCTTCGGGTTGCGAGGCGGTGACGGCCAAGTGCACCTTGTCCTCGAGCAGCAGGGCGTAGAGCGCCTCGCGCCCGCCGATATGCAGGCGCAGGTCTAGCCCCGCATCCAGCAGCGGGGCCAGCCGGGGCGTGATCATTTCGCCCAGCAGGTCGGACGGCGCGGCGATGTGGACCGTGCCGGAAAGGCGGGACGATCGGGCCCGCGCGCTGGCCAGCGCCGATTCCGCTGTGTCGAGGCTGCTTCCGACCGAAGCCGCGAGATCGTCGGCAATCGCTGTTGGTCGAACACCCCGCGAATGTCGATCGAACAAGGGATGGCCCAGTTGCGCCTCGAGCGAGGCGATGTGTTGCGAGGCCGCAGGCTGGGTGATGCCGATCGCCCGTGCCGCTTCGCTCAATGAACGACGGCGGTAGACTTCGACGAAAGTGCGCAACTGCAGGAGGGACATTCCGGTTCCATAAGCAGATTTATGGCGGCCCGCCATTCCCTTTGGATTTCATGATGCCGTTCCATGCGTATTTAGGTCGCCGAAAGAAATGATCGAATGCAAAATCGCCGCCAACTGCTGCAGACACTCACCGCTACAATTGCGGCAGTTTCGGCTGCATCGGGTGTGTTCGCTCGTGCTCCCAGCATTAATGGAAAAGGACAATTGACGATGAGCCGCATACTTATAGTGAACACCTCCGCCGACCGCATGACCCCTGGCACCGAACCGACGGGTGTCTGGCTCGAGGAACTTACCACCCCGTATTATGCCTTCCGCGATGCGGGCGCCGAGGTGACGCTGGCCTCGATCAAGGGCGGCGCCATCCCCGTCGACCAGCGCAGCGTCAACGCCGACGGCGAGAACGACGCTTCGGTCGAACGCTATCTGAAGGACGAGGCCCTGAAGGCCGAGGTTGCCAGCACCCCTGTATTCACAAGCATCGATCCCGCCAGCTACGACGCGCTGTTCCTGCCCGGCGGCCACGGCACCATGTTCGATTACCCCGGCAGCGACGAACTGGCCCGCCTGGTCGAACGCTTCGACCGCGAAGGCAAGATCGTCGCCGCCGTCTGCCATGGACCGGCAGGGCTGGTCTCGGCGAAGAAGGCCGATGGCACGCCCCTCGTGGCTGGCCGCCGTGTCGCGGGCTTCACCGACAGCGAGGAACGCGCGGTCGGCCTCGATCAGGCGGTGCCGTTCCTGCTCGAAACGCGCCTCAAGGAACTTGGGGGCAAGCACGAAGGCGGCCCCGATTTTGCCCCCTTCGCCCTGCGCGACGGCAATCTGGTGACCGGCCAGAACCCCGCCAGCGCTACCCGCACCGCGGAGCTCGTAATGGAAGCCCTCAAGGACAAGGTCGCCTGATCATGCGCTATCTCCACACCATGCTGCGCGTCGCCGATCCCGAGGCGGCGATCCGTTTCTTCACGCTGCTGGGTCTCAAGGAGACCCGGCGCATGGAGAACCAAGCCGGGCGTTACACGCTGATCTACCTTGCCGCCGACGAGGATTTCCGCGGCGACGGCGAGCAGGGCGATGCCGAGGTCGAGCTGACGTACAACTGGCCGCCCGAGGACGGCAGCCCTGCCGAGACTTATACCGGGGACCGCAACTTCGGCCACCTCGCCTACGGGGTCGACGACATCTACGAAACGTGCGCGCGGCTGCAGGCGGACGGCGTGACGATCAATCGCCCCCCGCGTGACGGATACATGGCGTTCGTCCGCTCGCCGGACGGGATCTCGATCGAACTGCTGCAGAAGGGCGAACACAAGGCTCCGGCCGAACCCTGGGCCTCCATGTCCAACACGGGCGAATGGTGATGGCGAAATTGTTCGAACCCATTGAGGTTGGCGGGCTGCGGCTCGCCAACCGCATCGTCATCGCGCCGATGTGCCAGTATTCGGCAGTCGACGGCGCGATGACCGACTGGCACCAGATGCATCTCGGCCAGTTGGCGCTCTCGGGCGCGGGCGCGCTAACGATAGAGGCGACCGCGGTCAGCCCGGAAGGGCGCATCACCTACGGTGACATCGGCCTGTACGATGACCGCACCGAAGCGGCGATGCGAAGCGTGCTCGAAAGTGTGCGCCGTTGGTCGGACATGCCGCTGATCATCCAGCTGGCCCATGCCGGCCGCAAGGCGAGCTGCGCCAAGCCGTGGCACGGCGGAACGCAGATCGCCCCCGATGCGGAGAATGGTTGGCAGACCGTGGCGCCGAGCGCTGTTCCCTTCGCTCCGGACGACCATCCCCCTGTCGAAGTGGACAAGTCAAGGCTTGCCCGCATCCGGGAGGCGTTCGCGGATGCCGCCCGGCGCGCCGGCAGGCTCGGCATCGAAGCCGTCCAGATCCACGCCGCGCATGGCTATCTGCTCCACGAGTTTCTTTCGCCGATCTCCAACCGGCGCGGCGACGAATACGGCGGCAGCCTCGACAACCGGATGCGGTTCCCGCTCGAAGTGTTCGATGCCGTGCGCGAAGCGTTTCCGGCCGACCGCCCGGTGACCGTCCGCGTTTCGGGGACCGACTGGGTCGAAGGCGGCTGGACGGCGGAGGAAACCGCAAGGTTTGCACAGGAGCTGGAGCGGCGCGGTTGCGCGGCGATCCACGTTTCCAGCGGCGGGCTCGACCCGCGCCAGCAGATCCCGGTCGGTCCCGGCTATCAGGTGCCGCTGGCCAGGACGGTCAAGGGCGCGGTTGCCATGCCAGTCGTGGCGGTCGGCATGATCACCGAGCCGCAGCAGGCGGAGCGCATTCTCGAAGACGGGCATGCCGACGCCATAGCGATTGCCCGCGCTGCGCTGTGGGATCCGCGTTGGCCCTGGCACGCCGCCGCCGCGCTTGGCGCATCGGTAAAGGCGCCCCCGCAATATCTCCGGTCCGAGCCCCACGAAGCGGGCCGCATTCTCAAGGAGATGACGTCATGAAAATCTCCGTCAAACTGCTTCTGGCCGCTAGCGCTGCCCTCTCGCTCGCCGCCTGCGCGACGACCCGGGAGGGTGCATCCGCGCCCCAGATCGAACAGATCGCTATCTTCGATGGCGCGATGCCGACGGGCGTGACCGTCGCCCCCAACGGGCGCATCTTCGTCAACTTCCCGCAATGGGGCGACAACGCGCCGTTCACCGTGGCCGAGTTGGTCGACGGCAAGGCGGTGCCTTATCCCGACGCCACGACCAACCGGCCCGATCCGGCCGACCCGGCGGGGCATTTCATCTCGGTGCAGAGCGTGGTGACAGACGGCGCCAATCGCCTCTGGGTGCTCGACACGGCTGCGCCCAAATTCTCTCAACCACAGGCCGGTGGTGCAAAGCTGGTGGCAATCGACCTTGCGACCGACCGGGTGGTGAAGACGATCGTCCTGCCGCCCAGCGTGGTGCTACCCACGACCTACCTCAACGACGTGCGCTTCGATCTGCGCCAAGGGGCTGAGGGCGTTGCCTACATCACCGACAGTAGCAACGCGGGCGTCGGCGGCATCATCGTCGTCGATATCGCCAGCGGGCGTGCGATCCGGCACCTGTCGAACCATGTGACGACCAACCCCGAGCCCGGCTTCACCCCGGTAGCCGACGGCGCGGTTCTCATGAACCGCCCGGCCGACGGCCCCGCGACGCCGGTCGCGATCGCCAGCGACGCGATTGCGCTCAGCGCCGACGGCAGCCTGCTGTATTACGGTCCACTGTCGGGCCGCACGCTGCACGCGGTGCCCACGGCGATGCTGCGCGATCCCGCGGTGTCCGAGGAGGAGTTGGGCCGCGCGGTCCGCAGCCTGGGACGCAAAGGTGCCTCGGACGGTATCGCCGAAGACGACCGAGGCCGCGTGTTCGCCGGCGATTACGAGAACAACGCGATCCGCGTGCTCGACCAGGGCCGATGGTCGACGCTGGTCAGCGACCCGCGCATCAGCTGGCCCGATACGCTGTCGATCGGCACCGACGGCTATCTCTACTTCACCGCCAACCAGCTCCACCGCCAGCCCGGCTTCCACGGCGGGCGAGACCTGCGCCGCAAGCCCTACGAGCTGCTCCGCATCAAGGTGGGCGCTGGGCCCGTCCTGTTGCGCTCGCGGTGACCCCATCAGGCCGGGCGGGCTCGCGCGGGGCCGCGATCCGGCGAAAAATCAACAACTAACTTGAAGGAATACAGTCATGACCAAGGGTATCGAAGGCAAGGTCGTTCTCATTACCGGCGGCAGCACCGGCATCGGCGCGGAAACCGCTCGTCTTCTCGCGGAACGCGGCGCCAAGGTGGCCATCGCCGCGCGGCGCAAGGACAGGCTCGACGAGGTCGTCGCGGACATTGCCGCAACGGGCGGCACGGCACGTAGCTACGCGCTGGACGTGACCGACAAGGCGGCGGTCCAGTCCGTCGTCGCCGCAATCATTGCCGACTTCGGCCGCCTCGACGTGCTGATCAACAACGCCGGGCTGATGCCGATCCGTCCGATGGCCGAGGTCAACACCGACGAGTGGGACCAGATGATCGACGTCAATCTGAAGGGTACGCTCTACGGCATCGCGGCGGCCCTTCCCGGCTTCCTCGAGCAGGGCAGCGGTCACATCATCAACTTGAGCTCGGTTGCGGGCATCAAGGTCTTCGCACCGGGCGGCACGGTTTACTCCGGCACCAAGTTCGCCGTCAGCGCGATCAGCGAGGGCTTGCGCCACGAGGTGGGTGAAAAGGTTCGGGTCACGTCAATCGAGCCTGGAGCTGTCGAAAGCGATTTGAAGTTCACGACGTCGGGCACTGCTGCCGAGACGGTGCTCGACTTCTACAAGCAGGCCATCCCGGCGGCATCCGTGGCGCGTGCTATCGCGTTCGCTGTCGAACAACCTGATGACGTCGACGTCAACGCGATCGTCATCCGGCCGACCGCACAGGAGTTCTGATTTCGACGAGGAGGCGGGGCCGCGTGTGCTCCGCCTCATGGGGAACGTACCGGCCCGCTCGTCCGTTACTTTGCGGAATGATATCTGCCCGTTTCACTCGAGGAGTCATTTATGCCCAAACTTGCCCTGTATGTACCACTGAAGGCCAAGCCCGGAAAAGAAAGCGATGTCGCTGATTTCCTGACCTCGGCTTTGCCGCTCGTTCAAGCTGAGCCGGGCACTCTGACCTGGTATGCGATCGAGGAAGGTCCCGGTGCGTACGCGATCTTCGATACGTTCGACACAGAGGAAGATCGGCAGGCCCATCTTGACGGCAAGGTTGCCGCCGCACTGATGGACAAGGCAGAAGAACTGTTTTCCGAACCGCCGCAGATTTACAAGTTCACCCTGCTGGCCGCGAAATAGCGGAACGTTCGGCACGCTAGCGCGTCGCTCTCATCGCCCGGGTTGGGGGGGAACCCTGGGCGCGGTGGCGTGTGTTGAGCGGTTTTCCACGAACTGGCCAAGGAGACACGCCATGCTTACCACCCAGACACTCGACCTCAACGACCCGCGGACAATCATCGATGCGGGGATCGCGGAAGCCGAGCGGATCGGCAACCCGATGAACATCGCGGTGGTCGACGCGGGCCGCTGCCTCCTGGCGTTTGCGCGGATGGACGATGCGTGGCGCGGCAGCGTCGACATCGCGATCGGCAACGCATGGACGGCGCGCGCGTTCGACGTCGAGACCAAGGCGCTTGCGAATCTCGCCCAGCCGGGCGCCGACTTCTACGGCATCCATGCCTCAACGACGGCAAGGTGATGATCTTCGCCGGGGGCGTGCCGATCAAGGTGGGCGAGACGGTGATCGGCGCGGTGGGCGTGTCGGGCGGCACCGGCAAGCAGGACCAGGGCGTGGCCGAGGCAGCGGCGCAGGCGTTCGCGCGCGGCTGAGCCTTAGAGCGCGGTGCCGGGCGCGGCGGTGCCGGCTTAATGGCACGCCGACGATTTGCAGCTGTCGATAACGGGCACTCGTCAGTGTCGAGGTCGGCTGCGGAAACGGCCTGATCGCGTTCGTATCGAGCCTGCCCGTCACGAGTGACTTTCTGAAGTGGCAGGCGCGAACACCTGATTCACTATGTTCGAACATCAGCTCGCACACCGCAGGTATCGCGGATCGTGCCGGCACCGTCTTGACGTATGCGGATGGCGGAGGGGATGGGTCTCAAATCCAACCTTCTCTGCTTTTTCTATTTGAGATCGGGGACAGGAAACTCGTATTCTAGAGCCACGGCTTTCGAGTCACCGGTGGCCGCCTTCATCGTCGAGAACGCCTATCTAAACGGTGAAACGATTCGCATCGACGGCGAGTTGCGGATGTGCTGAACCCCCTTGCCCCGCCCCGTCGCGCCCTACCCGCGCAGAAGGAGACCCGATGCCAGACGCCCCCACCGCCGGACGGATTGACTGCCTGATCGTCGGGGGCGGCCCGGCCGGCCTGACCGCGGCCATCTATCTGGGCCGCTTCCACCGCAAGGTGGTGCTGGTCGACAAGGGCGAGGGGCGGCTGAAGATGGTCCCGCGGTCGCACAACCACGCGGGCTATCCGCAGGGCGTGGTCGGCGCCGACCTGCTGGAGAACATGGCCGACCAAGCGCGACGCTACGGGGCCGATCTGCGCCGAGGGGAAGTCACCGGGCTGCGGCGCGACGGCCGGCTCTTCACCGCCCAGACCGACGCAGGCCCGATCACCGCCCGCACCGTCCTGCTGGCGACCGGGGTGGTCAACCACCGCCCGCCGGTCCCCGAGGACGTGCACGCCGACGCCGTCGACCGCGGCCTGCTGCGCTATTGCCCGATCTGCGACGCGTTCGAACAGACCGGCAAGCGCATCGGCGTGCTGGGCGGCGACCGACACGCCCTGGCCGAGGCGCTGTTCCTGCGCACCTACAGCCCGGACATCGTGATGATCTCGCTGACCGGCGAGGGGCTGGACCCCGACGCCCAGGCGCAGTCCGACGCGGCCGGGATCAGCGTCGTCGCGGCACCCGTCTCGGGGTTCGACTTCTCGGGCGACCGGGTGGTGCTGACGCTGGCCGACGGGCAGACCGAGGTGATGGACACGCTGTATGCCGCGCTGGGATCGCACACCCGCAACGACCTGGGGCGGATGCTGGGGACCGATCTGGTCGGCGGCCAGTGCTATGCGACCGATCCCCACCAGCGCGCCAGCCTGGACGGGGTCTATGCCGCCGGCGACGCGGTCGATGGGCTGGACCAGATCGGCACGGCGATGGGCACCGGCTCGCGCGCCGCGGTGGCGATCCACAACGATCTGCGCGACCAGGACGGGCAGACGCTCGACTAGGGCCTGTTAGCGCCTGCACCTGACTCTATGTCGGTGGCTTTTCCGCCAAGGGAGAGCTGAGATGCTGAGCGACGAACAGTGGGCTGAACTGGAACCGTTGATCGAGGCGTGCCGCCCGCACGCGAAGGTGCCGAGCCCGCACCTGCGACGAACCATCGAGGCCATCCTCTGGCGTCATCAGAACGGGGCGAAGTGGAGGTCACTGCCGGCGGAGTTCGGGCCCTGGTGGATGGCGGCTCAGACCTTCATCCGGTGGGCACGGCTCGGGGTTTGGGAGAGGCTGCTGGCGTTGGTTCAGGAGCGTGGCGTCCGGCTCGGCATGGTGTTCCTGGATGGAACCAACATCCGGGCGCACCAGAAGGCAGCGGGTGCCAGCCGGAAGGGGGATCTGCGAAAGAGCGAGACGGCCGTGAAGCGCTTGGCCGATCTCGTGGCGGCTATGGCACCAAGGCCTGCGTGATGGCCGACGGCGCGGGCCGCGCGATGGCCTTCCGTCTGGCGCCTGGACAAGCCCACGAACTGCCGCACGCCGTTCCGCTGCTGGACAACCTGCCCGGCGTTCCGAAGTGGGTCGTGGCCGATCGCGGCTATACCAGTCATGCCTTCCGCCAGCACGTCTGGGACATGGGAGCCCGACCTGCGATCCCGCCGCTTCGCCACGAAGCGCCCGTTGCCTGCCCGGACTGGATCTACAACAACCGAAACCGGGTCGAGCGTTTGTGGGCTCGATTGAAGGAGTGGCGCGCCGTCGCCACCCGCTACGAGAAGACTGCTGTCAGTTTCCTCGGCGTCCTCTGTCTCGCCGCAGCCCTCGATTGGATCAGGCGCTAACAGACCCTAGTCGACGGCGGTTCAGTCGACGGCGGCGGGCGCGCCTCCCGCGCGGCGCGGGTCGCCTCCGTTTAGAGCGTTATTCGGCCATTCTGGCCCAGTCATTCTGAAAACCGCCGTGAATCGATCCCAGGGATAGCCCTACGGGAAGGAACCTCTCAGGTAGCAGAAGGTTCAGGAAACTGAGATCATTTGGAAGGGCGATGTCCTCCGCCGTTGCGATGGAGCGGATCATCACCAAGCTCTCGATTTGATTCCGCGTTGAGAAGAGCTGCGAAAGGAAAAGATCCGTGAAAGCTGTCGTGTACAACGGGCCCAAAGATGTTTCTGTCAATACCATCGATGATCCCAAGATCGAAAAGCAGACCGATGTTATCATCCGGCTGACCACCACCAATATCTGCGGGTCGGACCTTCACATGTATGAGGGCCGTACCAGCTTCGAGAAGGGCAGGGTCTTCGGTCACGAAAACCTTGGCGAGGTCATCGAAGTCGGCTCTGCCGTAGATCGTATCAAGAAGGGCGATCGCGTGTGCATGCCGTTCAATGTCGGTTGCGGTTTCTGCGAAAATTGCGAACGCGGTTTGACGGGTTTCTGCCTCACGACCAACCCTGGAACCGCCGGCGCAGCGTATGGCTTTGCCGAGATGGGTCCGTGGCAAGGTGGTCAGGCCGAGTTGATGCGCGTTCCTTATGCGGACTTCAATTGTCTGAAGCTGCCTGAGGACGCTGAGGAGAAGGAGGATGACTATGTCATGCTCTCCGACATCTTCCCGACCGGTTGGCATGGCGTTGAACTGTCGGGTTTCCTGCCTGGCGAAAGCATCGCGATCTACGGCGCCGGTCCTGTCGGATTGATGGCCGCGCACTCAGCCGAAATTCGCGGTGCCTCTCAGATCTTCGTGGTCGATTCTCACGATGACCGCCTGAAACTGGCCGAGGCGATAGGCGCTATTCCGATCGACATGCGCAAGGGCGATCCCGCCCAGCAGATCCTTGACGCGACCGGCGGCCTCGGGACCGACCGGGGGGTCGAAGCGGTCGGGTATCAGTGTTGCGATCGGCACGGCAAGGAGCGCAGCAATTACACGATGAACTGCCTCGTCAAAAGCACGAAGGCCACCGGCGGAATCGGTGTCGTCGGCGTGTTTATTCCGGAAGACCCGAACGCGCCCGACGATCTCCAGAAGGAAGGCAAGATGGCGTTCGACTTCGGCAACTTCTGGTTCAAGGGCCAGAAGATCGGCACCGGCCAGTGCAATGTAAAGCACTACAACCGGCGACTGATGAAGCTTATCGAGCAAGGCCGGGCCAATCCTGCCCAAATCATCTCGCACCGACTGCCGCTCGATCAGGCACCAGACGCCTACAAGCATTTTGACGAGCGCGATGCTGGCTGGACGAAGGTCGTGCTCAAGCCGGGCACCTGACCTTAGTCTTCGACGGAATAGGAAATAAATTATGACTTTGGAAGGCAAATCGATTGCCATTCTGATCGCACCCCGAGGGACGGAAGAACCAGAATTCTCGAAGCCCAAGCAAGCTGTCGAGGACGCTGGTGGCAAAGTGACCGTGGTCAGTTTTGAACCGGGCGAGGCTCGCACAGTCAATAGCGATCTTGACGAGGGCGCCAGCTATACTATCGACAAGACGTTTTCCGAGGTGAAAGCCGACGATTTCGACGGACTTGTTGTGCCCGGAGGGACTGTCGGTGCCGACAAGCTGCGCGGCAGCGTCGAGGCAATTGGCTTTATCCGGGCTTTCTTCGATCAGAAAAAACCTGTTGCGGCTATATGCCATGCACCCTGGACATTGATCGAGGCGGGCGTGCTTGAGGGTCGCACCTTGACGTCCTACCCGACACTGAAGGTCGATATCGAGAACGCCGGCGGTGCATGGACCAGTGAGGAAGTCGTGGTCGACAACGGCCTTGTTACCAGCCGCGATCCCAATGATTTGCCCGCCTTCTGTGCCAAACTCGTTGAGGAAATCGCAGAAGGTGTCGGCGCAGCGCCCGCAGCAGGGAATTAAGGCGGGGCGTTTCGACGAAACCATGAGAGGGCCCTCTCCCTAGGGAAGGTCCGCACAAAGCGAGCGTGGCGGATGGCCAGCGATTGGCCGTCCGCCACGCCGCGTATCACACGAACACGGCGCACCTGACGGGCACTCAAACCCTAAGCCGCGTCAACCGCGGTGACACATCGCCGGCTCCCGCTTCCAGATTCGACCCATTCCAACGTGTGGTTGAGATGCACCTGATCGAACGTGCGTTCGGCCAGATTTACGACCTACAGCGCCGCCTTGAGATAGCGGGCGGTGAGACTGCCTTCCGCTTCCGCAACGACGCCAGGGACGCCGCTGGCAACGATACGGCCCCCATCTTCCCCGGCCCCCGGTCCCAGGTCGATGATCCAGTCCACCTGTGTGATGGCGCGCATGTCATGTTCGACGACTACGACGGTATTGCCGGCGTCTACGAGGCCCTGCAGGTGTTGCATCAGCCGGTCGCCATCGGAGGGGTGAAGCCCCGAAGTTGGCTCGTCGAGGATGTAGATCGTGTTGCCGCGTTGAGCGCGTTGCAGTTCAGTCGCCAGCTTGATGCGCTGCGCCTCCCCGCCAGACAGCTCGGTCGCCGGCTGACCGAGCCTCAGATAGCCAAGACCGATCTCCCGCAACACGTCGAGGGAGCGCATCACAGATGCCTCGCCAGCGAAGAAATCGCACGCATCGTCAACCGTCAGTTCGAGCACCTGGGCGATATTGCGCCCGTTCCATTCGACTTCGAGCGTTTGCGGGTTGTAGCGAGAGCCATGACAGGTCGAGCACGGGGCAAAAACGCTCGGCAGGAACAGCAGCTCCACCATGACGTATCCCTCGCCCTCGCACACAGGGCAGCGGCCTTGCGCGACGTTGAACGAGAACCTTCCCGGGCTGTAGTGCCGCCGGCGGGCGAGCGGCGTATCAGCGAAGATCCGCCGCACATGGTCGAACATGCCGCTGTAGGTGGATAGGTTCGAGCGCGGCGTGCGGCCGATCGGTTTCTGATCGACCCGCACCAGCCTGCGAACATGCTCCATGCCTGCGACAATGCGTCCTTCAGTGTCGTTCTGCGCAACATCGAGCAGCGGATCGATATCCTCCTCCTCGGCCACGGGGGAGCCGCCGAGCTGTTCCGTGACGAGCTCGGGCAGCGCCTGACTGACAAGACTGGATTTGCCCGATCCCGAAACGCCGGTGACAGCGGTGAAGCAGCCGATGGGAAACTCGACGTCGAGACCATGGAGATTGTTCCGCCTGATCCCTTCCAGGCGTAGCCATGCCTTGGGATCGCGCGGTGTGCGCTCACTGCGGAGCGGCTCTGCGAACAGGTAGCGGCGGGTGATCGAAGTCTCGACGTCGGCAAGCCCCTCTATCGGCCCGCTGTAGAGGACTTCACCGCCCTTTTCCCCGGCTCCTGGCCCGACATCGACGAGCCATTCCGCGCGGCGGATCACGTCGAGATCATGTTCGACGACGAACAGGGAGTTGCCCGCAGCCTTGAGACGCTCGAGGATGGTGAGCAAGGCTTCGCCATCTGCCGGGTGCAACCCTGCCGAAGGCTCGTCAAGCACATAGACCACGCCGAAAAGCTGTGACGACAATTGCGTGGCAAGCCGCAAGCGCTGCAGCTCTCCGGAGGAGAGCGTCGGCGTGCTGCGGTCGAGCGAAATGTAGCCAAGGCCAAGATCGATCAGCGGGTCCAGCCGCTCGATCAATTCGCAGGCAAGGCGTTGGGCGGCGATCCGCTTCTCGTCGGAGAGATTGGGCGTGCGGCGTACGTCAGGCGCGCTCTTGTGCGCCGAACCTCCTGCCGCGACCCGCCGTTCGACCGCCGCATCGCGGGCCGCCTTGCCGAGGACATGGCTCTTCGGGACCGCCGCGGCGCCCCCATATTCGCCATGCGCGACGGGCGTGAGCAAGTCCCGGAGTTTCAACACCGTCAGATCGCCGAACTCGGCGATGTCGAGGCCCGCGAACTTCACGGACAGGGCTTCGCGCTTCAGGCGCTTGCCGTCGCAGGTCGGGCAATCGCGTCCGATGATGTATTGCGAGACGCGCTTCTTCATCAGCGCGCTTTTCGTGTTGGCGAAGGTTTCCAGCACATAGCGGCGCGCGCCGGTGAAGGTGCCTTGGTAGCTCGGCTCCATGCGGCGCTTGAGCGCCGTCCGGGTCTGTTCGGGCGTTAGGCCCGCATAGACCGGCACCGTCGGCGCCTCTTCAGTGAAGAGGATCCAGTCGCGATCCTTTTTCGGCAGGTCGCGCCACGGCGTATCGACGTCATAGCCGAGCGAAACGAGGATATCGCGCAGGTTCTGGCCATGCCACGCGGTCGGCCAGGCGGCGATCGCTCGATCGCGAATGGTGAGGCTGTCGTCAGGAACCATCGTCTCTTCGGTCGCGTCATAGACGCGGCCGATGCCGTGGCAGGTCGCGCAGGCCCCCGCGACCGTGTTGGGGGAGAAATCCTCCGCATAGAGCATGGGTTGATGACGCGGATATTCGCCGACGCGCGAATAGAGCATCCGCACCAGGCTGGAGAGCGTCGTCACGCTGCCGACCGAGGATCGCGCGTTGGCCGAGCCGCGCTGCTGCTGCAACGCGACCGCAGGCGGCAAACCGTCGATCGCGTCGACCTCCGGCACGCCGGCCTGGTCGATCAGGCGACGGGCATAGGGCGCAACCGATTCTAGATAACGCCGCTGGGCTTCGGCATAAAGGGTGCCGAACGCGAGCGATGACTTGCCCGAGCCTGATATGCCGGTGAACACCACGAAGGCATCGCGCGGTACATCGACGTCAATATTTTTGAGGTTATTCTGTCGCGCGCCGCGAACCTGCACGCAAGCGGGCGGCCCCGTATGCCCATGATCGGTGGCCGGCGTCGTCGCGTGAATATCCTTGCTCTTCAATTCAGTCTTCCTGCCCTATACGCCGGCGCGGCCCGTGGTTCATCACAGTCGGGTAACAGATGAATGCATTTCCGACGCAATACATCCAACGGCCAGACTGGCCCGATGTTCGGCAATTTTGAAATATTTCTCCAGCATCAGACAAAGGTTACGACAAAACCATTTTTCCCGTTGGGTCGCGCGACGAGACCACACACACTCCGCTGGTAAGCGCCTGGGCCAGGCGGCCCTGGTCCGTGCCGCTATCGGCATGTAACGACCGCACTTCGGCGCTTGTTACCGCATCGCGACGCTTTGCCCATTTGCCAGAGCGCGCTTCATCATGGCCCGGGTCGGGCCATGATGACGGCCGAGTTGTCGATCCGAGCGCCTCGCGCCGCGTCGGATCGGCGGGTCAGTAGTGAATGACCGTGCGGATCGACTTGCCTTCGTGCATCAGTGCGAAGGCCTCGTTGATCTCCTCCAAACCCATCGTGTGGGTTACGAATGGGGCCAGATCGATATCGCCTCTCATCGCGTCCTCGACCATGCCGGGAAGCTGTGTCCGTCCCTTGACGCCACCGAAAGCGGACCCCTTCCATACGCGGCCCGTGACGAGCTGGAATGGGCGGGTGGAGATTTCCTCGCCCGCGCCGGCAACGCCAATCACGATCGACTGACCCCAGCCACGGTGCGCTGATTCAAGCGCGGCGCGCATGACGTGGACGTTGCCGATGCACTCGAAGGTATGATCGATGCCCCAGCCCGACCTCTCGATCAGCACTTGCTGGATGGGCTTGTCATGGTCCTTGGGGTTGATGCACTCGGTTGCACCGAACTGGCGTGCCAGCTCGAACTTGGACGGATTGGTGTCGATGGCGATGATGCGACCCGCCTTCGCCTGGCGCGCACCCTGAATCGCCGCGAGGCCGATGCCGCCGAGGCCGAACACGGCGACCGAGTCTCCGGGCTGGACCTTGGCGGTATTGTGGACTGCGCCGATGCCGGTCGTGACGCCGCAGCCGAGCAGGCAGACATGTTCGGGGTTTGCCTCGGGATTGATCTTGGCGAGCGAGACTTCGGCGACGACAGTATATTCACTAAAGGTTGAACAGCCCATGTAATGATAGAGGGGCTGACCATTATACGAGAAGCGGGTGGTCCCATCGGGCATCAAGCCCTTGCCCTGCGTTTCGCGGACAGCGACGCACAGGTTGGTCTTGCCCGACAGGCAGAAGTCGCACTTGCCGCATTCGGCGGTGTAGAGCGGAATCACGTGATCGCCCGGCACGACGCTGGTGACGCCTTCACCGACCTCGACAACGATGCCCGCGCCCTCGTGGCCCAGAACCACCGGGAAAACACCCTCCGGATCACTCCCCGCCAGAGTGTACGCGTCGGTGTGGCACACACCGGTGTGCGTCACCCGTATGAGGACTTCGCCTTTCCGGGGTGGGGCGACATCGATCTCGACAATTTCGAGTGGCTTGCCCGCCTCGAAGGCTACAGCGGCGCGAGATTTCATGTTGGGATACCCCTCGTTGAGTTAAACTGATTGCTGGCGCGAGGCCGTCGCGTCAGCGCAAATTCGTGGGGGAGCGATCGCTCACTCCCCCCGGTATTCCGGTCAGACCGTAACGACGACCTTGCCGATCTGGTCGTTCGATTCGAGGAACCGGTGAGCGTCCTGGATGGCGTCGAGCGGGAAAGTGCGCGCGATCCGCGGCTTGAGCGCGCCCGACTCCAGACCCGCCACGATGAACGCCTTGGCGCGATCGAGGGCGGCATCGTCCGAGACGATCTCGCTGTAGAGATACCCCTTGAGCGTGAGGCTCTTGCCCAGCACGGAGAACAACGGGAACGGCGTCGGTTCGCCGCTGAGCGCGCCATATTCGAGCAGGATGCCGCCGCGTGCCATGCTCTCGGTCAGCGGCTCGAACGACGGGCCTCCGACCGGATCGAGCACCACGCGCGCACCCTGACCATCGGTTATCTCCATCACCCTCGCTACCAGATCCTCTTCCTCGGTCGCGACGACATGATGCGCACCGGCATCGATCAGGGCCTGGCGCTTGGCGCCGGTACGCGTCGTCGCGATTACCGTCGCGCCGACCATCCGCGCAATCTGGAAGGCCGCAAGGCCGACGCTGCTGGAGGCAGCTGTGACGATGACGAAATCGCCCTCGCCGAGTTTCGCCTGCTCCACCAGTGCACCCCAGGCGGTGACATACTGCATCCACACGGCCGCCGCTTCCTCGAACGACAGCGCCGCCGGATGCTTGACGACGAGGCGGGCGGGCACGTTGGCGACCTCGCCATAGGTGCCCCAACGCGCGATATCGAGCGGGGGGATGACGCTGACGGCTTCGCCTTCCGCAAACCCGGTAACGTCGGCGCCGACCGTAACGACAGTGCCGGCAGCCTCATAGCCAAGGCGGCTCGGGAACTCGGCTTCCTGAAGGTAGGCATGGTTGCGGAACATCACCTCGGCGCGGTTTATGCCTATCGCCTTCACCGCGATCTGCACTTCGTCGGCCGCGGGAGCGGGGACTGCCACATCTTCAATCCTGAGGACGCTGGCGTCGCCATATTCGTGGATACGGACGATGCGGCTCATTGGAGACTCCTTGATTATTTAATGATCGTTCTGTAAGGGAGCGGACCACCCGTTTCAAGATATTATTTATCGATCGTTCCATATCGTGCATCAGAGATGACAGAGACGAAAGCCCGTCGCCGCGCAGGTCGCCCTCGTGTGTTCGACACTGACGCTGCGCTCGACAAGGCGGTGCGGCTGTTCTGGCAGCGCGGCTACGAGGCGACATCGATGGCCGATCTGGTGGCGGAGACTGGCGTCGCCGCCGCCAGTCTCTATGCAGCGTTTGACAACAAGGCGGGGCTGTTTGCGGCGGTGATCGAACGTTACGCCGCGACGTTCAGCGTCCACCTCTATGCACCCATCAACGATCCGGCGTTGTCCACCTACGAAGCCGTCAAAGGCCTGCTGGAACGAGCGGCGTCATCATTCTCGGAACCTGGAACGCCGGCCGGCTGCTTCATGTATTCGGCAGCGGCAGCCGTTTCGCCGGCGTCCGCCGCCATCGAATGCCTGCTGCGCGACAAGCGTATCGCGGCGGAGGCCCTCCTAATCGAGCGTCTGCAACGCGGCGCCGCGCAGGGCGAGCTTGCGGCCAACACCGATCCGGCCGTGCTAGGCAAATTCATCAATACGGTCATGGAAGGCATGTCCGTTCAGGCGCGCGACGGCGCTACGATCAACGAACTGCTCTCCATCGCCAAAATGGCGCTCGATCGATGGCCGGCCGCGATATGATCGTTTCATGGTGGTCATCTGCCAATCTGCCCCCCGACCGAACAGTCGAACTCATCTCATAGGACGAAAGCACATGAAACACGTGACATTGCCCGGCGGGGAAGTGGTTCCTTCACTGGGTCAAGGCACCTGGAAGATGGGCGAACGTGCCGAGCGCCGATCCGATGAGATCGCCACGCTACGCGCCGGTGTCGAACTGGGCATGACGCTCATCGATACCGCCGAAATGTACGGCGATGGTGCGGCGGAAACGCTGATATCTGAGGCGCTGGGCAGCGTTCGCGACCAGTTGTTCCTCGTCAGCAAGGCATATCCGCAGAACGCATCGCGCTCCCGCCTTGCCGATGCATGCGAGGCGAGCCTGAAGCGGCTCGGCACCGACCGGCTGGACCTCTACCTGCTCCATTGGCGGGGATCGGTGCCGCTCGCTGAGACTGTGGAGGCATTGGAGGCGCTCAAATCAGCGGGGAAAATCAGGCATTGGGGTGTCAGCAATCTCGATACCGACGATATGGACGAGCTTATCGCTGCCGGCGGGGATGGCTGCGTGACCGATCAGATCCTCTACAATCTCGTCCGTCGAGGCCCTGAGTTGGACCTGTTGCCGTGGCTCGCCCAGCATAACATACCGGTTATGGCGTATAGTCCAGTCGAGCAGGGACGACTTTCAAGCCATCCCGCCCTCGAAAAGATCGCAGCCGAGGTCGGTGCAACCCCTGCCCAAGTGGCACTCTCCTGGACGTTGCGGCACGATGGCGTCATCGCCATTCCGAAAGCGAGTTCGATCGCACACGTGCGGGAGAACCGCGCGGCCGCGGATATCGTGCTCTCCGACGCTCAGCTTGCGACACTCGACGCGGCATTTCCCCGGCCAGCGGTCCGTCGCCCACTCGAAATGCTGTAGCGTCAGATGGCGACATCCTCTCTCAAAGCAACCGAACGCAAATCGGATCGCCTCGAGGCGTTCATGGACGCGGTGCTGGCAATTGCCATCACCCTCCCGGTGACCGAACTACACGCACCAGAGCCGACTGACGGCGACCTGGCAGCGGCATACCTAAAGCTGGCACCGGAATATGCGGCCTACGCCCTTAGCGTGATCCTGATCGGCCTCTACTGGGCGCACAGCCATTTGAGTGGCAAGCTGCTAGAGAAGACCGACCACGGCTACAACCTGCTGAGCATCGGCTTTCTGGCTGCCGTCAGCATCACTCCATTTCCCGCGCGCCCGTTGGTCGAACACCTCGGCGGAGATGCGCAGAGCACCACCGCCGCCCTTTGGTATCTGGGCGTAGCAGCGGCGCCCGCGACGTGGTGGTTCGTGCGTTGGGTCTATGCGACCGCGAGGGGGCTTCCAGACCCGCGCCTGACGGACGCCTACCTCAGGCGGACAACTCTCAAATTCGCCGTCACTGCCGGGGCCTATTGGGCAGCGTTCGTCTTGGCATTCTGGAATTGGCGTGCTGGACTGATCGTCGCGGGGATCGTTACGTTGAGCTACATCGTTCCGCCAGCAAAGCCCAGCTACAATCCAGGCCAAGAACCGGAGAATGGCTGAGACCGGCTATAAACCCGGCACGGCGGATGCTTACATCGGCTAATCAATCCAGAATTTTGTCTATCGTGATCGGCAAGGACCGCACCCGCTTACCGGTCGCGTGATAGATCGCATTGGCGATCGCAGTCGCGGTGCCGAACGGCGGCTTTAGCGATCTAGGCATCCATAAGCCGACCATCCGCTTCCGTGAAGAGTTTCGGGCGCCGGCAGGCGTACGAAAGTCTCCGAGGCACGAACCCGCGGGCCCCGATTACCGATCTATGGGTGTTTNCCGTGAAGAGTTTCGGGCGCCGGCAGGCGTACGAAAGTCTCCGAGGCACGAACCCGCGGGCCCCGATTACCGATCTATGGGTGTTTTGCTTTTGGGCCCGTCGGAACGGGCGACGAGTTGCGGTACGAGCCTCATCAACCGGCCCGCAATGGGCCGATTTCGCCGGCGGATCGACGGGGGGATAACCGTTCGATCACATGATCCAATCGGCACGGGAGCTCGGTTCTGGCCGATAAGCGCAAGGCAAGCCGGCGGCCGAAGCGAGTTTGCTGCGACCCGTGAGCGGGTTGATTCATGCCGGGTCATGCGACGCACTCCCGGATTTGCGGGCTGGGGCTGGGCGGCGCGCGGGGCTGGCTCCAGCGTGGGAAGGTTTCGATAACGATCATGCGCCCCCCACAGCACGGGCATGGTGCACAGGTGTCGGGCTCGGCTTCGGGCTCTGGCTCCTCAGCCTCTGGCGTGACGGCAAGCAGGCGACGGGCGAGGGCGAGATTGTCGTGGCGCGCGGCGCTGGCGAGCAGGCCGTAATGGCGGATGCGGTGGAAGCCACGCGGCAGGACGTGGAGCAGGAAGCGGCGAATGAACTCGTTGGCGGTCAACGTCATGACCCGCTGGCGATCGGGCCCATTGCGGCGATAGTCCTTGTATCGGAAGGCCACGCCCGCCTCGTCGAAGCGGACCAGGCGCGGGTTCGAGATGGCCACGCGGTGCGTGTAGCGCGACAGGTAGGTGAGTACGGCCTGCGGGCCGGCAAAAGGTGGCTTGGCGTAAACGACCCAGCGCTTGCCTCGCGCGGGTCTGAGATGGCGCTGGAAGGCAGAGCGGTCCGAGAGATGGGCGATGGAGCCGAAGAAGGCGAGCTTGCCGGCATCATGCAGCNCGGGTCTGAGATGGCGCTGGAAGGCAGAGCGGTCCGAGAGATGGGCGATGGAGCCGAAGAAGGCGAGCTTGCCGGCATCATGCAGCGCGTTCAGCCGGGTGAGGAACAGGCGCCGGAACAGTTTGCCCAGTACGCGCACAGGCAGGAGGAAGGCGGGACGCGAGGAGATCCACTGCGTGCCGCTAGGGGCGATGCCGCCGCCCGGCACGATCATGTGCACGTGGGGATGATGCATCATTGCCGAACCCCAGGTGTGCAGCACCGCGGTGATGCCGATCCGGGCACCGAGATGCCGGGGATCGGCGGCGATGGTCAGCATCGTCTGCGCGGCCGCCTTGAACAAGAGGTCGTAGACCAGCGCCTTGTTCTGCCACGCGATGTCGGCGACCTCAGCGGGCAGCGTGAAGACGACGTGGAAGTAGCCAACCGGGAGCAGGTCTGCCTCGCGCTCCTCGAGCCAGGCGCGCGCCGCCGCCCCCTTGCACTTCGGGCAGTGCCGGTTGCGGCAGGAGTTGTAGGCGATCCGCCAATGACCGCAGTCCTGGCAGGCTTCGATGTGCCCGCCGAGGGCTGCGGTGCGACAGCTTTCGATCGCCGCCATGACCTTGAGTTGGGCCAGGCTCAGGTGCCCTGCATGGGCCGTTCTGTAGGCGGGCCCGGCGCTACGGAAGAT
>NZ_MSQB01000036.1 GCF_002149965.1 Novosphingobium panipatense | reverse complement strand
AAGGCCGGACACGCGACTGCACTCGATATGGCATGTCAGAACGTCAGAAAATCGCACCGCAACGCGGGAGCCATCCACACGCGACGTGAAGATGCTGACCGCGCTGGGGCGCTGGTTCGGGGACTTGCGCCGGGTGCCCGCAAATCCGGTCGAACCGGCGGTTCCAGCCCCGGAAAGGAAGCGCAAGTAGGGCGTTTGCCCCCGGAATTGAAATGGCCGGGAGTCTTGAAAAGGCTCTAGCCCTGACGCCCCCCTTTGATTACATGGGCCGCCACGATTCTCCCCGGTAAAGGTTATGGTGGCGCACATGGATATCCAGCTCGGACTAACTTTCGACGACGTACTGCTTCGTCCCGCGAAGTCCGACATCGTCCCCACCCAGGCCGATACCCGCAGCCGCCTCACGCGCGAGATCGCGCTGAACATCCCGGTCATCTCCTCCGCGATGGACACTGTAACCGAGGCCGACATGGCCATCGTCATGGCGCAGCTGGGCGGCATCGGCGTGCTTCACCGCAACCTCACGATCGAGGAACAGTGTGCGGCCGTGCGCGCCGTGAAGCGGTTCGAAAGCGGCATGGTCGTCAATCCGATCACGATCTCGCCCGATGCCACGCTTGGGGAAGCGCAGGCCATCATGCTCGCCAACCGGATCAGCGGCATTCCGGTGGTCGAAAGCTCGGGGAAGCTGGTCGGCATTCTCACCAACCGCGACGTGCGCTTCGCCGCCAACCCGGCGCAGCCGGTGCGCGAACTGATGACGCACGAGAATCTCGCCACGGTGAAGCTGGGCGTCGACCAGGACGAGGCACGCCGCCTGCTGCACGCCCGCCGCATCGAGAAGCTGCTTGTGGTCGATAACGATTTCCGCTGCGTCGGGCTGATCACCGTCAAGGACATCGAGAAGGCCGTCACCTATCCCGACGCCACCAAGGATCCGGCCGGCCGCCTGCGCGTCGCTGCCGCGACCACCGTGGGCGACAAGGGCTTCGCCCGTACCGAAGCGCTGCTGGCCGCCGAATGCGACGTTGTCGTCATCGACACTGCCCACGGCCATAACAAGGACGTGGCGCTCGCGGTTGAGCGCGTGAAGAAGCTGTCGAACTCCGCACAGGTCATCGCCGGCAACATCGCCACCGCCGAAGCAGCGCGCGCGCTGATCGATGCCGGTGCGGACTGCGTGAAGGTAGGCATCGGGCCGGGCTCGATCTGCACCACGCGCATCGTCGCGGGTGTCGGCGTGCCGCAGCTCACCGCCATCATGGATGCCGCCGAAGAGGCCGACAAGTCGGGCGTGCCGGTGATCGCCGACGGCGGTCTGCGCACTTCGGGCGACGCCGCCAAGGCGCTCGCCGCAGGTGCATCGACCATCATGGTCGGCTCGATGCTGGCAGGCACCGAGGAAGCGCCGGGCGAAACCTTCCTCTACCAGGGCCGCGCCTACAAGTCGTATCGCGGCATGGGCTCGGTGGGCGCGATGGGCCGGGGTTCGGCCGACCGCTACTTCCAGGGCGACATCAAGGACCAGATGAAGCTGGTTCCCGAAGGCATCGAAGGCCAGGTCGCCTACAAGGGCCCGGCCAAGGACGTCATCCACCAGCTCGTCGGCGGCGTGAAGGCGGCCATGGGCTACACCGGCTCGGCCACGATCGAGGATCTGCGCAAGGGCGCGCAGTTCGTGCGCATCACCAACGCCGGCCTGCGCGAGAGCCATGTCCACGACGTGACCATCACGCGCGAGGCGCCGAACTACCCTTCGCGCTGATCGCATAGGGCTGGGGCAGGGGCATGACGCCGGGCGCGCGCGTAGAGGCAGCGATCGAGGTTCTGGACCTGGTGATCGCGGCGGCGCGCGCCAATGGTGCGCCTGCCGACCGGCTGATTTCCGACTGGTTCCGCACGCGCCGTTTCGCGGGCAGCAAGGACCGGCGCGCGGTTCGCGAGTTGACTTACCGCGCGATCCGGGCCTGCGGCGAAATACCCGAGACGGGCCGCGCGGCCATGCTGCGCGTGGCGGCGGAAGATCCGCAAGTCGCGGCGCTGTTCGACGGCATCGGCCATTCGCCCGCGCAGATCGTGCCCGGCGAGCCGGTGGCCGAGGCGGGGCTGGCGCCGCGCTGGCTGGTCGACCGGCTCGCCGCCAGCGATGTCTCCGAAACCGATGCCATGGCGCTGCTGGACCGCGCGCCGCTCGACATTCGGGTCAACACCTTGCGGGCGGGACTGCTGGACTTACCGGAAGGCGGCGAGCGTTCGGTGGCCGCCCATGGCTGGCGCTATCCACCCGAAACCCGCATCGAACAGTCCGACGCCTATCTTCGCGGCGCCATCGAGGTGCAGGATACCGGATCGCAGCTGACTTGCGAGGCCACGGCGGCGCGGCCGGGCGAAACGGTGATCGATCTTTGCGCCGGGGCGGGGGGCAAGACGCTCACGCTGGCGGCGGCGATGGAAAATGGTGGTACGCTGGTGGCCAGCGATGCCGATCGCACGCGGCTGTCGCGCCTTGCGCCCCGCGCCGAACGCGCCGGAGCGACCTGTATCGAGACTGTCCTGCTCGATCCGGGCAAGGAAATGCAGGCGCTTCAGCGTTTTGCCGATGCCGCCGATGCGGTGTTGGTCGATGCGCCGTGCTCCGGCACCGGCACATGGCGCCGCAATCCCGAGGCACGGTGGCGGCTTACCGAGGCCCAGCTCGCCCGCTACGCCGCCACGCAGTCGCGGCTGCTCGACGTGGCGGCAGGACTGGTCAAGCCGGGCGGAAGGCTGATCTTCGTGACCTGCTCGCTGCTCGACGAGGAAGGCATGCGTCAGGCCGAGGGCTTTCTTGCGCGCCATCCCGGCTGGCGGTCGGCCGTGCCGGATCTGCCCGCAGGAACCGTGCGCGGGGCCGGTCTCAGGCTTTCCCCGTGGCAGGACGGGACCGATGGCTTTTTCGTCGCGCGCTTCGAGCGGCTGTGATAGCGTCGGCGCCATGATGAGGACGAAGCCCTCGGCCAAGGACATTTTGATGCGTTACACGCCCGTTGCGATTGCTCTATCCCTTGTAGCTGCCGTTTCCTCCAGCGCCATTCTTTCCGAGCCCGCTGCGGCGCTCGATCCCCGCGCTGCGAATCTGCTGGCCGAGGGGCGCACCGCAATTGATTCAGGCAATGTGAACGGCGCCATCGATGCCTATGAAGCCGCGCTGACGGTGGAACCGGGCAGCGTTACCGTGTTGCTCGCACTGGCCGATGCCACACGCAAGCAAGGCCTTCAGGGCAAGGCGCTGCACTATTACCGCGTCGCCCTGACCAGCGATCCCCGCAATATCGCCGCTTTGGCAGGCGAAGGCATGGCGCTGGCGGAAAAGGGCGCGACCGACAAGGCCAACCGCAATCTCGCGCGGTTGCAGACGCTCTGCGGCAAGGATTGCGCCGAGACGGAGAAGCTTGCTGCCGTCATCGCCAGGACGCCTGCCACGCGCGTGATGACGGCGGAAGCCGCGGCGCCGAAGCCGGTCGTGTCGGAAAACTGAGTTTTGGGGCTTCGACAGGCTCAGCCTGAGCGGGGTTTGGGTTTAACTCAAACCCATCTAAGCTGAGCCTGTCGAAGGGTCAGATCAGCGCGCGGAATTCTTCCAGAACGGCGCGGTAGACGCGCTTCTTGAAGGGGACGATCAGTTCCGGCAGCAGTTCCGGCTCGATCCATTTCCACTCGCAGAATTCGGCCGGCTTGTGGGCCTCAAGATCGATGTCGGCGTCTTTGCCGTCGAACCGGGCGAGGAACCAGGTCTGGCGCTGGCCGCGATACTTGCCCTTCCAGAGCTTGCCGATCAGTTCGTCCGGCAGGTCGTAGAGCAGTTCTTCCCGCGTCTGCGTGAGGAGGGTGACGTTCCGTTCGGTCGCGCCGGTCTCTTCCCAGAGTTCGCGCAAGGCTGCGGCCTTCAGGTCTTCTCCATCGTCGACGCCGCCTTGCGGCATCTGCCACCAGTCGCCTTCCTTGGTGTCGATCCGCTTGCCGACGAAAACCTTGCCGTCGGAATTGACGAGCATGACGCCGACGCAGGGGCGGTAGGGCAGGGACGCGAAGTCTTTCATCGGTGAACGGGATTCCATGATCGTTTGGAGAAAGCTGTTTCGGGAAATCGGCGAAGGATTACCGGAGCACATGCCCGTAGAATGGCCCAAGCCCATGCGCAATGCCAGCGCCATTTATGGTTCCACGTCCGGTAACCGATGACAGGCAGGAGGCGCCGGGACAGCGGAATTTCCAGCGCGGGCAGTTTTTCTGTTTTGCTCCGATAGTAAGCCAGCATAGTTTGGGCACAGGGAAATAGCGCGCCGGCATCAGACCGGCATTCCCGGGAGAAAGCGATGATGGCGACAATCTCATCGGTTGAAAGCGGGCCTCGGCATTTTGACCCCGGCGACGGGGCGGTCGAGGCGGTCGTGGTGCGCTTTGCGGGCGACTCGGGCGACGGCATGCAGTTGACCGGAGGGCAGTTCACGCTCTCCACCGCCCTGGCCGGAAACGATCTGGCGACGTTCCCTGACTTTCCGGCGGAGATCCGCGCGCCCCAAGGCACATTGTTCGGCGTATCGGCCTTCCAGATCAATTTCGGTTCGAGCGAAATCACCACGGCCGGGGATGCCCCGGACGTGCTGGTGGCAATGAACCCGGCCGCGCTGAAGACCAATATCCATGCCCTCAAGCCGGGTGGTCTGGTCATCGTGGACAGCGGAGAGTTCGGCAAGCGCAACCTGGAAAAGGCGAAATACGCCGAGGATCCGCTGGAGGACGGCAGCCTTGCGCGCTGGCAGGTCATGGCCTTCGATATCTCCGCGCTGACGCTGGAGGCGGTGAAGCCTTTCGGCCTCGGCAACAAGGAGGCGCTGCGCTGCAAGAACATGTGGACGCTGGGCCTGGCGCTCTGGATGTTCGATCGCGCACGACAACCGCTGGTCGACTGGCTGAAGGCCAAGTTCGCCGGGAATCCGGTCTTGGCCGAGGCCAATATCGCCGCGCTCAATGCCGGGCATGCCTATGGCGAAACGGCGGAACTGGCGGGGCCGCTGCGCCGCCTGCACATCGATCCGGTGCCGAGCGAACCGGGGCTCTACAGGACGGTGACCGGCGCGGAGGCGATTTCGCTGGGGCTGGTCACGGGATGCCGACTGGCCGGATTGCCGATGTTCTTCGGCGGCTATCCCATCACCCCCGCCTCGGCGATCCTGCACCACCTCGTGCGGATGAAGGAGTTCGGCGTCACCACCTTCCAGGCCGAGGACGAGATCGCCGCGATCTGCGCCGCGATCGGCGCCAGCTATGCCGGGCAGCTTGGCGTCACGTCCTCTTCGGGGCCGGGTATCGCGCTCAAGGGCGAGGCGATGGGGCTGGCGGTGATGACGGAGCTTCCGCTGGTGATCGTCAATTCCCAGCGCGGCGGGCCTTCCACCGGCCTGCCGACCAAGACCGAGCAGTCGGACCTCTATCAGGCCGTCTACGGCCGCAACGGCGACGCTGCGCTGCCGGTGATCGCCGCCCGCTCTCCCACCGATGCTTTCGCCTGTGCGATCGAGGCCTGCCGCATTGCCGTGCAGTACATGACGCCGGTGATCCTGCTGACGGACGGCTATATCGCCAATGCCTCGGAACCCTGGAAAGTGCCCGATCCGGCGGCCTTCGCGCCCTTTCCCGTCAGTTTCCTCGAAGAGCCGAACGGCGCGGACGGGGTGCTCCCCTACAAGCGCGACGCGCGCGGTGTGCGGCCCTGGATCCGGCCCGGTACGCCCGGCCTGATGCACCGCATCGGCGGGATCGAGAAGGCACTGGATACCGGCAACATCGATTACGCGCCCGACGTCCACCAGGCGCAGACCGACGCGCGAAAGGCCAGGATCGACGGTATTGCCGCCGCCATTCCGGCGCAGGACCTGTGCCTGGGTGAGGCAAGCGGGAAACTGCTGGTGGTCGGCTGGGGCTCGACTTACGGGCCCATCCACCAGGCGGTAAGGCGCGCGCGCAAGCGTGGGCTGGCGGTCAGCCATGCGCATGTCCGGCATATCTGGCCGCTTTCAGCCAATCTGGGCGACGTGCTGGCGGCCTTCGATCATGTGCTCGTGCCCGAGATGAACACGGGCCAGTTCAAGACCGTGCTGCGCGACCGGTTCCTGGTGGACGCGGTGTCGCTGACCAAGACCAGCGGACAGCCCTTTGCCATCGCCGAACTGGATGACTCGATCGCGCGCTTCTTCGACGATGTTCCCGGTAACGAAGGCGGCGAGGTGGAAGTGAACGAAACCCAGCTTCCCGGGCCGGAAATCGAGCAACCCTGAGGCACCGCGTGGAGACGCCAGCATGAACGACATGACCTCGATTGAGACCACGCTGAAGGACTGGGAAACGGACCAGGAAGTGCGCTGGTGTCCCGGCTGCGGCGACTATGCGATCCTCAAGGCAGTCCAGCGGACCCTGCCGCTGCTCGGGGCCGATCCGAAGAACACCGTGTTCGTCTCCGGCATCGGCTGTTCGAGCCGGTTTCCCTATTACGTGGAGAGCTACGGCTTCCACTCGATCCACGGGCGCGCCCCGGCCGTGGCGACGGGGATCAAGCTGGCCAATCCGAATCTCGATGTCTGGCTGGTCACCGGCGACGGGGACGGCATGTCGATCGGCGGCAATCACACCATGCATGTGCTGCGGCGCAATCTCGATTGCCAGATCATGTTGTTCAACAACGAGATCTACGGCCTTACCAAAGGGCAGTATTCGCCGACGAGCCGCACGGGCACGCCTTCGCCGAGTTCACCGGCAGGGTCAGTGGATCGCCCCGCCAGCCCCTGCGCCTTTGCGCTCGGCGCGGGCGCCCGCTTCGTGGCGCGCAGCTACGATGTCTCGAAAGACCTGTCCGAAGTGCTCCAGGCTGCCTATCGGCACAAGGGCGCGGCTTTCATCGAGATCTTCCAGAATTGCATCGTCTACAACAAGGACCGCTTCGACGATTTCACCGACAAGTCCGTGGCGGCGGACAGGCAGGTCCATTGCCGTGACGGGGAGCCGCTGCTCTTTGCCAAGGGAACGAAGGGCCTGGCGCTCGACTTGGAGACGCTTTCGCTGAAGGTCGTCGATGTCGACGGGGAGGACTGGCGCGGGGCGGGGGTGCTGGTCCACAACGTGCGCAACCGGGGGCTGGCCCATATGCTGGTGGAAATGCCCTTCGGCCCTTGCCCCATGGCGCTGGGGGTGATCCACGACGATCCCGCGCCGACTTTCGAGAGCGCGGTCCTGGCCGAGCGGGAGAGTGTGATCGCGGGCAAGGCCGCCGATCTCGGCAAGCTGCTGGCGCGGGGGCAGACTTGGACGGTCACCTGACGCTCAGTTCGCCAGTATTAGTTCGGGGGCATCAGTTCATCGGCGGCATGAACGGCGGTTTCGGCTGGGCGATAGAGCAGGGCGCTGGCGAGGAAAGCCCAGCCCGCGCCGCCCAGCCATCCGGCCATGACGTCGCTTGGCCAGTGGACGCCGAGCCAGACGCGGCTCCCCGCGATGGCCAGGCTGAGGAACATGGCGCCGATGACAAGGGTATGGCGAACCGAAGCGCGCGGGCTCAGCGCGGCAAAGGCCAGGGCGAGCGCGATGTAGGTGGAGGCGGCATTGAAGCTGTGCCCACTTGGAAAGCTGGCGCCGCCCGCCTCGGTTAGGTGCGGCACGATTTCCGGGCGGGGGCGGCCGAACAGGGCCTTGAAGGCGACGTTCACCAGGCTGGCGCTCAGCACGGTCAGGGCCAGCAGCATGCCTTCACGGCGGCAGCGCAGCCAGAACAGCGCCACCACCGCGAAGATGGTGTAGAGCTTCAACTGCAGGAAACCGCCCATGGCGGTGAGATCGCGCACCCATTCGAGCAGCAAGGGCGGGCCGAGCGGGCGCAAGTCCTCTGCTCGCCAGAACAGCAGGCCAAGCCTGTCGAACTGCGCGGTGCGGCCTGCGGGCATGGCCCAGGCGAAGAACGCAAATGCCGTCCAGCAGGTCGCGGCGGCGATCAGGGCTTTTCGCGGATCGATGCGATGACGCGGCGCGATAGCGCTTTGGGAAGGCGATGACATCGGCTTAGGGAACGCAGATGACTGACAAGCGTTCCGGCACCATGAATCCCCCTGTCATCGTCTGGCTGCGGCGCGACCTGCGCCTCTCGGACCAGCCTGCCATTGCCGAAGCCGCACGCCAAGGCCCGATCGTTCCCGTCTATGTACTGGATGACGAGACGCCCAGGCATCGCCGCATGGGAGGCGCCTCGCGCTGGTGGCTGCATCATTCGCTGGAGAGCCTGGATGCCGCGCTGCGGGACAAGGGTTCGCGGCTGATCCTGCGCAAGGGGCGCAGCGAGGACGTGCTGCAGGCGGTCGCGCAGGAGATCGGCGCGCGCTCTGTCCATGCGCTCCATCACTACGAACCGTGGTGGCGCAACGCGGAGAAGGCCGTCGGCAAAGTGCTGGATCTGCACCTGCATCACGGCAACTACCTTGCCCCGCCGGGTTCGGTCACCAATGGCGCGGGGCGCCCCTACAAGATCTACACCCCGTTCTGGCGCGCGCTTCACGAGCGTCTGCCGCCGGTTGCGCCGCATCGCCGTCCTGCCGAAATCGAGGCGCCTGCAAGATGGCCGCGTTCCGATCGTCTGGCGGACTGGCAGCTCCTGCCCACCAAGCCGGACTGGGCCGGCGGCATGCGCGAGATGTGGGAGCCGGGGGAACAGGGCGCGAAGAAGCGCCTCCGGGCCTTTGCGGAGGAAGCATCGGCCTATGAGGCGCAGCGGAACCTGCCGTCGGTGGAGGGCACTTCGTTCCTTTCGCCCCATCTCCATTTCGGGGAAATCTCGCCGGGGCAGGTCTGGCATGCCGTGGCCGATGCGGGCGGTTCGGTGAATACCTTCCTTGGCGAGCTGGGCTGGCGCGATTATGCGCAGAACGTGATCCTCCAGTTCCCCGAATACGGCAGCCGTTCGGCCAAGGAGGGTTTCGCGCATCTGCACTGGCGGACGGGCAAGCAGGCCAAATCGGACCTTCGCGCCTGGCAGCAGGGCAAGACCGGTTATCCCATCGTCGATGCCGGGATGCGGCAGCTCTGGCACACCGGCTGGATGCACAACCGGGTGCGCATGATCGTTGCCAGCTTCCTGATCAAGCATCTGCTGATCGACTGGCGGGAAGGCGAACAGTGGTTCTGGGATACGCTTGTCGATGCCGACTACGGCTCTAACGCGGTGAACTGGCAGTGGAGTGCCGGTTCAGGCGTGGATGCGCAGATGTTCGTGCGGATCATGGCGCCGCTTACGCAGTCGGAGAAGTTCGATGCGGCCGCCTATATCCGCGAATGGGTTCCCGAACTCGCCGACCTGGACGACGCGGAGATCCATGATCCGAGCGCCGCGAAGCGACCGCGCGGCTATCCGCCGAAGCTGGTCGAGCATCGCGCCGGGCGGGAAAGGGCGCTGGCGGCCTGGAGCCATGCCAAAGGCAGATGAGAAGCCGATGAGCGGCGATTTTTCCGAATAGTTTCTGGGGTCAGGACCCATTACTCACGCCTGCGAGGCACCGGAATGGCGAACAGCTCGGGCCGAAGTGGCTGCCGGGCGGGCTGGTTGCCCGTCCAAAGCCGCTTCGGTTCGAGATGGAAGCCATTCCGGTGTCCCGAAGGGATTTGATCAAAATGGCCCAGCGCAGCGTCAGGAAGTCTTGAAATATGGACATATTCCTGCGCCTTCCTTCCTCGCGATGAGCCATTTTGATTCAAACCTCGCAGGCGTGAGTAATGGGTCCTGACCCTAAGTAATTGCCCATGGCCGTTTTCTGGATAGTATCGTGCTCATGAACGCACAGGCGCCAGGCAGGGGAGAAGAGCTGGTCGAGGGCGGTCGCTCCATCGGCATCGGCCCGCAGTGGCTGGCGCGGTTGTGGTCCGGCGGCGTTTCGAGCGTGCTCGACAGGATCGACCGGGGCCTTGAAAGCGGCGCGATCGAGGCGACCCTTCCCAACGGCGACGTGCGGGTACTTGGGGGAAGGACGCCGGGCTACGAGGCCGTCGTCGCGATCCATAGCTGGCGGGCGCTGCTGCGTCTGGCCACGTCCGGTTCGGTCGGCTGGTATCAGGCCTGGGAAGAAGGCGAATGGGAAAGCCCCGATCCCGTGCCGATCTTCGCCCTGTTCATGCAGAACGCGGAAAGTCTCGGCAATGTCGGCCGGGCACGGGGGCCATGGCGTGCGGCGGCGCGGCTGCTGCACTGGCTCCATCGCAATACCCGCTCGGGGGCGCTGCGAAACATCCATGCCCACTACGACCTTGGCAACGATTTCTACGAGCAGTGGCTGGGCGAGACGATGCTCTATTCCAGCGGCATCTTTCCCCGCCCCGGAAGCGGCCCCAATGCGCTGAGCCAATTCGTCACCGAGCTGGATCTGGCGCAATCGAACAAGGTCGGCGCGATCGCGCATCGGCTCGAACTGCCGGAGGGTGGGCGAGTGCTGGAAATCGGATGCGGCTGGGGCACGCTTTCGGCCTTTCTCGCGGAGACCGAAGGCGCCGCGGTCGATGCGATCAGTCTGTCGGACGAGCAGCTTGCCTATGCCCGCCAACGCTGGACCGGCAAAGTGGAAGGGCGGGGCGGGCGCGTCGATTTCATCAAGCAGGACTACCGCGATGTCTCGGGCGCCTACGACGCGATCGTCTCGGTCGAGATGGTAGAGGCGGTCGGGCGCCGGTTCTGGCCCGATTTTCTCGATTGCATCGCCCGAAACCTCAAGCCGGGTGGCCGGGCCGCGATCCAGTATATCGCGATCCGCGATGAGATCTTCGACGCTTATGCCAGCAGCGCGGATTTCATCCAGACTTTCATCTTTCCCGGCGGCATGCTGATCAACGAGCCGGAATTCCGCCGCCTTGCCGAAGAGCGCGGGCTCTCCTGGCAGGACCGTCAGGGTTTCGGGCTGGACTATGCGCGCACGCTCTACGAATGGCGGCGCAATTTCGATGCGGTAGTATCGGAAGGCCGTCTGCCCGCCGGATTCGACGAGCGTTTCGTGCGGCTCTGGCGTTTCTACCTGATGTATTGCGAAGGCGGATTCATGGGCGGCGGCATCGACGTCGCGCAAGTAACCCTGGTAAAGCCCGCCTGAAGTTCGGAGCGGATCGGCTCAGTTGCCTTGGCCCCGCCAACGGGTCAGCACGGTGTCGAGAACGAGGGGGTCCATGAGCTGCTCGAACGCGCAGCCGACCAGTCCATCCTCCCACCAGATCACGCGCGCCGGCAGGGCTTCCATGCCGGGAAGCGTCAGCCAGCAGCAGGTGCCGGGAGGTATGCGGCTGATCGCCGTGGCCGAGAAGCCGGAGAGCGAGAGATCGCGAACCGCCGTCTGGAAAGCCTTGGTGCCCGATGCCCGGAAACCGGCAGGTATCGAGATGCGCAGGCGAATCGCGCTGCGATCTTCCTGGGCGGCGAGTTCGTAGATGTCCTGCGGGGATTTCGTCGTCATTTTCCCGAGACCCGTACATTGGGACGGCGCGCTAAAGACGCCGTCAATGGGAAGAAATCAGGAAAGGGTTACCACAGGATTAAAATTCGGACGAGACGGTTTCCCGGTGGCCGGTTTCGAACGGCTCGCCAAGCAGGGCAACCAGGCGCCGGGCCACGGTTTCCGGTGGCTTGACCGAAGCCGGTGCTTCGCCCGGATAGGCGCGGGCGCGCATGGCGGTGCGGGTGGCGCCGGGATTGACCACGGCGACGCGCACTTTCGAAGTGTTGCGCGTTTCCTCGGCATAGCAGTCGAGCAGCATGTCGCCGGCGGCCTTGGTGGCGGCATAGGCGCCCCAGAACGCGCGCGGCTTTTCCGCGACGGTGCTGGTCATGCCGATCACGCGCGCATTCTCGCTCTTGCGCAGCAGGCCGTCGAAATTGGCGATCAGGGCCTGGGTGGCGAGGACATTGGTGGTCAGCGCCTTGTTGAAGGCGCGCTGGTCGATATCGGCCACGCTGGTCAGCTCGGTCAGGATCGCCGCATTGACGACTAGGATATCGAGCTTGCCCCAGCGCTGCGACACGGCCGTGGCAAGGCGGGCGATGCCGTCCGGCTCGACCAGATCGACCGGCGCGATCGTGGCCGAACCGCCGGACTGGTAGATCTGGTCCTCGATCGCCTCTAGCGCCTTGGTGTCGCGTCCGGTCAGCAGGACATGGGCGCCCTGCGCGGCGAGGGCGATGGCGGTGGCCGCGCCGATGCCCCGGCTGGAACCGGTTACGAGCGCGACCTGACCTTCGAACGGCTTTGCGCCTGCACTTTCGCTCACGCTGCGTTGAGCTCCCCGGCGAAACGATCGGTGAAATCGGTCAGCTTGGTGGGGTACTCGCCGGAGAAGCAGGCGTCACAGAACTGCGGGCGCTTGTTGTTGCGCTTTTCCTCGCCCACCGCGCGGTAGAGACCGTCGATGGAGACGAAGGCGAGGCTGTCGGCCTTGATGAAGTCCGCCATGGCCTGGATGTCCATGTTGGCGGCCAGCAGCTTCGAACGCTCGGGCGTATCGACGCCGTAGAAGCACGAATGCTCGGTCGGCGGGCTGGCGATGCGCATGTGGACTTCGGCAGCGCCCGCGTCGCGCATCATCTCGACGATCTTGAGCGAGGTGGTGCCGCGCACGATCGAATCGTCGATCAGGATGATGCGCTTGCCTTCCACGATGGCGCGGTTGGCGTTGTGCTTGCGCTTGACGTCCGCGTGGCGGGCCGCGTCACCCGGCTGGATGAACGTGCGGCCGACGTAGTGCGAACGGATGATGCCGAGTTCGAAGGGAATGCCCGATTGCTGGGCGTAGCCGATGGCAGCGGGCACGCCGCTGTCGGGAACCGGGATCACCACGTCGGCATCGGCCGGCGCTTCCTTGGCCAGTTCCATGCCGATCTGCTTGCGCACGCCGTAGACCGAGCGACCGTCCATCACCGAGTCGGGACGGCTGAAGTAGACGTGCTCGAAGATGCAGGGGCGCGGCGCGGGATTGCCGAAGGGACGGTGGCTGGAGATCGTGCCCTTGTGGTCCACCTGAACCATTTCGCCCGGCTCGATCGAGCGGATGAACTCAGCGCCGATCACGTCGAACGCCACGGTTTCCGAAGCGAACACGGTGGCGTCACCGATGCGGCCCATCACCAGGGGACGGATGCCCAGCGGATCGCGGCAGGCGATCATGCCTTCCGCGGTCATGCAGATCAGCGAGTAGGCGCCTTCCACCATGCGCAGCGCATCGACGAAACGGTCGAGCAGGGTGGGATAGCGGCTGGTGGCGACGAGGTGGATGATCACCTCGGTATCGGAGGTCGACTGGAAGATCGAACCCTTCGACACGAGATCGCGCTTCAGCGTCATCGCGTTGGAAATGTTGCCGTTATGGGCGATCGAGAAGCCGCCATCGGCAAGGTCCGCGAAGAGCGGTTGCACGTTGCGCAGGCCCGAACCGCCGGTCGTCGCATAGCGGACGTGGCCGGAAGCCATGGTGCCGGGCAGGGTGTCCAGCTCACGCTGGGAGAACACCTGCGCCACATGGCCGAGGCCGCGGTAGGAGTGGAACTCCGATCCGCTGAAGCTGGTGATGCCCACGGCTTCCTGCCCGCGATGCTGCAGGGAGTGAAGCCCGGCCGCAGCGATATTCGCTGCGTCCTTGGAACCGATTACGCCGAAAACGCCGCACTCTTCGCGCAGCTTGTCCCCATCGGCGTCACGAAAGGGATGTGTCATGTTCATGGATGTCGTCCGGGCTGCCGTCGCGCCAAATCGCCCGCGCATTTGGAGCGTGTTGGCTCCAAATGCAAGGCCCGCGAGTGACGGCAGCCGCGAAACGAGGCGATAGCCCGCGCAGACTGCGGCGTTGCGCCTGTTCGATGACGGCCTGATGACGATGGCGCGGGAGCCGAATCGCGCTTCGGACGTTCATGCCTGCCCGTTCAACCTCTGCATTCTTTATGTTCATCCTGGCGACACGCACCTTGCGCCATCAGCTTGCCAGCTTTCCGACATGTGCTTAATGCCGGGCACTCTGCCCGATCTCAGACGGACCCGTCGCTTGATCCTATCCCCTTTCGAATGGACCATCGCCAAGCGCTACATGCTGCCCGGAAAGGGCGAGCGCTTCATTGCCCTCGTTGCCGGCATAAGTCTGGTGGCGGTCATGCTGGGCGTCGCCGCGCTGGTGATCGTCATGAGCGTGATGAACGGCTTCCGCGCCGAACTGTTCGACAAGATCGTCGGGCTCAACGGCCATGCCATCATTCAGGCCTATGGCGGCCGTCTCGACGATTGGGAGAACGTGCTGAAGGATGTCCGTGCGACGCCGGGCGTCACCCATGCTTCGCCACTGATCGAGCAGCCGTTGATGACCACCTTCAACGGCCGGGTCGAAGGCATCCTGGTGCGCGGCAATACGAATGAGGACCTCGCGCGGCTCAAGGACAAGGTGAAGGCCGGCAACCTGGGCGAGCTTGCGGTCGGCAGCGACAATGTGGCGATCGGATCGCAATTGGCGCAGAACCTCGGCGCGCAAGTGGGCGATACCATCACGGTGATCAACCCGCTCGGCCGCTCGACGCCCTTCGGCACCGTTCCGCGCCAGATCGCCTACCGGGTCGCCGCCATCTTCGAGATCGGCATCTACGATTACGACAAGGCCTATGTCGTCATGCCGGTGAAGGATGCGCAGACGCTCATGCTGACCGGCGACACCATCGGCATGATCGAGGTGACGACCAGCAATCCCGACAAGGTCGGCGAAATCCTCGCGCCGCTCGAACGACAGCTCAAGGGCCGGGCCATCCTTACCGACTGGAAGACCATCAATGCCTCTTTGTTCGAGGCGCTGGCGGTCGAGCGGGTGGCAATGTTCGTGGTGCTCTCGATCATCGTGCTGGTCGCGGTGTTCAACATCCTCTCCTCGCTGATCATGCTGGTACGCGCCAAGACGCGCGACATCGCGATCCTGCGCACGATGGGCGCGACCCGGCGCTCGCTGCTCAAGGTCTTCGTGACCACGGGCTTCTGCATCGGTGCGCTTGGCACGGTGGCGGGGGTGCTGCTGGGCATGGTGTTCCTCTATTTCCGCCAGCCCATCGTCCATTTCGTGGAGATCGTGACCGGCCAGAACCTCTGGGATCCCTCGATCCGCTTCCTGACCGAGCTGCCTTCGCGGCCCGATCCGGTGGAAATCGCGGTGATTTGCGTCATGGCCCTGATCTTCAGTTTCCTCGCCACGCTCTATCCCGCCTTCAAGGCGGCGAGCACCGATCCCGTGCAGGTGCTGCGCTATGAATGATCCAGTAGTTCGCCTCGACAAGCTGACCCGCAGCTTCGAGCAGGGCGGTGTCCGCATCGACGTGCTGCGCGGTGTCGATCTCAATGTGCAGCCCGGAGAGATCGTTGCGCTGCTGGGGCCTTCGGGTTCGGGCAAGTCGACCATGCTCCAGGCCATCGGCCTCCTCGAAGGCGGCTTCGGCGGTCGGATCGAGATTGCCGGTATCGATGCCTCGAAGCTCGGAAAGGACCGCCGCGCGGCGGTGCGGCGCGACCACATCGGCTTCGTCTACCAGTTCCATCACCTCCTGCCCGACTTCAACGCGATCGAGAACGTGGTGCTGCCGCAGCTCATCACCGGCAAGTCGCGCGAGGAATGCGAGGTCCGCGCGACCGAACTGCTGGGCGCGCTAGGCCTCGGCCAGCGGCTCGATCACCGGCCGAGCAAGCTTTCGGGGGGCGAGCAGCAGCGCGTCGCCGTCGCCCGCGCGCTTGCGAACAAGCCGCGGCTGGTCCTGGCCGACGAGCCGACCGGCAATCTCGACGAGAAGACCGCCGACAAGGTCTTCGCGCAGTTCCTCGAACTCGTTCGCGGACAGGGCAGTGCGGCGCTGGTGGCTACCCACAACGAGCGTCTGGCTGCGGCGATGGACCGCGTGGTAAGACTGCACGACGGGGTGCTGGCCTAAATAACGACCGGGGGAACATCGCCGGGTTCCGGCGCGTTTTACCAGTCGAGGCAAGACGCGCGAAAGGAGCAATATATGAGCGACTTTCCCACCACCATCCAAGGCATTCCGGCTGGCGAGAGCCCCGGATGGAACGACGGTGCGGAACTGCACAAGGCCGCCGACGGCGGCGGTCTTTTCAATGTGTTCAAGGCGATACGCCGCGACACGGTGGCCAACCTGATCCGTTATGTCATGCACCTGCCGGAAACGGAACAGGGCAACTATTCCGTTCAGAAGGACGGTGACAGGCTGCTGGAAATAGGGGACATACGCCGTCTTTATCGAAGGACGGACTTCCCCCATGGCGTCACCAGCTGATCCCCGGACAATTGCCGATTTCGAAGCCACGATGCCCGGCGGTGAGGCGATAAGCCTCGCCGACCGGCTCGGCAAAGTTCTTCTGGTGGTCAACACCGCCAGCAAGTGCGGTTTCACGCCGCAATATGCGGGTCTCGAGGCGCTCTGGCAGAAATACCGCGCGCGCGGGTTCGAGGTGATCGCCTTCCCCTGCAACCAGTTCGGCGCACAGGAGCCGGGCTCGGCCGACGAGATCGCATCGTTCTGCGAGGTGAACTTCGGCCTCTCTTTCCCGCTCATGGGTAAAGTCGACGTAAATGGCGAACAGGCGCCGCCGCTCTGGTCATGGCTGAAGAGCGAGGCGCCGGGCGTGCTCGGCAGCAAGTCGGTGAAATGGAACTTCACCAAGTTCCTGATCGGCCGCGACGGCAAGGTCGTGCGTCGCTATGCCCCGACCGACAAGCCGGGGAACCTGGAAAAGGACATCGAGGCGCTGCTCTGAGCGGGCAGCGCCCGATGCCTGCTTTCGATCAGTAGTAGAACGCGCCGTAGATCACGTCCACCACACGACGATTGGTCCGCTGCACGAGCAGCAGGTCGGGGCCGTAGCGCACCCAGTAATAGCCTGGCGGGGGCGGGCCTACCCCGATCATCGCATAGTCCTGGAACAGGTAGGGCGCCGACAGGAAGATCGCGGGCAGGATCATTCGCACCGTCCAGCGGCGATAGCTGTAGCCGCGCGGATAGCGATAGGCAGGCGCGCGCATCGGCCGGAAAGTGCTGGGCCGACCGGCGCCGGGACGATGGGGCTGGGTGACGACCGGCGGGCGAGAATTGCCGGGTTGTCCGGGGCGGTTGTTGTTGCCCGGCTGGCCCGGCCTGTTGCTGTTTCCAGGCCTGTCGTTGTTACCCGGCCTGTCGTTGTTCCCGGGCTGCCCGGGCCTGTTGCTCTGGCCTGGTTGTCCCGGACGATTGTCGTTCCCGGGGCGTCCGGGGGATGTCTGATTGCCGCCCGGCCGGGTTGGCTGGGGTTGGGGGCGGTTGGCGCCCGAGCCGGCGTTGTTGCCGGGGCCGGGCTGGCCCGATCCTCCCGAGGGCGGACGGGCGCCCTGGTTCTGCTGTCCGCCGGGGCGGTTCTGTTGAGCCATGGCGGCATATTCCAAAGGCAGAAGACCTTCGGGCGCCAGCAAAAGAGGAACGAACGCTAGATAGGCGAACTTCATTCACACGTCTCCGTATCCGCCGGACTGGCATAAGACGAAAGCGCCAGGGAAGGCGCGGCTTGTGCATGAATTCAAGGGTTCTCGAAGATACCGGCAACCTGTGTCGGCAAGGACAGGAACGGGCGGACAATGGCGCGATTTCAGGTGCTTTTCAAGACTGTCGCCACGGCATGCGACGGCTCGCACTGGGCGGTCGTGCTGGGGCAACTTCCGCGACCGGCAATTTGGCGCTTTTCGGGAGATGGCGCCGTTTTGGAGCGGACGGCTTCCCTGTCCACCGGCTTATCCCCAGACCTGCCTTGATCCAAGGGTAGGGCAATGCCTAAATTCCGCCCATGCCCCATGCACCTTTCGTACCTCTGCGCATCTTTTCGAGTTTCACGATGCTGGACGGCGCGATCGACCCCAAGGCAGCGGCCAAGCTTGCCAGGGAACGTCAGTTCCCCGCCGCCGCGATCTGCGATCGCAACGGCCTCTATGGCGCGCCCATGTATGCCCAGGCCTGTAAGGGCGCTGGCGTCCAGCCTATCGTCGGCACCTTCCTGGCGGTGGCCCGGCCAGGCGGCGCGGCGCAAGGACAGGAACTGCCGATCGACTGGCTCGCGCTGTTCGCCCAGAACGAGGCGGGCTGGCTCAACTTGTGCGATCTCGTCAGCCGCGCGCATCTGGAGCGGCCGCTGGAACATGATCCGCACGTCTCCCTCGAATCGATCCGCGGCCATACCGATGGCCTGATCTGCCTGACCGGCGGCGGCGAGGGCGCGCTGGCCCGGCTCTATGCGGCAGGCAAGTTCGAAGCCGCCGAAAGCTATTGCGACAGCTTGCAGGCGCTGTTCGGCGACCGCCTCTATATCGAGATCACCCGTACCGGCGATCCGGTGGAGGACGAGAGCGAGGAAGACCTGATCGCGCTGGCTTATGCGCGCGATATTCCGCTGGTGGGCACCAACCCGGCGCAATATGCCGAGGCGAAGTTCCATGCGGCGCATGATGCCATGCTTTGCATCGCCAATTCCACCCAAGTCGATGCGCCGGAACGGCCGCGTTCGTCGTCGGAGCGCTGGGTCAAGCCGGTCGAGACGATGCAGGAACTCTTCGCGGACCTGCCCGAGGCGCTGGCCAATACACTCGTCGTCGCGCAGCGCTGCGCCTATATGCCGCCGCGCCGCAAGCCGTTGCTGCCCAGCCTTGCCGGTGACCTCGAGGGCGAGGCGCGGATGCTGGCGGACAATTCGCGCGCCGGTCTCGCCCGCCGCCTCGCGCCGTATTGGCCGGAGGTGACGGAGGACGAACTGGACGCTGCCATGGCGCTGGAAGGCGAGGCGCGGGAAGCCGCCTACAGGGACCTGGCCGAACGCGGCGTGACCGAGGATTTCCTCGACTATGCCCGGCGCCTCGATTTCGAGGTGCAGATCATCGCCGGCATGGGCTTCCCCGGCTACTTCCTGATCGTGGCCGACTTCATCAAGTGGGCCAAGGACAACGACATCCCGGTGGGGCCGGGCCGTGGTTCGGGCGCAGGCTCGCTGGTCGCCTGGGCGCTGACCATCACCGACCTCGATCCGCTCAAGCTGGGCCTGCTGTTCGAACGCTTCCTCAACCCGGAACGCGTCTCGATGCCCGACTTCGATATCGACTTCTGCGAAACCCGGCGCGGCGAGGTGATCCGCTACGTCCAGCGCAAGTACGGTCATGACCACGTCGCGCAGATCATCACGTTCGGCAAGATGAAGGCCCGCGCCGTGCTGCGCGACTGCGGGCGCATTCTGCAGATGGGCTACGGCCGCGTCGATGGGCTCTGCAAGATGGTGCCCAACCATCCGACCGACCCCTGGACGCTGACCGAGGCGCTGCACGGCCGCAAGAAGCACGGCGTCACCACCGATTCCCCGGTGGCTGAATTCCGCCGCGAATACGATGTCGACCACGAGGTGAAACGCCTTGTGGACCTTGCCGTGCAGCTGGAAGGCCTGCCGCGCAACTCGTCCACCCACGCGGCGGGCGTGGTCATCGGCGATCGTCCGCTGGCGCAGCTGGTGCCGCTATACCGCGATCCGCGTTCCGACATGCCGGTGACGCAGTTCGACATGAAGTCGGTGGAAGACACCGGCCTCGTGAAGTTCGACTTCCTCGGCCTGAAGACGCTGTCGGTGCTGAAGAAGGCCTGCGACCTGCTGGAACGGCGCGGGATCTCGATCAATCTCTCCACGCTCGCCTGGGACGATGCGGCTGTCTACGATCTGCTGAAGCGCGGCGATACGGTCGGCGTGTTCCAGCTGGAATCGGAAGGCATGCGCCGCACGCTGGCAGCGGTTAAGCCGACCAACTTCGGTGACATCATCGCGCTCGTTTCGCTCTACCGTCCGGGCCCGATGGACAACATTCCGCTGTTCGGCCGCCGCAAGAACGGGCTGGAATCGATCGAATACCCGCACGACAAGCTGGCCGGTATCCTGGGCGAGACTTACGGGATCTTCGTCTATCAGGAACAGGTCATGCAGGCCGCGCAGATCTTGGCGGGCTACTCGCTGGGTGACGCCGACCTTCTGCGCCGGGCCATGGGCAAAAAGGTCCAGGCGGAAATGGACAAGCAGCGCCAGCGCTTCGTCGATGGCTGCAAGGACGTCTCCGGCATCGATGCGGCCAAGGCCAACGAGCTGTTCGACTTGATCGACAAGTTCGCCGGGTACGGCTTCAATAAGTCGCACGCCGCCGCCTACGCCCTACTCGCCTACCACACGGCGTGGTTCAAGGCGCATTACCCGCACGAATTCTATGCCGCATCGATGTGCTTCGACATGCACCAGTCGGAAAAGCTGGCGATCTTCGTGGACGACGCGCGCCGCAACGGCATCCAGCTTGCTCCTCCCGACATCAACATGTCGGAGGCCGAGTTCTGCGTGGAGGAAACGCCGGACAGCCATGCCGTGCGCTATGCCCTCGCGGGGATCCGCAACGTCGGCGAAAAGGCCATGGAGGCGCTGGTTTCGGAGCGCGAGACCAATGGCAAGTTCGTTAGCCTGGACGACGTATTCCGCCGCGCTCCGGCCGGTTCGATGAACCGCCGCCAGCTCGAAAGCCTGGCAGCGGCAGGCGGGTTCGATGGGCTGGAGCCCAACCGCGCCAAAGTGCTGGCCAATGCCGATACCCTGTTGGCCGAGGCAGACCGCTCCTCGCGTGAGCGTAACTCGGACCAGAACAGCCTGTTCGGTGGCGACGATCATGTCGAGCAGGGTCTGCGCCTTGTCGAGGCCGAGTCGTGGAGCCGGACGGACCAGATGGCGAAGGAGCGGGAGACTTTCGGCTTCTACTTTGCCGCCCATCCGGTGGAACAGTACCGCGCAGTGGCTTCGGCCAATGGCGCCCGCACCTACTCCAGCCTCATGTCGGGCGGCGGGGCCGGACGCACCGGCGCGGTCATGGCGGCCATGGTCGAGAATGTGCAGAAACGTAAGACCAAGCGCGGCAAGGACTTCGTCATGGCCGATTTCTCGGACCAGTCGGGCAACTTTTCCGCCTCGTGCTTCGAGGAAAGCCTGGTCGAGAATTTCGTGCGGTGGTCGAAGGAGGATGCGTGCGTTCTGTTGACCGTTGAACTCGACAGCCCCAGCCCGGACGAGCCGCCCCGCGTGACGGTTCGCGGCGCGCGGCCGCTGAACGAAGTAAAGGCCGATGCGCGCATGTTCCTGTCGCTCGACATAGATCGGGTCGAGGCGGTGCAGGAATTGGCCATGCTGGCGCGGCCCGGCGCGCCCGGCTGCGGCGAAATCGTCGTGGCGCTGGATCTCGGCGATGGACGCAAGCAGAAGGTACGGCTGGGACGGGACTTTGCGCTGGACGGTGAATTTGCCGACCATCTGGAGAGCATTCCCGGCATCGCCAATGTCTCGCTGATCGCCCGGCGCGGCCCCGAAGGGCTTCGCCGCGCAGCCTGAGCCAGCGGTCCAGCAAACCGGCGCGAAGCGACTGCGCCCGGGCCTTGCGCGGTCCGTCGCGTCACGGCTTGCCATCCGCGCAAAACGGTCCATAAATTCCCGTAAAAGCGGGGAGATACCCGATGCTCGGGGCGATGCAGGAATGGGATCTGCGGGTGACGGGCTTGCTCGATCATGCCGCGCGTGAACATGGATCGCGCGAGGTCGTGACGCAGTGGGCCGATGGCAGCCGGACGCGCACCGATTGGTCGGGTATCCGCCGCGATGCGCTGAAGATGGTGCAGGCCCTGCGAAGACTGGATATCTATCCGGGAGACCGGGTGGCCACGCTGGCGATGAACCATGCCCGTCACCTTGCGGCCTGGTTCGGGGCGACGGGAGCCGGGTGCGTGCTTCACACGCTCAATCCGCGTCTTTTCGAAGAGCAACTCGTCTGGATCATCAACCATGCAGACGACCGCGTACTGCTCTACGACGCGGCGTTTCATCCGCTTGTCGAGCGGCTGCTGCCGCGTTGCCCCTCGGTTGCCCGGACGATCTGCTTTGATTCCGGGGCATTCGCTTCCGGGTCATTCGGGGGCGGTTTCGACGACTGGATCGGCCGAGAGGATGGGGAGGCGCTCTGGACGCCCGGAGCGGAGCGCGAGGCCTGCATGCTCTGCTACACCAGCGGGACGACGGGCGATCCCAAGGGCGTGCTCTATTCGCATCGCTCCAATGTCCTTCACACCCTGGCCATGGTCGCGCCGTCCTGCCTGGACCTCGCGCCCCGTTCCTGCGTCCTGCCGGTCGTGCCGATGTTTCATGCCAACAACTGGGGCCTGCCCTGGGCGAGCGCGGCAGTGGGGGCGAAAATGGTCTGGAGCCAGACCAATGACCCGCAAGTGCTATGCGACCTCATGCGGGAAGAGGGGGTCTCTCACGTCGCGGGCGTGCCGACCGTCTGGTTCGCCCTGTTCGAGCACCTCGAACGGACGGGCGCGGCCATGCCGCCGATCCGCCAGGCACTGTCGGGCGGTGCCGCCGTTCCTGCCAGCGTGGTCGAGCGCCTGATGCGGGCAGGGGTGCGCGTGGTCCAGGCCTGGGGCATGACGGAAACTTCGCCGATCGCCACCATGACTTACGAACCGGCCGATTGGGACGAGATGAGCTTCGAGGAGCAGGTGGCGGTAAAAAGCTTCCAGGGCCGCCCCGTCTACGGCAGCGAAGTTCGCGTCGTCGCGCTCGAAGGCGAAGCAGCGGATGACGGACCCGCCGCGTCCGGCGCCTTGCAGGTGCGCGGCGCCTGGACCGTTCGTCGCTACTTCGGCGCGGAAGAGGACTGCACCGACGGCGAGCAGTGGTTCGATACCGGCGACGTCGCCTCGCTCCTGCCGGACGGTTCCCTGCGCATTACCGATCGGACGAAGGACCTCATCAAATCTGGTGGGGAATGGATAAGCTCCGTCGAACTGGAGAACGCGGCCGTGGCGCATCCCGATGTGATGGAAGCCGCCGCGATCGGCATATTCCATCCGAAATGGGACGAACGGCCGCTGCTGGTCGTGGTCCGGCGGGAAGGCAGCGAACTGGGCGAGCGGGAACTGTTGGCGTTCCTGGCCGGGAAAGTCGCGCGATGGTGGCTGCCTGATGCCATCGAGTTCCTGGCGGACATTCCCCACACGGGCAGCGGAAAGATCAGCAAGAAAGACCTTCGCGACCGCTTCCGGGACTACCGGCTGCCGGTCTGAAGCGAGGTCACTCGGCACTGTCCTTGTGGACTCCGTTGGCGGCGTCTTGCGCGGCATCGCCCACTTTGTCCGCCGCCGCGCCGACATTGTTGGCGGCTTCGGTGATGGCTTCGTCCTTCGCGGTTTCGCTCTGCGTGCCCTTGCTGAAGAGATAGATCCCGCCCGCCACGACGACCAACAGGATCAGCGCCATCACGATTCCCGTGGCGCCTCCCGAGGATCCGCGTTCACGAATGATCGTGGTCGTGGTTGTCGGTGCTTCGGGTGCGCGCTCGCCGGGTTCATTTGCCATCACGACCTCCTGTCCTTGCTTATCGTTAAGCGTTTATCGTTCGGCAGGTAACGCGCCAGAATGCTTCCGGTTGCTGGACCGTATCAGCTTGTGACGCGGATCTGACCTGGCTCGGCAACGCGGACATGCACCTGATAGTAATATTTCTCCGTGGGTTTCCCATCGGCCATGAAGTTGATCCGCACTTGCTGGGCGACGCCCCGCACCAGAATTCGATGGCCGCGAAGTCGCTTGCGCACCTGGTCGGGATCGGCGGTGCCGACGAGGGCGAGTACGGCGGCAGGCGTCATGGCGACGGTCAGGCAGTTGCGATCGCGGTAATCGCGCTCGGAATTGAGATAGAACAGGCCATCCTGCTGTCCGACGCCGACCACCGGCATCTCGAATGTTCCGGCCACGCCTGCCTTGTCTCCGAGGTATGAGGCGTAAGTGACGGCTTCGACGGCGGAGAGACATCCCCGGTTGCAGGATGGCGGCTGGAAGGCGTGGGGCGGTGCGGCAGAGCGCATGGTCTGGATGTGAGAAGGGGCCGCAGGGGCAGCGACTTCTGCCAGAAAGGCCAGAGCTGCTAGCAACATGCGATCATTCTCCTCCTGCGTTTCGGATCAAGGCTATAGCAGCGACAATTGACCGTCCAGAGACGGCCGGCGGAAGCCGGAACAGTCCAGTGCGATGGCCGGGCGGGTAAATCCCATGCGTTTCATGGCCACCCGGAAGCGATGACGGAAGAGGTCCGCCCAGACGCCGCTTGGTCGCATGCGCGTGAAGAACCGGGGATCGTTGTCGCGCCCGCCGCGCATCGACTGGATCGTGGCCATGACCTTGCCCGCACGATCGGGGAAATGGGCCTCCAGCCACTCGCGAAACAGTGGAGCGACTTCGTGCGGCAGGCGGACCATGATCCATGTCGCGCGGTCGATGCCCTCGGCCTGCGCGGCGGCCAGGATCTCTTCGAGATAGGCGTCGGTTATCGAAGGAATGACCGGCGCAATCGAGACATGGGCCGGAACACCGGCCTGCGCGAGCCTGCCCAGGGCCGCGATGCGCTTGGCAGGTGCGGCGGCGCGGGGTTCGAGCAGGCGCGAGAGCTTCGGATCCATGCTCGTGACCGAGATGGCCACGGCAACGAGATTGCTGCGGGCCAGTTCCGAGATGAGGTCGATATCCCGGAGCACGCGGTCCGACTTGGTGGTGATCGTCACCGGGTGCCGCGTTTCCAGGCAGACTTGCAGGATGCTGCGGGTGATCCGATAGCGGCCCTCGATGGGCTGATAGGGGTCGGTATTGGTGCCCATGGCTATGGTCGAGGCCCGGTAACTCGGCTTGGCGAGCGTCTCGCGCAGCAATCTGGCAGCGTCAGGCTTGGCGAAAAGCTTGGTTTCGAAATCCAGGCCGGGCGAGAGATCGTGATAGGCATGGGTGGGGCGCGCGAAACAATAGATGCAGCCGTGCTCGCAGCCGCGATAGGCGTTGATCGAACGGTCGAAGGGAATGTCCGGCGATGTATTGAAGGACAGGATCGAGCGGGGATGTTCCTCGGTAACCGTGGTCGCCGGATGCCGGGCGGGGCCGTCGATCGTTTCTGCCACGTCCAGCCAGTCTCCGTCCGTCTCCCGCTGCGGGAGATTGAAGCGGGTGCTGGCCCGGCCGCTGACGGCGCCTCTTCCCTTGTGGATTGCCATGCGAATCGTATGAACAAAAAGAGAACAAAATTCAAGCTGCGCGTTCGGCCAAGCGCTCTGGTTGATCTTGCCGATAGCAGGGCCTAGGCAAGCCCGCACCGGGCCGGTCAGGCCGAGCGAAGGAGATCCGATGGCAGGCGCAGCGCGCAGGGTAGGGGCCGAAACGTCCGCAACGCGGGCGCGCATCGTCGAGGCGACCGTGGGATTGATCCGGGACGAAGGATATGCCGCTGCCAGCACCCGGCGCGTCGCGGCTCGGGCGGGGCTGAAGCCTTCGCTGGTCCACTACTATTTCCCGACGACCGACGACCTCCTCCTCGAAGTGTGCCGCCAGGGCGCGGCCGACAGCGACCGGATGATCGATGAGGCGCTGAATTCCGACGACCCGGTGCGGGCGCTCTGGGGCTTCTTCATCGATACCAGTCGTACGGCGATGTCGCTGGAATTCATGGCACTTGCCAATCATCGGCCTGCCGTCCGCGAAATGATGGCGGAACACAGCGCCGCCATGCGGCAGCGACAGGTCGATCTGCTTGGGCACTTGCTAGGCGACCGGATCAAGGCTGTTGAGGGCTTTGACCCGGCCGGTCTCTCGCTGATCCTGGCAGGGATAGGGCGCTGTCTGGTGATGGAAGAAGCACTTGGCGTGGAGGCCGGTCATGGCGAGGCCCGCGCCATTGTGGAATCGTGGCTTGATCGGTTGCTGCCCTCCGGCTGATCGACCAGGCAGCCCGGCTACTTGGCCGATGCGATTGATCGCTGCGGCAGTCCATGGTTCTTTGAACGCCTGTTCAGTTCGTGGTATTACTCCCCCTCGGACCGCTTGCGCGGCAGACCATCAGACGGGAGAGTTCTAGAAATGTCGGTCGAAACCCAGACCAGGCTCAGGGCGGAAGAGATCAAGCCGAAAATCGGTAGCCGCGTCCTCAACAGCCGCGAGGAACTGCTGTCCGGCGCCATCGCGGCAGAAATTCGCGAGCTGCTTGAGGCGCGGGGCGTTCTGGTTTTCCCGCAGGTGAACTTCACGGACGAGGAACAGGTCGCCTTCACCAAGACCCTCGGCACTTTCGCGCCGGAGCGGAAGGGCGGAGAGGAAGTGATCTCCAAGATCACCCTCGATGCCAAGGAAAACCCGATGGCCGCCGAGTACCTGAAGGGCTCGCTCTACTGGCACATCGACGGCACCCGCAACGACGTGCCGATCCTGGCTTCCCTGCTGTCATGCCGGGTGCCGAGTCCGAAGGGGACGGGCAACACCGGCTTTGCCAATACTTACGCCGCCTTCGAGGACCTGCCGGCGGACAAGCAGGCCGAGTACGAGCAGTACCGCATGATCCATGGCCCCTGGGCCAGCCTGTTCTACTACGAGCCCGAGCCGAGCCTTGCCAAATTGCAGGGCTATGCGCAGATCGGCGAGCAGGAACTGCCCCTCGTCTGGAAGCACAAGTCCGGACGCAAGAGCTTGGTGATCGGCTGCACTTCGGCGCAAGTGGTCGGCAAGTCCGCGCTGGAGAGCGCGATGATCATCCATGGCCTGCGCGAATGGGCTACCGGACCGGAGTTCAGCTATAGCCACGAATGGGAAGTGGGCGATCTGGTCATGTGGGACAATACCGGCACCATGCACCGGGCCGAGGCCTACGACCCGAACTGCGGCCGCATGATGCACCGCACGAAGCTCGAAGGCGAAGAGCCCTTCGAATAAGCGACGTTCCGCAAAGCGGCGTCGCCGCTTGAAGGGACAAGAAAAAACCCTCCGCCTGCGAAGGCGGAGGGTTTTTTGCACCCCGAGTTCGAAGACCCGGGGTTCGAGGCGAAGGGCTCAGGCCCAGGCAGCCATCTTGGTTTCGAGGTTCTTGACGATTTCCTCGAAGAACTGCTCGGTGGTCATCCAGTTCTGGTCCGGGCCGATCAGCAGCGCGAGGTCCTTGGTCATCTTGCCGCTTTCGACGGTTTCGATGCAGACCTGCTCCAGCGTCTCGGCGAACTTCACCACTTCCGGGGTCTCGTCGAACTTGCCGCGATAGGCGATGCCGCGCGTCCAGGCGAAGATCGAGGCGATCGGGTTGGTCGAGGTCGCCTTGCCCTGCTGGTGCTGGCGATAGTGACGGGTCACGGTGCCGTGGGCGGCTTCCGCTTCGACGGTCTTGCCGTCGGGCGAGAGCAGGACCGAGGTCATCAGGCCGAGCGAGCCGAAGCCCTGGGCAACGGTGTCCGACTGCACGTCGCCGTCGTAGTTCTTGCAGGCCCAGACGAACTTGCCCGACCACTTGAGCGCCGAGGCGACCATGTCGTCGATCAGGCGGTGTTCGTAGACGATCTTGGCTTCGGCGAACTTTTCCTTGAAGCCTTCGGTGTCGAACACTTCCTGGAACAGATCCTTGAAGCGGCCGTCATAGGCCTTCAGGATGGTGTTCTTGGTTGAGAGGTAGACCGGCCAGCCCAGGTTGAGGCCGTAGTTGAACGAAGCACGCGCGAAGTCGCGGATCGATTCGTCGAGGTTGTACATCGCCATGGCGACGCCCGGAGCCGGGAAGTCGAACACGTCGAGGTCGATCTTCTCGCCGCTCTCGCCGTCCCACACCAGGCGCAGCTTGCCGGGGCCGGGGATCAGGGTGTCGGTGGCCTTGTACTGGTCGCCGAAAGCGTGACGGCCGACGACGATCGGGTCGGTCCAGCCCGGAACCAGGCGGGGCACGTTCGAGATCACGATCGGCTCGCGGAACACGACGCCGCCCAGGATGTTGCGGATCGTGCCGTTGGGCGACTTCCACATCTTCTTGAGGCTGAATTCGGTGACGCGCGCTTCGTCGGGGGTGATGGTCGCGCACTTGACGGCAACGCCATGTTCCTTGGTGGCATTGGCGGCATCGACGGTGATCTGGTCGTTCGTCTCGTCACGCTTCTGGACCGAGAGATCGTAGTACTTGAGGTCGATGTCCAGGTAGGGGAGGATCAGTCGTTCACGGATCCATTCCCAGATGATCCGCGTCATTTCATCGCCGTCCATCTCGACGATGGGATTCTTGACCTTGATTTTTGCCATTCCGAAAAACTCCCCTGGAGGTGAGAAATTGGGCGTCTCTTAGGCAGGCGGGGAGCGGCTGGCAAGGCGGGTTGCGGATAGGTCGCCCGCTTTGCGCGGAGGCGGAGTTGCGCCGCTTGCATTGGGCTTGCACGACCACCCGGCGGTTTGTGGCCGGTTTGTATCGCTGTGCGACCAGGGCCGCTGGTCCAGCTTTTCCTGCGAGCAGGCGGAAAAGAGAAAACCCCGCTAAGCCAGTGGCTTGCGGGGTTCTCGAATGGTGGGCGTAGCAAGGATTGAACTTGCGACCCCTACGATGTCAACATAGTGCTCTACCACTGAGCTATACGCCCACACCATTCGGTCTGTCCGTTGCGGCTCCGTAGTGCCGCTCGGTGGAGTGGCCCTCTAACGGTGGTCCCGGACCTTGGCAACCGGTTTTTTCAAAAAAGTTTCATCTGCCTGTCGACAGCTCTGTGGATAGCCGGAATCAGAGCTGCGCATGCTCGGAAAGACCGAAGACCCGCTGAACTTCCATAACGATATCACGCAGATGGAAGGGCTTGGACAAGACCTTGGCGTGCGGCGCCTCGCGGCTGGCGCGCAGGGAAACCGCAGCGAAGCCGGTGATGAACATGACCTTGGTCATCGGTGAAACTTCCGCGCAGCGCTGTGCCAGTTCGATTCCGTCCATCTCGGGCATGACGATATCCGAGAGCAGGAGGTCGAAATGCTGACTTTCCAGGTAGGGCAGGGCTTCGGTGCCGCGATCGACAGCCAGCACGTCATAGCCCGCGTTTTCCAGCGCGCGGGCGAGATAGGTGCGCATGGCCTGATCGTCTTCGGCAAGCAGGATGCGGATCATCGCGTTTTCATATCCAGATTCGTGGCCAGTTTCTGCGAGCGGCGTATCGCTCGCCCGTTATGCGCCAAGGCTTAGCCCCTGTCTGGTTAAAATTCTCGTCTGGAATGTCCACTGACCGGGAACGGGACGCTTTGACAGCGCTTCGGGAAAGGGCCAGCCTGAGCGCCATGAGCGATCCCAAAGGCGAGAATGATTCGCAACAAGGTGCCGGAGGCCGTATTCCCGGCGCGGCCGGCATTCCGGCTTTCGTGCTCTCGGCGGCCGAACCTTCCGCAATTCCGATATTGATCGCAGCGCCGCACGCGGGGCGCGCCTATCCCTCGTCGCTGCTTCAGGGGATGCGGCACCCGGAAACGGTCGCGGTCAAGCTGGAGGATCGTTTCGTCGATCGCATCGCCAAAGGCGTTGCCCGGGCGACGGGCGCGCCCTTGCTCTATGCTCAGGCGCCGCGCGCGATGATCGATCTCAATCGCGCCCCGGACGACGTCGATTGGGAAATGTTCACCCGGGCGTCGCGGCCGGAGGGGCCGCGCGGCTTGCCGAGTCGCCGGGTCCGCAGCGGGCTGGGTCTCATTCCGCGCCGCTTGCCCGGGATGGGTGAAATCTGGAGGGGGCGCCTGGAGCGCGCCGATCTCCAGGTGCGCGTGGATAATGTGCATGAGCCCTATCATACCGCTCTGGGCAAGGTCCTGGGGGATCTGCGCGAGCGCTGGGGGGCGGCGCTGCTGCTTGACCTGCATTCCATGCCGCCGCTGGTCCCGCGGCCGGGATGCGAGCCTGCGCGCTTCGTGGTCGGGGATCGGTTCGGGGCAAGCTGCCATGGCAGCCTGATCGGCGCGGCCTTTTCGCATTTTGCCGAGCAGGGGTGGGAGGCGGCCCACAATCGTCCTTACGCAGGCGGCTACGTACTCGATCGGCACGGCGCGCCGAACGAATCGATCCACGCCTTGCAGTTGGAAATCGACCGTAGCTGCTATCTCGATTCGCGGCTTGTCGAGCCGGGGCCGGGCATGGAGGCCATGGTCGAACTGCTCTCGGGGTTGGTGCGTCGTCTGGCGACGGCGGTATGCGATCTTGCGCAGGACCGGGGCAGCAAGGGCTGGGCTCAGGCGGCGGAATAGCCAGGGTTTCGCAATGCTTTTTGAGATCGCTCGCGAGAACTCAGGGCATTAAAAAACCACCTCGCGCGATGCGCGAGGTGGCCAAGGTTCAGGGAGGAGGTGCACGATGTGCACCAAACCCGACCGGGCCATGAGGGTAGCGCCGATCAGGTAGCCCTAACATAGCAAGCCTGATGGCACATTCAACCCCTAGAATGGGGCAAATGAGATATGTTTTGCAAGCGCGGGTTTGAATGGCGTCGCATAAAGGAGCGGAGGTGTGACAATTATGTCATAAACCTCCGCTCCGAGCCGGATCAGGCGGCGGGCAGGACCTGCGGGCCCTTGCCCTGCGAGACCTGGCGACCGAAGATTTCGCGCACGAGGTCGAGCGAGAAGAGGTGGGCGTAGATCAGCGGCAGCATGCCGTTCTGGTTCCACTGGCGCAGAACGTCGCCGCGCACTTCGCGCAGCTTGGTCTCGTCGACCATCTGGAACCCGCGATAGGTGAAGGGCTGGCCGGTGCCGATGTCGATGTTCAGTTCGCCGTCCATCAGCAGGTTGTGCTTGGCCAGTTCCGCCATGAAGTTGGCGGTCTTGGTGCCGGCGATCTCGAAGTTCTCGCAGAACTTGAGCATGTTCGTGGTGGCTTCGGTGGGCTCGGTGCCGTCGAACAGCGCTTCGCCGTCTTCACCTTCGCCCACGAGGTCACTGGTCGGGTCGATGCAGAGCGAAAGTTCTTCGGCATCGGGGCGCAGGCGCGCCAGCATGAAGGGATAGCGGCGCGCATAGGCCGGGATGTAGACCGGCGTGTTCACGGTGCCGTCTTCGTCGACATAGACGTTCACGCCTTCGTTCATGCCCATCAGCACGAGCGGAACCGGGTTCTCGCCGGCGGTGAAGATGATCGGGAAATGGCGCTGGGCCTGCGGGAATTCCTCGACGGTCAGCGGGATCGAGTTCACGCCGACGAGCCAGGTCGCCTTGTCGGTCGAGCGGGTCTTCCAGGTGGTGTGCTGCTGCGAGTTGAGCGGCACGAGGTCCTTGTAGAACAGGGGCAGGGCAGGATTCTGCGGCGCGGTGGCCATTGCGATACTCTCCGCAAGACAGGAAATTTCGAAGGCGCCGCTTTAGGGGCTGCGCGAGGCGGGCGCAAGCGGCGCGCCCGTCGAAACGGGGATATCGGGCGAGTCGGGCTTGTCCAGCCCGTGCGGCCTGTCGATTTGCCGATCCGGCGCGTCTCAGGCCGCGCTCAGACGAGCTTTCCGGGGTTGAAAAGGCCCTGCGGATCGAGCGCCCGCTTGACCGTGCGCAGCACCGAAAGCGCGACGGGATCGCCCAGGCGAGCCAGTTCGTCCCTCTTGAGCTGGCCGATGCCGTGCTCTGCAGAGATCGAGCCGCCCCATTCGGTGACGAGGTCGTGGACGTAGCGGCTGATCGCCTTGCCTTCACCGGCCTGCCAGGCGGGGCCGTCGGTGACGCTGGGGGCGATCACGTGATAGTGGACATTGCCGTCCCCGAGGTGGCCGAAAGCGATGGCCTCGGTGCCGGGCCATTTCGCCTCGATCATGGGAATCGTGGTTTCCACGAAGTCCGGCATCTTTTCCACCGGCACGGAAATGTCGTGCTGGACGGCAGGTCCGCGGGCGCGCTCCGCAGGCGAAATCGATTCGCGCAGCAGCCACATCGCCTCGGCCTGGGCCTCGCTCGTCGACATCGCGGCGTCCTCGACGAGTTCGTTCTCGAAAGCGTCGGCCATCATCGCCTCGCAGCGATCGCGCAGCGTCGCCGCTGCGGAACCGTCCGCGACGACCTCGATAAGGACGTGCCAGGCGTGGCCCTCGGCGAGTGGTGCGCGGGCATCGGGAAGATGGTCGAGCACGGCTTCCAGACAGGCCTGCGGCAGGACTTCGAAGCCTTCCAGCGCATTGCCGACCGCCGCCTCGCAGTGCAGGAGCAGCTTGCGCGCGGTGCCAAGCGAGGGCACGCCCGCCCATACCACCACGCGCTCGGCTACGGCCGGGGACAGTGCCAGGGTCGCGGCCGTCACCACGCCCATCGTCCCTTCCGAACCGATCAGCAATTGCTTGAGGTCGAAGCCGCGATTGTCCTTCTTCAGCGGCGTCAGCATCGAGAAGACCTGACCGTCGGGCAGTACCGCCTCCAGTCCCAGCACCAGCGCCCGCATGGAGCCGTGACGCAGGACCTGCGTTCCCCCGGCATTGGTCGAGATCAGCCCGCCGACCGTGGCCGAGCCCTTGCCGCCGAGCGAGAGCGGAAAGCGCAGCCCTTTCGCTTCCGCTGCCTCATGAAGCGTCTGGAGCACGACGCCCGCCTCGCAAGTGACCTGCCGGGCCTCCATGTCGAGCGTGCGAATCGCGTTCATCCGGCGCAGCGACAGCAGAAGCGCCGCACCGCTCGAATCGGGAGTCGCGCCGCCCGACATGCCGCTGTTGCCGCCCTGGGGGACGATCGGCACGCCATGCTCGGCACAGAGCCGCACGATAGCGGCCACTTCTTCGACATCGGCAGGGGAGGCAAGGGCGAGGGCGCGGCCGGTGTAGCGCCCGCGCCAGTCGGTCAGCCAGGGGGTGAGGAGGTCGGCGTCGGTGGTGAAACCGCGCGGGCCGAGCAGGTCGGCGGCTTCGGCGAGAAAGCTGTCGGTGTTCGTCATGGCGGCGATATGGCACAGGCGGAGAAAGGTTTCACCAGCGCTCTTTGCGAGGTATCGACCGGGACATGCGTCGTGCCGAGTTAAGCGCCGGTTCAAGGTCTTGCTCTAATTCGGCATGACGCGCGCGCCCGAGGACCGTTCCCTTTCATGAATCTCGCTTCCGTTCTGCTCTACCCCTTTGCGCTGCTGCTGCCTGCAGTCGGCTTGGGCGGCTCGGGCGACGGCGGCCGTTCGAAGCATGAGGAACCCCGCGAACCGGTCGCCGTGCCAGGCGTTCAGGGCTATGCTTGGCCGGACGATTTTCCCGATTCGCCAAGCGCCTGGCCTTTCGCGGCGGAAGCTTTCGAACAGGTGGAGCCGGACAGCGCCTGGCAAGTGCGGATCGAGCAGCGCATGACGATTCGCATCAGCCCGCGCGCGCAGATGCCCGCGCCGCCGGACATGCTGATGGGCATGCCGGGGCGCGGCGACGATGCGCCGCGCTATTCGGAGCGCAAGATCGGCAAGTGCCTGCCCATGTCCGGGATCGCGGGGGTCCAACCCGATGGCCAGAGCCGATTGCTGCTGTTCATGCGCGACCGCCGCGTCGTCGGTGCCGATCTGGAGCGCGGATGCCGTGCGGGTGCGTTCTATTCTGGCTTCCTGCTGTCGCGCACCTCCGACGGGCAGCTTTGCGTGGATCGCGACGAACTTCTTTCGCGTAGCGGAACGACCTGCAAGCTGACGCGCATTCGCCAGCTGGTGGCGACAGGGCGTTAGGACAGGTCCGCAGGGGCCTGCATTTTGCATTTGCGCCGCGACTGGCGGAGCCGATTGTGCTGCCTTGCGCGGATTTCCTTGACTTCTGCGCTATTTCCCGACTAGGCGGCGCGCAGGTGTACGATTGGCTTGCGCGCGGATCCCGTGATTCGATGTCCGCTGCCACGCCGCGACATAATCGAAGTACCCTGCATTCTCGCAAGATTCCTGCCTATGAGACCTGACTGTCTATGAACTTTGCCGATCTCGGCCTGTCTGACGAATTGCTGCAAGCGGTGGAAACTGCCGGCTACAGCGAGCCGACTCCCATCCAGGCGCAAGCGATTCCCCCGGTCCTGATGATGAAGGACCTTATCGGTATCGCCCAGACCGGCACCGGCAAGACGGCCAGCTTCGTGCTACCGATGATCGACATTCTGGCTCACGGCCGGCGCCGCGCGCTGATGCCGCGCTCGCTGATTCTCGAACCGACGCGCGAACTCGCTGCTCAAGTCGCCGAGAATTTCGAGAAGTACGGCAAGAACCACGACCTCAAGATGGCGCTGCTGATCGGCGGCGTGCAGATGGGCGATCAGGTCAAGGCGCTGCAGGAAGGCGTGGACGTGCTGATCGCCACGCCGGGCCGCCTGATGGACCTGTTCGAGCGCGGCAAGATCCTGCTGACGGGCTGCGAACTGCTGGTCATCGACGAGGCGGACCGCATGCTCGACATGGGCTTCATCCCCGATATCGAGACGATCTGCTCCAAGCTGCCCACCAACCGGCAGACGCTGCTGTTCTCGGCAACGATGCCGCCGGTGATCAAGAAGCTGGCCGACCGGTTCCTGTCGAACCCCAAATATATCGAAGTGGCCCGCCCGGCGACGACGAACACCAACATCGTCCAGCACAAGGTCGCGGTGACGACGCGCAAGAAGCGCGAAGTGCTGCGTCACCTGCTGCGCAATGACGATGTGTCCACCGCGATCATCTTCGCCAACCGCAAGACCACCGTGCGGGAACTGGCCAAGAGCCTGAAGCGGCACGGCTTTACCGCCGGTGAAATTCACGGCGACATGGACCAGCCCGCCCGCCTGGCGGAACTCCAGCGGTTCAAGGACGGATCGATCAATATTCTGGTCGCGTCCGACGTGGCGGCGCGCGGTCTCGATGTGAAGGGCGTGAGCCACGTCTTCAACTTCGACACGCCCTGGCACCCGGACGATTACGTCCACCGCATCGGCCGTACGGGCCGCGGCGGTGCTTCCGGCCGCGCCTTCACGTTCGTGGCGCCCGAAGATGCCGAGGCGATCGACAATGTCGAAAAGCTGACCGGCGGCAAGATTCCGGTCTATCAGATGCCTGCCGAAGAGGCCGCTCCGGCGCCGGCGCGCGAGGAAAAGCCACGCCGTGAAAAGCGTGAACGTTCGCCCGCTCGCGAAGAGCGCGCTCCCGTTCGCGAGGATAACGCACCGATCCGGGAAGAACGCGCTCCGCGCCGCGAAAGCCGCGGTGACGAACAGCGCCGCGAACGTCGCTCGGAAGGCAACCGCTCGCGTCGACGCGAGCAGGAACCGGCGGATGACGGCTGGAACGGCCCGATCCCCGAATTCCTGCACGTTTCCGCGCTTGCATAAAAATACCGGCGCCTGAGAATCTGGCGCCTAAAAACAGGCACCTGACAAGATCTGCAAGCGGCATTGGTTCGTCTGCCGACGTGCTCGATGGCGCTTGCCTCCCCCCGTCGGCCCGTGCGAGGTTGCCGCGACAGCTTCTCGGCAGCGGGGTTTCCATGAAGATCAGGCAGATACTGGCTCTTGCGGGCATGCTCACCAACTCCTGCGCGGGCCTCGCGGAAAGCGGTTCGGAAGTCCGCGTGGAAAGCGGCCTGCTGCGCGGCACCATCGAAAACGATGTGGCGAGTTGGAAGGGCATTCCCTTTGCAGCGCCGCCTGTGGGGCCGCTGCGCTGGCGCGCACCGCAGCCTGCCGCGCATTGGGATGGCGTGCGCAGTGCCGCCGCTTACGGGCACGATTGCATGCAGAAGCCCTTCGACGGAGACGCGGCGCCGCTGGGCACGCCGCCTGCCGAAGATTGCCTCTACGCCAATGTCTGGCGCCCGGCCGAGTTGAAGGGCAAGCTGCCTGTCATCGTGTGGATCTACGGCGGCGGCTTCGTGAACGGCGGCGCGTCGCCTCCGACATATTCGGGTGCGGAACTGGCGCGCAAGGGCGCGGTGTTCTTCAGCTTCAACTACCGGGTCGGCCGTTTCGGCACTTTCGCCCATCCTGCGCTCACGCGCGCCGCCGAGGACGGCGGGCGCACCGGCAATTACGGCTACATGGACCAATTGGCCGCGCTGCGCTGGGTGAAGCGCAATATCGCCGCATTCGGGGGTGACCCGGACAACGTCACGATCATCGGCGAGAGCGCTGGGGGCGTGTCGGTCCACAATCTGGTAACCTCGCCCGAAGCTGAAGGACTGTTCGACAAGGCGGTGGTCATGTCGGGCGGCAACGGCACCGCACTGGCCGGATCGGACTTGTCCTCGGCCGAAGCGATCGGTGTGCGCTTTGCCGAGGGCAAGGGAATCGCTCAGGACGATCCGCAGGCCCTGGAAAAGCTGCGGGGGCTTTCCGGCGAGCAGGTGGTAGACGGGCTCAATCTGGCCGCGCTTTTCGTGCCGGACGGCCAGCCCCGCACTTTCGCCAGCCCGTTCCCGGACGGCCGCGTGGCGGTGGACCAGCGCAAGGCTTACGAGGAAGGGCACTTCCACCACGTCCCGATGATGATCGGCGCGACAAGCGACGATATCGGCGGGGTGAGCGGGGGTATGATCGCCGGCGCCAGGCAGATCGCCGGTCTCGTCGCCAGGGCTGGGGTGCCGGTCTACGAATACCGCTTTTCCTACGTGGCGACTTCGCTTGCCGGAAACGGGAAGGGGGCGGGACATGCCACGGATATCCCCTTCTTCTTCGATACGCAGGCGGTGAAATATGGCGCCGCTACAAGCGCGCGTGACGATGCGATGGGGCGCACCATCAGCACCTACCTTGTGAATTTCGCCCGCAGCGGCAATCCCAACGGCGCTTCGCTGCCCCAATGGCAGGCCCGGACGGGAGAGGGCGGCGAGATCCTCGACTTCGCGCCGGATGGAACCGCGAAGTATGGCGCGGATCCGTGGCTGGCCCGGATCAAGGCCGCCCCGTTCAAGTCAGGCCTTTGAAGCGCCGGTTCAGGCCGGTTTGACGAAGCTGTCGAGTACGCGCTTGCGCCCGGCCTGTTCGAATTCGATTTCCAGCTTGTTGCCTTCCTGCGAGACGACGGCACCGTAGCCGAACTTCTCGTGGAACACCCGGCTGCCTATCTCGAGATCGGTACGCGGCTTGGCGGCGAAGCTGGCGGCGCTGCGGGTCGATTCGGCGATCTTGCGCGGGGCGGGATCGAATTCGCGGGCGGCGGCGCGCTGCCAGCCCGGACCGCGCGTGACGGTGCGTGCGGGCTGGGCGCGGGCGACATCGGCGAAAGGATCGCCCATTTCCGACCACTGCGCGCGCCACAGCGAAGCACCACCCGACAGCGTGGTCTCGCTTTCGACGTGATCGTCCGGCAGTTCGGCAATGAAGCGCGAGGGAATGGAACTGGTCCATTGGCCGTAGATGCGGCGGTTGGCGGCATGAAGGATCGTACACTTGCGCCGTGCCCGCGTGATGGCAACGTAGGCGAGGCGGCGCTCCTCCTCCAGGCTGGCCAGGCCGCCTTCGTCCATGGCCCGCTGCGAGGGGAACACGCCTTCTTCCCAGCCCGGCAGGAAGACGTGATCGAATTCCAGCCCCTTGGCGGCGTGCATGGTCATGATCGTGACCTTTTCCTCGTCCGAGGCCGCGTCGTTATCCATGACGAGGCTGACGTGTTCGAGGAAATCGCCGAGGCTTTCGTATTCCTCCATCGCGCGGGCGAGTTCGACGAGGTTTTCCAGGCGGCCGGATGCCTCCGGCGTCTTTTCGGCCTGAAGCGCGTCGGTGTAGCCGCTTTCGTCCAGAACGGTCCGCAGGAGGTCGGCCGGGTTCTCGGTGCCCGACAGGTCGCGCCAGCGGGCGAAATCGCGCATCAGCGCCAGGAAGGTGTTGCGCGCGCGGGCGGGAAGCTCGTCGGTATCGGCAATCTCGATCGCGGCCATGGCCAGCGGAATGCCCCGGCGGCGGGCCAGCGTGTGGAGCGCTTCGAGAGCCTTGGCACCAAGCCCGCGCTTGGGGGCGTTGTAGATGCGCTCGAAGGCGAGGTCGTCCGCCGGCTGGGCGATCACGCGCAGATAGGCGAGGGCGTCGCGGATTTCGGCGCGCTCGTAGAAACGGAAGCCGCCGACGATACGATATTTCATGCCGATCGAGATGAAGCGGTCTTCGAATTCGCGCGTCTGGTACTGGGCGCGTACGAGGATGGCGATCTGGTCGAGCGGGGCGCCCTCGCGCTCAAGCCGCTCGATCTCGTCACCGACGCGGCGGGCTTCCTCCGGGGCGTCCCAGACGCCGATGACGCGCACTTTGTCTCCGGCGTGACGCTCGGTCCAGAGCGTCTTGCCGAGGCGCTGCGTGTTCTCTCCGATCAGGCCCGAAGCGGCGGCGAGGATCTGGGGGGTGGAGCGATAGTTCTGCTCCAGCCTGATCACCTTGGCGCCCGGAAAATCCTTTTCGAACTTGAGGATATTGGCCACTTCCGCGCCGCGCCAGGAATAGATCGACTGGTCGTCGTCCCCCACTACGCAGATGTTCTTGCGCACTTGCGCGATGAGGCGCAGCCAGAGGTACTGGACCTGGTTGGTGTCCTGATATTCGTCCACCATCACGTATTTGAAGCGCTGCTGGTACTGTTCGAGCACCTCGCGGTTGGTGCGCAGGATGTTCAGCATGTGCAGCAGCAGATCGCCGAAATCGCAGGCGTTCACCGCTTTCAGGCGATCCTGGTAGAGCTGGTAGAACTTCTGGCCGCGCCCATTGGCGTAAGCCTCGTTCTCGCCCGCATCGAGATCGGCGGGATTGAGGCCGCGGTTCTTCCAGCGATCGATGCATCCGGCAAGCTGGCGCGCAGGCCAGCGTTTTTCGTCCAGCCCTTCGGCCTGGATGAGCTGCTTGAGCAGGCGGAGCTGATCGTCGGTATCGATGATGGTGTAGTTGGGCTGCAGCCCCACCAGTTCCGCATGACGGCGCAGCATCTTGGCGGCGATCGCATGGAACGTGCCGAGCCAGGGCATGCCTTCGACGGCGGGACCGATCAGATGCCCCACGCGTTCGCGCATCTCCCGCGCGGCCTTGTTGGTGAAAGTGACGCAGAGGATTTCGCTGGGCCAGGCGAGGCGGCTGCGGACCAGATGCGCAAGCCTGCGGGTGAGCGCCGCCGTCTTGCCCGTACCTGCACCGGCGAGCATCAGCACGGGGCCTTCGGTGGTCAGGACCGCTTCGCGCTGCGGCGGGTTCAGGCCCTCGATCAGGGGGTCGGAGGAAGCGTCGGGCATCGAGGGTTGCAGATCGTTCACCCGTGAACATCTAGGGAACGGAGTGTCGCGGCGCAAGGCCGGTTCGTCGCAGGGGTGGAACAATCCCCCGGCGCCGGGAGTCCGCCTGTCACGGAGAGGTTTCTCGCGAAGAACAACAAGAGCAAGAGGAGAACCAGAGATGCGCAGATATCTCCTTTCAGGCGCGGCGGCGCTGTCCGTGCTGAGCATGGCGAGCGTGATCCACGGCCAGAGCATCGTCGGCGATATGCCGGCTGCCCCCGAAGCGCCTCCACCACCGGCAACCCCGTCCGCACCGAGCGCGGCCACGGCAAAGCCGATCACGCCCTCGACGATGACGCCGGAGCAGAAGTCCACTTACGATAGCTGGCCGCCCGAGCAGCGCGCCGACTACGATTCGTGGACGCCCGAATATCAGGCCTATTACTGGAGCCTCACCGCGCCCCAGCAGAAGGGATATTGGGCGCTCACGCCGGACCAGCGCGGGCAGATCTACAAGATGACGCCGGAACAGCAGGCGATCGCGTGGAATTCGATCTCGCAGCAGATGGCAGGCAAGACGCCGACCACGCCTCCGGCCCAAGCCAACCCTCCGGGCGAGGGCATGCCGACGACCGGCGTTCCAGATCCGCAATCAGCGGATCAGACGGTACGTCCGGCCATGCCGGCCGATCAGAACTATCAGGGAGGCCCATACAAGGGCGCCATGACGCCGCCTCCCGCGACGGCCATGAACAAGGACTATCCGGTCTGCAGCAAGACCGTGACCGATAACTGCCGCAATCGCGGCGGGAGATAGTCGGAAACAGGCCGGTCCCGGACGTCGTGCCGGGACCGGCCTGCTTTTTATTCTCCGGTGCGGCGCAGGATATGCAGCCGCGCCTTGCCGACATCGCGCGTCGATTCGACCTCGAAGCCGCGAATCGCCACCGTCTCGGCCTTGGCGGTTTCGACGCTGACCCAGGTATGCTCGGCAATCCAACCCAGACGCGCGAGCTTGTCGATGGCCACGGCGCCTGCGCCCGTGTCATAGGGCGGGTCGAGCAGGACGAGGTCGAGCGGTTCGCGCGCGGCGCCGAGCGACAGCGCGGAAGCTGCGCGGACGTCGCTGCGGGACTGGGCGTGAAGATTGGCGATATTGCTGCGTATGGCGCGGATCGCCGCTGCGTCCTGATCCACGAAAAGGCAGTGGGCAGCCCCCCGTGAAAGTGCTTCCAGCCCCAGTGCGCCCGATCCTGCGAAGAGGTCGGCGACCTTCAGCCCCTCGAACGTGCCGAGGCGGCTTGCGAGCATGGAGAACAGGGTTTCGCGGGTGCGGTCGGCAGTAGGGCGGGTGGTATCGCCTTCCGGTGCCGCCAGCTTGCGGCCGCGCCACTCACCCGCGACGATACGTAATCCGGTCTTGCCGGGAGCCCCTTTCACGACTGGGCGTCCGGTAGGGTGCGGCGGAAGTTTTCAAGATCGCGCGGGGAGACTTCCACGGCCATGCCCTTGGGCAGGTCGAGTAGGCGGAACGGACCGTAGGAGACGCGGATCAGGCGGCTGACCTGAAGCCCGAGGTGTTCGAGCACGCGGCGCACTTCGCGGTTCTTGCCTTCGGTCAAGGTCATCTCGATCCACTGGTTGCGCCCGGTGCGGCGCTCCATGTTGGCGTCGATCTTGCCGTAGACCACGCCCTCGACCTCGATGCCTTCGATCAGGTCTTCGAGCTGGGCCTGGGTGATGTCGCCGAAAGTACGGGCGCGATAGGTGCGCGGCACGCCGGTGGCGGGAAGCTCAAGCTGGCGCTTGAACTCGCCGTCGTTGGTCAGGAGCAGGAGCCCCTCGGTATTGAGGTCGAGACGGCCGATCGGCATGACGCGGCCGCTGCTTTCGGGCAGGGCGTTGCGCAAGGCGGTGTAGAT
>NZ_MSQB01000035.1 GCF_002149965.1 Novosphingobium panipatense | reverse complement strand
ATGATAGCCCAAAGCCACCAACCGGCGCGGCCGCCTACCGGCCATCATAATTGACGCCGACCGGACTCCGTAATCGACGCGCTACAATCTGGATTCATGATTTCGCCCGTCATGTTTCCAGGCGAAATCTGGTCAGCGATGTCGATATCGAGAGGATGGAATGGTCGGTAGACGGCAGGAAGCTTCTTTATGAAAGCCGCCCGGGACTGACGGCCGCGCGCAAGGTAATTGCGACCGAGGGATTGGGCGGTTTTCGGTTCGACAGCCGTTTCTGGCCACTTTCAAGCGACGTTCCGATGCCGCCGGCCGACAGTCCGCTTGTCACACGAGCGATCGATCCGTCGAGTGGGGCTGAGGAAACGTTGCAAGAGGCGGATAAAGCCGCGCTACATCCGAATGATGAGCGACCTGCACGCAGCACTGCGTTCGCTAGGCTTGGCGACGCTACAGCTTGGAGTGCACCGTCCGATGACGGTCTTTTCTCCGCAGGGAGGCTGCACGTGCAAGTCGGGCCAAAGGCGGTGCCCTGCACCTACGAGGCGTGTAGCGGAGTGGCCAATCTCTGGTGGCAACCACAAGGGACACTCGTTTTTCAGAGGCGAGCCGGAGTCGACGGCAGTCTGACCCAATTTTACGCGTGGACGCCAGGACGCGACCGTCCTCGCCTACTACTGGGCACGACAGATGCGCTTTTCGGGTGTCGTGAAAGTGGTGAGGAGATCGTTTGCGCGCAGGAGACGTCGGTCACTCCGCGGCATCTCGTCGCTGTTTCGGCACGGGATGGATCGAGGCGCATCATCTTTGATCCCAATCCGGATTATCCGGCCGCTGAGGCAGGGATCGTCCGCCGGCTCGAATGGGCTAATTCGGCGGGCGTTAAGACCTATGGTGATCTCGTGCTGCCGCGGCAATATCGGGGCGATCGCCGTTTGCCCTTGGTGATCGTTCAGTATGAATCCCGCGGATTTCTCCGCGGCGGCACCGGCGACGAATATCCGATTCAGGCGCTTGCGGCGAATGGGTTCGCCGTGCTGAGTTTTAATCGCACACCTTGGCAACCCAATGTCGATCATCCCGTCGGAGAAGATGAGTATCTTCGTTTGAGCATGGAAGACTTTGCCGACAGAAGGAATATCCTCTCGTCACTGACGGCGATCATCAGGCAACTGGATCGCGACAGAGTGATCGATCCTGCGCGTGTCGCAATCACTGGGCAGAGCGACGGCGCCGTGACGGCCACCTTCGCACTCGCAAATACAAGGCTCTTCTCAGCTGCGATCCTAAGCACATGCTGTGAGGGCGAGGCCATGTTGCAACAATCGGGGGAGAGCTACGATGATTTTTATGTCCGCATGGGTTATCCGGCGAACCACGCAGCCGGCAGGGAATTCTGGCGTCAGGGCTCGCTCGCTGAGGCGGAAGGGGCCAAACCAGTCCCGCTGTTGATACAGGCAGCCTCCAGTGAATTTCGCATGAGCCTTGCTACCTACCGCGAACTCAAGCGCCGTGGATGGCCTATCGAGTTCTATGTCTATCCTGACGAAGGTCACGTGAAGCTGCACCCCTCGCATCGCTTGGCGATCTACAATCGAAACATCGATTGGCTCGACCACCATTTGGACCTGTCGGGTTCTAGGAAGCGGTAGCTACGAACACCGGATCACGCCCATGTTCTGCACCACATCTCCACTTCGTGCAGATGGAGGATGCGCGTCGGTTTGCTGAGCAAGTTGTTCGATACATCTTGGAGACCAGCGATTGCGCTGCCGTCGATGAGATTGTGATCGGCAAGGCAGCCGTCCTTCAGATCGTCGATGATCTCGTGGCGAGAACGGGTCCATACCCGATACAAAAAGCCGTCGAAAGCGGCTTTCCCGAGACGGTTCGTTACCAGTTCGGGTAGAAATGGCTGCGTAGCCGCCCGCGCCAACGCGCGATCGCGGCCACCCCTAAACCAGAACCAAGTCGGGTAGGAGAGGCAAAGCTCGACAAGCGGGCGCGACAGAAGTGGGTAGATCGTGGGCCGACTGTCAGCGATGTTGATATAGTCTGTCGACGCAGTCGCCCTGGCGACGCTCCTGACATGCTGCTTTTGGCCCGGCGCACATGTCCGTGTCGCGACAAGCCACGGATGCGGCTCCGGATCGAGCAGTGAGCGTGCGTATGGCGTCAATATATCGGTATTTACCGGCCAGTTGACCAATAGGTCCCGTTTCCATGCCGCTTTCACGGCCTGTCGTAAAACCATTGGCAGCGACGTTCCGGTTACAACACAGATGTTTCTTGCCGTTGCCCACAACTCCGCCGATAGACCGATTTGCTTGAATTGATCCACCAGCGGATAGGCGGAGTGGAGCAAGCCGAATATATTGTCGCCTCCTCCTCCATTGAGATGAGCGTTGGCTGCCTGGGCATCGGCTTCCCCGGCACAAATTCGGTCGAACGCCTGGGTGAAGGATCGCGCCGAAGGCCTCGGGCGATGACGAGAGAGATTGGTACGGACATCGATATCGGCAGTTGATGCCAGGTGGCAAGCCATCGGTTGAGAGATATGGTCCGCCACAGCCATGGCATATTCCCGTTCATCTGCGAGCGGAGACGTCGTGTAGAAATGTGCGAGACCGATGTGGCCCGCCTGCGAAGCCAAGGCAGCGATCGCGGATGAGTCAAACCCGCCCGAGATGGATATCACCGCCCGAGGGTATCGCCCGCTCCATGCCTTTGTTACATCTATCAAGGTATCCCGAAGACGTTCGACCGCGTCCTCGAACTCGCATTCGATGTTCGCTCCGCAAAAATGCGAGGGGTCCCAGACAAGTTGGTGGCAGCTGCCATGCTCGTCGATAACCGCCATCTCTCCCGGGAGCACCTCGCTGATTCCCTTTAGACAGGTTTCCCGGCGGCGCCGATCAGGAGCAAGCAGGACATTGGCCACGCTTGTCCAGTCAATTGAGGCGGGCGAGCGCATTGTCCGTAAAATATCGGAAGCACTTGTGCCAATCGCGATACGCCCATGGCTACTGAGATAATAGCATGGGATCATACCAGAAGGGTCTCTGTAGATGACAGTTCTACGGGGCTCGGAGCCGATGGCGACAACGATGTGCCGTCCCCAGTTTCGTCGCGCGAATTTACGCACGAAGTCGATCGGGTCGGCGGTGTCGAAGGCATCCAGGCCCTCCCCCGTATCGTGTTGGGGAAAGCAATCACCAACCACAATGCCGCCGTCCGGGAGATGACGCACATTGAGGTCGGCGCTGGCCGTAACACGCACCGCACGTTTACCGGTGGAATCAGAACCAGCGGTTTCTCCGTATTTGAGGAGGATTGCATATTCGCAGTTCATGGTAGCGCGAGGATCGGGCTGAAGGGCATGACGGTTTCGAGATCCTGACCGACGAGAATGTTGTCGAACTGGACCCAGCAATGCGCCTGAAAGGGCTCGGATTGAACGCCGAACACGATCCTGGTCGGACATGAATGCCAAGCAAGAAATGTGCGCAGGGCGAGCGCATCGGGGAGACAGCGGTCTTTGCGGGGGAAAAATAGGGCTGCCTCGACGAACGATTCGACAAGAGGACTAAGATCCTTCGGAGTGGAAGAATTCCTTTTCTTAGTGCGTGGCGAGCCTGAAATCGCCAACAGGCCCTTCAGGGGAAGAGTACCCGTCAAGGCATTGAAGAACGCAAGCAACAAACAGGCCCATATAAAGCGAATCCAATATTTAGGGTTTCGGTCTGCCGTTGGATGCGAGCCGCATAGGGTATCCGTGCAGCGCGGAATGCTACATTGTTCGGAGGCCGTTCGACCGTTTGCCACGGGCTCAAACAGACCCGTGGCAACTAAGTCCGCGAGGATGGCCTGTTCGAGGACATTGCCAGTCGCCCAATCCCTCACATAAGCTTCCAATCGGGGCGCCAACATGCAGTAGCGGTCCCGCTCGGCATCCAGGAAAACCAGATGCTGCCCGGTAGCGCAAAAACCGACCCGGGGTTTGAGAACGACATCGCGCATAGTCAATGTCCGACTGTCACCTGGCCCGGCCTTGTAAAGGTCGGGCCAAGTTCGTTGCTGTCAGTCCTCGAGAATGCCCGGCTGCTGGCGACCCTGCGGATTGTCCGTCAGAAAGTCTCCACTGCCATTGGTCACGTGGCTGGCGACACCGAGTTCGATCACGCCGTCATCGGTGGCTTCGTATTCGCGTTCCATACTTACCTCCTTCTATTCGCCACACTGTTCGTGGCGACAGAAAGGCTATGCCGGAACCCTAATATATTCAGCCACTTTTGCTTTCATGGTGAAACTAATAAACGAACTATATCATGAAATAATCTTTCACATGCACCGGTCGTCATTTAATGCAGTGATTTCAGCTGTGTAACCGCGATTTCAGCGCTTCAGAAAGCATATTGGCAGCCCGAATTCGGCGACGGTGATAGTTCCAAAGGGCCTCCAGAAGCCTGCTTCCGGGCTCAAATCTTGCCAATACATTGGCAGAGACAAGCTCGTCACCGCAGTCCGACCAGCGTTCCGTTTCGACGAGTCGGATGGTGCGCAGGCGTTCACCTCTGTTGATGACAGCGGCCACGAGCTCGTTGGAAGAGGACCTGTTCGCCAGCGTGAGAAACATGCGCTCCGCGGTCGTGACGATGCGATCGGGAGCGGTGTAATCGGTCAGCCAGCCCTCGGGCGCCACAGGTTCGCGGAGCGCCTTTGGCCCAATCGCCTTGATGGCCATGCGGATGAGATGACCGTGCCATGTGTAGCAGTCCCGCAGCGCATCGGCACTCCAACTGGGCACTCTAAATCCCCGATGCGGGCCCATCAGCAGGAGCCGCTCACCATAAAGACGATGCAAGCCGTCGCGGACCGGTGAGCCGCTGGCCCCGATATCGTCGGCTATAGCCGCTATCGATAGCTCCATGTCGGACGCATAGCGCCCCGAAAGCACGGCTTCCTTAAGGTCCGCATAGACTTTCTCACCCTGGCGCGTTCCCGGCGACATCATCGTTCAGTCGTCAGGCGTGTGGTCGGCATCGCGTGCGAAGAGCTGGTGCGAGAGCGTGTCGAGGTTATGCCGGGCAATGGCATCTATGCAGACGGTTTCGAGCTTCGAGAGGTCTCCTTCGAGTAAGCCGCGGGGAAAGACCCGCTGATGTTCCATGAACAGCAGCGGAATGACGAGATGCCCGGTGGAAAGTCCGAGGGCATGCGCGCAGCGGAAGTGATCGTCGAGCCGCGACTTGGGGTTGCCGGCCTCGATCTCGCGCAGCCAGCGCGCGCCGATTCCGACACGAGCGGCGAAGTCTTCCTGCGTAATCTTTTCGGTACGCCGTTGCATTTCTATCCGTCTCCCCGACATCAGCTTGATCGTCGCAAGCACCGAGGGATCGCGTGCAGTGGGCATCGCCTGAAGCGGCATGACAAGATCTCCCTGCCAATGGCTCAAAGCTCCCGTGCACAGCCCAGTTCAGAGAAAATGTTGTTCGTTACGCCAAACGTCAATCCGGTAATGCTTTCATGGTGAAAGCATTATTCAAATAATCCCTACAGATAGTCGGTATCAGCGCGATCGCCGGACCGGAATGGTCTGGGCGGCTTTTCGAAAGGCTGCCTGTAGCTCCCCGTCCTCGGAACTCAGCAGCAGACTGAGCCCGGCATTATAAAGGCGCCATGTCGCTATGGATCGACCACAATGGCCACTATCAGCAAGGCGCGCGCCAACCTGCTCAACAAGATCGGCAAGGTGTGACGTCGTTCCCACGAAGCGGTTCGAGGAACCACCGAGGGCATTGCACACTGGGGATTCCAGCTCGGCAGCGATATCGGCCGGGTCGCTCGCATCGAGCAGGCTCATGGCGACATAGAGCGTCATGCCATAGGGGATGAATTCCTTCGCCAGGCGCGCAACCCGGCAATGGCAGGCGAGGAACTGATCGATGCCCTGCCCTGAGAGCTGCAGCTTGTATGTTCTCGAAGTCCTCATGCCGAGGCTCCCTGGCTGATTCGCAATCGAAGCGAACCGTCGTGCGACAGCGCTCCCACAGACAAGACGGTAAAATCCACGTCGTAGGGCACGAAAAGCGGAACTGACGTGCCGATTTCGGCACTGTATTTCCGAACCGGCATCTCAGTACCCTGCCTATTGTGCGGGTTATTTCTTCGCTTCATCCTTCATCCATCCGATCACCACGGGGAAGGCGAGCGCAGCCCAAATCACGCTCCCAGCCAGAACCGCATGACGAAAGCCGGCGCGCGGAATCGCACGCGCCGGAAGAAGGAGGCGTGTGCCAATGTTCCACAATCCTCGTGAATTGGCGATGACCGTCAGGCTACATCTCGTGTCCGGAAACGGGCGCGCTACGGCGCGGCGGAAAGACTCAGCCACGACTTCGTCATGGCCGAAGCGGCCGGGTTTATTTGGTAGCGTGGCTGGTGCCGCAGCGCTGGCGTTCATGTCGGCTGTCCCCATCCATGCCGGTGCACGGGAACATGTCGCGGCCGAGCCCCAAGATGCTGCGCGAACGCAGGCTCACGGTGACCCGCTGGCCAACGCACAGGCTGAAGCCGAGCAGCAGTTACACCAGACCTTCACCAACCTGCGCTTCGAGGACTTCGGTCCCGCACCGGTCGAAGGACCGCTCTATCAGGCCACCGCGGGCGGCAAGATCATCTATTTCGCGCCGCAGAGCGAACACCTGCTGTTTGCCACGGTCTACGATCGCAATGGCGTCAATCTGACCGCACTTGCCCAGGAACAGGGCGCGAGCCGGCGCCTGAAGGCGATCGATCCGGCCAAGGCGCTGGCGGTCGGTCCGGTGGACGCGCCGACGGTGATCGAGTTCACCGATCCCGACTGCCCCTACTGCCAGGCGCTCGACCGCTACTGGAACGCCAAGGCAGCCGAAGGCAAGCCGGTCCGGCGGCTCATCTTCTTCGTGAGCGGCATCCACCCGACCGCAGCGGCCAAGGCAGAGCATATCCTGTGCTCGCCCGATCGCGAGGCAGCGTTCAGGGCCGCCTATTCGGGCCAGACCCCGCCGGTTCTGCGCCAGTGCGCGGCAGGTCGCGACAAGGTCGCCGCAGACGCCGAACTGGTCGCCAAGGTGGGCGTCTCGGGAACGCCGACCCTCATCGCGGACGGCAAGCTCATCTCGGGCTTCCAACAGGCCGAGCTCGAGGCGTTTCTCGACCGGCACACGAAGCCCGCGCTGGCGAAGGCCGCGACCGATGCGCCGCGCTGAGCTCGCACGCACCGTCGCAGATAGCGACGATCTCTTTCCGGAGGGCATCCAGCCTGCGCCGATCCCGGCGGGGCGGGTGAACCAGGATGCCGGCGGCGGCGGGCTCATGGAGCCGTCCACCGACGCCCCGGCCGACACCGATCCCCGTCGATGCCGGCAGGCGAATGTCCGGACGGCTCCTCTTTGGAGCAATGCCATGATGCGTACATTCGGTAACAAGGCTCTCGCGGCGGCGAATATCGGCCTCCCTTTGGGCGTGATGGCCCTGATCGCCGGCCCGGCCCATGCCTTCTCGGCGCCGGCCCAGGGCGATCTCGGCTACGACATCTACGATATCGTCGTGAACAAGGGCGTGAAGGGCCCGCTGGGCTTCGTGGGCGGCGTCGCCGCCTTCCTGTTCGGCGTCTCGCGCCTCTTCTCGAACATCATGATCGGCATCCCGACCATCGTCGCGGCCGTCTGCCTGATCAAGGCGGATTCCATCCTCCAGACTTTCGGGATGGTCGTCTGAGACGCCGGGCGCGGAGCGCACCTGGCTGATCCGCCAGGCCCGCCCCGCGCCGGCACCGTGCTGGGGGCCGATGGTCGGTCCCCGGAAACCGACACCTTCGCAAGGTGTCATGAAGCAGGAGGAGAAGGGCACATGGACGAGCGCCTTCCGCAATATCTGCATCGACCGGTCCAGATCCTTTGGTTCGGATCGGACGAGTTCCTGCTCGCGACCTCGAGCGTTTTCGTGGCCGCGATCGTGGGCGGATTTGTCGGCTGGGCGCTCATCGCCGCCCTTCTCCTTTTCATCCCGTGGAAGCGGAGCAAGCCCAGGGGCTACCTGTCCCACCTCGCCTGGCGCTGGGGCCTGGTCTCCTTCCCCCACTATCCGGGTCCGACGCAGACCCGCTTCTTCGAGTAGGCGCGATGGGTATCCTCTCACGCAAGCGAAAGGCCGAAGATCCGCTGCTGGGCAAACCGGCGAGTTTCGGCATCCATCGCTATCTGCAGGGTTCGGCCAACCTCTTCGAGGAGAACCGGCTGCTCAAGGTCGCGGTGGGCGGCTTGTTCGGCGTCACGGTGGTGCTGGGAGCGGTCATTTACACGACCAACCAGAACGCGCGCACCGTAGTCGTTCCCTTTGGCGCGTCCGGTGACCTCTACGTCTCGGGCAGCAAGCCGTCCGAAGCGTACCTCGTCGCGATGACGCGCAACATCGTCGCGCTGTCGGGAACCTGGTCGGCCTATTCGGCCGACCGCCAGTTCCAGGAGCTTCTCGGGCTGGTCCATCCGTCCGCCTACGGCGCGATGCGCGACAGCCTGAACGGTGTGCTCGACGAGCTCGCCGATAACCCGACGCTGTCGATCGCGACTTACATCCGGGGTGACCAGCCTGTGCGCTGGACGCCGCATGAGATCCTCGTGCCGGTCGAGAAAGTCCGCGTCATCGGCGGGGTGATCCGCAAGTTCCGGGGCGTTCTGCGGATCGGTTACCGGATCGAGAATGGCCGCTTCTGGCTGACCCGTCTTTCCGAGGAACAGTTCGATGCTGAAACACGCTGATCCCGGCGCGTCGCTGCGCCGCGCCCCGATGCTCTGCCTGCTGCTCCTGGCAGCGCCGGCATCGGCATCGGCACAGGGTATCCAGGCCCTACCGGACCAGACCAGCCATATCCGCCTCTCCAACCGCGACATCAATCATGTCGTGTGCGAGGGCGGCGAGATCGAGGACGTCAAGTTCTCGGCCGAGAAGGGCCTCGCCGTGGAGAAGGGCGGCGCGGACGCCTGGATCAAGTTCCTGACGCGCGAGGTCGACGATGCCGGCCAGGTCACGCGGACCTATGTGACCCAGCCTGCGGAATTCTTCGTCACCTGCAACGGCGCGACCTATCCGCTCTATGCCGAGCCGGCCGAAATCCCGGCGCAGACCGTGCTGCTTGTGCCGGGCGCCCGCCAGCGCGCGCAGGCCAACAGCGACCTGCTCGCCGCGCTCGCCGACGAGGACCGCGCGGTTTCGGTGACGATGGCGCTCCTCGACGATCATGTCCCGGCGACCTTCAGCGAGGTCGCGCCATCGGGCGTGGCGATACGGTTTGCGTCTCTGCCCGCCCTTTCGCTGACCGAGCAGCGCCGGATCGCCATCGAAGGCACCGGGCTCTCCGCCTCGGAATATCGGCTGCAGGCCGCTGTGCCCATCGTGCTCGACGAACGCCAGCTGGTCGATGCCGGTCTCGGGGAGCGTATCTTCGCGATCACCCTCGATCGTGTGCGCCTGGCCGCAGGAGAAACCGCCCGCCTCGTGGTCGTACGCCGGGGAGCGGTTCAATGAACGGGCCGGACGACAAGGCCACGGGCACCCCTGAGCCGCGTTCGGCCTACCAGGCGCACCTGGCCGAACAGGCCGCGCGCGAAGGCGAGGATGCGCTGGCCCGTGCCGGGATTGGCACAGCTTTTGGTCTCCCCGACTGGAAAGCACAGTGGGACCGGCTGTCCGCGAAGCAGAAGCTGCGCGCGCGCCAGCTCGCGGTCGCCGCCACCGTCGGTGCATTGGGGTTCGCGCTCTATATGGCTTCCGGGCGCAAGGAAGAGGTGAAGAGCGCCGATCCCGCCGCCTCGCTCAACATGGGCGCGGGCCTACGCGGCGACAGCCTCGAGGTGAAGCTGCGCGGCGACCTCAAGAAAGTGCTCGACGGCCAGCAGCTGCTCGGAGACCGGGTCAGCGCCATCGAGGAAGGCAAGGTGGTTCCCGGCAGCAAGTCGCCTACGGCTTCCCAGGGCAGCGATGGCGATCTGCCGCCCGCACTGCCGGATACCGTTCCGGCCCTGCCCTATCCTCCCGAGACGGGCGACATCTCGGCAGACGCCGACAGATTGCCTGCACCGCCGACGGGGCCCGTATCTGTGGCGCCGCCCGCACCGCCAGTCGAGAAGACGATCGGCGCGATCGGCTCGGCGACCGGCGCGGTCATTGGCACGGGCGGCCCGCAGGGCGCGGCCGACGTCTCGGCCTCGTCCAAAAAAAAGAATCGGACGATCTATTTACCGCCTGGTTTCATGAAGGCGCGGCTCCTGACCGGGATTGACGCGCTGGCGAGCCGGGACGCCACGAGCAATCCGGAGCCGATCATCGCGAGGGTCCAGGCGCCCGCGGTGCTGCCAAATGAGGTGAAGGCCAACCTTGCCGGCTGCTTCGTCATCGGCAACGCCACCGGCAGCCTCGCCAAGGAGCGGGTGGAAATCCAGCTCGTCTCGCTGTCCTGCGTCGATTTCGACGAGCATTCGGTGGTCGATCAGCCGGTCAAAGGCTTCTTCGTCGACACCGACGGCAAGAAAGGCCTGTCGGGCAAGGTGGTGACCCGTGCCGGCGCGACGCTCGCCCGTGCTTTTATCGCCGGCACCATCAGCGGCATTTCGCAATCGGTCGAAAGCACCTTCGGCAGCACGTCGACCTCCGCACTGGGCTCGGTGCGCACGCTCGATGCCGCGGACGCCGCCAAGACCGGCATCGCCGGGGGCCTTTCCAAGTCCTCGGACAAGCTCACCGACTTCTACCTCGATCTCGCCCGGCAAGCGGGGCCCATCGTCGAAGTCGGCGCCGCCAAGGACGTCGTCGTGGTGATCCAGGAGGGTGTCACCCTCGAGATCAAACCCGGCGCCACTGCCAAGTTCTAACCCTCGCCAACCGGAGACAAGAACATGACCATGCCACGTCCCGCATTGCTGGCTCTCCCCCTACCCCTCATTGGCCTGTGCCTGACAGGCTGCGCGGCGGTCGGCTCGGTGATGTCGCCCTATCGCGAGAAGTTCTCCTGCAAGAACAGCGACCATGGCCAGTGCATCCATCCCGACCAGGCCTATGCCGACGCGCTGGCCGGAAGGCCGTCCAAATCGGATCCGGCCGTCACCAACGATCGCAAGTTGCTTGTCCACGACAAGGCGCACCCCATGGACGAGCGCACCCCACCCGCTGCTCAACACGCCCCAGCGGCGCTTGCCTCCAACCGCAGGGGTACGAAGCTTCCTGCCGCCGCCCGACCCGCACAGCCCAACATTGGCGCAGTGGTCGAGAGCCCTTCCTCGCCGATGCTGCGACCCTCGCGAACGGTGCGCACGCTGATCCTGCCTTATGCCGACAAGCAGCGGCCGGGTCGCCTCTATATGCCGCGCTACATCTATTCAATCGTCGACAGGCCCGCATGGGTCGTCGGCGACTATCTCGTCGAACCCGGCGGCCGAATTCCCGCGCCGCCGGTGCTGCGCACCACGCGCGAGAGCGATCCGGCAGGAACCGCTGAGCCGGCCACCGGTGCACGCCGCGGCACCCTCGAACCGGAGAGCCGGCCATGAGCGCGCGGGATGCCCGGGGCGGCCTCAGCTACCAGCGCCTGCGCGCGGCGGTGACGCGCGATGCCTATTCCGACTTCCTGCCAATGCTGGCCTGGGTCGAGGAGGAAGAGGCGTTCCTGTGCATCGACGATGGCTGGGGCCAGGCCTGGGAGCTCGTTCCCGCCGCCTACATGTTCGCCCATGTCCAGCAGGCGCTGCTTGGGCTGCTCAATATCCACTTCCCCGAAGGCACGGTGCTGCAGCTCATCACCTTTGCAGATCCGCTGATCGATCCCGCGCTCGATGCTTACCTCGACCTCAAGGTCCGGCCCGATCCGCTGGTGCAGGCCTCGGCGCGGCGGACCGCAGACTATTTGCGCGCCGGAACCCGCGGGCTCGATTCCCTGCACGGTATCCCGGTGCGCGACTTCCGCCTGCTCCTCGCGGTGAAGACGCGAGTGAAGCTGGGCGCCGATCTGCGCCGGCAGGTCGAGGAACAGCTGGCGAAGATGGGCATCCGCCGTCTGCCGCCATCGGAGCTTGTCAGTTTCTACCGGCGGATCTTCAACGGTGTGTTCGCGCCCGCGCCCGGCGTATTCCTGCAGGACAGCGTCGGCGGGATGCCCGCGCCCTCGGTTGCGCGCCAGATCATCGAGGCAGGGCCGGACCTCTTTTTCGAGGGGCCGGAAGTTTTCCTCGGCAACCAGGTCGCACGCTGCCTGACGCCCAAGGCGCCCGCGCGGCGCATCACCGCCGAGCGCGCGAACCGTCTGATGGGCGGCATGCGCGGGAGCGCCGAAGACAGCGACCAGATCGGCGGCCCGTTCCTCTCCTGCCTCTCGGTGCTGTTCGACCATTCGCAGTTCGAGATCCACAAGCGCGCGCAGATTCTTTCCGCGCAGAAGGCAGCGGGCAGCTTCGCGGTCGAGGTCGGCAAGCAGATCGAGGAGATCGGCTGGATCCTCGACGAGGCCTCGAACAGCCGGTTTGTCTCGGTGATCCCGACAATGTGGGTGCTGGGCCGCGACAGCGCGCAGGCGCGCGACATGGCGGCGCGCGCCAAGCGGCTGTGGGAGTCCGAACCGCTACCCTTCATGGTCCAGGAGGAGAGCTATCTGCTACCGGTGCTGCTCGCCGCCAGCCTGCCTTTCGGGCTCTATCCTGAAAAGCGCACGATGAAGCTGCTCGAGCGCGATTTCCGGATGCCGGTGAAAACCGCGACGCTGATGGCGCCGGTGCAGACCGATTTTCGCGGGGGCGGGCGCCCGGCGCTCCTCTACGTCGGCCGCAAGGGTCAGCTGATCACGCTCGACCTCTTCGATCCCAGGATCAACAACTACAACTTTATCGTCTCGGTCGAGTCCGGCGCGGGCAAGAGCTTCCTGCTCAACAACCTGTGTCAGCAATATTACGCGCAAGGCGCGCTCATCCGGATCATCGATATCGGCGGCAGCTATCGCAAGCTCTGCACCCTTTGCTCGGGCCGCTACATCGACATCGGCGAGGAACGCCTTGTCCTCAACCCCTTCGACATGGGGCTCGCGCTCGACGGCGAGGACAAGCAGTCGGCGATCGCCATGGCGGTCGCGATCGTCGCGGAAATGGCCAATGCCGCCACCCGCAAACCCGTTACCACCTCGCAGTGGAATCTCCTCAAGTCCGCCGTGCAGTGGACCGTCGATGGCGGGCGCGGCGAGGACGGCATCGATGCGGTGCGCGAATGGCTGGGGCGCTATCCCGAGAACGCCGTCTCGGACCTCGACCGCGTCGACCATCTCGTGCCCGTCGCGCGCGAGCTCGCCTTCAACCTGCGCGATTTCGGGTCTGGGGGCGCCTACGGTCATTTCTTCAACGGCCCCTCGACCTTCGATATCCGCAGCGACGAGTTCGTCGTGCTCGAGCTCGAACGGTTGAAGGCGCTGCCCGACCTCTTCAACGTCATCGTCATGGTCGTGGTCAACGCCGTTACCCAGGAGCTTTATCTCTCCGATCGCGGCCGTCCCCGCTTCGTGCTGTGCGACGAGGCCGCCCAGTTCATGACGCGCAGCGACGGGCAGGATCTCTCGCGGCTCGCCGAGGCCTTCGGTCAGGGCTATCGGCGGGCGCGCAAATACCAGGGCAGCTTCGGCATCGTCCTTCAGAGCATGAACGATCTGACGCTTTTCGGCGGCACCGGCCAGGTCATCCTCGAGAACGCGGCGACGAAGTTCCTGCTGCAGGGTTCGACCTACGACAAGGCAGTCGACAACAAGATCCTCGACTATTCGGGCTTCGTCCTCGACCTCCTCAAATCGGTCCGCAACGCCAAGCCGAACTATTCCGAGGTGTTCATAGATTCGCCGCTTGGCCTCGGCATCGCGAGGCTGGTCGTCGATCCTTTCAGCTATTGGATCAACACATCAGCGCCGGGAGAGGTCGCCGCCTTCGAGGCGCTGCTGCGCGCCGGGCGCAGCCCGCTGGAAGCCGTGTGTGAACTCGCCGGTATCGATCCCGTACAGATCCTGGGTGATACCGGCGGCCGGGAGCGCAGTTGGGATGGTCAATCGGATGGCGCCTCGGCATGACGCGCGCACCCTCCCCGCATCCCGACCAGCTGCTGCTCGACTGGGAGCAGGACCCGGCCGTGCAGGCCGCCATCGAAGCGCGCGTCGCCCAGCGGGCGGAAGCGGCCGCCTTTCGCTGGCGGTTGCGGCTCGTCGCTATCGAAACCTCCATGATGGGCGCACTCGTGACGATCGCCGGCCTCGCGCTTCGCCAGCCGGTCCTGCCCGCGCTGCGCGCCGGGATCATCGTCGCCGCCCTGCTTTGCGAGCGGCATGCTGCTGATCGGTCTTTCCGGCGCCTGCGGCAAGCTGATGTCGCACCTGCGGCAGGGGAGGCATCGGTGAACGGGATCTTCTCCTCGACGCCGGCCCCAGGGCCTATCCGCCTGCTAGTCGGCAGCCAGGGCCTGCTGCTGGTTCAGTCCTGCATCGCCTGCCAGTTGCCCGCCGTGCCCGGTCGGTTCCGCCTGCTCGTCGTCATCACCGCGATCATTGCCACCGTTGCCGTGATCAGCGCGGCGATCGGCGAGGATCGCAATGGCGGCCAGGCTGGATGGAGGCGTCGTCATGGTCGCTAGGTCTACACATTGCCTCGCCCAGGTTTTGTCCGCGCTGGCGACGCTGTCCCTTCCCTTCGCGACCTCGACAGCGGCCCTTGCGGGGACCAGCACCATCGGTCGCACCTGGCCCATCGCCGAACCCGACGCACTGAGCGAGATCGAGGGCCGGGCCGCGCGCGTTCCCGATATGACGACGGCCTTCGGGCCGCGCAAGCGCTGGTCGGCAATGAAGGCGGCATCGCTCGGAATTGCCCGCGCGGATCGTACCCGCACGGTGGTCCCTTTCTATACGCTCGACCAGGATATCCGCCTGCCAGAGGGCAAGCTGCTCTATGCCAAGGGCTACAGCTTCAACCCGCTCGCCTATGTGTCACTGCCCCAGCGGCTGATCGTCGTGCATCCGCGCGAACTCGACTGGGCGCTGCGCACCGCAAGGCCCGCCGACTTCATCCTGCTCGCGGAGGGCAGCCCCGGTGATGCCGATGCGATCACCCTGGGCGAACGGCACGGCCGCGCGCTGTTCCTGCTCGAAGAACGCGTCAAGGCGCGGCTCGGCCTGACCGTCGCGCCGGTGATCGTCGCGCAGGACGGCCAGAAGCTCGTGCTTGCCGAAGTCGACAGGCGCAAAACCGACCGGAGGGCAGTGCGATGAAACTATTGTCGCTTCGCAGATTGCTCGCGCTGAGTTGCGGCTTTGCCGCACTGGCGGTCGCGGCTCCCGCCCATGCGTCCAAATGCGAAGCGGGCACGGTGTTCAACCCGATCACCAAGGTGCGCTGGAACTGCATCTTCCCGATCACCATCGGCGGGGTGAAGGTCGGCCCCAGCGAACCGCTCGGCAAGGCGCTCGACGCCCAGTCGGCGTCCAAGCCGCTCTGCGCCTGCCGCAAGGGCGTGACCTTCTGGTTCGGGGTGAAAGTCAGTTTCTGGTCGCCGAACCGCATGGTCGATGTCGTGACCGAACCGGGCTGCATGATGGCGCTCGGCGCGGACATCATGCCGACCGGAGGCAAACTGCAGGGAAGCCAGAGCAGCCTCGCCGACGGCACCAACACGCGCAAGATGTTCGCGCAGATGCACTACTACATCTCGCCGGTCTGGAAGATGCTCGACATGTTCACCGACCTGCCGTGCATCGAGGACGACGGCTTCGACGTCGCCCTCATCACCGAAGTCCTGCCGACCTGGCAATCGGCAACGCTGGGCGCGATCATCCAGCCCGAGGCGATCCTGTTCGGCAATCCGGCGGCGGGGCTTGCCTGCATGGCCGACAGCGCGGCGGCAGCCGCGGGCAAGGTCGTCGATCCGCTGTTCTGGTGCATGGGTTCGTGGGGCGCGACCTATCCAGTCGCGGGCGACATTCATTTCGGGGACAGCGTCGAGGCCTGGGCCGGTCTTGCCGCGCGCGGCCTGTTCATGATGGGTCGGCTCGGCGCGCTCACCATCAGTTCGGCCGACGGCTGCTCCTTCATCCCGCAGCCGGTGTGGACCAAGAGCCGCTACAAGTTCCAGCTGATGGAGCCGGTCAAGGGCGGCAGCTGCGTCAATGTCGGTCGGCCCGGTGCGCTCTGGACCAGCGCGAAGCACGCACCAGGCAAGGACAACGCCCAGTTCATGCTCTTTGAAAAGACGATCTGCTGCGCCGGGGTATCGACGCCGTGAGCAGGTCGCCCTCCGACAACCGCGTGAAAGCGCCCGGGATCAGCCGGTGGCCTGCCCGTCAGCCCATCAGCCCGGGCGTTCCCATCGCGGTCAGACGGGCGCCGTTTCCCCCCTCCGGTGTCGGTCGGGCGGTCGGCGTGGCCTTGGATACAGACGATGGACAGACGGTGCGCCCCTCCTCGCCGTTTGTCGTCGTGGCCACGCTGACCGTCTTCGAGGGGCAGGCCGTGTTCAGGGCCGAAAGGTCGCACAGCGAGGGCGGCGTCCTGCTGTTCCGTTTGCGGCGCGGGTCGCGTGGGCTGGTTCCAGGCGAGATCCAGCCATGAAGACCCGCGCCCTCTTCCTCGCCGCGGTGCTCGGGCTGTCCGTGCCGCTGTACGCGCAGACGCCGGAGGACCGCGCCCGCGCCGCGGCCGCCGCCGCGCGCGCCAAAAGCGCGGACAGCGATGCGCTGCTGGATAACTACGTGACGCCGGGGATGGCGGGTCAGAGCATCACCACGATAGACTCATCCAAAGCGTTCACGCCCGATCTTTCCTGCCAGAAGACCGCGACTTATCTGGAACTGATCGCGCAGCCGAATGCCACCGGCGATATCGGCACGCTCAGCATTTCGCGGGACAGCGATCTCGACGGCAGCTTCGACGAGGCGCTGACGGTGCCCGTCGTGACCTCGGGCATCTGCGCGAACGGGATCATTTCGTGTACGCCGGGGACGTGGGATGCCTGCCGGTTCTTCCGCTGGGACACCGCGGCTTCGGGGGCGCTCAAGCTCAGCGAAGTCGAGCTGACCGAGCTTGCCGGCTGTTACTGCGTCAACAACAGCTGCGGCAACAACCTGGTGTGGGGCAACATCGCCTCGGTGCTGAAGGACCTCGGCGGCGGCGTCGTCGGCGCGCTCACCACGTCGGACGCGCGCATCGCCATTTCGCAAGCGGCGATCGATGGGCCGGTCATCCGCTACACCGGCGCCCAGACCACCTCGTGCACAGCGCAGTCCGCTGTCGGCGCCACCGCGTACAAGAGCAATCCCGGCGCCATCTCGAGCGACGCCTCCGCCGCCGCGCAGGCCAGCAGCGTGTTCCAGGCGCTCGCCGCCTCCTCGACCGGCACCGGCACGTCCGAAGTCAGCCGCAGTTGCACCATTACCCGGCAGATCACCCAGAAAGAAATCACCATCGAGAAGATCATCGACCGGGTCGCGGGTGGCTATGCGACCTCTGTCACGGGCTCCCAGAACGTCACCTTCCTCATGGGCTCGCCGTCCGACAACAGCCTCTCGGGCGGATCCTGCTCGATCTTCGATTTCCACATGACACTGCGGATCAAGGACAGCGACCGCCTGCGCCAGGTGCTCCTCACCCGCTTCGGCGCCGATGACTGGGCGCAGATCCGCATCGACGGCGAACTGCTGGGTTCCGGGCCGCAGAGCTGGACCGGGACCGGATTGCCGCCGGGCAAATGCGAGAAGAAGGGCGCTTTCTACCTGAACCCCGCGCTCGATCTGACCTCGCGGATGACACAAGGCGATCATGACATCTGGCTGCGCGTTGCGGTGGCCGAAGGCGGCGAAGCCTATGCCGCGATCGATGCGAGCGTCGATACCGGATGCAAGACGAGCGAGCAGCTCGTCGATACCTGTTCCGGCTATGGGGCAAACGAGGCCTGCCGGCTGCAGGATGAAGTGGTCGACGGGGTCACGACGTTTCGCAGCGGGGTCAACACCGGCCTCTCACCGCTGCCCCAGACGCGGGTGTTCGGAACCGGCGCCTGCACCGCGCAGATCGCTCGCGACTTCTTCCTGCGCGAGCGGACTTACCGATGCACCGTCGATCTGGGAGCGGCGGCCCAGCCCGATCTCTCGCGCGGCGCCTATATCATCGACCACTCGACCGAGACGCTGCTCGCCGACCGGGTGGCGAACGCCGACGGCAGCTACAGCCTCACCACCCGCAGCTTCTCCATGCCCGATCGCGGCAGCGTCAGCGCCTGCGAGCCGATCTGCAAGACCCGCAAGGCGCAGGCGATCACGGCCGTCGCCCCCGATGGCGTAACCGGATCGAAGCAGACCGATCCGACAGGCTGGGACTATTACTACCGCACCTGCCAGGACAGCAACGTCTGCCCGGCCGGGGACGGCGAGGAGCTCGTCGAGGGCTGCGGCTGTCTCGATGATTTTCCCGAGGCCGCAGTGATGATGCAGACGGTACGCCTCGGCGGGGCGGACATGGTCTGCACGAGCAGTGTGCGATGAGCGCCGTGCGGTCCCTCCTTGCAGCGGCGATGCTGCTCATGACCGGCGTGCTGGCGCTTCCAGAAGGGGCCGCCGCGCAGCAGCTTTGCGCCGTTGATCTCGACGGCAACGGCGATGCGGCCGACGAAGGCGAGACAGCCACCTGCCATCTGACCGCTTCGGGTGGATGGATGTGCCCGATCGGCCAGACGACGTGCGAGGCGGACACGGCAGGCGCGCTGCACTGCCCGCTCGGCGATCAATATGCCTGCGCGGTTCCCGCGAGCGGCGGCGCGGCCGCCTGTTCGGCCAACACCTGCATCGACACCAGCGCCAATCCCGTCATCGTGGAAGCGGCGCTCGACGATCCCGGTGTCGAGGCCGACGGCGACGTCGATGCCGACGGCAATTGCCTGGGCACGATCGAGATATTCTCGGGCCGCGCCGCGCGCTGTCGTCCCGCAGGTCTCAGCACCACATTTCAGAACTGCTGCAAGGACAAGGGCAAGATCGTCAAGGACGGCATGGGCAGTTCGATCTCGTCGATCTCGACCAAGATCGCCGTCGCCAAGGGCGTCTTCACGGGCCTCAAGGCGGCCTACACCGCCTTCAAGGCAGGAGCGACCGCGAACCAGGCGGCGAGCGCGGGCGCCAATGCGATCATCGTCGGCATCGATCCCACCTCGATCGCGATCAGCCTTGCCGTCAATTTCATGATCGAGGTGCTGCTGCAGGGCTGCGACCAGGAGGACATGGAAGTGGGCATGCTGCGCGGCTCGGGGATGTGCCACGAGGTAGGCAGCTATTGCTCGTCGAAGATCCTGGGCATCTGCGTGCAGAAGGCGAAAGGCCACTGCTGCTTCAACACCAAACTCGGCCGCATCATCCAGGAACAGGGACGCCCGCAGCTCAAGAGCTTCGTCGCGAAGGGCTGGGGCACGGCGAAGAACCCTTATTGCCGCGGGTTCACCGCGGAAGAATTCCAGGCGCTCGATTTCAGCAGAATGGACCTCTCGGAATATTACGAGGAGATCGAAGCGCGCGCCCAGAGCGAAATCCAGATCGACATGAAGGACAAGATCGATGCCTATATGCAGACGATCAGCAACTAGCCGCGCCCTCCTCATGGCTTGCCTCGCCTGTGTCCCCATAGGGGCAGGTGCAAGCGAGCCGCCGGCCGCGACCGGGCAGGCACAGCCGGAGAACGCCCGCACGCGGATCGAGGACCAGGGTGCGGAAGCGATGGAGCGCGTAAAGCGCGCCGCCGGCAAGGCGAAGGACCGCACCATCCCCTCGCCCGTTCTGCCGACGAAGCCGGACACCGCCACGCAGCGGCGCGCTTTCGAAGGGCTTCGCCGCCGCAAGACGGATCCCGCCATGGTCAAACGCGCGGAAGGAGACGTCGCGGCCGCGCGCGAAGCGCTCGCCGCCGAGCGCGAAGCGGCCAGTCGCCGGGTCGCGCAGGCGCTGGGACTGGAACAGCCCGAAGCCGCGGCGCTGGCCGGCGTGGTCTCCGCTGGTGGTGAGACGCGCTGGGTGCCGGTGCTGTTCGTGTCGTCCGCGATGCCGGTCGCGACACTGCGGACCTACGCGGGCCAACTCGAGCGGGCCGGCGGCGTCATGGCGTTTCGGGGAATGCCTGGCGGGATGCGGCAGGTCGCGCCGATGGCAAGCCTGTCGGCGGCGATCCTGCGCATCGATCCGGGGTGCGACGGTCCCGCCTGCGCCATGCGCGATGTGCAGCTGATCGTCGATCCGCTGGTCTTCCGCCAGCATGGCGTCACCCGGGTGCCGGCGTTGGCGATGGTCCCCGGCGATCCCACCCAGCCCTATTGCGAGCGCGACGAGGTGCTCCTGCGCGCGCCGCATCTCGTGTTCGGCGACGCGGCGCTTACCGGGCTGCTCGAGGAATATGGCCGCCTCGGCGGCGGAGAGGAGGTGCGGGATGCTCTCGCTCGCCTGGCGCGCCGGTAAGCGGCTCTGGCGCGAGGCCATGGATCTGCCGCTGCGCGCCGCCGTGGCGCTCGGCGCCAGTGGCCTTGGCCAGCCGGCGCGCCCCGCGCAGCTGTTCAAGGCTTACGGTATCGTTCTCCCGATCGGTCTCTTCGCCTGGTGGGCGATGCCGCACATGACGCTGGTGATGACCCCGTCGATCGACGCCTGGGTGGTGCACCGCGCGCCCGGGCCGATCGGGCGCGGCGATCTCGTATCGTTCATGCTGTCTGACCCGGTGGCGGGTCCGAGGGCGGTCAACGTTACCAAATATGCGCTGTGCATGCCGGGCGAGCGGATCGTCATGATCGAGAAGGCCGGTCGCCTCGGGCAGCCCGGCAATGGATGGTACTATTGCAACGGCCGCCTGATGGGCGCCAGCAAGCCGGTCGGCCGCGGCGGCAAGGCGCTGACGCACTGGCGCCCGGGCGTCACGCACATTCCCGATGGCATGATCTTCGTCGGCTCGAAGCATCCCGATGGATATGACAGCCGCTATTACGGGCCGGTCGCGATCGATCGTCTGACGCGGATGGAGAAGCTGCTGTGAGGCGGCGGCTTGCCTTTGCCGCGGCCCTGTTGCTGCCCACCCAGGTAGCGCTGGCGCAGGCGGCCGGGCGCACCAGCCCGCAAAGTGGCAGCCGCGGCTACTGGTGGTATCAGGCGTCGCCCGAGGTGGAGAAGGCCAAGGAGGAGAAGCCCGATCCGGACGCGCTGGTGAAGCCGGTGATCCCGCCGATGGCGGAACTGGCGACCTGGACGCCGCCGAAGATACGCACGCTGATCGAACAGCAGCGCGACTATGCCGCGACGGTGCTTACCGTCGAGGCCGTATCGGACTTCTGGCGGCTGCAGGACTTCGCGCGGCGCAAGGCCCGCGCCTTCGCAGGCGTCACCCAGCTCGCCATGCTCACGCATCCCGAGCTCAATGCGAGGGCGGCAAACCCGATGGTCGGCGAGGCGCGCGATGTGCTCGGCGCGCAGAAGGACCAGCTGCGCCGGCAGTATCTGCGCTCGAAAGCGGGAGAATTCGCGCTCGTCATGTTCGCGCGCGGGTCCTGCGGCTATTGCCGGGTGCAGTGGCCGATCGTTCAGCGCTTCCAGGACGAGATGGGCTGGCAAGTCAGCCTCATGGATCTCGACCGGAAACCCGAACTTGGGCAGCGCTTCGGGGTGGAGGTGACACCCACGACCATGGTCATCCGCCGGAACAGCCAGCAGCGCATGGTCATCGCCGCCGGGGTCGAGACCTATCCCAACATCGCGCAGATGGCCTACCAGGCGGTGCGGCTGCTCAGCGGCGATATCCGGCCCGAGCAGTGGCTGACCGGCGCGGGCGAGGAAGACGGCTTCTTCGATGCGCTCGCCAATGGCCCGGTCTCCTCGACCGATCCGCGCGTGATCGGCGGCGATCTTATCGATGTGCGGGAGCCTAAACCATGAGGCTGCGCGTGCGTCTTGGATACGCCCTGCTGATCACCGCAGGATTTTGCGCGGCGAACCAAGCTGCCGCGCAGCAGGCGAACAGGGACATCGCCAGGCGGGCCGCCATTCACCCGGTATCGACCGCCTCCGACATGCACCTGTGGCTATCGCGCGTTCCGGTGACGCGCGCCTTTCCTCCCGACTTCGAGACCATGCTACGTGACCAGGCCTCGCTCTATGTGATCGAGATGAGCACCGCGCCCGGCTGCCTGCCCTGTGCCGATCTGTGGTCGAAGCTGCTCGCATTCCGCGCCCGCTATGGCTGGCAGGTTCGCATCATCGGCGCCGAGGAGGCGATGCTGCGCTCGGGGCGTCTGGGACTTCCCTGGGTCGGTAGCCCGGTCGCTTGGGTTCGCGCGGCCACGGACCCGAACCGCATGGTGCCCATCGCCATTGGCACGGACCATGGAGCGAACATCGCGCGTAACGCCTGGCTCGCGGCCCGGATGCTGACCGGGGCGCGGACCGCTGTCGGCGTGCGCGCCATGTCCAAATTCACCGGGATCGTCGGCGTGAGGGCGCCGACCTCCTCAAACCGGAAGGGACGCTGATCATGGCGGGGCCGCGTCACCTTTCCACTTCACTGGGATGCCCGCCATGGAATGTAATCCACGCCGCCTGAATCGTCGCGCTCCGGCCTTCGTGCTCTTCCTGGTGGTCGCATCGTGCGGCCACGCGGTTCCCGCCCATGCGCAGAGCTGGACAGAAAGCTGGTTCGACAATGTCACCTACACATCGCCCGGAAGTTTCGAGGACCAGACCCGCGGCTATGTGACCGCGGGCGGGATGTCGGGCCGGGTCGACGTCCATGACGACTATCTCATGAGCCTGACGCTGCCCAAGGTGAAGGCGGGCTGCGGCGGCATCGACATGTTCCTAGGCGGAATGTCGTTCCTCGATCCGGAATATCTCGTCGAGAAGCTGGAGACCATCCTTCAGGCCGCGCCAGCGGTCGCCTTCCAGTATCTGCTGGAAACCCTCGACGAGAAGATGGGGAATATAATTTCAAAGATGGAGGCCGCGACCAATTACCTGAACTCGATCCAGGTGAACGACTGCCGCCTCGCCAATCGCATGGTCCAGATCGCCAGGGGCGACGACAACATGTCGGGGATCCTCGAGGAGATGACCGGCTACAAGTCTATCCGCGAGGGTTATGCCAACAGCTGGCAGCAGAGCCGCGAGAAGATCCAGGCGAACAAGGGCAATCCGACCGAGGACCTGAAGGACGCGCTCGAGAATTGCCCGGCGGAAGTGACCGAGATCTTCAAGACCGGCTCGCTCCTCGCGCATGCCGCCGCCCGGGTCGGCGCTTCGGACTGGGCGGGCGTCATGCGGGCCCGGGTCGGCGACGTCTACATGCGCTGGGATGCGAACGACAAGGTGCCGGTGTTCTCGGCCATTCCCGCCTGCCCGCACCAGGACACCGAAAGCGCGGACGATTTCCTGACCGGCCGCGTGCCGACCCGTGCGCTCAACATTCCCGCCACCGCCTCGGACTGTTCGGTGAACGGCAGCGGGCGCGGCGCGCTGGTGCTGGCGCGCGAAAAGATGGAATCGGTCGCCGCGAAGATCCGCACCCGCTCGGCGCTGACGAGCGAGGAGAAGCAGTTTGTCGCCAACGTGCGGACCCTGCCGGTCTATCGCCTGCTTGAATGGGGCGTGCGCCAGGGCCTTACCGACAGCGTGATCGCCGACACCGACGAGCTGGTGGCGCTCACCCTCGCCTACCAGATGCTCAATGACCTGACCCGCTCGATCGACTTCGCCCTCCAGAACGCCGAGCGCGGCGTCACCACGGCGGGCGCGGCGGACTCGGCGAATACGAACGTGTGCCAGACGCGCATCCTCACCAAGGGCATCGAGCAGCTTCGCGAGCTCCGGGACGAAGTGCTGCGCCAGCGCGCGCAGATGCGCCAGTCCTACATGGCCGCGATGAACCAGGCGAACCTCTCCGCCAGCTATGCCGGGGTCGTGCGCCAGCGCGACCGCGACGCCCGCGATGCCGCGGGCGCCAACGCCAATCGTAACCGGTGAGGCCCGCCATGCGCTCCTTTCTTCGCCTGCTGATTGCCCTCGCCGGCTCGCTTGTCGCGACGCCGGCGCTGGCGATCGATTCCAGCTATTACACCTGGGACGGCTTTTCCGAGACCGTCGATGCCTTCCACCTGATCGCGATGATCTTTGGCGATCCGCGCTACGAGACGCTGGTGGTGATCATCGCGGTGGCGGGCATCGCCTTCGGCGCGGTGATCGCCAGCATCCGGGGCTCGGGCATGGGGCTCGTCGCCTTTGGCTTCCAGATGCTGGTCGGCATCGGCCTGTTCGCCGGGATGATCGCCACGACCGGCACGGTCCATGTCTACGACCGGGTTCGCAACGCCTACCAGCCGGTGGGCGATGTCCCCAATCTCATCGTGCTGGTCGCGGGCGTCACCAACCTCATGGAACGGGCGCTTGCCGAGACGATCGACGATAATACCACCGATCCCAATGCCAAGCTCGAGTTCGGAGCGGGTGGCCACGCGTTCGACCTGTTCCTGAACGCGGTGTCTCCGCGCAGCCCGATGGTGGATACCTTCCTCGATGCGACGGTGAAGGACTATGTGCGCCAGTGCTATCCGGTCGCGCGCGTCTCCCCGGCCTATGGCGTCGACGACGATCAGCTCTTCCGGACCTCGACCGACCTTCCCGCCTCTTTCGCGGCGATGGCTGGACCGGCCACCTTCTCGACCGTGTTCACGGCGAGCGACAAGGCGGGAACGACGGTGAGCTGCGAGGCGGCATGGAGCCACATTTCCGAGCGTCTGTCGGATTCCACCCTGTTCGATGCCTACAGCGACCAGGTCTGCGCACGCACCGGCTTCGACGTGACCCAGACGGCCCAGCGTGACCGCTGCCGCCAGCAGATCGACGGCCTGGGCGAGATGATGCTGGGGCAGGCGATGAGCCGGCAGAAGTTCCTCACCAACATCCTGCTCGGCCAGACAGTGGGCGACGTCCTGTTCGAGGATTCGCCGGCGGCGACCGCACGGGTGATGGCCAATCGCGCGATCGAGTCCAACGGGCTTGCCACGCTCTCGACCGCCAACGAATGGATGCCGACCATCCGCGCCTCGGTCTTCGCGATCATGCTGATGATGATGCCGATCGCGCTGCTCTTCATCCTGACGCCGATCAATCTGAGGGTCGCGAGTTTCGCGCTCGGCCTCTTCGTCTTCGTCGCTCTGTGGGGCGTGATCGATGCCGGCATCTACCAGCTGACCCTGGGGCGGGCGATGGATGTTCTGGCCGAACTGCGCGCGACCAGTGTCGCCGCCGACAGCTGGATACTCGCGCCCTCGGCGGCAATGAAGGCGCTCGCCATCTTCGGCTCGTTCCGCACGGCTGCCGCTGGCCTGGCGGGCGCGTTCGTGTTCACGGTGTTCCGCTTCTCGGGCAACATGTTCACCGCCTTCACCTCGGGCATGCTCGGGGTCCAGGGCCAGGGCAGCATGGCAGCGGCCACTGTCGGGACCAGCGAGGGCTACGCCTCGGCGCTTGAAGCGCAGGCGTCGGCGAGCGGCACGGCTGCGCGGCGATCGGCGTCCTCCGGGTTCGGCGACTTCGGCGAGCGCAGCAGTTTCGGTCTGGACCGGGCCTTCGCCTCCTCCGCAGCCGTACTCGGCGAACAGGGCGGCGGGGCGAGCGGGACTGCTGCGTTCGGGCTCGGCCGAACCGACGCCGCACGCGAACTGGGCGGTCTCTCCCCTGCCCTCGTTGGACGGGACCTCAGCGACCCGGCGACGGCCCGCGTCGTTCGCGCCAACGCAGCGACATCGGCCATCCATAACTTCGCCCAGGGCGATGCCTTGCGAAAGCTGGGCACGACGTATTTCGGGGAAGGCCAGTCGGGCGAGCGAGCTTTTGCAGCCTTCGCGCAGAACATGGTACAGTGGAAGGCGTTCGGCGACCAGCGCGCTTACGAGATGATGCAGTCGGGCGCGCAGCGGCATTTCGAGCGCAGCGGCTATGACCCAAAGGATGCCGCGCTCAAGGCTTCCACCGTCATTGCCCAGGCAGGGGCCGATCCGACTTTCGCCAAGCTGACCGCCAACGCCTTCGAGCAGGACCAGATGCTGCGCAACGACCTCACCGCGGCTGACACGCAGGTCGGCGCGATGGAGGGACGGCGCGACTACGCGGGGAATCGGGTCGCTGCCGTCGAGCGCGGCAATGTCGCGACCGAGCAGGCGCATCGCACCGGCGGCAATCAGGGTCAGCGCCAGGCAGCCGCCATGCTGGGTCTCTCGGTCACCGAAACCAGCCGGCGCATCGGCTTCATCAATGCTCTCTCGGGCGAGGCGCGATCGACGGCGATCAGCCAGCTTTCCCGCGCGACCGGGCGGAGCGAGGCGCAGGTGCTGCGCGCACTGGAGAGCTACAATGCCGCGGTACAGGTCGGGACCGCCGATGGTGCGAGCGCCGAGGCGGCGCGCGAGGGCGCGAGTGTCTATGGACGCACGCGCGAAGCTGCGGGCTACGACTTCGCAGAGCGATCGGGCAAGCTCGACGCCCAGCGCGAAATCGGGCCCGACGGGGTGCGCAGCAACGCGCAGATCGGTGAACAGCGGCGGCAGGCGGATAATGCCGGCTTTGCCGAAGGGGCCGCGGCTGCAGGCGTTTCCGTGCGAGAAGCCGCGCGTCTCGATTCCTTCATTCGCGCGCTTGCCGGTACCGCCGGTAACCAGGTCGACATGGCCGAGGGCGGCGCGGAAGGCATCGCCGATCGCGCGCGCAACGAGCGCCTGACCGGGATCGTCGAGCGGGAGCGCCTCACCCGCACCCAGGCGCTGCTACGCGCGCATGGGGTCGAGATGTCGAAGCGCCAGATCGCGATGGACCAGAATGGGGACCTCAGTCTTAATCTGACGCCCGAACTCGCAGCGCAGATGTGGCGGGGCGGTCTCATCAACGAGAGCCAGCTTGGCGCCATCGCCAATGGCGGGCATGCGCGCTTCAGTTTTGCGCACAACGATCTGCTCGTCTCCAGCAGTACCGGCTTCAGCCAGTCCGCGCGCAATGACACCAGCACGCGCTTCGAGGCCAGCAAGCAGGCGGGGCCCGATACCATCGAGCACTTCCTAGGCAGCGGCAAGGAAGGGCAGGCGGCCATGGCCAACTGGCTGCGTGGCGGGTTCGAGATGGACCGGCGCGGCAACTGGCGGCTGAAGCCGCAGGTGGCCGATACGCTGGAACGCGATGTCACCGCGATCATCGCGCAGACGGGATGGCAAAGGTCGCTTTCGCGATCGGCTGAGCATCAGACCACGGACAATCAGATCATATCTGCAGATCTTACCGCTTCGGCTTCGCGGGGCGTTGCGGCCGGAAAGGAAAAGAGTGACGACAAAAGCGATGGCGGAGGAAGCGCCACGGGTTCGCTGACCGGCAAGATCGGAATGGATATCGTAGATCGTGGCAGTGCTGGAGTATCTGCGCAATCATCGATCGATATCGTAAATTACGACGTTCGGGAAGCAATCGCCTCAGCCGAAAAGACCGCTTCTCGCAGCGGCCGCCCAGAAGAGGCTTTTGCCAAACATCTGAGTGAGCAAGTGCTTGGCAATGATGGTTTGCGCAACCGTTACCTGAGGCAAGCCGACGCGGGCCGCGGCATTTTTGATGTCACAGGGCCTATCGCTTCGATGGAGCAATCATCGATCCTTAGTTCAGGTCGACTGCTATTTGATCGTGACAATGGCTTGGCGGATGGTGATCCCAGCTTCAAAGAACGGCGGGATCCGTGATCTCAGTCTCAGTCTTTGATCACGCCAATGTGTCGAAGGTGCCGAAGGCCGGATCGAGCATCGAACGGGTCTGTATAGGGATCGATAGTCGGCCTTTGGGAAGGAGGCCCCGGCGTAATCACCCATTCCCCACAGCCAACCTTGGCCTTAAGGAAGCCATATCCCAGGATCGCAGCCACTGTGACCGGATTGAACACGAAGATCAGCAGGACCATCGTGTTAGCAAGATAGATGTTCAACCGGTCGAAGGGGATGGCCATCATCAGTTCGAGGCCGATCCAGTAGAGCAGCGCCAGTGCAAGGTAGATTTTGGCATACCAGGGGCGCCAGAACCAGTCGGCCGCGCGCGGAGATGGCGGGGGCGCCTTTTCTGCGGATTCGACGTGATCAACATCCTGCATGTGCAGAGCCTTTCCGAAGAGGAGAATAGCACAGGTTTCGATGGCAGAAAAACCTGGTGCGATGGGTCGGGGGGAAAGGCGAGGCGAACCATCGCCGCCTTCACCCACCTCACTTTCCTCCCTCCCCACCCTCCACGCCAATGCTCACCGATTGATTTTCGGGCGAGACGGCCGCTGCCGTCCCGGAGGTCACTGTGACGAAGCGGAAGCGGCGCGATCCCGAGCCTTGCCCTGCTCTGTCGCCGCGAGCCGAGGCTGCCATCATGCGTCTGGCGGAGCTTCTTGGCCGCCAGATCGCGCGGGAACTGCATGAAGAGCAGAACCGGCAGAGGGAACAGAAGGATGATCCGGCAAGACAGCCATAACGGTGGCACGCTATCAGCATGAGGAGTTTATCCGGCCTTCGGGAATCTCGTCGGAAGACGCGGATGGGCCGGGCCGTGCAGCTGCATTGAGCGCTGGTTTCACCCGCTTCAGCGACGAATGGCTCCACGGCGTACTGACTCCCGACGCTATAAACAGTATGGGCAAGCTTCGCATATGATCCTCGCAGATGAGTGCCGTTTGGCATGGATGCCTCCCGGCGCGGCATATTGCCGGCGCGGGTATGGTACGGATATTTTGAGTAGCTGAAGTGAAGGCAGTTCACGGCAACATCGATGGCCCTCTCGCGCTCGACGAGGATATCGCGCTCTACGGCAGGATTTCCGGGGGCGCGACAGTTCGCAGCGGCAAGCGATTCATCCTGCATGGCACGATCGCCGGCGATCTGCGGGTGGAGAAAGATGCCCGCGCGGTCGTGCGCGGAACCGTCGCCGGGCACATCTATAACGACGGCGGACGGGTGGAACTGTTTGGCATGGCCGATGCCATCGCGAGCAGCTCACACGATGGCGTCACCATCATCGATCCTGCTGCACACGTCCTTGGCGGCGGGAAACCTCGTTCGGTCGACCCTCGGCGATCGGGAACGAAGCACTTGCCGCTATAATGGCAGCGCTTCTGAGGCAGGTTTCCGACTGATCCATTCCTATCGACGTTGGATTGGCGTGTCTGCGGCACGATCTGCTGGTGAAGCAGCCCGTCTCGGCTACAGTTCCTCTCTTGACGAGCCGAGGCGGATGAAGCGACCATGCGAAGACAGGCCCTCGCTCCGGCAGCGTTTCTGCACCGATCGGTGTCAACGATCCGGATATCGTTGGGGGCTCGGTATCAGCAGGGGTTGGGCTCCATGGACGACGTCGCCGCACGAGTAACCAGCATCGTGATCGAACATATGGGCGTCTACGCCGATCAGGTCACGCCCGAAGCGAGGTTCATCGAGGATCTTGGTGGCGACAGTCTCGACGTGGTGGAACTGGTGATGGCATTCGAAGATGAATTCGGCGTGACGATTGCCGACGCAGATATCGACACCATAGTCACGGTGCAGGATGCGATCAGTTACATCGAGACGGCCCAACAAGCGCGTCCGGCCCGCGCTTAAATCGAGGGCATTTCAGAATAGGCGCCTCATCTGTCGAGTTCGGAGCCGGTGGCGTTCTGATTTATCGTACGCTCTCATGCAAAATGTGATGTTGCGCCCGATTCCCAACAAGCGCAGCCATCTTTTGCCTTTTGGGGCATCCTCACCCTGACTTTCAAAGGCTGGCCCTGGCGGCCAGCTTCTTTTTCGCATGGTGTCTCACGAAGTCCCGCTGAGAACCAGATTGTTGCGGTGGTGGCTGGTGCCGTGTCGGCGGCACGTAGGAGCGAGGCTGGCCGGCGTTTCTCCGTCCCACATCCGAGAGGTCGATCTTGCAATATTGTAATGCGATTTGACGGCCTACGTGAGATAATCACCGGCAGCGACCCGAAGGACGCCGCCGGTGAGGCGGCGCTCATGACTGGAGCCTTCCGGGCGTATCTGCGTGGAAGGCTCAATTTTTGTCGCTCGAGGACCGGGCGTGCAGGGTAGATGGCGGGATTTGGTAGGCTCGCCTAGTTGGGCTCAGCCTCGGGGCCATTCTCGTCGTCGGCAAGGCGATGGAGATCCTGCTCGATGGTTTGCAGGATCGGGACGATGATTTCCTCCACGTCCTGATCGCGCAGCGCTTCACGCGCCAGTTTCAGCTTGACGATTGCCGCTTCGATATTGGGCGCCGGGAGGGATAGGAGGGTTTGGACCGCTGTCTCGTAGGGGACGGCGAAACTGGCGTCGGTTCGCTCCCATTTGCGTACCCTCGCACAGGCTTTGTCATAGTCTTCGGGAGTGAGATTAGGATCTGGACAGGGCGTGCTCGCCCGCCACTCGGTGAAGGTGTGGCGAGTCTTGCGAAATTGCTCTATTGCCGCGAGCCACGTCGCGACCATGTCGTCTCGCGATGTCATCCTCAAAATTCCCTGAACCAGTTGCAGGCCCGGCGCACTGTAATCGATTTGCCTGGCCGCATACAAATCGGCCCTCTGAGGCAAACTTGACTCGTCACCATGGGACAACGGCGGTGGGGAGATCGGTGTCGCAAAACTGCGGATTCAGCGGTGGATTTTACCGAAAATTAACCGGATTGCTGTTGCTTGAGGGCCGCTGGAAGGGCCTGGGTGCGGGTGCCGGTTCCGACCTTTGGAACAGTATTCCATGATTGAAATGCGTCGCGGCAGACGCCGCCTGGGTGAGTTGACGCTAGAGATCATCAACATCTCCGATCAGGGCTTCATGTGCGCGAATGAAGTGGAAATCTAACGCGGGGAAAGAATTGAGATCCGCCTACCAGTCATAGGGCGTATCGAAGCCCATCTCGTCTGGGTTCATGGCGATCGCAGCGGCTTCCAGTTCGAACGCATCATTCGGCCCGACGATTTTCGGGCGCTGCTGGCGGCCCTGAACGGGCGATCGGGGAAGCGAAGCTGATGACAGGCCGGCTTGCGATTACGAATGTCGCGGTGTCCCTGCTATGCCTTTCCGACATGGCCCGTCTTTATCACCTGGAGACGCCGCGCTAGATCGACCCGATGGACTACCGCGTCAAACTCATGCCTCGTATCCATGTCCTCGATGCCACGGGACAGCTGGTTCCCGATGCCCATGTCATTGAAATCGCCTTTCCCGGCGCATCCATCCAGACGCCGCGCGGCCGCATCGAAAGGATCACCGGCCAGGGCAGCGCCAGGATCACCGTCGACGATATCCTTAGTGAGGGTGTGCCCCTGTGCTGAACGGTAATTCCAGTTGGTTTCGTCCTTCAGCCGTCACGCTTGCAGGCATGGTTGTCGCGAATGAAGACATGCGATTTGAAGTGCCCTGGGGTGCTGTCCAGGGCATCAGCGCGGGACGCGTTCGGATGGACAACGAGGTGTGGCACCTAGCTTTGGCGGCGGACATCGACAGGGAATGGAGCGCGCGCCTTGTCATCGTCACTGAAGCGGATCGGATCTGGGCAAGGTTCACGCAGGTGCTGCCGCAGGTCTTTCCCTGCGTTCCGAGCGTGACGATGTGGGGACCGCAGGCGCTAACCACGCCGGAGCCGATTTCGCTGTATGATCGGCCATCCAGGGATTCTTATTCGCTGGGTGCCGAAACGCGCTTGCAGTAGGCGCGTCTGCTTGTTTCTCCAGCCAATTCGGCGCTTCAGCTTTGTCAACGACAAGGCGATCGGATCTTGAGGTCAGCTGAATCACGACGAAGTCGACGGCATCGGAAAGAGCGCCTTGATGTTGCAATTGGGTGGGCGCGTGGAGTCGGCTGCCTGCTGGGGACATTGGGGATAAGCGGGTCGATGGCCTCAAGTGATCGCCCTTAATTTCTTACCCACGTGGAGGGTTCGGATGGTCCAGCGTCGCGGGCGGCGACTGACGCGCGGTTCCTAATCCCAGCCCTATCACCCCGCCGATCACAGGTTATCGACAGCTTCATTCACCGGTTATCGACATATTTGGCTACTCCTAGCGCTTCACTTTTGCCGCAGTAAGAGGGCGCGGTCAGAGACCATGCCTTCTGGTCGATCCGGCTGCACGCACCTAGCGCCGTTTGATCCGGCCATCAGAAATGGCTCCGGAGACGATCAGCGGTGGCGGCCGCTGCACGAAATGCATAACCTTACCGTAGCGGCGCTTCGTCGGCGCAGGCGGCAATGAGTGTCGGAGTAACGAATGGCAGGACAGACATGGGACCGGGTTCCGATCGACGCGCAAAGCATTGAGGCTCCCCTCTCGAGTTCCGCGGTTTTTCTGGTGCTCTGCGTCGCTGATGGCCCCTCCCCTCTCAGCACCGTTCGATCGGTCCTCGACGGGCTTGACGACCTCATCAAGACAGTTGGCTTCCGTGACCTTGGAGCGAAGCTTTCGTGCATCGTCGGGATCGGCGCGAACCTGTGGGACCGTCTCGATCCGTTGAAAAGGCCTGCAGAATTGAAACCGTTCGCGTCGATCACCGGCACCGCGCACAATGCGCCGTCCACGCCCGGAGACATGCTGTTTCACATCCGCGCCGAACGCGCCGATTTCTGTTTCGAACTCGAGAAGCTGTTGCTGACCACGCTCGGCGATGCTGTCCGCGTCGTCGACGAGGTTTCAGGTTTTCGCTACTTCGATGCCCGTGACCTTCTCGGCTTCGTGGACGGTACCGCGAACCCGGCGGGCCGCGATATCCCGACCTCGGCGCTTGTCGGCGATGAGGACGGCGATTTTGCCGGCGGCAGCTACGTCGTGGTGCAGAAATACCTTCACGACCTGGCGGCTTGGAATGCCGTGGATACGGCAAAACAGGAAGCGATCATAGGTCGCACCAAGGTCGATAATATCGAGATCGACGACGACGCAGCCCCGCGAAAATCCCACAAGTCGCTGGCGACGATTGTCGATGCCGATGGGACCGAGCATGATATCCTGCGGGACAACATGCCCTTCGGCAGCCCCGGCCGCAGCGAGTACGGAACCTATTTTATTGGATATTCCCGCCATCTGTGGGTCGTTGAGAGGATGCTGCAGCGCATGTTCGTCGGCGAGCCTGCCGGCGCCTACGATCGCCTGCTTGATTTTTCCACCGCCCATACCGGCACCACGTTCTTCGCACCATCGCGGGCCACGATGGCTAAGCTGGCCCAGGAGCCAAGCTGAAGGCCTACGCCGTATCTATTCCTGTGCCTGCCGGGTTCTGATTTGACGCATTATTATTCTGGGCGGACGGAGTTTTTAACCAATCGGCTCTATCATAGGCCGGAAATGGCGATGATGGGCCCTCGACATTGTGGCCCGCACCAGAGTTGAACTGGCGCCTCGCCTCCACGGCGGGCACTATGTCCGACATGCAAAGAAAATAAGTGGTGAGGTCAGGTGTGACGCATGGAGAGACTTACCCCTAGCGGCTGGGTGGCCGAAGGCCTGTATTTTCTGCCGCGCAGGCTTGCCTGCTTCGCCATCGTCGTCATCATCTCGGGCATAGCCGGGGCTGACTTCAGTTTTCCCTATGTCGGGATGGGACCGTTCTACCTCCTCCTCATCTGCGGGGCAGCCTGGTCTCTGGGCGGTACAGCCAGCTTCATCATCGCTATCGTTGTGGCGGTTCTTACAACCATGCCGGCGGTCTCCCAGGAGGCGGAACTGAGCTCGGGCATATTGGCCGTGAAGCTATGCATCCGGCTGGTCTGCTTCGGGACCGTTGCGATCGTGATCAGCAGTTTCCGTCGCTCCTTCCAACGGGAACGCTATCGCGCCCGTCGGGATACGATGACGGGGGCGCTCAACCATCAGGTCTTTTATTGCCGCGCCGGCAAGAGGATCGAGGCGGCAGGTCGCAGCAACGCCACCCTCCTGCTCGTCATGCTGGACCTGGACGATTTCAAGGCGATCAACAGCACACACGGACACGGCGCCGGCGACGCCGTGCTGCGCACCTTCGCCGACAGCCTGTCCGCGATCGTGCGCCGCGAGGACCTTGTGGGGCGGTTGGGCGGCGATGAGTTCGGTCTCCTTCTGCACGTGCCGTCCATAGCCGAAGGACAAGGCTTCGCGCTCAGCATTCACTCGCGGTTGTCGAGCCTGCTTACGCAGGGGCAGTATCCGCTGACCTGCAGCATGGGCGCCCTCCTCATCCCACCTATGGTATCTCGCAATCTCGCCGAATTGATGCATGCGGCCGACCTCGCGATGTACAGGGCCAAACATGCCGGTAAGAACAGTGTGCAAATCGCGCGCGCCGATCAGGCGATGCCGGACCATGCCTCTTTCGGGTCACGGGCGCCGTCCCGACATCGGATGGTGTGAAGCCTTAACGTGGCGCAGCAAGAACCGAGTGCAATACCGTGGTGATTGATCTCGACTCAATCTGCCATCCATTTGCAATGACGATCGGCCACCTGACCGGCCAGTTCTGCTGAGGCTAATACCGATGAGCGCAGGGTTTGACTCACGGTTGGGATTCCCAAGTTGCTGATTTTCTGATTCACCGGAGCGAGCACGAGGAGGCTTGCGATGGCGGCAGCGATAGGTGTTCGATCAGATTTCAATTCGGCAGATTTACGCCGGTTCTCGAGACGATGTGATGATCCCGATCAGGTTCGGCGCGTGCTAGCTCTGGCGGTGATCCTGGACGGCGGGAGCCGAAGTGATGCGGCCAAGATGGCCGGGGTGACGTTGCAGATCGTGAGGGACTGGGTGCTGCGGTTCAACGAAGCCGGCCCCGAAGGGCTGGCAACACGCAAGGCGCCGGGCCCGGCCTCAATCCTGAACGACGAGCAGCGAGCCCGTCTCGCGCAGCAGGTTGAGGCTGGACCGATCCCTGCGGCTCATGGTGTGGTGCGCTGGCGGCTTGTTGATCTGGCGCAATGGATTTGGGACGAGTTCGGCTTGTCGGTCACGCGCTTCACGTTGGGACGGGAGTTGCGGGCGATGGGCTATCGCAAGCTCACCGCTCGGCCCCGCCATCATGGCCAGAAGTCCGATGATATCGCCGATTTTAAAAAACATTCGCAGCCCGCCTGGCGAAAATCAGAAGGGCCCTTCCCAAAGGCACGCCGATAGAGCTGTGGTGGCAAGATGAGGCTCGGATCGGCCAGCAGACCAAGCTCACGCGTCGATGGGCAAGGCGGGGAACCCGGCCATCTGCGCCCAAGGACCAGCGCCGGGCTTCCGCCTGGATCTTTGGCGCGATCTGTCCTGCCGAGGGCAAAGGTGCCGGCATCGTCATGCCCCGTTGCAACAGTGAGGCCATGAGCATGCATCTCGAAGAGATCGCTTTCCACGTTGCGCCGGGAGCGCATGCCGTTCTACTGCTCGATCAAGCCGGATGGCATGGCTCAGCGGAACTGGTCGTGCCCGACAACATCACCCTCTTGCCGCTCCCACCCAGATGTCCCGAGTTGAATCCCGTCGAAAACGTCTGGCAGTTTATGCGCGACAACTGGCTGTCGAACCGCATCTTCTCATCCTACGACGACATCGTCGATCACTGCTGCTTCGCCTGGAACAAGCTCGTCGATCAGCCTTGGCGCATCATGTCCATTGGTCTCCGCCAATGGGCGCATAGGTTCTGATCAATGCACAGTGGTATAACAGGATGTTATTCTCGAAAATGAAATCGAGACTACGTCGATCCAGGTTGGTGGAGCTGACCAGCCCGAACGATCCGTAAACCACAAGCATCTTGGCATGAAGCAGGTCGCCCCAAAACTCGAATGGCAATTATCTCGAGCCGAACAGCCAATGCGATGCTCACCGGGCATTTTCCGGCCCACGGAGCTTAAGCATGAACGGCGCTCTTCCAGAAAGATGGAGATCGCGGAAATTTGGATTTGCTCATACGTAGTCATCGACATTTGCTGTCTGCCAACTGGCGCGGTTCGATCCCCGCTGTGGCCGGGTAACAGCTGGGAAACGGAAGCCCACTATCCGCACCGGATTTAAAGCGCGACAAGATCGACCTTGTCATTTTATGAGATGCTCACATCCTGTTCTATCTCAATACCGGCGGCGACGGCTGCTTCAACCCAGAGATCCTGCTCGACATCGCCGGCATCGATGGTAACCACGAGAGCATAGCGCATAGAGCCATTGTTACGGCTACGATCCTTGCTCATCTTCCACCAGCCGCCAACTGGGAAGATTGCGATGGCGTTGCGGTCCGCAAGGTCGGCGGCATTGCATCGCCATTCGTCGACGTGAAGCGAACCAGCCGAAATAGATCGTTCGCCCAGCAAGCGGCCCTGGTCTGCAAACACCCCGGGCAAATCACCTTCGTCCTCCTCGAGCGATGCCAGCGCATTGACCCTAGCCTCAAACCGGTCTTGAGGCTCATTCCTGCGGCGCAGATCGAAGCGAAGCCCTGCGGACCGGTATCGCGCCGGCGACAGCGGAGCATCCGCGCTGGGATTGGGTTCGATGAAGTAGGAGAGCGACACCCGTAAGCGCACCTCATGCTCACCCAGATCAAGAAGCGTGTCTCTGGGCCAGGGAAGTGAGAAGAAATGCGCCTGATGGAGCTTTGTGCCTCCCTTGGTTCGGTGAAATGGCTGAATTTCCTGCTGGGCTACCAGCGCAAGGGAATTTGAGGCTGAGCGCAAGGCCCGATCGAGAGAGGGAACACCGTACCCGAAACGACGCAGCATCAGCAGGCGTTCGGCCTTCTGGCCCGTCGCAAGCAACGCCGTCTCCATCGGCGGCGTCCAGCGGGCGCTGTGGGTCAGCAGCGCGCGCACGGTTTCCGGCCAGAGCGAGCGATCATCAGCGAGAAGCGCGGTAGCCATTCCGCTTAGCTGCGCCGTCGCCGCACTCGTTGCCCACGACAACGTCAGAGGATGAACCAACGGATCGCGACTTGTCGTGAGCAGGGATAGCGAATCCATCCCGCTCACCAGTGAAGAATCTGCGCTATCGATGCCTTTGTTACCCGCTTCCAGCACCAGTTCCGGCTTGATCGGCGCAACCCCCCGGTACCAACTCGCCGAGACCCGGCTGTAAGGACTGAGCGTGCCGATCGCAGCGGCACAGACCCAATGTTCATAGCCTTGGTCCGTGATGGGGCCCTTGAGGGTATAGCCGCCCACAGACAGGACATTCCAAGCGTGAGCCGGGTCCTCAATCTCATAGCTGTCCCAGTCCTCAAGATCGCCATGCTGCAATCCATCGGGAAGGTTACCCGCTGACACGCAGATCAGCCGCTGGCGCAAATCGTCGATCTCGCCGCCCCCGAAAGCCATGGTATCGAGCGTTGCGCTCCAGCTGGTGGCGCGCGGGCCGTGGACGTCCGCTTGGGTCACGGCCATGCAGAAGATGCGGTCGCGGTCGGGGCGCGATATTTCAGGCCGCGATATCGCCTGCTGCGTTACCAAGCCGTAGCTTTGCGGCTGCGTCGCAGGAAAGCCCTGCGGCGGCAGCAGCTTTACCGCCTCACCGACGAACGTGATCGCAAGAGGATCGGTCGATGCCAACGTGGCGGATAGATCCCCGAAGAAAGCGAGGCCCGACATCTCGCTGCCATGCCCGTGATCGTCGTCGGTACCCCAAGCTGGATTGACACTGTGGAGATCGTCAGCGGAAAAAACGGGAGCCAGGAGCGCATGGGCCCGATTGACGCCTGTATCGAGTAGACAGACAGCGATCCCGTCAGCATTCTCGCTCGGTACCAACCGCTGGACGGTCGCATCGATCCAACCATTTTGATCATCGCGCCCTTCCCCGCTCGTGAAGAAACTGGCGTCGTCTCGGCCGAGGCGAATTTCCGCGACAGCATCCGTGCTGGCGACGATCCTCGCCAGCATCTGTCGATCGGCATAGATGAAGACAACCTCCCGTTCGGCAAAGCGCAGCCTGTCTTCTCCGACGAGCACATCTACAGCCGCGGCCTTCGCATCTAAATTGGCGATCCGATCAGGCCAACACCAGCATTCCCACCACGTTGGTGCGCCTTCGGCAGGCATCGGTCGTGCATCGACCCATAGCGATTCCAGTCGTGCGAGACGGAAGTGCTCGATTGACGCGAAACGCGCCTCGTGCGAGGGTCGGCCCGATTTTCCGCGCTTGGACTGATATTCGTCGATCTTCATATCGAGGAATTCCTGCTGGGCGTCGGGAACGAAGATCGTACCGATCGTTGCCCCCTCGTCCGACCTGGCGACGCTTGCCAGCCTGATTCCCTTGCTCGTCCAGTTCAGGTCCGGAAGCGGTTGCTCCGGTAGCGTCTCGAACTCGATATATCGGCCAGGTTCGCCCACAACCTGGGCGTCCCGCAGCGACAGTATGCCCTCGGCGCCGGCCCATGCCTGCGCGAGGTCACGCTTCAGGCTTTCGGCATGGCGTTCGGTCTCTCTCCCCAGATCGCGCCCGGGAACCATGCGGTTCGGGCGTTTGTAGGGCTTGAGATCGACAAAGTGATCGATGCGTAGATGCTGTCGCCTATAACCGCTCGGCATAATCCCCCATCTGCCGCAAAAATCTTATCTGTCGTTGAAAATGTCGGCGACCGCTTCTCTCATCGCGCGCCTGGCGTTGAGGGCCGCCAAAATCTCATCGGTAGCAACCGTCTTGCGACCGGCAAGGATCGCCTCCTTCGTTGCCTCATCTGCGACGCGTGCCAGTTCGGCCTGGCTGAGCCCCTCGGTCAAGGGGAGAATCTTTTCCCAACCCAGCGAGCGGCCGGCCATCCGGCCCAGCCGATGGCGCATCATCGCCTTGATGCCTGACGCATCCGGCAAGCCATACTCTATGATCTCATCGAACCGGCGCACAAGCGCCCTGTCCAGAAGTTCGGGATGGTTCGTCGCAGCGACGACCACGCTGTCGGTTGCATTGGCTTCCTCGAGAAACTGGAGGAATGAATTGAGAACTCGACGCATTTCGCCAACCTCGTTGGCAGCACCACGCTTTCCCCCGATCGCGTCGAATTCATCGAAGAGATAGACGCCGCGCATTTGGGCAATCTGATTGAAGATGAGCCGCAGCTTACCGGCGCTCTCCCCTAGAAAACGGGTAATTACACCTTCAAGGCGAACGGTGAACAGGGGCAAGTGCAATTCGCCCGCCAGAGCGCTCGCGGTTAAGGTCTTGCCCGATCCGGGTGGGCCAACCAACAAGAGTTTTGAGCTCGGATGCTGTCCGAACTCGCGCAAACGCTCGCGATTTTGCTGCTGTACCACCAAGCGGCTCAGTCGAGCTCGGATCGCCTCGGTCAGCGTCATATCCGCAAGGCGGGTGTCGCTGTGCGACACATGCACCAACTCTTCAAGTTCGCCGCGTGGTTTGGCTAACGGCGTTGCGATGGCGAGTTGGGGCCGTAAGGAGGAAGTGCCCCCCCCCGCACTGGTCCGCGCCGTATCGACTAGCTTTCGCAACGTTTCGGCTGTCTTGACGTGCCCTTGGCGTGCCTCGGCGGCCGCGATCTGCAGCGCGACCGTATAAACCCGCTCGTCATTCCCTTCGACGTGCCCGGCGAGAAGAGCGATCACCTGCTTTGCGCCAGCCATAACTCCTCCTTTCTCCGATCAGCCGATAGCTACTCACACCCCATAGCAGAACAATGGCTCGGCAACAGGTCGATCTTATCGCGTGGACAGTCGAGCGCAGCAAAAAAGATGACGCGCTTAGCCAAGGGGCCACGGGCCTATGTCGCCTGCGGTTAAATCAACCTGATAAAAGCCATTCCCATCGTCTGCAGCGCATTTTTTAGCCCGATTCATCCGGGACAGGATTGCCAGCCTCCACTCGCCAACACCCTCGTCGGCATTGTGGAATAACAGGCAGCTGGCGAAACATATGGTCGCGTGCAGCGGCACAACAATTGAAGCACACTCGGAATCGATAGGAAGCAAGCCTTGGCCATCACGCCGCGCAGTTTGGCCGGTGACAAAGATCATGTTAATTTCTTCACGAGGAGAACGATATGACCCGCGTCGCCCTTTATGCCCGCTATTCCGACGACAAGCAGAGTGCCGCCTCGATTGAGGATCAGTTCCTTATATGTCGGGAGCAGGCAAAGCGTGAAGGCTGGCACATCGTAGGGAACTACAAGGACGCAGCGATCTCGGGTGCCAGCGTTATCCTGCGCCCCGGCATTCAGGCTCTCGTCCAGGACGCACAGATGGGCCGCTTCGATGTTCTGCTCGCGGAGGCATTGGATCGCGTGTCCCGCGATCAGGCCGACGTTGCAACGCTCTACAAGCACCTGCAATTCGCTGGCGTGAAGATCGTCACGCTGGCTGAGGGCGAAGTGTCCGAGCTACATGTCGGCCTTAAGGGCACCATGAATGCCCTGTTCCTCAAGGACCTTGCGAAGAAGACTCATCGTGGCCTGCGCGGACGCGTCGAGAAAGGCAAGTCTGGCGGCGGCCTGTGTTATGGCTATGACATTGTTCGTCGCTTCTCCAGCGAAGGCGAGGCAGTCCATGGCGAGCGCAGCATCAATTCCGTCGAAGCCGAGGTGGTGCGTCAGGTCTTTCGGCAGTTCGCCAACGGACTTAGCCCTCAGGCGATTGCGCGCCGCTTGAATGAAGCGGGCATACCCGCTCCGACCGGCACACTTTGGACATCGACGACGATCCGGGGCCACGCAAAACGTGGAACCGGTCTGCTTAACAATGAGCTCTATATCGGAAAGCTGGTCTGGAACCGGCTTCGCTATCTCAAGAATCCGCAGACCGGCAAGCGTGTGTCACGGATCAATCCGCAATCGGAATGGATCGTCACCGACGTCCCCGATCTACGGATCGTCGATGAGGAACTGTGGCAGGCAGCCAAGGCAAGACAGGAAGATATAGCGGTCCAATATGCCGGCGTCATCGAAGCGACGCGCGCAGCACACAATAAGCTGAACCGCACCCGTCGCCCCAGGAGCCTGCTCTCAGGCCTCGTTTACTGCGGATGCTGCGGCGGGTCTTATACCCTTCGCGGGCAGGGGCGGTTTGCATGTTCGAACCATATCGACACGAGAAACTGTTCGAATGGTCATAGCATTTCTCGTGAGAAACTCGAGGCACGGGTTCTCGATGGCCTCCGCGATCGAATGATGAGTCCCGAAGTTGCCGCCAGGGCCATTCGCACCTGCGTAGAGGAGACCAATCGCCTGAACCGCGAGCGCCGGGCAACCGACACGGCAGATCGCGCTGAACTCGACAAGGTCCTGAAAGCGATCAAGGGCGTTCTGGACATCGTGGAGGAAGGCAAGGGAACACGCACCCTCGTCGACCGCCTCCTCGATCTGGAAGCACAGGAGGACGCCATCCGCGCCCGTCTCGCTGCCGCCCCGGCTGATGTTCCGGATATCCATCCCAACATCGCCGAGATCTATCGCGGCAAGGTCGAGCGGCTAGCAGACGCGCTGGTCTGTCCCGAGGAACGCGAAGAGGCAGCCGACGCCCTGCGCGGGCTCATCGAGCGCGTCGTCCTGACGCCGGGCACCAGGCGCGGCGAAGTCAACGCCATGCTGCATGGCGAGTTCGGTACCATCCTGGATTGGCTTGAGCGGCAGCAATCCGCCAAAAACGACACCACCCCCGGCGCTGGTGCGCCAGGGGTGTCCGGTATGTCGGTATCGGTGGTTGCGGGAGGGCGATCTAACCGAGACCGACAATCCAAGGAGAAATCTGGTTTGTCGGTATCGGTGGTTGCGGGGGTAGGATTTGAACCTACGACCTTCAGGTTATGAGCCTGACGAGCTACCGGGCTGCTCCACCCCGCGTCACCGTGT
>NZ_MSQB01000034.1:46032-48396 GCF_002149965.1 Novosphingobium panipatense | reverse complement strand
CCGCAGGCGGATTTTAGCGGCACCGGCCCACGCCCCCACCCGACCTCCCACGAGTGTATCCTAGATGGGAGGTCGGGTGGGGGCGTGGGCCGGTGCCGCTAGCTCGTCACGGATGTGACGAGCGTACTCAACAAAGACTCAACCCGGTGCCGCAATAGAATCAGGATTCCAGCTGGCGCAGAAGCGAGCGGACGTCGCCGTCCATGTCGGCATCGCGGCTGCGCAGTTCCTCGATGAGGCGCACGGCGTGGATCACCGTCGAGTGGTCGCGTCCGCCGAACTTGCGGCCGATCTCGGGGTAGGAGCGCGGCGTCAGCACCTTGGCGAGGTACATGGCCACCTGGCGCGGGCGCACGACGGCGCGGGCGCGGCGCTTGCTGCTCATTTCCGTGCGGTCGATGCGGTAGAACTGGCAGACCGTGCGCTGGATCTCGTCGATGGTGATGCGGCGGCGGTTGGCCGAGAGGATGTCGGTAAGCTGTTCCTCCGCCAGTTGCAGCGAGACGGCCTGGCCGGTCAGCTGGGCATAGGCGATCAGCTTGTTGAGGCCGCCGACCAGTTCGCGCACGTTGCGGTTGATGGTGCGGGCCAGGAACTCGATCACGTCCGAAGGCACGTCGACCGAAGCGAAGCGGCCGAGGCGGTTTTCGAGAATCGAGCGGCGCAGTTCGATGTCGGCGGGCTGGATATCGGCGACGAGACCCATCGACAGGCGCGAGAGCAGGCGCGGTTCGACACCGTCGAGCGCCTGGGGGGCGCGGTCGGCGGCGAAGACCAGGCGCTTACCTTCCTGAAGCAGGGCATCGATCGTGTAGAGCAGCTCTTCCTGCGCCGAAGCCTTGCCGATGATGAACTGGATGTCGTCCACCAGCAGCAGGTCGAAGCCGCGCAGGCGCGCCTTGAACTCGATCATCTGGTTCTGGCGCAGCGCCTGGACGAATTCGACCATGAAGCGCTCGGCCGAGCAGTAGAAGATCCGGGCATGCGGATGATTCGCGAGATAGGCGTGGCCGATCGCGTGCAGCAGGTGGGTCTTGCCCTGTCCGGTCGCGCCCTTGAGGTAGAGCGGCGAGAACTGCGGCGTCTCGGTGGCGGCCATGCGCTGGGCGGCATTGCAGGCGAGCACGTTGCTCTGGCCGGTCACGAAGGAGGTGAAGGTCTGCGAGGCGTCGATGCCGACCGGGCCCTGGCCGAGCGCGGCGAAAGCCTCGCCCTGGAGCACTGCGGAGATCGGATCGGCAATGTTTTCCTTCGACCAGCTCTGAGCCGAATCGTTGGCAGGCGCGCTCGAGGGACGGCCGCCGCTGCCCAGGCGCAGTTCGGGCAGCTGACGGCGGCCGGGATGCACGAGAATGCGGACATGGCGCACGTCGGGGCGGGCGATCTTCCAGGCCAGCGAGAGACGGTCGGCGAAACGGTCGGCGACCCAGTTCGCGGAGAACTCGGTGGGCAGGTAGAGGTCGAGCGTGCCCGTTTCCTTGCAGTAGTTGCCCGGCTGGATCGGCTTGATCCACTGGCTGTGCGCCTGCTGGCCGAGGTCCTTGCGCAGGCCCTGGCTGATGTCAGCCCAGTCTGCCGCCAGATTCACGGCTTCCTGATCCTCTTCCATCGCCACTCGTACCGCCTTCGATTTCTTAATCACGCCGTTTGCGCCCTGACTTGCCGGAGACCGGCCCGCTGTTGAACCTGACACTGGACCAACTCCCCTTAGGTTGGCAGCTACCCCGAATGTGGCCCAGCGGGCCGCGAAAGTTGAATGCCGTGCGTGGAACCGGTGCTCCTCCGGGGTGAATCCCGATGGAAGCGACCATTCGATCCAGAGAAAACGCGGACAAAAAGACCCTCGACTGCAAGTGTGCTTGCAGCAGGATTTTCGTCGCTGTCGATGTTCCCCGGCCAGTTCCGCTACGGCCTGTGGACTCTTTTAGAAACGGGTTTGGCCGTGGTGCAAGACGGCACTCCCCAAATAAAAAAAATTATCGCTGTTGACTCGCCCTGAGTGCTCAATTTCCGTCATGATCGAAAATTGTACCATAAAAACAGATGTTTACCGCGATGCCGCGAAAGTGCCGATTGCGAATCGCAACGTTTCCGTGACTTTGCCTCGGGCGCTGGCCGGAGGCCTGCGCAAAGGCCGGCGTTAGCCTCCGGGGAGTCGCCAGAAACGTTCCCGTTACGTACCGCGTGCGCCGAAGTCTGGGTCTTGGCTGGGCATGGGCCGAGCGCGAATCGCATCTGCGAATCGCTATCGATGATCTCCAGGAAGGCACTGATGGTGCTACGGCGCTCTGGAAGCGCGTGCGGGGGCCTTGCGGCATGCCGCTTATGGGCCCTTCTTCGTTTTCCGCGAATCGTGTCTCAGGA
>NZ_MSQB01000034.1:23347-45937 GCF_002149965.1 Novosphingobium panipatense | reverse complement strand
CTCGCCGCAGAAGGCGGGAATTCAGATAGCGGCGCGGGCCGGTGCCTTGCGGTCGGGCGCGCCCTGTAAGGCGCGCCTGCCGAAATCAGCCGAGCGCAGCGACGCGCTTGGTGAGACGCGACATCTTGCGCGAAGCGGTGTTCTTGTGAAGCACGCCGCGGGCCACGCCGCGGGCCAGCTCGGGCTGGGCTTCCTTGAGAGCGGCCGAAGCGGCGCCCTTGTCACCACCGGCAATCGCGGTCTCGACCTTCTTCAGGAAGGTGCGGATGCGGCTGATGCGGTTCGTATTGATCTCCGCGCGGCGCTCGTTACGGCGGATGCGCTTGCGGGCTTGCGGCGTATTGGCCATCGAATTTCCTCTGTCTGGCCCCCCCCACAGCGGTGATGGCGGCCCAATTGCCTGATCGAATCTCTAGGCGAGCGGACTCGCCGGAAAGCGCGCCCCTTAGCGGTGCGGCGGCATTCCGTCAACCCGGCAGGGCCGCGCCAAACCGCCTATTTCTGGGTTTTCTGCCGCAGAGCGGCGACGCTCAAGCCTCGCGCGGGCTATCCCATCCTTTGGCCGCTACCTCTGGCAGCGGGAGCACCAGAACGTACTCCGCCCACCCTGCGCGAATCGCCGGACCGGCGCGCCGCAGGAGCAGTCCTGCCCCTCTCGCCCATAGACCTGCCAGGCGGTCGCGAAATATCCCAGCTCCCCATTGGGCTGGGCGTAATCGCGGATCGTCGAACCGCCCGCCGCGATCGATTCGGACAGGACTTCGCGGATCGCCGGGACCAGCTTGCGCAAGGCGGGCAGGCTAACGAGCCCGGCTTCCTTGTCCGGCCGGATGCCGGCGCGGAAAAGCGCCTCGCAGACATATATATTGCCGAGACCTGCCACCACCGACTGGTCGAGCAGCATCTGCTTGATCGGCGCGATTCGTCCCGCCAGCGCTGCCCTGAGGTGCGCCGGGGTCAGCCCTTCGCCCAGCGGCTCGGGCCCGAGCGCAGCAAAAGGTCCCCACGCATCGAGCATGGCAGTCGGCACCAGATCGACCGAGCCGAACCGGCGCGCGTCGTTGAGCGCAAGAACGTGGCCCGCGCCGGTCTCGATCACGAGATGGTCGTGCTTCTCGGGCTGTTCCGGCTCGATCCGCCAGCGACCGGACATGCCGAGGTGAAACACCATGGTCTGCGCGCGGTCGGTATGGACAAGCCCGTACTTTGCGCGGCGGCCCATCGCCGTGACCCGCGCGCCGGTGAGCACCTGCACCAGATCGGGCGGGAAGGGACGGCGCAAATCCGGCCGGTTGAGCGTGACGCGGGCGATCCGCTCGCCCTCCAGATAGCGCGCGAGGCCGCGGACGGTGGTTTCTACTTCTGGGAGTTCTGGCATCGTGAGGAAGGAGATAGGGGGTGGGGAGGAGAAGAAAAAGGGGAAGTCCTGGGGCCCTTCGATAAACTCAGGAGATCCCCCAGACCCTCAAAATGGCGACCTTGTGCCTGCCCATCCGTCCCGCGCTCCTTGCGGCGCAGCCAATAAGTCTCTCGACGCAGCCATGAGCGCACGGCGCATAGGCAGGGCACGACCTCGACAGTACCAGGGTGCAGGGGGATGATCCCCCTGCATTTTTCCTTCCCTTCCATCCCCTTCCGACGCAAGCACCCCCGATGGAAACCAATCGCTCCCACATACGCGCATTCCTGATGCTCGGGCTGGTCATGCTGTTCTGGGCCGGTAACTCGATCACCGGGCGCGCCGTGCGCGAGGACATTCCGCCTTTCACCCTGGCGCTCGGGCGCTGGCTGATCGCGGTGCTGGTCCTGCTGCCGTTCGCCGCGCGGCAGCTCTGGCGGGAGCGGGCCGAGGCGCTGGCCGGGTGGCGGTGGGTCCTGGCGCTCGGCTTCCTCGGGATCGTGTGCTTCAACAGCTTCGTCTACACGGGCCTGCACTACACGACGGCGGCCAATGCCCTTCTGTTGCAGGCGGCGATTCCGGCGGCGGTCACGGCGCTGGATTTCGCGATTTTCGGCGGCCGGCCGGGGCGGATGCACGTTATCGGCGTGCTGGTTTCGACGCTGGGAGTCGTGGCCATCGTGTTCCGGGGCGATTCGGGGGCCATGATGCAGTTGCAGTTCGGCCGCGGCGACGGGCTGGTGTTCTGCGCGGTCGCGGCCTGGTCGCTCTATACGGTGTTCCTGAGGAAGCGCCCGGCGATCTCGGCTGCCAGCTTTCTTCTGCTGACGTTTGCGATCGGCGCTCTGGCGATGGCGCCGCTGGCCGCGATGGAAGCCGCGCAGGGTCAGGTCGTGGTGTGGCGCCCGGGCGTGCTGGCCGCTTTCGCCTATGTCGGCGTGTTCCCTTCGGTGATCGCCTATTTCATCTACAACCGGGCGACGGGCGAACTGGGCGCGGCGCGGGCCGGGCAGGCGATCACGCTGATGCCGCTGTTCGGCGCGCTGCTTTCGGCGCTGCTGCTGGGCGAGCGGCTGCACGGCTATCACTTCGCGGGGATGGCGCTGATTCTGGGCGGCATCGTGCTTTCCGCGCTCGCCTTGATCAGGACAAAATAACCGGCGCGACGGACTGGCGCAGGCGCGGCCGGGAGGCTAGAGGACTGCGCCATGAGCGAAACGGTTTCCTTCGGCTACGAAGAGGTCAGCCCCGACGAGAAGGAAGGGCGCGTCGGCGCCGTCTTCTCCAGCGTTGCACGCAAGTACGACGTGATGAACGATGCCATGTCCGCCGGCATGCACCGGCTCTGGAAGGACAAGTTCGTGCGCCGCGTGAAGCCGCGCGAGGGCGAGCAGATCCTCGACATGGCGGGCGGCACGGGCGACATCGCCTTCCGCATGGCGGCGCAGGGCGCCTCGATCACCGTGTCGGACATCAATCAGGACATGCTGGACGTCGGCATCGAGCGCGCGATGGAACAGGGCATCGATGGCCTGGTCTGGTCGCGCCAGAACGCCGAGGTGCTCTCGTTCGGGGATCGCTTCTTCGATGCCTATACGATCGCTTTCGGCATCCGCAACGTCACGCATATCGACAAGGCCCTGGCCGAGGCGCACCGCGTGCTCAAGTTCGGCGGGCGCTTCTTCTGCCTGGAGTTTTCGACCACCGAATGGCCGGGCTTCAAGGAAGTCTACGACGCCTATTCGCACCATCTGGTGCCGAAGATCGGCCAGGCCATCGCCGGTGACGCCGAATCGTACCGCTACCTGATCGAATCGATCCGCCGCTTCCCGCCGATGCCGGAATTCGAGAAGATGATCCGCGCGGCCGGCTTCAAGCACACCAAGGTCGAGCCGATCATGGGCGGCCTCGTCGCGATCCACTCGGGCTGGAAGGTCTGAGACTCACACCGTGACCGGATCGACCACGCATATCCTGCGGCTCCTGAAATGGGGCCGCGTCCTTGCGCGCCATGGGGCGCTGCAGGGCATCGAGAATGACCGCAACGCCCCGGCGCAGGTGAAGCGCCTGTGCCGGATCGCCCGCTTCGGCGCGCGCCAGCCGGTCGAGCCCGACTATGCCGGGGCCTTCCAGGAAATCGGCCCGGCGGCGATCAAGCTGGGGCAGGCGCTGGCCACCCGGCCCGACCTCGTCGGCGAGGGGCCCGCGCGCAACCTGCTGACCCTGCAGGATAGCCTGCCGCCGGTGCCCTTCTCCGAAATCCGCCGCGTGATCGAAAGCAGCTTCGGCCGCCCGCTGGAGCAGATCTTCGCCTCGATCGACGAGAACCCGGTGGGCGCCGCCTCGATCGCGCAAGTCCACAAGGCGGTCACGCCGGACGGGCGCACCGTCGCGGTGAAAGTGCAGCGTCCCGGCATTCGCGAACAGTTTGCGCGCGATGTCGAGACTTACGAGTGGGCCGCCGCTCACCTCGAAGCGCTGGGCGGAGAGGCTTCGCGCCTGCGTCCGCGCGCGGTCGTCGCCAATCTCAAGCGCTGGACCCTGCGCGAGCTGGATCTCCGGCGCGAGGCGGCCTCGGCCTCCGAACTGTCCGACGCGATGAAGGGCATTCACGGCTACCGCGTGCCGCATATCGACTGGGACCGCACCAACGGCCAGGTCCTGACCGTCGAGTGGATCGGCGCCACCAAGATGAGCGACATCGCCGGGCTCCGCGCCGCCGGGCACGACTTGCCCAGGCTGGCGCACAAGCTGGTGCTGACCTTCCTGACCCAGGCGATTTCCAGCGGTTTCTTCCATGCCGACATGCACCAGGGCAACCTGTTCGTGGAAGCGGACGGCACGATCGTCGCCATCGATTTCGGCATCATGGGCCGCATCAACCGGCAGGCGCGGCTCTGGCTGGCGGAGATCCTCTACGGCCTCACTACCGGCAACTACCGCCGCGTGGCCGAGATCCACTTCGAGGCGCAGTACGTGCCGAGCTACCACACCGTGGAAGAGTTCGCGACCGCGCTGCGCGCCGTGGGGGAGCCGATGCGCGGCAAGCCGGTGTCCGAGCTTTCGGTCGGCCAGATGCTGGACGGTCTCTTCGCGATCACCCGCGATTTCGACATGCAGGTCCAGCCGCATCTGCTGCTGCTCCAGAAGACGATGGTCATGGTCGAAGGCCTCGCCACCGCACTCGATCCCGACATCAACATGTGGGACGTTTCCGCGCCCTTCGTGAAGAGCTGGCTGCGCGACGAACTCGGCCCCGAGGCGGTCATTGCCGATCGTCTGCGCGAGGATATCGGCACGCTGCTGCGCCTTCCCGCGCTGGTGCGCCGGATCGAGGAGAAGTTCCCGCCCAAAGGCGGCGCGCCCGAGCAGGCCCCGCTCCCCGAAGTGGAACTGATCTTCCCGCGCCGGCCGGAGCCCACGCAGTGGTTGGGCTACGGACTGTCGGCGCTGGTCGGCGGCGCCGTGGCGTTCGGCCTGACGTACTGGACGATGCTGGCGTGAAGGGGCGCCGGGGGCGTTTTTCCGACTGACATCGCTACCCCGCTCAGGCTGAGCCTGTCGAAGCCCCCGGCGGCGTGGCGCTGTGCCTCACATCCTTCGACAAGCTCAGGATGAGCGGGGTGGGAGGTGAGCGGGGTGAGGGATGAGCCAGGTAGGGATGCCCGGGCTGACCCGATTTCGCAGGCGCTATCCCCGGTGCCGGGCCGCAAACCGATTGCGCGCGTCCGTCCGCTGTTGCACAAGCCGCAGCCATGAGTGGACCACGCATTCTCCTGGTCGTGGGCGGCGGTATCGCGGCCTACAAGTCCTGCGAACTCGTCCGGCAGATCCGCAAGGAAGGCGGCGAAGTCACCTGTGTGCTGACCGAGGGCGGATCGCACTTCGTCACGCCCATGGCGCTGGCCGCGCTCTCCGAAAAGCCGGTCTACACCACGCTGTGGGACCTCAAGAACGAGGCGGAGATGGGCCATATCCAGCTCAGCCGCGAGGCCGATCTCGTGGTCGTCTGCCCGGCGACGGCGGATCTTCTCGCCAAGATGGCCTCGGGGATCGCGGACGATCTGGCGACGACGATGCTGCTCGCCACCGACAAGCCGGTCATGGCGGTTCCGGCGATGAACGTGCGCATGTGGCAGCACGCGGCCACCACCCGCAACGTCCAGACCCTGCGCGATGCGGGCGTCGACGTGATGGAGCCGGATGAGGGCACGATGGCCTGCGGGGAATATGGTCCCGGCCGTCTGCCCGATCCGCTTGCCATCTGGCAGCGCATCGCCTGGGCGCTCGGGCTTGGCCCGGTCGAGGTCGCGCCGCTGCCCGGCAGCGATCCTTTCGCTTGGCAGCCGCAATTTGAAGGGCCGGAGCCCGAACATGCAGGGCAAGAGGGGATCGATCTCGGCGGGCTGACCGCGGGCCTGATCCCGCGCGGCCAGATTACTGGAGCGCAGCAAGGCATTGCCGCCAGCCACGAGGACCTCGGCTTCACGCCCGAGGAAGCCGCGCTGGCGGCCCGCAAGGGCGAGGCGCGGGCCGCGCCCGCCACCGATCCCGGCGCGCTTCGCTTCGCCTCGGCGCCGGTCGAGGGGCCGCTTTCGGACCGCCATGTGCTGGTGACGGCGGGGCCGACCTGGGAGCCGATCGATCCGGTGCGCTACATTGCCAATCGCTCTTCCGGCAAGCAGGGCTTTGCCATCGCCGCCGCCGCCGCCGAGGCCGGTGCGCGGGTGACGCTGGTGGCCGGGCCGGTACACCTGCCGACCCCGCCCGGCGTCGACCGGGTCGATGTGGAGAGCGCCTTGCAGATGGCCGAGGCGGTGCGCGGTGCGCTGCCCGCCGATATCGCCGTCATGGTTGCCGCCGTAGCCGACTGGCGCGTGGCCGAGGCAGCGGGCCAGAAGCTCAAGAAGCTCGGCTCGGAACCGCCCGCGCTGCTGCTGACCGAAAATCCCGACATCCTCGCCACTCTCGCGAAAGGGCCCGACCGGCCGCCGCTGGTGATCGGCTTCGCCGCCGAGACGCAGGACGTCATTCGCTACGCCACCGAAAAACGCCAACGCAAGGGCGCCGACTGGATCATCGCCAACGACGTATCGGGCGATGTGATGGGCGGCGATGCCAATGCAGTCCACATCGTGCGCGCGGACGATGTGATCAGTCTTCCCGAAATGCCCAAGGAGGACGTCGCGCGCGCCCTCGTCGAAAGGTTCGCAGATGCACTCCCCCGCTGAGGTCCCCGTTCCCGTCAAGATCCTGCCGCATGGCGAAGGGCTGGACCTGCCCGTTTACGCCACCGACGGCGCGGCGGGCATGGACGTCGTCTCGGCCGAGGACGTGACCCTGGCACCGGGCGGCCGCCATGCCGTTGCCACCGGCCTAGCCATGGCGATCCCGCCGGGCTTCGAGATCCAGGTCCGCCCGCGTTCCGGCCTCGCGCTCAAGCACGGGATTTCGGTGCCCAATGCGCCGGGCACCATCGATTCGGACTACCGCGGTGAGCTGAAGGTGATCCTCATCAACCACGGCGCACAGCCCTTCGAGATCCTGCGCGGCGACCGCGTGGCCCAGCTCGTGCTGGCCCCGGTAACGCGCGCGGCCTGGCTGACCGTGGAGGAACTGGAATCGACCGAGCGCGGCGAGGGCGGGTTCGGCTCTACCGGCGGTGTGGTGTCTTTGGGGAGCTGAGGCTCTCGACCCGCTTCAGTCCTTGCGCTCGATTCGCGCGCGCTTCTCGCGGCGGCGCCTGAGCGAATACCAGCCCACGCCGCCCACGCCGAGGATCAGCGCAAGCCCTTTGGCCAGCGTTGAAAAGGCGGCGGAAAGCGCGCCCACGGTCACGCCCCAGAAGAGCTGCGACATGATGGCCATGAACGTATTCATCGTGCGGTGAGCATTCCAAGGCGGTTGGCGGGGGTCAACCGGAGGGGCTCGCGATACGGGCCGGAACGGCAAAAAGAAAGGACGGGCCCGCATATTTCAGCGGACCCGTCCCTCGGTGTCTCCCTCTTTTCAGGGGGAGCCAGTCGTTTCCTTGATGTAACTACTTCTTTTCAGGCGCCACCGTGATGCGGACCGTCTCGCCCGAATTTCCGGGGAAATTGGTGAACATCGCTTCGACCAGATTCGGCACGATGTACTGGAGGTGGTTCGAGGTCGAAACGGCCTCGGCCTTGCCTTCGAACAGGCGCTGGTTGTCGGCCGCACGGTCGATCTTCAGGGTGATGCCGCTGGTGAAGACGGTGTAGGAATCCACGCCGCCGTCGAAGAACGGATCATACCAGCCATAGCGCCACGGGCCGCCCCAGCCCCAACCGCCGCCGCCCCAGCCGCGACCGTAGAAGCCGCGGCCGCCCCAGCCGCCGCCGTACCACGGGCCCCAGTAGCCGCCCATGCCGGGCGAGGAGCGGATGCGTTCGCGGCCGTTGTCGACGCCGTAGTCGAAGCGGGCGATCAGGGTCGCCTTGGCGGGATCGTCCACCGTGGCATAGCCCAGCTTCTGGAGCCGGTCGCTCACGAGGCGGGCGTAAGTGGCGAATTCAAGGCCGCCCGCAAGCTTGGGATCGTCGGCCACGACGGCGACGCTCTGGCCGGACGGTGCCGGAAGCTGCGACTGGAAGCGCGAAACGTCGGCCTTGAAGGGCGTTGCGCAGGCGGCAAGGGCCATCAGCAGCACGGTCACGGCGACGAGCCTGACCTTTCCGAGATGGGTTCCGGGATTTTCTGTCATCGGTTTCACTCCACGAACCCGACAGGCCCGAAACGCCCTTCCCAAGCGTGGCCTGTGATTCATAACGACTCTGCCTTAATATCAATGCCCTGAATAGCGGTTGAATGGAGGCAGGGCGGCGGCGGAACGATTCCGGGCCTGATGCGCCATTCAGCCGCAAGTCACGGCTTGAGATCAGGGTTGTCATGTAGGAAGCCGTCAGGATGTTGACCAGTTCCCCCGACTCGCAATCCGCCGTGATTCTTTCGATTCAATGCGGAAAAGTCAGCCCTTTTCGCGGAGAGGACGAACCCAGCGCCATCGGCAAGGTGCCGGTGGCAGGCCCGATTCGCGTTGGGCGGCTTGGCCTGGAGGGCGACGAGCAGGCCGATCTTGCGGTTCACGGCGGGCCTGACAAGGCGATCCACCACTATCCCCACGACCATTACGCCTTCTGGCGTGAGGCAATCGGCGGCCATGAACTGCTGTCGAACTACGGCGCCTTCGGCGAGAACATCGCCACCGAGGGCCTGACCGAGGACACCATCTGCGTGGGCGATCGCTGGCGCATGGGCACTGCGCTGGTGGAGGTCAGCCAGGGGCGCCAGCCGTGCTGGAAACTGGACCACCGCTTCGGCGGCGCGGCGGTGAATGCCGGCGTGGTCCGGTCGCGCCGGGCGGGGTGGTACTACCGGGTACTGGAGGACGGCGAGGTCGCGGCCGGAGACCGCATGGTGCTGGCCGAGCGGCCCTATCCCGACTGGACCGTGCAGCGGGTCTTCGGGCTGCTGATCGCGGGCGATCACAAGAAGGACCGCGAAGGGCTGGAGGCGTTGGGTGAAGTCGCCACGCTTGCCGCCCCCTGGATCCGGCGCCGGGCCAAGCTGCTGGGCCTCGACTGATCGTCGTCCCGGGTCAAGCCCGGGACGACGGTATCTCAGCGTACCAGGCCGAGCGCCTCGTAGGCCTTCTCCAGCGTCGGCACGGCCAGTGCGCGCGCCTTTTCCGAGCCCTTGCGCAGGATCGCGTCGAGCGCGCCCCGGTCTTCGCGCAGTTCCACGAAGCGCGCGTTGATCGGCGCCAGCTTCTCCACCAGCAGTTCGCCCAGTGCGGGCTTGAACTTGCCGAAGCCCTCGCCGCCGAAGTCGGAGAGCACGGCTTCGACCGTGGTTCCGGCCATCACCGCATAGATCCCCACCAGGTTGCGCGCCTCGGCGCGGCCTTCGAGGCCCTGCTTTTCCGAGGGCAGCGGCTCGGGATCGGTCTTGGCCTTCTTGACCTTCTGCATGATCATGTCGGCATCGTCGGTCAGGTTGATGCGCGCCATGTCCGAGGGATCAGACTTGCTCATCTTCGACGCACCGTCGCGCAGGCTCATGATGCGGGCGGCTTCGGGGGGGATGATCGGTTCGGGCAGGGTGAAGACCGGAGCCTCTTCCGTTCCGAAGTCGTTGTTGAACTTCTGTGCGATGTCGCGCGCGAGTTCGAGGTGCTGCTTCTGGTCCTCACCGACGGGGACGTGCGTGGCCTGGTAGAGCAGCACGTCCGCGGCCTGGAGCACAGGATAAGTGAACAGCGCCACCGAGGCGCCTTCGCGGTTCTTGCCCGCCTTGTCCTTCCACTGCGTCATGCGGTTCAGCCAGCCCATGCGCGCGGTGCCGTTGAGCAGCCATTGCAGTTCGGCATGCTGGGGAACCTGGGTCTGGTTGAACAGGATCGAGCGGTCGGGATCGACGCCGCAGGCGACCAGCGCCGCCACCATCTCGCGGGTGTTGGCGGAGAGCGTGGCCGGATCGTGCGGCATCGAAATCGCGTGGAGATCGGCTAGGAAATAAAGGCTGTCACCGCCTTCGGCGGCGACATCGTCCTGCATCTTCACCCAATTGCGGATCGCGCCGAGATAGTTGCCGAGGTGCAGGTTGCCGGTGGGCTGAATGCCGGAGACGATACGCATGGACGCGTCCTTCGCGAGTTGTGGGTTGTCAGAAGTGTGGAGGTTGCGCCCCGAAGGGCACAGATGCAGGTGCGGTCAGCGCGACGAGCGCGCGGCGTTCCGCCATCGCCAGGTGCGGCGAGAAAGGGCAGACTTCGAGAGCGAAAGGTCCTGCATGGGCGGGGCTCATACCACAAACGCACATGGATGGAACCCTCACGACGCCGCGCGGCGTCGGCGCAGCAGGGCGAGGTCGGCGCGGGTGAAGGCGCCCGTCACCAGTGTCGCCGCTGCATAGACCGCGCCGCCGGCCGAAACGAGCGCGGCAAGGGCCAGGCCACGCACCAGCCAGGTGCCGTGGAGGTAGGGCGTCAGCAGGTCCTGCCCGAACCACAGCACCACGCCCATGGCCACGGCGGCCAGTGCCAGGCGCGGGGCGCGGCGCCTGAGGCGGGCATCGGCCTGGAAATGGCCGCGCTTCACCAGCGTCCAGTAGAGCATGGCGACATTGGCAGTGGAGGCGATGGCGGTCGCCAGCGGCGGCCCCATGTGCTGGAGCGGCACGATCAGCGCGAGGTTGCCGACGAGGTTCACCGCCATCGACATCATCGCATAGCGCACCGGCGTTTTCGTGTCCTGGCGGGCGTAGAAGCCGGGGGTCAGCACTTTGACGAGGATGTAGCTGGGCAGCCCGATCGAGAAGGCAGCGAGCGCCTCGGCCGTGCGGGCGACGTCGTTCGCATCGAACTTGCCGTAGCCGAACAGCGCGGCGGCGATCGGCTGGCCGCAGACGATCAGCGCCACGGCGGCGGGCAGGGTGAGCAGCAACGCCAGTTCCATGCCGCGATTCTGCGTGTCCATCGCCGCCGCATGCTCGCCGCCGCCAAGCTGACGCGAGATCGTGGGCAGGAGAACGGTGCCGAGCCCGATACCGATGAGGCCGAGGGGAAGCTGGTTCAGCCGGTCGGCCATGTAGATGTATGTCACCGAACCATGGGCGAGCAGCGAGGCGGCCAGCGCGGTCGAGATCACGAGGTTGATCTGCACCGCCCCGGCGCCGGCGGCAGCGGGCAGGATCAGCTTCATCAGCTGCTTCACGTCGGCATTCCAGACCGGCATCCTCAGGCGCATCGACACGCCGTTGGCGCGGCAGGCCCACATCAGCCAGAGCAGTTGTAGCGCGCCCGAGACCGAGACGCCGATGGCCTGGTTGCGCGCCGTCACCAGCGCGTCGCTCGAATGGAAGCCCACCAGCGCCACGATCAGCGTCAGGTTCAGCAGGATCGGCGCGGCGGCGTTGACCCAGAACTTGTTCAGCGAATTGAGAATGCCGCCAAGCAACGAGACCAGGCTGATGAGCGCGAGATAGGGAATGGTGATCCGGCTGAGTTGCACGGCATAGGCGAACTGTTCGTGGGTGACGCCGTTGAACTTGCCCGAAAGCAGAAACGTCACCGGCCAAGCGAAGACTTCCAGCACGACCGTCATGGCGATCAGGATCGGCAGGAGCACGGCGAGCGCCTGTTCCGCGAAAGTGATACCCGCAGGCAGGCCGGGGCCGTCCTTGTCCGCGACCTTCTGGTTGAACATCGGGATGAAGGCCGAGGCGAAAGCCCCTTCCGCGAAAAGCGCGCGGAACATGTTGGGCAGGCGGAAGGCGATCAGGAAGGCGTCCGAAGCGAACCCCGCGCCGACGAAGCGGGCGAAGAGGCTGTCGCGGACCAGGCCGAGCACCCGGCTGGCAAGAGTGAGGCCACCGACGCTGGCCAGCGCCTTGGTAAGGTTCATGCCCGCAGGCTCCTGATGATCGCCGAAAGGGAAGACCCTGATACGCCAACGGCCCGCGTCTCCGGTCTGGAGGCGCGGGCCGATTGTGCAGGAACGTGCGTCATACGCCGTTCAAGCGGACGCTCAGGCGTGGCCGACCGGCTCGCCCTGGGTGGCGTCTGCCTGCTGCTGCGCCTGGAGCTGCTGGATGTAGAGGCCGTTGAAATCGATCGGCTCCAGCATCAGCGGCGGGAAACCGGCATCGCGCACGGCATCGGCAACGACGCGGCGGGCGAAGGGGAACAGGATGCGCGGGGCTTCGGCATAGAGGAATGCGTGGGCCTGGCCTTCTTCGAGGTTGCGCATGCCGATCAGCGCGCCATAGGCCAGCTCGACCGCGAAAGCGGTGCCCTGCGGACCCTTCGAGGCGCAGGTGATCTTCAGTTCGACTTCGTGGACTTCGCCGTCGATTTGGCGCGCGCCGATGTTGAACTGCACTTCGATCTGCGGCTGGTCCTGCCACGAGAAGCTTTGCGGCGCGTTGGGATTCTCGACCGAGAGATCCTTGACGTACTGCGAGATGATGCCGGCGGCCGGCGCGGAATCCTCGCCGTTGCCGAGGTTGAGGTCGGAGATGACGTTGCCTTCGTCGGCCATTTGCTTCGTTCCCGTTAAAACACGCGAGTGCCCATGAAAGGCCTGCGCATGGAAAGTCTGGCCGCGCGCCTAAAGCATTTTGCGGGCCTGTGGAACACCCAAGGGGGCGTAAATTGTTCGAAAATGGCGGGCGAACGGCAGGGGCGGCGATGAGCCGCGCGCGATTCGCCCATTGCCGCCGTACCGGGCGCCCGGGGTGGAACCGGGGCGGGCACGAAACGTTGCTTGCCTTGATGCCGGAATATCGGCGGAAAAGCCCCGGAGAAACGACGGTATTCGGCACTCACGCGTTGTTCATTTGAAAACCGTACCTATCTGGGTCTATGATGGCGCCTTCGGGCGGATGGCGAAAACGCTCCACCCGTGCCCCCCGAAGCGTCCAACACAAGGATGGACAAAGGAACGTGACACCGGAAATCGTGATCCTGGCCATGATCGCAGCCTTCCTCGGCCTGCGGCTCTATTCGGTACTCGGCCGCCGTGCCGAGCATGAGGAAGAGCCGATCCAGGGGCGCTTCGAAGGCCGCCAGGGCCAGCCCGGTGCGCCGCGCGTCCCGACCCCGAAGACTGACGCCAAGGCGGAAGCCAAGGGGGACGAGCGCGGCCGGATCGGTCAGCCCCAACGCCTGCGCGAAATGCCGCTGGCGCCGCCTTCCGTCGAGCGCGGCCTTGCGGAAATTTCCAGCGCGGATCGTCGCTTCGACGCCTATGCCTTCCTGGAAGGTGCGCGCAGCGCTTATCGCCTGATCCTGGAATCGTTCTGGAAGGGCGACAAGGCTGAGCTTCGCACGCTCTGCGACGGCGACGTCTACGACAGCTTCGCCGCTGCGATCGACGCCCGTACGGCCGCCGGTGAGACCATGGACAACCGCCTCATCCGCATCGAGGACGTGGCGATCGTCTCGGCAGGCGTGGAAAGCGGCCAGGCCCGCATCACCCTGCGCTTCCGTTCGGACATTGCCGCCGTCACGCGCGATGCCGAGGGTCATGTGATCGCCGGTTCGCTCGACGATGCGATCGAGGCGGTGGACGTCTGGACTTTCAGCCGCCAGCTCAATTCGTCCGGCCCCGACTGGCTGCTCGACGAAACCGACGCCGGTTGATCGCCTCGCGCGGTTGATTTCGCGCCAGTGATCCCACAAGGATCGACAGGCCGGGCCGAAAGGTCCGGCCTTGTTGTTGGTGTCTTTATCGGCGCGTCATCGGCGTCGCATCAGGTTTTCGGAGATCGATCTTGCGGGGAGCGAGCGTGTCGCGGCGTCAGGAGCCGCGTTTTCCATTGCGCCGATTGTCTGCCTTCATCCTGCCGGTTCTCCTGGCCGCCTGCGTCCAGGTGGTGCCCGGACCCAAGGGCCCTTCACGTCCTGCGGCGTCGCGTCCTGCGGCAAGGCCGCCGGTGCAGAAGCCCCGGCCTGCTCCGTCTACGCAGCCCGCGCAGCCGCAGCCTGCCAGCGCGGTCGCGGCGGGGGTAAAGGCAGGTCCTGCGGTGTCGTCGCTGTCGCTGGGCGGAAGCGATGCCGCCGCCGCGCTGGCCTCGTTCCGCGAAAGCTGCCCCCGCGTCACCGTGCGAAACGACGCCAGCGGCCTTACCCGCCCGGCGGACTGGCGGGCAGCCTGCGCCGCTGCCGCAAGCTGGGGCGCAAAGCCTGCCGCCCAGTTCTTCGCAAGCTACTTCGAGACCGCCCGCATCGGCGACGGCCGGGGCTTCGCTACCGGCTATTACGAACCGGAAATCGCCGGATCGCGCCTGCCGGTGCCCGGCTATGCCGTGCCGGTCTATGCGATGCCGGGCGATCTCGTGCGCGCCAGGCCGGGCGATGCCACGCCGACCTCCAGCGGGCGCATGCCGCTTGGCCGCTACGACGCGGGCGGCAGCTTCGTGCCCTATCACGACCGCGCCGCGATCGAGCAGGGCGCGCTTTCGGGCAAAGGGCTGGAGATCGCCTGGGTGGCGGATCCCATCGAATTCTTCTTCCTGCAAGTCCAGGGCTCGGGCCGCCTGCGCGCACCGGACGGCAGCGTCATGCGCATCGGCTATGCCGGACAGAACGGGTTGCCCTACACCGGGATCGGCGGCGTGATGCGCGACCGGGGCCTCGTCGGCTCCGGGCCGGGGCAATATTCCGGCTCGATGCAGGGGATCATCCAGTACATCCACGACAACCCGCGCGACGGCGCCGCGCTCATGCGCGAGAACAAGTCGTGGGTCTTCTTCAAGGAACTGAGAGGCGACGGCCCGCTGGGCGCGCTCGGCGTGCCGGTGCGCGCCCATGCCTCGGTCGCGGCGGATCCCCGCTTCGTGCCGCTGGGCGCGCCGGTATGGCTGCGGCTCGACCGGCGCGAGGCGACCGGGCTCTGGGTGGCGCAGGACACCGGCGGCGCGATCAAGGGCGCGAACCGCTTCGACACGTTCTGGGGCTCGGGCGACCAGGCACGGCTGACGGCGGGCGGCATGAGCGGCCGGGGCGAGGCGCTGATCCTCGTGCCGAAGGGCACGCTCGCACGCCTCGGCGTGCGGTAGACGGATGATGCGGCGGCCGGGGCGGCGATTGACGGCGGATGAGGCGGAAATCTGGGCGCAAGTCGCCCGGACGGTGACCCCGCTCGAGAAGCGCAGACCTGTCGCCACACCCGCCGCGCCCGCACCGGCACCCGTAAAGACGGTCGTGCTGCCGTCCGCGCCGCCGCCGAAGAAAGTGAAAGGCCGCATACCGCCGCCGCTTGCCCCGAAGCCCGTCGTCCAGGCGCCGAAAGCGGATGCGCCGCTCCATCTCGACGGATCCTGGGAAAAGCGGATTTCCAAGGGCACGCTGGTTCCCGATTTCAGCCTGGACCTTCATGGCTCCAACCTCGACCAAGCCTATGTGCGGCTGATGCACGGGCTGACGCAGGCCAAGGCCATGGGCGCGCGGGTGGTGCTGATCGTGACCGGCAAGCCCCGCCCCGTCGATGCCATGGACCGGGGAACCGCGCGCGGCGCGATCCGCGCCAAGATCACCGACTGGCTGGCCGCCAGCGACCATGCCCACGATATCGTTGCCATTCGCGGCGCGCACCGCCGTCACGGCGGGCAGGGCGCGATCTACGTGGTGCTCAGGAAGCGGCGCTGAAGCCCTGGTGATAGGCCACGGTTCCGGCAGGCGCCGGTCCGGTCATCACTAGGCGCTGGAAGTATTCGGCGGGAACGTCAGGATAGGTCAGCGCGGGATCGCTCACGAAGCCGAAGCGGGCGTAGTAGGCAGGATCGCCCAGCACCACGCAGCCTTGTGCGCCCATTTCCCGTAGCCGTGCAAGTCCGGCCTCGATCAGCCGGGCGCCGATGCTCTGGCGCTGATGGCTCGGGGCGACCGAACCCGGGCCGAGGCCGAACCAGTCGATGTCCGCGCCATCAATGGTGATCGGCGAAAAGGCGACATGGCCCACGATCGCGCCATCGCTTTCGGCCACCAGCGAGATCGTGAGCGCGCCGGAATCCCGCAAGGCATCGACGATCGCGCCTTCCGTGCCGCTCGCATGCTCGGCGCCGAGGAAGGCTGCGGTCACCAGCGCCCGGATGGCGGCAGCGTCGCCGTCCCGCTCGGGGCGAAGGGTGACCGCGCTAATCGCAGTTCACCCGCACTGGCCGCGGTGGAGCAGCTTGTGGTCGGCCAGCACCAGCGCCATCATCGCCTCTACCACCGGTACGCCGCGAATGCCGACGCAGGGGTCGTGGCGGCCCTTGGTGAACAGCTCGGTCGCCTCGCCCGCACGGTTGATGGTCGGCTGCGGGGTGAGGATCGAACTGGTCGGCTTGAAGGCCACGCGCACGACCACCGGCTGGCCGGTGGAAATGCCGCCCGCGATGCCGCCGGCGTGGTTGGCGCTGAATTCGGGGCCGTTCGAGCCGGGGTGCATCGGATCGGCGTTCTGCTCTCCTGTCAGGCGCGCGGCGGCGAAACCGTCGCCGATCTCCACGCCCTTCACCGCATTGATGCCCATCATCGCGGCGGCCAGATCGGCGTCGAGCTTGCCGTAGAGCGGCGCGCCCCAGCCTGCCGGAACGCCGGTAGCGACGCATTCGACCACGGCGCCCACCGAGGACCCGGCAAGGCGTGCATCGTCGACGATCTTCTCCCAGCGCTTCGCGGCTTGTGCATCGGGGCAGAAGAACGGGTTGTTGGCGATCTCGGCAGGATCGAAGTTGGCCATGTCGATGGCGTCGCCGCCGATCTCGGAGACATAGGCCAGAATCGTCACGTCCGGGATCACCAGCCGCGCCACGCCGCCCGCCGCCACGCGGCTCGCGGTCTCCCGCGCCGAGCTGCGGCCGCCGCCGCGATAGTCGCGGAAGCCGTACTTGGCGTCATAGGCATAGTCGGCATGGCCGGGACGATAGGCCTTGGCGACGTCCGAATAGTCCTTCGAGCGCTGGTCCACGTTCTCGATCATCAGCGAGATGGGCGTGCCCGTGGTCTTGCCTTCGAACACGCCGGAGAGGATGCGGACCTGATCCGGCTCCTGCCGCTGCGTGGTGAACTTCGACTGGCCGGGGCGGCGCGCGTCGAGGAAGGGCTGGATCACGCTCTCGTCGATGGTGAGGCCCGGCGGGCACCCGTCGACGACGGCGCCGATGGCAGGGCCATGGCTCTCGCCCCAGGTGGTGAATCGCAGAAGACGGCCGAAAGTGTTCACGCTCATGCCCCGCGCCTTGGCGCGCAATCTTCGGATTGTCCAGCATGGGGTGCGAGCCAGATGCTTGCGGAACGGTCTGTGAAGGCCCATGAGCGCGGCCATGTTCCTGGTAGTATTCCGCAATCGCAAACGCGCCGACATCGACGCGGCTGCCTATTCCGCCGATGCCGAGGCCATGGAGGCGCTCGCCCGCGCGCAGCCCGGCTTCCTCTCCTTCAAGAGCTACACCAGCGAGGACGGCGAAGTGATCGCGCTGTCGGAATGGCAGGACGAAGCCGCCGCTCTTGCATGGCGCCGCGTCACCGCCCATGCCGAAGTGCAGGCCAAGGGCCGCGAGCACTACTACCAGAGCTACACCGCCTTCGCCTGCAACGAACCGCGCGTGCGGCATTTCGAGAGGGAAACCGAATCGTGAGCCTTGAATTCTACGGCATTCCCAACTGCGACACCGTCAAGAAGGCCCGCAAGTGGCTGGATGCACGCGGCACCGACTACACATTTCACGACTACAAGAAGGAAGGTGCCGACGCCGCGCGGCTGGAGACGTGGGTGGCCGAAGCGGGCTGGGAGAAAGTGCTCAACCGTGCGGGCACCACTTTCAAGAAGCTGCCGGACGAGGACAAGGCCGATATCGATGCGGCCAAGGCGGTGGCGATCATGGCTGCCAACCCCAGCTGCATCAAGCGCCCGGTCGTCGAGCATCCGGGCGGGCTGCTGGTGGGCTTCAAGGAGCCGGAATGGGAAGCGGCGCTCGGCTGATCGGGGATTCATGAACACGGTCGAATGGGTGGCGGCAGGCCTGGGTCTTGCCAATATTGCGCTGCTGGTGCGGCGCAGCGTGTGGAACTTTCCGTTCGGCATGGCCATGGTCGCGCTCTACTTCGTCGTGTTCCGGGAAGCGAAGCTCTATGGCGAGGCGGGGCTGCAAGTGTTCTTCTTCGCGGCGCAGATCTGGGGCTGGGCGCTGTGGGTCCGCGCGGGGGGCGGCGAAAGCCGGGTGCCGGTTCGACGGCTGGGCCACTTCGCGCGGCTGCTCTGGCTGACCGGCACGGCGGCGCTGGCGCTCAATCTCGGCTGGGTCATGCACCGCTTCACCGACGCCTCGCTGCCTTATGCGGATTCCGCCATAGCGGGCGCCAGCATTGCCGCGCAGATCCTGCTGGGCTTCCGCCGTATCGAGAACTGGGTGCTGTGGATCGCGATCGACCTCGCCTCGATCGGGGTCTATCTTTACAAGGCACTCTGGCCGACCGCCGCGCTCTATCTGGTGCTGCTGGTCATGTCGGTGCTGGGTCTGCGCGAATGGATCGCGGCGGAAAAGGCGCAAGAGGCGTGATCACCGTCTGCCTCCACGGCGCGGAAAGCACCGGCAAGTCGGTACTCGCGGGGCGGCTGGGCTATCCCTGGGTGCCGGAATATGGCCGGACCTACTGCGAGGAACACGGCACCGACCTGACGATGGCAGACCTGCTGGCGATTGCCGAGGGGCAGGCCGAGGCGAACCGCAAGGCCATGGCTGCGCGCCCGCCGGTGCTCCTGTTCGATACCGACCAGCTCATGACCGCTGCCTGGGCGCAGATGTTGTTCGGCGAAGTGCCTGACGTGCTGATGGGCTATCCCAAGGCCGATCACTACCTGTTGTTCTCGCCCGATGTGCCGTGGCGCGATGACGGGACGCGGTTCTTCGGCACCGACGATGCCCGCGCCCGCTTCGCGGCGCTTGCCGAAGAGATGCTGGTGCGGGCCGGGGTGCCGTTCACGCGGATCGGCGGTTCGTGGGAGGAGCGCGAGGCGCAGGCTCGCAGGATTATTCGGGAATTGGAAAGTCCTGGGGGATGATCCCCCAGACCCTCGGAATGTCGATCTTGCGCGCGGATTGAGGTTTTGCGCTCCCTGCGGCGCAGCCAATATGTCTCCCGGCGCCGCCATGGGTGCGGACAGATAGGGCGCGCGCTACATCGACGGTAATGGGGTGCAGGGGTGTTAACCCCTGCGTTTTCTCCTACTTCTTCCGCGCGGTAGCGATGAAGTTCAGCGAGAGATCGTCCGACAAGTGCAGCCCTGCCGTCGGCGACCAGGCGATACCCTTCGGTTCACCCAGCACCAGCCCGGCGCCATCCGCAAGGTCGCGCAGCTCGTCCGGCGTGGCGAAGGCGTTCCAGTCGTGGGTGCCGCGGGGAACTTTGCCGAGACGTTCGGCGGCCTCCACCAGCAACAGGCGTGAGGCGGGGGTGCGGTTGGGGCAGGAGAGGAACATCAGCCCGTCGTCCGCGAGCGCATCGGCAAGCTGGCCGATGAACAGCGCCTTGTCGGTGACGTGCTCGATCACTTCCAGAGAGCAGACCAGGTCGTAGCCGGAGAGGCCCAGAGCGCCCAGTTCGCCGTGGCGGTAGTCGATGGCAAGGCCCATCGCTTCGGCATGGGCGGAAGCCGCAGCGATGTTCTCCGCCGCCGCGTCCACACCGGTCACGCTGGCGCCGAGGCGGGCCAGCGGTTCGCAGAGCAGGCCCGCGCCGCAACCCGCATCGAGGGCGCGCTTGCCGGAAAGCGGCCGCAGCGTGCGGGAGTCGGCGGAAAAATGCCGGTCGATCTCGGCGCGGATGAAGCCGAGCCGGACCGGGTTGAGCTTGTGCAGCATGGCCGAGGAACCCTTGGGATCCCACCATTCCGCCGCGAGCGCACCGAAGTGAGCAGCCTCTTTCGGATCGATTGTTGCGCGAGAAGGCGTGTTCGAAGCAGTTGCATTGTCCATCACTCCCCCCTAACAGCGCGCCCGACTCTTATCCACACGCGCATCTCTTCTTTGCGCAACAACCGACGGGGAGCAGTGGCACCTTGGCACGTATCGTGATGAAATTCGGCGGCACTTCCATGGCCGGGACCGAGCGAATCCGGCGCGTGGCGGGCATTGTCAAACGCCAGCAGGAAGCGGGCCACGAAGTCGCCGTCGTCGTTTCGGCCATGGCCGGCGAGACCGACCGCCTCGTGAACTTCTGCCGCGAAGCCAATGCCCTCTACGATCCGGCGGAATATGACGTGGTCGTCGCCTCTGGCGAGCAGGTCACTTCGGGCCTGTTGGCGCTGACGCTCCAGGCGATGGGCTGCAAGGCGCGTTCGTGGCTGGGTTGGCAGCTGCCGATCAAGACCGACGACGCCCATGCCAAGGCGCGTATCGAGGACTTCGATTCGGAAGCCCTGCTCGCTTCGATGGCCGCTGGTGAAATCGCGGTGATCCCCGGTTTCCAGGGCGTTTCGCCGGATAACCGCATCACCACGCTGGGCCGTGGCGGTTCGGACACGTCGGCGGTCGCGGTAGCGGCTGCGGTCAAGGCCGACCGCTGCGACATCTACACCGATGTCGACGGCGTCTACACCACCGATCCGCGCATCGTCGCCAAGGCGCGCAAGCTGCCGCTGGTGACTTATGAAGAAATGCTCGAACTGGCCTCGGTCGGCTCGAAGGTGTTGCAGACCCGCTCGGTCTCCCTCGCGATGAAGGAGAACGTGCGCGTGCAGGTGCTCTCCTCGTTCATCGACGAGAATGCCCCGGCCGCAGACACCCTCCCCGGAACGATGATCGTCAGCGACGAAGAACTCGAAGGAAGCGATATGGAACGCCAGCTGATCACCGGCATCGCCGCTGACAAGAACGAAGCTAAGGTCACGCTGACCCGCGTGCCCGACCGTCCCGGCGCCGTGGCCGCGATCTTCGCGCCGCTTGCCGAGCAGAATATCAACGTCGACATGATCATCCAGAACGTCGCCAAGGACAAGGGCGAGACCGACGTCACCTTCACGGTGCCGCAGGCCGACCTCGTCCGCGCGCAGTCGCTGCTGGAAGAGCGCAAGGAATCGATCGGCTACTACCGCATGATCGCCGACAGCAACGTCGCGAAGATCAGCGTCGTCGGCGTCGGCATGCGCAGCCATGCCGGTGTCGCCTCCACCATGTTCAAGACGCTGGCCGATCGCGGCATCAACATCATCGCCATCTCCACCAGCGAGATCAAGGTTTCGGTGCTGATCGATACCGACGAGACCGAACTGGCGGTGCGCGTGCTCCACACGGCCTACGGGCTCGACGCTGCCGCGTAATAACGCGACTTAGCGCGGATGAGGAAAAGGCGGCGCCGCAAGCGCCGCCTTTTTCGTTTCTAGAGCCCGCGCGCCAGCTCGTCCCGGAACCTGGGGTCCGCCAGGCCGATCAGCAGTTCGGCGCGCTCGCGTAAGGATTTGCCGCGCAAGTTGGCGGCGCCGTGTTCGGTGACGATCCAATGGACGTCGTTGCGGGGCGTCGTCACCGGGCCGTTGAGCCTAGGGACGATGCGGCTTACCGTGCCGCCTCTCGCGGTCGAGCGGCAGGCAATCACCGAGATGCCGCCTTTAGAGCCGTAGGCGCCGCGTACGAAATCGAGCTGGCCGCCCGCCGCCGAGTGCTGCATCCCGCCCATGTATTCCGAATTGCAGGCACCCTGGAGATCGACCTGGATCGTCGCATTGACCGAGACGACGCGGTCGTTGCGGGCGATTTCGGCGGCATTGTTCACCACGTCCACGGGCAGGGAATAGACTTCGGGGTTGCCGTCCATCCAGCGGTAGAAGGGCTCGTCGCCCATGGCGAAGGAATAGACGCTGCGGCCGGGATGCGTGGTCTTGCGCCGGTTGGTGACGGCGCCGGAGTGGACCAGCCCTGCCATCGCCGGGGTGAGCAACTCGGTATGAATGCCGAGGTCGCGGCGATTGCCGATGCGGCGGCAGACGGCGGCGGGCAGGTTGCCGATGCCCATCTGCAGGCAGGCGCCGTCATCGACCATGTCCGCGATATGCGCGGCGATCGCCTCGTCTTCCGCCGAGGCCGCACCTTCCGCAAAGCTCAGGAGGGGGACGTGGTTCTCGACGATGGCGGAGACCTGCGAGACGTGCAGCGGCGTCGAGCAGGCGACGCGCGGCATGGCCGGGTTCACTTCGACGATCACCGTCTTCGCGCAGTGCGCGGCCACCGACGTATAGTCGTTGGCGACACCGAAGCTGAAGTAGCCGTCCTCGTCCATCGGCGAGACCGTCAGCACGCAGGCGTCCAGCGCGATCTCGTCGCGCAGCAACCGGGGCGAGCCGCTAAAGGCGCAGGGCACGAAATCGATCAGGGCCTCGGCGGCGGGGTCGGCCTTGATGAGGCCGCGTTCCACCCCGCTCATGAACAGGCAGCGCGGGCGGATCGCCCCCAGCAGGTCGCGGCGCAGGATGGTCGATCCGGCATGGGGCTGGGACAGGAGATACCAGACCCGCAGGTCGCGCAAGGTTCCCGCTTCCGCGCGCCGGGCCAGCGCGGCGAGGATCGCGGGCGGCTCGGCCACGGCCATGCCCATGGCAAGGTCGCTGTCGCTGGCCAGGGCCATGACCGCCGCATCGGCGGAAGTCAGCTTGGCGGCGTAGATCTGCCTGACGTCCATGTTCCCA
>NZ_MSQB01000034.1:0-23099 GCF_002149965.1 Novosphingobium panipatense | reverse complement strand
CCGGCGACGGCCTTAAGGTCAGTCTGCGGTTTCGGGCACCGGCGACAGCGCGGGGTTGAGGCTCATGCCCAGCGCCTTGGCCACGCCTTCGCCGTAGGCCGGGTGGCAGCGGGTGCAGTTGTCGATGTGCCGCTGCTTGATGAAGTCCGGCGCGTCGCCCATGGCGCGGGCGGTATTGTCGAACAGGCGCTGCTTCTGGTCGGCGTCGATCAGTTCGAACAGGGCGCGGGGCTGGCTGTAGTAGTCGTCATCGTCCTCGCGGAAGTTCCAGAAGTCGGCGTTTCCGTCGATCCTGAGCGGCGGCTCGCGGAATTCCGGTTGCCCTTCCCAGAGGCCGAACGAGTTCGGCTGGTAGTGCGGCAACCCGCCGTAATTGCCGTCGACCCGGCCCTGCCCGTCGCGGTGGTTGTTGAACACCGGGCAGCGCGCGGCATTCACCGGGATCTGGTGGTGGTTGACGCCCAGGCGATAGCGCTGCGCATCCGAATAGGCGAAAAGCCGCGCCTGGAGCATCTTGTCGGGCGAGACGCCGATGCCGGGCACGAGGTTGGAGGGCGAGAAGGCGCTCTGCTCGACATCCGCGAAGAAGTTCTCGGGATTCCGGTTCAGCTCCATCATGCCGACCTCGATCAGCGGATAGACCTTCTGCGACCAGACCTTGGTGAGGTCGAAGGGATGGAAGCCGCACGTCGCCGCCTCTTCCTCCGGCATGATCTGGACCATGACCTTCCACTTCGGGAATTCGCCGCGCTCGATCGCCTCGTAGAGATCGCGCTGGTTCGATTCGCGATCGCCGGCCACAACTTCGGCGGCTTCCGCGTCGGTCAGGTGCGCGTGGCCCTGCTGGGTCTTGAAGTGCCACTTTACCCAGAAGCGCTCGCCCGCCTCGTTGTAGAACGAGTAGGTGTGGCTGGAGAAGCCGTCCATGTGGCGGTAGGACTTCGGGATGCCGCGGTCGCCCATGACATAAGTGACCTGGTGGAAGGCCTCGGGCAGCAGGGTCCAGAAGTCCCAGTTGTTCCGGGCGCTGCGCATGTTGGTGCGCGGATCGCGTTTCACCGCCTTGTTGAGGTCGGCGAAGTGGCGCGGGTCGCGCACGAAGAACACCGGCGTGTTGTTGCCGACCATGTCCCAGTTGCCTTCCTCGGTGTAGAACTTCACCGCGAAGCCGCGAATGTCGCGCTCGGCATCGGCGGCGCCGCGCTCACCGGCAACGGTGGTGAAGCGGGCGAAGAGTTCGGTCTGCTTGCCCACGTCGCCGAGGAACCGGGCGCGGGTGTACTTCGAGATGTCGTTCGTCACGGTGAAAGTGCCGAAGGCGCCCGAGCCCTTGGCGTGCATGCGCCGCTCGGGAATGACCTCGCGGTTGAGGTTGGCCAGCTTTTCCAGCAGCCAGACGTCCTGCATCAGCAGCGGTCCGCGCGGACCGGCGGTCATGGAATTGGAGGAATCGACGACGGGGGCGCCGAAAGCCGTGGTGAGCGGGGTGGGGGTGAGGGAGGTCTCGCCGTGCGCGAAAGGGCATTTACCGCCGCTGGCTGTCGTGTCGGTCATGGTCTCACTCCTTGTCGTGTCATTCCGGCCGGTTTTCCCGGCTACGGGAGGGGTTTAACGCAGGAATGGCGATCGATGAAACTATACCAAGATGTAAGTGTGATCGGACGAGGCGATTAGTTACAAGGAAAGGCTCTCCGCCGTGGGGCGCTTGTGCGCAGCGCTGCCGCCATCTATGGCGCAGGCTCATTTCTCGAATTGCCGGCTATGGGAGCATCGATGGCCACCTCCAAGACTTCCGCACTGATGACGCGCGGACGCGAATTTCTCGGTACCGAATATGCGATCCTGTGCGGCGCCATGTCCTGGGTGTCGGAGCGTAACCTCGTCTCGGCCATCAGCAATGCCGGGGGCTTCGGCGTGATTGCCTGCGGCGCGATGAATCCCGAACTCCTCGACAAGGAGATCGAGGCCACACGCGCGCTGACCGACAAGCCCTTCGGCGTGAACCTGATCACCATGCATCCGCAGCTGTTCGACCTGATCGCGGTCTGCGCCCGCCACAACGTCGGCCATGTCGTGCTGGCAGGCGGCATTCCGCCCAAGGGCAGCGTGGAAGCCATCAAGGAAGCAGGCGCCAAGGTCATCTGCTTCGCGCCCACGCTGGCACTGGGGAAGAAGCTGCTGCGCTCCGGCGCGGATGCGCTGGTGATCGAGGGCATGGAAGCCGGCGGCCACATCGGTCCGGTCTCCACTTCGGTGCTGGCGCAGGAAATCCTGCCTGCCCTGGCCGAAGATCACCTGGTCTTCGTGGCGGGCGGCATCGGCCGCGGCGAGGCCATGGCGGGCTATCTCGAAATGGGCGCTTCGGGCGTGCAGCTCGGCACCCGTTTCGCCTGTGCCACCGAATCGATCGCGCACCCGGACTTCAAGAAGGCCTTCTTCCGCGCCAATGCCCGCGATGCCGTGGCCTCGGTGCAGGTCGATCCGCGCCTGCCGGTGATTCCGGTGCGCGCGCTCAAGAACAAGGGCACCGAGGAGTTCACCGCCAAGCAGATCGAAGTGGCGCGCCTGCTGGACGCCGGTGAGGTGGACATGGGCGAAGCGCAGCTCAAGATCGAGCACTTCTGGGCCGGTGCCCTGCGCCGCGCGGTGATCGAGGGCGATGTCGAGAACGGCTCGATCATGGCGGGCCAGTCGGTCGGCATGGTCAGCAAGGAAGAGCCGGTGAGCGAGATCATCGCCGCGCTCATGGCTGAATCCGAGGCCGCGCTCTCCAACCGTTCTGCTGCCTGAGGACCCGTCGATGGCCGAACCGCTGATCCTCGCATTGTCTTGCGCCGACCGTCCTGGCATCGTCGCGCGTGTTACCGGCTATCTCGCGCAGGCGGGCGGCAATATCATCGAGGCGCAGCAGTTCAACGACCTTGAGGAAGACAAGTTCTTCATGCGGGTGGCTTTCGATCCGGGCTCCGCAGACCGCGAGGCGTTCAGCGAAGGCTTCGGCGCCATTGCGCACGAATACGGCATGGCCTGGTCGATGACGCGCCGCGACCGGCCGCGCCGCGTGCTGCTGCTGGTCAGCAAGTTCGACCATTGCCTGGCCGACCTGCTCTATCGCCAGCGCATCGGCGAAATGCCGATGGAAGTCGTCGGCATCGTCTCCAACCACCCGCGCGAGGCGATCAATTCGCTGATGATCGGGGATTTCCCGTTCCATCACCTGCCGATCACCAAGGACAGCAAGGCGGAGCAGGAAGCGCAGATCCGCGCTTTGGTGGAAGAGACGCGCGCGGAGCTGGTGGTGCTGGCGCGCTACATGCAGATCCTTTCGGACGAGATGGCGGCCTTTCTCTCCGGCCGATGCATCAACATCCATCACTCATTCCTGCCGGGCTTCAAGGGCGCCAAGCCCTATCACCAGGCCCATGCGCGCGGCGTGAAGATGATCGGGGCGACGGCGCACTACGTGACCGCCGACCTCGACGAAGGCCCGATCATCCATCAGGACGTCGAAGCCGTAACGCATTCGGACACGCCCGAGGACATGGTCCGCAAGGGCCGAGACATCGAACGCCGCGTTCTTGCCGAGGCCGTGCGGCTTCACCTTGAGGACCGGGTGCTGCTGAACGGCGCCCGCACGGTGGTCTTCCGCAGCTGACACTTGCGGGGTGGCGCGCATCGGTTGATGGTGTCGCCTTAGCCATGGGAGAGCGGCCATGCCGGTAAACGGCGTCGATCACGTCAATATCCTTACCGACGATCTCGAAGCGACGGCCTCTTTCTACGAGCAGGTCCTCGGCCTTGCGCGCAGCGAGAATCCGACGATCGCCAAGGGTATCGCCGGATACTGGATGCGCGATGCGGCGGGCCAGGCGATCGTGCATCTGGTGGACCGCACCACTGCCGGGACGCGCTACGAAGCCTACCATCCCGGACAGCCGACCAATGCGCTCCACCACTTTGCCCTGCGCTGCACCGGCTTTGCCGAAACCGTGGCCAGGATCGAGCAACGCGGCCTTGCACACCGCGTGGCCGAGCATCCGACGCTGGGCCTGCGGCAGGTTTTCCTGGTCGATCCCAATGCGGTGAACCTGGAACTCAACTTCGCGGGCAATTGAAAGGCTCGCCATCCCGCTCCCGGTTCGGTAGCTTGGCCGCAACAAGCTGATTTTCCAAGGACCGGAGCGCTCTTTCGATGTGCGATGACTTCACGGCGGAAGCCGAACAGGCGAACCTGGCCAGGCGTGGTCTCGACCGGCGCGCGTTTACGGCGCTCGGGGCCAGTGCGGCGCTGGCGGGCTGCACCAGCATCATGAAAACGCACCCCGCCAACTCTGTGCAGGAACGCATGGTCTCGATCACCACGGCGGACGGCGTGGCCGATGCCTTCTTCGTCCATCCCGCCAAGGGCAGCCATCCCGGCGTGATCATGTGGCCGGACATTGCCGGGCTTCGCGAGGCGAAGAAGATCATGGCCCGTTCGCTCGCGGCGGAAGGCCATGCGGTGCTTGTCGTGAATCCCTACTACCGCGGTCAACCGGCACCCGTGTTCGAAAGCTTCGCCGGTTTCCGCACCCCGGAAGGGCAGGCGAAAGTGGAGCCGCTGCGCGCCGCGCTCACGCCCGATGCGATAACCCGCGACGCCAAGGCCTATGTGGCGTTTCTCGACGGGCAGAAGTCGGTGGACCGCCAGCGCGGCATCGGTACCAGCGGCTATTGCATGGGCGGGCCGTTCACCGTGCGCACGGCTGCGGCGGAGCCCGGCCGCGTTCGCGCCGCCGCCTCGTTCCACGGCGCCGGGCTGGTGACCGACAAGCCCGAAAGCCCGCACCGCATGCTGGCGCGCACCCGGGCGTCCTACCTCTTCGCCATCGCCCGCAACGACGATGCCAGGCAGCCGTCCCAGAAGACCGACCTGAAGGCGGCCGCCGCCGCTGCCGGACGTCCGGCCGAAGTGGAGGTCTATCCGGCGGACCATGGCTGGTGCGTGCCGGATTCCCCGGCATGGGATCCTGACGCCGCGGACAAGGCCTGGCAGCGGATGCTGGCGCTCTTCGCGCGCCTGTAACGGCAGGTGGTGGACGCCGGGATGGATGGCCGGTTTCGTCATTTCCCTGTTAACGCCGGGTTACAATAGCCGCGTCCAGAGTGTAGGAAGCGCTCGGGCCGTGTGGTCCGCTTAAGGGATTTGTACCTAGAAAATGGCCAATGATTCCGGCCGGCGCCGCTCGACCAGCGGGCCTTCGTCTCCTGCCAAGAAGAAACCACTCTGGCGCCGAATCGTTCGCGGCGTGCTGATCTGGAGTGCCGCGCTCGCGGTTCTCAGCGTGATTTTCCTGGGCACCGCCGTCGTCTTCACGATGAGCGAACTGCCGGAATACAACGCGCTCAAGAGCAGCCAGAACGGCAAGATGATCGTCGTGCGCGCGCGGGACGGCACCGAGCTGGTCTCGCTCGGGCCGAGCTATGGCAAGTGGCTGAGCTACGAGCAGATCCCCGAAGTGATGAAGGGTGCGATGGTCTCCGTGGAAGATCGCCGCTTCCGCGAACATATCGGCGTCGATGCGCTGGGCCTCGTGCGCGCCGTCTACGTCTCGACGACGACGGGCGGCCGCGCCAAGGCGACCTCGACGATCACCCAGCAGCTGGCGCGCAACGTGTTCCTGAACAACAGCCGCTCGTTCACGCGCAAGGCGCGCGAGGCCGTGCTGGCGCTGGCGCTGGAGCGCAAGTTTTCCAAGGACCAGATCCTCGAACTCTACCTCAACAAGGTCTATTTCGGCGGCGGCGCCTATGGCATCGACGCGGCCAGCCGCAAGTTCTTCGGCCATCCCGCCACCGAGCTTTCGACCGCCGAGGCGGCGATCATCGCGGGCCTCGTGAAGGCGCCCTCGAACTATTCGCCCACCGCCGACGTGGAGGCGGCGAAGGATCGCGGCGAGGTCGTGCTGGGGCTGATGGTCAAGAACGGCGCGATCAGCCAGAGCGAGGCCGACCAGGCCGATATCGCCGATGTGAAGGTGGTGAAGGAAAAGGGCCAGAACGCCGTCCGCTATTTCACCGACTGGGCGCTGCCCCAGCTCGAAACCCTGCTGCCCGAAACCAACGAGCCGATCGAGGTCTGGACCACGCTCGACCCGAAGATGCAGCAGGCCGCGACCAGCGCGATCATCGCCAATGCGCCCAAGGGCGCGCAGGGCGCGCTCGTCAGCCTCGACCGCGACGGCGCGGTGCTGGCGATGGTCGGCGGCACCGACTACGTGAACTCCAACTATAACCGTGCGACCACCGCGCTGCGCCAGCCCGGTTCGGCCTGGAAACTGTTCGTCTACCTTTCCGCGCTGGAGGCGGGCTACACGCCCGACGACCGCGTGGTGGACGAGCCGGTGACGATCGACGGCTGGAGCCCCCAGAACGACGGCCGCAACTTCGCCGGCCAGATCGACGTGCGCACGGCCTTCGCCTATTCGAAGAACACCGTCGCCGCCCAGCTCGGTAACGAAGTGGGCTTCGGCACGGTGGCCTCCATGGCGCGGCGCTTCGGCGTATCGACCCCGATCAACACCAAGCCGGCGATGGTCCTCGGCACGTCCGAAGTACACGTCATCGACATGACCCGCGCCTTCGCGGCGATCTCGGCGGGCGGCACTTCGGTGGAGCCTTACGGCATCGTCAAGGTGACGGCGGCCTCGGGCGAAGTGCTCTACGAACACAAGTCCGTGCGCGGGCAGGTACTGGTGCCGCCCAATGTCGCGGCCGGGATCACCGACCTGCTCCAGACCACCGTGGCCACCGGCACCGGCCGCGCCGCCCAGATCGGTCGTCCGGTCGCGGGCAAGACCGGCACGACCAGTTCCAACAAGGACGGCTGGTTCCTCGGCTTCTCCAGCGGCATCACCACCGGCGTGTGGATGGGCCGCGACGATGCCCGCGCGGTTCCCGGTCTTTCGGGCGGCCATGCTCCGGCGCGCGCTTTCTCGGATTACATGAAGGTCGCGGTGGCGAAGCGTCCGGTTGAGCAGTTCCAGACGGAAGTGAAGCTTCCCGAATGGCAGCTCGAACCCGACGACGAGGCGATGCAGGGCAATCCCGACGACTATTACTACGTCGACGAGAACGGCAATATCGTGCGGCCCGAAGACGGCGTGCAGGGGCCGGATGGGCAGCCGCGCTACGAGGACGGCTCGATGGGCCCCGGCTCCGGTCCGGGCGCGCCGCAGATGCCCGACTACGGCCCGGCTGCGGCGCCACCGGCAGCGGGTGAGGATTTCCTCGACCGCGCCACCGGCCGTTCGCGCAGCGAGGATCCCGGCCTTCGTGCCGGGCAGGGACTAGGCCAGGGAACGGGCGGTGCGGGGCAGCGTCAAAGCGCCCCCAACCCGCGTCCCAACCCCACGCGGACGCCGGGAGATTGAGGCCGCGTCAGTGGTAACGAGAAAGCCCGCCAGTTCTGGCGGGCTTTTTTGTTGCGGGATGGGTGTGTGGACGAGGGGCCTTCGACAGGCTCAGGCTGAGCGGGTTTTCAGGGTGTGCTTTGCCGAGATCCGCTCATCCTGAGCCTGTCGAAGGATGTCAGGATAAAAGAAAACGCCCGCCGGATCGCTCCGGCGGGCGTTTCTGTTTTCGGCTGAAGCCCAGTCTCAGCGCAGGCGTCTCAGCGCAGGCGCACCGGGACGTAGGCTGCGGGTTGGCCGCGCGGCTGGACGCGCAGCAGGATGGCCGAGCGGCCCTCTGCCTTGGCGGCCTTGATCGCGTTTTCGAGGTCGGCCTGCGTCGCGACCGGCGCATTGTTGGCCGAGAGGATGATGAAGCCGCGGGCAAAGCCCTTCTGGCCGGCATCCGAGCTGGGATCGACGCCCACGATCACCAGGCCGCGCGTGCCTTCCGCCGCGCCGAGCTGGCGGGAGATCTGCGGCGTCAGCGGGATGACCGAAAGGCCGAGCGCCTTCTGCACGGCGTTCTCGCCCTGCTGCTGGGGCGCATTGCCGAGCGGATCGTCGCTGCCGGTGCTGGGATCGAAGCTCTGCTGAAGCTCGTCGTCGGTGGGGCGCTTGGCGACCGTCGCGGTCACCGTCTGGCGGCGGCCGTTGCGGATCAGCTCGATCGGGATGCGCGTGCCGGGTGCGGTGTTCGCGACGAGGAACGAGAGCGTCTGGTCGCGGGTGACTTCCTTGTTGTTCACCTTGACCACCACGTCGCCCGCCTGGATGCCCGCCTTGGCACCGGCACCGTCAGGAACGACGCTCTGGATGAATTCGCCCTTGTTGTGTTCCAGGCCCATCGAATCCGCGAGGTCTTCGTTGAGCTGCTGGATCGTGACGCCCAGATAGCCGCGCTCGATCGCCTGGCCCTTCATCAGCTTCTCGACGATGGGCGAGGCGATCTCGGCCGGAATCGCGAAACCGATGCCGACGCTGCCGCCGGTGGGCGAGAAGATCGCGTTGTTGATGCCGATCACCTGGCCCTTCATGTCGAACATCGGGCCGCCCGAGTTGCCGCGGTTGATCGAGGCGTCGGTCTGGAGATAGCGGTCATAGGCGCCGCCGGCGCCGGTGTTGCGGTAGACGGCCGAGACGATGCCCGCCGTCACCGTGCCGCCGAGGCCGAAGGGGTTGCCGATGGCCAGAACCCAGTCGCCCACGCGGGCCTTCGAACTGTCGCCGAACTTGACGTAGGGCAGGGCCTTGCCCGCCGTGATCTTGAGCACCGCGAGGTCGGACTGGGCGTCCTTGCCGATCAGCTTGGCGGGGTACTCGGTGCCGTCGGGCATGATGACGGTGATCGATTCGATCTCGCCCTTGCCCTCGGCCGTGATCACGTGGTTGTTCGTGACGATGTAGCCGTCGGCCGAGATGATGAAGCCCGAACCCAGCGACTGGGCCTCGCGCGTCTGCGGCGTACCGCCGCCGCCACCGCCGAACAGGCCTTCGAAAGGCGTGCCCGCGAAGGGATTGTTGCCGCCCCCCGCCACCTGCACGCGCTGGCGCGTGGAGATGTTGACGACCGCAGGCTGAAGCTGCTCGGTCAGGTCGGCAAAGCTGTCCGGCGCGCCGGCGCGGGGCACGACGCGGGCCATCTGGCTGGCTTCGTTCTGGGCGACCTGGGCTCCGGCGGGGAAGCCTGTCACCAAAGTGGCGGTGGCGCCCCCCAGCAGGAGCGCTGTGGTCAATCCATAAGCGTATCGCACGGGCTTCACGTCCTTTAATTCCTCCGTCTGGGCGGTAGCATCACTATTCGCCGACTGGTTCCGATTGAAGCAGTATGAGCTTAACCGGGTTTGAATAGATGGGGGAGCGGGCTCTTGCCGCAGCGGAAAAGCCCCAGGGGGCTTTTCACAGGAAGACTCCTCGCCCCGGTTACGGTTCCCTGAAATGGTTGAGATAGGCGTTATCGGGCGAGAGCAGGATGGTCTTGCCGTTGTCGCCCTTGGCGAAAGTCACCGAATAGCTCTGCATCGAGCGGTAGAAGTCGTAGAACTGCGGATCCTTGCCGAAGCTGTCGGCATAGATCTTGGCAGCCTGGGCTTCCGCCTCGGCCTGGATGATCTGCGCGTCCTTCTGCCCTTGTGCGGCGATCGTGCGCGATTCCTCGGTACGGGCGGCCTGCATGCGGGTGAAGGCGCTTTCCAGCGCGCCTTCGGGAAGGTCGGCCCGCTTGATGCGCACGTCCACCACCTGGGCGCCGTATTCGCGGGCCTCGCGGTCGAGCCCGTCGCGGATGTTCTCCATGGCCTTGCCGCGTTCGGCGGTGAGCAGCGACTGGAAGGTGCGCTTGCCCAGTTCCTGGCGCAGCACCGAGGAGAGGATCGGTTCGAGCTGCTCGGTCACGCGTTCGGTGGTTCCGGCCGTCTCCACCATCTTGATCGGATCGATGATGCGATAGCGGGCATAGGCATCGACATTCAGGCGCAGCTGGTCGGTGGAAAGCACCTGCTGCTGCTGCATGTCCACCGAGAGCAGGCGCTTGTCGATGCGCACGACCCGGTCGACGATGGGAATGCGGAAATGCACGCCCGCGTCGGTCTGGCCGAAATCGGACTTGGGGTTGAACCGGTTGTAGACGGCGACCGGGCGGCCGGTGCGCACGACGACGGCCTGCTCGGTTTCGGGCACCACGATCAGGCTGAGCATGAGCGCGACGAGCGCGACGCCGCCGAGGGCGAGGGGAAGCTTGTAGTCCTGCCAGAAGCTGTTCATCATTGGCCTCCCTTGGCGGCGGGCGCGGCCGGAACCGAACCGGCAGGCACGGTCACCACGGTTTCTTCGCTGGCGGGCGCGCGGCGCTTCACCTCGGGCAAGGGCAGATAGGACGTCATGTTCTTGGAATCGCTGACGACCACATCGTTGTCGCGCAGCACGCTCTCCATCGTTTCATAGTACATGCGGCGGCGCGTGACTTCGGGCGCCAGCTTGTACTGTTCGTAGACCTTGTCGAACGAGGCCGCGGCGCCCTGGGCGCGGGCCATGGTCTGCTGCGCCCAGGCGCGGGCCTTGGAACGGTCGCGGTCGGCTTCCTGCTGGGCGACGTTGACCTGGTCGAAGGCCTCGCGGGTCTTGGCCGGCGGGTCCGCCTTCTTGATTTCCACGCCCTGGATCGCGACCCCGGCGTGATAATAGTCGAGGATGCGCTGGGTGCGGTCGCGCACGTCCTGCTCCACCACCGCGCGGCCTGCGCCCGAAAGCGCATCGTTCAGCGAGATCTGCGCGATCGAGGCGCGCATCGCCGCTTCGGCCACTTCGCGCACCGTCTCGTCCGGGTCGGCAAGGCGGTAGGTGTAGTCCTTCAGGTTCTTGATGTTCCAGCGCACCAGATAGCTGAGGTCGACAAGGTTCTTGTCGCTTGTCAGCATCAGCTTCTCGCCCTCTCCATCGGGGATCGAATAGACGTTGAAGCTGCGCACGTCCTTCACGTCCACCGCCTCGAAGGGCCAGGGCATGGTCAGCGAAAGACCGGAATCGATGGTGCGCGAATAGCCGCCGAGGCGGGTGACGATGCCCTGGTCCTTGGGGCCGAGCATGTGGACGCTGGAAATCGCCAGCAGGGCGACGACCGCCACCCCGATGCCGAGCGGCAGCCACGACTTGCCGTCCGCACGGCGCGGGATGTTGGGGAAGCCGCCGCCGGGGCCGAAACCGCCGCCACCGCCACCGCCGCCGCGGCGCGGTTCGCGCGGACGGAAGATGTCGTCGAGACCGGCCGAGCGACGCGGCGGGCCATCGCCGCTGGGAAGCCAGGGGTTGCGCGGTCCCTTCCGGTCGGCGGGCTTGTCTGCGGGCCGATCCGAAGGCTTGGGCTCGGCGCTTTCGCCCTTGGGCGTTTCGTCGCCGAAGCCTCCGGTTTCCGAATTGCCGCTTTCGCCGCCCTGTTCAGGCCCCTGTTCCGGTTCACCGCCGGAACCATCGCCCGAATTTCCGCCGCCGCCCCAGGGGCTTTGGCGCCCGCTCATGGCAAGACCGTCGGGCGAGATTGCATCACCAATAGCTTTCATATGTTCATCTATAAGTGCGCTATTGGCAAAATACAGTGCCTCTCTTGCCCTTTTTCGCCTCGTGCTCCACCTGAACGGCAAATTCCCCCCTCCCAGATACGAACTTTGGAAAAGGACGAGATGACAAGCCCCGATGCCGATCGACTGAAAGCCCTCCTGCCCGACGAGGTGGCCGGCAGGGTCCAGTCGCTGCGGCTGGCCGATGGCAAGGCCAGCCTGGTGATCGATGCCTCGGGTCTTTCCGTGCAGGACCGGGCGGGGCTGGAGCAGCTTGTCGCCGGGACGCTGGAAGGCCAGCCGGGCGTGGCCGAAGTGCGCGTGGCGGTGATGGCGGACAAGCCGGTGCGGCGGATCCTGGCGGTGGGATCGGGCAAGGGCGGGGTCGGCAAGTCGACCCTGGCGGCCAATCTCGCGGTCGCGCTGTCGCGCATGGGGCGCAAGGTCGGCCTTGTCGATGCGGATATCTACGGGCCGTCGCAGGCGCGCCTGCTCGGCACCGAGGGGCAGCGCCCGGTCGCCCATGAAAGCCGGCTGGTGCCCCTCGCCAGCGCTTTCGGCGTGCCGGTGCTGTCGATGGCCAACCTGCTGGAGCCGGGACAGGCGATCGCCTGGCGCGGGCCGATGGTGGCGGGCGCGCTCACCAAGATGCTCGAAGGCCACTGGGACAATGCTGAGATACTGGTGGTGGACCTGCCGCCCGGCACCGGCGATGTGCAGCTTACCATGCTCCAGAAGTTCAAGCCGGCCGGTGCGGTGATTGTCTCCACCCCGCAGGATCTGGCGTTGATGGACGCCACGCGCGCGGTCGAACTCTTCGAGAAGAGCGGCGTGCCGGTGGTCGGCGTGGTCGAGAACATGGCCGGTTATGCCTGCCCCCATTGCGGCGAAGTGAGCGATCCCTTCGGCGTCGGCGGTGCCGAGGCGGCGGCACGGGACATGGGACAGGCCTTCCTCGGCCGCATCCCGCTCGACATCGCGATCCGGCGCGAAAGCGACGCGGGCAGGCCGCCCGCCGCCGGAGACGGCCCGCAGGCAGACGCTTTCGCCGCACTGGCCGCGCAAGTGTCCGACTGGCTGGACAGCCACTGATGGCATCGCCGCGCGCCCCTGTTTCTCGGAGCGCCATTTCCCGGAGGGGAATATTGATCGGCGCGCTGGCAGGCGGCGGGCTTGCGGTGGGATACCTGCTGCGCCCGCGCCGCTTTCCGCTGCCGCTGGAGCCGGGGCGCGACGAATATGCCTTCGGCGCCTGGATCAAGATCGCGGCGGACGGCGTGGTCAGCGTCGCCGTGCCGCAAGTGGAGATGGGGCAGGGGGTGACGACGCTGCTGCCGCAGATCGTCGCCCACGAACTCGGGGCCGACTGGCGGCAGGTGGCAGTGGAGCCCGCGCCGGTCAGTGCGCTTTATGCCAATACGGTGCTGGCGGCGAAGTGGGCGCCGCTGTGGTTTCCGGTCATGCCCGGCCTTGCCGAGGCGCCGGACGGCTTTCTCGCGCAGCGCTGGGCGCAGGATCACCGCTTCAACGCCACCGCCGACGGCACCTCGCTGGCCGCCTACGAGGCACCGGCCCGCGCCGCCGCCGCCTCGGCCCGCGCGGTGCTGGTCCGGGCTGCCGCCGCGCGCTGGGGGGTGGCGCCCGAGGAATGCGAGGTGGCGAACGGCCTTGTCATCCACGGCGACGCCATCCACGGCGACAGGCGGCTGAACTTCGGTCCGCTGGCGGCCGAGGCCGCCGCCTTCTCCCCGCCCGATCCGCCGCCGCTGCGGGCCGAGCCGATGGCGGAGAAGCCCGGCGAGTTCCCGCCCGGCGCGCCCTTGCGCTATCCGCGTCTCGACATGCCCTCCAAGGTGGACGGATCGTGGATGTTCGCGGGCGACGTGCGCCTGCCGGACATGCTCCGCGCCGCCATCCGCCATGCGCCGATCGGCAAGGCCAGCCTGTCCCGGCTCGACGAGAACGCGGGCAAGGACCTTCCGGGCTTCCTCCGCTTCGTGCGCGGGCCGGACTGGGTCGCGGCCCTGGCCAGGGACTGGTGGACGGCGGAAACCGCGCTTACCCGCGCCGCACCGCGCTTTCGCGTGGCGCGCGGCAGCGACAGCGGCGAGGTCGATGAAGCCCTGGAACAGGCGATGACCATGGGCTCTCCCACCCGCGTCCACCTGACGGGGGAAGCGGGCGCGGTCGAAGGCGCCTTGCCGGTCCAGATCCGCTACGAAGTCGCGCCTTCCGTTCATGCCACCATCGAAACGGCCTCGGCCACGGCGCGCTACGCGAACGGGCGGCTCGAACTCTGGATCGGCACTCAAGCGCCGGGCGCCGCCCGCGCGGCTGCGGCCGAGGCGATCGGGATCGCGGCGGGCGATGTGGTGCTCTATCCGATGGCGATCGGTGGCAGTTTCGACCGGCGGCTGGAATGTGCCCATGCCGGGCAAGTCGCGGTTCTGGCCAGGGAAGCCGGCCGTCCCGTCCAGCTTACCCTGTCGCGGCGGCAGGAGCACTTCGCCACGTTCCCCCGTGCGCCCGGCGTGGCGGTCATGGCGGCGCGGCCCGACGCGGAAGGCAGGCCCACCGCCTGGCGCGCCCGCATCGCCGCGCCCGCCACCGCGCGCGAATTCGGCCGCCGCATGTTCTCCGGCCTCGCCCCCTTCGACGCACTCGATGCCGTTGCGGAGGTCGCCGATCCCATGGCGGTGGAGGGCGCCGTTCCCGCCTATGCCGTGCCCGATCTGGCGGTGGACCATATCCCCGCCGCAATCGGCCTGCCGACGGGGCGCATGCGCGGCAATGCCCATGGCTATACGGCGTTCTTCAATGAGAGCTTCGTGGATGAACTGGCGCACCGGGCGGGGCGCGAGCCGCTGTCGTACCGCATGGCCATGCTCGGCCACGATCCGCGCCTGGCCGAATGTCTCCAGCGCGCCGCCAGCCTTGCGCAGTGGGGTGGCGGGGGCGACAACAGCGGGCAGGGCATTGCCTGCCACGTCATTGGCGAGGGCCGCATCGCCCTTGTCGCCAGTGCCCGCCGCGACGAGAACGGCGTGCGGGTGGACCGGCTCAGTGCCGTTGCCGACATCGGCCGGATCGTGAACCATGACGTGGCCCGCCAGCAGATAGAGGGCGGGCTGGTCTTCGGCCTCGGCCTCGCGCTGGGGTGCAGTCCCGGCTATGCGGGCGGCAGGCCCGACGGCGAGCGCCTGTCCGACCTCTCCCTGCCGACGCTGGCGGACTGCCCCGCGATCGAAGTCCAGTTCATCGAGAGCGACGCCGACCCCGCCGATCCGGGCGAGCTGGGCACCGCCGTCGTCGCGCCCGCCGTCGCCAATGCGCTCTATTCCGCGACAGGCCTGCGGTTCCGCCGCCTGCCGCTCTTTGCCGAGGATATGTGATGCCTGCCCATGATCAGCCTGGCGACAGTAACGGTGCCATCGGCGTGCTCCTCGTCAATCTCGGCACGCCCGACGCGCCCACGGCTCCGGCAGTGCGGCGCTATCTGGCCGAATTCCTCTCCGACCCGCGCGTGGTGGAAATCCCGGCGATCGCCTGGAAGCCGATCCTCCACGGCGTGATCCTGCGCACCCGTCCGGCCAAGTCCGCCCATGCCTATGCGCAAGTCTGGACCGAAGAGGGTTCGCCGCTCGCTGCGATCACCCGGGGGCAAGCCTTGTCCCTGAAGCAAAAACTGGGCGCCCGCGCGCATGTCGATTGGGCCATGCGCTACGGCAATCCTTCCATCCCCGCACGGCTTCAGGCGATGATGGAGGCCGGGTGCGACCGCATTCTCGTCGCGCCGCTCTACCCGCAATATTCGGGCGCGACCACGGCCTCGGTCATGGACAAGCTGGGCGACGCGCTCTCGGCCATGCGCGCGCAGCCCGCGATCCGCACCCTGCCGCCCTATTACGCCGAGGCGGCCTATATCGATGCGCTGGAGGCCGATCTCCTGCGCCAGCTCGATGCGCTGGATTTCGTGCCGGAAGTGCTGCTGCTTTCCTATCACGGCATGCCCCAGCGCACTGCCGACCTTGGCGATCCCTATTACCGCCACTGCCTGGAAACCTCGCGCCTGCTGGGCGGACGCCTTGCGCAGGCCCGGCCGGACATCAGGATCGAGACCAGCTTCCAGTCCCGCTTCGGCCGCGCCAAGTGGCTGGAACCCTCGACCGAGGACGTTCTCGCCGCCGAGGCGAAAGCCGGAACCCGCCGGATCGCCGTTGCCGCACCCGGGTTTTCGGCCGACTGCGTGGAAACGCTGGAAGAACTGGCGATCCGCGGGCGGGAAGTCTTCGAGGAAGCCGGTGGCACGAGGATCGCGGTGCTGTCGTGCCTCAACGACGGGGAATCCGGTATGGAGATGCTGGAGGCGCTGGTGCTCAGGGAGCTTTCCGGCTGGCTGGATGAGTCTGTTTGAAAATCCGCCGCAGGCGGATTTAGAGCGGCACCGGCCCGCGCCGCTCTTTGAAATGCCTCTTCAGGCATTTCTCAAGCACCTCACTAACAAGGTTTTAACCATAGTCTGCGTTGACTCTGCGGGCCTCTCTTCTACCCCTGAAGCGCGTTAAGGCTTGGGGGCAAGCGATCATGCAGGGCAGCGAATCCGCCGATTTTTCCTATGGAGTCTCGCCGGAGGCATCGGGGGGCACCGGCGTGTCCCTGTCGATCTTCGCGGACAGGCCGCACCTTCGCGCCACCATGCGCGAGGATGCGGCAGCGGCCGGGCTGCACGTTTCCCTTTCCGCGCCGCTCGGCGAACTTCTGGACAATGACGGACGTGCGCTGGCGGACGTGGTGCTGCTCGATTGCCCTCTTCTGGATGCCGCCACGATGGCCGCGCTCGCCCGGCTGGATCTGCGCGCGGCAAAGGGGGGCACGCGGCTGATCGTATCCACCAGCGTCGATGCGCTGGACGATGTCTTCGCCTGCATGGACATGTCCTCGCCGCTCCTGCTGGTGGATCCGAACCGGGCCGAACGGGTCATGGCGCTGGGTGAGGTTCTGGCCGGTTTTCCCGCCGCCCGCCTGCGCGAACTTTCCGAGGACGACCGGCTGATGTTGCTGCGTCTCAGCGAACAGGTCGGTCAGATCGCCGGACAGATGGACCGGATGGCACCGCGCGAGGCGCCCGTGGCGGCTGCGACGCGCGGTCCGGCCGAAAAGCGGGCGGTGCCCCTGCATGGATATTCAGGCTCGCCGGGAACATCGGCTCTGCCCGAGTCCGGCTTGATCCGCCGGATCATCCGCCAGCGCCAGTTGCGCGCGCGCTTCATCGATGGCGATCTCTTCGCCGATCCCGCCTGGGACATGCTGCTCGATCTCGCCGCTGCCCGTGTGGAGGGCAAACAGGTGTCGGTAACCTCGCTCTGCATCGCCTCCGGCGTCCCGCCGACGACCGCGCTGCGCTGGATCGGCGCACTTGTCCAGGCCGACCTGTTCCAACGCGTCTGCGACGAAAACGACCGCCGCCGCGCCTTCATCGAACTCACCGAACAGGCCGTGGACCGCCTCGGCCGCTACTTCGACGAGATCGCGTCGATGGAAGCGCTTCCCGTCTGATTCTGGAAGATGGATATGGTGCCGGCTACAGGATTCGAACCCGTGGCCCCCTGATTACAAATTATGTGACAGGGGGTCCGGTCGGTTCCGAATAGGTCGGAAATCCGTTGATCGCGGGCAAAGATTGGCCGATACCTTCCGCATGTTTCCGCGCCAAATGTTACCTAAGGTATCGGCGCTAGCTTGAGGGATGCATGTCGTCGACGAAGTTGACCGATCGGAAGTTGAAGGATCTCGTGCCGCCAGCCAGTGGGCAAGATGAATACAGGGATACTGAGGTTCCAGGTCTTCGGGCGCGGATAGGCTCGAGCGGACTGATCGCATTCACGCTTCGAAAGCGAGTGGATGGGAAAGTCCGCAACATCACCCTTGGCCGCTTTGGGCCAAACTTCGGCGTAGCAGAGGCGCGAAGAAAGGCGAGAACGCTTCTCTCCGACATCGAAGCCGGGGACGGGCTAAAATCTTTGGGCAGCCGTTCCGCTAGCGGGCCAGCGACAATAGCGGGTTTGCTTCCGGCATACCTAAAAGACAAGGGTGAGCGACGCTCAATCGGAGAGACAGAAAGATTGCTGCGGAAGCATGTCCTTCCTGCGCTGGGTGAGAGGATGGCCGATCGAGTGACACGAAAGGACGTCTCTGACCTTGTCCGCGATGTTTCGCTGAACTCGGCCAGTGTCGCTCGGGCGGTTCATGCTGCGCTCTCTTCTTTCTATGGTTGGGCGCTCCCTGATCTGCCGCGTCTTTCGTCCAATCCTTGCGTTGGCGCGCGCCGACCAGACGTGCCGGAGGCGAGGGATCGTGTCCTTTCCGATGAAGAACTTGCCGGACTTTGGCGGATCGCGGAGGAAATGTCGGCGCCTTGGGGGGCGGGTCTAAAATTACTGCTTCTGACGGGGGCGCGGCGAGATGAAGTCTTCGCTGCCGACAGAGCAGAGTTTGACCTCGCGGCCGCCGAATGGATCATCCCCGCGAGCCGTAGCAAAAACGGTGTCCCACATCTCATCCCCCTGTCGGATGATGCCGCCTTTGTAATCTTCGGGATCGCGCCAGTGGAAGGCAGCGTGAAGCTGTTGCCGGGTCGGAACCTAGAGCGGGGCGCTAGCGGATATTCGCGGAAGATGAAGGACATTCGCCGTGCTCTGGATGAGAGCCTTGATCGAGAGCAGTCCGAACGATGGACCTTGCACGACATTCGCAGGACGGTCGCCACTCGGCTTCAAGGTTTGGGTGTACGGTTCGAGGTGACTGAGGCGGTGTTGAATCATGTCAGCGGCAGTCGCGGTGGCATCGCTGGCGTGTATCAGCGGCACAACTGGAAAAGCGAGAAGCGAGAAGCATTGCAGCTTTGGGTTGAAGAATTGCACCGCATTGTGCGGCAGTTTGAGGATTGAATTGAGATGATAGACGGAGATGTTCCTGACTTTGGGTTTCCAACTGACACTGAGCTTTTGAAGCTCTACAGCCTCGCTGTTGACGGTCTGTCGAATGGTGATTTGGCGCCCTTGAAGACATACATGCTCGCGGGGGGCGCGATGGTTGGATTTCTCGCTGAGCTGCTCGTCGATGCCATGCGCGGCGAGGGTGAATACCGGCTTGAAATGAAGGCGCAGAAGCGAGGCCATCGGCCGCGAGATGCGCGTTTTGCGGCTTACCAGGCCAAGCAGAAGCTTGGGATTGAGACGCTCACACTCCTTCGCAGCGCAGGGGAGAGTTGCTTTGAAGCAGTAATCTGCGAGCAGATGGCGGCGAACGCGGTGAGCCGGGCGACCATTACTAACGCATTGTCGATGGTCCGGCGAGAATTGCAGCATGAATACGGGGAGTTTGCGGACCTTGAAGCGCTGGTGAAAGCGTTTCCTGCTGAGTTCGAGCCTAAGTTAACAAATAGGTCTACGCTTTATCTTTTGTCGCTAGACCGGCTTAGGCCTGCCGAAGAGGGCCAATCTAACACATAGGAAGTCTCCGGAAATTATCGGAGACATTTGGAATGTCGGAGAAGTTACTTCGCATCGGTGACGTTTTGGCGCGCACTGGCTGCAAAAAGTCTAAACTTTACGCAATGATGGCTACGGGCGAATTCCATCGCCCTATCAAAGTTGGTGGATGCTCGCACTGGCCTGAAAGTCAGGTCAGTGCCTGGATAGATAGGCAGATCACGGCGAGCGGTGCTGGCCTCTGATCGTGTCTTCCACGTCGAACCCATTCGCGGGCGATCCAGAAAAGGCGGACCTAGATCAGCTCTGCGCCCTAGCTACCCGCGCTTTCGCCGATCACTCCCCTTTGGAGGTGGATGCCCGCCTTGATGATGCTCGTGCGGCGGCGGATGGCAGCAACGTCATCATGATGAAAGTCAACGGCGGGCTGCCGATCGTAGACTTTGCCTGTTGGCAGGGCGAGCCGCCTGAGCGGCAGTTCCTGTGGGGCACGATGCTCCCTCTCCAGCAAACTACGATGCTCACTGGCCCGGGCGGCGTGGGCAAGAGCCTGCTGGCCCAGCAGCTCGCTACCTACGCGGCAGTTGGGGCGCCTCTCCTTGGCATGGAGACGGCGAGGACCAAGACTCTCTACATCACCTGCGAGGATGACGCGGACGAACTGTGGCGGCGGCAGGCGGCGATCTGTGCGAGCCTCGGCATTCCGTTGGGCGAGCTGTCCGGCATGCTGCATTTAGCTTCGCTCTGTGGCGAGGCAGAGACGGCACTCGCCACGTTCAAGGACACGGGCGAGATACAGCCGACAGCCCGCTGGGAGCAGCTTCAGGCAGACGTTCTGAGATTGGGGATCGGCCTAGTCGTGTTCGACAACGTGACCGACGCGATGGCCGGTGACCTGAACGACATTCACCAGGTTGCCGAATTCGTCAACCTGACGACAGGCTTAGCCATTCGATCGGGTGGCGCTTTCCTCTTGCTCCATCACCCGAACAAGGCCGGTGAGGAATGGCTAGGCAGCGTGGCGTGGCACAACAAGGTGCGGTCGCGGCTCGTCATGCGGCGAGGCGAGGCAGCCGGCGATGCTGACTTGCGGATGCTGAGCAATCCGAAGGCGAACTATGGGCCGAGCGGCAGCGACGTTCCGTTCCGGTGGTACGCCGGGTCATTCGTCACTGACGAGCAAGTGCCAAGCACGTACTTCAAGGATCTGGCTGAGAGCACGAAGGCGGCAAGCGACAACGGCTTGTTCCTGGCCTGTCTCCGACAGCGGTCCAAAGAACAGCGCGCGGTGTCTGCGTCCCGCTCAGCGACCTATGCTCCCTCTGAGTTTGCGGAGATGCGAGAGAGCAAAGGCATCGGGAAGGATCGCCTAAAGTTGGCGATGAATCGGTTGTTCGCATTAGGTGTGATCGAGGTAGGCGACCTGCCTTGGCGGCGCACCGATCGCCACCTTGCGAAGGGAATTCGAGAGGTTGCGGGCGACGCATCGAAACCTGCGGGCGACGGTGCGGGCGACGCGCGGCAGACAGGTGCGGGCAACGCGGGCGACTGCTCTGCAAATAGCAACCAAGTCATTGATAATGCTTGCGGGCGACCAAAAGCAAATTGGCGGCAGACAGACCCCTCCTACTACGTAGGAGAGGGCGCGCCCCCTCACGGGTGGCCCGCGCCCTCTGATGATGACCTAGATTGGGGAGGCGACGATGCCGCATCCGACTGACGGGGGGGAGGTCGAAAGTTGGGCAGCCGGTTGGGCGCTGGACCGCATCCTGTTCCATTCGCAGATTTTATTTCCGTGCACTGAACTTTCGGAAGGCCCCTCTCGGGTGGCGGCAAGCTGGGGCCGCCGTGGAGCGTGTGGCCCTAGCGGACCTTCCGGGCTTCGGCTCAATACCATTTCGGCGCTGAGCGCTCACCTGCTGGCAAACGCCAGCCCTGTCACGGGCGCTGCAAGCCGTTCAAAATTCCGGCCGGAAGTTGACGGATTAAATTACCTGCGCGGCGGTGAGGGCTCACGCCATGCCTGATCTCGACCTGTTTGGAGAACCGCTCGATCCCCGGCGCGGCCTAGCTGGTCGGCCTCGCCACATGCCTACGGAATCGCAGCGCGCCAAGGTTCGCATGTTGATGGCTGAGGGCAAGTGCCAGCTGGCCATCGCCCAAGCGCTCGGCATCACAGTTCCGACGCTGGTGCTCAACTATCCCACTGAACTGAATTCCCGGTCCGAAGCAGCAAGCAAGCGGGCCGCTCGCGAAAGGAGCAAGTCATGAGATCTGCGGCAACAAGTATACCGGCTTGGAAAGGCCAAGCCTTCGATCTGTACCCATCTGGATCGAAGCCGATGCGGGAGGGGCTGGGCCGGATGGCCCGCGTTCGGTCTGCTTTGGAAACGATGCCGTCCGCAGACCGGCAAGAAGTTCTAGCTATGCTGGATGAGCTGACGCGGCCGATGACTGCGAGGGAGGTAGACCAGGCGTTGCTTGCCAGCGGTTTGTCCCGCGCCGACCGCAAGCGAATGGTCAACGCGCTCAAGGGGCTCTCGATCCTCATGGTGGCATACTGATGCTCGTGGATCAGGACGAAGCCAGCTTGGATCGCATCGAACGGTGCAGGCGGATCAATCGAAAGGCTGCCGCAAAGTGCGGCGAGCACGGCGTTGCGCCCGACGAGCTGGCGATAGCAGCCGTCTATTCTTCGTTCGATCTTGCCGAAGCGTGGGCGGGGCGTGGGATGAGCGCCATCGAGTGGCTGCGCACCGCGTTGGACGTGATGGAGGAGAATATTCTGAACGGGGAGAAGCGCTCCGGTGGCTAGAGTAAGCGTCTCGCGCGTTTTCGCGATGGCTCGGCCTAGACGGCCACAGAACGAGCGCGCCGCGATCCAGCGGGCGGCAGAAGAGATCGGCGCGACGGGATCAAAAAGGGCTGTTGCAGCGGCGGTGGCCGAAAAGGTTGCGCGCTTGCTGGTCGATGAGTTCGAGTTGGACGATCTCGGGGCGTCGATGGCGCGGATGAAAACGACGATCGAAACTCCAGCCCTCGCCGCCCTGGCGTTTGACCAAGATGCAGTTGCCCCCGCGATGGTATCGAGCGAGGCGCAGGCAGCTTTTCAGCGGCGCGGATGTCGCCATGCGGAAAAATCTGAGTGGCCTCGGATAAATGCCGCAGTTCACGTCGCGGTGACCGTGCGCCTTGCGGAGCGTTACCGGAGGGCCTGAAGTTTATTTTTGGCGGTGGGCAGAAACCGTGTTTTTGCCCACGGCGACAGAGCAACGTGATGCCTGATCTTTTATTGAAAGGCACCGTAATGCGCGTATCAACTCTTGCTCTTTCCGCCTCCGCTGCGCCCCGTGCCTTGATGATGGCACCCCAGGCGAGCCCCGATCCGGTCAAGATGCTTAGCGATCTTCAGGCCGCTCACAAAGATTTCCGCGAGCGGTACGAAAAGCGTGTGAATGAACTCGAAGCCGCCGTCGACGAACGTCTGACGAGTGCCTCATTGCGATCGCTTGGCGGGAACGGCGGCCCTGCTCAAGATCCCGAATACACCGAGTTTTTCGCATCCTTCGTCCGCAATGGCTCCGGCGAGAGCGATCTTCGGCGTTGCAACGCTGAAGGGTTTCGTGCCCAGGTCAACGCTGCTTTGTCGGTTGGGTCTCCTAGCGACGGCGGCTATCTGGCTCCGACGGAATGGGACCGCGAGGTGCGAAAGGCGCTGATCGAAGTCTCACCAATGCGCCGCCTGGCAACCGTCATGACGACCGGCGTCGGTGCGTTTTCAACGGTCTGGAACAATGGCGCTTGGGGCACTGGCTGGGTCGGAGAAACGGCGGCCCGTCCGGCCACGTCTTCGGCGACGCTTGAGTCGCTCGAATTTGCTTCCGGCGAGATCTACTCGAACGTGCCTGTCACCCAACGCTTGCTGGATGATGCTCAATTCGATGTCCAGAATTGGCTCGCGGTGGAAAATGCTGACGAATTCGCTCGTCAGGAAGGGATCGCGTTCCTTTCGGGCAATGGTGTCAACAAGCCCTACGGTTTTCTAGTGGTTTCCGCCTGACATAAGAGTCCGGTTCGGGATTCCCTTTGTTGCGTTCGCATGCGAGTCTGGCGCATGCGCACAGGAA
>NZ_MSQB01000033.1 GCF_002149965.1 Novosphingobium panipatense | reverse complement strand
GATGATGCCCAGGGCCTTATCGCCCTGGGTCGTGATCATGCCGCTGTTGGTCACCGTGACCACGCCGCCGTTGCCGCCGCCGCCGCCCGAGCCGCCGATCGAGATCAGGCCGGTGGAACTGCCGCCATCACCGCCGCCGCCGCCGACCGACTGCGCCTGGATGCCGATGGCGCGCAGGCCCGTGGTAAGGATCGAACCGCCGTTGGTAACCGTGACATTGCCGCCCGGGCTGGTGCCCGAGCCGCTGCCGCCGATCGCGGCAAGGCCGGTCGAATTGCCGCCCGCGCCGCCGCCGCCGCCCACCGACTGCGCGAAGATGCCGCGTGCATAGTCGCCCGTGGTCTTGAGAGCGCCCTGGTTGTCGACGATCACGGTGCCGCCAAGACCGCCGCTGGCGCCCTTGCCGCCAAGGCCGACCAGGCCGACCGAACCGGAACCCGAACCGCCGCCGCCGCCGACGGACTGTGCGAAGATCGCATCGGCCCATGCCCCGGACGTCGTGATCGAGCCTGCCGAAGTCTGGGTGATCTCCACCAGGCCGCCGTTGCCGCCGCCCGCGCCCGATCCGCCCAGCGCTACCAGGCCGCCCGTGCCGGCGGCCGAACCGCCGCCGCCGCCGATCGACTGGGCGAAGATGCCCTTGCCCGAGTCTCCGGTGGTCACCATCGTCGCGCCGGAGGAAACGTAGACAGAACCGCCATTGCCGCCGCCCGCGCCGGTTCCGCCCAGCGAGGCGAGGCCGCCGCTGACGCCCGCATTGCCGCCGCCGCCGCCGATGGACTGCGCCATCACACCGTAGGAACCGGTGCCCGCCGTCGAAACGAAGGCGCCGTTGGCGATGGCGATGCTGGCGGTTCCGGCGTCGCTGCCCTGGCTGCCGGAGCTGCCCAGCGCGACCGCGCCGATCGTGGTGCCGCCGTTACCGCCGCCGCCGCCCACCGACTGGGCGAAGAAGGCATGCGCATAGTCACCGGTGGTCTTGGTGGAGGAATCCGAACCCGCCGTGATCGTGGCATTGCCGCCGGGGCCGCCCGCGCCGCCGGAGCTGGAATCGGCAAAGACGCCGCCGCTGGTGCCGCCGCTGCCGCCCGAGCCGCCGACCGACTGCGCCAGCACGCCATGCGCGCCTTCACCCGAAGTCTGGACGACGCCGTTCTGGTTGACGACGACATTGCCGCCCTTGCCGCCGAAGCTGCCGCCGCCGCTGGACGCGACAAGCCCGAAGCTGTCCCCGCCGCTGCCCGCCGTGCCGCCCAGGCTCTGCGCCAGGATGCCGATCGCGCCCGCGCCGCTGGTGGCCACGGTTCCCCGGTTGGTGGCCGAAGCATTGCCGCCCACGCCCGGCGAACCGCCGCCCGAACCGCCGCCGGAGAGCCAGCCGTCACCGCCCGCGCCGCCCTTGCCCGCGGAACTGCTGACGAGGATGCCATAGGCGCCGGAGCCGGTGGTCACCACGTCCGCCGTGCTGACCAGGCTGACGTCCCCGCCCACCCCAGCCGTACCGCCGGTGCCGCCGTCCGACCCGAGATAGCCGTTGCCGCCTTTGCCGCCGTTGCCGCCGATGCTCTGGACGATGACGGCGGCAAGGCCGCCCGATTGCGAGGTGATCGAGCCGGAGATCGAATCGGTGATGTTCGGACCGTTAGCACCGGAACCGCCGTCACCGGCGGAAATGAACAGCGCGCCGATATGCCCGTTGCCGCCGCTACGACCGCGCTGGACGTTGCGATAGACATGGTCGCCTGGATCGGACGGCAGGGCGATATCGTCAGCCCCGCTGGCATTGGTGGCAGGCGCGATCGAGATCACGACATCGTTCGTGCTGACGGTGTTGTCGGCCGAGCTTTGCAGCGAAACCGAAGTGACCGGCCCGCCGACTTCGGCCGTGACGGCAGTAACCGTGTAAGTCGTGCCCGAAACCTCGAAAGTCTGGCCGACCTGGGTGGCAAGCAGGATCACATTGTCGCTGGCGGTCTTCACCTGCATCGGCGGCATCTGCTCGGTGACGACTTCCATCTCACCGGTCAGCGGATTCTTGATCTGCGATCCGACGGGCGGCATCACGATGGGATCGGGGGTGATCGCGGGAGTAGGTGTCGGAGAGGGGGTAGGCGCGGATTGCGCCCAGGCCTGAACCGGAACGGCGCCGCCGGAAACGAGCATCGCCGCCAGAGTGGCGGCGGATGCGCTTGTGCGCCAGGAGCGGCGCGATGCACGCGCCCCCGCCTTGTTCGCGTTCACCTTGCTCGCGTTGGAACGGCCGGCGAAAGGTTCGGAATTGTTCAAGGTAAGCCCCCGCTTGCCTGATCAGGAACGGCCTGATCGGCACGTCGCCCGGCCCGCCCCCCGGAGCTGGATTTCCCTGCCTTACGCCACCACCGGCGCAGCAGGAATCCGGGACAACACATAGAAAATGACGAAAGAATTTCCCGCTTATCAGCGCTTTGGGAAATGCCGCCGGTTTGGCTCAGGCGCCGCGACGCGCCAGAACCGCCCATCCCCCACCGCGCATGCGGTAAGGGCCGGACGGTTCTCTATCCTGTGAGGATCAGGTCGCGCGGGCGACTGCGGCCAGAGCGTCCCACTTCGCCTGCGAGGCGATCTGCGCGTGGATCGCGGGCAGCGCCCCCAGATCGCGCAGGCGCAGGAACTGCTCTCCCGAAAGCGCCTCGAAACGGGCGCGATCGACCGTGCGGTATTCCACCAGCAGGCTCGGCTCGGCGGCCTGCGGCGCGGTGTAGTGAACCTGCTTCAGCTCGAACAGGTCGAGCTCTTCGAGCAGCGCCACCAGAGCACGGGTACGGGCCTGCGCCGCTTCGTAGTTCTCGCAAAAGCGCAGGGCCTGAAGCGTCAGTTCGGTCGGCTCGCCGCCTTCGAACAGGGCGACCGCGCCTTCGGCTTCGGCCTCGGCGACCCGGCCCGAGGCATGGTCGAGGCAGAGGATCAGGCGTTCGCTGCCCTCGTCACGCGCGAAGACGAAAGGATAACGGCGCAGGTAGGCCGGGATATAGGCGCCGGTCTGGTACTGCCCTGCGGAGACGAACAGGTTGCGCTCGGCCTCGAGACCGGTGACGACGTAAGGCTGGCGGTCCTCTCCGAAGAACAGGATCGGATAGTCGAGCGCGGCGCGTTCGAACTCGTCGACCGTCAGCTGGATCATCGGCGCCCCGGCCGCGAAGGCGAAATCGGTCGGCGCGACGACCACTGCCGCTTGCGCGTGGGTGGTGCTGTGGACCGGGCGCGGGTCGCGATAGAGCGGCAGACTGCCGTTGACCTGCGGGCCGGTTACTTGCGTGTTGCCGGTTGGCGAACCGCCCGCGGCTGCCACTGCGGCGCCCGTGCCCTTGCGGTTCTTCTGCTTCGATTCCGTCATGTGCCCCACCAAAAAATCAAACCCCAATGATCGACATTGTAGGACGATTTGCGTCCCAAGCGGTTCGGATCGCACCCCAAATTGCTAATCCGCCGTAAATCAATGCCTTACAGACCTTGCGCGCCACACAAAGGTAAACAGGCGTGCAAGGATGTAATGGAGCAGGCCTATCTACGTCTCCGCAATCCGTTGCAATACGGACATTTACGTAGCGCTGAAATTTCAACAATTTAAGCGATCGTTAACCAATTCCAGGAGGTCGCGGAAACGCGGCCGACGGCGGCTGCGAACACACCCGATCAGGCAGCTATCGGCAGGTCGGTTCCACTGGAAAAGCGATTGCGGTATTCGCCGGGCGACAGGCCCATGACGCGGTTGAACACGCGCCGGAACGCGGTCGCATCCTCGTAGCCCACCGTCCAGGCGATCTGGTCTACCGAGCGGCGGGTGAATTCCAGCAGTTCGCGCGCCTTGCCGACGCGCAAGTGCTGGAGGTATTCGACCGGCCGCATCCCGGTGGCAGTCTTGAAACGGCGCAGGAAAGTGCGCTCCTCCAGCGCGGCCCGCCCTGCCATCTCGGAAACGCTGACCCCGCGCCCGGCGCCCTGCTGCAACCAGTGCTGGACCCTGAGGATCGGCTCGTCACCGTGGGTCAAGCGGGGGGCGAAGCTGCTGTAGTGGCGCTGCTCGCGGCCGGATGGGTCGATCAGCAGGAACTTGCCGGTCTCGATCATGACCGAAGGGCCGAGCAGCCGGTCGACGATCCGCATGCCCAGGTCCGTCCAGGCCATCAGTCCGCCCGCCGTGATGATGTCTCCGTCCTCGATCACAATCCTTTCCGGTTCCACCCGCACGTCCGGGAAACGGGCGCGGAAACGGTCTGCGAAAAGCCAGTGCGTGGTGGCGGGGCGGCCCGAAAGCAGACCCGTCGCCGCCAGAATGAAGGCACCTCCGCAAGAGGACGCCAGTGTCGCGCCCTGGCCGTGCCGATCGCGCAGCCAGCGGGCATAAGGCGCGGCTTCCTCGGCATCGGCGGGGCCGGAAAGGCGGCCCGGCACGATCAGGATCGCCGGGTTTCCCGCTTCCTCCGGGTGACTGTCCGAAACGCGCGAGAAGTCTCCCGCGCCGTCCATCGACCAGTGGCTGACCCTGATCTGCGGCCCGCCCCGCGCTGCCGAGAAATGGGATGCTATGGCGAACAGGTCGGTGATCCCGTGGACCATGGCGGCCTGACAGTTCGCATAGAGAACCAGCCCGATCTCTGCCTTGATACGCGGCGCGGTGGACATGCCGGAAGCCCCTTTGTCAGTTTTGGCCTGTCTTATGTCGGAACCGCCGATCCTGCCGCTCCGCCGATCAGTCTATTCCTCTTCTCACAGGGCGCAACGGCCCATCCAGAAAGGACAGACATCATGGCTAACGGTACTTTCCTCATCACCGGCGCTTCGGACGGCATCGGCGCGGTCTATGCCGACCGTCTCGCCCGGCGCGGCCACGACCTCATCCTCGTCGCCCGCCGCGCCGACCGGCTGGAAGCACTGGCGGCAAGACTGGAGGCCGAGACCGGCGTGACGGTCGAAACCCTCAGCGCCGACCTCTCCCGGCCCGAAGATCTCGCCCGCATCGAACGGCACCTGCAAGAGGACGCTGCAATCACCGGCCTCGTCAACAATGCCGGGATCGCCGGGGAGACCGCGTTCGTCGGCGCCGACCCGGCCTATCTCACCGGCATGATCGACCTCAACGTGCTGGCCGTGACCCGCCTTGCCGCCGCCATCGCTCCGCGCCTTGCCGAGGCCGGAAGCGGGACGATCGTCAACATGACCTCGGTGACGGCGCTCATGCCGGACGGGTTCACGGCGGTCTATCCTGCGACCAAGGCCTACGTCCTGGCCTTCACCGAGGCGCTGAACGTCGAGCTTGGCGCCAGGGGCGTGCGCGTGCAGGCCGTGCTGCCGGGCATCACCCGCACGCCGATCTGGACCGAGGAACAACTCGCCGGACTGCCCGCCGAAATGGTGATGGACGTGGAGGACATGGTCGATGCCGCACTTTCGGGCCTCGACCTCGGCGAGACGATCACCATTCCCGCCCTGCCGGACAATGCCGATCTCGACGCTTACCTTAAGGCGCGCGGCGCGCTTCGTCCCAACTTGTCCCGCAATCGCCCGGCACCTCGCTACGCGGTGTAAAGCCGGCCCCTCAAGAGGAGTTTTCCGATGAGCAAGACCATCGTTCTCATCCACGGCGCTTGGCTCAATGCGCGCAGCTGGGAGCATGTGAAGGCCCGCTACGAAGCGCGCGGCCACACGGTGATCGCACCGGACTGGCCGCTGGACGAGGGCGATCCCGCCGCGCTGCGCGCCCGGCCGCATCCAGAACTTGGCGCCCTGGGCCAGCGCCGGATCGTCGACCACTATGCCGCGATCGTCAGCGCACTGCCCGAAGCACCGATCCTGATCGGCCATTCACTGGGCGGCGTCTTCGTCCAGCACCTGCTCGACCGCGGACTGGGCGCGGCCGGTGTCGCGATCGATCCCGCACCGACGCCGGGCGTGCCAATCTTCCCTCATGCGCTGGTCTCGGCGCTGCCCGTCTTCCTCGATCCGTTCAGCCGGGGGAAGGCCAAGCAGATGTCGCGCCGCTTCTTCGCCCGGCGTTTCGCACAGACGCTGTCCCCCGCCGAGGCGGAGACCGCCTACGACCGCTACGTCGTGCCGACGCCGGGGCGGGTCTACTGGGACGGCATCGTCAAGCCCATGAAGATCGATTGGGCCAACCCTGCGCGCCCGCCGCTCCTGCTGATCGGCGGCGGCCGGGACCTGATCGCGGATGCCGCGATGACGCGCGCGATCCACCGCAAGCAGCGCCGGGCGCCCGCCCGCACCGACTATCTCGAATTTCCCGACCGGTCGCACTGGACACTGCTGGAACCGGGCTGGGAGAAAGTCGCCGATGCCGCTATCGAATGGGCCGAAAGCCTCTGACGCGGCCGGTGATCGATCCGGCGGCGGGCGCCAATTGAAAGGATACCCATGTTGCTCGACGGTCCCCGCCTTGCCCCGCTGTCCGGCGCCGCACCCGATGCCCTCGTCATCCTGGTCCACGGCTACGGCTCCAACGGCGAGGATCTCATCTCGCTGGCGGCGATGATGCAGCCCGCCCTGCCCGGGGCTGCCTTCGTCGCGCCCGATGCTCCGTCGCAGATCCCGCAGATGGCCGCAGCGCACCAGTGGTGGCCCATCGAGACTTTCTCCATGGCCGAACGCGCCGCCGGAGCGGACGCCGCCACGCCGGTCCTCGATGCCTTCATCACCCACGAACTGGAACAGGCCGGGCTGGGCGATGACCGCTTGGTCCTGATCGGTTTCAGCCAGGGCACGATGATGGCCCTTCACGCGGGCCTTCGCCGGCCACAACCGGCAGCGGGCATTGTCGGCATTTCCGGCATGCTCGTAGCGCCCGAGCGCCTGGCCACGGACATCCGCAGCCGCCCCCCGGTCCTGCTGATCCACGGCACCGAGGACGAAGTCGTGCCGTTCCGCTCGATGGAGCTTGCCGAAGCCGCCCTTGCCGCCGCCGGCGTTCCCGTAGAGACTCATGTCTCGCCCGGCACCGGTCATGGCGTAGCCCCGGACGGTCTCGCCGCGGCCGCTGCTTTCACCAAGCGCGTGCTGTCCTGATCGCCGTTCTCGCCTAACCACGAAGGCGAGGCGCTGTTGCAAAAGCATTTTCCCAACTTACTATGCCTTCGCAAGAAGACATAAGGGTGAGGACTATGCCGGGCGTGCGGGAAGAGGCGCTGATTGCGGCCATTGCGGCAGACCCTGAATATCAGGCCCTGGTACGGCGGCGAGCGCGGCTTGGCTGGTGGCTCACTGTCTTGGTGTTCTGCGCCTTCGTCGGCTACCTGCTGCTGATAGCCTTCGACAAGGCGCTGCTGGGCACGCCGATCGGAACCGGCGTGACCTCGATCGGCATTCCCATTGGCCTCGGCCTGATCCTGCTGGCGATCGCGCTGACCGGCATCTACGTCGCACAGGCCAACCGGCACTACGATGCGCGCATGGCGGCCATCCTGAAGGATCACGGCGCATGACCCCGCGCCGCCGCCTGACCTGTGCCGCCGCCATCCTTGCTGCGAACGTCCTTGCCGCGCTGCCCTTGCCCGCGATGGCGGCCGCGCTGGAGGGCGAAGCCCAGCGCCAGCCCGTGAACTGGGTCGCGATCGCCATGTTCGTCGCCTTCGTCGGCCTGACGCTCTGGATCACCAAGGCCGCCGCCGCGCGCACCCGCAGCGCCGCCGACTTCTACACGGCAGGGGGCGGCATCACCGGCTTCCAGAACGGGCTGGCGATGGCAGGCGACTATATGTCGGCCGCCTCCTTCCTCGGCATTTCGGCGCAGATCTTCAACGACGGCTACGACGGCCTGATCTATTCCACCGGCTTTCTGGTCGGCTGGCCGATCCTGCTGTTCCTGATGGCAGAACGGCTGCGCAACCTGGGGCGCTTCACCTTTGCCGACGTCGCCTCCTATCGCTTCGCCCAGCCCCCGGTGCGCAGCTTTGCGGCAGTGAGCACCCTGCTGGTGGTGAGCTTCTACCTGATCGCGCAGATGGTGGGCGCGGGGCAGCTCATCAAGCTGCTGTTCGGCCTGCCTTATGCCGTGGCGGTGGTGATCGTGGGCGCGCTGATGATGCTCTACGTGCTGTTCGGCGGCATGCGCGCCACCACCTGGGTGCAGATCATCAAGGCCGTGCTGCTGCTGGGCGGCGCCAGTTTCATGGCCCTGATGGTACTGGCGCAGATGGGTTTCTCGCTGGAGACCCTCTTCGCCCGCGCGGTCGAAGTGAAGACCCGGATGGCGCTTGCCGATGGTGCAGGCACGGCGGAAGCGGCCGAGCGGGGCCGTTCGATCATGGCGCCGGGCGGCTTCATCAAGGACCCGGTTTCGGCCATCTCCTTCGGCCTTGCGCTGATGCTGGGCACGGCGGGCCTGCCGCATATCCTGATGCGCTTCTTCACCGTGCCGGACGCGAAGGAAGCCCGCAAGTCCGTGCTCTGGGCGACCGGCTGGATCGGCTACTTCTACATATTGACCTTCATCATCGGCTTCGGCGCCATCGTGCTGGTGGGCACCGAGGGCGGATACATGGACGCGGCGGGTACGCTGCGCGGCGGTGGCAACATGGCGGCCATCCACCTGGCCCACGCGATCGGCGGCAATGCCTTCCTGGGCTTCATTTCCGCCGTGGCCTTCGCGACGATCCTGGCGGTCGTGGCGGGCCTGACGCTGTCGGCCGCCTCCGCGGTCAGCCACGATCTCTACGCCACCGTGTTCAAACAGGGCGCGGCCAGTTCGGCGGACGAACTGCGCGTGTCGCGTCTCACCACGCTGGCGCTGGGCGCCTTGGCCGTGCTGCTGGGACTGGTGTTCGAGAAACAGAACGTCGCCTTCATGGTCAGCCTGGCTTTCGCGCTGGCGGCCTCCGGCAATTTCCCGGTGCTGATCCTGTCGCTGCTGTGGAGCGGCTGCACCACGCGCGGCGCAGCCTGGGGCGGGACGATCGGCCTGCTCACGGCCTTCGTCCTGACACTGCTGTCACCGGCAGTCTGGACCACCACCTTCGGCCTCGGCCCGGCGCCCTTCGCCTACAGTTCGGCCGCGATCTTTTCGGTTCCGGCCGGGTTCCTGGCGATCTGGCTGATTTCCCGGTTCGACCGCTCCCCCCGCGCCGCGATCGACAAGGCCGGCTATCCCGCCCAGCGCGTCAGGGCGGAAACCGGCATCGGCGCCTTTGCCGCGAGCGATCACTGATATAACCGGGTTGCGTTATTACTCAGTGTAATTGCAATCGATGCATTTTCTTATGAGGTTTGTCAAAGCGACCTTGCGCCTTTGCATGAGCGCTAGTCCCACTCACCGCCGCGAAGGTGATCGGCGTGAAAACTTTCATATTTTCAGCACTCAACGGTCATCGACGCCGCGCGGATCCTACCTGAGCCGTTAGAAAATCTTTTTTGTCAACCAATTCGATAGACATTAGCCCCTCGGCTTCGTTTTTAGTCCGACAAAAAGGGGCATATTGTCGTGTATCGTCTCAGCGGCGCCTTGGCGCTTCTCCTTACCAGCACCTCCGCCTTCGCCCAGGAAGCCCAGCAGCGAAACGAAACGCCGGAGGCGACGGCTCCAGACGCAGAGCGGGCCGACATCATCGTTACCGGCATCCGCAGGAGCCTGGCCGACTCGCTCGCGGCGAAGCGCGATTCCGCGCAAGTCGTCGATGCGATCTCGGCGGAGGACGTCGGCAAGTTCCCCGACAAGAACATCGGCGAAGCGCTCCAGCGCGTGACCGGCGTGCAGATCACCCGCAGCGGCGGCGAGGGGCAGGCGATCACCATTCGCGGTGCCGATGCCTCGCTCAACCGCGTGGAAATCAACGGCCAGTCGGCGCTTTCCACCTCGATCGCGGCGGCAGCGGGCAACGGCAGCAATCGCGCAGTCGACTTCCGCGATCTTCCGGCCGAATTCGTCTCTCGCCTCGAAGTGCTGAAATCCGCCACCCCGGACATGACCGAGGGTGGCCTTGGCGGCACCGTACGCATCATCACCCGCCGCCCCTTCGATGCCAGGGAAGGCTATCTGGCAGGCTCCGCACAGGGCATCTACAACGAACTGGCCGACAAGGTGGACCCCAAGTTCGCCGTGATCGGGTCGAAGCTCTTCGCCCATGACACCATCGGCGTGCTCCTCTCGGGCACTTACGAGAACCGCACGATCCGCTACGATCAGGCCCGCACCACCGGCTGGCGCCAGGTCGAAACCCGGCAACCGGCAACGCCTGCCGCGCAGAACTGCCTGTCGGGACGCAACCAGGCACGCTGCGTCGATCTCGACGGCAGCGGCTTCGGCGATTTCTACCCCGATATTCCGCGCTACATCACCGCCACCGAGCCGACCAAGCGCTATGCCCTGAACGGCATTCTCGAATGGCGCCCCAACGACGACTTCCGTGCCTATGTCGAAGGCACATATACCCGCAGCGACACCATCTCGGACGACCAGTACCTCCAGCTCAGCACCACCCAGTCGGTGGCTAACGGCGGCATCGACCCCACCGGCGTCGTCATCCGCGACGAGACGGCGCAATCCGTAACCTTCATCAACGGCTCCAACGCGGGTTCGGGGCCGAGCGTCAACTATCGCAGCGTCATCGGCAGCCTCAATCGCCGTACCTTCAACGGCATCATCGGCGGTGAATGGACCACCGGGCAGTTCAAGTTCTCCGCGCGCGGCACTTATGCCGCCTCGCGCGTGCTGAACGACGAAGTGGACGTGACCGCATCGGTATCCGGCAAGGACGCCTTGCCGTGGATCACGATCGACTACAACAACCCGCAGAACGCGCCGAACATCATCCTGCCGATCGACACCACGACCACGCAGGGCATCAACACCCTTTCGGTCGAGGCACGCCCGCGCCTTAACAAGCAGCGCGAAACCGGCGGCAAGTTCGATGCCGAGTACCGGCCCGACGAAAGCGGCTTCCTGACCTCGCTGAAGAGCGGCATCGAACTGAACCAGCTGGTCTCCAGCAGCCGCTTCCAGAACGCGGTCTATACGCTCAACGGCATCACCGGGCAGACCACGCTGACCCGCTCCGGCGTCACCGGCACCCAGGTGCTCGGCACGACCAGCCCGGCCGCGCAGCTCGCCACGATCCGGGATCTGTTGAACACATATGGCGGCATGGGCGACGGCAGCTTCTTCAAGACCGGCGACCTCGGCTTCTCCGGCATCGACCGCTGGTGGAACCTCGGCCCCGATCTGGCCAATGCGATCGGCGTGCCCGATCCCTACACCAGCATCTCGCCGCTCGACACCTACAAGGTCACCGAAAAGACCATCGCCGGCTATTTCCAGGGCGCGTTCAACGCCGACCTGGGCTTCGATCTTTCCGGCGTGATCGGCGCGCGCCTGGTGCATACGCGCACCGTCTCCAGCGGTAGCCAGAGCACCGACGGCGTAATCACCCCGGCGCGCTACACGGGCGAATATACGGTACTGCTGCCCTCACTGAACCTGCGTGCCGAAGTGATCCCGCGCAAGCTGGTGCTCCGCGCGACCGCTTCCGACGTGCTGGCGCGCCCGGCACCTTCGCAGATGGCACCCAACGTCAGGCTGGATTCCGTGGCGCTCACCGGATCGCGCGGCAATCCGGGCCTCAAGCCCTATCGTGCCTGGCAATACGACCTGGGCTTCGAATACTACCTGTCGCGCACCAACTATGTCTCGGTCACGGCATTCCGCAAGGATATCAAGTCGTTCATCGATACCCAGAGCCAGGAAGAGGAAATCGACGGGCAGGTCTACACGATCCGATTGCCGGTCAACGGCACCCAGCACGTCACTATCCAGGGCGTGGAGGCCGGGGTGCAGCTGGGACTGGATTTCCTGCCCGGACTGCTGAGCAACCTGGGCGTGACCGCGAACTACACCTTCAACAGCGACAGCGGCTATGAGGGCAAGGACTACTTCACCGGCGCCTCGCTGCCTTTCCCCGGTGTCTCGCGCAACAGCTACAATGCCTCGCTGTTCTATGACGATGGCCGCTTCGCCATTCGCGGCTCCTACAACTGGCGCAGCCGCTACCTGATCAACGCGGTAGATCGCGGCAACAACCCCTCGTTCGGCGAATCCTTCGGCCAGTTCGATGCTTCCGCAAGCTATGTGATCAATCCGCATGTCTCGGTGTTCCTGGAAGGCGTGAACCTCACCGATTCCACCCGTATCGAGAACGCCAACAGCGTCTATCGCCGCAACGTGATCGAGACGTACGGCCGCCGCCTCTATTTCGGCGTCCGGGCCAAGCTGTGAGCGCTGCGGGACTTTCACGCCGCGCGATCGTCGCGGGGCTGGCAGGCGCATGCTTCCTGCCGGCCTCGGCCTATCCCCGCGCCGGTGGACGCCTTTACGCCGACGACTTTCGCCATGGCCTGAGGCAATGGCGGATCGAAGCGGAAGCAGGAGCGCAGGTCGCGGCAACCCGGGGCATGCTCGACATCACGGCGCCGGCAGGGCTGACGCTGTGGTTCCTGCCGCGTCTGGAAGGCCGGATTGCCATCGACTACGAAGCGCAGGCCGTGTCTGCCGGCGGCACGCATGACCGGGTGAGCGATCTCAACTGCTTCTGGATGGCACAGGACCCTGCCGCGCCCGACGGAAATGCGCTGGCCCGCCCACGTTCGGGCAAGTTCGAGGATTATGACGGCCTCGAAACCTACTACGTCGGTCTCGGCGGCAACGGCAATTCCACCACGCGCTTTCGGCGCTATATCGGCAGGCCCGGCGTAAGGCCGCTTCTGCCGGAAAACGACCGCCGCGACCCGCAGGACATGCTCGTCGCCAACCGCTGGCAGCGCATTCGCCTGACGGCCGATGGCGGGCAGATCGGGTTCTTTCGCGATGGCAGACAGCTCTTTGCCTTCGATGATCCTCGCCCCCTGACCAGCGGCCACTTCGCCTTGCGCACGACGGCCAGCCATTTGCGGCTGCGCCATTTCACCGTCTCGCATCTCTGATTTCAGGAACGCTTATGCCCTGCTCACGTCGTGCGCTGCTGCGCGCCGGTCTTCTCGGAGGCGCGGCCTTCTCCTTTCCGGGCCGCGTACTGGCCGCACCTGCTCAGTCCGCGAGCGCGGATTTGCTCTGGCTGGACGGAAAGCATCCGCTCTGGGACGCAGGACAGAGCTTCGGCCTTCCCTGGCCGCAGGGCACTCTGCGCCGCGTGGAGGGCCTTGCCGCGCAAAGGGAGGATGGAACGGCAGTGCCGGTACAGAACTGGCCGCTGGCGTTCTGGCCGGACGGCTCGATCAAGTGGAGCGGCCATGCCCTCCCCGCCGGACATCATGCACCGGAACACGTGCGGATCGCCCCGGGACGCGCCCCGAGAACGACCGCAAAGGTCACGGTCGATCTGCACGCGGAAGCAGTGATCGTCACGGTCGGCCCCACACGCTGGCAGGTGCCGCGACAGGGACGCGCAGTGATCGCTTCCGCCGAGCGCGACGGCCGCGTGCTGCTGCGCGATGTTGCGCTGGTAGCCCGCGCGCAGGATGCCGCCTCGGGCGAGGAAGCCGAAACCGTCTCCCGGCAGGACTTCGCCAGCCGCATCGACAGCGTGACCGTCGAGCAATCCGGTCCGGTCCGCGCTGTCATCAGGATCGACGGCGTCCATGCCGGAAAAGCCCGCGCATGGTTGCCCTTCAGCCTGCGGCTCTACTTCACCAGCGGTAGCGACGCGGTGCGGATCATACACAGCTTCATCTGGGACGGCGATGCCGAACACGATTTCCTCTCGGGCCTGGGCGTAACCGCACGCGTACCGATGCGCGGCGCGCTGCACGATCGTCATGTCCGCCTCGCCACCGAGAAGGGTCTCTTCGCCGAAGCCGTCCGCCCGCTGACCGGCCTGCGCCGCGATCCCGGCGAGGCGTTCCGCCACGCGCAGATCGATGGCCGCGCCGCGCCGGATATCGCAGCCTTGCCTGAAAAGTTCGCACCGCTGCTGGACAGCATCCCCGCCTGGGGCGACTTCCGGCTGTTCCAGGGCTCGTCCGAGGGCTTCGTGGTGACCAAGCGAACCCGCAAGGGCCGCGCGCCGATCCAGTCGCTCGAAGGCCATCGCGCCCGGGGCCTTGCCTATGTCGGCTCCCCGCAGGGCGGCGCGGCGATCGGCATGGCCGACTTCTGGAAGCGTCACCCGGTCCAACTCGATATCGCCGGCGCGGCCGGTGACGAGGCGGAACTTACCGCATGGCTCTGGGCGCCCGATGCCCCGGCCATGGACATGCGCTCCTATCGCGACCCCCAGGGCATGACCGACTATGCCTCCCAGAACCGGGGTCTCGACGTGACTTACGAGGACTACGAACCGGGCTGGGATTCCGCCAGAGGCATCGCACGCACCAACGAGCTATGGCTCTGGGCGCTGCCCGCCACACCCGATGCGGCAACGCTGGAAAGCTATGCCGCCCATGTCGCTCTTCCGTCGCGCCTTCAGGCGAGCCCCGCAAGGATCCGGGCGGCGGGGGTCTTCGGAGACTGGGCCCTGCCTGCCGCCCAAGGCGCCGCGGCGCAGGCGGTGGAGCGCCGGAACGACATCCTGCTAGACCACTACCAGGGCGAGATCGCGCGCCGCCACTGGTACGGCTTCTGGAACCACGGCGACGTCATGCACACTTACGATGCCGACCGGCACCAGTGGCGCTACGATATCGGCGGCTATGCCTGGGACAACAGCGAACTCTCGACCGACCTCTGGCTCTGGTACAGCTACTTGCGTACCGGCCGCGCCGACCTGTTCCGCATGGCCGAGGCCATGACGCGGCACACCGGCGAAGTAGACGTATACCATGCCGGCCCATGGGCAGGACTGGGGACCCGGCACGGCGTCCAGCACTGGAGCGACAGTTCGAAGCAGCCTCGGGTCTCCAACGCCGCCTATCGCCGCATCCATTACTATCTCACCGGCGATGAGCGCGTGGGAGACCTGATGCGCGCGCTGGTCCATTCCGACCGCGCGCTCCAGACTGTCGATATCGGCCGCAAGGTTGCGGATCGCGCGCCGGAATCGCTGCCGCCCGGCGGGATCGCGGCCGTCGCCGGGGGGAGAGACCTGCCCGAAGGCGTGATACAGCTTCAGTTCGGCACGAGCTGGGGCAGTCTGGTCGCCGCCTGGTTCACCGAATGGGAACGCACCGGCAACTGCTACTGGCGCGATCGCATCGCCGCGGGAATGGACAGCATCGCCGCCCTGCCCCGCCAGTGGTGGGCGGGGGGCGCCAACTTCGATCTTGCCAGCGGCCGCTTCGTTTCCGGCGGCGACCAGATCAGCGTCAGCCATCTCAATGCCGTGTTCGGGGTGGTGGAAATCATGGCCGAAGTTCTGCCGCTGATCGACGCTCCACGCTACCGCTCCGCCTGGATCGACTATTGCGCCTGGTACAATGCCCCTGCCGAGCAGTGGCAAAGGCGCTTCGGCGAAGCGCCGCGCGGGCACAACCTGCGGCAGGCCCACTCGCGCCTGACCGCCTATGCCGCCCATGCGCTGGGCGACCGTGCCCTGGCCCGGCGAGCCTGGGAAGAATTCGGCATCGGCGCGCACACTTCCGAGCCTTCCACGGTGACGGCATCCGAAGGCACCGCGGAAATTCCGGGCCTCTCCACCAACGATGCCGCGCAGTGGGGTCTGGCCGCCATTCAGAACCTTGCGCTGGTGCCCGCCGATCTGCAGCACTGAAGAGGCCGCCATCCGCAATCCCCAAGGACGACCCCCGCGCGTTCTGGACTGACGCGCCGGGCGCGATATGCAGTAGGGCATGAGATCACCCACCGTAAGCCATGCCCGTTCCAGTTCGCGCGAAATTACCGGCATCGTCGATGCGGCTCGCAAGGTCATCGCGACGAAAGGTCTTTCGGGAATGAGCCTGAGGACGGTGGCGGAGGAAGCCGGAACCTCGGTCGGCTCGATCAGCTATCGCATCGGGGATCGTGCCCGGCTGGTTGAGGCCACGCTCGACCGCGAGATCGGGATCATGGCCGAGCAGCGCGTACAATGGCGTGAGCGGCTGGGACCTGTCGACCCGCTCTCGACCGGCATCCTGCCGGATCTCGTCTGCGAATGGCTGGACCAGAGCGCCGGGCCGGGACGGCATTCGGCCATCGTCACGTGCGAACTGATCCTGCTCGCCAGCCGCGAACCGGCTACGCTGCCCCGGATCGCCGAACTGCTGGACGAGCGCGAGGGCCTCTGGCGCGATATGCTGATCGGCCGGCCCCAGGCGGATCGACTGGCGAACCGGATCGCCAGCTATTGCCTGGACGAACTGCCGTTCTCCATCGTGCTGGCCGAGGAAACGGATTATCGCCTGCTGCGCCATTCGACCATTCGTGGACTTTTGCGCGATGGGAACGCCCTGCCCGTGCCCTCTGCCACGGATTGGCACATGGCGCTGGTCGACCGGCTCGCCGTTCCCGCTGCTCCCGCGCATGACGAGACCGCGCCCGTTCCCGAGGGGACCAAGGGTATCCTGGCCGATCACATCGCCGACCTGATTGCCGACCAGGGCGTCGGCGCACTGTCCCATCGCGCGGTCGCCCAGCTCGCCGGGGTCGCGACATCCAGCGTCGCGCATCACTTCCCGGGCCAGCGGGACATCCTCTTCGCCGGGGTGGAAGCGCTCTATCGGCGAATGCGCAGCCAGATCCTGGCGCGTGACGCCAATCTCCGCACCCGCGAGATCGTGCGCCTCACGCACGAGTGCGCGCTTCAGGCCCTGACCGATCCCGCCGTCCTGCCCTTCGCCATCGACATGCGTCGGCGCCGTGCGGAGAACGTCCATCTCCAGTTCGCGGAATGGCTGGGAATTCCTCCCGGTTCGGATCGCGCAAGAGTGCAGGCCATGGTCATGGGCGTGATCGGCGCGAGCCTGCGTTTCATGGCCACGGATAGCGCCTGGCCCGCTCCGATCGATGTCCTGAAAGAATGGGACGTTACCGTACGATCGTTTTAAACTGTCGCACTTTTAGATTTTTTATCCGGTACGATTGTCCCGAAAGAGTCACAGACTCACCGTAGAGGCCCGTCCGACAACAGGACGGAGCCCACCCATGTCTGCTTTCCAGCGCAAGCGCAGCACCCACCTTCTCTCGACGATCCTTGCCAGTGCCATCGTTCCTTTCTGGGCCATGGCCGCCCATGCCGAGGAAGCACCCGCCAGCGAAGACGCGCTTCCCGAAATCACCGTCACGGCGGAGCGCCGCGCGGAAAGCAGCCAGAAAGTGCCGCTGGCGATCCAGTCGATCGACGGCGAAACGCTGGCGAAGAGCGGCTACACTTCGGTTACCGATCTCCAGTACACGATGCCCGGCGTGCAATACGATCCGACGCAGGGCGCAGCGTTCCAGATCCGCGGCGTCGGCAGCACCTCTTTCGACTTTTCGAACGCCAAGTCAGTCAGCGTCGTCGTCGATGACGTGGTGATGGACGGGCAGCGCGCCAACGGCCTCACCGGTCTCGTCGATATCGACCGGGTGGACGTGCTGATGGGCCCGCAGGGCACCCTGTTCGGCAAGAACGCCACTTCGGGCGTGATCGCCGTCACCACGACCAAGCCCAAACTGGGCGAATGGTCCCTGCGCGGCAGCGCCAGCTTCGGCCAGCATGACGAGCGTATCCTGAATGCCACCGCGAACGTGCCGCTCGGTCAGATCGCGGCGCTTCGCGTTTCGGGCTTCGACCAGGCCTTCGATGGCTTCGGACGCAACGTCACGCTGGACCGCAAGGTCGGCTCCCAGCACGAGTACGGCGGCCGCGCCCGTCTCTATCTCGAACCGTCGGACCGCTTCAACCTGACGCTCTCGGGCGACTATGCCTATCACTGGGACAGCAGCGTGCGCACGCCGGTTTCGGGCCAGTCGGCGGAACTGACCGCGATCCTCAACGAACTGGGCGTCTACCCCGGCCCCAGGAGCGCGGACACGGCGGATTCCTCCTTCGGAGAGATCACCACGGAAGAATGGGGCACCTCGCTGCGCGCCAATGCCGCCATCGGCGATCACGAACTGACCTCGATCACCGCCTATCGCGCGACCCGCTACGACAATTCGACCCCGGCCAGCCTCGCGCCCTACGACCGCTACGCTTATATCCCCTTCAACCTCGGCGAGCTGGATACCGACAAGTTCAGCCAGGAAATCCACTTCGCCTCGCCCACCGGCGGTTTCGTGGAATACCTCGTCGGCGCGTTCTACAATCGCCTCCATGCCCGCCAGACGCAGCTCCAGTGGTCGACCGGCGGCAAGCCGCTCTACGATGCCCAAGGCACCCCGCTGCCGACCCTGATCGCGCTGACCGGCGCCATCGGCGAAACCGGCAATGCCTCGCTTTTCGACTCCGTGAACGAGACCATGGCCGCGTTCGGGCAGCTCAAGTTCAACTTCACCGACCGGATCGCGCTGACGCTGGGCGGGCGCTTTACGCACGACAACAATTCCCAGAGCCTGGACTATGTCACGATCAACCCGCTGCCGATCGCCGGCTATACGCCCACCTTCACGGCCTCCAGCGCCGCGCCTGCCTACGACTTCGGCCGGGTAAAGGGCGACAACTTCTCATTCCGCATCGCGCCAACCTGGCAGGTGGCCGACAATGTCATGCTCTATGCGACTTATTCCACCGGCTACAAACCCGCAGGAATCGCCTTCGTCGGCAACAAGTATGCGCCCTATGAGGACGAAACCGTCAAGGCCTGGGAAGCGGGCATCAAGTCCGAGTGGTTCGGCCGCCGCCTGCGCTTCAACCTCGACGTGTTCCGTTCCGACTTCAAGGACTTCCAGGCGACGATCCTGACCAAGATCCCGGACGGTTCGGGCGGCCTGCTCGATGCCACCGTCATCGGCAATGCCGGCGGCCTGCGCACGCAGGGCGTGGAGGGCAACCTCGTGGTGCAACCGATGCGCGGCCTCCAGCTCTCCGGCGCGCTGACCTACACAGATGCGAAGTTCACCGACTACGTCTACAACGCCACCACCAACTACACCGGCTCGCGTCTGACCAATTCGCCCGAATGGTCCGGCACCGCAGCGATCGATTACGAGCATGAATTCGGCTCGGGCCTCGGCCTGAAGGCGCATGCCGATTATGCCTATCGCAGCGAATACTGGACCGTCGTGGGCCAGCCCGACTGGTCGCACGTCGACGGCTACGGCCTCGTCAATGCGCGCATGAGCGTGACCCTGCCGAACCGCCCGATCGAGATCGGCGTCTATGCCCGCAACTTGTTCGACAAGTACTTCTCCACGGGCTGGCAGCAGTACGGTCCGCTCGGCCTGCTGCACTACACCTCGCCCAATGCGCGCCGCACGGTGGGCGGCTTCGTCAACGTCAGCTTCTGATCCGCTCTGGCCCCTCGGGACGCAAACCATGAAAAGAACGACCATAGGAGCGGTCATGACCGCCACGGCCGCGCTCCTTGCGAGCGCGGCCTGGGGTGAGGCGCAGGAGACGAAACCGGCAGACGCCGCCGACGGCATGCCGATCAACCGGATCCAGGTAATCGGCACGCACAACAGCTATGCCCTGCCCGCCGATCCGCGCACGATGACGGTCATGGCCCCGCGCCTGACCGCGCTGGCCGCGGCAATGACCGACGCCATGTCCCCCGAACAGCGCGCCGCCATGAAAGACGAGCACCCCGGCGGCATGAGCGACATGACCGGGATGCTCGATTACGTGCAGATGCCCCTGCAGGCCCAGCTTCGCAGCGGCGTGCGCAGCATCGAACTCGATCTCCAGCCCGACCCGCGCGGCGGCGCCTATGCCGACCCGCTGCCCTACCGCGAACTGCGCGCGAAAGGGGAAACGGACCTGGCGCCGATCTACCGCGAGGAACTGGCGAAACCCGGCCTCAAGGTCCTGCACCTTGCCGACCTGGACTTCCGCAGCCAGTGCCCGACCTTCCGGTCCTGCCTGACCCTGCTGAAGCAATGGTCGGATGCGGGGCCGAACCATAGCCCGGTCTTCGTCCTCCTGGAGCCCAAGCTCTCCGGTCTCGATCGCGTCATCCCGGGCGCCACCGTGGTGCCGCCATTCGACAAGACCCAGTTCGAGGAAGTCGACGACACCATCCGCGCCGTGCTCGGGCGCGACAAGGTGATCACGCCGGACGACGTGCGCGGATCCATGCCCACGCTGGAATCCGCCGTTCTGGCCGGGCACTGGCCGACACTGGGCAAGGCGCGCGGGAAGTTCATCTTCCTGTTCCTGGTCCCCGCCATGAACCTCAAGGCCTTCACGCCCTATCTCGAAGGGCGACCTTCGCTGGAGGGACGCATGACCTTCGTTCAGGGCAAGCCGGGGATGGCCCATACGGCCTTCATGCTCCAGGACAACGCCCTGACGCATGGCGACGCCATCCGCGAGGCGGTGCGCAAGGGCTATCTGGTTCGGACCCGCGCCGATATCGATACCGTCGATGCCCGCCGCGACGACGCCGTCCGCCGGGATGCGGCTCTCGCCAGCGGCGCGCAGATCGTCTCCACCGACTATCTCTCCGCCCCCAACATCTACGGCAACGGCTATCACCTCTCCCCCGAGGCGAGCGGATGGCGCTGCAATCCGGTTGCAACCGGATGTCCCGTCAGCACGGCCGGAGGCAGGAAATGACCAGTCGGCGCCCAGTGCTGTTCGGCGCGCTGTTCGGCGGGCTGTTCGGCGGATCGGCGGCGCTTATCGGCGGCCCATCCGCACTGGCGCGGTCGGCGGTAGTCCGGCCGCCTGCCGATACCGGCGCACTCTCCGGCGAGATTGCAATGCTGGAACGGCTCATGACCAGGACGCTGGAAGGAGAACTCGGCGACGAGGCGACCGCCCGCCAGCTTGCCTCCGTCATGGCCGAGGCTGGTTTCCGCTGGCACTATCCGACATTCAGCGCCCGCGAAGCGGACAGCATCGTCGCCTACAGCTTCGGCTACCGCTCCGCCACCGGCAAGGTCGATCCCGATACCGGCCTGTCTGATGGAGAGGAAACCCCGGTACCCGGGCCGGTCAATGAAATGCTGGCCGAGGCTGTCCATGCCATAGCGCGGATACGCCCCGTGCGCGTCTATGCCCAATGGGAAATTGCCGAGGCCCTGGTCTCTCGATACCAGATGAAGGATGTCACGGCGATCTACCCGGTCAAGGCAGCGGACGGCAGGAAGACCTATCTGAGCACGGACGGCGTGGCCAAAGCCGCGGTGCAAATGGCAGGCTCCGCCGCCGCCCTCGGCAACGTAGCCGTGGTCGGGCACCGCGATCATGCGAAGCGCTGCATTCTCGTCTCCCGCGAGAACGGCATGCGCGCCGCCGCCGTGCGCGAAGTGCCTTTGCCCATCGAATACGATCCCGAGTCCGCCCAGCCGTGGACGCGGCGGCGCGACGCCTATCTGCTGAACGACATCATCGCCCAGTTGATGATGGCAAGAACCAGAATGCGCGAAACGCTGCCGAAGTCATAATAATTCCCGGCGAAAAGAACGCCCCCGCCATATGATCGGCATAGTCATTTTCGGATACTCTCACAAACGGCACAGTTCACGGCCGATATTATGAAAATACAACGCGCTGCGAAATGCAGCGATCTGGATTTCATACGGGCGCCCTTCTAATTTTGCGCTGTCGGTCATGCATTGCTGCAGGTCGGCAGATCGCATTTTCAGGGAGCATCCCGTGATCGAATCCCCCACCATCTCGGAGCCCGACCGACGGACTTCGATACTCCATGTCGGCCAGGACCGGGCCGGACATTGGCTCGTCCAGGAAAACCACGGCCTTCTGGAGGGCCGCTTCATCTCGCGCGACGCCGCATGGCGATTTGCGCGCGGCGAGATCCACGCCTTTCCCGGTGGCCGCATCGTGTTCACTTCCGAAGCGATCGTGCCTGCCATCCCCTTCGATCCCCCGGTAGAATCGCTGTCGGCGCACGCCGACAAGCTCGACCGCGCAGCCTGACGGGAGGCGCAGGACATGCATTATTCCCTTGGTCTTTCGGGAGCACCCGTCTGGCCGGTCGTCTCGATCGTCGGCGCGCTGGGGCAGGATCTGGCGGGGCAGGATCCCCGCAGCCGCTCCCTCACCGATCGCCTTGCCCTGCTGCACCGGCGCAAGCGCCGCGCGGTTCGCATCGTCGATGTGAACTGCCGCGACGGCGCGATGCTGATCCACGCCGCCAGGGAAGCCCGGAAGCTCGGCTTCCTCTCGATCGAGTGCCTGGGCGTCGATGAAGACGCCGAGCTGATCGACGATGCGCGGGACAGAGCCCATCTGGTGACGGATTCGGCGATCGGCCTCGAATTCGAAGTCGCAGCCCCGCTCGTCCAGCTTCAGGCCGAGGCCGATTTTCCGGCCGATATCGTGCTCTATCGCGAAGCGCCCGGCCTGTCGCAGGCTTTCAGGGACGCCCTCAGGCGCGCCGGTGACGTTGCGCTGGGAGGCACATCATGACCCGCAGGGATCTGTTCTGGCGCGCAGCGGGCGCCGTGCTGCTGGTCGGCGCGACGGCGGCGGAACAGCTCGCGCCCGGTAGCGGCGCCTTCCGGGGCCTGTTGACGCTGGTCCTTCTGGTGACCGCGTTCCTGGGCCTGCTGCTGCTGATCCGCGGCAAGAAGATGGCGCTGGCCCTGCGCATAGAGCGAAGCCGCCATCGCATGCTGCCCGAGCTGATCAGGGCGCGCCGCCGCCAGCGGCGGGCCGAACGCCTGCCCTGACGGCAGGCTACCGAGGACGATATCCCTTGAAGCCATTTCATCACGCCGACGGCGTCCTGCACGCCGAGGCCGTCGCCCTGCCGCGGATCGCCGAAGCGGTCGGCACCCCCGCCTATGTCTATTCCGCCGCCGCGCTTCGCAGTGCCGCCCGCCGGTTCCGCGCCGCGCTGGCCGACATACCGCGCAAGCACATCGCCTTCGCGGTCAAGGCCAATCCGAATCCCGCCGTCCTCGATGTCCTGGCCCGTGAGGGTTACGGCGCGGACATCGTTTCGGGCGGTGAGCTTGTCGCTGCGCTCGACGGCGGAATCCCGCCGGAGGAGATCGTGTTCTCGGGCACCGGCAAGACCCAGGCCGAACTCATGCAGGCACTCGATGTCGGGATAGGACAGTTCAACCTGGAGCTGGAGGCCGAAGGCCGCCTGCTGTCGCGCCTTGCGGTGGAGCGGGGGACGCGCGTGGCCGCCGTCCTGCGCGTCAATCCCGATGTCGATGCGCGCACCCATGCCAAGATCACCACCGGGCGCGCCGAAAGCAAGTTCGGCGTTCCCATGGCGAAGGCCGCCGCGATCTACGATCGCCTCGCCGCGCTGGACGGTCTCGACATGCGCGGCATCGCCCTGCACATCGGCAGCCAGATCACCGATCTTGCCCCGCTTGAGGACGCCTATCGCCGCGCTGGCGAACTTCTGGCCACGCTGCGGACAGGCGGCCACCACGTCACCCATGTCGATCTCGGCGGCGGGCTTGGCGTATCCTACCGTTCCGGCGAGCCGGATGCCGATGTCGAGGCCTATGGCGCTATGGTCGCCCGCGTCACGCAAGGCTGGAACGTGACGCTGATGTTCGAACCGGGCCGCTTCATCGCCGCCCATGCCGGCGTGCTCCTGACCGGCGTAACCTGGGTCAAGCCGGGGTCGGCCCACCCGTTCATCGTCGTGGATGCCGCCATGAACGACCTCATGCGGCCCGCCCTCTACGACGCCTGGCATGCGTTCTCGGCGGTGGAACCGAGCGGCCGCCGGATCGTCGCCGATATCGTCGGCCCCGTCTGCGAGACCGGCGACACTTTCGCCCGCGCCCGCGAGATCGACGATGTGAAGGCGGGCGACCTTTGCGTGTTCCACACGGTCGGCGCCTATGGCGCGACGATGGCGTCCACCTACAACGGCCGCAGCCTGGTGCCGGAAGTCCTGGTGGACGGCGACAGCGCCACGGTTATCGCCGAACGGCTCGACGCCCATGCCATCGCCCGGCAGCGCTCGGGACGGCGACGGATCGCCTGCGCAAGAAGCCCTGTGCTTCAAGGATCCTGAACAAGTAGACGACAGGCACATGCTATTGCGAGCGATTTGCATCTAGGCTAGGCGCGCGGGATGTCCGTCAACGCCCGCGCCCTCACGCGCCTCTTGCTGAACGAGCGCTCGTCCCTGATGCGCCTCGTCCAGCGCATCGTAGGCGACATGACGGCCGCCGAGGATGTGACGCAGAGCCTGTGGCTGCGCGTACAGCGCGTCAACGATCATCCCCCGATCCTGAACAAGCGCGCCTATCTGTTTCGGCTAGCCGCAAATCTGGCGCGCGATCAGGCGCGCAGCGACCGGCGCCAGAACGGCCTGTTCGATCACGGCCCCCTGCCCGAGGAGATCGCGGACGACACCCCGCTGGCAGACCGGCAACTGCTGGATCGCGAAGCGCTGGACCAGTTGCAGCAGGGCCTTGCCGAACTCTCGCCGCGCTGCCGGGAGATCGTGTACTTGCGCCGGATGGAGAACCTCTCGGCCGCCGAAATCGCGCAGCGCCTGGGCATCAGCCGCCAGATGGTGACGCGCTATATCGCGCAGGCCATGGAACATTGCCTGAACCGGGTGACCGGCGATGCATGATTTCGATCCGGCCGGTTTCCATTTTCAGGTCTCGTTCGTCATGAAAGACGAGAGGTCCGAAAACGGCCGCCCGGCATCCTTTTCGAAGAAGCAGTGAACGTGGAACGCGAGAAACCCATCGACCGAGACGTCAACCGCGCCGCCGCCCGCTGGTTTGCCGAGCGGGAAACGGGCGAATGGTCGGCGGCCGACGAGGAACGCCTGGGCCGATGGCTGGATGCCGACCCCGAGCATGTCGCCGCTTTCGCGCGGGCGGAAACGCTCTGGGCGTCGATGGATGCGGTCGGCCTGAACGCCGATGCCGAGGTCGTGCCTTTGCCCAGCACCCGCCCTGCCGTCCCCCGCAGTAACGCGGTGCGGCAGCCGGTCTGGCGAAAGACGCGCTTGCGCCGGGCGGGCGGCGCCATCGCGGCAGGCATCGCCTTCCTGCTCGTCATCGCGGCCGACATTCCCACCCGCCTCCAGGCCGATGCCATGACCGGCACCGGTGAAATCCGGGCGATGACCTTGCCGGACGGTTCATTGGCCACGCTGGACACCGGCACTGCCATCAGCTTCGACGCCAGCGGCCGCAAGGTCACGCTGCTGAAGGGCGAGGCCGCCTTCCAGGTCGCGCCGGACCCTGCCCATCCCTTCACCGTATCGGCCGGAACCGGCTCCACCACGGCGCTGGGAACGCGCTTCATCGTCCGCCGTGAGGGCGCCGAAACGCAGGTTACGGTGAGCGAACATAGCGTGCGGATCGCCAGTGCGGGCCACTCCGCCGTCCTCCACGAAGGCGAGGCCCTTCATTACGGCAGCGGCGGGATAAGTGCGGCGCGCCCGGTCGTCGTCGCCAATCTGGACGCCTGGACGCGCGGCCGCATCCGCGTCGTCAATCGCCCATTGGGCGACGTGGTGGCCGAACTCGCCCGGTACCATCGCGGCTATATCGGCGTTCTCGGCAGCGAGATCGCCAAACGCCCGGTAAGCGGCACGTTCGACCTTCACGATCCGGCAGGCGCGATAGACGTGATCGAACGCACCCTGGGCCTGCGCACCACGCGTCTCACCGACCGACTGATCCTGATCCACGGCTAGGATCGGGACCCCCACGAAAAAATTTCGGTCCGAAGTTTCCAGATCCCGCCCTCGTCCGTCAATCCTACTGAGGGTAATTCTCATTAGCAGATCCCTCGCCAGTCGTTCCTCGGGGGTTTGAATTCCAGTGATCTCGAAAAAGCATTCGCGCCGCGCCGCATTTCTGCGCCCTGCCTGCCACGCCCTCCTGATGACGGGCGCCAGCGTCGCCGCCCTCAGCCTGATCGGCGCGAGCCCCGCCGCAGCGCAGACCGCGCAAGGCTACACCATTCCCGCCGGGACGCTGGCCGACGCCCTGAACAGCCTGGCCGAGCAGAGCGGCACGCAGATCCTCTATGACGCCGCCCTGACCGAGGGCAGGCGCAGTGCGGGCCTGAAAGGCAGCTTCTCTCCCGCCGAGGCGCTCTCCCGCCTGCTCGCCGGAAGCGGCGTCACCTTCCGGCAGAGCGGGCCGCGCACCTACACGCTGGAACGCGCGCCGCAAGCGGCGGCGGGAAGCGTCCAGCTCGGCACCTTGCGGGTGAGCGGCGGCAGTGAAGGCGGCGGGGCCGGTCGGGGAAGCTCGGCCCGCGGCGGCGCCAGCTTCGGAGACGGCAGCGACACCGGGGATCTCGCCTATGTCTCCCCCCAGTCGTCCAGCTACATCACCCGCGACGAGATCGAGCGCAACCGGGGCTTCCAGCCGAGCGACATGTTTCGCGGCACCCCCGGCGTGCTCTCGGGCGATGCGCGCAATTCCGGCGCGCTCGACGTGAACATTCGCGGCATGCAGGGCGTGGGCCGCGTGCCCGTGGTGATCGACGGCAGCCAGCAGGCCACTACCGTCTATCGCGGCTATTCCGGCGTCGCCTCGCGCTCCTACGTCGATCCCGACATGATCGGCGGCGTGGAAGTGCTGAAAGGTCCGACCTCGGGCGTAGAGGGCGTGGGCAGCGTCGGCGGCGTGGTATCGATGCGCACGATCGGCGTGCAGGACATCCTGCTACCTGGCAAGACCTTCGGCGTGCGCGTGCGCGGCGGCTTCAACACCAATACGCGCGGCGCGCCTGCTCCCTATACGCAAGGCGGTCTGCGCGAATCCATGCTTGGAAAATACAAGACCGGCTGCAATTTCGACTGCGGCCCGCTCGACACGGTGCCGGAATACGACAGCGTCAACCAGCTGGGCAACCCGCGCGGGCTCGACCGGCCCTCGTGGATCAAGCCCACCGACGCCAACGGCAGCATCGCCGTCGCCAAGTCATGGGACTGGATCGACCTGCTGGGCGCCGTCACCTATCGCAACACCGGCAACTACTTCGCGGGTGAGAACGGCAATGCGCCGCACCTGACCTATACGCAGTCGACCACAAAGCTGCCCATACTCGGATGGGAGGAATACTACACCACGGTCGGTTACGGATCGGGCCTCAACCGCTTCCGCGCGGGCGAGGAAGTGCTGAACACCTCGTCCGAGAACCTCTCGTTCCTGGCCAAGGCGACGGTGCGCCCGGCGGACGGCCATGCCATCGAATTGGCCTACATGAAGTTCAAGAGCTGGTTCGGCGAGGCCATGCCCTCGTCCATCATCCGCGGTGACGGCGCGCTTCAGGCGCCGATGAGCCGGGTGGATGTCGATACTTATACCGCGCGCTACAAGTGGAAGCCGGATAGCGACCTGATCGAACTGAAGATCAATGCCTCACGCACCGAACTCGATAACCGCATCCGCACCGCCTACGACTTTTCCAGCATCTCGCCGGACCTGAAGTACATCGATCCCTATGACGGGCGTACCCACCGCCACGGCGTGGACATCAGCAACCGCGCGCTGGTGAACGGCCCCTGGGGCGACCTCACCGTCAACCTGGGCGGATCGTTCAGCCACGAGGATACCTTCCCCATTCCCGGCGCCAAGCTGGAAAGCGCCGCGCGCGACGGCTGGCGGCGGGAATGGAGCGCCTTCGGCGACGCCGAATATCTCCCGGTATCGTTCCTGAAGTTCAACGGCGCCTTGCGCTACACCACCTTCCAGTCGCACGACCGCCAGCTGTCGCGGCGCTGGTATCCGCTGGAGCGCGTCTGGAGCGACTACTACCACCTGAACCAGAAGGCGGGCGGCTGGGCACCGATCGCGGCGATCACGATGATCCCGCGCTCCTGGCTGCAGGTCTACGCCCGCTACGGCGAGGCGCTGCGCCTGCCCTCGCTGTTCGAGGTGACCACGGGCTTCTCTGCCAATCCGATCGACGAGATCAAGCCGGAACGCGCGCGCAACTGGGAGTTCGGCATCAACGTGTCGAAGGACGGGCTGTTCTGGGCGGGCGACGCGGTGCGCATGAAGCTGGCCTACTTCAACAACGAGGCGAAGAACTACATCACGCGCGGCGTCGGCTCCACTTTCGCAGACCCGGACGAGGCGATCCGCAACATCGATATGGCCCGCTTCAAGGGCTATGAGGGCACGTTCGAATATCGGGCAGGCCCCGCCAAACTGTCGCTCTTCGCCACGCACTACACCCTGGCAGAATACTGCGACTGGGTGCGCAAGGGCACGTCCACCCGCCCCCTGCCCGCCCAGTACGAATGCAACGGCGGCTTCCGCGGCAGCTACGGCCGCAATCACGTTCCGCCCGAGTGGGCAGGCGGCGGATCGGTCGAGCTGGACCTGATGGAAGAGCGGCTGAACCTCTTCGCCCGCGTGACCTATACCGGCAGCCGCCCTTCGGAATCCATCGCCGTTCCGGGCGCCATCGAAGTCATCGAATGGAACCCCTACACGCTGGTGGACGCATCGGCGCGCTTCAAGCTCAACGAGAACGTCCGCTTCGAGCTGACCGCCGACAACCTCTTGGACAAGTATTACATGGATGCGCTGACCCTGGGCCTCATGGCCTCGCCGGGGCGCACGATCCGTGGCGGCGTAACCTTCAACTTCTGACCGGCAGAAAGGACCCGGCCCTTACCATGACTTCGACCATGACCATGGAACCATCCCGCGCGAAACGGCTCAAGGCGCAGACGCACGACACCCACGCAGGCGTCGACAGCGCGATCATGTCGGCGGCCTCGTTCGCCGACAGGGCGGGCTACGGCCGTTTCCTTCGCGTGCAATACCTGTTCCACCGCGACATCGCCGCGCTCTACGCCGAGCCTGCCTTACAGGCGCTGCTGCCCGGCCTGCCCGAACGGCAGCGGCTGGCCCTGATCGAGGCGGATCTCATCGACCTCGGCATGGATGCGCCCCGGCCCGAGGGACCTGCACGTTTCGCGGCAGGCGAGATCGACCTGCCGACCGGGCTGGGCTGGCTCTACGTCGCAGAAGGCTCCAACATGGGCGCCGCGCTGCTGCGCAAGGAAGTGGCGAAGATCGGCCTGTCCGACACTTTCGGCGCGCGCCATCTGGCACCCGCGCCCGAAGGCCCCGCCGCACACTGGCGCAGCTTCACCGCCGCACTCGATGCGGCCGAACTGGACGAGAGCGACGAGCCGCGCGTCGGCGCAGGCGCGGGTGCGGCCTTCGCGCGGGTACAGGCCCTGATCGATGGCCACATCGGCTGAAACGGAAAAGGTCCTGCCGCAGCGGAGACGGGCGGCGCGCGCGGTCTGGCTGGCGGCGGGCCTCCTGCTGGTCGGCATCGGTTTCGTGGGGCTTTTCGTGCCCCTGCTGCCGACCACCGACTTTCTGCTGCTGGCATTGCCCTGCTTCGCCCGCTCCTCGCCCCGGCTGGAAGCATGGCTGCTCGATCACCCCCGGTTCGGGCCGAGCCTCAGGGCATGGCGGAAGAACCGCGCGGTACCCCGCCATGCCAAGATCATGGCCGCTCTCGGCATGACCCTCGGCTACGGCCTGTTCCTCCTCCATGTCCGCCCGGGCGTGCCGCTGGCGCTGGGGCTGGCCGCGTTCCTGCTGTTCTGGACGTTCTGGATCGCAAGGCGGCCCGAACCGGAAGGGAAACCGCCCGCATGAAAACTGAGGCCCTGAAAGACTACGACGACCTACTTGCAGGCCATGTCGTGCTGCGATCCTGGTACCCGGATGCGGCCGCGCGTCCGCAAACGCCAGTCGCCGCGCCGGTCACGGCTTTCCCGCACAGCCATGGCCGCTACAGCGATCGGCCGCTCGACTGGGGCGCGCGTCTGTTCGGGCTGGGCGGCACTGCCGCGCTCGCTCTGGCGATCCCGTTGTGCCTGTTCGTCACCTGGCGCCTTGCCTATCCGGCCCACATGCCCGCCGAGCCGCTGGTCGTGACGATGGAAGCCCTTGCCGCACCGCCCGAACCCGTCGAGGAAGTGCCCGAAGGCCCGCGCCAGGTCGAACAGCAGGACCGCAAGGTCGAGCGGGAGGAACGGCCCGAGCCGCCGAAAGTGCTGATACCGCAGCTCACGCCGTCCCCCACCCCGCTCGAACCGCCCGCTCCGGCGGCGAAACCAGCCGATCCCGTCCCAGAGACGACAGCGCCCAAGGCCCTGCTGGCCCCGCCCGCGCGGCGTGCTTCCAGCAATGCCGATGCCTCTTGGGAGGCCCTGCTGCTGGCCCATCTCGAGAAATACCGCCGCTACCCGGCAGCGGCCAGATCGCGGCGCGAGGAAGGCGTGGCCTTCGTCACCTTCCGTATGAACCGCGGGGGCAAAGTGCTGTCGGCCTCGCTCGCGCGGTCCTCGGGCTCGATCTTTCTCGATCGGGCAGCCCTGGAAACGATCCGCCGGGCCCAGCCGCTACCCGCCATACCCGCCGACAAGCCCGACGAACTGGAGCTCTCCGTGCCGGTCGAATTTTTCCTGCACTAAGCTCGCGGCCTTCAGCCCGGCCGGTTCGTCCGCTCGTGAAACACCCGGAATTCCTGTGCCGTCAAGGCCTTGGAATAGCGCCAGCCCTGCACGAATTCCACGCCCGCCTCGCGCAAGTAGGCTTCCTGAGCCTCAGTCTCGACGCCTTCGGCCACGATCTTGAAGTTCAGGCCGTGCCCCATCTCGATGATATGCGGGATGACCACGCTGGTCGCCGCCTGCGTGCCGATGGCATCGACGAAGGACTTGTCGATCTTGAGCGTGTCGAGCGGCAGTGTTTCCAGCAAGGAAAGGCTGGAGTAACCGGTGCCGAAGTCGTCGATGGCAACGATGTGCCCGGCCTGGCGCGCGCGTTCTATGGTCGCGCGCGCGGCGGCAGCGTTCATGAAGCCGCGCTCGGTCGCTTCCAGCCAGATCTGCGCAGGGGAAACGTCCGCTTCGGCCAGCGCCTTCGCCAGCACCGCCAGAAACCGACCGCTCTGCATGTCTGCGGAGGAAATGTTGATGGCGATGTGGATCCCCGCGTTCTCGCCCAGCCACTGTGCAAGATCGGCGACGACGCGCTCGATCACGATATCGGTGAGCGGTTCGATCAGCCCGGTGTCCTCGGCCAGCGGAATGAACATCTCGGGAGAAATGGAGGCCCCGTCGGGCCTTTCCCAGCGGATCAGCGCTTCCGCCCCGACGCAAAGGCCGGTCGCCAGTTCGATGATGGGCTGGTAGCGTGTGACGAACTCGCGCTTCCTCACCGCGATGGCGAGTTCGTTCTGCGGAGACAGGCGCTGCCGCGATGCCAGCAGGACAAGCCCCACCAGCAGCGCCGACGTGGCAAGGCCCAACGGCACCAGATACCACAACGCACCATCGGCCCGCTTTTCGGCGAGCGAATAGTCACTGATCGCGAAAGCGCGCAAGTGATCGTTCGCCACCGAGGCATACATGAGCCGCCCCTCTCGCCCAGAAGAGGCGGCGTTGGCACTAGCCACACGCTTCAGCAGGCCGGGCGCGACGGGGCCGCTCACCGCGATCACCCGTCCGTCCAGCGAGGCGATTCCCAGTGTCATGGCGGTGTCGGTCAGGACGTCGATCATGCTGTCTGGGTGCATGAGCGCATTGTAGCTGCCATGGCTCAGCGTATTCATCGTAAGGCCCCCGGAAAGCTTCGTGCGCATTCTGAGGTGAAGACCGTAGCCGTCCTCGAAGCGCAGATCCGGCGTACCTGCCGCAACGGGCTGACGGACCTTCCCCCAGCCCGTGCAGGCCAGCCTGCCGTCGATGAAATAGCCGATCTCCTCGACCGAGCGCGTCTCCAGCGTGAGCTGACGCATGCGGGCGATCTGCGCGGGAGAACAACCGGACAACCCTTCGCGTTCGAGCTGCCGGATTGCCCCGCGCGCAAAGTTCAGGCTGCGTTCGGTCCGTTTCAGCGTCCAACCGGCATATTCCTCTAGGTGGCGCTTTTCGTACTCCGACGCACTGTGGCGGGCATAGACGGCAATGCCTGCCAGCGGCAGGACTACCGCCAGCACGGCAAGGATCGAGGCGATCGCGATGATCGTGCGGCGGCTCATGAAATAATACCCCGAAGTGTTCGCGCCCAAATGCCTAACTTCTATGGAAATTTACTTAAGAGTAAGAGTTCTGTTTGAAGATTCGCGAAACGCGAATTTTGCGGCACCGGCCCACGCCCCCACCCTACCACCCAACGATAGTATCCTGCGGGTGGTAGGGTGGGGGCGTGGGCCGGTGCCGCACAAAAATGCCCGCTCGGGCATTTTTCAAACGGGCTCCAAGAGCCCGGGTAGTGAAAGCCGGAATGCAATTCGCATGAAGCGAAATGCAATGCCCCCGCTTTGGTCCGCCAGTGGGCACCGAATCGCACCGGGGCAACCAAGCGCGCGGCGGACCGTTGCTCCGGTTATGTCCCTGCAATGGAACCCAACGGCGATGATCACCGTCCACCATCTGGAAAACTCCCGGTCGCAGCGCGTGCTGTGGCTGCTTGAGGAGCTTGGCCTGCCCTATACCGTCAAGCGCTATGAGCGGGATCCGAAGACCATGCTCGCGCCGCCCGAACTGCGCTCGGTGCATCCTTTGGGCAAGTCGCCGGTGCTGGTCGATCGCGATCCTTCGGGCGCGAGCCGCATCCTCGTGGAAACCGGCGCCATCGTCGAGCATCTCGTCGACAAGGCGGATGGGCGGCTCGGCAAACCTTACGGTGACGATGCGGCGATGCGTTACCGCCAGTTCCTGCACTACGCCGAAGGCTCGCTGATGCCGCCGCTGCTGATCAATCTGGTCCTGGGACGGATCCCGATGGTGGGCAAGACGGCGCAGAAGCGGCTTCAGCCGATGATCGACGTCCATCTGGACTTCGTGGAGCGCGAATTGGGCGCCCGCCCCTGGTTCGCGGGCGACACTTTCACGGCGGCCGACATCATGATGAGCTTTCCGCTCGAAGCGGCCAGGGATCGCGGTTTCCTGTCCGTCGGAAAGCCGATCACGAATATCTGGCTGGACACCATACAGGCACGGCCTGCCTACCAGGCCGCTCTGGAACAGGGTGGACCGTACCGTTTTGCGTGATCAGGCTAGACCCATGCGGCGGCGGGCCGCAGGCAGCAGCCGCGCGGCCAGCAGGACCGCCACGATCGCGCCGTAGAGGATCGGGCTGCGGGTATCGGCCTTCACCAGCAGGAAGTAATGCACCGCGCCCATCACCGCGATCAGATAGACCAGCCGGTGCAGCCGCCGCCAGGAACGCGGCTTCATCTTGCGCCGCACCGCATGGGTGGACGTCACCGCCAGCGGCACCAGCAGCGCGAAAGCGGCCATTCCGATGGTGATATAGGGCCGCTTGGCGATATCCGCGCCGATTTCCGCCCAATCGAACTCATGCGCGGCGCCGAGATAGACCGTCAGATGCAGCGCAACATAAGCGAAAGCCCATAGCCCGATCCGCCGCCGATAGCGCATCAGCCTTGGCATGTTCGCGTATTTCGCCAGCAGGGTGACGGCCAGCGTCAGGCACAGGAACCGCAGCCCCCACAGCCCCAGGTCGCGCAGCACGAACTCCACCGGATTGGCGGTCAGACGGGCGGTGAAACCCCAGTAGAGAAGCAGGATCAAGGGCGCGGCGCAGGCCAGCCAAACCAGCGCCGATTCCAGTTTCAGGGCATGGGCGCGCGAAGGCATCAATAGAGCTTGCGCGGGTCCAGCCCGCGATAGAGGTGCGCCACCTGATCGCCATAGCCGTTGAAGGGCAGGGTCTTGCGGCGGAAGAATTCGCCGATGCGTCGCTCTTTGGCCTGCGACCAGCGCGGGTGGTCCACATCCGGGTTCACATTGCCGTAGAAGCCGTATTCGCCGGGGGCCAGCATCTGCCAGCTGGTCTGCGGGCGCCGGTCGGTCAGGCGGATGCGGACGATCGACTTGATGCCCTTGAACCCGTACTTCCACGGCACCACCAGCCGGATCGGCGCGCCGTTCTGGTTGGGCAGGGTCTGGCCGTAAAGCCCCACTGCCAGCAGTACCAGCGGGTTCATCGCCTCGTCCAGCCGCAGTCCTTCGCGATAGGGCCACCGGATCACCGCGCTCCGCTGCCCGGGCATCTGGCGCGGATCGTGCAGCGTCTCGAAGGCGACGTACTTCGCGTTGCTCTTGGGGCCGACCGACTTGATGAGAGCCGCGAGCGGGAAACCGACCCAGGGTATCACCATGGACCATGCCTCCACGCAGCGCATGCGATAGATGCGCTCTTCCAGCGGGAAGCGGCGGATGAGTTCGTCGATATCGACGCTGCCCGGCCGCTCGCACAGGCCGTCTACCGTGATCGTCCAGGGCCGGGAGCGCATCATCTTCGCATAAGCCGCCGGATCTTCCTTGCCGGTGCCGAATTCGTAGAAGTTGTTGTAACCGGTAACGTCGGCCAGCGGCGTCCGGCTCTCGTCGATCGCCATGCGGTTCGGGCGGTACTTCAGCGGCGCAGCCGAGGCAGGAGCCGCTCCCCCGCAGGCCGCCAGACCAAGGCCAGCAGCCCCGGCAATGAACGCGCGCCGCTTGAGATAAAGGCCGTGGTCGGTGACGTCGCACTCCCTGAGGTCGGGCGCGTTGCGGATCAGCATGGCGATTCCTTCGCTGGAAGAGCCCAGCCTACGCCCCGTCCATGAATGCCAGATGATCATGTCGAGCCTGCCATGCGGCAGGCGGGGCTTGACCGTCCGGCCCGGACCCATGATGCGGTATGCATGGCAGAGCATCTAACCGGCATTTCCGTGTTCGTCGAAGTCGCGCGGACAGGCGGCTTCACTTCCGCGGCGGAGCAGCTGGGCCTGACGAAGTCGGCGGTCAGCAAGTCGATCACCAGGCTGGAGGCACGGCTTGGCGAGAAGCTCTTTCACCGATCGACCCGGCGGCTTTCGCTGACGGCCGCCGGGGAAAGCTATCTCGCCAGTTGTACCGCAGCACTCGATATCCTCCGTGATGCCGAAGCGATCCTCGGCAGTGAGGAAGGATGCCCCAGCGGCAGGCTGCGTATCGACATGCCTTATGCTTTCGGGCGGCAGGTCATCGTACCGCTGCTCGCGCGCCTGTGCCGCGCGCACCCCGGCCTTCAGCTCACCCTAAGCTTTACCGACCGGATCATCGATCCCATCGAGGAGGGCGTCGATCTGGTCATCCGCTTCGGCCAGACCCGCAAAGGCGCCGGTCTTATGACGCGTACGCTCGTGGAACTGCCCCGGCATATCTGCGCCTCCCCCGATTATCTGGCGCTGCGCGGCACGCCGGCTTCGCTGGAAGCGCTGGAGCATCACGATTGCATCGTCGGGCTGCGCCGTGGAACGCCGCAGCGCTGGGCCGTGCGCAGCGACGGCGAGGAGAGATTACTGAGCCCGCCTCCAACCCACGAAGTGGAGGACGGCGCGGCGATTATCGCCATGGCCGAAGCCGGTCTGGGCCTGTGCCAGATGCCGGGTCCGCTCGTGCGCGACCAGCTCGCATCCGGGACGCTGGTCGCCGTGCTGGAGGATTTTCGCGGCAGCGACGTTCCGGTCCAGGCCGTCTGGCCCGGCGTTCGCGACGCCAGCCCCCGCCTGCGCTTCCTGCTCGACCGTCTGGTCGAGCAGGCGCGCGCGGGTCATTTCAGCTGACCAGGTCAGGCGATTTCAAGCGACGGGTAATCGGTATATCCCTCGGAACCGCCGCCATAATAAGTGGCGCGATCGGGCTGCGCCAAAGCGGCGCCCTGGCGCAGGCGCTCCACGAGATCGGGGTTCGAAATGAACGGCTGGCCGAAAGCGGGAAGATCGATCAGGCTCTCCTCCACCAGATGCCGGGCACGATCGAGCGTCATGGCTCCGGCCAGGATCAGCGTACCGCGATAGGCCTTGCGGAATTCGCGCAGGAAGGCCTCGTCGATGACCGAATGGCCCGCCGCCCAATTGTCGTTGAGGTGGACATAGGCGATTTCCCGCTTGTCCAGCTCGCGCGCAAGATGAAGGTAGGTTTCACCGCCATCGTCGTAGACCGGCATGTCGAACTGACGATTGAACGGCGCCAGCCGAATGCCGACACGATCCTTGCCGAGCACGCCGATCAGCGCATCCACCGTTTCCAGTACGAGGCGGACGCGGTTTTCGATCGATCCGCCATAACGATCGGTGCGCTCGTTCAGCACCGGGTTCAGGAATTGCTCGAAGAGATAGCCGTTGGCGGCATGCACCTCAATACCGTCGAAACCCGCGCTCTGCGCATTGCGGCCGGCCTTCGCGAAATCCGCGACCACGCGCGAGACTTCCTCGGTCGCCAGGGCGCGCGGTACGCTTGGTTCGGCAAATCCGGGCACGCCGTCCTCGCCCAGGACATAGGCCATGCTTTTCGGATCGCGGGCGGGCCGAGTGGTCGAACTGACCGGCGCGCCGCCGTCAGGCTGCAACGATCTGTGCGACATGCGGCCAACGTGCCAGAGCTGGGCGAAGATCGCGCCGCCCTGCTCGTGGATGGCGTCGGTAACGAGACGCCAGCCCTCGACCTGCTCGTCCGACCAGATACCCGGAACGTGAATGTAGCCCTGCCCTTCGGGTGATACCGGCGTGCCTTCCGACACGATCAGTCCGGCCGAAGCGCGCTGGCGGTAGTAGAGCGCGGTTTCCGCATCCGGCACATAGTCCGGGCGCCGCGCGCGGGTCATGGGGGCCATCACGAAGCGATTGCGCAGTTCGTGTCCGGCGAAACGGAACGGGGCGAAAAGGTCAGTCATTGTTCCTACCTGCTGATGGGAGATGGGATCAATTTAGTCCTGACGACTATCGCAACAATACGGCGTCATTGGCCCGCTTCGTTTCCCTGAAGGAAACTATCGAGCGACATCCCGGTGACAGTGCCAGGCCGAAAAAAGCCTGCGGAAGCCGACAAGGGCTTCCGCAGGATCCGTTTCCTTTGCGTAGGTAGACTTGTGTGCCTCAGTTTCCGCTAGCGGAAGCGTTCAGGCTGACTGATCCGCCGCTTGCGGGGCCGGAGCCCGAGGCCGCACCCGAAGCGGCAGCGCTATGCTGCCCGGCTGTAATTGTGCCCGAACCGCTGCCGGAGCCTTGCCCTTCCGCGCTGGATGCGGCGCTCGATGCGCGGTCCGTGGCCGTATCGCGGACCGCCCCTGCCGTTCCGGCAAGGCCCGAGGCCGCACTTCCGGCAATGACGGAAGCATCGGAGCCGGAAACGTTCGGCAGAGCGGGCGCAGTCAGATTGCCGTTCGCCGCGCTGTTGCCAGAGGCGGCGCCATTCGTACCCGCCCCCCCAGCCGAATGGCCCGCACCGCCCGAAGCGGCCCCCGAAGCTACCGCGCCACCGGCCACGGAGCCAAGCAGGCCCTGCGACGTTCCGGCTTGCGACGCCGCGCCCGAGACGCTCGACGCGCCCGCACCGGCAAGGCCGCCCGCCGCACTGCGCGCGTTGGAAACGGCATCGCGGGCGCGGGAAGTGTCGGGCGCCGATACCGCAGGCGTCGTCACTTTCTTGCTCGCACGTCCGCTGCCATGGCCCGAGGCCGACGCAGAGCGGGCGCTGCGGGTGACGCTCATGTCACCGGCTCCGCTGCCCATGCCCTCGATCGAACTGCCCACGGTGCCGATGCTGCCGCCGAACGAACCGCCCAGCGCGCCGCCCAGAGCGCCCCCTACTCCGCCGCCGCCAAGAAGCTGGGCCTGCGCAGCCCCCGGCACCATGGCGATGGCGAGAACCGCCAGCCCCGCGCCCAGGTTCGCCTTGCCCCGCGCCATGTTCAGAGTGATGTTCTTCATCGTTCCGGTTCCTTTCCTCTACGCGTCCTGCCCGCCGCCGCACCGAGGCGCTTTTGCGGGGGGTCTGTGAGAGGAACGGATGGCCCTTGCGGTTTCATCCCTGGGCCTGGCCAAAAGATGTCGAAGCCGCGATTATCCGCCGGTCCGGCAGACCATGCACAGCACGCCGCGCCCGGTTCGCCGCGACGGCGAAAGCGCTTCGGCATCGGCGGCGCGTAGGACGGCCGCCGTGTCCCGGCCCGGCGCCGTGCGCGCGGCGATCCTGGCCGCGGCGAGCGGGGCCGCGAACGAAGTTCCGCGCAGGCCGATGCGCCCTTTGCCCGGCACCAGTGCGGTCATGTCCGCGCCCGGCGCAGCATAGTCGAGATGGGCGGCCTTGCCCGCCTCGATCAGCACGCGCCCTCTTGCATCTACGCCGGTCACCGCGACGACGCCGGGATAGGATGCCGGATAGGCCGGAGGAGAGGCCGCGCCATCATTGCCGACCGCGGCAACCACCACGATGCCCCTGGTCCGCGCCGACGCCACCGAGCGGGCCAGCAGGGGGTTTGCGGGTCCGACCAGACTGATCGAAACCACCGGCACCCGCTGCGCCGCCATCCAGCCCAGCGCCCGCGCGATCGCCAGGGCACTGCCGCCTGCCGGATCGGTGCCATAGACATCCGCTGCGAAGATCCGCGCCGTGCCCGCGCCCTTGAGCAGCGAAGCGATGGCCGAGGCATGGTCGCTCGCTTTCGGCGCGCCGACCGCAAAGGCACCTTGCGCCGCCAGCCGATCCGAACCGGCAACACCGCCGTCGATCACGCCCACCGTCCCTCCCCTCGGCAGGGTCCCGGCAGCGGCACCCGAAGCTCTATCGCCCGAAGCCGCTCCAGACGGAAAGTGCAGCTGGTCCGCCGTGATCTCCCGCCCCGGCAGGGCACGGCGCAAGTCTGCAATGGCGCGGGCGAGCGGTTCGCCCCGCGGCGTCGCCAGGCGCGCATAGGCCACGCCCAGTTCGGCGATCTCGCCCTGCTCGATGAGCGCAAAACCCCTGCTTGCCGCCAGCGCTATACTGTCCCCGTCAGGATCGAGCAGCAGCAGTTCCCCGGCGCGTGCCGGCTCATGCCGCTCGTCCCAATCCACGCTGCCGCGCCGGTCGGCAACGAAACCGCGCAGCCGCTCGATCCGGTCCTGCGCCAGTTGTCGCGCGCTGCCGACGATCGTGGGCACGCCCGAGAGCGAACGGTCGGCAACATCCTCGACCGTCCCCGTGACCGCCGCACGCGTGCGATCGACCGCGCCAAGCGGGTCGAGGCCGCCCGGCAGTCCGAGTTGGGCACCGGCAGGCACGGCCGAAAGCGCCAGAGTCAGAACCAGCGCCAACCCGCCCAATCCCGCGTATATTCCGGCCCTGCCGCGATCCATTCCTCATTCCCACATCAAAAATCGATGGCGCTCAAGGATGAAACGATGCCATCGGGACGTTTCATCCTTTCGGAAACGATATTTCGAATTGAGCATGCACGGCTTCTGCAACGAACTGACGGCAATGTTGCCCCGCCTGCGGCGCTTCGCGCGCGGCCTGACACAGAACGCGGCGGACGCCGACGACCTTTGCCAGGCGACCGTGGAACGAGCCCTGGCGGCGCGCGGCCAGTGGCAGGAAGGCTCGCGGCTCGATGCCTGGGTGTACCGGATCATGCGCAATCAATGGATCGACGAAACCAGAGCCCGCAGCCGCCGCGCGCGGACTTTCGTGCATGAGGACGAAGGCGCGAACGTGGGCGTAGCCGCCGATCGTGACGCGGAAAACCGTGTCGAGATCGGCAATGTCGATCGGGCGCTGGCACGTCTTCCCGCCGAGCAGCGGGAGGCTGTGGTGCTCGTGCTGGTCGAAGGTTTCGCCTACCGGGAAGCGGCCGAAATCATTGGGATTCCGCAAGGCACCCTGACCTCCCGCCTCGGCCGAGGACGCGAGGCTCTCTTGAAGGAACTTGGAGAAACCGCATGAGCGTGACCCCCGAAGAGCTCATGGCACTGGCCGACGGCGAACTCTCTCCCGAAGAGGCGGCCCGCGTGGAAGCGGCAGTCGCCGCCGATCCCGTGCTTGCCCGGCGACTGGAGGCGGAGCGAAAATTGCGCACTGTGCTTCGCGGCCACCTCGATCCGGTCGCACGGCAGCCCGTGCCCGATCCCCTGACCGACCTGATCGCCCGCGCCGCGGCCGAGGATAGCGAGCGCGACATGACGGACAAGATCGCGGAAGGTATCCGTCCGGCACCCGGCGAAGTCGTCGATCTGGCTGCGGCCCGCGTCCGGCGCGAAGAAGCGGAAAAGGCCCGCAAGCGTGCCGCGAAAGGCCCGCGCATCCCGGTCTTCGCGGATCGCCGCATGGCTTTCGCGATTGCCGCATCGCTGGTGCTCGGACTGATGCTCGGCACCCGCCTGCACGGCGAAGGTCCCGTCACGCAGACCCGCGCGGGCTTGGTCGCGTCGGGCTCACTCGCCCGAACGCTGGATCGCCAGTCCGCTTCTGCGAACGACACGGACGAACCGCGTATTCTCGCCAGCTTCAAGCGACAAGGCGGCGACTATTGCCGGGTCTTTGCCGGAACGGCTACGTCCGGCATTGCCTGCCGTCAGAACGCAACCTGGCTGCTCGAACGCACCATGCCGGGCACGGCGCGGCAGACCGGCGAATACAGGCAGGCCGGTTCGGGGCAGGCCGACCTGATGGCCGCGGCGCAGGACATGATGCAAGGGGAGCCTCTCGACGCAGCCCAGGAGCGAGCAGCGATCGCCAGCGACTGGCACTAGGTCAAGTCAGCCCCGGCACACCCGTCACTTCGTCGATCGCAGATCGACCGCACCTGCCTTCAGGCCCTCAGCCGTGGCGGTGACGGTGAAGCGCCCATTGCCTGCACCTCTGACCAGACCGACCGCAACGCCGTCCTGCACCGCGCGGTCGGGTGACGAGAAGGGCGTATGATCGACCGATGAGCCATTGTCGGTCGCGATCAGCTGCCCTGTGCCCTTGACGGCGAAGTGCAGGCGGGAATCGGCCGAAGGCACGGTGACGCCGTTCGCATCGACGACCCGCGCGCGGACATAGACCATGTCGTCGAACGTGGAGCCGACCGTCGGCAGGTCCGCCTGCAGATCGATACGCACCGGTTTTCCTGCCGTTCGCAGCCGGTCGGACACAGCCTCGCTGCCGGGATCGCGGCAGGTTGCCCGCACTTCGCCAGGCGCATATCGCACTGTCCAACGCCGCGGCGAGGCATCCGCGTTGATCGGCAGCGTGCCGAGCGAATGCCCGTTGAGGAATGCCTCGACCTGCCGGCAATTGCTGTAGACCTCGATCGTCTCGTCATGCGGGCTGCGATCCTGCGGCGTCCAGTCATCGAACAGGGCGACCTTGGGCTTGGGCGTGGCCACCGCGATCATGGTCGGCAGGACAGGCTGGTTTGGACCTCCGGCGCCATCGGTCGCAGGCCCGGCGGCAGCGGGATCGGCGTTGCGCACGAGATGCAGCACCGGCCGCTCCGACCACCAGCTCTCCCGCTCCATGCCGCTGATCTTCTGGCGACCGGTGCGATCGAGCAGCCCTGCCGGATTCTGGATATTCGGCCAGCCGGACCGATTGGCCTCGCCCAGATAATCCACGCCGGTCCACAGGAACATGCCCGAAAAGGGCGCATAGTCCCGCACCGGCACCCAGTTGCTGCGGTTATGCGCGTTTTCGGTGCCGACGATGCTGCGCTTCGGGTTCTGCCTGCTCGCGGCGATCAACTCGTTCTCGCGGTAGTTCTGCCCGACCACGTCGAGCATGTCGGCCAGACCGTTTTCATAATCCTTGGTGACGTTGGGGCGGAACAGCGCCATCGTCACCGGCCGCGATGGATCGGCAGCATGAACGATGTCGAGGATGCTGCGCAGAGCGGCCTTCGCCTGCACCGGATAGGCGGTGTCGTGGATCTCGTTACCGGCACTCCACAGGACAATGCTGGGATGGTTGCGATCCCGGCGCACCATGTCCAGCGCATCGCGCTTGTGCCAGTCGCCGAAGAAGAGGTGATAGTCCTCCGGCGTCTTGGCGACATTCCACTGGTCGAACAGCTCGTCCATCACGAGCAGTCCCAGTTCGTCCGCCAAGTCGAGAAATTCCGGGCTGGGGACATTGTGGGCCGTGCGGATCGCGTTGACGCCCTGCGCCTTGAGAGTGGTGAGGCGCTGGCGCCAGACCGCAAGCGGCACCGCCGCCCCCACCGCGCCGCCGTCGTGATGCAGCGCCACGCCCTTGAGCTTGAAGTTGCGACCGTTCAGCCAGAAGCCCGTTGCCGGATCGAACCGGGCTTCACGTATGCCGAAGCGGACCTCTTCATTGTCCAGCACGGTGCCGTCTGCGGCCAGCACGCGAATGGCCGCGCGGTAGAGCGCGGGATCGCTTATGTCCCAGCGGCGCGGGCGTGGCAGCGCGATCTCGGCAAGCAGGGCCCTGGTGCGGCCGGAGGCGATCTCGCTGGTCGCCGTCACCGTTCGGCCGACTTCACGCCCATCGGGATCGATCAGCAGAAGCTCGTGTTTCACCGCGACCGCGATGCCGGTGTCGTTCTGCACCTCCGCAGTGACTGAAATCGTCGCCTGCGCATCGCTGATCGCAGTCGCACGCACATAGGCGCCGCCCTGCGTGACATGGACATCGTCGGTCTCGATCAGGCGGACATGACGATAGATGCCCGATCCGGTGTACCAGCGCGACGAGGGCGCGGCGGAGGTGTCGGACCGCACGGCGATCACATTGCGGCCATTTGCCCGCAGATGGCGCGTCAGGTCATAGCGCTGGCTGACATAGCCCATCGGACGATAGCCGACGTGATGGCCGTTCACCCAGACGCCGCTACGCTCCATGATACCGTCGAATTCGATGAAATAGCGTCGTCCCGGCTGCGGCTTCAGATCCAGGGTTCTGCGATACCAGGCGACTCCACTGGGCAGAAAGCCGTTCTCTCCAGCGGCTTTCGCATCGGGATCGAACGGGCCGGCAATGGCCCAGTCATGCGGAACGGTAACGGCCTGCCAGGATGCATCATCCAGCGTGGACGTTTCGGCGCCCTCCGGGTCAGCCTGGATGAAGCGCCAGCCGCCCGGCAGCGGCGTAATCGTCCGGGGCGCGGCCTCGGCCACGCCGGTCGATGCCAGGGCTGCGACCAGCGCATGGAATATCAACATGCTTCCGAGCTTGCCCACACGCGCTTCCTCTCCTGTCCCTTGATGACGGTACTACACATCCCTCTATTTGCAATATAGTTTCACAATACGGCCCATACTGTGGCCAGGCCGCCGACAAGCACGCGAACAAGGCGGACAACGTCACCCGCTCGCCTCAAGACGCAGTCATCATGACGGCGATTGACTTCACCCGTGTCCAGAAGCGATAAGGCGGGAACGGGCAGTGCGGACGCCCGTTCAGACGCTGGCCGTCCAAGTCCGCTCCAGGTGCCGTGTCAACGGCGACAGGAGCGTGAACCATGTCGGATGCGATTGCTCAACAGACTGCCCGCCCACTTTCACTGACCGGGCTTTTCCTCAAGTTCCTGCGTTTCGGCGCACTCGCGTTCGGTGGGCCGATTACTCAGATCGCCATGCTCCGCCAGGCCCTGGTCGAGGAAGAGCGATGGATCGAGCCGGCGCGCTTCAACCGGTTGCTTGCCGTCTTGCAAGTGCTGCCCGGCCCGGAGGCGCATGAACTTTGCGTCCATTTGGGCATAATCGCACGCGGCAGAATAGGCGGTATTCTTGCCGGACTGGCCTTCATGCTGCCGGGCTTCCTGCTGATGCTCGCAGCCGGATGGGCCTATACCAGGTGGATTGCCGGCGAACCGTCCGTTGCGGGGGTGCTGCTCGGCGTGCAGATCGCGATGCTTGCCATCATATTGCGGGCAGTCGTGCGGATCGGCCAGCACGTTATCAGCGATCGCTGGCTCGCCCTTGTCGCAGGGGCCAGCCTGATCGCCACTTTGGCAGGCTTGCCGTTCTGGCTACCGCTGGTTGCCGGAGGCCTTGCCTATGCCCTGGCGTCCCGCCCGGTGCCGGCTCTGGCCATCGTGCTCATCGGCGCGGTGCTTGCCGTGTTGCTCTATCCGGCATCGGCACCGGTCGTGGGAACTGCCGCCGCCCCGAAGACAGGCGCATCAGCCGCAGCCCTGTTCCTGACCGGACTCAAGGGCGGTCTGCTGACCTTCGGCGGCGCCTATACCGCCATTCCCTACATTCGAACCGGCACGGTCGGCCGCGGGTGGATCGACGATGCGACGTTTCTGGACGGCCTCGCCATTGCCAGCATTCTACCGGCTCCACTGGTCATCTTCGCGACATTCGCGGGCTATGTCGCCGGCGGGATCACGGGCGCGCTCGCCATCACCGCAGGCATGTTTCTTCCCGCCTTCGCCTTTTCCCTGATCCTGTTCGAAAAGCTGGAGGCGATCGTCGAGAGCCCGGCGTTGCATCGCCTCCTGGCCGGAGTGGCCGCAGCCGTAATCGGCGTAATCACGGCCACTTTCGTACAACTGACGCAGGCGACGGCAGAGCACATTGCACAGCCCTGGGTCGCATTCACGCTGTTCACCGCCGCGCTGATACTCGTCTGGCGCGTCAAGGGCTTGTGGGTTACGCCAGCCATCGTCGCGGGCAGCGCCGTCCTGAGCCATGCGATCGCATTCTGATCAGCTTACTGCCAAAAGCACTATACGCTTGATTAAGAAGTGGAAATTCGGAAAAGCTGGGCGCGATTGCGCCGACTATAGGCGCCGACCTTTCGCAGATCGCTGATGCCCGGTAGGCAGACCAGCAGGCGGATCTGCAAGGTTTCCGCCATGTCCATCGAGAACGCGGCCAAATCGGAAACGCCCCCGTCTATACAATTTATTATAAGCTGTTTTTGCCGATAGCTTAACCTCCGCGATTGCATCGGGTCTAAGCCAAAAGAACGCTTCTTGTTTGCAGCACCGCTCACCTATCCTCTTGGAAACGAGGTTAGGGAGCTGGTGTGTGCGGCGATTCATGGATCTCTGGTAGAAGCGTCTGACGCCTCCACTGCAAGAAGCTTGGCCGCTTCCCTTGCACCCGCGAGCATCGGATGCCGTTCGAATACCAGGCGCGACAGGCCCGCTCGAAACGCCAGGGCCGTGCTTGGCAAAGCAGACTTCATTAATCCGGGGCGCATCTGCACGGGATGACCGAGCTATGCTGTTCCCCGTACAACGCATCAGACGGAGGCGTCAGTAACCAATGGAATTCGAGAACATCGACTTCGTCATTATCGGGGCCGCGAAGTCGGCGACCACCTGGCTTCAGAAACAACTGCAGTCGGACCCCTCCGTATACATGCCCGACCAGGAACTACATTACTTCTCCCGGGAATACAGCCGCGGGGAAGACTGGTATCTGTCGCAGTTCGGCGAGGAGGCATCGGGGCGAACCATTGGCGAGAAATCCAATTCCTACCTCTACGAACCAGAAGCGGCGGCCCGCCTCCACCGGCACCTGCCGCAGGCGAAGCTCATCGTGCAGCTGCGCAATCCCGTGGAGCGGGCCTATTCCAACTACTGCATGCTGTTCAGGCGCGGCGAAGTAGGCGGTGACATAGGAAACTACATCGACCCCGCCCTGGGTGAGAATACCCGTTTCCTGGGCGCCGGAAACTTCGCGACCCACCTCCAGTCCTACATCGACTTGTTCGGGCGCGAGGCACTTCTCATCCTGTTCATCGAAGGTGTGTTGGACGACCCCGCCAGGCAAGTGTCGCGGGCGCGAGCGCATCTGGGCTTGCCGCCGCGACCGCTTGCGCAGAATGGGCAGGAGAAGGTGAAAGACAGGACCGCGCCTGTGGTGCCCGCGCGACTGCGGAAACATCTTGCTCGGGTGAAACCGATCACCCGCCCGCTGCGGGGAACTCCGGCCTACCAGGCCATTCGCAAGTTGATTGCGCGAGAAACCCAGTATCCGCAGCTGACAGACGAGCTGCGAAAGCGTCTGAACGATTACTACAGTCCGTCCATCGAAGCACTGGAGCAGATGAGCGGTCAGTCGCTCAGCCGCTGGTATGCGCCGATGGAGCGGGCCGGCTGATAGGTGCCGCATCGAAGCACTGAGACAGATCATTATTACCGGGGAAGGTTGGGCAATATGAAGACGTTCATCATCACTGGCGTGCAGATGCGGAACAAGGGATCTCAGGCGATGTTCCTCTCCCTGAGCTATTCCTTGAAGGCCATCTACGGCGAGTGCGAAGTAATCGGCTTCGCCAACAAATACGACGTGCCGGAGCAATATACCTTCCCGCTGATGCCTTACGATGATTACACCCGGTTCATTCTCAAGTATCGGCTTTATAACGTTCCCTTGCTTGTGCCTGCTTTGACGCGCCTTGTCGGCATCGTTAAGAAAAACGACAAATGGCATGGCAAAGTTTCCGAAATGAGGAAGGCGCTCCGAAAAGCCGATGCCATTTTCGACGCCAGCGGATACACGCTCGGCTCAGGGTGGCCCAAGCAAAGCGGAAGAATACTGCTCGACACCATCAGGCTCGCCAAGCGTTACAAGAAAAAGATAATCCTCATGCCGCAGAGCTTCGGCCCCTTCAATTGGGGGGAGGCGGACGACTCGGCTTTTGTCGATGAGGTGAAGAAAGAGCTGACCTACCCTCTGAAAATCTATGCGCGCGAGCGCGAAGGCTATGATTGCCTTACCTCTCTCGGCCTGAACAACGTCGAGCTATCGCCGGATATGGTGATCAGGGAGAACCTTTTTCCTGATGCCAACCAGATCTTTGCGGAAAAGGGCGATAGCACGAATGAATACCCCACTCGGGGATCGGTCGGGTTCATCATAAACAAGAACGTATTCAGGATCGGCGATCCTTCCGCCGTCTTCGATCTTTATGCGAAAATACTCTCGAAGCTGATCGAAAGCGGCGAGAAGGTGTACATTCTGAACACATCCACCGCTGACGAAGACCTTGTCGAACGTGTTCTTGGCAAGGTGAAAGATCGCCAGAAAGTGCATATGATTTCCGGCGAATATTCAAGCCCCGAGCTGATCGATATCATCGGGCGCTTCAAATATGTCGTCGCCTCGCGCTATCACTCGGTGGTGTTCGCTTACCGAAGCGGCGTCCCTGCGGTCATCCTGGGATGGGCCCGCAAATATGCGGACCTGGCCGCGCTGTTCCAGCAGCAGGATTACGTCTTCGACATCAGAAGCCCCAACGCCGCCCACATTCTCAAGGGCGTGGAAGACATGGCGGCGAATTATGAGAGTGAAGCGAAACGCATAAAGACAGGCCTCGAAGATGTTCAGGCCTCATCGGTAGTGCTGGATGCCGTAAATGCTCTGGATCAGCAGGGTTCGGCAACAACTGTAACGGTGCATCATCCAATCGCATCCGCAAGCGTGAACGGGCAACCCGCTGCAATGCTTATGTAAAGGTCAAGCAGAGGCTTTGGCGGGGCTGCAAATTTGGCCGCTGCCAATGTACTGGAACGCGTCGAGGCAAACCGCGATGATGCATGATGGGCGGCTTGGCGGGGCAACCCTTCAGTACCGTTTGCCAGCTTAGGCGCAGAGCTTTCTGCTCGGGCAAACCAGCCGTTACCCGGCAGCGATCGGTCTTCATCCGCTGCGACCAAGATTTCACTCCGGGTTTTCAGATCGTTGAATGGGACGGTCCAGAAAGGCACGGTGGCAAACGGGTTAAACCTCTGACGGAGTCGAGATCAAGGATACGCGCGCCCGCAACTCCAAACACAGCTGTTGCCATGCCTTGAAGGAGGCTAGGCGGCGGGTCCGCCAATCCCCGTCGTCCGGGTAAATTCCCAGGAGTATCGGTGATACCCCCAGATGATAGAGTCAGCGCTACACGAGATTGTCCAAGGCTATTAGGCCGATCTGGCCCGAAGCCATCAGGACAGGAAAGTGGCCATGATGTTGAACGATGGGCACACATCATGGGCAATTCCTCTGCTGGTCATTGCATCCTCTATCTCAAGTCCCGCCATTGCGGCCGAGGAGCCCAGGCAGGCATCGGCCCCCGGCCCCACCGCGGCGGATGTGATGGGTCCGCCAGCGCCTGACGCCCCTACCGATGTTTCCGGCACGCCTCCCGAGAAACACGGCTTCCTGCACCGTTTCATAGACGAGGAGGATCATGGGCTCGATTTTTCGAACTTCCTTGCCAAGGGCGGGTTCATCCCGATCCCGGTCATCATCACCGAGCCTGCCGTGGACAATGGCTTCGGTCTGGCCGCCGCATTCCTGAAACCGGATCCGCAGAACCCGCGTCACGTGACCAAGACCGTCGCCGGTGCATTCAAAACCGGCAACGGTTCCGACGGACTCGGCCTGTTTCGTAGCGGCTATGCGTTCGACGGGCGGCTGAACTACCGCGCCGGCATCGGCCATGGGAAAATCACGCTGGACGCTTTTCCGGCCTTCGCTCCCGATGGAATCGAATACACCAGCAAGTACGATTACGGGATCGTCGGCTCGGCCCTGTGGCACCTGAAGGACGACCGCTTCTCGTTCGGCCCCCTGTTCGATTTCCGCAAGCTCAGCACGAAGATCGATGGCATTCCCGTGCCGGATCAGTTCGCCGACGATGTCGGCCGGACACTCCATACCGGCGCGCTGGGATTAGGCGTCCATTTCGACAGCCGCGACAATCCGCTCACCCCGCGCAAGGGCACCAACGTCTTTATCGAGGGGAAATTCAATCGCGGCATATTCGGCAGCGATCGCGATTACGAGGTCTACGACGCCTATCTCTTCAATTTCAACAAGCTGACGTCCAACTTGCGCTATGGCTTCAAGCTGGAACTGGACGCGGTTCGCGGTGATTTTCCGTTCTTCTACGCCCCTGCCATCGACCTGCGCGGCGTGCAGGCTGCCGCCTATCAGGGCACCAATGTCCTCAGTTCGGAACTGGAAGTGACCTGGCAACTCACCCGACGATGGTCGGTGCTGGCGTTCGGCGGCGTCGGTGCGACCGATGCCGGAAACCGTCGAATCTTCAAGGATTCCGGGGCGAAATTTGCCGGTGGCGGAGGGTTTCGATATCTCCTGGCCCGCAAGGTTGGCTTCGATGCCGGTGCCGACTTTGCCTACGGGCCCGGCGGGTTTGTATTCTACCTGCAGTTCGGCCACGCCTGGTCGTTCAAGATGGACTGAAACTTTCACCGTCCGCTAGGAAAACACCTTTCGGCATCCGAGTGGCTTACCCGATCCAAAGCAATTCGCCGCTTGCGATATTCCTCGCTCGAACAAGAAGCGATGCACGGCATCGCAGCCTGGCTTTCGCATGGAACGACTGTAGTATTCGATATTGCAAGTCCGCCGCAGGTGGATAAGCGGATCGGCGGGATTGATTACTTCACGGATCGCTAGGGGAGCGGCCGTTCGTTGGCGGCACCACCACCTGGGAGGAGAACGGCTTCGCCAACAGCAACCACTTTGCCGGCTTCGCCTATGCCGCGATCGGCATGTTGCCCGCGATGGTGAAGAAGATCGTCGACGGACCACCGGTACCTGTTAACCCGTGCTTACTGCACTATCCGGCCGACATGCCGGTGCAGGTTTTCTAGTCAATCGTGGTTTACGATGGGGTCAGCCACATCAATGCTGCGCAGCGACAACAAGTTGCCGACAGGGACTATGTATGACCTGCCCCGAATTCAATGCGGACGAGTCAATCGATGGCGAAGCAACGGATTCGCGACTTGATCGATGCTGTCGTCCTGACGCTTGTGGGCGAGGCTGAACTTTCGATTGATCTTCGCGGCGCATTTGCGTCGATGCCCGAGCTATGTGCCTGTGATGGAATCAAAAACGCCCCCGAAGCTATGGCTTTGGAGGCGTTGCAATTTGCTATGGTTGCGGGGGTAGGATTTGAACCTACGACCTTCAGGTTATGAGCCTGACGAGCTACCGGGCTGCTCCACCCCGCGTCACCGTNTGGTTGCGGGGGTAGGATTTGAACCTACGACCTTCAGGTTATGAGCCTGACGAGCTACCGGGCTGCTCCACCCCGCGTCACCGTGTGCGTGCCTTGTTGAGAAGACACGAAGAGGGCCTTGGGGTTTATCCCTTGGCCCTCGTTGTTTTGTCATTGTGATGGGTTTTTCAGCACGCCGGCTTCAATGCCTGGCGACGTCCTACTCTTCCAACGCTTGAGCGTTAGTACCATTGGCGCTGTCAGGTTTCACNTCAGGTTTCACGGCCGAGTTCGAGATGGGATCGGGTGGGTCACTGACGCTATGGTCACCAAGCAATGGAGACGGCGTGCTGTTTTTTAATCGATGGCCCGTGCTGCTCTAAGTTAGAGCTGATATCTGGCTGGATGATCGTCCGATCATCAAGACATCGCTGCGTGTTAGGCAGGGTTGTCATTGATGGTGGGATTCATCAAGCATGAACAGAGTTATTAGGACCGGTTAGCTCCACGCGTTACCACGCTTCCACACCCGGCC
>NZ_MSQB01000032.1 GCF_002149965.1 Novosphingobium panipatense | reverse complement strand
CACCCATTTTCCTACACCAAAGCAATCGCTTACACCACTCCCGCCAACCCTTCTGACCAAGCCCGATGAATAAGCCGGGCTAGACGAGTTCGGGCCGGGAACAACCGTTCTCTTCAAGCGGCCCCGGCGCAAACGTGTGCAACGTTCCTCCCCGATTCAAAAGACGGGAGAGCGCATCCAGCTTGGGATTCGATACCGCCGCCGACATTGAATCCGGATCGGTACCGCAGGGCCGGACGGCAAAACCCCGCGCCCGAGGGCGCGGGGTCCGGCGGGTCAGTCCGCCGGATTCCAGATGATGGCGAAGCTGTCCTCATCGTCCCGTCCTGCGGCGCGGCCGAGGTTGGCGTAGAGCCGCCGAGGTCCGAATTCCGGGGCAGCGAGGCTCAGCGACACGTAGTCGTTGCCTGAGGCTTCGCTGCGGCGGATCCAGCCTGCCCCGACCTCGGCGCCGCCGCAGGTGACACGGTAGTCGGGCTGGGTATCGGCGGACTTGGCGGTGTTGGGCGTGATCTCGATCTCGGCGCGGATCGAGAGGGTGCGAAGCTGGCCCTTGAAGCTGCGGCCATCGCGGGTGACATATCCGATTGCGGGCATCTTTCGTCTCCTTGAAGCTTCGCCGGGAGCTATTTCCCGGGCGATGGGCAGACCTTCAGGAACGGTTTCAGCGGGCATCCGAACCGTCAGGCCGTAGCGTCAGCGAAGGACCGGAGACCAGCCCTTTTTTGCAGCGAAGCGGCCGCGAGGAGCACGCCGTAAGGCGGGCGGGGAAATAAGGGCTGGGCGATGGTTTCGGATGACCGCGACCGTTCCAGGTCGATGCCCTCCAGCCGGAAATGGCTCCCATGCGATCTGCTTCCGGCAGGAGACGGACTTGCCCGCAATCGGATATGTCGGCCGCGGTTCCTCGGCTTCGATGCCGGGCGAGAAGCCCCCTCTCGATCCGCGCCGACCATCGACTTTGCCCTGCCCTGCCACGTCCGCCGATACCCAGCCGGATACCGATACCGCTTACCGGCGCCGCCTGGGGCAGGCTGGATCCGCCGCAGCGAAACGCCGCGGGCACGGCTGCTTCCGTCCGCCACGCCGCTCCGGAATTCGGACCCCGGCGGTTCTTCGACATCGTTTCTCGCGCGGCCGGTCGAGACGATGGAGAGGCCGCCGCTCACTCAGGAAAACGGCGCACTGACGGACAGAAACCCCCGCGCCTACGGGCGCGGGGTTTCGCCGCGAAGGCCGAAGCACGAAGCCCTGAGCCTCAGTCGACCAGCACTTCCTCGGGCGGCAGCGGGTCGGGCGGACCGTTCGCCAGGTAATCCTGCACGATGTCCGCGACGGCGAGCGGCGTCAGCCGTTCGGCGGCGCGGGCGAGATCGCGGGCGCGCCACCATCTGAGCTCGGTGACGAAGCGCGCCTCATTCGGATCGAGCATGCGCGCGTCGAACCGCTTGACCGGCACGATACGGTACTCCTCGCGCTGCGAGAGACGCCTGCCGTCCCAGTCGAAGGTGTGATGGCGCAGCCAGACCACGGGCCCCGGCTCGCATTGCGTGAGACCAAGTTCCTCGCGCAATTCCCGCCGCAAGGCAGCTGCCGGGTCCTCGCCCGGCTCGATGCCGCCGCCCGGCATGACCCAGAACGCCGCCCCTTCGGGCGGCTGGATACGGATAAGCAGCACTTCCCGATCCGGCGTCAGCAGGATGGCGCGCACCGCGCGGCGTTCGATTACTGCCGTGATTTCGGGGACTTCTTCCATGCTCTGGTCCGTGCCACCTGCAAGGCTGCGCTGCAATCGGCAGGAGATCCATGCGCCTCCCGGTACGCGCCCGTGCGCCGCAAGGCGTGCGGGCGCGCCGGAATTTTCCCCTGCCCAATTACCCCGCGCCCATGGCGGGTCACCCTTGCCAGCGATCCTGCCCCTACAGGCTCATCACCCGACCTGATCCGGCGGGCAAAAGGAACGCCCGGCAGGATTAAGTGGTCCTGCCGGGCGTCGTGGTCACGCGGCCTGCTGCGTGGTCACCTGATCTGACGGGGATCCGTCAGCACCGACCAGTTCGAGGGGCACTTCTGCATCCAGCGCAGAATCGGTCGGATCGGAAGCCCTCTCGCAGCCATCGCTTTCCCCGGCGTCCTGTCCGACGTCCTCCATCGCCGCCATGGCCCGCGCATGCGCCGCCACCGTGCCGACACCGCCGCGCGGCGTGTAGGCCGACGGCGGGAAAGCCATCCAGCGCGGCACCCAGCCTTCCTTCTTCGTCCGCCCGCCCTCGCTTGCAAGATGGGCGCGGATGATCGCTTTCAGGGTCTTGCCCTTCTCCTTCGCATTGGCGGCGGCGATCTGCTCGCCCGCCACTTCCGCGACCATCGCGAGCAGCACTTCGCGGTCGCGCAGGCCATCAAGGAAGGCATCGTCCGCCTGCCACCAATCGGCCATCGAGAGACCCAGCATGGGACCGAGCACTTCGATTTCCGGGGTTCCGGCGGCAAGCGTCTCGCCCATGACGAGGGCGAGAATATCGAGCACCTCGGCATCGGGGAGCGGCACGAGGCGGGCGAGCAGGCTGCGGACATTCCGGCCCGGCGCCGTAGCCGCTTCCCGTCACGGTGGCATCGTCACCGTCGAGGCCCAGTGCGGCGAGAACCTCGCGACGCCGCGCGTCGAACACGCTTTCCGCGCGGCATTCGTCGAGGCTCTGCCGCACGGCATCGCTTTTCACTGCTTGCGGCTCGGGCTGGACGCGCCACAGCGACGAACCCGCGATCCCATGCGCCACCATCAGCCGCAGGGCGAGACGCGGACTGCCGAGCAGTTCCGTCCGCACGGCGGCATGGCGGTGGAGGTCCACGTAAGTCTGGGTGAGCGAGGTGAGTTCGGCGCGCACCGGCTTGTCACCTTCGCCCTCCGGTCCCGTGTTCCCGCCCTTGGCGAGACGGGCCGCTTCCTTGCGCGAGAGATAGCCCTCGTGGACGACGATTTCACCGGTCCCGCGCACATCGAGATAGACCCGCCCGCCCTTGCGCTTGGCGGTCTTCTCGTACTCCCACGAATGGAAGTGCTCGTCCGGCGGGACAATCACCGCGTCGGACCGGCCTGCATCGATCAAGGTCGCCCGGCGCTCCTCGATGGCGGCATTCTGCAAGGCCCAGAAGGCTTCGCTTTCCGCAAAATAGGCATCCTCCCCGAAAAGGTCGGACACGGTCGCAAGGCCGCTGGCCGCGACATCGAAGAGAGCATGCCGCGTGGAAATCGAAGCCCCACCCAACAGCCGCGATTTCAGCTGATGCCCGCGCGGCGCATATGCATCGGGATCGTCGACCAGCGCAAGCCAGGCCTTCTGCCGGCTCTTGGAGGCCAGCGTCAGATGCCGGATGGTCACGGCGTCGATCTCCTCGCGCCGGTACATGTCGCGGATACGCGGCAACAGGTTGCCGAGCGCCAGCGCGCGGCGCACCGCCAGATCGGGCAGGCCGAAGGTCGCACCGATCTCGGCAATGCTGCGCCCTTCCTTCACCAGCCGGGTGAAGCAGGCCCAGCGCGAGACCTCGTCTGGATCGAGCCGGGCGATGTTCTCGATGAGCGAGGCCTCGACGGCGCTGGCATCGTCCGTCTCGTCGAGCACGGCGCAGGGCAGCATGCCTGCGCCAGACTCCGGCCCGTCAGGCCCATCCGGCTCGCCTGCCCCGATGCGGGCGTCCTCCCGCTCGGCGGCGACGATCAGGGCTGCATGGAAGCGGCGGCATCCGGCGACGATTTCATAGTGCTGCCCGTCTTCGCCGGGCGCGCCGGTGGGCCGCACGAGGATCGGCTGGAGGACGCCGCGCACCCGCACGGTCGGCAGGATGTCGGAAACGTCCGGAGCCTTGCGGGCGTAACGCATATTGGACTTGCTGACGGCAAGGTTGCCAAGGGCGATGAATTCGAGTTTCATGGAAAGCACTCCTCAAGAGAGTGCCGGTCCACCCGTTCGTGATGGGATATGGTGGACCGGCTTTCAGATGGGCAGGAAAACGCCTGCCCGCGTCATCGGCCCCTCAGCGGGGCAGAAGCTTGATGGCGCCCGGGTCCTCGCGGGTCAGGCGGTTCAAGAGATCGGCGGCATCTGGGATCGACCCGGTAAGCCGCGACGCCTCAGCCCAGACCGACAGGCGGTGCCGGGTGGCGAAGGCGAGGTCGCGCGCGACCTTCATGCCGAGCGGCAGGTCGATGGCCTCGATCTCGCGCAGCGAGAAGATGCCAAGTTCCGGATAGCCGAAACCGAGATCGGCCAGCCCGTAAAGGGTATCGTCATCGGCATAGAGTTCGCTGACCAGCCACACCGCGCGGCCCGTGGGATTAAACAGGCGAACCAGCGGAAACGGATCGAAACGCGGGTTGCGGACGCAATGCTCGAAGTTGGCTGCGAGCAGCGAGCGGATGCCGGGAGACAGCAGCTTCATGACACCGCCCTCCCGTCGTCCGTTCGCGAATCCCGAAGACCTGCCGCGATATCCGCCGCCACTTCGGCATCGGCTGCGGCATGGCGCGCCAGCAGCCAGTCTGCCGCCTTGCTGGCCATCGAGGCGGCACGGAAGATCGCGCGGGCATCCTCGCGCAGGACTTCCAGCCATGCGCCGATGTAGTCGGCATGGCGCACGGTCGGCACGATGCCGAGCGAGGCACAGAGGAAGGCCGAACCCATTTCCGCCACCAATTCCTCGCGGGCGTAGTCCTTCGACCCGAACCCATTCGCGAGGTCGCGGCCCAGCCGGGACTTGTGGCCGGTGGCGTGGGTCAGTTCATGGAGACAGGTGCGGTAGTAGTTGACCTGATCATGAAAGGCCTGCTGCGGCGGCACCTGCACGAAGTCCGCGCCGGGAGCATAGAAAGCCTTGTCGCCCCCGATCCGGAAATCGACCCCGCTCGCGGCAATGAGCGCCTCGGCCACCGGCACGATCTCGCGTTCGGGCAAGGCAACCGGCTGCGGCATGATATCGTCCGGCAAGCCCTCGCACTGCGCGACATTGAAGACGGTGAAGCGCTTCAGGAAAGCAACCGAACGCGCCTCGCCGCCCCTTTCCCTTGCCCGCTCCTTCTCAGTCTCGGGGGTGAAGCGGTCGGCGTAGACCACTTGCGTTCCATGCTCGCCCTTGCGCACATTGCCGCCCGCCGCGATAGCTTGGCGAAACGTGAGCCAGCCGGGACGCTCCCAGCCTCCGGCCAGCGCCGAAGCCCAGAGCAGCAGGATATTGATGCCTGAGTAGCTGCGGGAGGTCAGGGCATTGCGAGGCAGGCATGGAACCGCTCCTGCTCCCCCCGCCCCTGTTCCCCCCGGCCCGCCGCAAGCCGTGCTGCTCCATGGCTGGACCCACGGGACACGCCCCGCTTCCAGTTCGGCAATGATCCGGGCCGTGACCTCGTCATAAAGCGAGACCCGCGCCTCCTTCCTGCGGGTGTCCCGCCTGCCCGCCGAAGGACTGCCTGCGGAGTTATCCCCAAGGTTACCCTCAGGGTTATGGCAGGGGTTATGATCAGGGTTGTCCACATCCTCCGAAAGCTCACGCTCCCGAACCCCGACCCGCACCGGATCGGCGGTGCCGTCGTCCCTCTGCCAGCCGGAACCAACAGCACCACGAACCTGATCTTGCGGCCTCGCGCATTGCGGGACCTTGCGATTGCTGCGCATGTCTCACCTCCTGCACTGCCCAAAAAACCCACCATGGGCCTCCCCCGGAAAGGCGGGGGGTGGGCGGCCCGGACGACCGACAGGGCCCGCGCTAAGCGGAGCCTGCACCTGAAAGGCCGGAACGAAAGTGGAGGAGCCGCGACGAAGGAGCGGCTTGCAGGGGCCGATGGCGGGCCCAGACGGTTGTCGAGCCCGCACCCCGACTTTCATCGGGAGAGGCTCACAAATGGTGCCGCGCGCGGGCGCAGCCGGCGGGCGTCCGCATCGAGGCGGGGCATGCCCCGCCGCCGCCCACTTCCCCCTTGAGCGCCAGCGATCGCAACCGAAGGCCGAGACCCTTTAAAAGGGGCTCGGTGCCGGAGCGCGGGCATCAGGGGCGGTGAGCCCGCCCGCGCGCGGCATAGAGCGCGGTCATGCCTTAGGGCAGGAGGCGCCGCTGTTCGCTCTTCCCGGCAACCTATTCAGTGCGACTTCGCCTTCCCGGCCTTGCATTGCCGACTGACGAAAACGGATAAGCCCCCGCACTTATCCACGAGGGAAACCGCCACTCAGCCGATGGACCGAGGACACCCCTGCTGCCACTTTGCAATCAAAGGCTTATCCGAGGCGAGGCGAGGCGAGGTCAGGGTAGGTCGCTCCTGACGACGCGAATGCTGCCGGCATCCGGCCCACCGGCCCCGGCAGGATCTCCCGCGGAACCGGCGGCCGAAGCGACAAGAGCGTCGTGCTCGGCAAAGACCCGCTCGATCTCCGCGCGCTTGTCGAAGATCATCCGCGCCACACCGCTGGTCATGCCCCCTTCATCGCCAACCCGGCCCAGGACTGCAGCCAGGTCTTCCAGCGTCGCCTTCTCGAGGCTGCTGTGAAGTCCGCCCTTGGCGTCGCGATAGGCCACACATTCGATCGCCATGATTTTCCCTTCGCATTAGGCTCGCCGCAATAACCTCAGAAGGGACAGCGGCGTTCCGCAAGAATCGCGAGGGCGCCGCCGGAAGAGCTCTGCAACAGCGGTACCGGCATCTATCAGGCGCTGCTTCCCGGTAGCCCGGGCTGAGCCGATGCCGGCTAACACGCCCTGCAACCTGACGTTCTTTCCCGTATGACAGGAATGAGGCCGCCGTTCGGAGGAAAGGTAGTCTCGAGATCGGCGTAGCCACGGGGCAGGTCACCCCTCGACGAAGTGTCTCGCTCATGACTAGCCACGGGCAAGCCGAAAACCTGCTGTAACTGGCGGCGCGCTGTGAGGCGGCAGCCCCCGCTGGAGCAGCGTTGCATCATCGGTGATGCCGATTGACGTTTGGCATCGCAGTTGTGGAGGTTGACCGTCTTGCGGTCTAGTGTCAGCCTGCTTGCAGTCCGACAGGAGGATTATTCATGCGCGAAAAGAGCATCTTCGCAGCGATCGCAGCACTTGTTGTTTTCTCCGTTCCTGCCGCGGCGCAGTACGATAATGGCGGCTACGGTGACCGCGGCAACGATAACGGTTATGGCCGAGGCGAAGGGTTTTATCGCGAACAGCGCGACCGGACAGTCTATTACCAATATGACCGAAATCGCTACTGCGGCGTGCAGAATGAAGAGCAGATGAAGATGCTGGGCGGCTTCAAGCAGGTGAACGTAGTCAACCGTCTGCGCCTTCAGGGTAGGAATACAGGTGCCTGCCAGTGGCCGAACGGATTCTATCGCCGCGACAATGGCCCTGCAGTCTATATGCTGGAAGGCTACGGTAGCGGTCAGGACGGAGGGCGCATTTGTGCGATCGGCAGTCCGCAACAACTACGACAGCTTGGCGGCAACAAGAACGTGAAAGTGATTCCGGGCAATTCAAATCTTGAAGCAGGAAGAGGCCGAATTCGGCCATGCTAACGCCTTAAACAGCATTCCTGAGATGTCCGCTCTCCGACTTAGCCGTCCTTCAGATGGCCCCTTGCGCCTCCCTGCAAGCGACCGCTCGTTGGGTTGTTCACGATCTGTACGGACGGCCGATATGGATGGCGCAGATCGGGACCTTCTATGGCCAAAACGAAGGGCGTCAGACCTTCCGCTATCGGACGGGTAACTGCTCTACCGGCTACCCCGGTTCCTAGCGAGGAAGCGTGGAGATAATAATCGCAGCAGCGGTGACGCTCTACGCATTTTCAGGCACTCCCGCCAGCGCCAGCGACATAGTGGAGCCGGGACGGTTCGGCGGCTATTCGCCGATTATCGGTCTGCTCGATGGTGAGAAGGTCACGACTTTGGAAGGTGGGATACACGGAGACAGCTTCCGCTGGGAAGGTGCTTTCCGGTGCGATGGACGCGGGCACGTCTCGTGTCGGCCTATCGGATGCAATCATGAACGCGCATATGTGCGCCCGTTCATGCGAAAGCCTCGAGAGGACCCGGCCCGCAGGAACAGGGAAAATCTCTTGACGAACATCGTTATCCTCACCGGCGCGGGCATCTCGGCCGAAAGCGGAATTGCGCCGTTTCGTTCGTCGGCAGCGGCATGGGACGACAGCCGGATGGAAGAAATCTGCTCCGCCGAAGCCTTCGCTGCCGATCGTTACCGGGTTCACGATTTCCACGACACCCGGCGGGCAGAGCTCGAGCGGGCCGCGCCCAATGCGGCGCACAGGGCACTGGCGCGGCTGGAAGAGCACTGGGCCCGCGAAGGCAGAGGCGAGTTCACGCTGATCACGCAGAACGTGGACAACCTCCACGAGCGGGCGGGAAGCGGCGAAGTCCTGCACATGCACGGCGAACTCAACGCGGCGCGCTGCGAGAACTGCGAACGCCGGTTTCCCTGGCACCGGGACCTTGCCGTTCGCGAGGACTGTCCGGTCTGCGACGAGCCCGCGCTGCGTCCGGATGTCGTGCTGTTTGGAGAAACGCCCTATCACAGGCGCCGGGCCGAGGAGCTTTGCGGACACGCCAACATCTTCGCCGCGATCGGCACCTCGGGCCTGATCCATCCCGCAGCTGGCCTCGTCAGGTATGCCCGCGAGAACCGGGCGATCACGATAGAAGTCAACCTGCGACGTTCGGGCAACCCGGATTTCCGGAGATTCTTCGAAGGACCGGCAACGATCGCGGTTCCGGCAATGGTCGATCTGCTCACCAGCCGGATCGAGACCGCCCGCTGAGGATTGTTCCAGGATACCGGAATTACGCGCGAAGATCTCGCCCCCGGCCCATCTCTCTCCGCTCACCGTGACGTCGCAGCGGTACGGCGGAGACATCAGGGCCTGGCTTACGAAAAGCCCTTTCAGGCGATTCAACAAATTCTTAAAACTTCCATCAAACGGAAGTATCTGGAATTTATGTCCAGCCTCTCAGACGCCGTAGCGGCTTCCGGCTTTGCAAGCCGGGTCATCCATGACAGCCAACTTGCCGATCTGCTGGGCGGCAGCAACGCGCGTCGCTACGGTCTGGTCAATCGGGCGCTGGCCGACCGCTCCCTCATCCGTCTGAGGCGGGGCGCCTATGTATTGGCCGAGGCGATGCGCAGCGGCGACCTTCACCCCTTCTCCATCGCCCAGGGCCTGTTGCCCGGAAGCTACGTCTCCTTCGAGAGCGCGCTGTCCAGGCATGGCTGGATTCCCGAGGCCGTCTTCATGACTTCCAGTGTCGTACCGACGCGCAAGACGATCGAGATCCCGACCGCACAGTTCGGGACCTTCACCTTCCATCCGCTGGCGATCAACCGATATCAATTTCTCACCGGGATTGATCGTGCAGCGGCGGGCGGCAGCATCGCCTTCGTCGCCCGGCCGCTACGGGCGCTGATGGATATTGTCGCCCTTCGCAAGATCGAATGGCCGGGCCTCGGCTGGGTGACCGATGGCATGCGGATCGGTGAGGAAAACCTCTCCAGGCTGAGCCGCGCGGATTTTGACCGGCTCAGGCCGGTCTACAAGCACAAGGCCGCAAACGCCTTTCTGAAGGAAATGGAAGCTGCGGTGATGGATCTGAAGCGCGACAGGTGTACCGGAAGCAAATCATGATCGACATTATCCGCGAGAAGCTGCGGCAATACGAAGCGACCAGCGAGCTCGAGGAAGAGAACGCGGTCAAGGAAATCCTGCAGGAAGTGGCGCTCTACGCGCTGTGGAGCGCCGGCTTCTTCAAGGTGGCCCTGTTTCAGGGCGGCACGAGCCTGCGCATTCTGCATGGCCTGCCGCGTTTTTCCGAGGATCTCGATTTCCTCCTGCGCTCGCCCGACCCAGCCTTCGACTGGGCGCCTTATCTTGGGGCGCTGATCGAGGTGACAGCACAGTTCGGTATCGTGCTGGAAGCGGACCCAAGGTCGCGCATGGACCGACCGATCCGCCAAGCTCTGCTGAAGAACGATTCCATTGCCAGCCAGCTCAACCTCTCCTTTGCGGGAACAGGCCGGCCCAAGACGATCAAGATCAAGCTCGAAATCGACGTCAATCCGCCCGAGGGTTCGGGCGAGGAGATGACGTTCCTTGATTTCCCGGCAGATTACGAGGTCCGCCACCAGGATCTGTCATCCAACCTGGCGCTCAAGATCCATGCCATGCTGTGCCAGCCGTACCTCAAGGGGAGGGACTGGTTCGATTTTTCCTGGTACGTGGCGGGCGGGACAGCGCCAAACCTAACCCTTCTACAGGCAGCGCTCCGCCAGGCCGGCCCGTGGTCCGGCGATGCAGGCCTCGCCGTCGATGCAGCCTGGCTCGAGGAAGCCCTTGCCGTCAAAATCGAAGCGATCGATTGGCAGGAAGCAAGCGCCGATGTGATGCGCTTCCTGCGACCCGCAGAGGCGAAATCGGTCGGTCTTTGGAGCGTGCGATTCTTTCAATCCCGCCTCACAAAGCTGACCGCCTCGATCGCGGGGCGCATCGATTAACTTCTGCCTCCAGCGGATACTCAACCGGCCGGACCGCGCCCGCAATCTAAGAGGCCGCCCGTCCAGCGAAGGGCGGCCTCGAGATCAACGTGGCCGGGGGTGGGTCCGCCGCCGAGCTTGGCAGCATTAACATGCCGCGAGGCCGGTTGCTCCCTTCCCCATCAATGATAATCTGACGAACGCTGCGGCAGCACGGAAGGTCCGGCCGGCCCAAGCGACCACTTCGGCGGTGGGGCCTGGCGAGTGAGATAGCCAGGCAGCCGGTGTCGAACCCGGCCCGCAGCATTCGCTTCCAGACATGACGAGCGCGGTTCAGAACCCTCCGGGGATCTTAACAATGTCCCCGCGCCCGGCCCGGCGTTATCGCCAGCCGGCGCAAAAAAGCCGGCCAACAGCAAAAGACAGCTTAGAGCATTGGACTGCGTCAGTTACGCATGAGCCGCCGATAGCCGCCTGCGGCCATGGCGCGGGCCTCGCGGGCAAGGCGCCGGACCCGCGAGCGCAGGGAATCGGATCTGCGCACGCTGTCAGCATCGTGCCCCCCGATACCGTACAGAGCTTCGGCAAGGTCGCCGAGACTGGCACCGGCGCCAAGCCCGTCGTGGACCCGTAGCATTTCAATGAGACGCGGCATCTTCGGATCGAGCGGAAAGAGCGAGGCGACAAAGCGGTGGTGGGTGCATAGCGCCAGAAGGCGCCGAAGCGGCAGGACACGGGGCCGCAGCGCCGCTATACCTTCCAGCCGGTAGCGCAGAAGTACCGGCCCCTGCATCAGCGAACCGGCAACGACATCCAGCCTGATGCGGCGAAACCCGTCGTTGATGACGGCATGCTCCGTCAGATCATCGCCGCACGCTACCGACAGCCACTTGCCGAATACCGCAGGATCGACCGCATCGCGGCTACCGGGCGAGACGGGCACCGCCTCGACCTCGATCGTTCCGGGGTCGAATTCGGCCGACCAGATGAGCCTTGCCTCCTCCCCAGCGACCTCGGGGTTCTCGGCGAAAGTGGAGCCCCCACGCCCGGGCGGCGCTACCGTCCCATCCCGAACGCGTCACCTCGCTCGCGCGCGCATACCAGTCGATATATCCCGGGTCGCGCCGCAGCCACTCCCATGCAAGTGCAGCCCGGTCCATCCCCGCAAGCGCGCGGTAATGCCGCGGATCTAACCATTGGGACTGGAGAGCGGATATCCGGGCAATCGGTTGCGGCGCTACCGCAGGGAAATTCATGACACTTTTGTTACGAATTGTGTTTTGCGGTTTGGCCTGCCGCTTATAGGATAAGCGCCATCTGCAATCGCGCGCCGGTTCCGGAATGAAGGCCGGAGGCCGATGTGCCTGAACATGCAAGGGACGGTTCGGTGCATAAAGGCGGCTTGAGACGTCGCGCCGAACCGAGGCGAAGCATGGGCTTCACAAGGACATACAGGAATTTCCAGAAGCGGATCGAGAACGCGGCCAACCTTGAGGACCTGGACAGTGCACTCGCCGAGATCACGCGTTCGATTGGCTGCGACTATTATGCGCTCGGTCACCATGTCGACTGGAGCGAAGAACGGAACAAGGCCCTGCGGCTGTGCAACTATCCGCAAACCTGGGTCCGTTTCTATGACGACAACCATCTCGGCAGCCGCGACCCCGTCCACCGGGCGGTAGGCCGCACGCGCGAGGCGTTCCTGTGGAGCGAGGCGGGACAGTACATCGAATTCAGCCGTACCGACCACCGAATCATGGAACTGGCACACCGCCACGGGCTTGGCGAGGGCTTCACGGTGCCCGCGCATATGCCTGGAGAAATCCAGGCTTCGTGCTCGTTTGCAGCGGTCCCTGGACGCAAGCTCGACGACGACGGCCTCATCTTGGCCAGGCTGATCGCGGACGATGCGCTCAAAGCCGCACGCCGGCTGGTCGGCTACCGGGAATTTATCGAACAAATGCGCAGCGCTCCGCTCACCAGGAGGCAACGCGAGTGCCTCGCCTGGGTAGCTGCCGGAAAGACCGATTGGGAAATCGGCCAGATCCTCGGGATCCGGGAAGGGAGCGTGAGGCGCCATATCAGCGGCGCCTGTGCCCGGCTGGGTGCGGTGAGAAGGCCACAGGCAGTGTTCCTCGCATGTCGCGGCGGAGCGATCAGCTATCACGAGGTCCGCTGCGCCCGGTAGGCACGGTTCCGTCCCTACCGCAAAGCGCCGTGCGACAGGCAGGATCGCGAACCTTTTCGCAAAGGAGGTTTGCAATGATCCATTGTCTGCCCAATGCCCCCGCCGCTGCCGAACTGACGATCCTGCGCAGCATGTTCGAGGCCCGCAAGCGCGTCTTCATCGATCTGCTGCATTGGGACCTACCGGTGCTTGCCGGCCGCTTCGAACTCGATGAATTCGACATGGAGCCTGCCACTTTTTTGGTGCTGAGCGGCGAGGCTGGCGGGCACCGTGCCTCGGCCCGCCTGCTGCCGACCACGAGGCCGCATCTTGTCGCTGCCCTGTTCGCCGGGCTTTGCGATGAGGATATCCCGCGCGGTCCCTCGACGATGGAGATCACCCGCTTTTGCCTGGAGCGACGATCCGGCGCCGCGCGGTGCCGACGCGACGGCGACGAACTGATCCACGCCCTCGTGGCATTTGCGCTGAGATGCGGCATCGAGCGTTCTACCGGCGTCGCCGAGGTTCCATGGATGCGCCAGATCGTATCGTTCGGCTGGCGGTGCCGCCCGCTCGGGACACCCAAGGCGTTCGGCACGCGCACACTTGCCACCATCGTCATCGAGATCGCCGCCATGGTCATCGAGATCGACGAAGATACCCCGGCGCGGCTGCAGTGCTGCGGCCGCAACGTACCTGCCCCGTGCCGGGAGACATACGATGTCTTGCGCTGAGCGCCGCCAACTCACCACCGGCGCCCTGTATCCGGTCGGGCGACGAGACGGGAGATGAACGCGGGCCCGCGCTCAAGACAGGCGTACGACGACCTGAAACGCCTGCTGCTGTCGGGAACTATCCCCCCCGGCGAGCGGCTCGATCCCGCGAGGCTAGCAGAAGATCTCGTTTCCGGCCTCACGCCGGTACGCGAGGCCTTGCTGCGGCTTGCAGGCGAGCGGCTAGTCGAGATCCGGCTCAACACGGGCTTTCACCTGCCGGTTATGACGGAGACGATCCTTATCGATCTCTATCGCCTGCACTTCGAGCTGCTGCGGCTGGTGCTCACCGCGACGGGCAGCAGGGAGCCTACACTGCCGATCTCCACACTGCCGATCTCGATGCCTGCTGCGCCCTATGCCGAGAGCGCCGCGGCCCTGTTTCTCGCGATCGCCGATTCGTCGCAGCGACCGGAACTTTTCGCCCAGTTCGTCACGATCAACAACCGGCTCGCGAGCGCCCGCGCAGCGGAAGCCATAGTGTTCGGCGACGTCATCGAGGAACTTAAGTCAATCAACGACATCAAATACGAAACCAGAAACGCATGCATAAGAAATCTCAGAATCTACCACAGCAGGAGAATAGCGAATGTGCGGAAGTTAGTTTCAGAAATTTACAATACAGACTGAATTATATTGGAAAATATATTTGCATTATAACAATATTATAAATTTTTTATAACCAATAATTCGAGTCACCTTGTTCCGGCCGCAATGTCGCGGTGCTTGAAGAAGGAGACTGACATGGAACAAGAAGACACCGTCATCGACCTGGGCGCCGCCAGCGTCGAAACCAGGGGCCCGATCGGCCAGGGCAACGATCTCGTGCTGGCTCTCGAGCAGCCGGGTCTCACGGACGACTGACCCACGAGGATGCGCGGCCGCGGCCGCGCATCCTTCTGCTCAGGACATTGTACGGGAAAAAGCATCATGTCGACATCGCTGCGCGGCGGCCTATCGTTCTGTGAGCTTGGTGATCGCATCGTCTTTCTCGACCTGCACGCCGATCGCTATTTCGGCCTGTCGAACGACGCGGAAGATGTCTTCAGGCGGGCGTTGGCGGGTCATCCGATTTCGCGCTCCGAGCGGGACGTTCTGGTAAAGGCGCAGATCATCGTTCCGGACGATGCGCCGCTGAGCCTTGCACCGTGCACCGCAGAACCCGCGCATCACAGCGCTTTCGACCAGACGCCCTGCCCCTCGCGCCCACGTGACGTCGCCGCCCTCACCTGGCATTTGCTCCGTGCGCGGGCGAGCCTGCGGCTGCGAGGTCTACCGGCTACGGCAACAACTCTCGCGCGCTGCAAGGCCGCGGCGACACGGGATCGAGAGGCAGGCCCCGACACCGCACCGCAAGCTCTTGCTGCGATTGCCCGCGCGCAGGAGACCTGCGCCCGCATGTTCGGTTCCCATGACCTGTGCCTGCCTTATGCGATCGCGGCGGCGCACAGCCTCCATGCAGCCGGCGTCCCCGCCGATGTCGTGATCGCCGTCGGCATGCCGCCGTTCCGCGCCCATGCCTGGGTTCAGTGGCGAGATGTGCTGGTCAACGAGCGACTGGAGATCGCCGCCCACTACACGCCGATCGCGGTGCTGTAATGCAGAAGTATCTCATCGCCGTCGGGCTAGGCGAGGACCGGCAACACCACCTGCGTGAAAAAGTCCGCCGTGCCGGCCTTGCCATCGTTCTGGATCGCCCGGGACTGCTCGCAGCAGGCAACGCGCCGTCCAAAACAATCCCGATCGGACAATCGGGCTGCATTTTCGGTTCGCTGTTTGCGCAGGGCAGCGCGAAGCGGGTGCTGTCTCTGCCCGGAACCGAGGCGGAGCAAATCCTGGTGAGCGGCGGCAGACACCTGATCGACCAGTATTGGGGCGACTACGTCGCGCTGATACCGCTTGCCGGAAGCGTAGCCATACTGCGCAGCCCGTTCGGTACGCTGCCCTGTCTCTATCGCGCCGCCGCCGAGCATGCGCATCTCGCCTCCGACATCGGCACCTTGCAACTTGGCACGGAATGGTCATGGTCCATCGACTACGACGCGGTTGCCCGGCAACTTGTGTTTGCCGACATGCGGCTGCGGGAAACCTGCATCGACGACGTCTGCGAAGTGCGCGGCGGCGAACTCGTCCGTTTCCTCGGCGGCAAGCCCGAGCATCGTATCCTCTGGTCGCCATGGGATTTCGTGCTTGCGGCCAGAGTCCTGCCGGAGCCCGAGGAAGCCGCAGCAAGGCTTCGCGAGGAAGCAATCCGCTGCGTACAGACCAAAACCCATGACGCAGATCGATGCCTTGTCATGCTCTCGGGAGGGCTTGATTCCTCGATCGTTGCTGCTGCGCTGACCGCCAATGGCCGGGACGTCGCTTGCCTCAACCTCGTCGCCCCGGCTTCAGCCGGTGACGAACGCATCTATGCCCGTGCAGCCTGTGAGCGCCTCAAGCTCGCTCTTGCCGAGAGGAGAATGAATGAAGGCTCGCTGCTGCTGGACCTGCCGGCTACAACGAGTCTGCCGCGACCGGTGGCCCGCAGCTTCGAACAGATGCTCTACCGGACGGCAGGAGACATCGCTGAAGAGCTCGGATGCGACACGATCGTCGACGGCGGCGGCGGCGACAATGTGTTCTGCTCGCTGCAGTCGGCTTCGCCCGCCGCGGATTGCCTGCTTGATCGGCAGGGGCCACGCGCGTTCCTGCAAACCTGCAACGAGATAGCAGCACTTACCCATGCCTCTGCATGGCGGGTAGCAAGAAAAGCCGCCCGGCGTGCCTGGGAGCGGTCGCGGCCTTACCGCTGGTCCGCCGCCGAGCAGATGTTGTCGCCGGAAGCCGTCGCCGCAGCGCATCGCTCACCGCTGCATCCATGGCTGTTGGCCGGTATTCCGCCGCGACCGGGCCGGTCTGCCCAGATCGCGCAGCTCATCGGCGCCCAGAGTTTCATGGAGGACGGGCCCCATGGCGCCAAATCGAATGTCGTGTCTCCGCTCGTGAGCCAGCCGCTCATCGAACACTGCCTGTCGGTAGCGCTATGGCAATGGGTCGAGCGCGGATGCAATCGGGCCATCGCCCGCCGCGCTTTCTCGGACATGCTGCCCCACGAAGTGGTGTGGCGGCGCAGCAAGGGCATCCCGGACAGCTATATCGTGCAGCTCTACGAGGCCAACCGCGAAATGATCCGCGATCGGCTGCTCGGCGGCCTGTTGGCCGCGGCAGGCGTGATCGATATCGCTGCCGTCGAAGCCGTTCTGGACGATCCGACTCCCTTCAGGGGACGGGAATGCAGCCGGATCGTCAGACTGATGGATACAGAGATATGGGCCCGCGGAATCAGGGACTCATCGAGGTTCCTCCCTTCGGCGCCCTGCGCGCAAGCTCCTGCCAGCGAGCGTACTGCTCCCGTTTCCCAGGCGCCGGATCTTCATGATCCCGCAGCCAGAAGTTGAACCAGTCGATGGCGCGGTCATAGACCGCAAGCCGGTGCGCCGGCTGCCATTTGTTGTGATACTCGTCAGGGAACACATAGACTTCGAGCGGTTTTCCCGCCTCGTTCAGCGCGCCGATGGCCGGTAGCCCAAGCGACGCCTCCCGATCCGCCACCTGCATGAGTATCGGGGTATCGATCTTGCGCGCGTTGACCGAGAGCGAAATCGGCTTCCAGTACTCCCGGTCGTTGTCGACCGAAGGCGGGACGCCCCGCCGCAAAATTTCCTCGCCCCATGCAAAGCCACCGAGCACGGTCTGGGTAAGCAGGTCGTCGCAGCAGGTGCTCATGGCCGCCGCCTTGAAACGGCGGGAATTGATCAGCGCGAACTCGATGGTGGAGGCACCGTCGCTTAGGCCGCTGATGCCGATGCGTTCGGGATCGATTGTCCCAGTTGCAACGGCAGCATCGATGCCTGCCTCGATCGCGGAAAGCGTGTTCTTGCGATCGGCCCAATCGTTCCAGTCGACAGCGCGGCCCTGCTCGAAAGTTTTCACGGAAGGGTCCTGGCTGCCGACCGACGGCGGTCGATCGAAGCTCAGCACGGCGAGGCCTTTCGCGGCCATGGGATAGATTGGATAGTCATCGCCGATCCCGCCGCGCAGGAAGCCGGTGCTGCGATACTGGACGACGACGAGAGGCAGCTTGCTCCTGCCGTCGTAATCCGGCGGCAGGACCAGATCGGCCCAGGCAGGATAGCCGCGATCGCTCCTGACCTTGAGGCGCGTGACCTTCCCCAGGTTCAGCTTCGCAAACTCCGGGTTCGGGTCGAAAATGAGGCGGCTGCGCCCCGACGCAAGATCGACCCCCATGATGCGTCGGGGGGTGGCGGCGTTCTCGCGGCCGCATACGAGTTCGTCACCTGCAAAGATACAGCCGGTCAGGGCATCGCTGGTGCGCAGGATCGTGGTGAGACGATTGCTGGACGGCACCCAGCGGTAGAGGACGAAATCCTCGCTGTTCCATCCTTCGCGGGCGAGGAAGACGACGGACTTGCCGTCTTGCTGCCAGAACAGGCGGCCGATCTTGCCGGTGCAGCCGTCGAGCTTGCAGGCGATGTCCTTGCCGCCGGGAACTCGCGCCCAGACCCGGCGCTTCGCATAGGGAAGGTCGCTGACCGGCGCTGTCCATGCCGATGCGCCGTTCGGAGCCCGAACGGCAAGCTCGTAAGGGGCTCCCGCTGCCGGCGGCGGATTTATGAACCGCTCCTCCTGCGGCGTCGCCAGGCGAACCCTGGGACCTGCGAGTTCCACCACGAAGGCCGTCCTCGCCAGGTCCTTTGCCCACGGCTGCGGCTCCCAGGATTGCATGGGCAGAATACTTTTGTCGTAGAGCCAGCCGGTTCGGGCTTCGCGAGCGATCCTTTGTCTGGCCGCGTCCCGGCCCGGCCTCGTGAAGTAGGCTAGCGCCCCGGAATCCGGGAGCCACGTGAAATTCTCGACATTGCTGCCTTCCTGGGTGAGCACGCGGCTACCGCTGCCGTCAGTCTTGGCGGCGACGAGCTGGACAATACCGCCGACCTCCTTGCGGTAGGCGATCGCGGTCCCGTCCGGCGACCAGGCGGGAACGATCGTGTCGGGAAAGCCGGTGACGATGTAGAGATCGCGGAACACCGCAGCGAGGCGCGGGATCGCTCCCCCGCGGTCGATGATCCGCGGCGCGCCGCCGCCCTTGCGCGCCATGACGACCAGCGCCGAGCAGTAGCTATTCGTCGTGGGATCGCCCCTCGCGATGACGAAGGCGATGCTGCGCCCGTCGGGGGACAAGGCATAGGGGCTCTGGGGATTTGAAATCACCTCGGTGTCGCCGATATCGCGGATCCGGGCGAGATCCATGGTGGTCATGGCCCGGCCCGGTGCCCCGGAGGACGCCGCTGACGACAACTCTGGCGACCGCACCGTCTGGGCCGAGGGCAGGAGATCGTCGCAGGCGGCATGCGCCTGGCCCGCACCGCAAAGAGCGCCCACCAGTGCGAGCAGGCTGGAAGAGAACTTTACCATTTCTTGGACACCGTGAGGCTGAGGACGCGGCCAAAGGGCGAGTAGTTGGTACTGTCGTAGGGCGTGTCGGTATAGGCCCGGACCGCGATGGGGCTTGGCTTGTCGTTGAAGGCGTTCTGGATCGAGGCGATCACGTCGATCCCGGCGAACAGGGTACTTCTCCGGTTCGCGTGATTCAGGCCCGCGTCGTTCCGCTCCAGGTGATAACGCAAGGTCAGATCGACCGGCGCCATGGCGCCGATCCGGCGTGCGGAAGCCGAGCGAACATCGCGCACCGGCCCGATGTAGTTGACCGCGGCAAGCAGGGAAAACCGTTCGTCGCTCCATCCGACCTCGCCGCGCGCCCGGTAATGCGGCGGGTTAAAGATCGTCCCGGCCATCTGCGTGACCGCCTGTCCGGCGGCGATCTGCTGCCTGCTCTCAATGTAGCTGCCGTTGAAGGCGGCACGCAGCACACCTCCCCCCAGATCGAACCGATAGCCGGCGAGCACATCGACCCCGCGCACCGTCTGGCGTCCGGCATTGATGTTGGAATTGTCGACAATGGCGATCACCGTAGCCGGATCGTAGGCAGCCCCGGAATAGTTGGTGAAGGTTGCCCCTCGCGCCAGCGCGTCTGCCTGTTCGTCGGGGTCTGGATCACGCGTGACGTAAGGGGCGTAGATCGCGTTAGACAGCGACTGCGCGGTATAGGGGATCGGCGTGACGATCCGGTCGCGGTAGCGAATGTCGAAATAGCTGATTTCGAGGTTGAACCCTTCCAGGGCCCGGGGATGAATATCGAGCGTGGCCGACCAGTTGGTCGAGCGCTCGGGCCGCAAGTCCCGATTGCCGCCGGAGACCAGCAAGGCTGTCCCGCCGCCGCTCGCGCCGAGCACCGGGGCGGCGTAGAGCAAGACCGTCGCTGGTCGGAATTGCTCGTAGAGCGTGGGCGTGCGGTAGGAACGGCCCCAGCTTCCCTTGACCGAAATATCCCTGGTTGGCGCATAGATTGCCCCGATTTTGGGAGTGACGACGGAGCCGACGCCGGGATAGCGCTCGTAGCGCGCAGAAAGACTGAGATCGAGCCGCTCGCCGAGCGCGGGAAGCTGACCTTCACCGAACACGGGTACGGCAAGCTCGCCGAAGGCGTAGTAGCTGTCCTGCGAAGCTTCAATGGAGGCGCCGGGCGCCGAACCTGTTCGCCGGAAGTCACTGCGACGATATCCCCCGCCGAGCGCAGCCTTCACGCTGCCGCCGGGAAGTTCGACAAGCCTGCCGGTACCGGAGAGCTCGATATTCCCAGTGGTGTTGCGATAGACACCGGAACTGGCCTCGGTCCGCATCCCGCCAATCGTGTTCAGACCGCCGAACGCGGAGCGATTCCATCCGTAGCTGCTGCCCAGCGTCACCAGCCAGTCGGAAGGCAGCGCCAGGGTCAGCGACGGCGCCGCGCCCCAGGCTTCCGATTTGCGCGCGAAGTCGACGCGGCTCACCGCGAGATCGCCGGACGCATTGAGCGGCAGCGTCTGTTTCCACCAGCGTTTGTTGTAGAGGAGGTCGAGATCGAACGTGAGATTTGCGGCGAGATCCTGCCGCACGACGAGCGCGGCATTGTGATGGCGCAGGTACGGCGCCAGCGTGACGCCCGGGGTCCGCGTCTCGGCATAGGAGCGACGATCCGCTTCGATTGCGGTGGTGCGCGCGAATTCGTAGGAGGCGAGCACGCTTCCCGACTGCCAGGTCCTGCCCGCCGTGGCTCCGTACTGCTGCTGGAAGTTGCCGCCGTCCGTCGAACCGGCCAGCCGCGCGCTCGTCTCGAGGCCGTCAAACCGGCGGCGCAGGATGATATTGGCGACCCCTGCGACCGCATCCGAACCGAACAGCGCCGAAGCACCGTCCGGAACGACGTCGATGCGCTCGATGGCGCCGAAGGGAATGGCGGAGACGTCGACCCCTTGGGTCACGCCAGCGTAGCTCAGTCGCCGCCCGTCGAGCAGCGTCAGCGTGGCATCGCTTCCCAGGCCCCTGAGGTTGATCGAGGAGCCACCGTCGAGATCGACGCCTCGCCCGCCCGGCACGTTGTAGCCGACACCTGCATTCTGGCCGCCGCCGAAATTCTGCGGGATCGCGCGCAGGACCTCGGCAACGGACGATTGCCCTGCATCGCGCATGGCCTCGCGCTCGTAGGTTAAGGTGGTCGAGGCAACGGCTGCACCGCGAATTCGCGAGCCCGTCACGACGATCCCCTCGCCGCCCGGCCCTTCCCCGCCCTGCCCTTCCGGGTCCGGCAGCCCGATCACGAAGCCGTCGCCGCTCGCCCTCGCCTTCAGACTGGTTCCGACGAGAAGTACGCGAAGCGCCTCTTGCAGCGTGTAGTCGCCGTCGAGCCTGCGCCCGCTGAGATCGGCGATATCGGCGTCGTCGGCGCTGATGTTTACAGCGAAGATCTGTCCGAGTTCGCGCAGCGTGCCAAACAGCGGCTGCGCCGAAAGATGGAGCAACTTTCGCTCAGGCTCCCTCGAACCTTCCTGAGCCTGCGCCGTGATCGGAGCGCAGGATGCCATTGCGGCTGCAGCCAGACTGCAGCACGCCCATAAACGGTGACGCACTTGGTGACCTCCATCCCGGGGATCCGCTGTTCGCGGGATCCTTCGTGACGGGAACGGTGCCGGTTCGGATTTACCCTAAAGGTTTTTTCGATCTTTTTCCCGCATAGGATAAGCCAGCATCAAGGTACCGTCGTCTTTCGTTTCTACCTGCAAGCCGAACGTTTCGGCTACCTGCCAGGCAAAGGCCTCGGCATCGGACCGGTGGAACGAGCCCGTGATCTTCATCCCGCTCGGAACCGAACCATCGACGACCACGGGGATGGAACTGGTGCGATTGAAGGCAGCAACGGCGTCGACCAGTTCCTGTCTCTCGAACGTGATCATGTCTCGCGGCCACTGCCGATCCGCCGAGGCCGCGGTACGGGGTTTCCCCAGTTTTCCGCCAACCAGAGATACACTTTGCCCCGCCTCGAGATCGATGCTGCCCCCGCCCGCATGCAGGCTGCTAACCGCGACCGCGCCTTCGAGCAGGGAAACATCGGTGCCGTCCGGCAGAAGTTCGACATCGAAGAGAGTTCCGTGCGCGACGACGCCGCCCCCGCCCGCCTCGACGATGAAAGCCCTTCGCTTTTCGTGGGCTACGGCAAAGCGAGCACGGCCGGCAAGCAGTCGCAGGCGCCGCTCCCCTACGTCGAACGCGATCTGGAGACGCGCGCCGCGATCAAGGATCACCTTCGAACCGTCGGGAAGGCGGATAGTTCGGGGCACCTTGTCCATCGCCGCCGATTCGAGCCGATGTGAACTGGACTGCGCATCTCTTTCCCCCGCGCCATGAAGCGCCAGCATGATGCCGATTCCGATTGCGAGGAATGCCGCTGCAGCCCATGTCCAGGTTGGCCGGGTGAATTTCCTGCTGCGGTAGCCTTCAAGATTACGGTGCTTTCCCGTTGCGGTATTTGCCAGGAACATGGTCGCGTCCCAGACGCGCAGCTTGTCATCGTAGGCCTGGGCTCGCGCCGGATCGGAGCGCCAGACCTCGAAAGCCTCGCGTAAGGATTCCGCGTCAGGCCCGCGCATGCGCGCAAACCAGTCGGCCGCTTCCCGCTCAATGCTCATTGCCGTGCGGCTCCTGCCCTCACCGTCAACGTTTAAGGTGCCGCGAGACGTGCGCGATCGCCTTGCTCATATGTTTCTCGATAGCTTTCACGCTCAGACCGGTCATCGTCGCTATTTCACTATAACTATAGCCGTCGAGTCGGTGCGCGAGAAAGATTTCGCGGGTCCTGGGCTTGAGACGTGCCATGATCGCCTCGAGGCGGACCAACGTATCCCGCGCTTCGAGCGCCGACACCGTATCGAAGCCCTCGAGATCATCGACACCGCTATCGTGAAGGACTGCGCAGCGCCGGACTGCCTGGCGCGCTTCGTCCCTGATGATGTTGATGGTCGCCTGCCGCAAATAGGCGGCCGGGGCAGCGAGTTCGAGTGGCTCGTCCTTGCTTCGTCCAGCCAGACGCATGAAAAGCTGCTGCACGATATCGCCTGCTCTTTCCGCCGAAGCGTGCCGGCCGGCAAACCGCATGAGCCGGTCGCGATGCGCCTGGTAGAGGAGCTCGAGCCAGTCGGGATCGCGCCTTGTGACCCGGTCGTCCGGCGGCAGAGGATCACCTTCACTTATCGCGCCGGTTTTCAGGCAATCGTCCTGCGTCCTGCTCAGAACCATGACAGCGCCTCACCAGCAGCAAACTGCGCCGATGCATCCCGCAAGATGCGGAAAGTCAAGTTGCCCATCTTCATGGGCTTTCTCCAAGCGGAGTTCGTCAGGCCGGAGCCCGACGAAGCCAACACTTCGAAATCGAGTACCGGCGCCTTTAGCCTTATCGGCCTGGACATTCACGCCAGCGGCCCGGATGCTTTCGCGCCGAGCGATTGTTCCAAGAGGGGATTGGCTCACCTCTGCGCCGAAAGGCAGCGAGGTTCAGACTACGCACACTTGGTCACTTTGCAAGAGGGGTGAGTGCGGGACCCGGGCATGAAGGTTGCGATGCTTGAGCACGCGCCGGGATCTTTAGCCGTGAGCGGCCTGGACATGCATCCCGGCATCCCGAAGATTCCAATCGGCTGCAATAGAGAATTGCAGCATTATGAAATGTCGATCGCCGCAGCGTCAAACTATCATCTCGATCGGAGCACTCCGGTTAAAATAATGAAAGCAAAATTCACTGCTTCCATGGCGACCCCGCAGCCATTTCGATCGCCCTGATACCGCAGAGGGCGGTCGCTATGGAGCAACTCTGGTTATCTTGAGCTCCGTGACTGAAGGCGGATCTGATGCATCGACTACGCTGGTTTTGACACTTATTCGAACGATCGTGCAGGGAAGTCGCCGGATCATTCTTAAACGGTTCTTTGCCAAGCGGTTCACGGTGACGTCCCACTAAAGCCGACCCAGCAGCCCCCTGTGCATATGGGTACGCGCAGACATCGGATGACAGCCTTGTAGCCGCCCGCTATGAGCGCTGCTCCGCCGGCCGGAACACGCTCGAACGGTGTAGGACGCAAGGTCAAAGTAGCACAGCATAACAGTGACGATCGACGGAATGATATTCGCAGCTCTGCTGCTCGGCGCACTCCTGCTCGACGGTCTTGTACGCCCGCGTAACGGCAATTTCCCACCGTTCTCACTGCGTAGCACAGCGGGTTTATGGCTGCTAATATGGACAATAGCGGCACTTTTTGGCCTCTGCCTGGCCGCTTGCGGCAACGTCGCGGTATCTTCCGGACTGGCCCTGGGTGTTCTGGCCTTGTTGGCAGTAGCTTCGAACGCCAAGAGTGCGATGCTCGGCGAACCGCTCCTGTTTTCTGACCTAGCGCTCATCGGGGCGGTATTCCGGCATCCACAATTCTACCTCTCCGCCGTCGCGATCTGGCAGCGCATGGTCGCCGGACTGGTCGCGACCGTTCTTTTCGCCTTGCTCGCCTGGCTCTTCGTTCCAACCTTGCAAGTGCATCTGATCGGGCTGGGCATTCTGACGATCAGCCTCGCGGTTCTGACGCTTTCCGTCCGATGCGCACCGATCCGGCGGATAGCCCGCGTACCGGACGCACACGGCGATGTTCTGCGCCACGGGCTGCTGCCGGTGCTGCTACTCTACTGGCTACGCTGGCGGGAGAGCCGCGATCCTCTGCCCTGCGCCTATGCAAGGCGCACACCGCCTAGCGATGCACCCGAGCTGGTTGTGGTCGTTCAGTGCGAGAGCTTTGCGGATCCGGCCGAAATCTTCGAAGATACCTCACTCGTCTTGCCGGGTCTCAAGGCCGCGCGAGAAAAGGCCTGCCAGCATGGCCGGCTCATGGTCAGCGGGTTCGGCGCCTACACGATGCGCACCGAATACGGTGTGCTATTCGGATTGGACGAGGAGGAACTGGGGTTTCGCCGCTACGACCCGTTTCTAACTGCGCTGGGCGAGGGCTCCTATGCCATGCCAGCGCGTCTGAAGGCCGAAGGCGGAAACTGGCGTAGCCTGTTCCTCCACCCGCACGACATGCGTTTCTATGGCCGCGACCGGATCATGCCTGCCGCCGGTTTCGACAAGCTGGTCGGCGAAGACTGCTTTACACCGCCTTCTGCCGAAGAGGGACGCTATGTTACCGATGCGGCCATAGCTGACGAGATAATCTCGATCGCCGCAAAGGCTGCCGCGCCCAGCTTGATCTATGCTGTCACGATCGAAAACCACGGCCCTTGGGCACCGGACGGAAACGCAGACGGTGATCTTAAGCAGAGCTACATGCGACTCGTGAAAAACAGCGACGCAATGCTGACGACGCTCATCGGAGGGCTTGGCGCGCTCGCCCGACCGACCTTGCTGGTGTTCTTCGGCGACCATCGCCCAAGCATTCCGGGTGCCACCGCGCCAGGCGGAGATCGTCACACGCCCTATGTGATGGTGCGTCTTGATCGGACGGGGCAGATCGTCCGGGACGATAATCTCCAGGCCGACCTGACCCCTGCCGGCTTGCACCACGCCGTGTTGACGGCGGTTCTGGGCGACACCGGACCGCTCTGAGAGAGCTATTCTCACCGATATGGCCAAATAACCTCCGAAAGCGCGGAGTGACCTCAGCGCTCAGCAATGGGTCACGGCACACCGACCCGGCTCCTCTCATCAAAAGCACCGGTCATCGGAGTTTTCCCGATTGGAACTGGAATTCCCCCCGCTACCTCGGTGCAACACGCCTTAGGCTATCAACACCATGATGGTACTAATGGCTTGACAGTTCTTGGCACCTAATGTTCGAGATTGGACGCAATGCCATCGCTAGAACCTAGTCCGCAACGTATCCGTTTGTTCAAGAGTGAAACGCTCGAACGGTTTACGTTGATATCGCCGCGCGCTTTTGCGGTGGCTTGGGCCGTGTTGCTCCCTGCGATCGCGTGGGCTGGATGGGGCGCGGTGAGCCCTCTAACAGGACTGTTCCTGGTTTCAGCCGGCCTGCTGGTGTGGACGCTTTTCGAGTATGTCATGCACCGTTACCTGTTTCATTGGGAAACCAAGGTTCCCGTGTTGCGGGCCTTCGTGTTCCTGATGCACGGGAACCACCACGACGCCCCCAACGATCCTCTGCGCAGCCTTATGCCGCTGTCCGCCAGCCTGCCGATTGCCGCCATCGTCTGGGGCATCTTAGCGGTTCTGTTCGGCATGCCCGGCACCTGGCTGTTCCTGGGGTTCATGATCGGTTACGTGATCTACGACGTGGTCCACTACGCGGCGCATCAATGGCCGATGCAGAGCAAGCTGGCCCAGGCGATCAAGCGCCATCACATGCGCCATCACTACATCGATGAAGGCGGTAATTTCTCGATCTCGGCCATCTTCTGGGATCGCGTGTTCGGCAGCAAGATCCACTCTCTCAAGCGTTAATGGTCCGACAGGACCTGAAATCCGTCCTGAAGCGCAACCCCGGCGCTTCTGGGACGTAGTCCATTTGTCATTCTGCGATGCGTACGGAGCCTATTTTTGAACTGGCAGCAGACCCTCAACTCGCGCGGTCGGAAAATTCCATTCACGGGCAAGTCCCTGTTCCAGATCGGCAAGGAGCTGCGCCCCAAGATTGACCGGGTCATTATGCGCAACTCGCGCATTCCCGATGCCGCCGTTCAGGACAAGACGAATTTCCCCTGGATAGCCGAGCTTGAAAAGCACTGGGAAGCGATCCGCGACGAGGCCGTGCGTATCCGTACGGAGGACATCCCCTCATTGGGCGATATCTCCTTCGACCACGGACGGATCGCTGCAGACCGCCGCTGGCGCGCCTTCTTCCTGAAAGGATACGGCTACCGCCTGAAGCAGAACGCCGTCCGTGCGCCGTTCACGGCCGCCGCGATCGAAAAGATCCCCGGACTGGTCACCGCCAACTTCTCGGTCCTGGAGGCCGGCGGCCACATTCCGCGCCACTGGGGCATGACCAAGGGCATGTTGACCTACCACCTCGCGTTGAAGGCTCCGCAGGACCGCGAGAAGTGCCGTATGCACGTCGAAGGCGCCGACAAGCTGCACGTCCTCACCTGGGAGCCTGGGCAATCCTTCCTGTTCGACGACATGTTCAATCACGAGGTCTGGAACGAGACGGACGAGGACCGCTACATCCTGCTCATCCAGGTCAAACGGCCGTGCCGCTGGGTCGGCAACCTGATCCAGAACGCTTTCCTAAGCGCCGTGCGCCACTCTCGCTTCGTGAAGGACATCACCAAGGCAATCGAGCGTGCGGGGCATAATCCAGCAACCAAAGGCGATTAATTCCGAGGCGGCATCTACAGATCCAGCGTTTGTGGATGTCGCCGGCAATCGTACAAAAAGCGCTTGAGCCTGAAAAGGGCACTTTCAGCTGCACAGCGAAGCGTGCGGCGAAAACCTTTCGACCGGACATCGCGGCGGAAAAGGCCTTTGCTAGTTTGACGAAGGGCTGTTTAGTGGAGCGGATGAGGGGAATCGAACCCCCGTATTCAGCTTGGGAAGCTGCTGCTCTACCATTGAGCTACATCCGCAGATCGGCGGCACGGCTGTTTGAGCCTTGGCGATCAGTGGGCTGCGCTCTGGCACAGCGAGGCAAGACGGTCAATGGGCGCGATCGAACAGACGTGCGTTTGCGCGATATGTAAGTAGGCGCCGGCTTTGGACCGGCGCCTACTTTCTTATCAGGCCCGGCCGATGGCCAGGAAGCGTTCTTCGCGGCGGGCGAGGAGGTCGCGGGCCGGAAGTGCCGAGAGCGAATCGAGTTCCTCGTCGATCGCCCCGAACAGCGCCTGCGCCGCGGCTTGCGCGTCGCGGTGGGCACCGCCGACCGGCTCGGGCACCACGCGTTCGATGACGTGGAGCGACAGCAGGTCCTGCGCGGTCACCTTCATCGCCTCGGCAGCGTCGGGCGCCTTGTCCGGCGTGCGCCAGAGGATCGAGGAGGCGCCTTCGGGCGAGATCACCGAGTAGATCGAGTGTTCCAGCATCAGCACGCGGTCGGCCGCGGCCAGCGCCACGGCGCCGCCCGAGCCGCCCTCGCCGACGATGGCCGAGACCATCGGCACCGGCACCGAAAGGCAGGCCTCGATCGAGCGGGCGATCGCTTCCGCCTGTCCGCGCTCCTCGGCCTCAACGCCGGGGAAGGCGCCCGCGGTATCGACCAGGGTGACGACCGGCAGGCCGAACTTGCCCGCCATCTCCATCAGGCGGATCGCTTTGCGGTAGCCCTCGGGCTTGGCCATGCCGAAGTTGTGCTTGATGCGGGTGGCGGTGTCGTGGCCCTTTTCGTGGCCCATCACCATCACCCGGCGCCCGTTGAGGCGCGCGAAGCCGCCGATGATCGCCTCATCCTCACCATAGAGGCGGTCGCCGCCGAGCGGGATGAAGTCGGTGAAGCCCATGCGGATGTAGTCCACGAAATGCGGACGCATCGGGTGGCGCGCCACCTGGGTCTTCTGCCAGGGCGTCAGCTTGGCGTAAGTCGCCGCCAGCATGGCCGCGCTCTTCTTTTCGAGGCGCGAAATCTCGCCCGCGATGTCGAGATCGCTGTCGCTGGCGGTCGTGCGCAGCTCGGCGATGCGCGCTTCCAGCGCGGCGATGGGCTTTTCGAACTCAAGAAACGAGATCATGCTCTTTTCCGTTTACCTGCCGGTTCCAGCGCGCCTCAGGAGGCGCGCTTGGCCAGCCATTCTTCCAGCCACTTGATGGTATAGTCGCCGCTCTGGAACTCGGGATCCTCAAGCAGGGCCTGGTGCAGCGGGATCGAGGTTTTCACGCCGTCGATCACCATCTCCTCCAGCGCGCGCTTGAGGCGCATGATCGCGCCATTACGGCTGCGGCCGGAAACGATCAGCTTGCCGATCATCGAATCGTAGTACGGCGGGATGCGGTAGCCCGTGTAGAGCCCCGAATCGACGCGCACGTTCATGCCGCCCGCCGCGTGGTAGTTCGTCACCTGGCCCGGCGAGGGGGTGAAGTTCCACGGGTCTTCCGCGTTGATGCGGCATTCGATGGCATGGCCCTTGAACTCGATCTCGTCCTGCTTGAACGAGAGCGGCTGGCCGTCGGCGATGCGGATCTGCTCACGCACGAGATCGACGCCGGTGATGGCTTCCGTCACCGGATGCTCCACCTGCAGGCGGGTGTTCATCTCGATGAAGTAGAACTCGCCGTTTTCCCAGAGGAACTCGATCGTGCCCGCGCCGCGATAGCCCATGTCGGCCATCGCCTTGGAAACGATGCCGCCCATGCGGTCGCGCTCTTCAGGCGTGATGACCGGCGACGGCGCTTCTTCCAGCACCTTCTGGTGGCGGCGCTGCAGCGAGCAGTCGCGCTCGCCCAGGTGGACCGCCTCGCCCTTGCCGTCACCGAAGATCTGGAATTCGATGTGGCGCGGGTTTCCGAGATACTTTTCCATGTAGACGGTGGCGTCGCCGAAGGCGGCCTTCGCCTCCGAACGGGCCTGGCCCATCTGGCTTTCGAGTTCCTCGGCCGTGTTCACGACCTTCATGCCGCGGCCACCGCCGCCCGAAGCGGCCTTGATGATCACCGGATAGCCGATCGTCTCGGCCAGATCGCGTGCCTCGGCAAAGTCCTCGATCGCGCCGTCCGAACCCGGAACCAGCGGCAGGCCGAGCGCACCGGCGGAGCGCTTGGCTTCCACCTTGTCGCCCATCGTACGGATGTGCTCGGGCTTGGGGCCGACCCAGATCAGGCCATGCGCCTCGACGATCTCGGCGAACTGGGCGTTCTCGGAAAGGAAGCCGTAGCCGGGGTGGATCGCGTCGGCATGGGTGATCTCGGCCGCGGCGATGATCGCCGCGACGTTGAGGTACGAATCCTTCGCGGCGGGCGGGCCGATGCAGACCGCGTGGTCGGCAAGGCGCACATGCATGGCGTCGGCGTCGGCGGTCGAGTGGACCGCGACGGTTTCGATGCCCATCTCGCGCGCGGCGCGGTGGATGCGCAGCGCGATCTCGCCGCGGTTGGCAATCAGGAGGCGCTTGATGGCCATGAAGCTACCGTCCTCAGGCGATCACGACGAGCGGCTGGTCGAATTCGACCGGCTGCTGGTTGTCGACGAGGATGGACTGGATCGTGCCGGCCTTGGGCGCGACGATCTGGTTCATGACCTTCATGGCCTCGACGATCACCAGCACGTCGCCGGCCTTGACCTGCTGACCGACGCTGATGAAGTTCGGCGCGGTGGGCTCGGGGGCGAGGTAGACGGTGCCCACCATCGGCGACTTCACGGCGTCGACCGGAGCGGCAGTAGGCGCGGCCTCGGCAACCGGCGCAGCAGCCATGGGTGCGGCGACCGGCGCAGCGGCATAGGCCGGAGCGGCAGCGGCAACGATCTGCTGGGCAACCTGGCGGGTGACCTTGATCTTGCGTTCGCCGTCTTCGACCTCGATTTCGGTCAGACCGGTTTCAGCGAGGAGCTCGGCGAGCTCGCGTACCAGCGCGCTGTCGATGTTCACGCAACTTCCTTTCGTTCAAGATATTCGAGCAGCGAGGCCAGCGTGCCTTTGAGGTCCTTGCGGTGGACCACCATGTCGACCATGCCGTGGGCATGGAGGTACTCGGCGCGCTGGAAGCCGTCGGGGAGTTTTTCGCGGATGGTGTCCTGGATCACGCGCTGGCCGGCAAAGCCGATGAGCGCGCCCGGCTCGGCGATCTGGATATCGCCCAGCATCGCGTAGCTGGCGGTGACGCCGCCGGTGGTGGGATCGGTCAGGACGACGATATAGGGCAGCCCCGCGCGCGCCAGGCGGCGGATGGCGACGGTCGCCTTGGGCATCTGCATGAGCGAGAGGATACCCTCTTGCATGCGGGCGCCCCCCGCAGCCGTGCAGATCACGTAGCCGCAATCCTCGGCAATGGCACGTTCGACCGCCTCGACGAAGGCCTCGCCCACGGCCATGCCCATCGAGCCGCCCATGAAGGCGAAGTCCTGCACGCCGAGCACCAGCTTGCGGCCCTCGACCGTGCCGAGCGCATTGGTCAGCGCATCAGGGAACGGGTTGGCGGCGCGGGCGATCTTCAGGCGATCGGAATACTTTTTGCTGTCGCGGAAGTTCAGCGGATTTTCGGGGACCCGTGCGGCGGGCAGCACCGCGTAACCGGCGTCGAGCAGCTGGTCGAAGCGTGCCTGCGCACCGATGCGGCCATGGAACTGGCAGCGCGGGCAGACCGACAGATTGTCCTCGAACTCCTTGGTGAAGAGCATCTCGCCGCAACCGGGACACTTGGTCCACAGGTTGTCGGGCGTGTCCCGCTTCTTCAGGCCCCCGAGGGAATTGCGTACCTTGCTAAGCCAACTCATGACGAACCCTTGCGTGAATCTCGTGCGGCCCGGTGAGTCCGGGCTCGCCTGTTGGACCGATCGGGCGCAGCGTTAGGGCTTGTTTTCCTGCGCCCTTGCGACCGAACGATCTCTGTATGCGACGTGCTCCGCGCTGGCCTGTCGGGCCCGCCGCAGTGCGCGGCAATACGCGGCAGATATGGCTAGATCAATCGCCAGCTAACTTCGGTATGCGTAAAAAGTGCCCGGAAACGGTAGGAATGGAGGCTGAAAGCCGCAGAAATCCGCTAATAACACAGGTCTGCCGCAGGCCCTGCAAAAGATCGGCAGGCGCGGTGAAAACAAGGTTTTTTCACCGGTTTACCATTACGTCAAGGTTAAATTCGTGGCCTTTTGGGCACGGAATGGGGCGTTGATGGTGCCGCCGGAGAGGTCCAGACAGGCCCGATGAGACAGGCTACCACGATCATCTCGACAGGCACAGCCGGCAGAGGCCTGACCGACATCACCGCCGCGATCGCCGAATGGTTGCACGAAACCGGCATCGAGGAAGGCCTGCTCACCCTGCTGTGCCGCCACACTTCGGCCTCGCTGCTGATTCAGGAGAACGCCGCGCGCGAGGTGCGCAGCGACCTTGTGGCTTGGCTGGACCGGATCGCGCCCGAGGGTCCGCACTATGCCCATGACGACGAAGGCCCGGACGACATGCCCGCCCATCTCAAGACCGTACTGACGGGCGTGAACCTCTCGCTTCCCGTCATTGGCGGGCGCATGGCGCTGGGCACATGGCAGGGCATCTATCTGGCCGAGCACCGCCGCGCGCCGCACCGGCGGCAGATCGCGCTCCATCTGCTGGGCACCTGACACGTCTCCACACCTGCGGCGATTTTGCCGCACCGCGGCGGTCCCGGCTGCTTTCTTCAGGCTGGACCATTGCATCCGCCGAGACGATCCTTATCCACGCTCTTCAGTCGCAGTTCGGAGATTTTCCCGTGCCTTTCCCCGCCGCCGTGCGCGAGTCCCAGCCTTGATCTCCGCCCTCGATCTGTTCCGCATCGGCCTTGGCCCTTCCAGCTCGCACACCGTCGGACCGATGCGCATTGCCGCGCGCTTTCTTCAGACGCTGGAGGATGGCGGGCAGTTCGAGTCTATCGCGCGCGTGCTGGTGGAGCTGCAAGGCTCGCTGGCGCTGACCGGAGAAGGCCACGGCACCCCCGACGCCTGCCTGATGGGCCTGATCGGCTTCCAGCCGGAAACCGCCGATCCCGCCGAAGCGCACGAGGCCGCGGCGGCCGTCCGCGCCTCTCACCGCATTGCCCTGCTCGGTCGCCGCGAGATCGCCTTCGATCCCGCGACCGACCTCCTGCTCGACTTCGACCATATTCCCGACCTTCACCCCAATGGCATGGTCCTGACCGCCTTCGACGCCGAGGGCGGAGAGATCGCTCGGCACGAATACTTCTCCACCGGCGGCGGCTTCTTCTCCAGCCGCCACCAGCTGGAGCAGCCCGCGCCCGACGATCAGGTGGTTCACGGCCCGCCCGTCGCCTGGCCCTTCGGATCGGGCGCGCAGCTTCTGGAAGTCTGCGCAGAAAGCGGGCTCGACATCGCCGGGGTCATGCTCGCCAACGAAGCGGCCCGACGGCCGGAGGAAGAGACCCTGGCCGGGCTCGACATGATCGCCGACGCCATGAACCAGTGCATCGACAGCGGCCTCGAACGCGAAGGCCTGCTGCCCGGCGCGCTCAAAGTGCGCCGCCGTGCCCGGTCCATCCACCAGAACCTCCTCTCGCGCCCGCAGGACAACCAGGCCGAGACGCTGATGGACTGGCTCAATCTCTATGCCATGGCCGTCAACGAGGAGAACGCCAGCGGCGGCCGCGTCGTCACCGCGCCCACCAACGGCGCGGCGGGCATCGTGCCCTCATTGCTGCGGCAATATTGCAGCGAGGGCCGCAAGGCCATGCCCGCCAAGGCGCGGCGCTATCTGCTGACCGCTGCCGGGATCGGCCTGCTCTACAAGCAGCGGGCCTCGATCTCCGGCGCGGAAATGGGCTGCCAGGGCGAAGTGGGCGTGGCCTGCTCGATGGCAGCGGCGGGCCTCGCGGCGGTCTGGGGCGGCACGCCGGAGCAGGTCTGCGCGGCGGCCGAGATCGGCATGGAGCACAACCTCGGCCTTACATGCGATCCTGTCGGCGGGCTGGTGCAGATCCCGTGCATCGAACGCAACGCCATCGCCTCGGTCAAGGCAGTCAATGCCGCCAAGCTGGCGCTTCACGCGGGCGAAACCCCGCGCGTCTCGCTCGATCAGGTGATCGAGACGATGCGCCAGACCGGGCTCGACATGTCCAGCAAGTACAAGGAAACCAGCCAGGGCGGCCTGGCCATCAACGTGGTGGCCTGCTGAGAAAGGGGGGCGATCGCTTGCCCCTCCCTTCCCCTCGGAGCCTTTTTCAGGCGGTGAGCGCCAGCCGGGCGTCCTCGTCGCGCACGACGCGCGGCTGATCTGGCCAGATGCCGCGCGTGTCGTAGACCAGCTTGTCCGCCCGTTCGGCCAGGGGGACCACGCGGAATACGTCGTGGTCGACCAGCACGATCAGGATCTCGCAAGTCTCCAGTGCGTCGTCGATGTCGATCTGGGTAACGCCGGTATCGGTGAACTCGATGGGAAGCTGCGCCGCGTAAGGTTCCACCACATGGATGCGGCTGCCGAACTTGCGGGCGAGGCGGCTAGTCACGAAGCGCGCCGGACTCTCGCGGAAATCGTCGATATTGGCCTTGAAGGCAAGGCCGAGGCAGGCGACTTTCGCCTCCGGGTTGGCCTCCACCAGAGCCTCTGCCCGGGCGATGACATGGCTCATCTTGCGGTCGTTCACCCCGCGCGCGGTGCGGATCAGCGGGGTCTCCTCGGGCGCGCCATGGACGATGAACCAGGGGTCGACGGCGATGCAGTGCCCGCCCACGCCCGGCCCCGGCGTCAGGATATTGACGCGCGGATGGCGGTTGGCGAGGCGGATCACTTCCCAGACGTCCAGCCCCATGCGGTCCGAGACCATCGAGAGCTCGTTGGCGAAGGCGATGTTGACGTCGCGATAGGCGTTCTCGACCAGCTTGGTCATCTCGGCCGAGCGCGCGTCGGTGGTCACGCATTCGCCGCGCACGAAGCGCTTGTAGAAAGCCAGCGCCTTGCGCGCGCAGCGCGGAGTGATGCCGCCGATCGAGCGATCGTTGTTGGTCAGCTCCTCGAGAATGCGGCCCGGAAGTACGCGCTCGGGGCAATAGGCGATCGAGACGTCGGGCGTATCGCGCGTCATGCCCGGAATCTTCAGGTCGGGGCGCATTTCGGCGATCAGGTCGCGAAGCTGCTCGGTCGTGCCGACCGGCGAGGTCGATTCGAGGATCACCACGTCGCCCGCCTTCAGCACTTCGGCAACCGCGCGGCCCGCCGCCAGCACATAGGAGATGTCGGGCGCATGGGTGCCCTCGCCGTCCTTTTCGAAAGGCGTGGGCACGGCGATCACGAAGATGTCGGCAGGCGCGATCCGCGTCGAGGCCGAAAGCAGCCCGCGCGAAACGACGCCCTGCACCAGGCCGTCGAGATCGACTTCCTCGATATGGATCTCGCCCCGGTTGATGGTGTCGACCACGTCCTGCGAAACATCGAGGCCGAGAACCTTGCAGCCGGCGCGGGCGATCACGGCGGCGGTGGGCAGGCCGATATAGCCGAGGCCCACGACGCAGACGTCAGGCTTGGTGTCGGACTTCATTGGCAAGCAACTCCACGATTCGGCGCGATGTCTGCCCGTCTCCGAAAGGATTGTGGGCGCGCGCCATGGCCTCGTAGGCCTCTCTATCATCCAGCAAGGTTGATATTTCGGTAACGATCCGCTCGGCCGAGGTGCCGACCAGTCTTGCGGTGCCCGCCGCGACGCCCTCGGGCCGCTCGGTGGTTTCGCGCATGACCAGCACCGGCTTGCCCAGCGCGGGGGCTTCTTCCTGCACGCCGCCCGAATCGGTCAGCATGATCTCTGCCAGGGACAGCAGGCGGGCGAAATGCGGATAGTCCAGCGGCTCGATCAGGGCGACGTTGCCCAGCCCGGAAAGCCGCTCGTTCATCACCTTGCGCACGTTGGGATTGAGGTGGACCGGGAAGATCACGGCGGTGTCGCTGCGCGCCGCAATCCTGCGGATGGCGGCGGCGATCTGCTCCATCCCCTCCCCGAAGTTCTCGCGGCGGTGGCTGGTGACGCCGATGATCCGCTTGCCCGCGAAGCGCGCTTCCAGTTCGGCAAGGCCGCCCGCGAGCGAAGGCTGCCGCTCGATTTCCGCCGTGACCCAGTGCAGGGCATCGATCACCGTATTGCCGGTGACATGGACGCGCGCGGGATCGACGTTCTCGTTCACCAGCGCGTTGCGCGAGGTTTCCGTGGGTGCGAAGTGCAGGCTGGCCATGGAACCGATGATCTTGCGGTTCACCTCTTCCGGCCAGGGATGATAGATATTGCCCGAACGCAGCCCCGCCTCGACGTGATCGACCGGGAGCTTGCGGTAATAGGCCGCCAGCGCCCCCGCCATGGCCGTGGCGGTATCGCCCTGCACGATCACCCGGTCGGGCTGCGCGGCATCCATCACTTTGCCCAGCCCGGTGAGCAGGTTCGCGGTCAGCGCGTCGAGCGTCTGGTCCGGCTGCATCACGTCGAGATCGTGATCGGGCACGATCCCGGCGATCTCCAGCACCTGGTCGAGCATCTGGCGATGCTGCGCCGATATGCAGACCACGCATTCGAAACGCGGATCGGCCTTCAGCGCATGAATCACCGGAAACAGCTTGATCGCCTCCGGGCGCGTGCCGAAGACGACGAGGATGCGGGTGCTGGGCTGAGCGGTCATGGTGCCGGGCATAGCAAAGAGGAGTAGATGCTGAAATTAAAAGGCGTTTCGCCGGACGATCTTTTCGAACGGCCCGCCGCCCCGGCCTGTTCCCCATCTGTCATCGTGGACAATATCGCGCCGTGGCCTTGCTCCTGCCCGCTCCATCGGCAATCACCGCAGCCATGTCTATCCTGAGCGACAAGTGGATCCGCGAGCAGGCGCTCGAACACGGAATGATCGAACCCTTCGTCGAGGCCCAGCGCCGCGACGGATGCATTTCCTACGGCCTCTCGTCCTACGGCTACGACGCCCGCGTCGCGCCGGAATTCAAGATCTTCACCAATGTCGATTCGGCCGTGGTCGATCCCAAGGACTTCGCGGCCAATTCTTTCGTCGACCGCACGACCGACGTCTGCGTGATCCCGCCCAACTCCTTCGCGCTGGCGCGCACGGTGGAATACTTCCGCGTGCCGCGCGACGTCTTGGTGATCTGCCTCGGCAAGAGCACTTATGCGCGCTGCGGCATCATCGTGAACGTCACGCCGCTGGAGCCGGGCTGGGAAGGCCACGTCACGCTGGAATTCTCCAACACCACACCGCTGCCCGCCAAGATCTACGCCAACGAAGGCGCCTGCCAGTTCCTGTTCCTCAAGGGCAACGAGCCCTGCGAGACGAGCTATGCCGACCGCGCAGGCAAGTACATGGGCCAGCGCGGCGTCACGCTACCCAGGCTCTAGGAGTCTTTTTGAAAAATGTCTGAAGGGCATTTTTGAGCGGCACCGGCTCTAGGGAACAATATCCTCACCAGCCCGCTTCTCCCGGCATGAAAGCCATGTCGGGAGAGAAGACATGTCCAAGATCGCTGCCATCATCGGGCGTTTCCTGATCGCCCTGATCTTCGTGATTTCCGGCGCCTCCAAGCTCATGGACGTCGCCTCTACGGAGACCATGATCGTCGCTGCGGGCCTGCCGGGCGGGTTCGCCATTCCGGCGGGACTGTTCGAACTGCTGGCTGGACTCTGCCTCGCGGCCGGATTCATGGTCAGGCTGGTTTCGGTGCTTCTCGCGGTCTTCGTCGCCGCGACGATCCTGTTCTTCCACAACCGCTTCACCGACCCCATGCAGCAGATCATGGCGCTGAAGAACGTCGCCATCATCGGCGGCCTTTGCCTCGCCTTCGCGCATAGCCAGATGTGGAACCACTACTACGCCATCGCCCGCGAGCGCCGGGGCGAACTGGAGGCGCGCAATGCCGAGGAGCGGATTCGCGATGCCGAACTGCGCGCCGCCCGCGCCGAAGCCCGCGCCGACGCCATTGCCGAGGAACGCACCGCACCGGGCTATGTGGAGACCGCGCCGCGCACCGTGACGAGCGACTACACCCATGACGGCCTGCCAACCCTGCGCCGTCGCCGCTGGTTCGATTGGTAGACGACAAACGCGAAAAACCTCGTCGCGCCCGGTTGACCCGGGCGCGATTTGTCGTAAAGCGGCCTTCATCGAGCCACCCCGTGCGGGTGGCTTCGGGCGGTTAGCTCAGTTGGTAGAGCATCTCGTTTACACCGAGAGGGTCAGCGGTTCGAGCCCGTTACCGCCCACCATTCCTAAACCTCGACTTTCCCTAGATATTCAGGGCTTCAACTTCTCGATAGATTTGTTGTTGTCGTCGGTGATGGACACGAAATGGACACGCCGCCACTTGGTGGCCTCCTTGTCCACCTGCTCCCACAGCTTGGTCAGCGCGCGTAGAGGAAGAGCTGGGGCACGAGCTCCGCATCCTCGTTGCTCTGCTTCTGCTTCGCGCGTCCCTGCGAATCAAAGGTGCGGAGGGCCTCCTTCGCCTTCTCTACATCCCGGCACTTAGTGCTTCGATAGACAAGCTGCCCCTTCTCGCGTCCGGCGATCTGCCAGATGTCGGGCGACTTTCCATCGCGGCGCTTGTCGAGCCAGTAGTCGCCGAGGATGAAGGGGCTGGTTTCGCGGGGCATAGTTCGTTCGCTTCGATCTTGGAAATGAGTTCGAGCACACCGTGACCGGCGAGCTCCTGGAGCTGTTCGAGGGAGAAGCGGACGCCAGTGCCGTGGCGGAGCGCCCGCCGGTACTTGTCGGCGATGCTGTGGATGGTCATGGCGCCTCCTTCGGGTGTTCTGGCCACGGGATGAGGTGGTCGCCCTCCCCCGCCGCGCCGATGAGAAATCCATCGGTGAACCCGTCTGTGCTGCTTGCGACGGGCCACTCCTCGGACACCCACACGTTGAGCCCCGGCTTTGCGGTACCGCCGGGTAAGCGATCCATCGTTACGCCTACCACCCAGAGGGGAACATCCCGCCATTCGGGATACAGCTCGGCTTGCGCCTCCGAAACGCGGACCCGCTCCCCAACCTGAGGGTATCACTCCGCGCCTGGTGAGCAGCGCTGCTCCGCGCGCTCACACCATTTTTCGATGGCCTTTTCGCGCGCGGTTTCCCGGTCACGGGAATTGACGAAGATTCGAGAAGTGCGCAGCTACGGTTGACGCAATCCGCGCTCATGATGCCCGGGCTAGAAAAAACGCCCTGGGTACGCCTGAGAGCGAGTAACTATTTCGGGTGAAGACGGGACAGGCCGGAGCCTGCCCCAATCCCCTTAGGCCGCGCTGAGACCAGTGATATGGCCCCCGCGTTTCCCGGTTTTGACTTCTGACACGCGTCCCTGGTTAAGCCCCAGTTTTGCTGCGATATCGTGCTGGAACCAACCCTCGCGGAGAAGCTTCCAGATTTCACGGATCATGTCGTCAGTCAGTCTGACGCGTGAGCGTCTCGGTCGTTCATGTGTCATGGATTTACCTTTGCCATGTTGCTCGACCGGGTTGACGGACCCCCGCCACATGTGGAAAAGCTTCCACAAGTGACGGGGACTTACCCGCTCCTGGTTCCGGTCTAGGCAGTGCCAGGAGTTGCCCCGATTAAACCCCCGGTGTTACGAGCACCGGGGGTTTCACCTTTTTGAGGCAATCAAGAGTCAAAGATTCCTTGAATCGGCCTAAGAGTCGAGGGGGTTTGCGGCTTTGTACACATGGTGAGGGTGTAAATAGATGCGCTTCGCCTTATTGTGTACCAAATTGGGATTTACTTGAGGCAGTCGCACGCCTTTCAGGAATGCTTCAATCTCGATCAGCTTATCTGCATCGCGGGGAAGCGCTGCGGCGCACCAGAGATGGCTGCGTGGGCGCATTCAAAACACACAGCAGCATCCTGACAAACGCCCTGACGCCGGTGTCGAACCCGGAACCTTTTACCTGCCGCGCGCATTTTGAAAGGTGACCCCTGCTGGCGGGGTTTTAGCTCTGCTGGATCACCCTTGCACCGACCCGGTTGAGCGAAGAAGGGGCTGTCGGATCAATTCCGACAGCCCCTTTTTGCATATTATCGATAGCTGCGGACCGGGCTTGATACCGGCTGGTAAACGTCCCCACACGTCCACCCCTCCTCTCGGATGCGAAGGGCGCGTCCATCCGCGCTGCCGCAACTCCTTGATCTAGTACGTCCCCATGCAGCGGGGGTATACCTCAAATTTCTTTGTGAATTTCGGGGATTGCCGCGCGACGAAGCGGTCCTGGATGATCCGCGCGCCCTTCGGCTTGAAGTTAACGCCGCAGCGCGGGGTGGCGCTGCGGCGTCTGAAAGGTAGCTGCGGACCGGGCTCGATACCGGTTGTCAGACGTTCTCACCTCACCTGACCCGACCGCCGAAGCGGCCACTTGAGCGGGCACGTCCATCCGTGCAGCCGCAGCCTCATGAAAGGTATCACTCTTCAGGCAGGGAACAACCGCCCTTGCCACATGTTAATCCACCACCTCGGCGGATCACCCCCCGTTTCCACCGAGTTAGAGGCCGTCCCTTTTGCGGGGGACGGCCTCTCGCATTAGAAGGCTACGACACTCACCAAGATCACGCAGCAGCCGAGCGCCGCCATTTTTCGGCGCACGCCGCGCCCGAATGATCCATCTGCGAGTATGGCAGTACCAGCCAACGATAGGCCGAAGATGACGGCGAAAAGCAGAAGATAGAGATGGTCGATCGACATCAGGGATTCCCCTTACCGATTCTCCAGATTTGACGGATTAGCATGTTCCAAAGGTCGCCACATGAAAAATCGATAACCTATTGGAACTTATTGCGACTTCAGACATTTATTCGCCGGTCCTCAGGAAGTAACTCTGTTATCTGCCAAGGCCACCCTTTTGCGCGAAAGTGCAAGGCGACCCAAACTTGAAAGCCCGGGGCAGCTAAGCCTCGGGCCTTTTCAAAGTCATTCCCCCATAGGATTTCGAAGCGCGTCAGGCCGCTTTGCGCGCGAGTTCTACAGGCACAGCGAGGAACCATTCCCGACGGCTGGCATCCCACGATGCAAGATCCAGCTCGATCGCATCCTCCATCGCCTCCTTCACGCTGTCGCGCCAAGGCGCGCGCGGTCGGCCGAAAGTCGTGATCCGGTACCTCTCTCCTGCCCTCAATAGCTGGCCCAATCGAGCTCGGCCTCATCCAGGGCCTCGAACATGTCGCCATCAGCCTGGAGCATGCTCAAGCGCTTGCGCACGGCTTCCGGGTCACCGTCCCGCGGGAAGCCTCGATCAGCCATGGCGCCCTTGGCGAGATCACCCACCAGACCGCCGCGCCCGGCCTGCATCAGCAGCCAGCGCCCGAAAGGCCGCGCTCGGCTGGCGTGGCCGTCCGGCCCGCGGGGCGCAGGCGACTATCCGGCGCCGCTGGGGTGAAGGCCCTGTAGTCGGCGCCATGGCCGAAGTCGCTCGACATACCCTTCCCGCCGAGAATGCGCGTGATCTCGCGTCTGAGATCGTCGGGGGTGCTGTTCGGTGTTTCGCTCATAGGGGCTTCCCTCCTACTTGGCCGACGCGGCTGTCAGGCGTTGCCACGCAGCCGGATCGTTTAGGTCGAGCTCTTCGACGCAGACCAGGTCGCGGGTTATCTCGACCTTCTCCTCAAATCGCCGGAGCACCGCGGGAAAGATGTCTACGAGCTGGACGTAATCGTCGATCGTCGCCTCTTCTCTGTCGGCCTGCGCGTGCCGATGTCGGGCCAGCCTGAGCAGGTCGTCATCGGTTAGGGGGAGCGTCAATTGGTCGTTTGCCATGGGGTGGCCCTTTCACGAATCAGGTGACCCCGTTTAGCATGTTCCCTATATGTTCGCATCATGGTTAGGCGCAGCACACCCCAAAGGAAGGTCGATGAACGGGCCTTCCCCGTCCGCATCCTGTTCTATGAGAAGGATATTGCGGTCGTAAATTACATGCGAATCCACGATTGGCTGATGGCGCACATGAGACGTGGCGATTACGCCGAGCACGGCGGCCCGGATCAGTGCAACAGGACCGTCGCCTATTACTTCCGCACCACGGAAGACGCCCACCGCTTCCGCTCGGCATTCGCTGACATCGAACTGGCGGACCACACAGCCCTCGACACCTACAATTCACCCTACGTCATCGCAGGGCGGCGGACATATCCTCCTCCCGGCGACGGTTGACGTTGGGGGCCACCAGGCGCAGCATTCGGGCGTGTGTAATCTTTACCGGCTGACGAAGCCCGCTGATGCGGTAGCTCGACTGTTCCGCGCCAAGAGCGCTGGAGCACCGAACTTCGCCGCCGAGGTCTATCCGAAATACACCGGGCTCGTCGTCGCCCAGGGCGAGGTGCGCGCCATGACGTGGGGCTTCCCCCGGCACGCCGTCAGCAAGAAGACTGGCAAGCCCCTGAAGCCCACGGCAACCAACAACGCCCGCGACGACAAGCTGCGCGGCAACCCCATGTGGCGGGACAGCTTCCGGGATCGACGTTGCCTGATCCCGGTCAGCGCCTGGGCGGAGGCCGAGGGCACGGCTGGGGCCATGACGCGCACCTGGTACTCCCTGCCCGATCAGGAGCTATTCGCCGTCGCCGGGATCTGGCGGCCGACCGACGAGTGGGGCAACGCCTACTCCATGGTCATGGTCGACGGCTGTGAGCAGATGGCCGACGTTCACGACCGCATGCCGACGATCCTTGCGGAGGCGGACTGGGCTACGTGGACCGATGGGTCGCCGGACGAAGCCTTTGCACTCTGTCGAACTTGGGACGGTCCACTCGTCGTGGATCGGACGGACGAGCCTTGGTTCAAGTCGCGTTATGCGGGACCCGTGCTGCTTTAGCTAATCGACCTCGAGAAGTGTCCGGAAACGCTCAGTCACTTATTCGGGGCGTTCGAGGATTGGCAAATCTGTTAATTCAATGATCTCTTCCGGTGTCTCTACCACCTTCGCTCTGCCATCCTCATGGCCAGCCGCAAACCAGATGTAGGTGAACCGGTCGTTTCGGATGCGCTGGAAAGACGAGACTTTTTCTAAATTGACGTAAATCTCGTTGCCGTGCGGATGCTCGTGCAGCTTAACCCAGATCATCGACGATGCCCTTGCCCTGTAACTGTGTGGCGCATTGCCGGCATCGGCAGGCGCCACCTTGATGGGGTAGTCTAGCGGACGATCGGGTCCAGCACGAGACCGCTCTCCATGCCCATCAACCGCCCGTGAAGCTGGTAAACTTCGTTCTCGGTGAGCGAAGCGACGCAATCTGCGGCGAGCCTTGCTGGAGCCTCTTTGGGAAACTCCTGCCAGATGTATCGCAGTCTCGCAGGGAAAAGTTTGAAGTTGCGATCCTTCCCCTCTCGCAAGAAAACCCCAAAGAGGTCACGAATAATCTTCTTCTGACCATATTGCTGCGCATGAAGCGCCGGAAGGCTGATAATATATCGCCTTGCAAAGTACTTGAGGACCCGAACTTCGTCGAGAGCCCATTGCTCAATGATTACAGCGGGCCCATTCCTGCTAGAGGACAATTTTAGAGCGCGCACATAGTGCCCAATCAGGACCGAGGTAAAATTGCGCAACTGCCTGCGTTGTTCGCGCTCGCCGTTGTAGGTCTGGCTTGCGATCGTGGGGAATGGCGTAAGTTTTCGGGTGATGCGCTCAAGGGCATCAGTGACACGAACCGAAGCGTCGGCCGGGAAATCCTCCTTTTCCTTGTCTTCCCAATCCTTCACTACGCTTTGGATCAGCCCGCCGCGATCCTTTTCAGAGACGATTTCCTGCCATTGAATTACGCCAACGCGATGGAAATCCTCTAGGTCGTGGACCGAATAAGCGATGTCGTCGGCCCAATCCATCAGCTCGGCTTCCGCGCTTTTGAACTCGCCAACGCATTCCTGCCGCGCCCAATTGAATTGGCGCTCTTCGGACTTGTATGCCGACCACTTCTTACCCTTTTTGGGGTGACCGATCTCACGCAACCAGGGATACTTAAGGGTCGCGGCGAGCGTTGCGCGGGTCATGTTCAACCCTGGCTCATCCGGGCTGAAGCGAACCGCGAGTTTCGTCAGGATCCGAAAGGTTTGAGCATTTCCCTCATAGCCGTCATCGGCCGCATCAGAGAGTTCGCCGCCCGCAAGCTCAGGGTTCCGAACTAGGCGATCCAGCTCATACTCTGCTGCATGACCAAAGGGCGGATGACCCAAGTCGTGGGCCAAGCATGCAGCCTCCACCACTTCAGGGTGAAGGCCATGCATCTTTGCCTCAGCAGGCTGTTCGCGCACACGATGCTCGGCAAGACGACGGCCAATCTGGGCCACTTTGTAAGTGTGCTGTTGCCGAGTGTGGAAAATATCGAGCTCACCAGCTCTCACAATCTGCGTGATGCCAGCGAGGCGGTGGAACACGGAGGAGTACAGAATGCGATCGCGGTCACGCTCAAACGGAGCGCGTTGGTCTAAGGTCGATCCATCACTATAACACCGGCTCATACGCGCCGCGTCAAGCGACGAAACTCCCCCAGCAGTCACTCTGTACTTCCCCCGTCGGTATCTTTAAGCGGCGTGCGCCAGCTCAGGCATAAGGGAAATCACCATCCCCTCGCCATTAAGCGAAATTTTGCCTCGTTCGATCGCACGCTGAAGCGCCTCGATCACGTCCGCCAATTCGTATTCCCGGCTGACCAGTGTATCGATCAGTGCCTGGGGATCAAAGCCGGCGTCGCCGCCGGAGCGGATCACCGAAATGATTTCTACGTCTTGCGGGTCCTTATCGACCATGGTTTCTCTCCACCTGGTTAGACCTCTCCGGTCTCACGCAAATTCATCATTAAATGATGAACGCCCAATGCGCGCGATCGGTGCCAGCGGCCGCTGGCTGGCGCCCACTCTCTCATTTCTATACCTCCTGTCAAATTGGGCATTGGAGGGAGCCAAGTGGCGTAGTGACCAACACGTCATTACATGAGCGCAAATGGGGCGTACAGCGGCGCTACATTTTTTGACCACCGGGCCGCTAAAAATTATTTTTCGCGCTGGCAGGGACGTCTGACGCGCTCAGCGTGCAGATTTTTCGCACATTGCGCGAATGTTCTGTATTTTTCAGCGCGAATTTTGCCGCTGATCCCATTCCGTTTATCGAAAGAGGCCCGGCAGCGCGTGTGAAACACCCGACAGGGCGAGTGCGCCGCTAATATATAATGTATGACGCGTCCGTGGTCCCACCCTTCCGTGGATTAATCCCCAGCCTAAGGGCGGAAGTTACTTCCGGACGCCACGCGCCTGACCAGCGTTCCAAGTTTGCTCCCGCTCGCATTCCCGGCAGCAGATCGGGTTACATGGGTCGATACCGCCTTCCGGCCGTGGCCACAGGTGTAACCGCTCCCTGACAGCGTCTCCGTCGACCCGGCGCCGATAGTTCGGCTGGACCGCTGCGGCGACAGGGGACACATAGCCGGTCATACATCGGTTCTCGTGCAACGGGTTGCAACGAGGCCTCGCATCGTAGGGGCTGGAACTCGAACGTCAGCCGGGAAATGGTGCGGTTGCCCCTCTACGATGACGCGACGCCACCCAATCGGGATTTGGCCGTGATACTTGTGTCCTTCCGGATAGGGGGCGCCGAAAACACCCCTCCACCATTCGGCCCTGTCCTTAGGTGCATTCCACGGGCGCCGCGCCTTCCAGGCCTTGCCTGCGGTCGTACCGGTCGGCAGCGTGGTGGAATATTCGAGGAGGTCAGCAAACTCACGCCTCGTGAGCAGAACTGCGTCATTGACGAGCAGCTTCATTCGCTTGCCTCCTCGAAACCGCTGACGACGCGACCGGCATAGTTCCCGATCGTTTCCGGATGGAGTGCCAAGTACACCCCGCCCACGATGCAGGCGCCGAACCCGAACCAGGTCAGGAGCATGACGGCCGCAGCGACACGGCGGATGCGATCGCACCGGCGCTCCATTTCCCGCCAACGCTTATCGAAATCGCGCATCACTGCGCCTCCTCGGCTGATGCCGTGATCGGCGCGGCAGAAAGAGCAGCCTCCGGGTAAATCTGAACGCTGCCTGTTTCTGCTTCGCTCTCGACCGCGTACCCGATGGCCGTAAAAGCGGTGGAATAGAAGCCGACGATACGGCCGGTCCACGAGCTGCCCTTCGTCTTCGTGACGCGCTGGCCGACAGTGAACTTCCTTTCGGGATTGGGCGGGGTGGCGGGGAGGTCCATGCGGTCGGCAATCTCGCGCAAGGTGTCCGCGCTATGGTGGGCGCTCGGTGCAAGGCGCTGGTGATCCTTCGCGATCAACCGCAACAGGTCAGCATCCGTGCGACCAAGGTTATCGCGCTCCACCGGCTCATCGCCCGCAGGTTCGGCTGGCAACTTGCAAGGATGGCTTGCAGGTTCGGCAGCAAGCCAATGCGGAAAGCCATTCGCCTCGCTCGTGGCATTGAACTTGGCGGAAATGATTTCTGGCAGGTGGAGGCCATATGCGCGCGCCAGGCTGTCGAGGCAGATGATGCAGTCGGCGATCTCGTCGCCGAGCTGTTCCACGGTGGCCCGGCTTCCCTTCCAGCCGCGCGATTCGCGGACGAGCTTCTTGACGACGTTCTGGACCTCGCCCGCTTCCCCGCCGAACTCGTTCGACATATAAAGAGGGTCAGGATCGTCGGACTTCGCCCACGCCTTCCAGCGCTCTCCGTTCACCCTGCGAAGTTGCTGGAGGAAGTCCTCACCGGCTGGCGGAGTGGACACGGAATGGACACGCTGTGCCAGTTTGTTCGACATTGATTCACGCTCCGTTCTTGATCTAAGGAACGGAAAGCCGAGGGTTTTTGGCGTTTCCTCTCGTTTACACCGAGAGGGTCGGGGGTTCGAGCCCCTCACCGCCCACCATTTCCCTTCATCCCCGATCGCACGTGCCGGGTTTCCGGCATCGGCGACCGATGCCTGCCATTGGCCGGTTAGCCGATTCGGCTAATTGCCGGTCTGGTCCGACCAGACCCTCCCCCCCGAAATCCGACGTAGACCTTGCTCCGACAACCGCCGAACGCACCCTTTTTGCGCCCAAAACAGTCACATTCCTGAGCGATACGATATTTCGTATACGATATTTGACAATGAAGGAAATGTGACGCAAAGTCTGCGCAATCTAAAGGGAGTTACGACCATGAGGGGTCACAGAAGGAAACTTTATTGCGCGGCCGCATTGACCGCGATCATCGCCGGAACGGCACAGGCGCAGGAGGCCGCACCGGCCGACGGCGTTGCCAATGACATCGTCGTCACCGGCACCCGCATCAAGCGCGCCGATCTCGAGAGCAACAGCCCCCAGACCGTCGTCGGTTCGGACGAGTTCCGCTACCAGGGCGCCACCACGGTCGAGCAGGTGCTGAACCGCCTTCCGCAGTTCACCGCCGACGCGAACGAGAACGTCTCGAACGGTTCCGACGGCACTTCCAAGATCAACTTGCGCAACCTCGGTTCGAACCGCGTGCTGACCCTGATCGACGGCCAGCGCATGATGCCCTCGCAAGCGATCAACACGTCCTTCATCCCCAGCGCCCTTGTCGAGCGCATCGACGTGATGTCTGGCGGCGCCTCGGCCGTTTACGGTTCGGACGCGCTTTCGGGCGTCGTGAACTTCGTGCTCAAGAAGGATCTCGACGGCGTCCGCATCGACGCCCAGACCGGCTTCGCGCAGCACAACAACAACAATAGCGCACTGCGCGCCATGCAGCGCGGCTCGGGCTACGAACCGGCCCCGTCCTCCGTTACCGACGGCGGCAAGCAGGACGTCAACATCGCGGCAGGCAAGAACTTCGCCGACGGCCGCGGCAATATCACCGTCTACGGTGGCTACCGCAAGTTCAGCCCGGTCCGCCAGTCGAGCCGCGACGTTTCGGCCTGCGCCCTGCAGGATCGCGAATCCGTCGTCGGCTCCGGCAATTTCGACCAGCTGTTCTGCGGCGGCTCCAGCAACACGCCTTATGGCTCGTTCATTCCGCTCTCGGACCTCAGCCCCTACAAGGGCCAGACGCTGATCAACAACGGCAGCGGCACGCTGGTGCCTTACGATCCTTCGTATGCCTACAACACCGCGCCCGACAACTATTTCCAGCGCTCCGACGAGCGCATCACCGCGGGCGGCTTCGCGCGGTACGAATTCAGCAAGGCAGCCGAAGTCTACGGCAGCTTCATGTACATGCATGACCAGACCTTCTCGCAGGTCGCGCCTTCGGCGGTCTGGTTCGGCACGGCATTCGACGTATCGTGCAACAACCCTTATGCCAACGCCTCGCAGCTCACCGCGATCTGCGGCAGCGCAGCGGGCACCGATGCCACCGCCCCCACCAACGTGGGCTACCGCGTGGTCGGCCAGCCCCGCCGCGACAACTTGCGCTTCAATGACTACCGCTACTCGGCGGGCCTGCGCGGCGACATCGGCAGCGGGTTCAGCTACGACGTCAACTACATGTATTCGCTGGTTAAGTTCAAGGAAACCTACCTGAACGACGTCAACCAGGCGAAGGCTGGCCTCGCGCTCAACGCCATCGACGTCAACGGCGTGCCGACCTGCCGCGCCGTCATCGACGGTACCGATCCGAACTGTATCCCGATCAACGTCTTCACCCCCGGCGGCGTGACGGCGGACCAGGCCGCCTACATCTTCGGCGAAAGCAACACCGCATCGCGCAACTCGCTCAGCGTGTTCTCCGGCTCGCTCAGCGGCGATCTCGGCGAGATGGGTGTGACCATGCCCTGGGCCGAATCGGGCGTCGGCATCGCACTCGGCCTTGAGCGCCGCCGCGAAACGCTGAAGTTCACCGCCGACGAAGTCGCGCAGCAGAACGGCACCCTGCCTTCGGACGGCATCATCGCCGTGACCGAAGCCTTCGGCGAAATCGAAATCCCGCTGATCGAGGACAAGCCGTTCTTCAAGTCGCTGACCATCAACGGCGGCCTGCGCTATTCGTCCTACGACAACAAGCAGAACTCGACCGGCATCAAGTCGGGCTACAATGTGTGGACCTACAAGGGCGAACTGTCGTGGGCCCCGGTCGACGACCTGCGCGTCCGCGCCAGCTACAACCGCGCCATCCGCGCGCCCAACGTGGCCGAACTGTTCGCTTCGCAGGCGGTCGGCAACGTCAACGGCACCGACCCTTGCGCGGGCAGCGATCCGAGCGCCTCGTTCGAGATCTGCCAGGCCACCGGCGTGACCCAGGCCATGTACGGCAGCATCCCCGATTGCCCGTCCGACCAGTGCTCCGGCCTTGGCGGCGGCAATGTCGCGCTCAAGCCGGAAACCGCCGACACCTACACGCTCGGCGTCGTCATCACGCCCAAGGCGCTGCGCCGCTTCTCGCTGTCGGTCGACTACTACAACATCAAGGTGAAGGACTATATCGGCTCGATCGCGCCGTCGCTGATCATGGGCCAGTGCGCCGCCACGGGTGATCCGTACTTCTGCGGTCTGTTCGTCCGCGATCCGCGTTCGGGCCAGGTCTTCGGCCAGAACTCGGGCTATATCATCTCCACGACGATGAACACCGGCTACCTCAAGACCTCCGGTCTCGACGTGAATGCCGACTACACCTTCGACATCGGCAACCTGGGCAGCGTCAACCTCGGCCTGGTCGGCACCTACCTGATCGAGCAGGTCTCGCAGCCGGTTCCCGGCGGCGGTTCCTACGACTGCAAGGGCCTGTTCGGTTATACCTGCGGTCAGCCGACCCCGGAATGGCGCCATGTCGCGCGCCTCTCCTGGATGACGCCGACCGATACCACGGTCTCGCTCTCCTGGCGCCACATGGGCGGCACCAAGCTGTCGAGCCTGACCGACAATCCGCTGCTCTCGGCCGACCGTACGGTCGTGAACAGCAAGATCGGCGCCTACAACTACTTCGATCTGTCGCTGACCCAGGCGATCGACAAGCGCTTCACCCTGCGCGCAGGCGTGAACAACATGTTCGACAAGGACCCGCCGGTTCTCGACTCGGGCCTGCTGCAGTCGTTCGGCAACGGCAACACTTATCCGGGCGTCTACGACGCGCTGGGCCGCACGATCTTCGTCGGCTTCACTGCCAACTTCTGACCCAGGAGGAACGGCGGCTCCTTCCACCCACCCTGGGGGCCGCCATTCAGGAAAGCCCGTCCGGTCGCGAGACCGGGCGGGCTTTTTCCGTTCAGGCTACGGTGGCGTTGCGGATCATCCCGAAGCCGTAGAGCAGGTGCTCGAGCTGGCCGTCCGGCACAGGCGGAAAGGCCAGCGTCTCGCCGCCCTGGCGGATCGCCTCGATCTCGGCGGCGACCTGTTCCAGAGACCATTCCCTGCGGAAAACACCCTCGTTCTCGACGATCTTCGCCCGCGCCAGACGCCCCCCCATGGCGACGAACATCTCCCCCGATGCCTCGCAGCTTTCATGGCATAAGTAGCCGACCATCGGCGCCACCTGCTCCGGCTCCATCGGCGGGAACTGGCTGGTGTCGATCCCGTCGGACATGCGGGTGACGGCGGCGGGCACGATCAGGTTGGACTTCACGTTGGCGTGCTGCCCTTCGATCGCAGCGGTGTTGGACAGGCCCATGAAGCCCGCCTTGCACATCGCGTACGTCACATTGTCCGACTTGCCGTAGAGCCCGTTGATCGAACTGGTCAGCACGATCCGCCCGAAGCCCTGCGCCATCATGTGCGGAAACGCCTCGCGCACCACGTGATAGGCGCCCTTCAGATGGACATCGAGGACAGCGGTGAAATCCTCGTAGGCAAGATCGGTCAGCTTGCCGCGCCGCACATTCCCGGCCGAGTGGATCAGAATATCGATCCGCCCGAAGGCGTCGAGCGCGCACTGGATGATCGCCTTGCCGCCCTCCGGCGTGGCGACGCTGTCGGTATTGGCGACGGCTTCCCCGCCCTGGCTGCGGATTTCGGCGACAAGTGCCTCTGCCGGGCCTTCGTCGGTGGCATCGCCCGCCATCGAGACGCCGGGATCGTTGATCACGATCTTGCAGCCGCGGCTCGCCAGCAGCAGCGCATGAGCCCGGCCCAGACCGCGCCCGCCACCGGTGATCACGGCGACTCTGTTATCGAAGCGCAGGTCGGCCATCTGGAAATCCTCTCAAGTTCTTGTCCCAGCCTTGCCGGATGAGACCGATCAGGCAACCACTCCGAGCTCCCGGAGCTGCGCAATTCGCTCCGGCGAAAGATCGAGCACGTCTTCCAGGATGGAATCGGTGTGCTCGCCCAGGACCGGCGGCGCGGTGGGCACCGGTTGCGGTGCATCGGTGAAGCGGATCGGGCGGCCCACGATGGGGATGGGGCCCAGCGTCTTGTGCTGCGTTTCGACCACCATCTCGCGCTCCACCGCCTGCGGCTGCGCCAGTGCTTCGGACACGCCGAGGATCGGCGCGTGCGGCACTTCGTGCGCGGTGAAGATCGCGACGAGTTCATCCACCGTGTGCCGCTCGGTAAACGATGGAGTGGATGGCTCCCGCTCACCGGCTGAGGCAGACTGCCTCGGCTGAAGAGCGAGGAGACGGACGATGAGTGAGAT
>NZ_MSQB01000031.1:30618-51923 GCF_002149965.1 Novosphingobium panipatense | reverse complement strand
GGCCGGTGCCGCATTCAAAAATGCCCATGCGGGCATTTTTCAGATGGGCATCCCATCCTGGCTCTGCGGGTTTCTCCCCATGCGAAGCCGCGGAAATAGCCGATAGCCATGGCCGCTCATGCGCGGGAGCCTTTGTGGAGACGCAAAGGGAGAATGAGGCAATGAGGATCCCGGCGATGAAGCATTTCGTGCTTCCGGCCGCGCTGCTCTCGGCAGGCGCGATGAGCGAACCGGCGCGCGCGCAGGAAGCCGAGCCACCGTCAGGCACAGGGGCAAGCGCCGCGTCGGACGGGCAGGCCCTGGCTGACCAGCTCGCCAATCCGGTGTCCAGCCTGATCTCGGTGCCGCTGCAATCCAACTACGATTGCTGCTACGGCCCGGCGGGCGGAGACCGCTATACCCTGAACATCCAGCCCGTGATCCCGCTAGGCCTGTCGAAGGACTGGAACCTGATCACCCGCACCATCCTGCCGGTGATAAGCCAGGAGGAAACGGTGCGTGGGGCGGGCGGCGACACGGGGCTGGGCGATACGCTCCAGAGCTTCTTCCTCTCTCCCAAGGCGGCGAAGAACGGCATCGTCTGGGGCGTGGGGCCGGCGATCCTCTGGCCCACCGGCAAGTCCACCTTCACGGCCGACAAGTTCGGCGCCGGGCCTACGGCGGTGCTGCTCAAGCAAAACCGGGGCCTCACTTACGGCTTCCTCGCCAATCACATCTGGTCCTTCGCAGGCAAGTCTTCCGCAAGCAGCGTGAGCCAGACCTTCATGCAGCCCTTCATCACCAAGACCCTGCCCGATTCCACCAGCTTCGCGCTCAATACCGAGACCAGCTACGACTGGAAGAACAAGGACTGGGTGGTGCCGGTGAACCTGTCGGTCAGCCATGTCGTGAAGTTCGGCAAGCAGCCGGTGAGCCTGGGCGTGGGCGCGCGCTACTATCCCGAACGTGCGCGCAACGGGCCCGAATGGGGCGCCCGTTTCGTGATGACGCTGCTGTTCCCGGAATGAGGGCGCTTGTTTGAAAATCCGCCGCAGGCGGATTTTGGCGGCGCCGGCCCGCTCCCCCACCCGACCTCCCATCCAGGATACAATGAATGGGAGGTCGGGTGGGGGAGCGGGCCGGTGCCGCTTTTGAAAATGCCTCTTTCGGCATTTTCAACCGAGACTCCAACGATGAATAGCGGATCAATTCCGGGCGAACTCGGAACAAACCCCGATGGGGTTGTCCCCCGGAGGGGTCGATAGTCGAGACGGCCGGGAGGTCCGGCGACCTCACAGGAGAAACCATATGGCACGTTCCGGTTTTGTCGGATCGGCTCTGGCGGCAGGCGCGGCGCTTTTGGCCGTGGCAGTGCCGATCGCGGCCCAGGCGCAGAGCGCTGCGACCGCGGCAGACGCCTCAAGCCCGATCGACCCCGCCGCCATGAAGGCGATGGACGGCATGAGCGCCTTCCTGCTGACGCTGGGCAGCTTCCGCGTGACCGGCGAGGCGACCACCGAGCAGGTGCTGCTGACCGGCCAGAAGATCCAGTTCGGCGGCACTTTCGACATTCTCGCCCGGCAGCCCGACGCCTTCAAGATCGTCACCGATTCCGACCGCCAGAGCCGCGAGATGTATTACGACGGCAAGACTTTCACGATCTTCGCCCCGCGCGTCGGCTATTACGCCAGTTTCGCGGCGGCTTCCTCGATCGGGCTGACGATCGACAAGGCCAAGCGGGAATACGACATCGAGCTTCCGCTGGCGGACCTGTTTACCTGGGGCACCGACCAGACCCTGCGCTCGCGCGTGCAGGAGGCCATGGTGGTCCGCCCCGAGACCATCGGCGAGCGCAAGTGCATGCACTATGCCTTCCGGCAGGAGAAAGTGGACTGGCAGATCTGGATCGAGGACGGCGCCCGCCCGCTGCCCTGCAAGATGGTGATCACCAACAAGGACGATCCGGCCATGCCGCAATATGTCGCGGTGCTGCACTGGGATACGCAAGTGAAGCCCGGTCCGGCCGATCTGGCATTCACGCCGCCCGCCGGCGCCCATCGCATCACCATGGCGGATATAGACGGCACCGCAGCCGCATCGGGCAAGGGAGAAGCACAATGAACGGAATCGTTCGCACGCCGCTGGCGCTCGTCGCCGGACTTGCCTTGGCGGCGGTGGAGATCGCCCCGGCCCATGCCTTGGGCCTGCCGCTGGAGGCCCGAGATGCGAGCGGCGAAGCGGCCATGGCCCCGCAGCGCCGTCCCTCCGGTGGAGGTCAGCACGCGCGCCCACCCGCAGGCGGCGGTGCCCATGCCGCTGCCGCGCGTCCTGCCGCGACCCGTACCGCGAGCGGACGCCCGCCCGTCCGGTCCAGTGCCTCGACCAACGTGAACCACAACGTCGATCGCAACCGCAACGTGAACCGGAACGTCAACCGCAACGTCGATGTGAACGTCCACGGTGACTATCACGGCGGCTACCACGACGACTGGGACGATTGGGACGATCACTGGCACCCGGTGGCGACGATGGCAGTCGCCGCCACCACCGCCGCGGTGGTCGGGTCGATCGTCAGGAGCGTTCCGCCCAGCTGCACGACCACCGTGGTCAACGGCATCAGTTACTCGCAATGCGGCAATACCTGGTATCAGCCGCAGTACTCGGGATCATCCGTGCAATACGTGGTGGTCAACCCGCCGCGCTGAGCGAAGAGCCAAGGGAAAAAGGGCGGCGCAGGTCTTCTGCGCCGCCCTTTTTGGCTGTGCGAGTTGAAGGCAGCGTGACGGCCCTCTTGCATCCTGCTAGAGCAGCCGGGCCGAGAATAGAGTTGCAGGGTGGTGTCTCCTGCGCCCCCGAGAGGGTTCTTCCCAGCCACGGCGTCAACCTGACCATGTCGGGGCGACGCTTCGTGAAGGCGTGCGTTCCGATCGAAAAGAGGAACGCGCGTGAATTATCTGCTGCTTGCCGCCGCCATCGTCGCCGAAGTGATCGGCACCAGTTTCATGAAGCAGTCGGACGGCTTTTCGAAGCTGCTTCCCAGCGCCGTCACGGCCCTGGCCTATATCGTCGCATTCTATTGCCTGTCGCTGACGCTCAAGACCATTCCCACCGGCATTGCCTATGCGATCTGGTCGGGTTCGGGCATCGTCCTGATTGCGGCGGCGGCCTGGATATTTCAGGGCCAGAAGCTCGACCTGCCCGCCATGCTGGGCATGGCGCTGATCGTCGCGGGCGTCGTCGTCATGAACGCCTTTTCCGCCTCATCGGCGCACTGAGTTCGCACTCAGAACGAAGCCTGAAGCAGCACGGCCGGGCCATGGAGCTTGTAGCGCACGCGGCCGTTCCAGCGCTCCTTGTCGATGCCCAGGCGGTAGTCCACGTAGCGGTAGGCCACGCCCAGCGCGAGGTTCTTCGCCACGGCATAGTTGGCGCCGACCTGGGCGTTGAGCAGGCGGCCGTCGTAGTCGTCGATCTTCAGCGAAAGCCAGTCGAACCGTCCGTTCAGCTCCACGCGCGGCGCGACCTTGTAGGTGATGAAAGCGCCGATCGTGGGAAGCGGCGCCAGCGCGTCGCGGCGGCGCACTTCGGTCTGCCCGACCTGCCCGCCGACGGTGCCCTGGCCGCTGATCGACATGTCGAAGCGGGTGACGTGGGCACCGATCGCCGCGCCCAGTTCCACCGAGGAATTCTGCACGAAGGCATAGCCTACGGTGAGGCGGTAGATCTCGCTTTCGAAGCCGCTGCGTACCTGGGCGGTGGCGGGATAGACCACGCCGTCGAAGGAAATGTCGCGCGCGAGGCCGATCTGGCCCTTGCGGTCGAGCTTGTAGAAGTCCGCCCCCACGATCACCCGGCCGAACCGCGCCCCGCCCGAGAACGAGGGCAGGATCTCGTCATGGTCGAGCGCGAGGTCCTTCTCGAAATCGATGTCGGTGCCGATGTCGGCCTGGGCGGCGGTGGCCACGCGCACGTCGGTATCGATGCGCGGGTAGAAGGCCATGGCGCTGATCCAGTACTTGTTGTCCAGCGTCTGGGCGGAAGCAGGCGCGCAAAGACCGAAGGTCGCCGCCGATGCTGCCGCCAGCAGGGCGATCCGGGTTGGAACCGCATGGGAAATCCGGGCTTCCATGGTCTGCTCCTTCAATGCGAGGCATTTCAGAATGATAGGGTGGCCGATTGGCCTGGCGTCAGAATATGGCGGGGGCCGATCCGCGCGTATCGGGGACGCCCCTGGGACTACCTCGGGGAAACCCCTACTCCATCTCCGCAGGGGTCGGTGAAGGCTGGGATACCGGCTGCCCGCGCCAGCGATCGTAGGCGGAGCGCGGCTCGGCATGCATGGACTGGCTGAGCAGCTTCATCGGGAACTGCGATTCCCGGATGCCGCCGGATGCGGGCCGGTCTATGTCCATGATCAGCATGAGCGACATGACCACCAGGACATGCATCACGCAGGCGAGATAGAAGCTGGAGCGCGTGCGGATGATGTAGCCGATGATCACCGCCACCACGAGCACGTAGACGATCAGCACCCAGAACACTTCCTCGGGTACATGGGCCATGCGGCCGGTCTTGCGCGAGGTATCGAGGTCGATCACCGCGTTGATCGAGGACACGAAGGTGCTGGACATGTCCAGGTTCTTGATGCTGTCGAATCCGGCCAGCGTCGCCGCCCAGATGTCGTTGACGGTACGGTCGTTCTCCGCCAGCAGGCTGCGCCGTTCCTCGGTCAGGGGGCCGGCGGCCAGCGCGATGCGGTTGTCGGTATAGCGGACCAGCAGCGCGCTCAGGCGCTCGCGGTGGGGCTGGGGCAGCACCTGGGTCTGGAGATAGGCGGTGCCGATGGCATTGGCCTCTTCCAGCACCAGTCCGCGCCGGGTTTCGAAACGGTCCACCGCCAGCGCGAACGTGAAGCCCAGCAGCAGGGCCAGCAGGCCCAGCATGGCGGGGACGATGGCGCCGTTGACGTCGTCGTCGGGGCCTTCGGCATCTGACGAACCGGCCTGTTTCGCGGCGGCGCGGCGCTTTTCCATTGCGGAGATGCCGTACTTCATTCCGGCCCAGGTCAGGCCGATCACGACGGCCAGCAGGATCAGGCCCAGAATGAGGATCGGAACGGCGGAGAGCGGGCTGGACGGTTCCATGGGTACGGGCTCCCTATGCGGAAAATGGCGATGGGCAGGCGGTCAGATGGTCACACGAGGCGCTTGGCGATGGCGACGAACAGCATCACGCCCGCCGCCGACATCACGAAGGCGACCAGCAGCAGCGAGCGCCAGAGGCGGAACGGCTGCGCGCGGGCGATGTCGCGCAAGGTCACCCAGTAGCTGACGGAGCCCAGCAGCATGGCCCCTGTTCCCGCTGCCGCCAGGAACATGCCGACATGCTGCGGACTGTCGGTCTTGGCGATCTGCCCATGGTCGGCCAGGGCCTGGAGGAACTTGTAGATGGTGAAGCCGAAACTCAGCATCGACAGCGAAGTGCGGATCCAGGCCATCAGCGTGCGATCCGCCGCCAGGATCGTGCGCACCGCGCCGAGGTCCGAGGGCAGGATGGGCTTCAGGGCTGGCAGTTCACGGTCTGGCATGGCCGTTCAACCTCGCGCCGCGCCTGAGTGCCGGGCCTCGGCGCGGCGCTCGGCGCGTTCGCGCACACCCTCCATGTCGCGGTCGAGGAAATAGTTGAGCATGGTGCGCAGCAGGGCGATCGCCGCCAGCTTGCCGATGTCGTCCCAACTGGGCGCGATCGTCGTCTCGACGATGTCGGCGGCAAGCTGGAACGAAAGTCCTGCCACTAGCCAGCGGCCCAGCGAAAGCCAGACCGGTCCCAGTTCGTCCTCGTTGCCGTTGAAGAGCAGCAGCCGGGTCAGGCCGATCGCGCCCTGGATGGAGCCGATGGCAATGGCCAGCATCCCCAACAGGTTGACGCCGAGCGCGATATATTCCGCAAAGGTGTGAAGTGCGTCTTCCATGGGCCGGGTCCTTCCTCGTCCGGGACCGCAGGAAGATGTTCCGTCAGGGGTGGCTTTGCCCATCGGGAGAATCCCCGGCAACGATAACGTATGCCCCGGAGATCCGAGCTTGAAGTCAGGGATACCCGTGAGTATCTCAATCGCAGAGGGAAGGACCTTTTTCCCAGGAGACTGCATGAAGCATCAGATCAACCGCGTCCGTCACGAACTCCAGCGCCGGTCGCTGGTGGTGAAGGCCGTGGAGCACGTCACGCCAAACATGCTGCGCCTTACGTTGGGCGGCGAGGAACTCTCCGGTTTCACCAGCCTGGCCCCCGATGACCATATCAAGGTCTTCGCGTCAGAAGGCGAAGGGGAAGGCACCGCGATGCGCGACTATACGCCGCGCCGCTACGATGCCGAGACCAACGAACTCACGGTGGATTTCGCCCTCCATGAAGCCGGGCCGGTCACGGCCTGGGCAAGTGGCGTGAAAGTCGGGGACGAGGCGCGGATCGGCGGACCGCGCGGCTCGCTGGTGGTGCCGCAGGACTTCGACTGGTGGCTGCTGGTGGGAGACGAGACCGCGCTGCCCGCGATCGGGCGCCGGATCGAGGAACTCGCGCCGGGAACGCCGGTGACGAGCATCGTGGCGGTGACCGGCGCAGACGAGGAACAGACCTTCCAGACCGAGGCGAACCACGAGGCGATCTGGGTCCACCGCGCTGCTGCCCAGGCGGGCGAGGCGGAGCCGCTGCTGGCGGCGCTGCGCCGGTTCGTGCCGCCTTCGGGCGACGGCTTCATCTTCATCGCCGCCGAAGGCGGGGTCACACGGGTCCTGCGCAGTTATGTGCTGGAGGAACTCGGCCATGTACCGCAGTGGCTGAAAGCGAGCGGTTATTGGGTCAAGGGTGCGGCGGATACCACGGAGAAGTTCGAGAGCTGACGGGATCTTCGCCGCTCCGAACGGGCCGGAGCGATAATTGAAATACCAATAAGTATTCGGTTCAGGGGCCTTTGCCCCTGCACCGGATAGACAAGCAAAAGGCCGCCCGGACGAGGCGGACCGACAGGAGAAGCAGGTTCTATGACGCGTCTGACGCGGAGTGAAAGCCAGGCGCTCACGCGTCTTCGGCTGCTGAAATCGGCGCGCGAGCTGTTCCGGCGGGATGGCTATGCGATCACCTCTCTCGACCGCATCGCCGAGGCGGCGGGCTACAGCAAGGGGGCGGTCTATTCGAACTTTCCGGGCAAGGAAGCGATCTTCCTGGCCGTGCTGGAAGCGGAAACCGGCGAGAACCTGCGGGACTTGCTGGCGCGGCTGGAAATGGCCTTGGACCTCCCGGAAATCGTCGATATTCTGGCGGAATGGGCGGACGAGCGATCTCAGTTTGGCGGCTGGTCGCTGACCATTCTCGAACATGCGCGGGTGGCACGCGGAAAGGATTCGCTGCGCCGCCAGGAAGAGATCGTGCGCGGGCAATGGCACAAGCTGGGGGCCTGGCTCCTGGCGCGTTTCCCCGAAGCCGATGTCGAACCCGAAGTGCTGGGCGCCCTGCTGTTCGAGATCGCCTTCGCCCCCGCCCTGACATTCGTGGCCGCGCCGAGCGCCGGTGACCTCGTGCGGCTGGCACTTCCGCCCCTGTTGACCCGGTGACGGGCTGGAACACCTGCGAAAATTTCCTCTCGGGGTTGTATTTGAAAAACCCAGTAGTATCCTGAATCCATCGGCGGACGAAGCCATCGTCTGCCGATGGAGATTGCCGTCATGATCGCTGACCAGGCGCCGTTTCGCGCCGTGAAGACTCGCGCCCTGAACGTTCATGGGCCGGATGGTCAAACCCCGAAGTTCGGGGCCGAAAACGCCCGCCCGCCTTCCGCCTGACGCGGCGGCCTCTCCCGAAAACCAAATCCCGAAAAACTAAATCAGGGCGCGGTCGTTACCCCGGTGATGGCCAGTGATGGCGCGCGCCCGGCGTCCACCCGCTCTCAACCCCGACCTCAACCCCGACCTCAACAAGGAAAGATCATGTCGACCTCGACTTCGTCCGGCCCTCTCGACCAGCCCGTCACTCTGCACGTCTGGAAGGAGAAGTATCGCCACGCCGACGAGCAGAGCCCTTCGGATACGTTCCGCCGCGTCGTGGCGGGCGTCTATGCCAAGGACGATCCCGCCCATGCGGAGGAGGCGTTGGCAGCGCTGGAAGCGCGCGACTGGGTGCCGGGCGGGCGCATCTTCGCGGGCGCGGGCACCGGCAAGCGGGTGACCTGGATCAACTGCTTCGTCAGCCCGACGATCCAGGATTCCATGGATACCGAACCCGACCTGCCCGGCGTGGGTATCATGGAGGCCCTGAAAGTGGCCGCCTTCACGCAGCAGCAGGGCGGCGGCATCGGCATGGACTTCGGCACGATCCGGCCGGACGGCGCGCTCGTGGCGCGCACCGCCTCGGTTTCGTCGGGCGTTATCCCCTTCATGGTCATGTGGGACGGCATGTGCGTGACCATCCGCAGCAGCGGTTCGCGGCGCGGGGCGATGATGGCGATGCTGCCGGTCTGGCACCCGGACGTGATCGCCTTCATCGAGGCCAAGACCCGCAAGGACGTGTTGAAGAACTTCAATGTCTCGGTGGCGATCACCGACGATTTCATGGCCGCGCTGGAGGCCGATGCGGACTGGGACCTGGGCTTTTCCGTGCCCCGCGCCGACGGCAGCCACGTCGCCGTCACCGAGCGCGACGGGAAGCCCTGGTACGTCTATCGCCGCATGCGCGCGGTGGAACTGTTCGACCTGATCACCCGCACGACCTACGAATATGCCGAGCCGGGCGTCGTCTTCGTGGACCGGGTCAACCGGCTCAACAACCTTTCCTATTGCGAGACGATCTCCGCCACCAACCCTTGCGGCGAGCAGCCCCTGCCGCCGAACGGCGATTGCGACCTGGGCCATGTCAACCTTGCGAACATGGTGCTCGATCCCTTCACGGCGCAGGCGCGCGTGGACTGGCAGAGGCTGAAGAAGACCGTGCAGGTCGGCGTGCGGTTCCTCGACAACGTGCTGGAAACCTCGCCTTTCCCTACCGAAGATCAGCGGCTGGAGGCCCAGGCCAAGCGCCGCGTGGGGCTGGGCTTCACCGGCCTCGGCAACCTGCTCCAGCAGCTTGGCCTGCGCTACGGCGAGGAGAGCGTGCCACAGGTAGAGGAGATCTGCGCGGCCATGGCGGCCGAGGCCTATCGCGCCTCGATCGAGCTGGCCCGGGAACGCGGGCCGTTTCCGGCCTATGACCGGGAAAAGTTCGCGCGCGCGCCGATGCTGGACCGGCTGCCCGCCGATATCCGCAAGGATGTGGCCAAGCACGGGATCCGCAACGGCGTGCTGCTCACCATCGCGCCCACCGGCACGACCAGCATCTTCTACGGCAATGTCAGTTCGGGCATCGAGCCGAGCTTTTCCTGGCGCTACAACCGCGCCGTCGTGGTCGAGCAGACTGCCACCGAGCAGCGGACCGAGAGCTTCACGGTCGAGGACTACGGCTGGTATCTCTACAGCCGCCTGCCCGGTTTCGACCCGGCCGCGCCGCTGCCGCCCCATATGGTGACGGCGCTGGAACTCTCGGTGGAAGACCACATCGCCGTGGCCGCCGCCGCGCAGAAATGGGTGGATGCCGCGATCTCCAAGACCATCAACTGCCCGGCGGGCATGACTTACGAGGCTTTCCGCGCGGTCTACCTCATGGCCTGGGAAAAGGGCATGAAGGGCTGCACCACCTACCGCCCCAGCGGCGTGCGCGGATCGGTGCTGTCCGAGCCGGTAGCGGAAACGGCGAAGACGGCGGAGCAGGCACCTCGGGCGGAAGTGCCCGCGTTCCCGGCGGAAACGCCGGTGCCCCGGCGGCCGGAGACGCTTCCGGGGCGCACGATCAAGATCAAGTGGCCGGTGGACGGCGAGAACTACTACCTCACCATCAACGACTACCTCGCCCCGGACGGCCGCCGCATTCCCTTCGAGATCTTCATCAACACCAGTTCGGCGGAGAATTTCGAGACCATGGCCGCCCTGACGCGCACGCTTTCGGCGGTCTGCAGGCGCGGCGACGCGGTGTTCATCTTCGAGGAACTGGAGCGGGTCCACTCGGCCAAGGGCGGCGCTTTCGTGGCGCTCGAACACGATACCAAGGGCCGCTACGCGCCCAGCCTGATCGCCCTGATCGGCCGCATCCTGCGCGAACATGCGCAGGCGCCCGTGGGGGAGCCGGTGAAGGCAGGGGGCGCTCCCGCTCCCGGCGGGGAAACCTGCCCGAACTGCGGCGAGGAGGCGGCGATCATGATGGAAGGCTGCCTCACTTGCCCGCAGTGCGGCTTCAGCAAGTGCGGCTGAGAGTTTCAACCCTCATCGCGCCTGACACCCCTTCCGCTCGTCCTGAGCCTGTCGAAGGGCGGCTGGCGCCGCGCCGTGATCCTTCGACAGGCTTAGGATGAGCGGGGGTGGTGCGTGGTGCTCAGGAGGGGCGGTTCAGGCGGCTTCGCACCAGCAGCGCCACGGCCGTGGCCGCGCCGACCAGCGCAGTCACGGCCAGGGCGAGGTGTCCCAGGCGGCGCAAGTGGCCGAACGCGAGTTCGACCGCTTCGCCGAAACTGTAGCCGATCCCGGCGATCACCATGCCCCAGAGCAGCGCCGCCAGCGCATTGAGCAGGATGAAGCGGCGGGCCGGGATCGCGGACGTGCCGATGGCGATCGGGCTGATCGTCCGCAGTCCATAGAGGAAGCGGAAAGCCAGGATGAAGCCTGTGGGGTGCCGCTCCAGCATGGCCAGCACGCGGGCGAAGGTGGGCCTATCGGTGACCTTGCGCACCAGCCTGTGCGTGCGGAAGCGGCGGCCGAGCAGGAAGAAGAACTGGTCCGAAACGAACGAGCCGAGCGCCGCGGCGGCCATTACGCCGTAAAGCGGCAGCAACCCCTGGTGTGCGATCAGGCCGCCGGTCAGGACCACCGTTTCGCCTTCCACCGCCGCGCCCAGGGCGATGGCGGGAAGGCCGAATTGGGCGATCAGGGTTTCCAGCGACATCCCTCAGGAACGGCGCGTACTTGCGCCGGTTCCTGGTGTGATCTTCAGAGCTTGTCGTCCACCAGGCGCAGGCGTGTGCTGCCGCCGACGGCGATCGAGGAGCCATCGGGATACTCGACCGTGCCGTCGGGGCGCAGCAGCGCGTATTCGGCGGAATCGAGGCTGCCGTTGATGGTCACCGGCGTGACCGTGGAGAGCGGAACCGCGTCCCCGCGTATCTTGAAGGTATCGATGCGCCAGGCCAGCACTTGGTCCATTTCCGCCGCCACTGCCGGTTCGCGGCCGAAGCCGGCGCGGGTGGAAACGAAAAAACCTTCAGGTGCCGGCACGCATGCCGTAGAAATGAGATCGTGGTCCGTCACGCCGTTCGTTCCCAGAATGCCCCCGCAGATCGTCCCGCGCCAAGGAGGCTTCGGGCCGATATGCAGGATCTATTCTAGACGCGCTTACAGCATCCTTACAGGGTGTTTTTCACAGTATTTTTGCATTGCAGAAATATTAATCCACCAATCGATTGCCGGGCCGCTCAGCTGCGCGGTGCCTCTTCGGCGGCGGCGAAACTGGCGCCGTACTGCGATTCCCAGGCCGCAAGATCGCTCTGGTATTGCTCGTAGCTATCGAAAAAGGCGCGGAACGGCGCTTCCGCGCCGGCAAGGCCGGATGCCGCCGCGAAGCTTTCGAGCTGGGCGGCGGGCACGGCCTGGAGCGCGCCCGTCAATTCCAGCGCGGCGCGGCAGAGCGACGGCACGACCGGGGGCAGGGCGAAGAAATTGTAGACCTGGGTCTGGTAGGCCTCACGCTCGCGAATGGCTTTCGCGCCGAAGCGGGCGCGATATTCCTTGTCGAGCGCCTTGTTTGTGGCGGTCAGCGTCCTGGCGTACTTCTTCTGGAACTCGGTATAGCCCGCCAAGATCGGCGCGCCCTGATCGCCGGTGCAGTTCAGCGCGGCGACGTTATAGGCCGAACGCAGGTTCCAGAGCGCCTGTGCAGCCGAAATCCCGCTGTTGACGGTGGCGCGCGAACCGTCTGCGAGACGGGCGGGGATGACCATGGTGGGCGAGGCGCCCAGCGGGGGCTGGGGGCGGGGCGGGATCACCACCACGGGCGGCGGCGGCGGAGGCGCCACGGCGACCTTGGGCGGCGCGCCGCATCCCGCCAGCAACGCCGCCGCGCCGCTCGCAAGCAGGCCCCCGCGCCGCATCGGTGTCTTGCTACACATCGCCTCGATCCTCTTCATGCCAATTCGATCACCCCATTGTTGTCCGTCTTCATGCTTTCAGGCGCCTGCGCCGCCCGAGCAGGCGCGACCCCAGCAGGGTCGCGCCCATCGCTGCGGCGGCGAGAAACAGGCCGCCGAGCACCAGCTTGCCCTCGTCGATCGCCAGTGCCGCGCCGAGCGGTCCGGCGGCGAGATAGCCCGGCGCGAACATCAGCGGCACCCAGAGGCAGGCCGAGGCGATATTGGCGATCTGGAAGGGCCTGCGGGGCATGGCGAGCACGCCCGCCACCAGCGGCACCGTCGCGCGGATCGGGCCGAGGAAGCGGCCCATGAAGATCGCCGCGAAACCGTACTTGCGAAAGAACAGGCGGGTCCGCGCCACGGCCGGGCGGTGGCGATTGAGCGGCCAGCGGCGATAGACGCGCGGGCCGATGCGGTTGCCGAAGGCATAGGATGCCCAGTCGCCCAGGATCGATCCGGCCACGGCCCATAGGAAGATCGGCCAGGCGTCCAGCGCGTCGGCGCCGATCAGTCCGCCGATCGCCAGCATGACGGCCGTGGCGGGCACGAAGAGACCGACGATGGCCAGCGATTCCCCGAAGCAGAGCAGTCCGACGACCGGTCCGGCCCAGATGCCGTGGGTCGATACGAATGCGCCGACCTGGGAGATCACGCCGTCCATGAAAGGCTCAGGCCGCGCGCCGGATCGCGCCGGTCTGCTGCTGTGGGGTCTGCTGCTCCGCCCTCTGAACTTGTGCCGAGGGCGTCAGGCTGCGCCCGAGCACGTCCATGTAGCATTCGAGAACCTGATGGGAGGCGCCGTCCCAGTCGTAGGCCTTGCTCGCCTCGCGCGCGAAAGTGCCCATGCGGGCGCGGTGCCGGTGGTCCTGCACCAGCATGCGCAAGGCCGCCATGGCGCCGTCCTCGTCGCCCGGGGCGAAGAGCAGGCCGGACCCGCCGTGCAGCAGGTTGCGCCCACTCGGCACGTCGATGCAGACGGTGGGCAGACCCGAGGCCATGGCTTCCAGCGTCACGTTGCCGAAAGCCTCGGTGGTGCTGGGATTGAGGAACAGGTCGGCGCTGGCGACGGCGCGGCCGAGGTCAGCGCCCATGAGATGCCCGGCGAAGCGCGCCTGCGGCAGCTTCTGTTCTAGCCATTGCCGCTCGGGGCCGTCTCCCACCACCAGCGGGCGGATCGGCAGGCCTTCCGCGATCAGGCGGCGGCAGAGCGAGGCGAACGCGGCCAAGCCCTTCTCGCGCACGAGGCGGCCGAAATGGAGCACCGCCACTTCGCCATCGGCAATGCCCATGGCGCGGCGCCAGGCCGGGTCGCGCGCCAGCGGGGTGAACTGGGCGCGGTCCACGCCGCGTCCCCAGAGCCGGGTGCGATCGGCCAGTCCGGCCTCGGCAAATTCCTCGGCTATGGCGGGGGTGGGCACCAGGATGCGGTCGGAATTGCGGTAGAAGCGCGCAAGATGGCGCTCCATCGCGGGGCGGACGAGGCTGGCGCCGTAGAAGGCGGCATATTTCTCGAAGCGGGTGTGCAGGCTGGTGACGACCGGAATGCCGATCCGGCGGGCCATGCGCTGGGCGGCGGTTCCGGTCCAGTCCGGGGCGGAGACATGCACGATTTCCGGTGCGAAGTCCGTCAGATCGGCGCGGATGCTGCGGGGCAGGCCCAGGCCGAAGCGGTAGTCTCCGCGCCCGGGGATCGCCACCGAAGGGACCGAGACGAGCGTGCCTTCCGGGGCGAAAGCGGGCGTGGGGGAGGTGGGCGAATAGACCCGCACCGTGCAGCCGCGCCGTTCGAGATAGCCGACGAGGCGGTTGAGCGCCTGGTTCGCGCCGTCTCGCACGTAATTGTAGTTGCCGGAGAACAGCGCGACGCGGGGCCGACGGGAGGAAAGGGGCGCGGGTGACACGTCGTTGCAGCGCGTAGGGCGCGCGGTCTCGGCTAGCGGCTTCATGTCCAGAATTCGATCTTGCGGGCTTCGATCATGCGGACGGGGGGCCCGTATGGTGCTCAGGACCCGCGCTATTCCGGCTTCGCTTACGGCAACCTTACAAGCGGGCGCCTCTTTCGGTTGCTGTGCCGGGCCGGGAAAGGGGGCGGGGAAGTTCGGTTGCGCGGGGCGGTGTTCGCCGCGATAGATGGGGCATGAAACCAGGCCGTAAACTCATGAATGGCACCATCGAGGCGCCCGAATGGCGAACAGCTCGGGCCGAAGGGGCCGCCGGGCGGGCTGGTTGCCCGTCCAAGGTCGCTTCGGTTCGAGATGGAAGCCATTCGGGCGTCCCTTCGGGATTTGACCAAAATGGCCCAACGCTGCGTCGGCAGGACTTGAAATATCGACATATTCCATCGCCCTGCCTCCTTGCGCTGAGCCATTTTGCCTCAAACCTCGATGGTGCCATTCATGAGTTTACGGCCTAGGTCCCTGCGTCCGATGCGCCTGTTGATCGTCGAGGACAATCCCGATCTGGCCGAACTGATCGGCACCCATTTGCGCGAGGCGGGCTTCGGCAACGACATCGTCGCCACGGCCGAGGAGGCGCGCATCCTGGTGGAGGCGGGCAATCATTCGGCGCTGCTGCTCGACCTCGGCCTGCCCGATCAGGACGGCATCGAACTGCTGCGCTCGCTCCGCGCCGCCGGGCACTTCCTGCCGGTGCTGGTGCTCACCGCGCGCTCGGCCATTGCCGACCGGGTGGCCGGGCTAAACGCCGGGGCCGACGACTATCTGCCCAAGCCTTTCGCCGCCGAGGAGCTGATCGCCCGCGTCGCCGCCCTGCTGCGCCGCGCCATGGGCGAGAACGGCGGCGAGATCGCCTGCGGGCGGCTGCGCTACGATATCGCCACGCAGACGGTGCGGGTGGACGATGCCAGCATCGTCCTGGCCCCGCGCGAGGTGCAATTGCTGGACCTGCTGATGCGCCACCGCGACAAGGTGGTGCGCAAGACGCAGATCGAATCCGTGTTCTTCGGGCTGGGTGAGGAATTTTCCTCCAATGCGGCGGAAGTCAGCGTGCATCGCCTGCGCCGAAGGCTCCAGTCGCTGGGCGCCGGGGTGGAGATCGTCACCGTACGCGGGCTCGGCTATCTCCTGCGCGCCGCGCCCTGATGGCCAGCCATTCGATCCTGCGGCGGATCCTGCTGCTCCATGCCGCGGCCACGCTGGTGACGGCGGTGCTGGCGGCCTGGGGGGCGATGCTGCTGATCGACAGCACCGGGGACCGGCTGCAGCGCCAGATCCTGAACGAATATGCGGGCAAGATGCAGGGCGGCCTCCATCGCCGCGCGGGGGGATGGTCGATCTCGGAAGAGTCCGCCTCGGCACTGCGCGGCGGCGGTTCCAGCTTCAGCTTCTGGATCGAGGATCAGGGCCGCCGCGTCGCTATCGAGAACTTGCGTTCGGACCCTTCGCTTTCGGTGCCCACCCGCAAGGGCGCGGCCTATTTCAAGCGAGTGCGCGGGCCGCGGATCTATTCGGGCGTCTCGATGCCGCTGGTCGGCGAGCCGGGGAGCTGGTTGGTGATCGTCCAGAACCTCGACCATCCCGACGTGATCTTCGACGATCTGCGCACGGATATCGCGCTCGTGGGCGGGGGGCTTCTGGCAGTGTTCCTGATCGGCCTGCTGGCGGTGGACGCCTATATCGTGCGCCAGTCGCTGGCGCCGCTCAAGCGCGCCTCGCGCGAGGTGGGGCAGGTTTCGCCCTACCAGCTCCAGCAGCGCGTCGATACCGGCGGAATGCCGGAAGAAGTCCTGCCGCTGCTGGCCGCCATCAATGCGGCGCTGGACCGGGTGGAACAGGCCTATCGCATCGAGCGGGACTTCGCGGCGGATGCGGCGCACGAATTGCGCACGCCGCTGTCGATCCTGCGCCTGCTGGTGGCGCAGGAAGGATCGGCGGAAGCGCAGCCGCGCCTGCAACGCCAGATCGATGCGCTGGAAGCCATCGTCGAGCGCCTGCTCCTGCTGGCCGAAGTGGACGCCATGGCCTGCGACCCCGGCGAAGTGGCGGACTTGCGCGCCGTGGCCGAGGAGCGGGTGGCCGCCATCGCCCCGCTGTTCATCGCGCGCGGGCAGGACATCGAGATCCTCGGCGCCGAGCGCGTGCCCGTCTTCGCATCGCACCACCTGGCCGCGCGGGCGCTCGATTCCCTGCTGGAGAATGCCATGAAGCATACCCCGGCGGGCACGCATGTGAGCGTGACCGTCGATCCCGCCGCCGAGATCCGCGTTGCCGATGACGGGCCGGGCCTGCCGCCGATGGAAAGCGGCGAGGAACTCTTCGCCCGCTTCGCTTCGGCCCGGCGCGACCTGAAGCGCAGCTCGGGCCTGGGGCTCGCCATCGCCAGCGAACTCATGGCGCGCAGCGGCGGGGTTCTGGAAGCCGGCGCCAACACCCCGCGCGGGGCGCTGTTCCGCATGCGTTTCCACCCCGCGCCGGAGGCGTGATGGGGGAGGACCTGTCCTCTCAATCGCGCCTCTCAATCCCACCTTCTCAACCCCGCTCAGCCTGAGCTTGTCGAAGGCCCCGAGGCGTGGCGCCATGCCTCCATGCTTCGACAAGCTCAGCATGAGCGGGGTGGGTAGGGCGAGGGAAAGTGTGAGGGGAGCGGGAGGGGTGGCGGTGATTGGCCCTTGGGGCTCCCGCCCCGCCCAGTCCTTCCGCCCTGCCCAGCCCTCTCAATCCCGCTCAGCCTGAGCCTGTCGAAGGCCCCGAGGCGTGGCGCCCTGCCCTCCATGCTTCGACAAGCTCAGCATGAGCGGAGTGGACGGGGCGAGGGAAAGTATGAAAGGATCGGAAGGGGTGGCCGTACCCTTACGGTTCCCGCTGCGCCCCGTCCGCCTGCGCCAGGATCAGCGAGAAATCGCCTTGCGGGTCGGTCCAGTGCTCCAGTTCGCGCCAACCGCCGGCAGCGAGCAACAGGCGCATCTCGCCGGGGCGGTACTTGTGGCAGTTTTCGGTGTGGATGGTCTCCCCGCCTTCCATGCGGAAAGCATGGCCGTCCACTTCGAAGCGGATCGCGCGGCGCGCTTCGAGGTGCATCTCGATCCGGCTCGCCGTGGGGTTCCAGCGGGCGACATGGCGGAATTCGCCCACCGGGATCGAGCCGCCCAGTTCGCGGTTGATGCGCTGGAGCAGGTTGAGGTTGAACAGCGCCGTCACCCCTTGCGCATCGTCGTAGGCGGAGACGAGGCGGCGCGGTTCCTTGACCCGGTCGATCCCGATCAGCAGGTGCGCGCTTTCGCCCAGCGTTTCGCGCATGGAACGCAGCAGGTCCACGGCGGCCTCGGGGGTGAGGTTGCCGATCGTCGAGCCGGGGAAGAAGCCCAGCATGGCGCGCGGGGCTTCGTCAGGTCGAAGCGGCAATTGTACCGGGTTCATGAAGTTCGCTTCGACCGGCATGATGCGCAAGGCCGGGAACAGCCGCTGGAGCGCCGTGCAGGCTTCCTCCAGGAACTCGCCGCAGATGTCGATCGGCACGTAAGTGGCGCGCGGCATGGCGCCCAGCAGGATGCGGGTCTTGATCGAGCTGCCCGAGCCGAATTCCACCACCGTCGCATCGGCTCCGACCCTTTCGGCCACTTCGCCAGAATGCGCCTTCAGCAAAGCCGTTTCGGTGCGGGTGGGGTAGTATTCGGGCACTTGGGTGATCGCCTCGAAAAGCTGCGATCCGCGCATGTCGTAGAACCAGCGCGCCGGAATCGCCTTCCGGGGCTGCGCCAGCCCTTGCAGCACGTCGGCCCGAAACGCGGGATCCGCCCGGAGGGCATTTGCGGCAGGCGGATTTTCGTCGATCCGGGGGGCCGTGAAATACATGTCAGAGGCTCCTTGCGAGGCGAAGGCCGGTGAACTGCCAGCGTTGATGGGGATGGAAGAAATTGCGGTAGGATGCGCGGGCATGTCCGCGCGGGGTGGCGCAGCTGCCGCCCTTGAGCACGAACTGACCGGACATGAACTTCCCGTTGTATTCGCCCACCGCGCCCGCCGCCGGGCGGTAGCCGGGCCAGGGGCGATAGGCCGAGCCGGTCCATTCCCAGACATTGCCGTAGAGCGAGGTGAACCCGCCCGAAACGGCGGCTTCCTGTTCGGCGCGGGGTTGTACGGGGTCGGCGCGGTCCAGTTGCACGCCGCCCAGTGCATCATGCGCGAAGGCGGCGCTTTCCCATTCCTGCTCGGTCGGCAGGCGGGCGCCTGCCCAGGTTGCGAAAGCGTCGGCCTCGTAGAACGAGATATGCGTCACCGGCGCGTCGCGATCGACCTCGCGCCAACCGAAGAGCGTGAACTGCTCCTCACCGTGCCAATAGAGCGGTGCCGCCACGCTTTCGCGCTGTATCCAGTCCCAACCGTCGGACAGCCAGAGCGAGGCTGTGCGGTATCCGCCGTCGGCCAGGAATTCGATCCATTCGCCGTTCGTCACTGGGCGGCTGGCCAGGGCATGGGGCGCCAGCCATGTGGGATGGCGCGGCAGTTCGTTGTCGAAGGCAAAGCGGGCATCGGCCCCGGCCTCGGACTCGGCGCCGATCTCCACCGGCCCCTGCGCGCCCTCGATCCAGCGCAAGGGGCCGGGGCTTGCGCGCGGTGCCTCGGGGGCGGGCGCATAGGCCGGTCCCAGCGGATTGCGGGAGAACAAGTGCTTGATATCGGTCAGCAGCAGTTCCTGATGCTGCTGCTCGTGCTGGATGCCCAGTTCCACCAGTTCGCCGTGATGTTCGAGCAGCGCGGGCAGGGCCTCCAGCATGGCGGCGTCCACATGGTCGCGATAGGCCAGCACTTCCGCGAGAGTGGGGCGGGTCAGCAGCCCTCGTTCGGGCCGGGCGAGGCGGGGGCCTTCGGCCTCGTAATAGCTGTTGAATAGGAAGGGCCAGCGAGCGTCGTGGAGGCGGTAGCCGGGGGCGTGATCGCGCAGCAGGAACGTCTCGAAGAACCATGTCGTATGCGCGAGATGCCACTTTGCGGGCGAGGCATCGGGCATGGACTGGACGGCGGCGTCGGCCTCGTTGAGGTTCTGCACCAGTTCGCGGCTGAGGCGGCGGGTGCGCCGGAACCGCTCGGCGATGCCGAGGGCGTCAGGGGGGGCGTGAGGGGTGGCATGAGGGGCGGGGTGCAGGTCCGCAGGGATCGACTGGGGCTTCATGCGCTCTCCTTCCGCTGCCCGCGTGGGCACGCCGGAACCTCCTCGCCTGCAGAATTGCTGCAAAACCGAGGAGGCATGGCTAGGTAGTGCTCGGGAGGCCGGGAGGTTCCGTCCGTGAGGGAATTTCCAGAAAACGCCTCTCACACCCGATGCGGAACTGCGGAGGCGGGATCGCGAGCAAACAGCAGGGTTGCGCCCAGCACCATGGCTCCGGCCAGGATCAGCGGCACGGCGAGTCCGACATGGAGCAGCAGGGTGGCTCCCAGCGCGGCGCCGAGGAAGATCGAGAGCACGGCGCCCAGGCGGCGCGCGAAGTTGGGCGAAACCCGGCCGGTCATATCGGCGGCGATGCCGGTGATGGTCAGGGTCAGCACGGTGGTGGTGAGGTCGGGCACTTTCAGCGAGCGGACCGTGGCATTGCGCAGGCCCATGGCGAAGCCGGTCAGGACGATGACAGAGAGCACCGCCAGCTCGGGGGCCTGCGCGGCGACGTCGATCCGGGTGGAGATGGCGGCGGCGATCCACAGCAATCCGGCCTCGATCACCGCAGCCCAGATCAGCCAGCGGCGCAGCGTGCGATCGACATGGCGCCGGGCCAGGCCGCCCGCGCCCCAGGCGCCGACCATGAAGGCCAGCAGTGCCAGCACGGCGGGAAGCACCTTGAAACCAGGCGTGCCCGCTGCCGCGAAGCCCAGGAATACGACGTTCCCGGTCATGTTGGCGGTGAAGACCTTGCCGAGGCCGAGTACCGAGGCGGCATCGACCAGGCCGGTCGTGGCGGAAAGCAGCAGCAGCAATTGCGGCAGGGTGGAGCGGGCGGAAGAGGTGGGGGGCGTCATGTCGAACTCCGGTATTCGGGAAGGCCGATCCGCGCGGCGGGGGAACCCGGCGCGGCCAGCTTGATCTGGGAAATCCCGAACCGGGTTCAGGACAGGGCTGGGTCTTGGGAAAAGCGGCGCCGGGCATCGGCGCTGGTGGGCCTTTTGTGCGAGGCCCGTGGCTTTCGCCGCGCTCGTATCGGGTGAGGAGCGCGGCGAAAGCGGGTATGGGTCAGGCCTGCACGAAGGCGAGCAGGTCGGGATTGAGGACATCGGCGTGGGTGGTCAGCATGCCGTGGGGATAGCCCTCGTAGATCTTGAGGGTGGCATTCGGCAGGATCTCCGCCTGGAGCACACCGGCGTGCTTGTAGGGCACGACCTGATCGTCATCGCCGTGCAGGACCAGCGTGGGCACGGTGATCGCCTTGAGATCGTCGGTCTGGTCGGTTTCGGAGAAGGCCTTGATGCCTTCGTAGTGCGCCTTGGCGCTGCCCATCATGCCCTGGCGCCACCAGTTGTCGATCACCGGCACGGAGACTTCGGCACCCTCGCGGTTGTAGCCGTAGAACGGCCCGGCGGCGACGTCGCGGAAGAACTGGGCGCGATTGGCGGCCAGAGCGGCGCGAAAACCGTCGAACACTTCCACCGAAAGGCCGTCCGGGTAGCGATCGGTCGAGATCATGATCGGCGGCACGGCGCTGACCAGCACGGCCTTGGCGACGCGGCCCTGGGGGATGCCGTAGCGGGCGACATAGGCGGCAACCTGGCCGCCGCCGGTCGAGTGGCCGATATGGACCGCGTTCCTGAGGTCGAGATGTTCCATCACCGCCGAGGCATCGGCTGCGTAGTGATCCATGTCATGGCCCTCGCTGACCTGTTCCGAACGGCCGTGGCCGCGGCGGTCATGGGCGACGACGCGGTAGCCCTTGGAAAGGAAGAACAGCATCTGCGCGTCCCAGTCGTCCGACGAGAGCGGCCAGCCATGGTGGAAGACGATGGGCTGGGCATCCTTCGGGCCCCAGTCCTTGTAGAAGATTTCGACGCCGTCCTTGGTGGTTACATATGCCATGATGCTGATCCTTGATCGAGAGTTGGGTTGGTATTCTTTGGAGGCTTCGACTGAA
>NZ_MSQB01000031.1:0-30608 GCF_002149965.1 Novosphingobium panipatense | reverse complement strand
GATGCGCCAAACATGGTCTTGGCGTAATTGATGCCGATACCGTAGGCGCCGCCCCACTTCTTGGCGATTCCGGTGGTGCTGTCGTACGTTTCGGTGCGGGCCCAGTCGCGCTGGAGTTCGAGCAGGTACTGGAGCGAGGTCATCGGCACGGCGCCGAGCTGGATCATGCGCTCCACGGCGCGCTCATGGGCTTCGGTGGAGATGTCGCCGCAGGCATCGGTGATGACGTAGGCCTCGAAGCCCTGGTCGATGGCCGAGGCGACCGGGCCGACGATGCAGACCGAGGTCCACAGGCCCGCAAAGACGATGCGCGGCTTGGCGATGCGGTTGATCTCCTCGATCACGCCTTCGTCTTCCCAGGTGTTCATGCTGGTACGGTCGAGCATCGGCTGGCCTTCGAAGGCCTCGGTGATCTCGTCGAACATGGGCCCGGAGAAGCTCTTCTCGGCAACCGTGGTGAGGATGGTGGGGACATTGAAGGACTTGGCGCCGCGCGAGATCAGGGCGGCATTGTTGCGCAGCAGCTCTGCCGAGATCGACTTGGTGGCAAAGGCCATCTGCGACTGGAAGTCGATCAGGACAAGCGCATGATTGTCAGGCGAGATCAGCGACTTGCCGGGGGTTGCAGTGGCGGTGGGGATCGTGGTGGCGGTCATCGGTAAGCTCCTGTCGTTGTCTGGTGAAGCTGTTTTTGCGCCAATTCGTGCATCGGTGTAGCTGGATAAAATGGAGAAAATTGTTCGATGAAGTTGAAAAGTTGGCCTAGGCGCGCACAAGGTTTGTGACGCGGCGAAGCGCTTTCAGGAATCAACCATTGGTATGGGGGGCTTCGACAGGCTCAGCCTGAGCGGCGGAGGGGGCTTTGGGCCAGGAAGTGATTGCGGCAAGGCAGACTTGAGCGCTGAACGCCCAAGCAGAAACGGGCGAAAACGGCCGTTACCGGGTTACAACTCCACCCCGCTCAGGCTGAGCTTGTCGAAGCCCGCCCGCAACGTCGGACCATCAGCCTTTTGGCCTTCAACACCTGGATCTTGCGTTGTCGCGCTGAGGGCCGGGGATCAGTCAGCAGCGCTGCGTCTCGGGGGCTTCGACAAGCTCAGCCCGAGCGGGTGGGGAGGGCAGCTTTTGGATTGGATCCCGGTAAGATGGTCCGTCAGCTTCCCGCAAACGCTTAACACGGCGCTACGACTGAAATGTCGGGGTTACCTGCCGGGAGGCTAGGCAAATGCATCCCGTTTTTGCTCCGGCCGCAGTCGCCGAATTTTCGCCGCGCTTTTGTGCGGTAGCCTCGTTTCGAACTGGTGAAGCTGTTTTCGAGAGTCAGGATCGCCAGATTTCGCGCCTGCTTGAAGCCATCTTCGGTACCCGATCATGTCGTTCCTGTTGAAACAACTGACGGCGGCATTCGCAGCGGCTACCGTATCGCCGCGCTTGAAAGATCGTCGATAAAGCCCGGACGGACTGTAGGCGTCGGAAGGCGAGCCAAATTCGCCGGTGACGCCATCGTCTGAAAGCCAGTCCGCCAATTCCCTCATAGCGCCCTTATGTTGGCGCAAAGCTAGGTGCCATATGATCGGTAACCATTTGCCAGTGCGGCGCTCGTATCGGATGCCCAGCGCCTTAAGATAAAGGCGATCTTCGCGCGTTTCTTCGGTCACATATTCCATGAGCGGAAGTCTTCCACGTGCTGGCAACGTCCGCAATGTCGGCGGATCCGAACAGGCCGCTTTCCGGTTAAAATCTCGAGAAGCCGCCATTCGGTTGAACGGCCAACTGCTCCAGGCACTCGATCTGCTTGCCTTCAGCGCCGGAAATTTGGGGGAAAGCGCTCGTCAGAAGCCGCTTTGCATACCCGCGCGGTAAGCGCGCCTGAGCTTGCTTCCACAGTTGATAAGAGCCACGCCGAGCATGGCAGAACCGAGCACCCAGCCCGTGATCACAACGGCGCTGGCACGTTCGTGTTCTGCAATCCAGGCGAGGCCGGGCAGCAATAGGCCGATCAGCAGCACAGCATATCCTATTGCGACAATGACGTTACCGGCCTTCAACAAGCGCCGGTCTAGCTGGTTCGATCCTGGCTCGCCCATCTGCACCTCCTGGTGTCAAGATCGGCACTGTAACAGAACATGCTGTCGTCAGCCATGTGGGCGCAATCGGAAGGGCCGCCATCGGCTGAAAACAGCGCGATGGCGGCCCTTCCGGTCAGGTGCCCACGGGACTCAGGGCGCAGGCGGGGTGACGCCGTGGCGGGTGAGGAAGGCGAAGATCGTGTCCCACACGTGCTTGCTGATCATCGGGCCCTTCACCGCGTGGGTGTAGCCGGGATAGAGCATCATCTCGAACGGCACGGCCTGGGCCTGAAGCTTCGAGATCAGCACGGTGCTGTTCTCGAACACCACGTTGTCGTCCGACATGCCGTGGATCAGCAGCAGCGGGTCGGTGATCTTCGCGGCGTTCTCGATCGCGTCGGAAGCCTTGTAGGCCTCGGGCACCTTGCGGGGATCGCCCATGTAGCGTTCGGTGTAGTGGGTGTCGTAAAGCTCCCACTTCGTCACCGGCGCGCCGGAGATGCCCGCGGCGTAGAGGCCCTGGTCGGCCTGGAGCATCTTCAGCGTCATGTAGCCGCCGTAGGACCAGCCATAGGTGGCGATCTTCTTCGGATCCACGAAGTCCAGCGTCTTGAGGTACTCGGCCCCGGCGCGCTGGTCGGCCACTTCCACCGTGCCCATCGCCTGGTGGATCTGGCTTTCGAACGTCACGCCGCGATTGGGGCTGCCGCGGTTGTCGAGGCGGAAGTAGATGTAGCCCTTGTCGACGATGGCCTGGGGCAGGGCGCCCAGCCACTGGCGCGCCACCTGCTGGCTGTGAGGGCCGCCGTAGTGCTCGAAGAACACCGGATAGCGCTTGCCCGGCTCCATCTTCGGCGTGATCATCAGCCAGTGCAGGTCGCTGCCGTCCTCGGCCTTGACGGTGCCGTACGTTGGCGTGCGGTGCCCGTCGAGATAGGCCGCATAGGGATGCGCGGCGTCGAGGCGGTTTTCCTCCACCCAGGCGAGGCGCTTGCCCTCGGCATCGGCGACATAGCTCTGCGAGGGCTGGCTGGGCGAACTGCGGGTGATCACCAGCGTGCGCCCGTCCTTGTTGGCCACGGCGGCATTGTACCAGCCCGTTTCGGTCAGGCGCTGCGGCGTGCCCGGCTTGGCGAGGTCCACGGCATAGAGCTGCGGCGACAGCACATCGTCCCTGGTGCCGGTGAACAGCACCCGGCCGCTGGCCTCGTCCACGGAAACCAGCCTGGTCACCGCCCACTGGCCCGAGGTGAGCTGGCGCCACTGGCCCTTGGCGAAGTGGTAGAGATGGCCGAACCCGTCGCGTTCCGACCACCAGATCAGGCTGCCGTCCTTGAGGAAGCGGTAGTTGCTCGACAGGTTGATCCAGCTGCCCTTGGCCGCCGTCTCGGTGAAGAGCACGCGGCTCTTGCCGGTATCGGGATCCACGGCCAGCATGTCGATCCGGCTCTGCGCACGGTCCTGGCGCTGGACGTAGAGCGTCTTGCCGTCCCGCGCCCAGTTGACGCGGGCGACGTAGATGTCGGCGTCCCCGCCCAGATCGACCGCAACCTTGCCGCTGCCGTCGGGCTTCATCACGAAGAGCGAGACCAGCACATTGGGCGTGCCCGCAGCGGGATAGCGCTGTTCGTAAGTACGCGTGCCCTCGGCGCCGATCGCGGCGCGGGTGACGACCTTGACCGGGGCCTCGTCATAGCGTTCCACCGCGATGCGGCTCTCGTCGGGCGACCACCAGTAGCCGGCCATGCGGTCCATCTCTTCCTGGGCGACGAATTCCGCCTCGCCCCAGTGGACCGTCCGGCTTGCCTCTTCCGGCGTGATGGGCACTTGCGCGCCCTTTTCCAGCGAGCCCACCCAGAGCCGCTGCTCGCGCACGAAGGAAAGATACTTGCCGCCCGGACTGAGCGCGGAGTTCAGCTCGTCCTCGGGGGAATCGGTCAGGCGGCGCACCGATCCGTCCAGTCCGGCAAGGTAGAGATCGCCGTCGAGCGGGACGATGATCGAGCGGCCGTCCTCGCTCCAGTCATAGGCGACGATGCCCTTGAGATCGCCCACGCGCTTGCGTTCGCGCTGCATCTTTTCCGCTTCGGACAGTTCGCGGTTGGAACCCAGCTTCAGCGAATCCACCAGCATGCGCCATTCGCCGCTCTCGCGGTCGTAGCCCCACAGGTCGTAGCGCTGGCGGTCTTCGCTGCGGTTGCGCAGCAGGGTGAGATAGCGCCCGTCCGGCGAAATCTTCACTTCGCGCGGCTGCGGCCCGTCTAGCGAGGGGCTGGCGAAGACGCGCTGGAAATCGAGAGCCCCGGTTTTGGCCTTTGTTCTGGCCTGTGTTCCGGCCTGAGCGGATGGCGATGCGGCTTGCTGGGTCACGGGAGCGGCCTCTGCGGAGATGGAACTGGCGGAAACGGTGGCGCAGAGCGCGGCGAGCAGCGTTGAGAATCTGGACATTGCAGCGGTGACTAGCGGCAACGGCGGACGGCTTCAATCGCGCCGCTTCATTGTCGGTCTTCACCGGGTGGCGAAGCGTTCCTGCTGGGCGAGCGAGAATTCGATCGGCACCGAGACTTCGATCTCGTCGGGGCGCTCGGGCGGGATCGCGGGCAGGGGCGCGGCGCGGCGGACCATCTTCAGCGCCTCGCTGTCCAGCACCGCGAAACCGGAGCCGCCGACGATCCGGGCGGAGAGTACCTCGCCCTTGCGGTTCATGCGAAACAGCAGTTGCACCACGCCCTGCTGGCGGCGGCTGAGGGCGCTGGCGGGATAGCGGCGCATCTCCTCGATCCGGGCGAGCAGCAGGCTTTCGAAGCTGGTTTCGCCTTTGCGCGCGCGCTGCACGGGCGGCGGCGCCGTTTCGGCGGGCTCGATGGGGTGCGGCGTGACCGTGACCGGCGGCGCGGGCGGGGAAAGCGGGATCGGCGGGCGCAGGGCCAGCAAGGGCACGGGAAGCTCAGGGGCCGCGGGCAGGGGCGGGGCAGGTGCCTCGCGTGGCGGCAGGGCAGGAGCCGAGGGTTCGGCCTGTTTCTGGGGTTTTGCCTGCGGGGCCGTTTCCACCGCCTTGAGCGGCATCACCGTGACCGGCGGCGGGGGCGGAGCGAAACTGTCGAACCGCCACTGCCAGACGAGCGCCATCAACAGCAGTCCGTGAAACAGACAGGTCAGCGCGATGGCCAGACTTTTCCTGAATGCCGAAGGCCGTCCGGCAAAGTGCGACATGTCGCCCGTCCCTTTCGATGGCTAACGGGCAGGCCTATATTGTTAATGCGAATGATTTGCAAATCAAACGATTGTGGTTTGGACATGTCGGCCCGCAAATCGCTCGAAGGCCCCGACGCGGCATGCAAGGATCGAACTTTTCCGCGGGTTTGCGCCGTTTCCCTCGGGAAACATGCGGGGGCATGTGTCAGGACGCGGGCGGTTCGTCGCTCTCTTCCAGTTCGGCGATTTCGAAAGCAAAGCGCTTCCAGCCCCGCATCCGCACCGCGTCCTGGCTGGCGCCGCGCTTCTTCTTCGCCTCGGCAAGCGAGCGGGTGTGGCCCCAGAACACTTCCGTCTTGCCGTTCTCCAGCTCGGCGACGATGCGCCAATAATGCGTGAAGGAATCGGCGGTCGGCCCGATCGTCTTCACATAGCCGTCCGGCATCCGCGCCGTCAGATATCGCTTCTTCTTCCTGCCCATCCGCGCGCGATAGCGCAGTCGCGCCGATCTTGCGACTTTCGATGACCGTTGGCTGCTGTCTGAACTTTTGTCTGAAGCTGCACCTTCTGCATAGATTGTCGCCGGCTATCTGGAGACTGCTGCATGCACCGTGTTCTGGCTTTTGGATTTCTCATCTTCTGCGCCGCCCCCGTCTTTGCCATGGACCCAAAAACAGATGCGGCGCACGAGAGGGCGAGCGACGGTGAAATGACGCAAATCTTCGATGCCGATCAAGCAGCCCGCAAATCACAGGCAATAGACTGGTCCATCGTATCCCAGGACGATCAGGTTCGCCGTGTTCGAACGCAGGTATTGCTGGATGAAGGTCGATTGAACAGCGCGGAAGACTTCTATCATGCCGCATTTGTCTTTCAGCATGGAGATTTGCCTGAGGACTTTCTTAAAGCCCATGCGCTCGCCGTTGTTGCGGCGGCGCGCGGAAAGCCCGAGGCAGCATGGATAGCCGCTGCAACGCTCGATCGCTATCTCCAGCGCATCGGACAGCCACAAATCTACGGTACGCAGTATCAGCGCCGGGACGCTCAGGATTGGACGCAGGAACCCTATCGCCGCGATCTGCTGTCGGACGCACTTCGTGACGCGACCGGAGTGCCGACGATCTCCCGGCAGGAAGAGAGGCTGGAGGATCTGAAGCAGCGAGCACGCTGATCTGCGCGGCAGTAATGAGACGAGGGGCTGCAGGGTGAAGGTGGTTCGCCCGGCAATGCGGCGTGACAGGCTTGGCAAGGCGGGCGGGGGCGTGAATAAATTTGCGTTCGGGCAGGAATAGTCAGGCAACCGACAGGATGGACGCGCTTTGCCGATCAGCATGAAGGAAGATGATTCGCAGGTCAGGCATCTTGAGGCCCGGTTTCCCGGGCGGCGCCTTGCAGCTGCCCTGCTCGCATGCGCGGCGATCTGCGTGCCCGGCGCTGTCATGGCCGATCCGGCGCCGTTCGAACTGACCGGGCCGGACCTGCGCATCGAAGTCACGCGCGGGCAGGTAACGCTGCCGATCGCGCAAGTGCCGAGTCTGGCCGAGGGGGACAAGCTCTCCATCCATGCCGCCCTGCCCGACGACCAGGGGCTGAAGTTCCTGCTTACCTCCGCCTTCCTGCGCGGCGCCACCAATCCGCCGCCGAAGGACTGGATCCAGACCGCCAGCACCTGGAAACAGAAGGAAAAGGATAAGGCGCTGTCGCTGACGGTGCCCAAGGGCGCGCGGCAGCTGGTGCTGCTGATGGTGCCGGAAACCGGTGGCGCCGAAGGGGTTCTGGAGGATGCGGTGCGGGGCAAGCCGGGGGAATTCGTGCGCGCCAGTCAGGATCTCAACCAGGCTTCGCTCGATCATTCGCGGCTGGCCGCCTTCATGGCGGCGATCCAGGCGCAGGATAATAGCGGGCCGGAATATCTGCGCACGCTGGCCCCGGTGCTGGCGCGCAGCCTTTCGATCAAGCTCAACGACGAATGCCTGTCCAAGGTGGTGGAGATGCAGGCCTCCTGCCTGCTGGAGAACCGGGAATCGCTGGTGCTCAGCGACGTCCATTCCAGCTCTCTCGCCGATACGCTGACGGGAACGCCGACCGACCTGGCCTTGCAACTGAGCGCCACGCGCGAGGCGGGCGGTGGTTATTACAGCGCCTATATCGGCGTGGCGCGGGATATCGCGCGGATCTTCGGGGCGTTCAACAACCCGCAGTTCAACTATCTGCCCACGCTGTCGCTGCGCAAGGACGCGCAGATGTCGCTGCTGCTCAATGCGGCGCCCTCGTTCCAGAAGCCGAAGTCGGTCATGGTCACGGCCCTGCCCGCGGTGGAAGCCGATATTCCGCCGCAACTGCGCAGCACCGCCAGGGGGCCGGTCTGCATCGCCCGTCCCGGTGCGGTGCTGGGGGTGGAGGGCGCGCCGCTGGTCTATTCCACGGACTTCGCGCATGACGTGAAGGTCAAGCTTACCAATGGCTCGGGCCAGACCATGGACGTGCCGGTGGTCCCCCGCGCCGACCGGGGCGGCTACATGATCGGGCCGGAGGAACTGCCCAGCGCTTTCGCCGGATCGCTGCGCGCGCAGCTTCACGGGAGCTGGGGCTTCGCGCCGTTCACCGGCCCGGACTTCCTGCTGCAGCGGCCGGACGGCAATGCCTGGAAGGTCGTTGGCGATGGCGATGCACTGGTGGCGGGCCGCGACAATACGGTCACGCTGGAAGGCGCCGCGCCCTCCTGCGTGGAAGACGTGCTGCTGCGGCAAGGCAGCGGCGCGCCGCGCCCACTGGAATGGAAAGTGCAGGATGGGCAGCGGCTGGCCTTCACCGTGCCGAAAGCGGCCGCCAATCCCGGCGAGATGCGCGTGGAACTGCGCTATCAGGGGGCCAAGGGCCCGGAAACCGTCACCCTGCGCGCCCGCGCCGAGGCGAGCCGGGTGGACGGGTTCGAGATCCATGCCGGAGACCGGCAGGGCGTCCTGACCGGGCAGCGGCTCGATCAGGTGCGCTCGCTGACTCTGGGCGAGACCGAATATTTGCCCGAGGGCCTGACCCGCGCGGATGCCGTCGATCGCCTGCGGCTCGCGGTGAAAGTGAAGGAGGGTGCCGATCCGGCCGCAATCGTCCCGCCGGAGCAGGGCGCTTCGGCCAAGGCCGTGGTCCGGCTGGCCGACGGCCGCACCGTGACCCTGCCCGTGGAAGTCGGCGCGCCCAGGCCGCAGGCCGCGCTGCTCGGCCGCACGATCTATCCGGGGCCGGTCGCGCCCGGCACCCGCGCGCTGGAACTGGGCTCGGGCGAACTGCTCCCCGACAACGGCGAACTGGTCTTCTCGGTAAAGGCGGCGCCCGGCGCGCGCTTCGACACGCGCGACATGATCGAGGTGGCCCGTGCCGACCCCGGCGCCGACAGCCCGGTGGCCGTGCGCCTTTCCGCAGGCAAGGGCCTGACCCTGGAAAGCCAGCAAGTCCTCGTCGCCCGGCTCAAGACGGCGGACCTGCCCGCGGGCGCCTTTGGTCCGCTGCGCTTCCGGCTGGTCGGCGGAGACCTGACCGGAGACTGGACGCCGCTCATCACGCTCGCCCGGTTGCCGCGCATCGAAAACGTCTCCTGCAAACCGGAAAGCGGTGCTGGCGGTGGGCCGGACTTGCCCTGCACCCTGTCCGGGCGCGATCTCTTTCTGATCGATGCGGTGGCAGCGGAGGCCTCTTTCGCGCAGCCGGCGAAAGTCCCGCCGGGCTATACCGGCTCCAGCCTCGGCGTGCCCCGGCCGGTCGGCGGCAAGCTGCACTTGCGCCTGCGCGACGCGCCGGACAGTCCGGTCGTGCTGCCGGTATCGTAAAATCCCGCAATTCGCCCGTGCCTTCTCAATTTGTTATTCATTGCCGTCTAGGTTCCCCATGCGCGGGAATCGTGATTCCCGCATGAGCGAATGGGGCTAGGCAGCATCGACATGGACCGGGCCGAATGATCGAGCGGCAAATCGAACGCGGCGGCGCGAAGCGCTGCGCTGGGCCCGTTCCGGGGCTGGCCGTCGTCGTGACCGGCGTGGCTGCGCACGCCTCGGAGGGAGCGCCGGGCTTCGACATTACCGGCGTCCTGGCCGAGGACGGTCCGCTCCCGCTCCCGAGCGTGAGCGGCATGGACGTTGCGATCGCGGTCAATCCGGCAGGCACGACGTTTCGGGGCGGCGTCCTAGGACAAGGCCGCGTCTATGAGGACAGGGTCGAAGTCGATCTCGTACTGGGCGCGGAAGAGGCCCGGGGGCTCTGCGCGGGCCTGCTGTCACAGCTGGAAACCGGCGCGCCTGTCCTGGAACTGCGGGGAGACGCCATCGCGGCAAGCCTGCTGCGGATCACCGGCTTCAATCGGTCCTGAAGGGATCGCTGGTCGTTTCCCGGCCTTCTAGATCTACCCGACCCGCCAGCCTGCGCCGCCAATGCGGCGCGCCGGGGGTTTCGATCAGGACGTCGTACCAGCCAAGGCTCTCGCGTAGCGAGATTGCCGCGTGGCGCTTCATCACGCTTTCCTGCGGCAAGGGCGTAGCGGTGCGCATCGAGTGCAGGCGCAGGCCGTCGACCTCGGCCTGAAGCTCCAGGCGGAAGGGGCTCAGGTGCCAGGACAAGCCGATGACCGGATCTTCGCGGCGACCGGCGAAATGGCGATGGAACCCGCCCGGCCCCAGGACCCACAAGTCGTAGCCGCCTTGGTCGTCCCAGTCCCACTGCCCATCGATCCGCTGGCCTTTCGCCACGGTATAGCGGCGCGGCGGCAGCGAGAGCGCGCTGCGATCGTAGACGTGGAATACTGCCGCCGCGCCGTCTGCGGCAAAGCGCAGGACAGGTCCGCTGCTGCCGATCCGTTCGGTCACTTCGAGCCGGTAGGGCAGTGCGCGCGATCGCCGGATGCCCGGCTCCTGCCTGAACGCACGGGGCTCTGCCGGTGGTGCCGGGTCCGGCTGGCTTGCGATCTCGGCCGCCCGCAAGGCGTCCGCGCGCGGATCCGGCAAGGGACCGAAGGGGGCGCGGTCCGGGGCGCTGAAATCGAAGGCTGAGGTCAGGTCCCCGCAGACCGCCCGGCGCCAGGGGGAGATATTGGTCTCCTCGAACCCGAAGCGCGTTTCGAGGAAGCGGATCACCGAAGTGTGATCGAACACTTGCGAGTTGACCCATTCGCCCCGGCTCCAAGGCGAGACCACGTACATCGGCACGCGCGGGCCGAGGCCGTAGGGACGACCGCGCAGGCGGGGCTCGTCGATCTTTTCCTCTCCTGGGGCGGCATGGCGGTGGTATTCGCCCGCGGTGTCGACGCCGGATGCGCCGAGGAGGCTGCCGTCCGCCGCGAAGGAGGGCGGGGCGGGCGGGGGGACATGGTCGAAGAAGCCGTCGTTCTCGTCGAACATCACCAAGAGCACGGTGCGCGCCCAGACGCGTGGGTCGGCCGTGAGCGCATCGAGCACTTGTGCGGTGTAGAGCGCACCTTGCGCCGGGCTGGACGGCCCCGGATGCTCGCTGCCCACGGCATCGGCGATGATCCAGCTGACTTGCGGCAGGGTGCCGCCCAGGACATCGCCGCGCAGCCGGTCCAGAGCCTGGGTGCTCAGCGCCCGCTCCCGGAGCGCGGGATCGCCTGCGCCCTGGTTCGCCTTGCGATAGGCGCGGAAGCCCACCAGCGGGTTGTCGGTGAAGTTGTCCGCCATGTCCTGGTAGATGCGCCAGTCGATCCCGGCGGCCTGGAGGCGCTCGGGCACGGTCGTCCACAGATAGTCGTCGGCAGCGCCGCCCTGTTCGGGGAAATTATCGTGCGAATTGCCGATCGCGGGGCCGCCGTGGGTGCCATGGGGATCGTTGGTGCCGCTCCACAGGAACAGGCGGTTGGAATTGGTGCCGGTCTGGATCGCGCAGTGGTAGGCGTCACAGATCGTGAAAGTCTCTGCCAGCGCGAACTGGAAGGGAATGTCCTCGCGCCGGTAATGGCCCATCGCGCGGCGGGTCTTGGCTTCGGGCCAGTTGCCCATGCGGCCCTGATCCCATGCGGCATGGGCATCGGGCCAGGTATGCGGCGTGCCTGCGATGCGCATCACGTCGAACCGGGCCTGCGTGTCGAGGTGGAAGGGCGGCGTGAGGCGGGCCTTGCCGTGTTCTGCGCCGTCTTCCGCGCAGTCCTGCTGCTCCCAGACCGTGCGCTGCCTGCCATCGACCGGCGCGAGCGGGATCGGGAAACGATCGCCGAAGCCGCGCACACCGCGCAGGGTGCCGAAGTAATGGTCGAAGCTGCGGTTCTCCTGCATCAGGATCACGACATGGGCGACGTCCTCGATCGTGCCCTTGCGCACGTCCGGGGCGATCATGGCGGCGCGGGCGATGGACGCGGGCAGGCCGGCCAGCGCGGCGGCGCCCAGCAGGGAACGGCGGGTGAGGTCGGCCATGGGGAATCCTTCGGGAAACGGCGTATGCGCCGCACCCTTTCAGGCACGGCGCATGCGCGATTACATGTCGATTGTGGTGATCAGAAGTCCAGCGTCAGCGATGCGGTTACCGTGCGCGGCGCGCCGAGGAAGGCGGCACCGCCGCCGCCACCGCCAAGGTAGCGCTTGTCGGTGAGGTTGGTGGCCTGGATCGTCACCGAAGCGCCGCTCAGCTGGTCGGACAGGCGGTCGAGATCCATGCCGATGTAGCCGTTGAGCAGCGTGTAGTGCGGGGCCACGTCGCCGCCGACGTCGTCGATGAACCGATCACCCACGTACTTGGCGGAAAGACCGGCCTTGAACACCGAGCGGCGATAGTCGGCCGAAAGCACCCACATATTGCGCGGCGAGCTGCTGACCTGCACGCCCGGGGTGATGCCCACGTCCTCGTCCTGTTCGGCATTGCCGGTGCCGATGTAGACGGCGTGGTTGTAGCTGTAGCTGCCCGAAAGCGTCAGGCCCATCGGGAAGCGATAGGCCAGCGCGGCTTCCACGCCCTTGGAGCGGATACCGCCGACGTTGAGGTAGACGCTGTCCTGCTCTTCCAGATAGTCGATGCCGGTGACCAGGTTCGACGAGATCGAGACGATGTGGTTGTCGAACTTGATGTCGTAGGCCGTGAGCGAGGCCTGGAGGCGCGGCGAGCTGTAGCGGGCGCCGATCTCGATGCTGTCGGCCGTCTCGGGCTTGATGCGGTCGATCACTTCCTGCGCCTCGCCCAGCAGTCCGTTGCCGATCGAGGAGAAGTTCTGGGCATAGCCTGCGAACAGTTCCAGTCCCTCAAGCGGCGTGGTCCAGGTGAGGCCGGCCGAGATCAGCGGATCGGAATGCGAATTGCTGCGCGTGCGCGGCTCGTCGACGAGGCGTTCGTGGCGCTTCTGGTCGATGAAGTACTGCTTCAGGCCGAAGGCGGCGGTGAGATTGCCGAACTTCACTGAATCCTGCGCGTAGTAGACGAACTCGTTGGTGTCGTAGTCGACGCTGAACTGCACCCAGTAGGGCTGGGCGTCGTAGGCGGTGCCCAGCAGCGGGTTCTTGATCTTGTGCCAGTCGCGCACCTGGTTGGCATCGATGTTCTCGTACCAGATACCGGCGCGCACGGTGTTGGTGAAGGCGCCGAAATCGTGCGTCCAGTCGGCGTCGGCGGTGAAGCCCGCGCGGTCGTTCTTGTAGTGCGTGTGGCGGTAGGACATGACCGCGGTGGCATCGTCGGCATAGCAGGTCGGCGAATAGGCGGCGGGAACGCCCGCCGTGCCGGTGCAGCCCGCGATCATCGTGGCGGCGGCGCCGGTCGGCGTCACGTAGTAGATCTGGCCGAGCGAGGATCCGCCGTAGACGGTGGAGCCGCCCGCATATTCGCTCTGGGTCGCGCCCGCGCCGTCGTTGGTCACGTCGACGATGTAGGGCGGCATCCAGTCACCCCGGCCGCGCATGCGGTGGTAATAGCCGGTCAGCGCGATCTTCACTTCGCCGAGGTCGGCCTTGCCGCGCAAGTAGCCGAACAGGTTCTTGCGCAGCGCGCGCGAGCCGGAGCGGTAGTTCTGGTCGATATAGGGAAGGCCGGTCCAGGTATCGGTATAGACGTCGTGGTTCGGATCGTTCTCGAACGAGGCCACCGAGACCGAGCCGAATTCGGATTCGTCGGCATCGTCGTAGGAGAGGAAGCCGGTGAGATCGATGTTGGAGATCTTGCTGGTCAGCTTGGCGCTCAGGTGATCGCGGCTGGTCTTGCCCGCGCCGCCGATCCAGTCATGCGCCTTGGCATGCGAGGCGCTGATATAGGCCCTGGTGTCAGGCGCGATCTCGCCGGTATCGACGCGGGCGTAGAACTTCTGCGCGCCGAAGTCGCCCGCCGCGCCGGAAAGCCGCACCCGGAAATCGTCCTGCGGGTCCGAAGTCAGGTAGTTGAGCGTACCACCCAGCGCCTCGTTCGAGCGCGAGGAGATATCGGCGGTGCCCTGCGAGACTTCCACGGTCTTGAGGTCGAGCACGTCGATATAGCGGTTGGCCTTGGAGCCGCCGCCGTAGCCCGAACCGCCGTTGGGCAGGCCGTCGATGGTGGTGCCGATCTGGGTGAAGCCGCGGATCGAGATCTGCGTGGCCCAGTCGGACGAGCCGAATGCGTCGCCTTCGGACACGAAGACGCCGGGCAGCTCGTTGATGACGTCGTTGACGCTGGTGAGCGCGGATTGACGCTCGATCATCTCGGGCGTCACGCGGGTATTGGCGAAGTGGGTGGCGGTGCCGGTGACGACGATATCCTCGCTGCCGGTGGCGTCACCGGAGGCATCACTTTCGGTACCCGCTTCGGCGGAACCTTCTGCCGCTGCGTCGGCCGCGACGGTCCTGAGCGCGGTATTGCCGCTCTGGGCCTGGGCATGCGTGGTCCCTGCCGCGATCGCGAGGATCGCGGTGCCGATCATCCAAGTCTTCATCTTTATTCCCCTGCGTGGCGCTCAGGCCAATGTCCGACCCGCCCGGCCGACCCTTTCGACCTTCACGGGGCGAGCTAGGCAGCGGGGATTACGCTTGTGTGACATTTTGTGGATTTTGCAGGTTTGATCTGGCGATATTTGTGAGATTTTGGAAATAAAGCCACTTGAAACCACATGGCAGGCCGTCCACAGTTGGGAGGCGATGCTCGGCGAAGTGCCGGGACGGGGGAAAGATCGTGATTCAGGCAGACCGCATCGCGGGCATACTCGCGGCATTGGAAGAGCAGGGCTCGTCCTCGATCGCCAGTCTGGCGGAACGCTTCGACGTGTCCGAGGAAACCATCCGCCGCGACGTCCGCCAGCTGGAGGGCGGGGGCCGTGTCATCAAGGTTCATGGCGGCGTGACCTTGCCCGTCACGCGGCTGGAAGCACCTTATCGCCGCCGCCTGCGCGACCAGGTGGAGGCTAAGCGCGCGATCGCCCGCTGCGCCGCGGGTTTCGTGGAAGAGGGCATGACCCTCTTCGTCGATTCCGGCACGACATCGTTCTGGGTGGCGCAGGAACTGGGGCATTTGCGCGATCTCGTGCTGGTGACCAACAGCCTTGAAGTCGCCTCCGAAGCGCTGGGCCGGGCGGAGCACCGGGTGTTCTTTGCAGGCGGGGCGATGAACGTGGACTATCGCTCGGCCTTCGATGCCGATGCGGTCGGCTATGTTCGACGCTTCGTGCCCGATGTGGCTGTGCTGTCGATGGGGGCGATCGAGGCGGAGCGCGGATTCCTCGATTTCGACCCGGACGAGGCGGCTTTCAAGCGGGCCGTGCTCGATCGCGCGCGCCGGGTCGTGGTGGTGGCCGATCACGGCAAGTTCGCGCGGCGGGGCACCGTTCATGTCGCGGACTTCGGGCAAGTCCACGATCTCGTGACCGAGCAGGCACCGCCCGGCCCGGTCGCCGCGGCGGCTGGCGCCGGCGGTACCGCGCTTCACATTGCGGCACGGCCTTGCGAGGGCGGCATTTCCTGACGGGCGGGCCGCCGCAGGAACAGGGCGAGCGATGCCGGAATCGCGATGGCCAGTACCGCACACGTCGCGATGCAGCCCTCTGCATAGAAGGTGACCGCGCGGGGATGCGGATCCCCGCCCAAGCTGAAGGCCAGCATCAGCACAAGGCTGCCGCAATAGCCGAAGGCGTCGGCGACATAGATCAGGAAGCCTGCATTGCCGGGATAGCGGGTGAAGGCCATGATCCGTTCGAACAGTACGGCGCTGAACGGGGCATGGGCAAGGTAGAGGCCGGTGCCGCTGAGCGTGATCCATGCCACCGGCCCGATCAGCCCGAGCCGCCATGCCAGCGTGGAAAGGCCCAGGATCGCCGCGCCCGTGAAGATCAGGGCGTAGACCGCCACCAGCGCCGCCCGGTTGCGGCGGATCCATCCGATCGCCGCCAGGCCCAGCAGCACTGCGAACGTGACGGGAATCTCCGTCTCCAGAAACAGCGAGGGCGAGCGGCCGTAGCCCAGCTGCTCCCACATGTCGGCGGCAAAGTTGTCGCGGTAGTCGCGCAGCGCCACCAGCAGGCCGTAGCCCGCCAGCAGCAGCGATAGCCCCAGCCAGTGCAGCGCCACGAAACGCCGCCGCGCCGCGCCGTCCATCGCCACGCGCTCGCCGCGGGCGTGCCTGTCCTTTTCGTCGGGCGGCGGAATGGCGGCCAGAACCTGCAGGGCGATGACCAGCAATGGGGCGAAAAGCAGCCCGGTCGCCGCAGGCATCCAGGTTTCGGGCACGCCTTGCAACAACAGCACGCCGCCCACCGCCTTGACCAGCCCGGAAGAGACGATGAAGCTGGCCGAGAGGATCGTGGTCAGCACTTCGGTCAGTCGCCGTCCTTCGAGGTAGCTGACGACCAGCCCCCAGATCATGCCCAGCGGCAGCCCGTTGGCGACCATGCAGTAGGGCGCGAGCCTTGCGGGCAGCAGCGCGACGCCCAGCAGCGCCAGCCAGGATATCCCGATCAGGCCCAGGATCAGTCCTTTGCGCCCGGCGCCGCGCTGGACCGAGACGACGCGGATGCCGATGATCTTGGAACAGGCATAGCCCAGCGCCTGCGCCATGATCACGGCGCTCTTGAAATCGATGCCCCACAACGCGGCCTGTTCCGAAAAGGTCGCCACGGCGATCGGTTTGCGGAAGGCGTACATGGCCAGATAGACCCAGAACGCGGCGATTCCCGCCGCGATCAGCTTCGACGAAGTCCCTGGACTGTTTGCCGGCGGCCCGCCGGGCGAAGATTCGGGCAGCATGCCGAGCGCCTAGGACAGACTCTTGACGGTCTCATGACCAAGCCTTGGCGGGGCGGCCTAGGCGTATTAGGGGGCGCGGTTGAGAGCTCGCAGGATGCGTCGGCACCCGGCTTGAAAACGCTTCAATCGGCAGGAATATCGGTAATGACAGTGGCAAAGGACCTGATCCAGCTCGGCAGACTGGTCGCCGCGCAGCACGGCTGGGCGGAAGCCAAGGCTTTCAAGGCCTATGAGATGACCGATGCCGACAAGGCGCGGCTGGCGGGCTGCGTGGTCGAGATCCTGAAAGTGTTTCCCAGGGATGCGGAATGGTCGGCGTCGATGGCGGCCTGGCTCAGCGCGGCGCTGGCGGTGCAGCTCGAACGCCGCCTCTCGGCGCCGGTCCATGTCGTCACCGGCGTGCTTTCGGTGGAAGGCCTGCCGGTCTGCGGCAGCCGCGAGGGCGCCGAAGAGCCTGTCATGGACGGCGAGGCATTTCGCGGAAGCGGGCACGTCTGGGTCATGGTGGGGCCCTTCGTCGTCGACGTGGCCATGTTCCGTGCGGCGGTGTCGGCCCGGTGCCCCGCTGACCTCGCGCGCCATGTCCATTCGGTGTTCGGTCAGGACAAGGGCGTCTACGTCGATCACTGGCGCCGCACCCGGCAATCGGGTCTCGGCTATGAGCCGCAATATGTGCTGAGCCGCGACGAAGTGACGCGGCTCATGGGCGGCGCCTACCGGCTGATCGCGCCGGAATAGGCGGTTACTCCTTAAGTCCCTATTCCTTCAGGCCAAGGCCCTTGAGCGCCGCGAAGGGGCCGTTGTCCTCCGGCGTGCCGATCCCGGCGGCCTTGCGCGCCTTGTCGGCGTCCGGCCCGGTCAGGAAGGGATCGATGGCCAGCGCCAGGCTCTGCGCCACCGCCTCGCCGAGGTCGATGTGGGTGCCGGAATATTCGATCTCGTCGCAATCGTCCGAATCGAGTTCGATTTCCTCGTCCGGGGTGTGATCGCCCGCTTCGGGAACGAAGCGGAAGAACACCGGCTCGTCCAGCGAGACGGCGATATCCTCGGCCGAGACGGCGCAGGCCTGGACATAGTCGGCGGTGACCCTGCCGCGCGCCTCGACCTTGCGGTCCTTGCGCTCCAGCTGGAGATCGGCGGTCAGCCGGTCGATCCGCACCAGGCCGAAGCGTTCCGACAAGGACCGGCACTCGGCCTCGTCGGCCTCGACATGGGCGGGTTTGCCTTCGGCCTGCCGGATATCAACACGGCGGGAGAATTCGGGCTTGAAATCGGGTGTTTCGGTCATCGCGCAATGCTCGCGTTCAGGAGGTCTTGGTCGGAAACGGCATCGAGCTGCTCGGCCAGCGCCCGGACATGGGCGGCCAGGGTAATCCGGTCGGCGCCATCGTTGAGGGTCATGTTGCGGCCGAGCACTTCGGCCAGGGCTTCGTCGCCCATGGGCAGCGCCTCACGCAAGGCGCCCAGGCGGCCGCCCAGCACGCTCATCAGCTTGCCCATGCGCTTGCCGACGACGAGATCGCCGACGCCGGACTGGCGAAGCTGGCCGTCCATATCGTCCACGAACAGTTCGGTGAGGTGGACGGACGGCGTGATCAGTGCGCCGCCCCGCTCCATGCGCAGCATGACGAGGGCAAGCACCAGCGTCACCGCATCGAACCGTCCCGCCACGGTATCGGCCACGCCGAAGCTGGCATACCAAGGCTTTTCGCGGGCGATCTCGACCACGCGGTGCCACAGCGGGCGAACTTCGGCGCGCGGATCGGTGTGTTTGCCGACGAGACGGGAAAGCAGGGACATCGTGCAGTCTGACCTTTCGTTCATCGGCAATTCAATCGACCTGCCCCAACGCCCATTGCGTGACGGGCTGGCGGGCTCTAAGGCTCGGTGCCGTTATCTGGCCGATATATGGGCCCTGCGCCGGGTGGCAATGCCTGGCGATGGGCCAGGCCCCGAATGGAGTGGGAAAATGCGCAGTTACGGTCACATGGCTAAGGCGGCAGGCATCGCGCTGGCGCTGGCTGCGCTGACGGCAGGATGTACTTCGGTTCGCGATCACCGCGGCTACCTGATCGACCAGACCCTGCTCGATTCGGTGCAGCCCGGCATCGACAACCGCCTCTCGGTGGAAAAGACCCTCGGCCGCCCGACTTTCGTCAGCCAGTTCGGCGAGAAGGACTACTACTACATCTCGCAGACGGTGAAGACGCCGCCGTTCCGCCGCCCGCAGACCTCCGAGCAGACGGTGCTGCGCGTGCGCTTCGACCCGGCGGGCAATGTTGTCGGCGTCGACAAGCGCGGCATGGAGCAGGTGGCCCGGATCAGCCCCAACGGCGACACCACGCCGACGCTGGGCCGTCATCGCGGGTTGCTGGAAGACCTTTTCGGCAATATCGGCCAGGTCGGCGCATCCGGCATGGGCAGCCCCGGCGGCCCGACCGGCCCTGGCCCCAACGGCAGCTGATTTCGGGAAACCTGGCGCGGCTCGTCTGATCGCCCTGCAAAAACGTCCGCAAGCCCAACCGGGTTTCGCGGACGTTTTTTGTTGCGGATGCGACATGGAATGGTGCGCGTTCACCGCTTGAACCGCGCGAACACGGTCATATATCCGCGGCATGGATAATAGCGGGGCTAGCCACGGCCTGATCCAGTGGCACGGAACGACGATCATCGGCGTGAAGAAGGGCGGCAAGACCGTCATCGCCGGTGACGGGCAGGTCTCCATGGGCAACACGGTGATGAAGCCCAATGCGCGCAAGGTGCGGCGCATCGGCGACGGAAAGGTGATCGCGGGCTTTGCCGGCGCCACCGCCGACGCCTTCACCCTGTTCGAACGACTGGAACGCAAGCTGGAGCAGCACCGCGGCCAGCTCATGCGCGCCGCCGTCGAACTCGCCAAGGACTGGCGGACCGACAAGTATCTGCGCAACCTGGAAGCGCTGATGATCGTGGCCGATGCCGAAACCCTGCTGGTGCTCACCGGCAACGGCGACGTGCTGGAGCCGGAAGGCGGACCGGACAGCCAGATCACCGCGATCGGCTCCGGCGGCAACTATGCGCTTGCCGCCGCCCGCGCCATCGACGGCTACGAGACCGACGCCGAACAGATCGCGCGCCGCGCCATGGCGGTCGCCGCCGACATCTGCGTCTTCACCAACGACCGCGTCACGGTCGAGACCATCTGAGATCATCGACATCATGAAAGACAACCTTACCCCCAAGGCGATCGTCCGCGCGCTCGATGCCCACATCATCGGCCAGAGCGAGGCGAAGAAGGCCGTCGCCGTGGCTCTGCGCAACCGCTGGCGCCGCCAGAAGCTCTCGCTCGACCTGCGCGACGAGGTGACGCCCAAGAACATCCTCATGATCGGCCCGACGGGCTGCGGCAAGACCGAGATCAGCCGCCGCCTGGCCAAGCTGGCCGACGCGCCTTTCGTGAAAGTGGAAGCCACCAAGTTTACCGAAGTCGGCTATGTCGGCCGCGACGTGGAGCAGATCGCCCGTGACCTCGTGGAAGAGGCGATCCGCCTGGAAAAGGACCGTCGCCGCGAATCCGTGCGCGAAGCCGCATCCAAGGCGGCGATGGAGCGCCTGCTCAACGCGCTCGTCGGCGAAGGTGCTTCGGAGGCCACCCGTGCCTCGTTCCACCAGCGCATCACCGAAAATGCCATGAACGACACCGAGGTCGAGATCGAGGTCGAGGACAGCCCCTCGGCGCCGATGGAGATCCCGGGCATGGGCGGCTCGGTCGGCATGATCAACCTCTCCGACATCATGGGCAAGTTCGGCGGCCAGAAGCTGAGCCGCCGCAAGATGAAAGTGCCCGACGCCTGGGACAAGCTGGTCGACGAAGAGTCGGAAAAGCGCATGGACCAGGATGACGTCGCACGCACCGCGCTTGCCAATGCCGAGACCAACGGCATCGTCTTCCTCGACGAGATCGACAAGATCGCCGTTTCCGACGTGCGCGGCGGCTCGGTCAGCCGCGAAGGCGTGCAGCGCGATCTGCTGCCGCTGATCGAAGGCACGACGGTGGCTACCAAGTACGGCCCGATGAAGACCGACCATGTCCTCTTCATCGCCAGCGGCGCGTTCCATGTGGCCAAGCCCAGCGACATGCTGCCCGAACTCCAAGGCCGCCTGCCGATCCGGGTGGAACTGAAGGCGCTCACCGAAATGGACTTCGTGCGCATCCTCTCGGAAACCCGCGCCAACCTGGTGGCACAGTACAAGGCGCTGCTGGCGACCGAGGAAGTCTCGGTGGACGTTACCGAAGGCGCCGTGGGCGAAATCGCCCGCATCGCCGCCCTGGTGAACGAAACCGTCGAGAACATCGGCGCCCGCCGCCTCCAGACGGTGATGGAAAAGCTGCTGGAGGAACTCAGCTTCGAGGCCGAGGACCGCAAGGGCGAGACCGTGACGATCGACGAAGCCTATGTGCGCGAAAAGCTGGAAGGCCTCGCGGGCAACGCGGACCTGTCGAAGTATATCCTCTAAACGTCGCAGATTTCCCGTCGTCCCGGACTTGATCCGGGACCGCTGTCAGGTCTTTAGGCGCCTGCTCGCGAGCAAGGCGCGGCGCGGCTAGCGGTCCCGGATCGAGTCCGGGACGACGAAATTTGTTCCTTGAATGTTCCGCAAGATCGACTAGCCTCCCCGCATCAGAGGGAGATTCGCTATGACGCTCGAAGGTGGATGCCAGTGCGGCGACGTTCGCTACACCGTTGAAGGTGCCCCGGAGCATGTCGCGCTTTGCCACTGCGCCGATTGCCGCAAATCATCCGGTGCGCCGACCGTCGCCTGGGCCGCGTTCAAGACGCCGGAATTCAGGCTGACCGCGGGCGAAGCCTCGGTCTACAACTCCAGCGGCTCGGCTATGCGCCACTTCTGCCCGCGTTGCGGCACCGGGCTATGGTACGCCAACGAGGAATACCTGCCCGGCCTGATCGACATCCAGGTCGCCACCCTCGACGACCCCGACGCCCTCCCGCCTCAGGCCCATATCCAGGTGGCCGAACGGATCGGCTGGATGAAGGATATCGCAGGCCTGCCTGAATTCGAACGCTATCCGGGATAAATGGGTCGGGATAATACGCCGGGATGAGTATGGAGACCGCTTGATCGGACTCGCTATGCTGCGGGGAACTGGAACTTGACCGTGACGGCGCCTGTCTCGTTCCCGGCTGTGCGCTCCCTGTGCTTGGCATCATCGAGCAGGCGCTCGCGAAGTGGCCGGATGGCAGGGCGGGGCTGCGCATTTCCGGCGATCCTGAGCTGGCGGAAATCCTCGGGCAGCAAGGACCGATCGGCGCGGCGGTCAGCCATGCCGGCGGAGCGGGGATGAAGCCGGTGAGGGCGGTGCTGTTCGACAAGAGCGACCGGGCGGACTGGTCGCTTGGCTGGCATCAGGATCGCACGATTGCCGTCATCGACCGCTGCGACACGCCCGGTTTCGGGCCGTGGACAGTCAAGCAGGGCATCCAGCATGTGGAGCCGCCTTTCGCGCTGATCGAAGCGATGCTCACGGTGCGCATCCATCTCGATCCGGTCGATGCGGACAATGCGCCGCTGCTCGTGGCGAGGGGGTCCCATCGGCTTGGGCGCGTGCCCGTGGAGCGGGTGGAGCAGATCGTGGCTCAGGCGCGGGTTCACATTTGCCTGGCGGAGGCGGGCGATCTCTGGCTCTACCGCACGCCGATCCTTCATGCGTCCCATGCCGCCCGGCCGGGAAGGCGCAGGCGGGTGCTGCAGGTCGATTACGCGGCCGGGGGCTTGCCAGCGGGGCTGGAGTGGTTAGGCATCTGACTTTCGAAATCGAGAGAGATGCCTGAATGTACCAGACTCCCGAAGACCGCCCAATCTACCGCCTGCTGACCGGCGCCGACGACCGCGCTTTTTGCGAGCGGGTTTCCGAAGCCCTGGCGCAGGGCTGGCGGCTCTACGGTTCGCCGTCGCTGTCGTGGGATACCGCCGAGAACTGCATGAAGGCGGCGCAGGCCGTCGTCTGGCACGAGGCCGACGTCGTGAAGTGAGAGGGGCCGGGCCGGGGAACCGGCCGCTTCAGCCGGTCCTCTTCAGCCGGTCAGGGCCTTCGGCGCCAACCCCGTCGCATCGTCGTCCAGCGCTTCCTCAAGCTGAACGAGATCGACTGCGAAGGGGCGCTGCTTGTGCGGATAGATGGCGGGCCAGCCCCGGAACTGCACGTCTTCGTCGAATTCCGGGATCAGTTGGACATAGCGGCCGACCTTGTGGCCGATCCCGACCGGAAAGTGATCGTGGTAGACATGGGGCGGCATGATCTCGATGACCGTCGAGGTCGTTTCCTTCAGTGCGAGGAAGGCGAGCGCAGCGCCGTGTATGGCGATCACCCGGTCGGCGGCCTGCATCCGTGCGATCTGCTCGGGAATAGGGTGGTCTTCCAGATAGAGCACCGAAAAGCCGCGTCTGGTCAGGAAGACCTCCAGCTCTGCGCCGTTCGTAGGCGCGCGCGGCCCTCGGCGCGAGACGAAGACATTGCGGGGGCCGTTTCCGGCGGCAAGATGGTCTTCGTAGACCTCCCCGGTGTAGCTGTAGAGCGGCGCGTCGAACCGGGCATCGATCCCGAACTGTGCCAGCCCTCGCGATAGCCGGAAGCTCAGGCGTTCCCCGGCGACCGGCCGATAGGTGCAGACCGGGTCTATCCCGAAATGGAGCAGCAGGTCCCGGAAGGGAGGCTGGAGCGGGCGGAAGACGAAGGCGATGTCTCCCAGCGCGCGCCGGGCCGCGAGGCATAGCGGCACGATGTCCATCAGCAGGTGCGAGATGTTGTTGGGCTCGATATGGCGGGTATCGAGAAAACGACCGAGCCGGATCGGCCGGCTCCACCGGCTGATCGCGCGCTTTGTGAATGCGCGGGGGCCAGGGCCTTCGAGGTCGTCCGTGCGTTTCGAAACGGCGTGGTGCGACAGCAGGGTCATGGCCGCGAAGTCCATCGGCCTGCGCACGGCCAGATCCAGACGCCGATCGCCAACCAGAAGCCGGACCGGCACAGGTTCCTGCGGCGCGACGGGCTGGACGAAGTGCGCGGTATAACGAGGGCTGGAAACGAGCATCTTTCCCCGCCGGTTATTCAGGCGAAAGCATTGTTCCGCCGACCGGCCGCGACGACAATCCGTCGTAATGCCCTAGGTATAATGGGAAGATTATTGGGGGAGGGGTTATTGGGAGAGCGTGTCGGCGCGGAGGTCAGGGTCGTTGACAAGCTCGGCGGCGCCCTCGGTGGCTTGCGTGACCGGCTGGACGGCAGCAGGCGCTTCCGGCTGCGCGAACACCGGACCCGCAATCATGGCCGCAGGGATGATAGGCGCCAGGCTCGCCATGGACAGAAGAATGGCAGACAACGGGGGCAATTTCACGCGGGCCGGACTCCGAGGGCGAGGATCATCCCTGCGGAACCCCCAAGCGGGCCTGAGGTTCCCGACCATTGCCTAACGATTGCATTATTGCGCGGCCTCGATCATCGCTTCCGCTTCGGCGGCCTGTCGCGCCCACATTTCCGCATAGAGTCCGTCCTGCCGCAGCAGTTGGCCGTGTGTGCCGCTTTCGGCCAGGCGCCCGTCGTTGAGCACCAGAATGCGGTCGGCATCGGCAATCGTCGAGAGGCGGTGGGCGATGGAAAGGCTGGTGCGGTTTTCGGAAACGCGGTGCAAGGTGGCGAGGATGTCCTGCTCGGTGCGGGTGTCGAGCGCGGAGGTAGCCTCGTCCAGCAACAGGATCGGCGGGTTCTTCACCAGCGTCCGGGCGATGGCCACGCGCTGCTTCTCGCCGCCGGAAAGCTTCAGGCCGCGTTCGCCCACTTCCGTGTCGAAGCCCTGCGGCAGCCGGTCGATCAGGCCCATCAGCGCTGCGCCGCGCGCCGCCGAGAGGATATCGGCCTGGGTGGAATCGTCGCGGCCGTAGCCGATATTGTAGCCGATGGTATCGTTGAACAGCACCGAATCCTGCGGAACGATGCCGATTGCGGCCCGCAGGCTGGCCTGGGTCACCCCGGCGATGTCCTGCCCGTCGATCAGGATGCGGCCTTCCTGCGGGTCGTAGAAACGGAACAAGAGCCGGGCGAGGGTGGACTTGCCCGCGCCGGAGGGGCCGACCACGGCGAAATTCTGCCCGGCGGGAACCTCGAACGAGAGGCCCTTCAGGATGCGCCGGTCGGGCTCGTAGCCGAACAGCACATTGTCGAAGACCACGGAAGGACGGTTAATCACCAGGGCGGGCGCGCCGGGACGGTCGGAAACTTCCTGCGGTTCGTCGAGCAGGCGGAACATCTCCGCCATGTCGATCAGCCCCTGGCGGATCGTGCGATAGACCATGCCCAGCATGTCGAGCGGGCGGAACAGCTGCGTCAGGTAAGTCTGCACGAAGACCAGCTGGCCTGCCGTGTATTCGCCCTTGTACCAGCCCCAGACGGTATAGCCGAGCGCGCCCGCCATCAGCAGGTTCACCACCACGCCCTGCGCGATGTTAAGCAGGCCGAGCGAATTCTCGCTCTTCACGGCCGCCACCGCATAGGCGCGGGTGGCCTGCGCATAGCGCTCCTTCTCGCGGTGTTCGGCCGAGAAATACTTCACGGTTTCGTAGTTGAGCAGCGAATCCACGGCGCGCGCCAGGGCCTGGCCGTCGAGCCGGTTCATCTGCTCGCGCAGCTTGGTGCGCCATTCGGTGATCGTGCGGGTCACCCAGATATAGGCGGCGATGGCCAGGGCCGTGGCCACGACCAGGCCGGGGCCGAAGTTGAGGTAGAAGATCACCGCCACGACCAGCAGTTGCAGGATGGTCGGCGCGATGTTGAACAGCATGAAGTAGAGCATCGTGTCGATGCTCTTGGTGCCGCGCTCGATCGTCTTGGTCACTTCGCCGGTGCGCCGGGCGAGGTGGAAGCGTAGCGAGAGCCGGTGGAGCTGGCCGAAGACGTTCTCCGCCAGTTCGCGCGTGGCGTCCTGGCCGACGCGTTCGAACACGATGTTGCGGAAATTGTCGAAGGCGGTCTGGATCAGGCGCCCGGCGGCGTAGCCGAGCACGGTCAGCATCGCCAGTTGCACGAGCTTCGGGCCGGTCGCGCCCATCAGGTCTACCGCCCACTTCATCAGATAGGGCAGGGCCAGCTGGGTGGCGGTGGACAGCAGGATGAACACGCAGGCCCAGACGATCCGCCAGCGCAGGGCCGGATTTCCGGCAGGCCAGAGATAGGGCATGAAGCGCAGCAGGGTGCGCCAGCCATCGTGGCGGGCGCGCGAATCGGAAACGGCGGTGTCTGGCGGCATTGGCGCTATTTAGGGCGTAGGCGCCGATAGACAATCGCAGCGGACTGCCTTGCCCTGGATGGAATCGCCCCTCACGAACCCTTCGGCATGTCGAACAGGATGCGCCGCGTCGTGAAATCGATGGCGATCCGCTTGAACGCGCGCAGTTCCCGCATGCCGAGGAAGATCGCCGGGCGCTTCTGTAATTTCAGTTCGCGAAAGGCGGGCGCATCGGCAAAGGCGATCAGCACGTTGGAGATGTTGACGTCGTCGATCTGCAATTTCCGCGCGAAGCCAAGCCCTGCCGGCAGTTCATGGCCCGTCACCGAGAGCAGGGTGGTATTGCCCGCGAACTTGTCGCGGATGGCATGTTGCAGGGCGAGGTTGCCGATCGTCGAGCTGGCGCCGGTATCGATCACCACGTCGGCGCGGATGCCGTCGATCAGGGCATTGGTCATGATCAGGCGCCCGGCCTTCTTGTGGGCGCGCACGACGATTTCGTAGCCGCTGCTGCCGCCCAGGCTCTGGGCATCTCCTATCGCGATCGTGTTCTTGGTGAAGTCCAGCACGACCCGCTGGTCCTGCAGGCTGTCGGTGCCGACGATGCCGTCCGCGCCGATGTGATGGCGTTCGAGCAGCGGCACGGTAAGGCCGGGATAGGACTTCTCGCCGATATCCAGCGAATAGAGCCGCGCGGTGGCGACGCTGCTCACGCCGCCCATGCTGATCACCCGCACCGGCGGACCCTGCGTAAGGCCCAGCGTGCCTGCCAGCGCCGAGGACACCACGGTCGTCTGCGATCCGGTGTCGATCAGGAAGCGATAGGGCCCGCGCCCCTCGATCCCGACGGCCACGGTCATGCGGTCGTCGTCGTCGGCCTGGGCCTGGATCGGGGAATCGCCCCGGATCGCGGCGTCCAGCCCGGCTTCGAAGTGCTGGATGCCCACTTTCGGGGGCTGCACGGCAAGGGGCGCGGGCGGTGGGGCTGGTTGGTCAGGATGGGGCGGGGCCGCAGGAGGCTGCGCAGGCGCTGAACCTGAAGGCTGTAGGATTGCAGGCTGGGCGCCCAGAATCGCCAGTTCGGCGAACATGAGCGTCAGCCCTAGGGCTGCTCCTGGCATCGTTCTCTCCGGCGCACCGCTATCTTGCGGATGTCGCAGGGTCGATCATACCACCGCGCAGGGGCGCGTACCAATCATTCCGTAGCGGTGCGGTCCCGATCCGGGGCAGGCATCGCCGCGGGAAGCGTCATGAAGAACGGGTCGTGCGCGGCGGCAACCTTGCGCATGAACCAGTCGCCGCTAGCGGCCACTTCGGGAAGGTCGTGAGCATCCAGCAGGCGGGGGCTGGAAGCCCCGCCGGGGAAGCGCACGAAGCGGCGGTTTCCGGCAATCCGGCCCGGAAAATGGCGTGCTATCAATGTCGGCACGACATGTTCGTCGCTGCAGAGCGTGCCGTTCAGCCGTCCGCTTCGCAGCAGCGGCGGCAGCTCGCGGGCCAGCACGGCCAGCGCGTCCGCAGGCAGGGTCCACCACTGCGAGCCGTAGGCCCATGGTCCGAACGGCTGTGCGCGGGCGTGGCCGAGCTTCTCGCGGGTGCCGTCCAGCCAGCGCGACAGGCGGCGCAGTTCCCAGGTCAAGGCATAGGCAAGGCGGTCCCGCGCGGGATCGAGTCGCAGCCAGCGCGTGTCGAACCGGTATGTCTGCATGCGCTCCGCCATGTGGCCGGGCCGCACTTCGACATGGCAGAGATCGCCCGCAAGTGCGGCGGCCAGATCGGCCCGTGCGATCGTCGGCCAGTCGGCGCCGCTCAGGAGGTGGGCATGGTCGCAGCCGATGCGCACGGCCTCGCGCACCAGCTTTTCGGTGGCGGCAACCTGGCTCCAGTGGCCCCAGCGCACCGCCACCGGATCGGGCACGAGATGGACGCGGCCTGGCGGACCGGGCAGGCTCCGGCGCAAGGCGCTCCACAGCGCCGAGCGGCGATCGGCGTGGATCATCGCGAAATCGTCGTTATCCGGGCCAAGCAAGGTTTCGATCAGGCGCTGGAGCTGCTCCGGGCCGTCGTGGGCCAGCAGCAGATAGGCCATCCGCATCAGCCTGCCCGCCGTGACAGGATCGGGCGCGAGAGCGCCTCGGCCATCATCCGCACTTCCTTCCAGGCGGGATGGCGCGTCGCCATGAGCGCGGCCAGCCAGGCGAGCACGCCTGCCCCACTGAGCGCCAGCAGGGCGACCAGGCCCGGCTCCAGTCCCTGCCAGCGCGCAATGGCCAGCGGCACGCCGGCGGCCAGCGCGCAGAGGCCGCTGCGGGCATAGACGTTCATCAGCGCGCCGAAGCGGAATCCGATCAGGCGCCCCAGATAGATCGCATAGATCGCCCACCACACCGCGCCGTAGACCACGCGGCTGATGCCCGCCGCGTCAAGGCTGATGAAGCACCCGGCGGTCAGGATCACCACGGCGGCAAGGGTATCCAGCAGGTTCACCCAGACGAGCCGCCTGATCTGGCCGAGCAGCAGCGGCACGTCCATCTGCAAAGGGATCGCCACGAAGAAGATCTCGCCCAGCGCGGTCCAGCGCAGCAACGGGGCGGAACCCATCCAGTTGGGACCGTAGAGCAGCATGACCAGGGGTTCCGCGGCCAACGCCAGCCCGATCATCGCCGCCCAGTTGAGCGCGGTATAGCAGGCCACGAGGTGGAGATAGGGCTCGGCCAACGGCTCCCCGGCGTCGCGCTTGCGGGCGAAGGCGGAGTAGAACACGCTGCCAATGGCGCCGGTAACGAGGGTGGTCAGTTGCCCGGCCAGGGCGCTGGCGCGGCTGAACAGGCCGGTCGCGGCGATGCCGAGCAGGCGCCCGACGATCAGGTCCTGCGAACGCTGGCCGATGGCCGCGCTGGCGCTCAGCACGAAGGACATCGAACTGAACCCCAGCATCGGCCGCACCGAGCCGGTGTCCTTGGGCAGGCGGGGCCTTACCGGCCGGTGCAGATTGGCGATCGCGGCCCGTGCAATCGCGGTAGCCAGCACACCCCAGGCCAGCGAGGATGCGCCGAAACCGCAGGCGGCCAGCGCTATCGCAGTGCCGTTCCCCGCCAGCGCGCTTCCGGCATTGACCTGGAACAGCGTGCGAAAGTCCATCTCGCGCACCAGCAGCGCGGCCGGGACGGTGGCATAGGGCGTGACGAGATAGGACGCGGCGATCAGCCAGAGCAGCGGCGCAATCGCGGGCTGGGCATAGAAGTGGGCCACCAGCGGCGCCGCCACCGCGACCACGGCGGCTACGGTCCATCCGATCGTCACGGCAACGGCGGCATAATGCGGCAGGGCGGCCGGGCTCATTTCGGGCTGGCCGGAGATGAAGCGGGTTATGCCCAGGTCCTGGAAGATCGAAACCAGCATGGCGGCAGCCAGCGCGATCGAGAACAGCCCGACGTCGGCGGGCAGCAGGAACAGGCGGGAGATGACGACGCTGGCGATGAACTGGATCGCAAACGTCGCATATTGGGCGGCGAGCGACCAGAGCGCGGCGCGGCGAACGGACATGGGCTCAGTTCCGGGCCAGCGCGGCGGCAAGCCGCAGGGCGCGCAGCGGTTCGCCGAAGCGCACGAGCCGTGCAACCGTCCGCCACAAGCCTTCGCGGCGCCCGCCCTCGCGAACGTGATCGAGCAGGATCTCGAACCCCTTGTCCCGCATGGCGGCGGGCGACCAGCGCAAGCTCAGCGCCACCCGCTCGCGCGCCACCCGGGCGATGCCCGGTCTCGCAAAAAGCGTGTCGAGATCGTCTATGGCCGGAAGCCGGGCAAGGTTCTCGGTCGGATCGGGGCGTCCGGCGCGGCGTTCCTCCCAGGCCAGGCGGGCGATCACGGAACCGATCTGCTGTTCGGTGGAATGGCGGGCGGAAACCTGGTCGGGATAGCGGCGATAGCGCAGCAGCCGCTCCGGGATATTGCCCATGTGCGTAACGCCGGAGAGCCGCAGCCAGAGGTCCAGATCCTCGCAGTGCCGAAACGCGGCGTGATAACCGCCGACGGAAAGCACGACATCGCGGCGATACATAACGGCGGGATGGCAGATCAGCTGCTCACCCTGCTCGATGGCCGCCAGCATGTCCTCATGAACCAGCGGGTGATCGGCGCCGCTGCGGACAAGGGCCTCGCCATGTTCGCCGATATCCTCGCTCCAGCTTCCGACGACGCCGTAGTCGGGGTGGACGGCAAGGAAGGCCACTTGCTTTGCGAAGCGGTCGGGATGGCAGATGTCGTCCGCATCCATGCGCGCCACGAGCGGTGCCTGCGCCATGGCAAGCAACTGGTTGAGACTGGCGACAAGGCCGCGGTTCTCCCGGATCACCGGGCGAACCCGGGAATCGGCCCCGGCATATTCCCGGATGATATCGGGCGAACGGTCGGTGGAGCCGTCGTCGAGTACGAGTAGTTCGAAGTCGCCAAAGCTCTGGCCGAGCACACTCTCCAGCGCGAGCGGCAGGAAGCGCTCGCCATTGTAGACGCTCATCGCAACGCTGATGGCCGGCTTCGGCATGAACTTTTCAGGTCTCCATTCGGGCAGCCTTCAAGGTGCGCTCTTCGATTCCGGCCCTAAGCTCAGGCTGGTAAAGAAAGCGTGAGGCGATGTCTCGCGCGGCGTTGCGGAAGGCCGATCGGCAGCCGGGGTTGATAATCGGCGCTTCGTTCCCATCTCTGTCAGGCGAATGAGGCCCGCACGTTGGAAAACGGTCATTTTTTGAAAGAAGTCATTTTTTTGAAATTAGCGTGTTGACCGAATCATATGCCCCGCTTAGAGGGCCTCTCACCGCAGCGGACCACCTGGTTGCTACGGTCGCCAACAGAGACGGACAGCTTGTTCCCCCATCGCAAGAAAG
>NZ_MSQB01000030.1 GCF_002149965.1 Novosphingobium panipatense | reverse complement strand
TTCCTGTGCGCATGCGCCAGACTCGCATGCGAACGCAACAAAGGGAATCCCGAACCGGACTCTTATGTCAGGCGGAAACCACTAGCTAGATGCCGTAATGGGCCGGCGTCTCGAAGGTAGCCAAGTGGGAGGCTGTCTTGATCCGGGGTTTGATGAGCGACGAGGAATGGACGTGTCTTGAGCCGTTTGTGATCGAGCGCAGGGCGCGCAGCGGGCGGCGCCCGCGAGATCACCGCCTCGTCCTCGATGGGATTTTCTGGATCGCACGGACGGGCGTGGCCCGGCGCGACCTGCACGAGCATTTTGGCAAATGGTCATCGGTTTACCGCCAGTTCTGGCGCTGGACGCTGTCAGGCTTGTGGGAGTTGCTGCTCGAAGCCTTCAACGAAAGCGGGGGCGGCAACCCCAGCCTACAGATGATCGACAGCACAATAATCCGGGCGCACCACTGTTCAGCCCGCGCAAAAGATCCCATGATGAGAAGTGGACAGCGGCCTGAGGGAGATCAGAGTCGGTTTGCTACCAACCTCTCTGAAAGGATTTGCCATGTCAGCAGAATCAATCTCGCCGCCTGCCGCCATCTGGGTTGACCTTGGCGCAATTTTCGTTTCGCTGGAACTGTCGAAATCGACCTGGCTGGCGACCTCGCTATCGCCTGGCAGCGAGCGGATGTCGCGTCACTGGGTGCCGGGCGGCGACCTGCCCGCATTGCTGGCCTGCTTGGGTGCCTTGCGTGAGAAGACACGGGCCCGGGAGGGCAGGCTCTATCGTGTAGTGGTCATCCAGGAAGCGGGGCTTGATGGCTTCTGGATCCATCGCGCGCTTGAGGCGGAAGGTTGGATCGCAAGCCATGTCGTGGATGCCGCATCGATCGCGGTGTCACGCCGGCATCGCCAGGCGAAGACCGATCGCATCGACGGAGAGACGCTGGTCCGCACGCTGATGGCATGGATGCGCGGTGAGCCTCGCGTCTGCACGATGGTCCGTGTGCCTGCAGTCGAGGATGAGGATCGCCGCCGGATTGGCCGAGAGCGCAAGGCGCTGATCGAGGAACGCAAACGGCACGTCAACCGGATCAAGGGGCTGCTCTTTGGCGTCGGCATCCGGCATTATGAGCCTGTTCGTCGCGACCGCCGTGAGCGCCTGGAAGAACTGCGAACCGGCGACGGCCGCCCATTGCCTACCCATCTCAAGGCACAGCTTTGTCGTGAACTGGACCGGCTCGAGCTATTGGACGGACAGATCAAGGCCGTCGAAGCCGAACGCGATGCCCTGTGCTCCCAAGCCCATGAGACCTCGCCTCAAGCGATGCTGACGGGGATCAAGGGTATCGGCGCGGAATCCGCCAACATCCTCACGAGCGAGGGACTATTCCGACAGTTCGACAATCGGCGCCAGGTCGCGGCCTATGCAGGGCTTGCACCCTCGCCTTGGCGAAGCGGCTCGATCGATCGTGAACAGGGCGTCTCGAAAGCAGGCAATCCACGACTGCGCACGACGATGATCCAGCTGGCATGGCTATGGCTGCGCTATCAGCCGGACGCGGCTCTCACACGCTGGTTCCATGAAACGGGCAAGCCACAGCGGCGGGCGAGGTCGAAAGGTCGCGATCGTCGCGCTGGCGCGCAAGCTGCTCGTTGCCTTGTGGAATTACGTGACCGCAGGGGTCGTGATCGAGGGAGTCGCCATGACCGCAGCGTAGCGAAGGGCTGCTCGCGATACACTCCAATCCTCAGGACCTGATCGGTCCTGACGGATCCAGGCGAACGGACCGAAGCCCCCCCATGGCTTCCAACGCCGCTCAAAAGAAGGGTTCCGTTCTCCTGAGCCGCGTCCCCGAATGCGGGATTATGGTGCAGCCGTCCCGAGCGGCGACCGGATATGAGGTGGTACAGGCGAGGCACACCCGCCGGTACTCGTGAACGGGCTCAGCTGGATGCCGATGCCGACCGGGAGATACGAAACGACGAGATATCCCCTTGACCTTCAACTCATCATATGAGGGGGACTCCGCGTCAGGGTCTTGGCCGCTCAAAAGGTGGCTTTACGACCAAGATCCATCTCCGCATCAATGCGTTGGGCCTGCCCATAGCGGTGGCGCTGACCGGGGGCGAAGCGTACGCATCCGGGGAGGCTTGCGATTACCCATAAGTTTTTGAATCACTTATCAAGTAGTTGTCGAAAATTGTTGAATCGGATGAGTCGGTTATGATTGATTGAACGAACGAACATGACGTAATCGCGGGAGCGCCGGCCATGGGCAAGGGGCTCGAGATTACTGGAAGGTTGGTTGCCCCCCGCTAGATGAAGAACGGGCTCACGATTTTGGACCGGGCCCAGCATCAGATGGAGGACAACCGTGGACCAGCATATAGGACTCGATGTTTCCCTGAAAGACACTTCGATTTCGATTCGTCAGGATGGCAAGCGCGTTTGGCGTGGCAAGTGTCCGTCGGATCCGAAGCTGCTCGCAGAAGTGATCCGCAAACGCGCGCCGAATGCAAAGCGCGTGGTGTTCGAGACAGGGCCTCTTTCGGTTTGGTTTTTTCATGCGCTGACTGCGGAGGGTTTGCCAGCGATCTGCATAGACGCGCGCCATGCCAAGGCGGCTCTCGACATGGCCGCGAACAAGACAGACGCGAACGACGCTGACGGTCTGGCGCATTTGGCCGAGGTAGGTTTCTTTCGGGAGATCCGCGTCAAAGGCTTCGACAGCATGTTAATGAGGACGCTGATTGCAGCACGACGCCAACTTATGAAGATGCGGGTGCAGATGTCGAACCAGATACGCGGGCTGATGAAGACGTTCGGTCTCGTAATACCCAAAGGCGCAGGCAGCGTCTTTGAGCGCAACGTAGTTACGCTTCTGGAAGACGAAGACAATTTGGCGCGCATCATCCTACCACTGCTTAAGGCCTGGGGCGATATTCGGCTTCGCGTGGCGGAGTTGACCAAGCAGCTGGTTGTTATGGCCGGCACGGATCAACGCTGCCGCCTACTCGCCTCGGTACCTGGCGTGGGTACGGTCACCGCCACGGCCTTTGCAGCAGCAGTGGAGGATTCGATCAACTTCAAGAACTCGCGCGCGGTGGGCGCCTGGGTCGGGCTGACCCCGAAGCGATATCAGTCAGGCGAGGTTGACTATGAAGGTCACATCTCGCGTCGTGGTGACGCTAAGCTACGCACGTTGTTGTACGACGCGGCCTCGGTGATTTGAACAGGTCGTCGGAGACCAGCGCGTTGCGAACATGGGCACTCGCGCTGAAAGAGCGTTTGGGATTCAAGCGGGCCGCTGTCGCCCTTGCGCGCAAACTGGCGGTAATCATGCACTCGATGCTGAAGACGGGTGAGCTGTTTGATCCAAATGCCGGAGCCACTGCCCCGGCCTGACCAATAGGAGGAAAAAGCGCCGGAACCAGCATCATCTATCGTTTCATCAGTTAGCGCCCGTTCGGGGCGTGCCGAGCCGTCCCTGCCGGGACGCGGTTGGGATCATTCCGCGAAGCGGGAAGCAACTGCCCCTTGCGAGCAGATTGCGTCACGAACATAGGAAGATCTCGGCTACGGAACCCATCCTGCGGCGATCAAATTTGTATCGACCGCGTAGACGACCCTGTACCCGGCACACGCGGCGCATCTTTATGAACGATCAATTCGTTGGACTTGACCGAGGGGCGATTAGACGACCCGCTGACGCGGCACTGGGTTGTTCGCTGGCTGGAATGGCCTCCTGATGGGAAGGTTTGGTTGCTGAAGACCAACCCCTGATCAGGAGACCATCCATGACCGACACCTTGGCAGCGGTGAGCCCGCTGCGCCGTCGCATGATCGACGACATGATGCTTCGCAACCTGTCGCCAGCCGCGCAGCGATCCTACCTCCATGCCGTGACGAAGTTCAGCCGTTATTTCGGCCCTTCGCCGGACCGCCTGGGGCTGGAGGATGTCCGCGCGTTTCAAGTGTATCTGGTGTCGCAGGGCATTTCCTGGCCGGCGCTGAACCAGACTGTCTGCGCGCTGCGCTTCTTCTAAGGCGTGACGCTGAACCGGGCGGAGATTCCCGAGCGGATCGCCTATGCGCGCACGCCCCGCAAGCTGCCGGTGATCTTGAGCGCCGACGAGATCGTGCGCCTGCTTGAGGCGGTGCCGTCCCTGAAGGCACGCACGGCGCTGACCACGGCCTATGCCGCGGGTTTGCGCGTTTCGGAAGCGGTGAACCTGAAGGTTGCTGATATCGACAGCGCGCGCATGGTTATCCAGGTCCGTCACGGCAAGGGCGGCAAGGACCGGACGGTCATGCTCTCTCCACAACTGCTCGGTATCTTGCGGACCTACTGGCGCCTGGCGCGGCCGAGCGACTGGCTGTTTCCGGGTCGCGGCGACAAGCCGATCAACGTTTCCGTGCTCCATTCGGCCTGCCGGTCCGCGACCAAGGCGGCGGGATTGACCAAGAAGGTCAGCGTGCACACGCTGCGGCACAGCTTCGCTACCCATCTGCTCGAGAGCGGCGTCGACATCCGGATCATCCAGGTCTTGCTCGGGCACAACAGCCTGTCGACGACGGCGCGCTACACGCATGTGGCGACGACGACGATCGCAAGCACGCAGAGCCCACTCGATCGTTTGACCATCGAGGTGGTGCCGCCCGCCTGAGCCGACCCCGTGCGGTCCGATCTGGAGGTGGCGGATATTTTCCGCCGCCACGGTGCTGCTTTTCGCCTGGCCCATGACGGCCATCTCGGTCGCGTCGAACGCCGCGTCATGTCGGCGGTCGAGCTGTGCCGATGCGCAACCCCGTGACCGCGAGTAGGGCTATCAAGGTCGCATAAGTCAGCGGGCGCAGGCCTCCTTGAGGTCGAAGCTGGCTAGCGGCTTCGATCAGGCGAGCGATCTCCGTGCCCGAGTAAATGTGCGGTGGCCGGCGCCTTTTTTGGGCACCGAAGTGATTGCGCGGGGGCAACTCGTGCCGCACGTCTTCGACGCGGATATGGCGTGCGAAGCGGCAGACGGCTTTCAGTCGCGCGTCGCGTTGCGCAATCGACGGTCCCAGTGCGGCCCAATCGATGGCTGTTTGCGTTTGAACATACGCCTGTCCGCGCTCAGTCGCGAAGCCGGCGAAGCTTTTGAGCAAATACTCGGCATTCGACATCGCAAAGCCCGTGGCACGACGCAGTGCGAGATAGGTCTCGATGGTCTTCAACATCAGAGCGCCTCCGGCCATGGCTGCGCCACCTGCTTCAGAAGAGTGACATCGGCTTTGGCGTAGTGGGCCGTAGTGTCGATGCCACTATGCCGGAGGACCAGACCGATCTTGTCGAGCGGCACCCCGTGGCGCAGCATCTCGGTCGCCGCGGTGTGCCGCAGGACGTGCGCACCCTTGAACGGTGTCACGAGGCCAGCCCGCTTCATGATGCGCCTGACCACCGAAGAGACGGCGTCACCGTTTAGGAACGGGCGACTGGGCGCGATCGTGCTCAGGAACACGCGATCACTTCGGCAGAAAGACGGTCGGCATTCGAGATAGGCCGCGACCGCATCCCCGACGTCCTGGGGCAGCGGCAAGCGAACTTCATGGCGCGACTTGCCCGTAATCCGCAGCGAACCCGCCTGCCACTCGATATCGGTGAGGCGGAGCTGCGCCACGTCGCCGGCCCGCAGTCCGATGCACCAGCGAGTCCAGCCCTTTTCATGAAGGTGGCGGTCGAACAGATCCTGAAACCGCGTCTGACGCGTACCACAAATTATTTCAAGGTAACTCAACGGGATAGGGCCGACCTCGTCGGCGTCGTGGTCCGCGTACGACGCTCCCCTGGAACCGGGTCATACGGGTCTTACGGCAATATGACCTTGTTTCTACAGGCTAATACGCCCGCTGCACCCGTGCGTAGGGTCCATTACAAAACGGCCTCGCGCCGTGCGTCCCGCCTTACGCAGCGCGCTTGCGCTGCGCAGCCTCGTACCGGCAGGGGCGGGGCACCCTTGCTGCAGTTGCGCGGTGGTGCGTGGCGAGGAGGTTTGAGGGATGGCGTTCATGGGTGGGGTCTCCCCGAAAGCAAAAAAGGGGACCGGGCGTCAGGCCCGGTCCCCGGAGTATGTGATCAGCCCTGCTGGGCGACCAACGTGCGCGCTTCAAGGATGAGCATGGCCGCCTCGTCGTCACGGCCCTGCGCCCGGATGATCCGATACGCATTGGAGCGGGCAGCTATCCGGGCGAGCTCCGAAGCCCGGTTCCATTCCGCCTCGTATTCCTCGTCGCACTCGTCGGTGATCACGAAGTCGCCGGTCTCGTGATCGGTGTAACCATAGTACTGGCCCGCGTAGGAATTAGCCCGTTTGAGGTGGCGTTCGATCTGGCGAATGAGAGCGAACCCCCTCGCCTGCGCAGAGAAATAGTGCGGTTCATGGGTTTCGACGAAACGGTCGTAATCGGGTTCGATGGTGAGCATGAAAGCCTCCTCATGGGGGTGTCCGCGGACGACAGGCACCGCAGGGCGATGGATGGGATGGGATGGGGTGTGGTCGGTGACGGACCGACAGGGCGGCCAGGCGCGAAGCCCCGCCGGTTCCGCAGGAAGCGGCAATCCCCGCTTGCGCCGATCCGCCGATGTGGCACAGTCGCAAGCGACGGGCAGGCCATCGGGGAAGGACGATGGAAATGCCGAAGATGACGGAAAGGGATCGGCTCGCCGATCTCGAAGCGCGTCAGCGCAAGATGAACGATGAACTGGAAATCGCGCGCCGTGCGCTGCGGGGCAGATATGCCGCGATGATCGCGGAGATGCCGGTGGAGAAGCTCACGGAAAGGGAGTTTCGCGAGCTTCTCACACAGGCGGTCCGGGTAGGCGGCGGCGCGGCGCTGACGGCGATTAAGGGACTGCCGGCAGCGATCTGATCACGCGCTGGTCATCACCAGGTTCCGGCAGGGATGCGCCTCGAGAAAGCTGTCCCTGTCGGAATCAGATCTCAGGGTGATGAACCGCGCTTCGGGCCCGAACCAGATCATGATGAAGCGCCGCTGCGCCGCCAACCGGTGGATATTCGCAAGGCTGCCCCGGCTGCGACCATCCCAGATCACGAGACCCAGGGCGGCATCGCGCGCCATCGCCGCATCCTTCGCGGCATGGAAGGCGGCGGTGCCCTTTCTGCCGGAAGTAGGAATGCGCCGGACGGGCCAGTCGCCCAGATTATGACGCGGTTCCTCTCCGGAACAGTAGACCCTGACAGCAGCGATCTCGCGATCGGAAAGATGGCGCTGGACCAATCGATCCACGCCGCGCGCGTCCCCGATCAGGATGGGAAGTGCGCGGTACAGGATACCCTCGATGCGTTCGATGACGGGTTCGGGAAGCGCGGTAATGGACAGCGACCCGGAAACGAAGACGGCCGAATTAGAAAGGTGCAGATGCTCGGACATGGCTTTAATCTCCTCGAATGAGCCACCCCTCTCTGCCCTCCTCTCCTCTGGTGGCAGGACGCGGGCCTCGCCCCCTCAGCCAATCCCGCCCAGACCGCACCCGAAGGGTGTCCCTGCGACGAGCACGGCGAAGCCGCGCGCAGGAGGCCGGGACCGTCTGGCGGTCCCGCATCGCGCCCGCGACGGACCCGCCTGCGGGTCCCTGAGCGGGGGCGAGAGCTACGCTTGATAAAAGGAAATGAGGACCGGCCCGGCGAACCGGACCGATCCTCTGGCGGAACCTCACTGCGCCTCCCATCCCTGATCGCTGAGCCTGACGAACCGCGCCGGGATACGCTTCTCCTTCACGAGGCGCGCGAGGTGGGACTGCAGGCCCGATCCTTCGCAGACCAGCGCCTCAACGGGTCGCAGTCCGACCATCTGCTCGTTCCGGACGAACCCCGCCCTCTTCCCCAGCTTCGCGCTGAGGCGGAACGTGATGAGCTTCACCTTCCGCGAGGCGGCCCACGCTGCAGCCATCGCGTCGCATCCCTTATCCTGTGCGGTGGTCGCCAGCACCATCGCCGGGTTCCGGGATTTCGCGTCGTCGAGTTTCTCCCAGATCAGGCGGTCGTCAAACCAGCAGTCCGCGCCGCCGGAGAAGATCACGATGGGCCCCTGCGGGTTATGCGCGTCGGTGCGGCGCTGGCGGCGGGCGGCAAGGAAATCGGTAGCGGCGATCACCGAGGCGGTGCGCTTACTCGAGACCAGCGATCCCTTCGGTGCCGACCACGGCCGCCCGGTTTCGGTGTGGAAGACGTCGGCGGCATGGTCGCGCATGCAGCGCAGCGCGTCGGTGGCTTCGTCGAGGAATTCGAGTTCGCCCTGTGCCTGCTCGAGTTCGACGCCGTGGATTTCGCTGCCGTCGGCGCGCCGCAGCAGGTCCTGGACGTCGCGCGTCGCCTTATCGGCCTGCCCCTGCCACTGGTCGGCGACGTGATGGAAACTGTTCACGATGCCCCATGCGAGGCGCTCGGCGGCAGGCTGCAGCCGCGTGTCGCGCAGCAGGTCGAAGAGGGTCGTGACGATCAGTTCGACGGCAAGCTGGGCTTCGCGAGGATCGGGCATGTCGGTCGCCATCTCCTCCTCGCCGCGCCCGATGCGGACCCCGTCGAGATCGGAGGAGAAGGCGGCGTGGAAGTCGTCGGTGGTGCCCGCCATCGTCTCCTGCGCGATGAATTCGGCGATGTCGGAGAACGGGCGGACGCTGCGGTGGATCTTCGTCATGGGAACCTCCTGTAGAAACGAAAGAGGTTCCCCCCTGGGCACGGGCTCCGAGCGGCGGGGTCAAGGATCGCGGAACGCGACCGGCGCAGCCGGCGATGGGGGTCACGATTTTTCCGGGCGGCCAGAATGCCCGAATGGAAGCATGACGCCCGACCCGCCCGGAAAAATGGTGGGGCCCCGTCGTCCTTGAGGCCGACGCGGTCCCGTGCCACGATTGGAATTCTTGAGAGAGAGAAGAGGCTTTGCGAATCTGGGGCTCGATGCCCCTGATTCGCAACGGGTGCCTCCAGGCGCTTACCTCTCAGTGGAGCGCCCGCGACCTCACGACCCTGCACGCCCCTTGCGCAAAAAAGGGGGACGGCGCGGCGCGCCGTCCCTCGAAAAATGCACTGAGACTTCGGTGTCAGGCTACCCGGCGAACGCGGCCCCGCGGAAGCGCGGTGATCTTCTCGGCAGGTGCCTGATCGGCCTTTCGGAAGGCATGGATCGGAACCCCGACCTTTCGCAGCGCCTGATAGAGGTTCGCCTGGATGCCCGACCCCTCGCCCAGCACGGCTTCGACGGGTTTCAGTTCGACCAGCTTGCGATTACGGGCAAAGGGCGCGCCGCGCCCCGCGCCCATCAGCGAGTAGGTGACGAGCTGGACCTCGCGGCTCCCCGCCCACGAGGCCACGATCGCATCGAAGCCCTTACGCTGCGCGGTGGTCACCAGCGTCATGTGCGGGATCCGCGCGAGGATCGCGTCGAGCCGGTCCCACAGGATCTGCCAGTCGTGCCATTCGGCATGGCCCGAGGCGACGACGATCGGGCCACGCGGGCGGTACCGCTCGCGCTCGGCGAGTTCCCGGGCGCGCAGGAAGTCCTGTATCGCGACCTGCGTGGCGGTGGCGACCTTCGAGACCCGCGAACCGCGTGCGGGCGACCAGGGACGGCCCGAAAGCACGCGGAAGGTGTCGGCCGCATAGTCGCGCATGCACTCGACCGCTTCGCGCTGTTCGGACAGCGACTGGCACAGCAGCTGCTTCTCCTCGAGCTCGGTATTAAACACCTCGGAAAGGTCGGAGCGGCGCATCATGTCGCGCAGTTCGTCGGCCAGCAGGTCTTCCTGCCGTTCGAGCTTTCCGGCGACGAAATGAAAGCTGTTCACCATGCCCCATGCGATCTCGGGGGCAAGTGCATCGAGGCGGGTGTCAGTCAGCAGGTCGAAGATGGTGGCGATGACCCCGGCGCAATCGGCCTGTGCGTGGAGCGGCTCGGGCATGTCGTGTTCGCCCGGTTCATCCCCCGGGCTGATGATCGAGAGGGGGATCGGATCGCCGAAAGCGCGCTGGAATTCCGGGGTCGCGGTCACTTCGGCGAACAGCGCGGGCAGATCAGCGAAGCGGCTGATGCTGCGCGAATGGTCGTGGCTCATGGAACTTCTCCCTGTCAGGGGGGCAAAGGAAAAAGGCCGCGAACGCGAGGGTGGCGTCGCGGCCCTGCATGGGTGTCGTGCCGGGTCAGTGCCTGCTGGCCCGGGCGGACGCGACGAATGCCGCGCGTGTCAGGACGGCATCGACGATCCCGGCCGCGTGCGGCGCGAGCGGCGTATTCTCGAGCAGGTCGTAGATGGCGGCGATGATTTCGCCGCAGGTGATGCCCGCCGGGATGTCCGGCACGGGAGACGCACCCTCGACATGCCGCGCGAGCAGGTCGCGGATCGAGGGGCTGGCCATGATCGCCGCGGAGAGCGCGGCAAGGTCGGTCAGCGGGGCGGAAGAATGCAATGAAGAGCGGCGCATGGGATGTCTCCTCATGAGCGAAAAATGAAAGGGGCCGGGGAAGCCTGACGCCTCCCCGGCCCGATGGGACTGATCAGCGTGTGATCAGAACGGGTCTTCCTCCTCGAACGAGGTGTCCGAACCCGACCGTTCGCCGCCGGCACCCACGGTGCTGTCGCCGAAGCCGCCCTGATCGCCCGGGCCGCGATCGTCGTACCGGCCGCTGCTCGCGCCCATGCCGCCACCGAAATCGGAGCGCATGGTGTCGCGACGCCAGGCGACCATGTAGCCGCCATGATCGGCCGGGAAGAGCGCGATCGGCAGCGGCTCGGGAAGGCTGGGGTCGTCGATGTTCCCGGCGAGGAACACATCCCCCTGCTTCGACACGGCCTCCCACAGCGCGCCGATCTGGACGTAGCGGCGGGCGATGTTAAGCGCGAGGATCTCGTAGACCGGAGCCTTCGGATTATCGCTCACGACCTTGCGCAGCCCGACGCTGGGCAGATCGATGGTGCGGGTGGCGATCGAGCCCTTCAGACGGCCGTTCCGATTAAAGATTTCACCGATGTTCATCGTCTTTACCTTTCGAATGTCGCTCGAAACCATTCTCGGCGACACCCTCACCGGCCCTTCTCTCCTCTCTATCCCGCCCTCACCCCCCGCGCCGCCCGCCCGCCGCGAGGCGCACCGCCTCCACCAGCGCGACGCCGCTGCGGTCCACACGCAACGCCCCGGCCGCCCGCAACTCCGCGCGCCACACGGCACGATCAGGGGCAGAGGCGCGGCGCGAGGGATGGCGAGGGTGGATTGGGGCGCGACGCCGGGGGCGCGGCGGTAGCCGCGCGGGTGCTACGCTGGCGGGAGTCGCCGTAGCGAGGGGCAGCGGCGTGAACCGGCGGTCATCGCAGACACTGCGGGAGCGGCGTGGTCGGCGGCACCGGCAGGTGCGGTCCCGGTATCGGGAGCGAGCGAAAGATAGGGGCGGGCCGCGCGGCGGAAAGACTGGCCTTCGAAAGAAGGAGGGTACGACCGCTCAAAACCCCAGCCCGTCGGGAGTTGGGGATTGAAATTGATGTAACATCGTGATCGGCCAATCTGGGAAATGGCGAGAGCGTAAAGGTTGGAGCCAGTGTTTCGGCTACCGCTTACGTGCCGTATCGTAGGACGTCAGCATCGTGCCGAACGCTTGGGACACGCGGCCTTCGGAGTAACCGCCTATCCAGGCTATCCGTTCGAGATATGTCCTGTAGGGATTAGCCGATGTGGGCTCGCCGCGTCGTGCCGCCACGAAACCGAGGTGGCGGATCATCGAGAATTCTTTCAAGAAAGCCTCCTGATTCGCGGGAATATTGCATTGCAACATGCGGGCCACAGATAGTCCAGAGCTTCAGTTGGAATGTCTCGCGTTTCTACTCAGGCCCCTGCTCGAAGGCTTTGGCCCCTGCTCGTTGGAAAGCGTCAAGAACCTCCGGTCCCAGAAGGCGGGCGGTTTCGCTGCTCTCGAGGCCGGAATACGCGATGGTGTAGGTGCCGTCTTCATGCGTGAAGATCCTCACCTCGATGTCGCCTTTCGACGCGGTGGCCTGGGCCAGATCGATATTCCACTCACCGATGCGAACCTTAGACATGGTCGAAGCCTCATGGAAGATTTGGGAATCACGGTGCCGCGGCCGGGCGACAGCACCAGAAACAGCAGCTGGAGCGAAGTGCCCACATTGGCCTGTGATCAAGGGGTTGCGCCTGCATCGGTCACCGCCCCCTGACCCGGCCCATCCGCTAGGCAAGGATGCGGCGCCACCTACGCGGCCCATCGTTCCGGATCGCGCAGCCGCAGTATTGGCAGGTTCCGATGTAATGATCCCCGTTCCACCACATATCTCTCCGGAACGATTTATGACGATCGAGCGGACAAAAAACGAAGCGCCACACCAAAGAGATCATAAGCCGTTCTCCAGGACTGCGATGCCCCTATGCGGTGGGCCTTCCTGCGCCATCGCGGCCCTGACGATGAAATAACCCGCCTGCCCCTCGGGTGCGCAGGTGGCCTTGAAGATTGGGACATTTGACCGCAGGGGCGGCCAGATCTCAAGGCCGGACAGATTGTGAATGCTGCACGCGCGAAGAGTCAAGGGCGGCGTCATCCCGCAGGTTCCAACGGAACGAGCGGTCGCCCTTGCGGATAGCCAGTGCGCGAGGCTGGCTAAATGAACATCACGTCCCATGCGGGTGAGGTAATCAGGCGGCGAGCTTATCGACACCTTCATTGAAGCGATCGATCCATTCTCATATATGGGGCCGCCGGTCCACGGGAATGGCCGCAGCGACACGCTGGAAATCAATAAGATCGACAGGTGCGCCTGCGACGATGGCGTCGATCTCGTCGGGATCAAGAAGCCCTCGCTGCCGGATGAACATGGTCATGGAGCCGGGACGGGCTTTTGTCGCCCGACGCCACAATCCCTCGACATTGCGCAGGCGTGGCGCGGCCCGCGCCTCAACCAACACGATCAATCGAAGTACCCAGCGCGGCAATTGCACGACTTCCTCGGAACGCATATGCGCACAGATGACGCAACTCGATTTCGGGGGAACCGGCAGGCCTTCCGCCTCAATTCGCCGGATGCAGGCGTCGCGGTCCCAATGCCATTCGTGCAGAAGCGGATAAAGATAGTCGTATCGGGCATCCACGATGCCTTCGCGGTTTGCATAACGCCGGCTGTCGGCAGGTGAAGCGTCATACCCGATCAGCTTGACAACCTTACCGCCAACCTGCCATATATTCTTTGCAAGTTGCCATTTTGACACCCAAAGTTCTTTAGGCTGTATCTTCCATTTGACTGAACAAGATTTTCTACCAAATGAGGCAGATGGCAAAGTCGAGTTCGTCAGGCAATTCTCCAATATTGTGAAGTACGGCGGCCAATGCTTGAATTTCTTTGGCTCATATCGAACAATATGGTGGAATATGCCTCTATCATCCATCCATTTCTGAAAAATTGGAAGGTAGGCGTAACTCTGGGGCTTTTCGGCGCCAGTATCCGCTGTCAATACGGCATCCAGCCTTCGGCCCCTCGCCACCCATTCGATAATCATGGCGGTGCTGTTTACGCCCATGCCCCAGGCCGCCACGACCGGGTAGTTGGCAGATGGCATCGTCATGCGACCATCGCCAGCCAGCGATCGGGCCAGGCCGGCGGCCGCATCGTAACCCTGAACGCCTGAAGCGGCGCGACGCCGTGCACGACATAGTGCGGCACACCGGTCGCACGCCGCAGCTGCTGGGCCGTTCTGAGCGCGTGATCGAAGCTGGAGAGTTGCCGCCGCAGAGACGACAGGCTGCTGGGCGGGACAGGCGTGGACATGAAACCTCCGGAAATGAAGCGGCGGCCGGGATCAGGCAGCGATCGGAAGATCGACACCGGTCGGAACAGCGGTATCGAGCGCCAGCAGGCTGTGGAGCGTGACAGGTGGCCGGTTCGCCCGCCGCGTCTTCGGCCCGCGCGTGGGCCGCGCCGGATCATTGAACCGGCAGCCGAGACGCGCGGCATGCTTGCCGATGACGGCGGGATCGCGGCCAAGGGCCTGCGCGACATCGACCATCGAGACGCCATATGCCCAAGCGTTGCGAATCGCCCTGTCTTCGTCGGCGCTGAATGCGCGCATGAACCCGTGCACCAGCCCCATGTGGTTCGCATGGTAGAGAACAGCGCGCACGCCGCGGCCCAGCGCTTCGGCGATCTGGCGGGTCGGGACCTTGCCATAGTCTGCCCGCAATCGCGCTTCTTCCTCGGGCGTCCACACCGGTCCCTGCCGAAATCCGTCCCGGCGAACATGCGAGCCCCTGAGCCCCAGCGCCTCGGCCCGCCAGCGGATCGAGTGAGGCGTGCGGCCAAGCCGCTCCCGTAGCGGTGTCAGGCTCGCGCCTGTCGCGTAAGCATGGCGGAGAAGCGCGTCCTCCTCAGCGATCCACGGGCGGCCCCAGCCCCTGCCATAGCCCAGCTTACGCAGGCGCTGACCGAGGCTGCGACTGTTCCGGGCCGGGAAGCCTTCGGCCAACAGAACCTCGGCGATGGCGACATATCGTGCGCCGGTTGCCGCGAGTTCTAGGGCGCGGTTCATTTCCGCATCGCTCCAGTCGTCCGGCTGGCAGGCATGGCGCAGCCCCAGCGCCGAAGCGCGCGAGATGACACCGGCGAAGGGTCGCCCGATCAGGCTCGCGATCTGCGCGACAGGAACGCCTTTCGCGTAGCCGGCGCGCAGCTGCGCGTCCTCCCAGCCACTGTACGGCGGGGATCCGGGCTCGGAGAGGCCGAGCAGCCGGGCGCGGGCATAGAGTGCGCTCACGCCGCGGCCCAGCCGCGCCGCCAACGTCGCCGTCGGCTCGTGGGCATAGCAGCGCGCCAGTTCCGCGTCGTCCCAGTCGCTCCATGCTCGCCGCGAATTACGGCGCACGCCAAGGTCATGGATCCGGGTAGCGACAGCGGCTCGGGACCGCCCAAGCCGGGCGGCGATTTCCTCGATCGTGCAATCGTCGATAAATGCCGCGCGGAGACGGGCCGTCTCATCGGGAAGCCATGCATCCGCGCGGAAAGCCAGTTCAGAAAGAGGAATGGTCGGCACGGTCTCGGTCACGGGGACGAACGGGGTCAGTTCGACGATATCGGCGTCGAGATCGAAGCTGGTCTGGGTCATGGTGGGCTTCCTTCACGCCAGGCCGACGACTGGGGTGTCGACCACGCGCAGGCGCAACCGGGCCGACAGGCGCGCGATACGCGTATCCCCGCGCGGCATGGTGTCCGAGGCGCCGATCGCGGCGAGCAGATCGAGACCGGCAGCGACGTCATTGGCGGGGAGCGCGAGATGACGCGCGAGGTCGTCTGCGGTGGTGGCGTTGGGCGCGATGCGGCCCAGCGCGCCGACAATGCGCGCGGCGGCGGGCGCGGCGGGATCGAGCAGGAAAGCATCGAGCGAGCGTTGGCCGCGCATGACGGCATGGGTGGTCCTGGCTGGTGCGACCTCGCGTAAGGTGTCGAGGTCGAGCAGGCTGCGGCTCTCGTCCGGGGCGAGGTCGGCGGCGGCGACCAGATCGGGTGTACGGCCGATATGCGGTGTGATCGTCGTGTCGATCTTCGCCAGTACCGGCAACGCCGAAAGCGCGGGACCGAAGGCGAAAAACTCTCCCGGTGGCAATTGCCGGAGCAGCGCCGCCTGATCGCCGCCGAAACCGAGCAGGTCGGCGGCACGCGCCACGTCGCGGTCGAAGACGTTGAGCCCGATCAGGTGATTATGCAATTCGGAAACCACCGAACTGGCAAGCTTGGCGAGACGCTGCGTGGCGATGATCGTGCCGATCCCGCGCTTGCGCCCCCGCGCGCACATGTCGGTGAGCGTGGCGACGCCAAGGCGGCGGGTTTCGGCATCGCGGGCCGAGGCCGCCATATGCGGCGCGAGCAGATGCGCTTCATCGATGCAGACCAGCACCGTGTGCGCCCAATGCTCGCGCGGCGCCGATAGGAGGCCTGCGAAGAAGGCGGCGGCCTTCTCGATGCGGTGATCGGGCTCCAGATCGGTGAGATCGAGGTGCAGGGCAATACGGTGCTGGCGGGTGCGCAGCGCCAGCGCGGTAAGACCGTCATTGGCGTAGTCGCGTGCGACGACGGTGGTGGCGCCGATATGCGCGGCAAGATTGGCGAACTCGCCTTCAGGATCGACGATGATGGTGGTCAGATAATCGAAGGCTTCCTCGATGATCCGGCGCAGCGTCTGGCTCTTGCCCGCGCCCGACGATCCCTGGATCAGGCAGCGGCCCGACATCAGTTTGCCGAGATCCAGTTCCAGCGTGCCGGCCGAACAGTGACCGAGCGGAACTTTCGCATCGCGGGTGAAGTCATGAGTGGCGATCGTCATGGGCGTGCTCCTTCGGTCGGCATCGTGTGCGGACGCCGGATCTGATGCTCAGGGGATAGGTTCGGGCGGCGGCGTCTCAGCCCGGCATAAAATCGGCGGTGATGCCGGAGCGATCCGCGTGGATGACAATCCGGCGATCCTTCGGGATCAGACAGGCGAGATGCTGCCGCGCCTCCATGACAATGGCCTCGAGGGTGGCGGCGTTATCCCCCAGAAGAACGCCGGTCGCCACCTGCCGGGCTTCGCGCGCGAAGGCGCGGGACTGGGTCTCCCAGCTATCGGCGTCAGCATCGTCGCGCACAGAGAACAGCGTCGCGTGGATCATGCATCCCAGGCAATCCGGGTCGATACCGCCGTCGCGGGTCACAAGGACCACGGCCTCCTCGATATCCCAACTGCCAGTGGGACAGACCAGGGCCGGGATTTCAATGGAATGGACGTGTCGCGGCGCATCCTCATGCCCGGTCTCGGCAATCTCCAGGTCGGCAACGATCCTGTCGACGAAACCTGAAGCGAAGCCGCATGGAAGGCGATCGTCTTCACCATAAGGATGTTCGATGCCGTCCCGGTAAATCCGGAAGGAAACATAGAGGATGATCGGCAGAGCGTCGTACCAGTCATAGCCCTCGAGCCAGCGTTCCTCCTCCACCAGCACGAAATCCTGAAGCGGTGGCTGATGGCGGGCGGGCGCCAGCGCCTGCGCGATCTCGGAGCGCAGCGGCGGGACAAGCATCAATGCGCCCCCAGAGGCAGTCTCAGGGGCAGTTTTCGCATTGGCGGCCCTTTGATGTTCATCGCCGGACAGTGGATTCCAGATCGAGAGCCCTGGCCGTACCGCGGGCAGCGTCACACCGAATTTCTGAGCCCGCAGCCATAAGGCGAAGGGGAGGCGATGATCCTCCTGGGCGGCGATGCCGGTATATATGGCGCGTTCGGCGGCGATGCGCAGCGCTTTCATCGCCTCATTCGTGATCACCGCGTTGCGGGCCGGCAGGGCGAGGCGAATTCCAGGCGCGTCGATCACATCGATGCGAACGGACCAGCGGCAGTCCTGCCTCTTCAATTCAAATACATTGGGAAGAGAGCACGGGACGGCCAAACCATGGAAGTTGATGCAGGGGCCATCCTGCCGAACCGAATTGCCTTTATAGACGCCGATACGGCAACCGCAGGCCTCTTCGATCAGCAGCGCATCCTTGAGAAAATCCTCCCGGGGCAGCAAAGCACCGTCCAGCGTCACCGGCAAGGGATAGTAACGGGCGGCCTCAGCAATGGTCGAACAAATGCCCATCTTCCAGTTGCCGGATATCTCGATGCGGACCATCGTTCCCCAGCCGAGGTCGCACCGCTCGGGTTCAAGCGCCCTGTCGCCATTCCAGGCTTCAGCGGGAATCCGGACCTTCCAGCCTTCTCCCATCGCGGGCGAGAAGGCGTGGATCTCGATGCCATGGCCGGCAAGGCTGAACAGGTCGATGCCGGTCGGATCCTCACGCCGCATGATATCGTCGCCCCAACCGGATAAACCGAGAGTCAGGAGCGCAGCGGGATCGTCGATGCCGCAGCCGTCATCGTGGATATCGAGAAAGGCGCGGCCGTCTTCCTCGACAAGGTTGATCATGATGTTCTGCGCGCCGGCCCGGCGGCAATTCTGCAGGATTTCGTGAATCGCAGCGAGCGCGCTGCTCGCGACAAGGCGGGATGCGCAGCGAATGGCGTCCTGGCTGACCGCGATCTCGATCGTGGCGGGAAGAAGCATGATCATCTCCTGTCTCGGCGACGGACCATCCGGCCGTCTTCCCTACCCCGCCCCCTTCCCTTTCGTCCCGGCTTGACGCTCTGCCGACGCAAAGCGCCAAGACAGTTGTCGTCGCGGTGAGCGTCCTGCAAAGAGGAGGCGATGAGCGATTCAAACGATGTGAAACTGCTGGACCTCGTGCGGCGCCTGCCCGACTGGATGCGCAAGGACCTGGCCTCGAGCGATGCACCTCGGCGTGAGCGCGCGGAGGATGCCCTCCATGCAATGCTACTGCCGCTGCTGGAGGCCGGCGTCGGCGCTCCGTGATTAAAACAGCGGACTGCTGCGCCGGTGGAGAAATCCTCGGCGGACAATCAGCGTACTCTCGTTGTGGCCAGAGAGCCCTTTTCTCAACCTGATCACCAGTCGTGGACGGGTAGATCGGCGGCGCGGTCTGCATCGCAGTCGAGGAGGAGGAACTGGAAGCCGCGATCACGTCCGAACGCGATGATTTCCTGGAGATCATCTGGGATCTGCGCTCGGCGGTCACCGGGAAGCGGCCGCGTCGGCACGAACCAGCCATAGACGGAGGCGGCGATGTCGATGGGACGGTCGCTCGGAGGCCAGCAGGCCCATTTGTCGAGAAGTCCGGCCGTCTGCACCGTCAGGTGCGCAGTCGAGAGCACGCAGTAGGCGCCGCTTTCGATCGAAGAGACTGAGCGGACCGCCGGGAGAGGCTCCAGGCGCAGAATCTCGGTCGAATAGCTTTCCGAAGGGTGATCGTCGAAATAGGCGGCCATGACCTCGTCATCTGGCAGTGTATGCGGATCGCGCCTGTCGCCGATCTCCTTCCACCATTCGCGCGCATATTCCGCCATCTCCGCGACGAGAACGTCATGGTTCAGGCCTGCGTAGAAATTGATGCCATGACGGTGCTCGATGATGCCCAGATGCATATCGATCGGCCAGGGTAGCGCACAAACCCTGAGCCCGCTTTCGCTGGCGCCTATCACCCCGGTCAATGTGGCGAGTGCTGCGGCATCGAGGCTGTCCGGCTTCTCCAGGGCGGCGCGCGCGCGGGCAAGCAGGGCGACATGGTCGTGCCGGGTGATTTGTGGCCCCGCTGGCCCGGGCGACTTCGCCCCCGCTTGGGCGGCCGTAGTCACGTTGTCTGTGATGTCGGTGCCCGAAGCATCTATCCGGATGGCCGGATTATCGGGGTCGGACCAGTCGATGGTGTCGATGACCCACTGCTTCACAAAGGACCAGTCGAAACAGAAGGGGCAGGTCTCTTGGTTCCTGTACCAAGCGGCATCGACCGCATCGATCCAGCCCACGACAATGATGCGCATGGCGCAGGTCCCCATCGCCTCGAACGATTTGCGGATCGCCAGCGCACGAACGAGAGCGTCGGGTTCGGCGGCCGGATGGTCGCGCAGGTCGAGAACCGCTTCCCAGAGGGAGGCGGCCGCTTCGAGATGGGAGAGTGTGTAATGTATCATGTGCGGGGTTCCTGGATCAGGTGACGCGGCGATCGGTAAACCGAGGCGGCGCAAGCTCGGCGGCGGTCAGCGTGTCGATGTGCGGGGCGATGGCATCAAAAGCGGCATTGAGATCGATGGTCGCGACGCGATAGGACGCGCTTCCCGGATCATGGTCGAGCCGAAGCGCGATCGGCGCCAACCAGGTGGTCATCTCGGGAAACACCGACTGCAGCAGAAGCACTTCGATGCGCCGCGCGGCGAGGCCGAGCTGGGCGGCAAGACCGAAGGAGACGGCCATATCCTGTTCGAACCAACGATGCGGCGCGATCGTGTCGGCGATCCGCGTGCATGCCGCACGGATGGTCACGGTCTGGACATGCAGGACCGCAACGCGGTGTCGCCGATCGGGAGCGACGCCTTCCAGTGGAACCAGCGCACGGTAGGAATAGAGAGGCGCGCACCCGGCAATGCGGGTGCGGGAAACGATCACATCCATGGGATAACCTCCTGTGGCACGGAAGGGGCAATCGACCGCCCCGGGTCCGTCGCCCCAGCCCTCCTCCCCGCTCCGCTCCCCCGCCCGCGCACACCCTCCATGATACGCGTCGGAAATCGGCGGCTATGCTACGGGAGACGTAAGTTGTCGGGATGTAAGGGGCGGTTGCCTCGATCAGTTTGCCGCAGAGCTGATCGCCGCATTGTCGTAGAGTGGCGTATCTCCGGGCTGCCAGTCGCCTGCGAGCCAGATGCGACCGTTATAGCTGATCCTGGCAATAACCGTGTCGCCGATGGTCAGCTCGGCTTCGGCAAAGTCCCTCGCACCAAGACCACTGCGGTCACGGCGCTGGCAGTAACAGCGCGACGCCTCAGCCCAGTCGCGCACCGGGATCGGCGAATAACCCGGTTGCCGCAACAGCAGGGGCGTTCGGTTGCGATTACCGGCAGGACCATAAAGGGTTCGCCGGACGTGCCCTGCATAAGTAGCGACAGCCGACCAATAGGCCGCCATGACGGCCTTGTGCCTGTTCCAGTTCTGGTGCGCTCTCGCGCGAGCTTCCTGCTGAAGGTCGCTGAAAAGAAGCGCCAGAAGCGCGCGCGTATCGAGGTCGATAGTCGCAAGGATGCGCGCCGCGGGAAGCGCGAGGACCGGGTTGCGGACTTCGGCACGGGTCGATCTCGGGCAGTCAGCCTGCGCTCTGCCCGGTTCAGCGGTCATCGTCGATTGGCGCCGGCTGAAGTATTGTCGTTTGCGCGTTTTTGGCGGACATGGCGGGAAAGTTGGGCATCTCGTGCATGGGATCCTCCCAGTTTGTCTGGTCGTGCAGTGGGCGGCGCGGTCAGGCCGCCGCGTCGCGATGATGCGGGATGGCAGATGCAAACCGGCGCAGCATCCCCGCCATGTGCCTGCGCATATGGTCCTTGTTCGTAATGATCGCTTCGGGGCTTAGTAGTTTGCCCTGCGGCGTCATGAAGCCGATTGCGGGATCGCCATCGCGTAGTTCGATAACGATGCGGTGTCCGCGTGGCTGGGCTTTACCGGCATAACGGGCGACGAATTCGCCGAGGCGGCCGGACAGCCCCTGCGCGAGCTTGGTCCAGCGGATATGGCCGCCGGCGAGGACCTCGCCCTCGCATAGTCCGCGCTCGAGCCAGGCGCGCAATTGCGCGCGCTGCTGGATCGCCGAATTACGCGTGCGCTCCATGGTTCGGCAGAGCGGAAGCATGCCGGCATGTCGGTCTATCCAGGCGAGATCTTCGCCGTCGGCGATGATCAGCAGGTCGTCCGGTTCGATCCCGGCAAACATGGCGCGTAACTGATCGGCTGGATCCCCGATCTGGTGAAGGTCCGCACTGCGCCACGCACGAAAGCCCCGACCGACGTCGGCTATGATGATATGCGCCATTTCATGCCGGGGCTGTGCCTGGAGCATGGTCATCAAGCCTGCTGCGGCATTCGATGCAGTGGCGGCACCGATGATCACGGTGCGTTTCGACCATAATGCGGGACGCGGCGCGTCTGTCGGAGACGGCCAACTGCTCGGAGCCGGCCTTGCAACCCGGGGCGTTGCGGAAATCGGCAATGGGTCTCCGGTTCGCGCGGTAGCCGCGAAGGAACGCCTGGCCACGTCGAACAGATCGTCGAAGCAGCCACCGCCGTCGCGGAAGCCCTGGGCGTAAGCGGGCGAGGTTTCACCCGGCGGCGCGGAAAAATCGCGAGGCTCCCAGCCAGCCTCCGCGGCGTATCGCCCCTGGGCATAGAGGACTGCAGCGTCCCAGTTATAGCCATGCTGGGAGCGTGCCTGGAGGATGGCCTGATCGAAGGGCCTGATCTGGCCGCTTGCTACGCGCCTCTCGACGCAGGCAAAGTTTGCGCGCTGTCGCTCGCGTTCGGCTTCCTCACGGATCGCGTCGTTGAACGGGCGGAGCGCGGCGACGCGCGCGCGGCTGCGCGCCATACGTTCATGCAGCGGTGCTTCGGAAGGAAGGTCCGGATAGTCCGTCCATACCGATGCCAGTACATCGGCATGCTCCGGGCGGCGGCCATGCGCGATCCAGCAAGCCGCGCTTGCAGGATCGAAGGCGGCAGGATCGATCGTCACGCCACAAGTGGCAGGGCTGCCGGCGCTGACAGTACGAGGTGAGCATGGGGCGATCTCCCTGGGATCACCCTTCTGCCCTCTCCCTTCCCTTCTTCATGCTCGCTGACCACGAGAACCCCGGGAACGCCGTGCGAACCTGGCGTCAGGTCGTTCGAAGCCAGTTCACCAGCTGCAGGCCATCGACCCGCTCGAATTCGCGGATGTTGTCGGTAACGAGGGTCGCGCCGATTGCAAGCGCATGGGCGGCGATCAGCATGTCGTTAGCGCCAATCGGCGTGCCACGGCGCTCGAGGTCGGCACGCAGACGCCCATAGCAGGCGTCGGCATCGTCCTTGAGCGGCAGCACTGCAATGAGAGACAGCAAATCCTCGATCTTGCTTTTCAGGCGCGGCGATCCGCGCTTTTCTGCGCCATAGCGCAGTTCGCCGGCAACGATGATGCTGGTCGCAACCGCATCCTCGCCGACATCGGCGATAGCGTGGGCGACCATGCCATCGGGCTGTCGGATCAGGTCCGACAGGATATTCGTATCGAGCAGGAACATGGATCAGATGTCGACCGGTTCTGCGGGCAGGTCCTCGATCGGGCCGATCTCTTCATCGAGCGGCTCCCATGTCTTGAGAACGGCAAGGAGGGAGCGCGGACGGGCGGGTTCGATGATCAGGCGGGAGCCTTCCTTGCGGATAATGGCGTCCTCGCCCGGAAGTTCGAACTCACGGGGAATGCGGACCGCCTGGCTACGGCCGTTCTTGAACAGTTTGACGTGACGCTCGAGGTTCATGGCGACTCCTTGGCATATGACATAGCCTATACAGTCTACGAATGCGAGATGTTTGCGTGTCCAGCTGCTGCCTCAAGTGATGCGCCATTCGCGAAAGGAAGCGGGATCGGAACGGTCTGACCGCTGGCCAGATTGATGAAGGCCCCGGCATGCCCGATCGAGCCGCGCCCGAGAAGATCGAAGAGCAGCGCGAGCGCATGGCTAGCCAGGACGCGATTGACGAACAGCGACTGACGCTCGAGCGCCTCGGCGACCGAACAGGATGGCGCATTGTCTTCAGCCACGCTGTCGTCGGCGAGTTCCGGAAAGGCTTCGAGCACGGTGGGAAGACGGGGGCGATCGCTGTGACTGGTGCGCCGCGGACAGCCGATCAGGTATTGGCCGTCGCCGGCACGGTTGCCGAGGTCCATCCAGTAGACGGGCGGATTTCTGCCGGTCTGCAGAGCCGCCCCCAGCGCCCGGCGGGCCGCAGCGGTATCGACGCAGCTGATCAGCATGTCGAAGCCGTCGATCCCGATCGCTTCAGGAGCGCGTCCGTGAACCGCCTCCCAGGCAAGGCCATGCGCGAGATTGATGCGCTCGGTCAGCGTACGCGCCTTGGAATGGCCGATATCGCAGCGGTAGAAAGGCTGACGCCCAAGGTTCGCCTCGGTGACGATATCGTCATCGACCACGGTGACGTCGAGCGAGCGCGAGGAGATCGCGCGTAGCGCCGTATCAAGCGCGGCGAGACCCATCAGCATTTGCGCTCCGTTCCCACCGCATCCGACCAGCAGGATCGTGATCGCACGATCGTCAAAGCCGGCAGGAAGATAGTGCCGCCGGGCCTGATCAGTCTGCATCGGGAACTCCTGCAAAGGGACAGCGCGGCAAGGGCAGGAACATACCGCCCGCACAGAGCCGTGCAGCCATGGTGGGACCATCGGGATGATCGAGACGTCCGAAGACGATCGCTATCTTGGTGGCATGGGCATCATCGGCGTCGTCGGTGGCGCTGAAGAATGCACGGCCGCGCGCGTGGCTGTGGATGTCACAGACCATGTGCCAGTCAGGCGGCAGCCTGGGCATGCGATAGACCAGTCGTGTCGGCGTCGCTTCATCGATATCGGGGAACTCGACGGCAAATTCACGGCTCGCCTCGTTCCACAGGATGAATGCGGCGGCCTCATTCGGCAGGGCTGCCTTCAGAAATTCCAATATCTGCACGAAATAACGCCGGGGTATGAGGCCGCAGCGTAGATCGGCCCGCGATGCTCCGATGCTGCCATAAGGAACATAGCCCGCGATGGGGGACGCAATCGGCACGTCCAGCGCCAGCCACGGGCGGCGCAGGATCAGCATCACACCGTCATGGCCGATGGCGAGACCATGCCCGATGCGAGAAGCGCGCAGCGCCTCGATGACGGGCGACCTGCCGAAGGGCGGCACCGGATAGCAGGGCATGGCGTCAAGCACCGCCGCTGCCGTCGCATCATCGGCGAGCATCGTCATACCCGTGAGCGTGCGATGAGGCGGCCTACCGTCACCGCGCAGGCGGCGGGCCTTCGCTGGCCTCTCCCCTGCCCGGCCGTGCCGGCGCCGAAAGGCTTGAGACGGCTCACCGGAAACCGGCGCGCGCCGCGCGCCGCCAGATCGTCCCAGAGCCGCACCAGCCCGCCCTTCCCGCGTATCGTCCGGTCCTGCCCGGGATTGGGATGCGTCGACCAGGAGTCGAACAGCGCGCTTTCATAGGCGGGAATGGAGGCGATGCTGAGCGCCCTGGGTTTCGGGATGTTGCCCCAGCAGAGACGCCCGTCGGCGAAGACGTTGAGGATCGGCGAGTGCAGAACCGGCGTCTCGGCGCCAGGGCGTTCATTTGCCGGGAGCGCATAGACGCCAAGCCCATGGCGCGTGGCGATCAGGAGATGAGGCGGATAGGGAACCGGCAGCGTCGTTCGCGCCGCCAGCGCATGGAGATCGGCAGGAGGATCCGACAGCGCGAAATGAGCCGGGCGCACCTCAGCCGGCACCCACCAGGCCAGCATGTCGGGATGAGCGACCAGCACATGCTCGGGGAGAAGCTCGGGCTGGGCGGTACGGCCAAGCGCCTGTGACCACTGCCGCAGATGCGCGCGCGTCAGCGGGCTCCCGGCCGCGATCGTCGGCGGGCCATCGCCACCGAGTTCCACGGCATGGATGCTGGCGAAGGCAGCCGTATCGATCGAAGAGGCGCCGCAGGCTTTGAGATGCCGCGGTGCCTGATTCGCATAGAGCAGGATGGCGTTCGTCAGGACGAGACCGCCGCCGCTCGCTTCGAAGTGGGTGCTATGGTCGGACATGGGTGGCTCCTGGCCTTGGGTGGATCGAAGCGGATGAGGTTCTGGACCGTGAGGAGGAACTGTGCGCCGAGCCGCAGCGAGGCAAACCAGTCATCGATGCAGGCTACATCCGGCAGCGGGCAGATACCGGCGATGTCCGTGAACCCCATTTCCATGCCGCTGCGCATGACATCGTCGAGTTCGCGGGCGAACGGCACGAAGGGAACCAGCGTCAGCGGCGGGAGCGAGGCGCATTCTTCGATGCCGGGAAGATATGCGCTCGCGACCTCGAAATCGAAGTGCCAGGCGCCGGCTTCGGGCAAGAGTGTGCCAAGCACCTCCCGCGCAGCACGCACATCCGCCAGCTTGCGACGCAGGGCAGCAGGAAGCCGGCTCGGCGGCGCCGCGTTCGCTGCGATCATCCAGCCCGGGCGGCGCTCGTTCAACTGCGAAGGGAGCATGTGTCCGTCGAGATCCACGGCGTCCGCGCCGTGACATGCGATCAGGCTGCGGCGGGCCGCTTCGTCATCGATTTCCCCCTCCCAGTAGTACATGGACATCTCGTCGAAGAGATCCTGGTAGCTAAAAACCGGCAGCACGCGCCCCAGCGTCTGCTCGAGCGCCCGGTAGGCGGCGGCGCGCCAGGCGGTGGGCGCATCGCCGGTTTCGATCCATCCAAGGTCAAGCTGTCCCATGCTGTCGCAGATGATGGCAATCGCGGGCGGCCCATCGGCCTCGCTGTTGAGCACGGCGATGCGCAGATCGATGATATCGATCGGGTCCAGGATTTCACGCACGGCGGCATCGAACACCGCCTCGATGTGGCGGCGAGCTTCGAACCGCGTACGGGCGCTCGCATCCTGTGCCCGGGACGCGGCCCAGCGTCCGATCACCCGGTGATGCGGCGCCAGCGGCGCGTCGAAGATCGCCGGGACATCGGGTGATAGCGCGACGGCCCTGCCCGCAAGGTCGCCCGCAAGATCACTCGCGAGATCAGCCAAGCGGCGGGAGGCGAAGTCCGGTCGGCGGCTGGAGCGGTTCTCGGAACTCGCCCGCCCCGCCCGGCTTGTCGTCGACGATCCGCGCATGGAGGGCTCGGGCCTGAGCGCTACAGGCTGGCGGGGTGAAACCGGCAGTGTCGCCATCGTCCGTCTCGATCCAGTCCAGGAGGGTTTTGCGCAGCGCTGGCGGGATGGTCGCGCCGCGGCGTCGCGGCGCCGTCGGCACCGGGATCAGCCCTTGGTGCCGACGGCGCGGCGATATTCGGTGACATGCGCGCCGCCCATGATCCCGGCATCGACCGTCTCGGCGTTGAGGATCGCCGGGTAGAGCGTCGCATGATAGGCGCGCAGCGCGGCCGGGTCCTGCGCGAGATGCGGCGGGACGGGCAGGTCGATGCCGTCATAGCGATAGGTTCGGGTGAGATGATCGATCTGCATGACTGTCTCCGGGAGATAGAAGGAGAGATGGAGCGAGGTTTCCGCGCCGTAATTCACCAAAGGCTGGCGGGCTCTTCGGGCTTGGCGTCGGCCGGCGGACTGCCGGAAGCGTGCGCGGTCGCGCCAGCGGCCACCGGTTTCGGCGTCGGTTTCGGTGTCGGTGTCGCCGCCTTGGCCTTCGCGGCCGCGGCAGCGCGAGCGGCTTGCGTCGCCTGGCGCTGCTCTTCCAGTTGGTCGGCGAGCGCCTTGCGACCGGCGATGAGCTGGCCGAGCGCGCCATCCTCGCCGCGCGCAAGTTCGGCATCGATCTCGGCGGCGCTCGCGGTGAGCGAGATCGGCCGGAGTTCGCCGGCGTCAGGCTTGTGGCCGCCTTCGATCATGCGCGGGATGATGGTGAGCGTCACCATGCCCTCGGGCCCGGCGACAAGATCGCAGCCCAGCGAATAGCGGGCGAGCAGCGGGAGCAGGCTGGTTATCAGCATAGGGAGACATCCTTCCGGGAGAGCGAGGGAGCGTTCAGGCGGCGAGGTCCGTGATCGGAACCTCGCTCGCGGGTGCGACTGGGCACGCAGGCGGTGGCCCATATGCGCCGTCGAGGGTCATGGCGCTCGGCAGACGCCCTGCCCACTCGAAGCCGAGTGCGTGGAGCATGCCGGCGATGAGATCGGTCTTCTTCTGGCCCAGCAGTTTCGCGAACGCCTTCTCGCCGATGTGTGCGATCAGCCCGCATTCGCGTGCAATGAACCTGAGTTCGTCCTTCAAGTAGCGTTCGAGGAAAGTCTTATCGACGTGCCAGGCATCGCGGAGATCGACTGCGAAGACCCGCGCCAGGTCGGCGACATGATCGAAACTGGTGACATCCTTCGCATAGGCCGCGCCGATGGCGGATAGCACTGTCGCGGCCTGCGGCTCCGGCAGCTCTAGGATCGCGGCAATCTGCTGGCTGAAATCGAGATCGGGGAAGGACCTACCAACCAGCAGCCCGGCCCGCCCGCGCAATGTCTCCGCCTTGATCTGCGGGAGCGTGCCTGACATCGCGGCGACCAGGATCGTGGCCTGGGCATGGGCGGGATTAGCGGCGAGCGCGCGAGCGAGCGCGGTGCGCCAGGTCGCCTCGCGCAGTTCCCTGCTACGGATGGCGATCGACCGGGCGGTGACGGGGGACTTCGGCGTGTCCGGCTTCCTGGCGCCAGTATCGCTCGCGGCGACCGGCACCGCTTGATTCCCGGCATCATTCATAGAAGATGCCGCTTGCTCATCCTGGAGATGGAGGGAGGGCGCACCGCTAATCTCGCTGTGGTCGTCGTCATCACCATCGGCAGCGTCAGCAGCATCGGCATCGGCATCGGCTTCGATATCCGGACCTTCGATAGCGTCGATCTCGTCCTCGGCCTCATCACCACAGGTATCGTCGTCAGCGGAAACCTTCGCAGTCCGTGCGGCCTTTTCAGCGCATTCCTCCTGTTCGAAGCGGATCATTTCGGCGGTCTGGGTCTTGAGTTCGAAACACCCGGCATTGGTGCAATGCCCGTCCTCGATATGCGTCTCGAACAGGGCGCGCTGCGCCGCGGAGTTGAACGGGCAGGCCAGGCACTCGCTCTTATCGAAGCAGGCATGGGCGAGATCCTGGGTGACCCGCATCAGCAGGTCGCGGGTCTTCCCGACGTCGAGACCGGAGGCGAGGATCGTCTCCAGCGCTTTCTCCTGCTTGTCGGCGGGAACGGCGGCGAGCAGTTCGGCATGACCCAGCTTGATCCGGCGCTCGTCGAGCGCGTGCTTGACCGGCTCGCAGAGGCCAGCGAGCGCGAGACGGCGATCGAGCTTGGTTTTCGACCACCCGAGCCGGCGAGCGGCTTCGCCGCGATCGTCCTGGCAGGCGGCAAGAACGCGGACCGCCGCATCGGCCTGCTCGGTTTCCGAAGCATCGTCGCGCACGTCGTTCTCGTCGATCGCCGCCTCGAGGGCCTCCTGGTCAGTCATCTCGCGGATGATGACGGGGACTTCGCCCTCGGGCCCAAAGGCCTCGAGCGCCGCACGGTAGCGACGCCCCCCGGCGACGATGAGATAGCCATCGCCTGTCTCCGTGGCGGGACGAACGAGTATCGGCTGGAGCATTCCGCGCAGCCGCAGCGATGCCACGAGTTGGTCATGCTTTCGGCTGTCGAAATAGCGGCGCGGATTATATCCGGCGCTGATGCTGGCGAGCGGCAGCGTGGTGGCGGGCGGGGGCGATGCGGCGATCAGCGCGGAGATTCCCGTGCCGAGGCGGCGGGTACGAGCGCGGGTCATGAGCCGGACCGCAGGGTGGCGCTGCGGCTGAGCCCGGGAATGCGCGGGTCGTCATAGACGCTGCTTACCGACATCTGCAGCGCCTGCTGGCGGGCGCTGAACCAGGTCGAGGCGGTGACTGTGTAGCTCTGGGTGGCATAATGCTCGCCGTCGCTGAAGAAGGCGACGTCCACGGTGAAATCGGAAAGGAAAACATCGGACGGGGCACGCATGGCCTTATCCTTTCATGAGCAAAGCCGCCCCGGTGGAAGACCGGAGCGAGCGATGGAGGGGAAATTCGGATCGGGAAGTGCGCCTCAGAGCGCCTGTTCGAGCAGCTTTCGGGCCTTGCCTTCGAGTTCGAGGCGGCTGTCCTGATGCGGCCTCGTGCGGGCCAGCGCGGTGATGCCCTGCACGAAATCATAGACGCTCGTGGGCGGATGCCCTTCCTCGGCGAGGACCGTCTGGATGATCTTCGTAGTCTCGGTTTTCGAGAAGCCGCGCCGCCGCAGGAAGTCGTCGCGATCCTCGTCCTTGCGCGCGACGATACGTTCGCGCGCGGCGTTGATGCCGGTGATGAAGTGCTGCGGGGAGGAGTTCGCGAAGTGCTCGAGCGCCGGGGCGGCCTGGTGCGCGAAGCGGGCGCCGGCGAACTTCGAGTGGCGGATGTTCACTTCCTCGAAATTCTCCACGCCCCACAGGCACCTGTTCGCGCACACGCCCCGGAGATAGAATGTCGCGATGCCGAGGGTTTTGGAGCCGACCTCGGAATTCCAGGCATAAAATCCGCGAAAATAGAGGTCGGGATCGCCGTTCGGCAGTTTACCGGCCTCGATCGGATGGGTATCATCGACCAGAAATACGAAGACATCCCTGTCCGAAGCGTAGAGCGTGGTCGTCTCCTTCGTTATATCGACATAGGGGTTATAGCTCATGCTTCCCCAATCGATCGTTCCTGGGACTTTCCATCGTGTATCGCCAACGCCGTCCCCGGCGAATGCCATGATGGCCTGTATCAGTTCCCAGTCGTACACCCTGCCATACTGACTTCCGGTCGCAGCCCGCAGTTCTGTTCGGCCATCGTCGGTCTGCAATATTTTGACCTGTTCGCCTCTGTGCGTGACAAGTCCGTGCTGGAGATTGAGACCGGCGAGCGCCGCGGGCAGCTGGCGCAGATAGGAGGCGGGGGCGCCGACGAGGCTCGCGACCTGGCCGAAGGACCAGTTGGTCGGTGTGAGCGGACGCTCGTCGCCAGGGGCGATCAGCGTGAGCCGTTCGGGATCATCGCTTCTCGCCTCGACCCGGATCGCGCGGCTTTCGACGGTCCGGGTGGTCGAGCGATCGGCGCGGGCTCGCACGCTGTCGTAGAGGCTGGAGAGCGAGAGGAATTTTTCGTCGTCGGGCCTGGAGAACCATTCCGAGGATACGCGGCCGCTGCGGCCGCCGCGCGAGACGTCGATGCGATAGGGAGCGGACACGGGGGGCGTGTCGGTCATGCGGGCCATGCTCGCCATGGGAACCTTCTCCTTGAGCTTGAGGGTAACGGGACGATCCACGTCTCCCGTCACCTCCCCGCACCCCCTTCCCCCCTTTCCGCGTCATGGGATCGCGCATTCCAAAGGGCCTGATTTGGCGCTAGGATAGCGACCGCGTTCCAAATCCTCCTTCTGGCTCATCGATCGCCAGGAGGTCTGTACAGTGACGACATTTGGAATATTGGCGCGGTTGACGCAGCTGATGCTGTCGGCCGGCCTGGGTGCAAGGCGAAGCCTGTTCGAGGCCTTCAACCTCGAAGCCCTCGTGATCGCGATGGGCGTTGCCGGACCCTACGCCCTCAAACTCCTGATCGACATGCTGGCAGCTTCCTCGGAATCGCGCCTGTATCTGTTCGTCACCGTGATGCTGTTCGTGGGATGCTGGGCAGGCGCATCGATCCTCGAAACCGCGAGGCTGTCGTGCACCGCGAAAATGGTCGATGCGCTGGCGCGGCATTACACCATCCGCGCGCTCGCCGCGGCCCTGCCCGAGATCACCGCGGCGCGCGACAGCCGCAGTGGCCGCGTTCCCGGCATGCTGGAGCGCCTGCCTTATAGCCTGACGCTGGTCGTCGAGGGGCTGATCTGGCGGCTCGGGCCAGTGATGCTCCAGGCCCTCGCCAGTCTCGTGGTGATCGCCGGCCTGATCCGGCCCTGTTATGTCCTGATCCTGGCGCTGACGCTGGTGGGTTTCCTCGCCGCGACCTGGCTCGGCGCCAGGCGTCACCGCATTCACGCCGATGCGACGAATACGGCGGCATCGCATGTCTCGCGCACCATCGGCGATATCGTGCGCAACGCCCGCCGCGTGGTGCTGAACGGCGCGCTCGACCGCGAGCTGCGGCATACCGGCGCTGCCCTCGGTTCGAAACGGTACGCGGCGGCCGGCATGTACCGTTCGCTCACGCTCATGGCCGCGCTGCAATTCTGCGTGGTAGGGCTCGGCCTCGTGGCGCTGCTGCTGCTCGCCGGTCTCGATGTCGGCCAGGGGCGCATGAGTGCGGGCGATTTCGTCCTGCTCCAGACGTACGCCTTCCGGCTGACCGTGCCGCTCAGTTCGCTTGGCTATATCCTCGCGCAAGCGGGGGTGGCGATCGCCAACATCCGCGACGTCCTGACGTTTTCGACGGTCGAAGAAGAGGACAGCGCCCCGGTCCCTGGTCTTACAGCGTCGTCAGATCTTGTCGCCGAGAATGTGAGCTTCCGCTACGGCGAGAGCATGCCCGGCGTGGCCGGGATATCGGTGCATGTGCCGGCTGGTTCTTTCGTCGCGATCGTCGGTCCCAACGGTTCGGGCAAGTCCACGCTGGCCCAGCTTCTCGCAGGCGTGCTTACCCCCTCTTCCGGCAGGATCGCGGTGGGCGGGATAGATATCGCGACGATCCCCTGGGCGGATCGGCATCGCCATATCCTCTATGCGCCGCAGTTCATCGGTCTGTTCAACCGGTCCCTGCGCGAGAACATCCTTTATCCCCCGGCGAACCAGTCGATCGGCGATGTCGAGGAATTGCTGCACCTTTGGCGTTTCCACGAGCCCGGCAGGTCGATCGACTTCGAGATGGAACTCGGGGAACAGGGCGAGCGTCTTTCGGGAGGCCAGGTCCAGAAGCTGGAACTCGCACGGCTGGCAGGCGTGGACGTGCCGGTGCTGATCCTCGATGAAAGCACCTCCGCGCTCGATCCGCGCAGCGAGGCGAACGCGATCGCGAAATTGCGAGGCAGAGCCGGCGGGACAACCACGCTCATCATGATCACACATCGGGTGGCGACGGCGCAGTCCGCGGACCAGGTCCTGTTCATGGAGGGCGGACGGTTGGCAGGATGCGGCACGCATCGGGAACTTATGGATCGTCACCGATCATACCGGCAATTGTGGTTGGAGGAACGCTCGGCGAAGTTGCCTGATGCTCAATGGCCGGATCAGAAGAGGCTGAGTTGACGTGATATCGGCGCTGGTTTGTTGCAGTCGGGCGCGCGGGTAGTTTCCCTACGCGAGCAGACCGTGCTCGCAGCGTCGACGAGCGGGATCATATCGATCGGAGTTTTGCCCTCGGGCGTTGACGCAAGCCGGGCCGTCCAACCACCCAGGATATGCGCCGGTGTGAACCACTGTTCGCGGATCTCACCGGAAAGGGCATTGCCGACGATCAGCCGCGCGGGAACATGCAGCAGCGACAATTGCGCATAGGCCATGTGGACTGCGCGGGGATCGATATCGATCGCGGTCACATGGAGGTGGCGCTGGTAATTGATACCTTGCGACGCAGGACGTCGGTAAGCGCGATGACCATGCTACCGGACCCGCATGCCGGCTCCATGGCGGTAAGATGTCCGCGAGTTTCTATGCTTTCCCGAAGGGTGGCGGGATCGCCGATCAGCATGTCCGCCATCGCTCTGCTGAGCGAATAGGGCGTGAAGAACTGGCCCTTCGCCTTGTTGTGCAATTCGAGATCATGGAACAGCGCGCCGAGCACGTCGCTCATTCCCGCTTCCAGCGCCAGGGCAAGTTCGGCCATGACCCGTGGGAAGCTTTCGACGACGTCGGCGCCGTAGCGCCCGATAATGTCTAGGTAACGGGCTTCGCGCCGCGCACGCTCGCGCAGGTCGACGCTGTTGGCGATCGCGATCGCGATCGCCTCCATGCAATGCCCGAACACGGTGTAGATATCGTGGCGCGGCTGGCAGCGCTCGAGGAGCTTCCGCATGGCCTTGAGATGCGGGGCATGGGCTGCGGACGCATCCGAAGCAAACGATGAGGCTACCATCGTTCAGGCCGCTGCTCGCCATTCATACAGCAGATGGGCATCCGGGTCGTGATCAGAGCCGATGGAAATGCGCACCAGCTTGCCGTCGCAGGCGAAGGCAGCGGCGCGCGGGAAATCGAGATGGCTCCTGCCTTCGAGGATGAGGTCGCCCGACCGTACCCTGGTTATCGTGCGGGTCGTTCCCAGCGATCGGTGGCCCGCCGGCGCATCGATGAGTTTCAGGCTGTCGCCCGGCTTCACCCGCTTCTTGAACGCGGCGAGCGATACCAACGCTTCGACCGGATTCCTGGGACCGCGCCTCTGCGCAAGCGCCGCCCAATAGGCCCGCCCGATCCTCGCTTCGCAGAAGAAGGAGCAACTGTGGAAGCCCTGGAGCACATTGGCGCACGTGAAACCGAACCGCTCCATCTGGTCGCGCACTTCCACGATAAACGCGTTCTGCCTATCGCGCTCGGTAAGGTCGGCAGGCGTATCGAGGATTTCGGCGGTGATCTTCCGGCCGCCCGCAAATTTACTCGTGGTGATCGAGAAGCGCGCATGCGTGAACTGGTCGGCGAGATGCCGGCCCATTCGTGACGCAAGGGAAGGCAGATCCTCGCCAGGGCGGTACAGGTCTCCCTGGTACTGGAAATTGCCGCGTTCGTCGTAGTCGGTCTGGCTATAGAGGCGCGCGGGCGCACCCGGCGCGGTGACGTCGGTCATGGGTCTATCCTTGTTTTGCGGAAGAATGGCGCGGCGGGACGTGGCGGCGTCCTCGCCACAGGTCGCTTCACGTCATGCGACTGACGAGGCGATCGAGTTTAAGGTGCCGCACCGACCGAGCTTTGCCGTGCGGCGATCCAGTCGAGATAGCCGAGGCGGGTCTCGTCATTGGCGACTTCGGTTTTCCAGTCGGACGCGGCATGGACCAGGTGATCGCTCCAGGGATCGGCAGCGGGCTGCAGCGCCTTCGACAGTCCCTCGGCAGTCTCGCCGAATTCGATCCGGTCGGCAAAGATGGCGCACCAACCGCCCCCCGTGTCCTCGGGCCGGGGACGCGAGGAGCCATAGCTCCACGTAAAGCCGATCGGTGCTTCACCCAGCGTCTGTCGGCAGCAGCGCTGGATCAGCGCGGCGATGGCGTCGGGTTGAAAATCGCTGTCACCAGAGATCGACACCCTGCACGGATCGGCTCGGGTGATCTGGATCTCGGCACAGAACCGGGGAAACCGAGGATCGTCGAAGATGTCGAGCAGGCCATTGAAAGGGTTGCCCAGTTCGACCGGCGGGAAAGCCGTGAGGAATTCTGCGCTCGGGTCGCCCGGCGCCAGCTCGTTGTCGAGGTCAGCGGCATGCTGCCACGCCTCTTCGATCAGTGCGGCTTCCTGCGCCGTACAGGTGAAGGCGACCGAGCCCTGAACATAGTGATCAGCCATGGGTGATCTCCGAGATGACGACATCGGTTGGCTGGTCTTCCACGATAACCAGGGGAGGCGGATTCCTGCGTGCGCGCTGGTAGTCCGCTTCGATTGTTTCCATGCTTCCCAGTTTCCGGATGCGCTCGATGGAGAAGACCTGCTCGTCTTCCTCGGTGGTCAGGACCGGCTGTGGCTCGCCGTTACCCGTGTAAACGATGCGAACCGACGGGAAGCTTCCGGGAGAAGCGCCAGACCAGCGAACATAGTAGAGACCGTGCCGGTGACAGATTCCCTCGATCTCTTCGAAACAGCCGTTGGCCACATCATGATCCATGAGCGCGAGCGGCTTACCGGCCGGGATATCGTCGGGATCGAACGGCGTGCCGTCCCAATCGACAGCCGGATTATCGGCTTTGATCGCCTCGATCAGTTCGGGATATCGGGATCGGGCGAGTCTGCCGCCGATCAGGATGTGCGCGGATACGCAGTTCGTCATGTTGCACCTCATGGATTAGCGAGACCTCGAGCTGGTTTTCTGCTCTACTCCTCCCCCTTCCCTTTCTGCGGGCTGACGGACTTGTTTCACTGACGACTTGCATGAGGCGTGGGAACAGGCTTAGCTTTCCGGCAATTCTTTTTCGGCAAGAGCCAACTTCCCTGTTGTCTTCCCTTAGCCTGGAGTTTTTGCGTGGCCGATACCGAGCAGCCCGATCTCACTGCAATGACGGTGCAGTTACTGAGCGCCTATTTCTCGAACAACCAGGTGCCGGCCGGCGACATCGCCGGGATCATCGAAGCGACACGCGGCGCGCTCGAAGGAAAGGGCGAAGCCGAAGCGCCCGCGCCAGTCGAGCATGTTCCTGCCGTATCGGTGCGCAAGAGCCTGGGCTCGCGCGAGCACATCATCAGCATGATCGACGGCAAGCCGTACAAGACACTGAAGCGGCATCTGGCGACCAACGGCCTGACCCCGGCCGAATATCGCGAGCGCTATAAGCTCCCGCGGGACTATCCCATGGTGGCTCCCGCTTATTCTGAACACCGCCGTGCCGTCGCTGCCAAGCTGGGCCTCGGAAGAAAGGCGAGCGAAACAGTACAGAAGGAGGCGCCCGTCGCCGAACAGGCCGTACAGGAAGCCGCTCCGACGCACGCCCCGGTGATGGAGCAGAAGCCGAAACGCACGAGCAGAAAAGCCAATACGGCGACGCCCGCCGATGAGGTTGCCGGCATTGGCTTGGCGCAAACGCCGGAATCCACACCGGCTCAGGTGCCGGAAAAGCCCAAGCGCTCGCGCGCAAAGGCGCCTGACGCCAAGCCCGCGACCGAGGCTCCCGTGATCGCCGTCGAGACGCCGGAAGCCGCACCCATGGCATCGGCCACACCGGGTGTCTCGGCTGCGGCCGCACCCGCACCCGCACCCGCACCCGCACCCGCACCCAGAAAGGCGAAGGGCGCAGCCACAAAGTCAGTCGCAAAGAAACCGGCGGCGAAGAAGGCATCCCCAAAAACATCCAGCGGTGCGAAGAAGCCCGCCGCTGCCAAGGAAGCTTCCGCCCCGTCGACCACTCCGGAAACCCTGACTCCTGAAGCGGCGAAAGCGGAATCGTCCGCGCCTGCCCTCAGGAAGAAGAAGCTCGGGATCGTCACCGGCGCTAAGTTCGCCGCATCGCCGAAAGCCAAGACACCCAGCAAGCGTACGAATGCCCCGAAGAAGGACGCAGCCAAGGTTGATACACCGGCATCCGCGGAATGATTAGAAGGGGTGAAGTGCGATGCCGCCGCGCTTCCCCCTTCCTTCGCAATATAGTGGGAACTGGAGCGGCATAGCCTCGCGCGGCAGCGGTGGATCAACTCCGATCCTCGATGATCCTCGTCAATATGGCGCATGCGCGATCGGGTGGCAGAAACAGCCTGGTCCTGAAGCTCAAGACCTCCGAGAATGCCCCGCAGGACTTGAGCCAGGTGCGATCCTCCGGCCGATAATCGCGGATCTCGAGGCGGGGACTATCGTTGACCTGGACCCGAACCAGCCTGGCTGGGCCCAGGCCCGGGATCGCTACGCCGCCGGGCATGCGTGCGCCGGCGATGATCTCGTCAGGCCCGAGAATCACGCCGCCAGCAAGCCCGAATGCCTGTTCGAGCCGTTCGAGGGCGCCAGGATGGATGATACGCCCGAGGATGGACATGCCGGTGCCGTTGTCGATCCGCCATACGCGCATGTCATCGGCGGGAAGCCTGTTCCACACGGGCAGGAGCAGGCCCGTCGCCAGCGTGATCGTTTCGACCACAAGCTTTTCTCCGGCTTCGCAGGCCTCCGCGTCCCAGAGCGCCTGGAAGCTGTCACGCCCGATCTCCTCCCAGTGGCTGCCGGCAAGTGCCGCGACGTCCATTCGCGCCCGGCCACCAGGGCGTATGAGATAACAGCGTTCGATCCATTGGCCGTCCTCGTCCTGCCCCGGCCATGTCGGCACATAGAGCGCCACCCGACCCGAGCGCGTATTGTGCAGCCACCGCACCTCGCCCGACCCGCGCAACTCGTACTGCAACGCGGCCCAACTGGTGACCGGCGGTCTTCGATGAAGTTCGAGCCGTAACAGCCTCGTTTCGGCGCCCGTCATAGGGTCGGCGCGCAGAAGCTGGTCGGACAGGACATGCACACGTTCGGCGCGGATCGTCTCGATCCCAAGGTCGAGCGTTCCGGCGGCCCGCGCTGCCTCGACGCGATCCTCGACCAGTCCCAGGAATTCTTCGAAGATGCGGTTCTGCGTGGCGATGCGCAGGGCGAGGATGCGATTGAGCCAGCGGTGGATCGGCGGCAGGCGCTCCTTCAGTTCCCCGCCCTCGTCGCACAGTTCCAATCCGGTGATCTCCTGGAAATCGGCGAGCGTCACACTGCGCAGCTTGCCCTCATAAAGAAGATGGAACCACTGGACGAGCGCATCGCGCGCGAACTCGGATTCCAGACTGTCGGATGGGTCGAAAAGATTCTGCGATCCGGCCTGACGTTGGCCGCGGGTCAGCGCGCCCAGCGATTCTAGGCCCCGGATGATCGTGCTAAGGAACCGGCGCTCGCCGCGGCAATCGGTCGTGAGCGGGCGATAGACCGGCGGCGTCACCTGGTTGGTGCGGTGGCTGCGACCGAAGCCCTGTACTGCCGAAAGGATGCGAAATCCCAGTTCGAGGAGAAAATGGGTCCGGCGACAATGCGCGGTCGGGCAGTTCCGATCCGAATGCATGGACCGGCCGGTGCTCCCCGCGAGAGAGAAGGCAGCGATCGATTTATTGCCGTTCTGAAAGGCCTGGACCTCGAGGACATTGGCGCGGGCGCCGCGCCTCTCGATCTTCTGCCGGCCCGTACTGTCGGTGACGATGCGCCGGGAACGGCCCGTGATCTCGGCGACCCGCTCCGTACCAAAATGTGCGATCAGCGCGTCGAGCGCGGTCGGAATGGCAGGCAGAGCGCACAGGTCCTCGATCAGTTCGTCGCGAGAAGCAATTGCCTGCCTGCAGAGCACGGGATTGCCTTGGGCGTCACTCATCGGTTCCGAGCGAACCGTGCCGTCATCGGCGCGAAAGACCCGCATCTGGCGCACCGGGAAGGCATTTTTCAGATAATCGACGAGGGTCTCCTTGGGAGAGACCTGGACATCCATCATCGCCCGTTCCTCCGGCGAGAGTTCGGACAGTCGCCGGTCCATGATGGCTTCGCCCGTGCTCGCCAGCTGCACCAGCACGGCATTACCCGCCGCCAGTTCCTGCTCGATGGCCGCGATGAGCGTCGGGATCTTCAGGCTCACGAGCAGGCTGGAGAAAAACCGCAACTTCGCCCCCTCGAAGGAGCTGAGCGCTGACCCGCGCGCCTGGCCGTTCTGGGTCTTGCCGGAAATGCGGTCGACTACGCCGATCTCGGCGAGAACGTCTCGCAGGCCTCGATGGATGATCCCCCAACTGTCCGCGTAGGCATCGTATACCGAGATCTGGTCCGGCGTGAGCGCATGCTCCAGCGGTTCATACTCGACGCCGGCGAAGCTCAAGGCGCGCGCGGTGTAGAGACCCATCGCCTTGAGATCGCGACAAACGACTTCGAGTGCGGCGATGCCGCCCTCTTCCATGGCCTTCATGAACATGTCGCGCGTGGCGAAGGCCGTACCGGCTCCCCATAGCCCGAGACGAACGGCATAGGCGAGGTTTTCAGGCCGGGCCGCGCCGGTTGCCGACATATAGAGGACGCGGGCACGTGGCAGCGCATTTTGCAGCCGGACGCCGGCGAGCCCCTGTTCCGAGCCGTGCGCCTTCCCGAAGTCCGTCTCGGTCCCGGCTGCGTGGGCCATGGCGTGGGATTCGTCGAAGACGATCACTCCGGAGAAATCCTTACCGGTCCAGTCCAGCAGCTGCTGCAGGCGCGATGCCGTATCATGGCGGCTCGAACGCAGCGCAGCGTAGGTCAGGAAGACGATGCCGCTTTCCATCGTGATCGGTGTGCCCAGCGCAAAGTTCGCGACCGGCTGGATATCGATGGCAAGGCCGCCAAGCGCCGTCCAGTCACGGCGCGCGTCCTCGATGAGATCGGCCAGTGAAATCCAGATCGCGCGGCGATTGCCGCGGTTCCATTGATCGAGAATGATGCCTGCCGCCTCACGCCCTTTCCCGACGCCGGTCCCGTCGGCAACGAAGAAGCCGGTCCGGTAGGTGCTGCCCTCCTCGTCCTCGAGCAGGCGATCACCGGCTAGATTCGTCGAGAAGCGCCCGGGAAGATCGCGTTCGTGCGCTTCGCCTGCATGGATGATGGTCTCAAGCTGCGCGTCGGAGAGCGCCTTGAAGGCACGCTTCTGGAGACGGGGGTGGTAGCGAGGCGCCGGAAGCGAGACGGATGCCATCGCGACGGATTCGACAAGCTCGTCCGGATGCGCGCAGGCGTCGTCGAACACAAGCCGAGTGGGTTGCCACCGGGAATAGATGCCGATCGCCTGTCCCGGTGCGAGCGGTGTATTGCGTACGTTGTACGATACCGGCTCGGGCAGTTCGCTCGCGGGAATTCGGACTGGCGGCGCTATTTTCCGTGACGGCCGCGTTATCAGGGGAGCGGTGAGCGTTGGCTTGGGTTCAGGGACGGGACGGGGCCTGGCCATTGGTGCGGGCGCCGGGGCTGGATCGAAAGGATCAAGCCGGGAGGGAAGAGCCAGCACGATATCGAGAGCCGCCTCGATCGTGTCCGCGACATGACGCTGGGCTTCTCCCGTCCATCCCTTGTCGTAAACGAGGAGGCGCACATCGATACCGGTGCCATGCTTGGCATAGGGGTTTCCGCGGATGGTGATCTCGGCGCGCGGCGGCGCCAGCTCGGCAACGGCAGTGTAGCCGAGCGAAGCGGTGCCATCGGCCGCGAAGTTCGGGGGCATGATGGCAACGCAGCGGCCGCCGTGGGCGAGGCGGGTCAGCGCGGCGCGCAGATGGCGGGCGCCGGCGTGGCGATCGACACCGCGCCCGGCACTGCGGCTGAAGGGTGGATTGATCAGCACCAGCGTCGGACTTGGAGCGCCCGCGAGCAGATCGCCGATATGTTCGCCGTCATGGCGAGTAACGGTTCGATCGAAGATCCGGCCGAGCAGGTCGGCCCGTTTCGGATCTAATTCATTGAGTTGCAGGCCCGCACCCGCTCGCCATGCAAGGACCGCGAGCATCCCCGTGCCCGCCGACGGCTCGAGCACGAGGTCATCCTGCCGGATCTGCCCGGCAAGGCCTGCGAGCCAGGCGAGGCTCAGCGGCGTGCTGAACTGCTGGAATTCAATCTGCCGCTCCGAACGATAGGTCTGGGTGGGGAGCGCGTGCTCGAACGCCCGCAGTGCCGCGAACATCTGCCGTGGTTCTCCCCGCAGGAGCGGGCAGTCCGCATCCTGGAGCAGCATCACCTGCGCGGCTTCGAGTGCATCGTAGGCATCGCGCATGGTCCAGGCGCCATCGGCGTCGTCGGCCCCGAATGCCTCCAGCATGAAGCGCTTGAGAGCCTGTCGCGTAATCTGCGCGCCGCGGCGCATGTGCTGGGCGATCAAGATGGCGACGCAATGCAAGGATGCTGGTGCATCCATGGTGGCGAAGGCGAGTTGGGACATATGCTTGGGCACCTCGGCAGATAACACGATCATTCATCGCTCCCTTCCCCCTCCCTCCGGTCCTTGCGCGCTGGTCCCGGTGCGGATGCCAGGAATTGTGGGGAGATGTCCCGAACGATGACGAGCGGGCGAAGGCGGGCTAGGAAGGGAAATGGCTTTCTCGTTCGACTATCTCGATGAGCTCGATCAGCTGCTGCTCGCGCAGGGCGACGACTGCATGCTGCTCACCCAGCTCGACGGCTTCCTCACCGGCGTCATCGTCAGTCCGGATCTCATCGTGCCCAGCCAATGGCTGAAGATGGTCTGGGCGGGAGACGACGGCGAGGGCATTCCCACCTTCGCCGATGCCGGCGGCATGCAGCATTTCATCGATCTGGTGATGCATCGCTACCATGAAATCCTCGCATCGCTGGCGCAGCCCGGCACGTTCGAGCCGGTGCTGGAAATCGAAACCCGGACCGACGAGACGCTGTGGGAGATGTGGATCGGGGGTTTCGGGCAGGCGATGGATCTCTCGCCTGCAGGGTGGCTACGGGTTCTGGCCGACGATGACGCCGGATGCCGGGCGGCGATCGAGGGCATCCGGACATTGCGCGCCTTAGCCGACGGGACGCGGAAGCTCACGCGCGCCGAGGAGGATCGCTGGGATACCGAAGCGCCCGATCTGATCCCCATCTGGGTCGAGATGCTCCATCAGTGGCGGCTGGAGAATGATCCACACCGGCCGTCCAGCATCAAACGCCAGAAGATTGGCAGAAACGATCCTTGCCCCTGTGGATCGGGGCGCAAGTACAAGAAGTGCTGTGGCCTGAACTGATGGGACAAGGCGGGACCGGGACAAGCCCGGTCCCTGCGATCTTCACGCGGCGCGCGGCAGAGTTTCGCCTGTTGTGTTATCGGATGCGTCGATCGACCGGACGGGCATGTCCGCATCGGCATTCGCCACTTTAGCATCGGCATCGGCTTCGGCTTCCCCTTCGGCAGGGCCAAATCGCATCTGCTCGGGCAGCCAGGCGAGCGCCCGTTCCTGGATCTCGGGCTCGATGACCACGTCGCCGCCAAACAGCCGCTCGGCCGATGCGGCAAGGTCGTGCTTCTTCGAACCCGTATAGCGCACGCGCAATTCCTCGCCGCCGATCCCCTCGAAGAGAGCGAGGATGCCGGGCCTGGTCAGCTTGTCGAAGAAGGTCAGTGCAGTGGGGCGCCACCAGGCGGCGACGTCGATGCCGAGCTTGCGACCGAGATGGTTGAGGAGGTCGGTGCCCTCGCGCCCATCGGGAACGGCATGGAGCGTGCGCGCGATCGCCCATCCGAGCCAGGCCGCTCGCGCTTCATCGTCAAGCGCGCAGAAGGCATCGTAGCGCTCCTCTAACCCCGAGTAGCCGGTCCAGCTGCGGTCGAGCGCCTCTTCCAGCCTGCGCCATTCTGCCGCAGCCGCGGTCTCGGGCTTGAAATCGGCAAGCAACGGTTGGGGCGCCGTGGCATATAGATCGCTCGGCACGATGCAGGGCATATGCCGGCATTCCCGCTCGACCATGAGGAAGGTACCGAGATCGAGCGCGAATGCCGGGTCGCTGGCGACATGGACGGCGAGGAGCTCGGTCTTCATCATCGCCAGCATCTCCCGCAGGCGCTGGCTCATGGCGGGCGCGGTATCGATCGCCGCACCGGAGCCGCTGAGCCCGTCGGCAGGTTCGGCGTCTTCGTCATCGCTCTCGTCGGCACCCGTGTCGGCTGTGGGTGCGAGGTAGAGCTGATGATGGATCTGCGGGGTTCCATCGGGTTTCAACACCACATAGCCGAGCGCGGAGGCTTTCTGCTCGGCATCGATCACGGGTTCACGCTCGGTGATCGCATCCAGTTCAGCCTGGAGGTCGGCATAGCGCTGCGCCTCATCGCCTTCGGGCTCATAGGTTTCATCTCCCGCGGGAAGGTCGATCGCGGCGATTTCCGCTTCGATCTCCTGTTTACGCGCTTCCTGGTCGCCGGTGAGGGGCTCGACAGTTCCGCGCAGCGGTTGCAGCGCGAAGGTCGCCATGTAGGGAACGTGCTCGGCAGCAACCACCCGCACCTCGCCCAGCCCCTCACGCTGACGGATCGCCCCGGCCTGCACGGCGAGCTTTTCTGCGGCGAGGTCATCGAGGATATGGGTATCGATCCAGCGCTCATCGGTAGCGGTGGAAAACAGATCCTGGTCTTCGACACGCCCACCGGCGGCGATATAGGCGTCGCGACCGACCAGCAGTGCCCTGGGATCATCGGCGCGGTAGCTGTAGGTCTTGAGCGCCCGCCGGATCTCGTTGACGTTATCGCGCGAAAAGCCGGCCCGCAGCGATTCCCACACCGCCATCTGCCGGCCCGTATCTGCGGTCGTGGCATAGGCCTTGGCGACGTCGAGCGTGATCTCCTCGCCCTCGAGCGCGGCGAAGATCGGATCGGCGAGATTGGCCAGGCGCAGGCGGCCGAGCACGAAGCGTTCCTCGATGCCGAAACGCCGGGCAATGTCCGCAGGACTCAGCTTTTCCACCTCGATAAGATCGCGGAAAGCGAGGCAATCTTCGGCAGGAGAAAGAGCCTGCCTTTCGAAGTTCTCGACGAGGCTGATCTCGCGACCGTCCTTCGTATTGGAAAGGACCAGGACAGGCACTTCATGATCGGGCCGCAGCCGGCCCTTCTCGATCAGGCGGTGGATCGCGTCGAGGCGCCGGCCACCGGCGGTGATGCGGTAATGCCCCTTCTTTCGGGACACCGGCACGCCGACGAGGTTCTGAAGGAGGCCGTGCGCGGCGATGCTGGCTTCGAGCTCGGCATCGCCGCGCGGATCGGTCCGCTTGCGCACGTTGATGGGCGACTTGGCGAGATGGCTCGCGGGGATGAGCAGGGCTGGTTTGATCATAGGATAACTCCTGGAGCAGAGACGGCCCGCACAATCAGGCCGCGCGCCCTGCCCCCTTCCCCCTCTCCTTTCCGGTCGTGCCTTTTTGGGTCGTGACCATGGGCTACTGCGCGGCTAAGGACACGGGCTTCGCCATTTTCCAGGAGTCTCTTCATGAACAATTCCGAACTCGCAGAAGCGCTGGCGGTGGCGCTCGGCCTCACGAAAGCCGATGCACGCCAGGCCGTCGACAGCGTCTTCGATCTGATCACCGATGCCGCCGCGAAGGGCGAGGAGATTTCGCTGAACGGCTTCGGCAAGTTCAAGGTCAAGGATTCCCCGGCGCGCGAGGGCCGCAATCCGGCGACCGGCGAGACCATCGCAATCAAGGCCTCGAAGAAGCTGAGCTTCGCTCCGGCCAAGGCGGTGAAGGATCGCCTCAACGGCTGATGGGTTCGCTGCCCCGCGTCTCGTGACGCGGGGCAGCCTCCTCTCGTAGGCATCTCGTCAGGCCGCCCGCAGGCGGGTGGCGAGCACATCGGCCCAGTCGTTATGCCCTGCAGGCGGCCAGATACTGCGGATCTCGAGGTCAGGCCGAGCATAAGCTTCCAGAGCGCGCTGGTGCGCGGACCACCCGGCCGCATCCCTGTCGAACAGGAGCACGAGCCGTTCGAGACTTTCCGGCAAGAGGATATGCCCGGCGCGCTCGGCGCCCAGCGTGGCCCATACCGGAAGCCGGTGCAGCCGCATGGCCGCAAGCGCGGTCTCGATCCCTTCAGCGAGACCCAGAATGTCGTTCGCCGGCGCCAGCTGGACAGCGCCGCGACCGGGACGTCCCAGCATCATGCGAGGATCGGTCAAGTCGTTCGCGAGAGTGGATGACACCGGATCGAGGAAGGACCGGTGGACAGCGACGACCCGGTGTCTCTCGCGCACTGCGGCGATCAGCGCCGGACGGAATACCACGTTGCGGCCGCGTCCGAGCGGTGCGCGCGCGTTATAGCGCAGGTCTTGCCGCGGCGGCTGAAGCAGGCGCCCGGACAGGTAGGCTTCGGCCGGCGTACCGATGAGCGGAACAGATGCCTCCCATGCACGCAGGGCAGGCCCCGGTCGCGTAGCGGTCTGGTTCGAGCGCGATAATGGAACGTCGGGAGCCGGGCGGGGAAGAGGCAGATCCAGGCGGCGGATCGCATGGAGGACGGCGATCGTGTCACAGCCTGCAAAGCATTTGAACAGCAGGGCACAGTGACCGACGCGGATGGACAGGCTGGGATCGTGGTCGTCATGGGCAGGACACAGGCAGAGCCCCTGCCCATTCGTCCATCTGCCGCCGAGCCGTCGGCACAGCCGCTGGCCCTCGATCTCGAGGTCAGGTGCTGGGGCCACGATGCTCGCTTTCTGCATGGGCGGGGGATATGCGGATGTCGACAATGGGCGACATCCAGTGGAAGCTTCGCATGGCGATACCTCGTTTCGTTCGCCATTCGCCCTCCCCCTCCCTTTCGCCGCATCCCGCTCGCGCCCGACTCGAATTGACGTCGGCGTAAAAAGCGAGTCGTCGCCCGTACGAGCCGGGTTAATAGATTTTAACCGTCTACCGTTGCCTTAAGGCTACATATCATTGATTCCCTTGACCAATCGCCTGTTTGACCTGTCACCAGGCGGATCGGAGAGGTATAGTCTGAAGTGGCATGTGATCGAATTCGACACCGATACCGGCAGGCATAGCCGGAAGATCGGATACGACGCGCAGCAGGAAAGGTGCGACTTCATATTGCCCGAGGAGGGCGACGGGAAATGCCCTTGGTTACAGACCATTCGGACAAGATGAAGCTTCTCAGCCGGCGGCATGGCGACTGCTTGCGCGAGGCGGCAAAGAGCTATTCCGCCAAGGAAATCGGCCTGATTTTGGGTCTGTCGCCCAGCACCGTGAACAATCTCATATTCGAGGCGCGCCAGATATTGGGCGGGGTTTCCCGCAGGGTCGCAGCCCAGATGTTCGTGGCCTGGGAGGCACAAAATGCCCCATCAGAATTCCAACATTTTTTGCCCCCTCATTTATTGCCCCTAGGCGAGAACCGCGATTCCTGCCCTGATGTGCGTGTTGACGAACCTACGGACACACAGACGCAAGTAGCACAGGCAGTCGACAGCTTCGCGGAGGAACAACGGCTTTTGGCCAATGGAAACCGCGCTCGCTCGTTACGCGCCCTGCGTGATCTGGCTCCCGTCCGTACAGCAGGGAGGCAAGACAATGACCTGACCGGATCTTATACGCTGATCATCTTTGTGTTCCTGATGGCGGCGCTGCTCGTCATCATAGGTTCCGCAGTGTCGCTGCTCTCGGCGCTCAACACTCTCGTGAGCCAGTAGGGCAGCTTTTATCCCAAAACCCATATTCTTGAACCTGTCCGTGAGGATGGGAAGGAGCAACCATGCGCGCTCAACGCCAATCCATCGCCCGAAACGTTGCTGAACGTCTCTTCGCCGCTGAAGCGGCCCTCGATATCGCAGCCGCCCGGATTGCCGAACTGAATGCGGCCCTCCCCCTGGCTCGCCTGGATGCCCGTCTATCGGCGGCCATCGGCCAGGACGCCTTTGCCAGTTCCGCCTCGGCCCTGGTGCTCGTGGCCGAAACGCGCGAAAGGATCGTCGCGACCCATGCCAATCTCAAACAGGCCAGCGACGACATGGGCCTGACCGAGGTGAGCTATGGCGACCTGCTCAAGGTCAGGGGCGCTATCTCGGAGCCCGCCGGCCAGCACCTGCGGGCGGTTTGATCGCCCGCGTCTCGTGATTGACGAGCTTTCACAAATCATGTTGCCATGGGTCATGACGAGACAAATCCTGTTCTCCGCTCTGCTGGTCGTCAGCAGCGGCTATGCGTTCGTGAAAGGGGGCCGTCCCGAGCAGATCGGGGCGGCAACCCTGCTTGGAGGCGCGGGTCTCAGCGTTCTGGCTGCATCGCCCGCAATACACCGCTTCGAGAACGTCGAGACAGGTATTCTTCTGACCGACCTGGCTATCCTGGGAATATTCCTATGGCTATCCCTTCGGAGCAATCGCTTCTGGCCGATGTGGGTTGCAGCGATGCTGGCGGACGAGGTCATCGTCCATGTCATGCTGCAGACAGTGCCGAATGTCGTGCCGCGCGCTTATATGCATGCGATAGCGGTATGGAGCTGGCTGGCGCAGATCGTCCTGATCGCCGCGACATGGCGTCATCAGGACCGACTGAAGCGCCGGGGTGCCGACGCGCCCTGGAAGAGCTGATCGGGCTCACCCGCCCGGACCGGGCCCGCGAACTGTCCGATCGCCTCTTCACCCGGTTCGGGTCACTGGGTGGCGCGCTGGCGGCGTGTCCGGCCGAGCGGATTGAGCTGCTCGACCACGCCATGGATGTCGAGCGAACATTCCGCTGCTTCCAGCGCGTGCTGAAGCAGATGCTGTGGTCCGCCCTGATCCGGCGACCGATATTGTCGAGCGATCAGACCCTTCACGACTATCTGCGCGGCAACATGGCCTATGAGCGGGTCGAGCATTTTCGCGTGTTGTTTTTGAACGCAGGTAACGAACTGATCGCCGACGAGGTCATGGGGATCGGGTCTGTTTCCGGTGTTCAGGTCTGGCCACGTGAAATCCTCAAGCGGTGCCTCGACCTGAATGCGACGGCTATTCTTCTCGCGCATAATCATCCGTCAGGGTCGCCCGCACCGTCGCGGGCGGATCGGGATCTTACAGAGAAGATCGCGAACGCAGCCCGATTCTTCGGTATCGTCGTGCACGATCATCTCGTCGTCGCGCGCCGCGGGATTGTGAGCTTTCGCGAGGCGGGGTGGTTGAAATGATGCTCATCTCTCCAATCCGCTGCGCGCTCTACGGGCCGGGGGCTGGACAATCCGCAATCAGGAGCGTCGCTGCGCGATACGCTGGTCCGGCGGATTGGCTGAGCCTTGCTCCAGAACCCGGAAAGCAGATGGACATATCAATGCACGTCCGCTTCGAAGTGTTCGACAATACGAAGAAGCGCGTCCCGGACCTCTTCGGCGTCGACGCCGAGTGTCTCCGCAATGACGGGGACAGGCTGTTTCTGGCGGAAAAAGAGGTCGACGGCCTCGGCTACATAGGGCGGCTCTTCGCGCAGTATCGCTTCAAGCTTGCGGGTATGGCGCGCAAGCCGCCGCTTGCGTTGCCAACGGGCATGCGCACCACGCGCACGAAGAAGAAGTTCGCGAAACGCGGTCAGGACTTTTTGGGTGGGCATGGCGGGCTCCACGCTGAAGATGAGGAAAACTACAGATCATCTGTCTTCCTCCTCCCGCTCCACTTCGCGAGACGCCGAAAATATTACGTTCGCCCTCAAACATAACGCCGAACATGGCGCGACCAATGGATGCCTGAAAGGAAATTTCCGAACATGAATTAAGGAGGCATACGATGTTCGACAGGGACGACTACAAGCAGATAGTCAGTATTCTGGGGGAGACGTCAGACGATAACCGGGTCTATGAGGCCCTTGAACGCCTGACATTCGTTTTGGGATTCGATCGGTTCGCGATCAGCCATCATGTCGATCTGCTGCACCCGCCGGTCGGCGCTTATGGTCTCACCAATTACGACAGCGACTGGCTGAATGAGATCTTAAGCGGGCAGTATTTCCTCGATGACCCGGTCCAGATCTCGTGCGACGGGCGAAACACCGGCTTCCTCTGGCCCAATCCCCGGATGCTGGAAACGCTCACGCCGCGTCAGCGCTACATCTTCGAACAGGGTGCGAAGCGGAACCTGCGCGGCGGTTACACGGTACCGATGCACCTCCCCGGCGAATATGCCGGAAGTTGCACTTTCGCCACATCGCGGCTTGACACAGTGCCATCCGAGGCGATGCCTGCCGCCTTCTTCGCGGTGTCCTTTGCCTTTGAAGCGATGCGGCGGGTCGTAAGGCTCCGGGCAGGTCTTGAACTCCCAGCGCCGCCCAAGCTCAAACCCCGAGAGCGAGAAGTGTTGATCCTGCTCGGGCGCGGCAAGACCTATGGCGAGATCGCGGACATCCTGCACCTCTCGGAACATACGACGCATGAATATGCCAAGCGCATCATGCGGGCCTACGGGAATATCCAGCGCAACAACCTCATCGCCCGCGCTCTGTTCGACGGCATCGTCACGTACCCCGAGTTGCTGTCGATGCACTGATCAAGTCCCAGTTCCGGGTACAGACTCGCGGTGTCCCTCACACCGATGATGCTCCCTGCCGATTCCGGCCAGACAGGGAGCATCACCATGATCCGGATTTTCGAAGGACACGAACCGCCCGGCGCCAACCCGGTTCTCGACGCCATGCATCATGCGCGCAAGCAAGTGTTCGTGGACCTGCTAGGCTGGGACGTCCCGGTGGTCGCCGAAGCGTTCGAAATCGACCAGTTCGATGATGGCCACGCGATCTACATCGTCGCCAGCGACGACAGCGGCGCCCATGAGGGATCCATCCGCTTGTTGCCCAGCAACCGTCCGCATGTGCTGGGGACGATCTTCCCTTCGCTATGCGACACAAGCGTGCCGGTTGGCCCGCAAATCTTCGAACTGAGCCGGCTATGCCTTTCGCGCGGCCTGCGGGCCGCCAGGAGGCTGGAAGTCCGCAATGCGCTCGCGACAGCCGTGGTTCAGTTCGCCCTCCAGCGCGGCATCGCCGGTTATAGCTGCGTTGCCGATTCCAGCTGGCTCAGCCAGATCCTTTCGCTGGGCTGGACGGTTCGGCCACTGGGTATACCGCAGATGATCGCGGGTCTGCCGACCGGCGCCCTCCTCATCGAAATCGATGCCGACACGCCTGACAAGCTGCGGGCGGCCGGAATCCACGTTCCGATGCGCATCCTTCCCACCACCGCGATCGATCACAAAGCCGCCTGAAGGGAGATAGTCGTGACCCTCATTGCTATCGACAGCCTGCAGCGGGACATCGAGCACTATGGCGATCAGCTCGACCGGGACGGCTATTGCATCGTCCGCGGTGCAGCGCCGCGGCTTCTGGTGGAAAAGCTGGGCGATGATCTGCGGGCCGGTTTCGAAACCACACCGCTCTCGCAGGGGCCCTTCTACGGCGACACGACGCGGCGGTTTCATGGGCTTCTGCACCGCTCACCGCGCACTGCCGGTTTCGTTCTCGATCCCCTGATCCACGGTCTTGCCGAGCGAATTCTCCGGCCCTGGTGCGATACGATCCAGCTCAACCTCACCCAGGCGATCGAGATCGAACCGGGCGGTCTCCCCCAGCCCCCGCACCGGGACCAGGACATGTGGCCCATCCATGCGCCCGGCGTCGAATATCTTCTCAACGTCATGTGGCCTTTTTCTGCTTACACGGCCGAGAATGGCGCAACGCTGGTCTGGCCGGGCAGCCATCGGCGCCAGGACGAAATCTTCATCGGCATGGAGGAGGCAGTTCCTGCCGAAATGCAGCCGGGCGATGCCCTGCTGTTCCTCGGATCCACCCTTCATGCAGGCGGAGCGAACGTGACCACGACGCCGCGGCGTGGGATGATCATCAGTTACAGCCTCGGCTGGCTCAAGCCTTACGAACTGCCGTGGCTCGCCTATCCGCCACATGTCGCTCGCACACTGCCGCGCGATGTGATGGGCCTTGCCGGCTACCGCGCCCATCGGCCCAACCTCGGAACTTACGAGGGCCGCTGTCCCTCGCTGCTGCTGGATGAAGCGCAGAACGGCCCGGTGGGCGCAATCGACATGCTTCGCCCGGATCAGGAGGCGCTGATCGCCGACTATCGGTCGGGGCTCCTGCCGGTCGCTCCCGCCCCGCTTCGGACCAGGGCTGGGTAAGCGCCATGGATCAGCGACAGCGCATCTGCGAAGCGCTCAAGCAGCAGCACCGCCTCGCTGAGCTCAAGCTCGGGCTCGCAAGGCGGCAATGGCCCGAATGGCTCATGGTGATCGATCTCTATCGCGCGAGGGAGCAGGGGATGAGAGAGGGGTTCAAGGCACTCGCCGCGACATCCGGGCTCTCAACCGCGACGGCCTTCCGCCGCACGGTGGAGATGATCGATGCGGGCATGTTGGACCGTAAGGCCGATCCAGAGGACCGGAGGCGAAGCCTTGTTTCGCTATCGGACAGGACCCGATGCCGGATGGATCACATTATGGATGAGTTGGGAGATATTTTGAAAAACTGACTGGCACGCAAGCGACGAATATCAGACCCGTCGGCCCCTTGGGATAGGCGGGTATTGATCATCAGGATATTTATCCAGAGGGACAAAGAGCTCACTTGGGTTGATATTTAAGGCGCTCGCTAGCCGCTCCAGCGCTTTCACTGACGGGTTACGATTTGCGCATTCAATCCCGCTGACATAGCTCCGCTTCATTTCGATCGATAAGGCAAGCTGCTCCTGGGTCATTCCCTGCAGCTTGCGATGATGCTTCACATTTCGGGCGAGGATACGAACCAACTCCATGAAATGGAGATGGCGATACTCGCCAACCCATGTCTGTCCCTTAATCGTGCCATTTGTGATTGCGTCATGGGGCTCTAGGTGGTTATCATGTAACGATAAGGAGGCATTTGAGCGCCAAAAGCGGGTCCAGTCGCTTGTAACTCAGGAGCTTCCCAGCGTGAGGCGGTGGAAGTGGATGACGGTCAATCTCTTAGCGGTGCAGACGAAACAGATGGTACGATTGATAGCGCGAGCCACGATGTAATCGTCCAACTCTACTGTGAAGAAAGTCGGTGGCTAACGCGATACTTCTATCGCAATTCAATATCCGCAGCGGAAGCCGATGAGCTTACCCAAGAGACGTTCGTTCGGTTTATTCGAAGTGGCGCAGTTAAAATTCTCACGACGCCCCAAGCCTATCTACGCCGTATTGCTATCAATCTGCTGCGCGACCGCGCAGATCTCTCTGCAACCCGCGTGGATAATAGGAAAAGTCCTTTGTCGGATGCTGACGACATCCCTGCCCCATTCGATCCGCTTCGAATTTTGACTGCTCGCCAGGACATCGCTCTTTGTGAGAGGCTGCTGGAGGAACTTGACCCCTTCGATCGCGAACTGTTTCTTCTCAACCGAGTGGAAGGGTATAGTTTTCGCGAGATCGGGCGGCGCATGGGGCTGAATGAGTGGGCGGTGAAGAGAAAGATATTCAAGGTGTTGGACCATCTGTTGGACGGGATGGAAGGCCAATGACGGACGAAGAACCGGGCTTGCTCACCCTCAGCCAGCAGGCACGCCGCTGGGCGATGGCGGTCCGCGAGAACCCGGCACGAAAGCCTGCTGCTAGGAATTGGTGCGCGCAGTCGCCCGAGCACCAGGCCGCATTCGACGTCGCCGACGCCGCGATATCGAACATCGTTGATCCCGCATCTGCGAGATTTCGCGAACGTCAAAACAGTCACAAAAGCGACAGCCGTCCCCGAAGGCCCTGGGCAAAGTTGGCGATCGCCGCATCGCTCGCCGCCATCCTTCTGCTGGGAGCTCATTTTGTGCTCGGCCAGAATTTGCGTTCGCCCTCCGCACCTACGCCGATTACATCCTCCGACGGGAAGTATGACGACGCGCCGCTTATCTTCACGACCCGGAAAGGTGAGGTCAGAAATATCACGCTTGCGGATGGCTCGGTCGTGACGCTCGATACCGATAGCCGCTTGCTCGTCCGGATGCATAGGGACCGCCGGGACGTCACGCTCGATCATGGCCGCGCCATCTTCGCCGTTGCTCATGATGTTTCACGCCCTTTCACCGTCACCGCGGATGGCGGCACTACCACAGCGCTCGGCACGCGGTTCGGTGTGGAACGGCGCGCGCATTGCCAGATGAATGTGGTATTGTACGAAGGGCGTATCGCAGTCACTCCGCCATGCGAGACACGCAAGCCATCGGCGTCGGCAGCGAAGAGCTACCTTCAACCAGGCGAACGGATACGCTACTCTGGCACACCCACGGTAACCGGCAATGCTGTCACCGAACCGGCGCCGGCCAACGACGAGCAATGGACAATCGGCGTGAAGAGCTATGACGATGAGGCCGTTAATGTGATCCTCGCCGAGGTGAACCTCTATTCCGACGTCAAGCTGGTGGCAGCTTCTCCAGAAGTTGCCGCGATGCGGGTGAGTGCGGAGTTGCATATCCGCAACCCCGAAAGTGTGGCGAAACATCTTGCCCGCGCGCTCGGCCTCACCGTTGAGAATCAAGGGTCGGACAGGCTCGTACTGACAAAATAATCGGCGGAATGCTCGCCGCTGAATTTCTCCCGTCAAGCTTTGTATGCGCGTCACGCAACGCGCCATCCAGGCAATGGGGGATGAAATGCGAGTGGTTCGTAACGGCTTTTTCGTCGGTGTTTGCGCTTGCGCGTTGATCAGCGCCACACCTGCAATGGCGCAAGCCGATCAGGTTCGAAATTTCGATTTACCCGCCCAGTCTCTAACCGAGGCACTGCGAGCCGTTGCCCGCCAAAGTGGTTTGGAATTTTCTGCCCCGGCCGATCCACTGCGGGGAAAGACCTCTAAGCCTCTCAAGGGTCAATTTTCACCGGCACAGGCAGCAAAGCGATTGCTGAAAGGCACAAGGCTGACCGCCGAAGTTATCGACGGCGCGCTGATCGTCAGGGTTGGAGGTATGTCGGCGGATGCGAACATGTCGGGAAACGGCGATGAAATCATCGTCACTGGATCCCACATAAAATCAGCTGAAACAGCCTCACCAACGATCCGGCTCGATGCGGATTCTATCAAACTGGCCGGTCAAACCGACTTGGGCGAAGCGATCCGTTCTGTTTCACAAAACTTTGGAGGTGGGCAGAACCCCGGCGTGGGCTGGGGCGCCAGCGGTGTCACAAATCAAAACATGGATTCCAGTTCTACTGCCAATCTTCGTGGGTTGGGCGGCGATGCAACTCTGACTTTGCTCAATGGCCATCGCTTGTCATACGGCTCATTCGTTCAAGCGGTCGATCTCGGGGCGATCCCTCTAGCTGCCGTGGATCGAATGGAAATCGTCGCCGATGGCGCATCAGCTATTTACGGATCCGACGCGGTCGGCGGCGTAGTCAACATCATTCTGAAACAGGATTACGACGGCGCTTCGCTGGCAGCTACTCTGGGCGGAGCCACTGATGGAGGCGATTTTCTTCAGCAGTACAGTGCAGCGGTAGGGAAGCGCTGGACCTCAGGTAGCTTAACTGCGACATATGAGCGTAAAACCAACAGTGCAATCTATGCGGGTGATCGTGCGTATTCGTCTCAAATGCCCGGTGAGAGTACGCTCTATCCGCAGACTCATCAAGACAGCGTGGTTGCCAGCCTGAGGCAAGTTCTAGGGGCCAGCGTCGAGATGCATATCGATGGAAGCTATAGCCGACGAACATCCTTTATAAACCAGCTAACCGATTATGGCCTAAAATATGAACAACGACCGGATGTCACGTCTTACTCCATCACGCCGTCGCTTCGCGTAGGCATGGTATCGGACTGGAACCTGAATATCTCCGCAACTTACGGAGAGAGTAACTCCAAATATGACGAGCGTGAATTCGATAATGATGAACTAACTTATAATGCGGTTGGGAGTTACTTCAATAGGCTAGTCACGGCGGAAGGATACCTCTCGGGAAGTCTAAAAGGCCTCGCCGCCCGGCCGATCGAACTCGTGCTTGGCGGCGGTTACCGCTACAACATGTATGAGGAAGAGTCGAAAAATGTGCTTTTGAGGCGGGGTTCTGTCAAAAGCTATTACGGTTTTGGGGAAGCGGCGCTGCCACTTATTGAACCGGAGGATCATCTTTCATGGGCATATAAGCTCAAGGTCAGCGCCGCGGTGCGTTACGAATATTATCCAGGCACGGCGTCGGTCGCCGTCCCGAAGCTCGGTCTCATTTACGCACCAAGCTCCGATTTCGACATCAAGGCTAGCTGGGGACGATCGTTCAAAGTACCAATACTATCCCAACAGTTTGCGCCGCACGTAACATATCAGTATCCAGCCACCTGGGTGGGTGCTTCTGGTTACCCGACGGGCTCGACGGTCTTGATAGATTATGGCGGTAACGTTGATCTTAAGCCCGAGCGAGCCGGGAACTGGTCTGCGACGCTCGACATTCACCCGTCTTGGCTGAAGAACTTCAGAGCATCGGTCAGCTATTTCGAAGTTGCCTATAAGGATCGCATTGTCCAGCCGGTGTCGGGTGCAGCGCTTTTCAGTGCCCTCTCCAATCCCATTTATGCCGCCTTCGTCAGTTACGATCCGACGGCGGAGCAAGTGCAGCAACTCATAGCCTCATCCTCGAAATATTATGACTATAGCGGGGGGAGCGGGACCAGTCAGACAATCGCCATCCTGTACGATCGGTATGTAAATGCTGCCCGGCAAAACATTCATGGTGTAGACCTGTCGGCCGAATATCGATTTGATTTGAGAGACGCCTCCTCGTTGACGATCAACGGCAATGCGTCCTTGCTTTGGTCGCGGCAGGTGATCAATGCGGATATGGGTGAGCTCCAACTCGCGGGGACCATTTTTAATCCGCCGCGCCTTCGAGCACGCGGAAGCATCATCTGGTCGGACCGGAAATGGACACTCGGCACCTATTTGAACCATATCGCGGGTCTCGAAGACAATCGTTCCTCACCATCCGTAAAAATCCATCCGATGACGACTCTCGATCTTTCGGCGCGGCTGACATTCCCCAAAGAAAGAACGGTCCTCGGCGGGCTGGCATTACAGATTAGCGCGCAGAATGTTTTTAACCAGCGCCCACCCTATGCGGCTCCAAGTGGTGCCTACAGCTATTATGTGAACTATGATTCAACCAACTTCTCACCAATTGGTCGCTTCATCAGCTTCACGATCTCGAAGGATTGGTAGGGACGGCGGACATGCGCGCTCGTATAAAAGGCGCATTTCAAGTCCGCACGGCGTCCCGATATACCGTGCGGATTTGTCTTGCTGTTTCATTTTTGCTGCTTGCACCAAGCGTCCGAGCGGAAGGTCTACGATGTTCCTTCATCGGATTGGCTGCAAAGCGCATTCCAGGTCCGATCAACACCGACGACTTAATGCGCATCCGGGATTTTGGTGGCGCGGGACTTGGCGCTCGGTCCGAGCCCTTCGTTCTCTCCCCCGATGGACGCGCAGCCGCATTACAACTGCGTCAGGCTGAACCGTCAAGCAACACTTACTGTACCGCCGTTCTGGTCGTGCCGACGGCCGGTACGGTAAACGCGAGGGTGCTCGACGATGGCGGAGAGGTCATTGCAGCCACGTCCAGTCGGTACGGCATCAGCGGACTGCCGTTGGGCATTCCCAAGCAGGCGATCATAAGATGGAGCCCCGACGGCAGGTTCCTTGCCTACACGAAGTTCTTTTCGGACCGATCCGAGATCTGGTGCGCGGCGACAACTACGGTGGCCGGTTGAGCGGCAACTATGATGGCCGGTAGGATCGGTTGTCTGGGCTGATCGTAGGGAGGGG